>CBIHOG010000113.1:0-2286 GCA_966211435.1 uncultured Variovorax sp. | reverse complement strand
TACTTCGGCACGCTGCGCGGCGTGCGCGGCTTCGGCGACCGCTTCACCATCCCGCTGCCCGAGGGCCGCAGCGTGTGGCAGCAGAAGGACGCCAACGGCCAGCCCGTGCTGCCCTACCACCTCGACAGCACGCAAGGCAACGCGCAGCGCGCCAGCGGCACGCCGCACAGCTGGTCGGACGGCCAGGCCGCATGGGATGGCGGCCGCATGGACCAGTGGCCGCGCTTCAAGACGCCGGGGGCGATGACCTACTTCAAGGAGAAGGAGCTGCCCTTCCAGTTCGCGCTGGCCAACGCCTTCACGCTGTGCGATGCATACCACTGCTCGATGCACACCGGCACCAACTCCAACCGCATGTTCATGTGGACCGGCACCAACGGCCCGACGGGCGCGGGCGTCGCGTCGCTCAACAACGAGTGGGATTCGATCGATGCCTCCACGCTCGGCTACGAGTGGAAGACCTATCCCGAGCGCCTGCAGGAAGCGAAGGTCAGCTGGATCGTCTACCAGAACATGCCCGACAACTTCGGCGACAACCCGCTCGCCGGCTTCAAGCAATACCGCAAGGCCAACGAGGCCTCGGGCAAGCCGGTGAGCAACGACGCGCTCTCGCCGGCCTATGACCCCGCCAGCGACGATCGCGGCAACCCGCTCTACAAGGGCATCGCGAACACGATGCCCGGCGACATCAACAATGCCGAGACCTACTTCGACCGTTTCCGCCAGGACGTGAAGAACGGCAAGCTGCCGCAGGTCACCTGGCTCATCGCGCCTGCCACTTACTCCGAACACCCCGGCCCCTCGAGCCCGGTGCAGGGCGCGTGGTACATCCAGGAAACGCTCGATGCGCTCACGGCCGTGCCAAAGGTCTGGAGCAAGACCGTGCTGCTGGTGAACTTCGACGAGAACGACGGCTACTTCGACCATGTGCCCTCGCCCTCGGCGCCTTCCATCGGACCGGACGGCAAGCCCGCCGGCAAGACGACGCTGCGTGAGTCGCAGGTGGCCTTCGAGCGCTTCACGCATCCGAACCCGCCCGGCACCACCGGCCAGCCGCAGCCCGACGGCCGTGTCTACGGCCCTGGCGTGCGCGTGCCGCTGTACGTGATCTCGCCGTGGAGCCGCGGCGGCTGGGTGAACTCGCAGGTTTTCGACCACACCTCGATCATCCGTTTCATCGAGAAGCGCTTCGGCGTGAAGGAGCCCAACATCAGCCCCTACCGCCGCGCGGTGTGCGGCGACCTGATGAGCGCCTTCAACTTCGAGCGCCCGAACGACGAGCGCCTGCCGACGCTGCCCGGACGCAAGACGCGCGACGAGGCCGACCTGCTGCGCGCCGAGCAGGAGAAGCTGGCGAAGATCGTGCCGCCCGCCAACCCGATGCTGCCCGTGCAAGCCACCGGCACGCGGCCTTCGCGCGCGCTGCCCTACGAACTGCACGTGAGCGCGCGCAGCGATGCGCTGCATGGCCGCGTGCGGCTGATCTTCGCGAACACCGGCAAGGCCGCGGCCGTCTTCCACGTCTACGACAAGCTCAACCTCGACCGCCTGCCGCGCCGCTACATGGTGGAGCCCGACGAGCGCCTGGACGACGACTGGAGCGCCATGACCGACAACGCCGGCCGCTACGACCTGTGGGTGCTCGGGCCCAACGGCTTCCACCGGCACTTCAAGGGCGACCTGAACCGCCTGCGCGCGCGCAACGCGCCGGAGCCGGAGGTGAGCGTGGGCTACGACGTGCGCCGCGGCGACATCTACCTGAAGCTGCGCAACGAGGGCGAGCGCAACTGCGAATTCCGAATCGAGGCGCTGGCCTACCGCCACGATGGCCCGTGGAAGGTGCGCGTCAAGGGCAACGACCAGGAAGAGAAGCACTGGGAGGTCGACGACAGCGGCTACTGGTACGACTTCGCCGTGACATGCGATGCCGACCCGAGCTACTACCGCCGCTTCGCCGGCCGGGTGGAGACCGGACGGCATTCGGTGAGCGATCCGGCGATGGGCAAGCCGGACCGGTCCTGACCCGGCTTCAGCGCAGGCCGGCGCCGGCCGCGCTTTCCGCGCGCTGGATCAGCTCGATCTTGTAGCCGTCCGGGTCGGTGACGAAGGCGATCACCGTGGTGCCGCCTTTGACCGGCCCGGCCTCGCGCGTGACGTTGCCGCCGGCGGCCTTGATCTTGTCGCAGGCCGCGTAGGCATCCGGCACGCCCAACGCGATGTGGCCGTAGGCGGTGCCGAGCTCGTAGCTTTCGGTGCCCCAGTTGTAGGTCAGCTCGATCTCGGCCT
>CBIHOG010000112.1:0-2747 GCA_966211435.1 uncultured Variovorax sp. | reverse complement strand
GTGGTGCAGGACGGCGGCATGAGCACGCAGCTCGCGCGCATGCTCAAGCAGGCCGGCCAGCCGGCGCCGGACCTGAAGCCGGTGCTGGAGGTGAACGCGGAGCATCCGCTGGTGCGCAAGCTGGAGGGCTCGGCGCATTTCGAGGATCTGGCCAACATCCTATTCGACCAGGCGCTGCTGGCCGAGGGTGGCTTGCCGGCGGACCCGGCGGCTTACGTGCGGCGCGTCAACGCCTTGCTGATCTGAGCGGGCCGGGGTCGGGTCGCAGCGCGCACCCGACCTGTCGGGCTTCGATCCGCGCCGGCTCGACCCGGCTTTCCATGAGAACCCGTATGTGCGGGAGCCTATGCGCGGCGGGCGGGTACGCTTGCGCGGCTGGCTGCGTGCGCGGCCGAGCCTGGGTTGCCTATCGCGTCCTGAAGCGGTTCAGGCGTAGAGCGGTTCTTCCGCCATCGATTCGCACTGGTCCTGCAGCATCTGGATCTGGCCCTTCCAGTAGTCGCTGGTGCCGAACCAGGGGAAGTTGATCGGGAAGATCGGGTCTTCCCAGCGCCGCGCCAGCCAGGCGCTGTAGTGGATGAGGCGCAGGGTGCGCAGCGGCTCGATCAGCGCGAGTTCGCGGCGGTCGAAGGTGCGGAACTGCTCGTAGCCTTCGAGCAGGCCGCTCAGTTGCGAGGTGCGCTGCGGGCGGTCGCCGGACAGCAGCATCCACAGGTCCTGCACGGCGAAGCCGGTGCGCGCGTCGTCCAGGTCGACGAAGTGCGGGCCGCCCTCGGGTCGGTCGGTGGGCGTCCACAGGATGTTGCCGGGGTGCACGTCGCCGTGCAGGCGCAGCGTCTTGAGCGCAGCGTCCGGTTCGGCCTGGCCGCCGGTGCCGAGCGCGGTGGCGGAGATCATGTCGAACGCGGCGTTGCAGGCCGTCTCCCATTCGCGCTGCACGTCGAGCGGCACCATCTCGTGGCCCAGCAGCCAGTCGCGCGACGCGATGCCGAAGGTCTGAAGGTCGAGTGCGGGCCGCGCCAGGAAGGCCTTCTTCGCGCCGACCGCGTGGATGCGCGCGAGGAAGCGGCCGATCCATTCCAGCACCTCGTAGTCGTCGAGTTCCGGTGCGCGGCCACCGCGATAGGGGCTCACGCTGAAGGCAAAGCCGCCGTGCCGGTGCAGGGTGGCGCCATCGACCGCGAGGGGCGGCACGGCCGGGACTTCGGCGGCGGCGAGTTCGAGGGCGAAACCGTGTTCCTCCAGGATCTCGGCCTCGCTCCAGCGGTCGGGCCGGTAGAACTTGACCACCACGGCGCCGCGATCTTCCAGGTAGACCTGGTAGACACGGTTCTCGTAGGAGTTCAGGGCGGTGAGGCGGCCGTCGCCGTGCAGGCCGAGCGTCGCCAGCGCATCGAGCACCACGTCGGGCGTGAGGCTTTCGTAGGGATGGGCGTTGGCGGGGGCTGCGGGCAGGGTCATGCAGCCATTGTCGCTATCCCTGGGCGGAACGGCGGGAAAGCGACAGGATATGTCCGGTGCGGGCGTCGCCGCGGCCTGCGAGCACTTCGGCGTAGGCCGCCTGGACGGCTGCGCCGCCGTCGTGGTGCACGGGGCGGATCCATGGCGATCGTGCGTCGGTGATGCGCGCGGTGAAGGCGTTCCAGGCTTGCACCATGCGCTGGCCGAATTCACCCTGGCCCCATTCGCCCGTGCGTTTCTTGATCTGCGCTGGCGCGAAGAAAAGCGTGGCGCGAGGGCCGGGCAGATCCTTGCCGGCACCCTTGGCCGCGAGCTGCTCGACGTGCGTGCCGCCGATGGACAGGCTGTGCTTGAGGTTCGTGAAGCGCGCATGGATCGCGTGGCGCAGCGCGCCGTTGCCGGCGAAGTCGATGTACAGGCAGTTGGCGTCGGCCGCGATGCGGTCGAGCTCCTCGTAGGCCAGCACGCGGTGATAGCAGCCCAGGCTCTCGCAGAAGGGCTTGTTCGCGGCCGAGGTGAGGCCCACGACTTCGATGCCTTCGCGCTGCGCCAGCTGGAAGGCGGTGCCGTAGGCCGTCTTGCTCGATGCGCTGGACAACATCGCCGTGCCCGGCCGCGCGCCGAAGAAGCCGTTGTCGTCCAGGTAGTCGTCGATGAGCCAGGAGGTGATGAAGAGCGGCCGCAGCAGCGCCTGGAGGTCCTCGGTGTCCGCCGTGTAGAGCGGGTCGGTGTTGCAGCGGAAGTACTGGTTGTAGACGGCCGGCAGCGCAGCGCGATGCGCGGCGCCGTCGGTGAAGCGCGCGGGTGAAAGATGCGTCGGCGTCAGCACGGCCGCCGAGGCCATCGGGAAGTAGCCGTAGAGCCGCTCGCCGACGGCCACGCCGGGGTGCAGCGACTGCACCACGTCCCCGAAACCCCACACGGGAATGCAGCCCCAGCCCTCCTCGCCGCTGGGGAAGAATTGCCAGTAGCTCATCGCCTCGCCGAAGGCGGCGTAGGTGACGTTGTTGGAGGTGAGGGCGAAGCTGTCGATGCGCACCCGGACCTGTCCGTCGGTCAGACGCGGGTCTTCGAGTGTGCGCAGGCGGGTGGAGCCGAGTTCGTCCTTGCGGATCAGCAGGTCGGTGGTGCTCATGAATTCCACCTTAGCGCAAGCGCGCGGCCGTTGCATGAAGAAAGCCCGGTGCGGCGTCGCCAGGGCGCCCCCCCCCCCCGGCTTCCGCTGCTTCAGCCACGGGCGCCGCGCCCCGCGCGGGGCGCGCGAAGCCCGGGCGCAGACGCCACAG
>CBIHOG010000111.1:0-2865 GCA_966211435.1 uncultured Variovorax sp. | reverse complement strand
CCCGGCAAGGACGGCCTGCTGCACATCAGCCAGATCGCGCACGAGCGCGTCGAGAAGGTGACCGACTACCTGAGCGAAGGGCAGATCGTGAAGGTCAAGGTCCTCGAGACGGACGAGAAGGGACGCGTGAAGCTGTCCATGAAAGCGCTGACCGAGCGCCCGGCCGGCATGGAGTTCAACGACCGTCCGCCGCGCGAGGACCGTGGCGGCGAGCGTCGCGAGCGTCCGGACCGCGGTGGTGATCGTGGCGACCGCGGAGACCGTCCGCCGCGCGCCGAACGCGCACCGCGTTTCGAGAACAACGAGCGCGGCGGCGAGCAGGGCGAGCAAGTGGCCGAGCAGCAGGCGCTGCCGCTGCAAGAGTCCAACCGCGGCGACCATCAGGCCTGACGTGATGCGGCGGCGTGACGCCGCCGCGCTTCGGAATCCAGCCATCCGCGCCCGCGTGGCGGGTGCCGCAGCCAGGGAAGACTATGAAAGCCATTGAGATCACATCGTTCGGCGCCCCCGAGGTGCTGCGCATGGTGGAACGCCCCGCGCCTGTCGCGGGCGCGGGTGAACTGCTGATCCGCGTCGCAGCCAGCGGCGTGAACCGGCCCGACGTGCTTCAGCGCACGGGCAACTACCCGGTGCCACCGGGCGCATCGGACCTGCCGGGCCTCGAGGTCGCGGGCGAGATCGTGTCCGGCGACGAGAAGGCCATGGCCGATGCCGGTTTCAAGATCGGCGACCACGTCTGCGCGCTGATCGCGGGTGGCGGCTATGCCGAGCTGTGCGTTGCGCCCGTGGCGCAATGCCTGCCGGTGCCCAAGGGATGGAGCGATCTCGACGCGGCTTCGCTGCCCGAGACCTTCTTCACCGTCTGGAGCAACGTGTTCGAGCGCGGCCGGCTGCAAAAGGGCGAGACGCTGCTGATCCAGGGCGGTTCGAGCGGCATCGGCGTGACCGCCATCCAGCTCGGCAAGGCCCTGGGCGCCACCGTCATCGTGACGGCCGGCAGCGACGACAAGTGCGAAGCCTGCAAGAAGCTCGGCGCCGACCATGCGATCAACTACAAGACCGCCGATTTCGCCGAGGAGGTCAAGCGCCTCACCGGCGGCAAGGGCGTCGACGTGGTACTCGACATGGTCGCCGGCAGCTACGTCGCGCGCGAGATCGAGTGCCTGGCCGAGGAAGGCCGGCTCGTGATCATCGCGGTGCAGGGTGGCGTCAAGAGCGAATTCAACGCCGGCATGGTATTGCGCAAGCGACTCACCGTCACCGGCTCGACGCTGCGCCCGCGCCCGATCGCGTTCAAGGGCGCGATCGCGAAGGCGCTGCGCGAGAAGGTCTGGCCGCTGCTGGAAGGCGGCGCCGTGCGGCCGGTGATCCACAGCGTCTTCGCCGCCGCGGGCGAGCCCAGCGGGGCAGCCCAGGCGCACACGCTGATGGAGTCGAACCAGCACATCGGCAAGATCGTCATCACCTGGTGACCGAGGCGCACATGACCAAGAAGAAGCTGATCGCCGGCAACTGGAAGATGAACGGAAGCCTCGCGGCCAACGAGGCGCTGGTGAAGGCCCTGCTGCAAGGCGTGGGCACGCCGGCGTGCGAGGTGGCGGTGTGCGTTCCCGCGCCCTATCTGGCGCAGGTGCAGGCGCTGGTCGCCGGCTCGCCGGTCGCCCTCGGCGCACAGGACGTCTCGGCCCAGCCGCAGGGCGCGTTCACGGGCGAGCAATCGGCCGTGATGCTGAAAGACTTCGGCGTGCGCTATGCGATCGTGGGCCATTCGGAGCGCCGCCAGTACCACGGCGAAACGGACGAGGTGGTGGCGGCGAAGACGGCCGCGGCGCTCGCGAACGGCATCACGCCCATTGTCTGCGTCGGCGAGACGTTGGCGCAACGCGACGCAGGGCAGACCGAAGCGGTCGTCAAGCGCCAGCTCGCCGCGGTGATCCATGTCAACGGCCATTGCATCAGCGAGATCGTCGTCGCCTACGAGCCCGTGTGGGCCATCGGCACCGGCAAGACCGCCACGCCCGAGCAGGCTCAGGCCGTGCACGCCTTGCTGCGCGCGCAACTGCACCATGCCGCGAGCGAGCATGCCGCAGGCATCCGAATCCTCTACGGCGGCAGCATGAATGCCGCCAACGCGGCCCAGTTGCTGGGCCAGCCCGACATCGACGGCGGACTGATCGGCGGCGCCTCCCTCAAGGCCTCCGACTTTCTGCAGATCATTGCAGCGGCGCGCTGAATGCGTGGCCCGCGGCGAACACATTAGGAGTTAGAACGAATGAACGTGGTCCTCAATATCCTGGTGGGCGTGCAGATGCTCACTGCCCTCGCCATGATCGGCCTCATCCTCATCCAGCACGGCAAGGGTGCCGACATGGGTGCGGCCTTCGGCAGCGGCAGCGCGGGCAGCCTGTTCGGCGCCAGCGGCAGCGCGAACTTCCTCTCGCGCACCACGGCCGTCCTGGCCGCGGTGTTCTTCGCGTGCACCTTGATGCTGGCCTACTTCAGCCATGGCCGCGCCACCGGTGGCGGCAGCCTGTTGGAGCGCGCCGCCGTGAGCGCGCCCGCACCGGCCGCATCGGGCGCGGCCGCGCAGATTCCGGCCGGCAATGCACCGTCCACGCCAGCTGCGGGCGCACCGGCATCGACACCTGCCGCACCGGCTTCGGGCGCGGCGCAGATCCCCACCAAGTGAGGCTGTCGTTTTCGATGCAGCCCGTCAGCGAAAACGACTTCATTTCAGGGTAAACTCTAAAGCTGTCCGGAAAGCCAAAACCTCACAAGGTTCCTCATGCCATCCGGACATAAAAACCGCGGTCGTGGTGAAATTGGTAGACACGCTATCTTGAGGGGGTAGTGGCGAAAGCTGTG
>CBIHOG010000110.1:0-2926 GCA_966211435.1 uncultured Variovorax sp. | reverse complement strand
TGCCCCGAGCCCCAGATGTCCTTCCAGGCCTTGGCCTTGCTGCCCTCGCCGCCGCCGAAGTTCATGGTCTTCAGGTCGCCCTCGGGCAGGTTGGCCGGGTCCATGCCGGCCGCGACGATGCTGGGCGCGAGGTAGTTGCCGTGCACGCCGGTGAAGAGGTTGGAGTAGACGATGTCGTCCGAGGTGCCGTCGACGATGGCCTGCTTGTAGGCGTCGCTCGCGCGCGCCTCCTCGGTCGCGATGAAGGCGGTGCCGATATAGGCGAAGTCCGCGCCCATGGCCTGCGCCGCGAGCACCGCGTCGCCGGTGGCGATCGACCCCGACAGCGCGACCGGGCCGTCGAACCATTGGCGGATTTCCTGGATCAGCGCGAAGGGACTCTTCACGCCCGCGTGGCCGCCCGCGCCCGCGGCCACGGCGATGATGCCGTCGGCGCCCTTCTCGATCGCCTTCTTCGCGAAGCTGTTGTTGATGATGTCGTGCAGCGTCACGCCGCCGTAGCCGTGCACGGCATCATTGACGTCGGTGCGCGCGCCCAGCGAGGTGATGACGATCGGCACCTTGTACTTCACGACCATCTCCATGTCGTGCTCCAGCCGGTCGTTGCTCTTGTGCACGATCTGGTTGATGGCGAAGGGCGCGGCGGGCTTCTCCGGATTCGCCTTGTTGTAGGCCGCGAGTTCCTCGGTGATCTCCGCCAGCCATTCGTCGAGCTGCGAGGCGGGCCGCGCGTTGAGTGCCGGCATCGCGCCGACGACGCCCGCCTTGCACTGCGCGATCACCAGCCTGGGGTTGCTGATGATGAACAGCGGCGAGCCGATGATGGGCAGCGGCAGGTTGGCGAGCACGGGAGGAAGCTTGGACATGAGGTCTCCGGGTTGTTCTTGGATGTCGGGAGTCGGACCAGGTCAGAAAGCGTCGAGCGCCATCGCCGTCACGCTGCCGGCGCCTTCGACGATGCTGTCGCGCAGGCCCGGCGCCTTGTTGAGGATGTGCTCGGCGTAGAAGCGCGCGGTGGCGATCTTCGCCTGCATGAAGGCCGTGTCGGTCCCCGCCTTGGCGAGGTCCTCGGCCACCAGCAGCGAGCGCGCGAGCTGCCAGCCCGCGACCAGGTTGCCCGCGAGCATCAGGTAAGGCACGCTGCCCGCGAACACCGCGTTCGGCGAGGCCTTGGTGCCGCCCGCGACGAAATCCACCACCTCGACGAAAGCCTCGCGCGCGGCCTTCAGCCGCCTGGCGACGGCGCGCGCATCGGCGCTGTCGCGCTTCGCGAGTTCGGCCTCGGTCGTCTCGACCTGCGCGGCGATCGCCTTCGCGGTCTGGCCGCCATCGCGCGCGGTCTTGCGGCCCACGAGGTCGTTGGCCTGGATCGCGGTCGTGCCTTCGTAGATGGTGAGGATCTTCGCGTCGCGGTAGTACTGCGCCGCGCCGGTCTCCTCGATGAAGCCCATGCCGCCGTGCACCTGCACGCCGAGCGAGGCGACTTCGAGGCTCATCTCGGTGCTGTAGCCCTTGACCAGCGGCACCAGGAATTCGTAGAACGCCGCGTTCTGCCTGCGCGCGTCGGCGTCGGGATGATGGTGCGCCGCGTCGTACGCGGCGGCCGCCACCGACGCCATGGCGCGGCAGCCCTCGGTGTACGCACGCATCGTCATCAGCATGCGCCGCACGTCGGGGTGGTGGATGATGGGCGCGCTGGTGTTCATCGAGCCGTCGACCGGTCGGCTCTGCACGCGGTCCCGGGCATAGGCCACGGCGTGCTGGTAGGCGCGCTCGGCGATCGCGATGCCCTGAACGCCCACCGCGTAGCGCGCGGCATTCATCATGATGAACATGTACTCCAGGCCGCGGTTCTCCTGGCCCACGATGTAGCCCACGGCGCCACCGTGGTCGCCGTACTGCAGCACGGCGGTGGGCGAGGCCTTGATGCCCATCTTGTGCTCGATGCTCACGCAGTGCACGTCATTGCGCGCGCCGAGCGCGCCGTCCTTGCCCACCAGGAACTTCGGCACGACGAAGAGGCTGATGCCCTTCACGCCCTCCGGCGCGCCAGTGACGCGCGCGAGCACGAGATGCACGATGTTCTCGGCCATGTCGTGCTCGCCGTAGGTGATGAATATCTTGGTGCCGAAGACCTTGTACGTGCCGTCGGGCTGCGGCTCGGCGCGGCTGCGCACCATCGCGAGATCGCTGCCGGCCTGCGGCTCGGTGAGGTTCATGGTGCCGGTCCATTGCCCGCTCACCAGCTTCTCCAGATAAGTTGCCTTGAGCTCGTCGGAGCCGGCCGTGAGCAGCGCCTCGATCGCGCCGTCGCTCAGCAGCGGGCACAGCGCGAAGCTCATGTTGGCCGAGTTCAGCATCTCGCCGCAGGCCGCGCCGATGGTCTTGGGCAGGCCCTGCCCGCCGACCTCGGCCGGATGCTGCAAGCCCTGCCAGCCACCCGCCGTGTACTGCCTGAAGGCTTCCTTGAAGCCCGGCGTGGTCGTGACCTGGCCGTCCTTGAAGGAGGACGGATCCCGGTCGCCCGCGACGTTGAGCGGCGCGATCACGTCCTGGTTGAAACGCGCGCATTCCTCCAGCACGGCCTGCGCCGTTTCCATGCCGGCTTCCTCCAGGCCCGGCATGCGCGAGATCTCGGCGAGATTCGCGAGGTGCTCGATGTCGAACAGCATGTCCTTCAAGGGGGCGGTGTAGCTCATGTCTAGTCTCCCAGCTTCAACAGATGCACTGCGGATGCGAAAAGGGCATCGCGAACGATGCCCTCTGGCTCAGCGGACCGGCGCGCTCAGAGCGCCTTCACCAGTTCCGGCACGGCCGTGAACAGGTCGGCCACCAGGCCGTAGTCGGCCACCGAGAAGATCGGCGCCTCCTCGTCCTTGTTGATCGCCACGATCACCTTGGAGTCCTTCATGCCGGCCAGATGCTG
>CBIHOG010000109.1:0-3011 GCA_966211435.1 uncultured Variovorax sp. | reverse complement strand
GAGTCGACCGGGCAGCTCTCTTCGCAGAAGCCGCAGAAGATGCACTTGGTCAGGTCGATGTCGTAGCGCGTGGTGCGGCGCGAGCCGTCGTCGCGCACATCGGATTCGATGGTGATGGCAAGCGCGGGGCATACGGCCTCGCAGAGCTTGCAGGCGATGCAGCGCTCTTCGCCGTTCTCATAGCGGCGCAGGGCGTGCAGGCCGCGGAAGCGCGGCGACAGCGGCGTCTTCTCCTCCGGGAACTGCACGGTGATCTTGCGGCTGAAGGCGTACTTGCCGGTGAGCGCCAGCCCCTTGAACAACTCGACCAGCATGAAGCTGGACAGGAAGTCCTTGAGGGAGAACGGCGCGCTCGACGTTGCGGTGTGCGCAGACATGGCGATTCCAGTTATTTCCAGATGTTGAACGGGGTCTGCATCCACGCGCCGACCACGACCAGCCACACCAGCGTGACCGGAATGAAGATCTTCCAGCCCAGGCGCATGATCTGGTCATAGCGGAAGCGCGGGAAGGTCGAGCGAACCCAGAGGAACATGGTGACCACGGCGAAGGTCTTGAGGCCCAGCCAGATCCAGCCCGGGATGAAGCCGAGGAAGTCGAAGGGCGGCAGCCATCCACCGAGGAACAGGATGACGGTCAGGATGGAGACCAGCCACATGTTGGCGTACTCGGCCAGGAAGAACATGGCGAAGCTCATGCCCGAGTACTCGATCATGTGGCCCGCGACGATTTCCGATTCGCCTTCGACCACGTCGAAGGGGTGGCGGTTGGTCTCGGCAAGGCCGGAGATGAAGTAGACGAAGAAGATCGGCAGCAGCGAGAGCCAGTTCCACGAGAGGAAGCCGATGCCCATCGCGGCGAACTGGCCCTTGCCTTGCCCCGCGACGATGTCGCTCATGTTGAGGCTGGCCGAGACCATGAGCACCACGACGAAGCAGAAGCCCATCGCGATCTCGTAGCTCACCATCTGGGCCGAGGCGCGCAGCGCGCCGAGGAAGGCGTACTTCGAGTTGGAGGCCCAGCCGGCGATGATCACGCCATACACCTCGAGCGAGGTGATGGCCATGACGAAAAGCAGGCCGGCGTTGATGTTGGCGAGTGCCACGTCGGGACCGAAAGGAATGACGGCCCAAGCCGCGAGCGCCGGCATGATGGTCATGATCGGGCCCAGCAGGAAGAGGCCCTTGTTCGCGACCGTCGGAAGGATGATTTCCTTGGTCAGTAGCTTGAGCGCGTCGGCGATCGGTTGCAGCAGGCCCAGCGGGCCGATGCGGTTGGGACCGATGCGGATCTGCGTGAAGCCGATGGCCTTGCGCTCCCACAGCGTGAGGTAGGCCACCGCGCCCATCAGCGGGAGCACCACGACCACGATCTTGATCAGCGTCCAGATGACGGGCCAGACCACGCTGGTCCACCAGCCGGCTGCGATCAGGCCTTGGCCGAAGCCGTGCAATGCGTCGATCATGCGAAGGCCTCTTGCGTGGCCGCTGCCTGCGCGAGGCGCGCGTCGGCGGTGAGTTGCAGCGAGGGCGCGCGGCGGACGATGGAGTCGAGCTGGTAGATGCTCGCGACGACCGGCGCTGCCTGCGTGGCGGCGTCCGATGCCGGGGAACCGATGACGGCCGCCGTCGCATTGCTCAGCTTCTCGGCTGGCACCTGATCCGCCAGCCCGATGTCGGCCAGCACCTCGGCGGTCGACTCGAAGGCGAAGCCGGAGAGCCCCAGCATGTTGGCCAGCACGCGCAGCACCTTCCAGGCCGGACGCGCTTCGCCCTGTGGCTTCACGACCGCATGGAAGCTCTGCACCCTGCCCTCGGCATTGACGAAGGTGCCGGGCGTTTCGGTGAAGGGCGCGATCGGCAGCAGCACGTCGCTGAATTCGAGGTTGGCCTTGAAGGGGCTCAGCGTCACGACCATCTGGGCGTGTGCAAGCGCGTCCGCGGCCGCGGTGCCGGCAGCGGAATCGAACACCGGCTCGGTGTTCAGCAGCAGCGCCGCCTTGAGCTTGCCGGAGAGCATGTCGAGCGCGTTCAGGCCCCCATCCTTCGGGAAGGCGCCGACGAGTTGCGCGCCCACGGTGTTGGCCGCTTCGGTCAGGTAGCCGACGCTGGCGCCAGTCTGGGCGCCGATCCAGTTCGCCAGCGCGAGCAAGGTGCCTGCCTGCGCGTGGTGGGCGGCTGCGTTCCCCAGGAGGATGGCCTTTCGTTCGCCGCCGAGCAGCGACGCCGCCAAGGCCTTGGCGGCATCGCCCGCGACAGCGGTGCGTGCCACGGGTGCTGCGGCGCCGGTGCTTTCGGCGATGGCGCCGGCCAGTTCGGCCAGGGCATCGACCCAATCGTGCGCCGCGACGCGCACGGCGTTCGCCACCGGCATCGCCCAGGCGTCGGCGTCCGCGAAGAGTTCGGGCGAGGTGATCGCGCCGAGCACACCGCCCTTGCGAACCGCCTGGCGGATTCGCTGCGCGAACAGGGGATGGTCCTTGCGCAGGTTCGAGCCGACGACCAGTACGCGCTGCAGTTGCGAGAGCGAGGCGATCGGGGTGCCGAGCCAGCGGACGCCTTCGAAGGCGGCATGCTGCGCGTTGCGCAGGCGGTAGTCGATGTTGCCGCTGCCCAGGCCGTGCGTGAGCAGCTTGGCGAGGTGCAGTTCTTCCAGCGTGCTGTGCGGGCTCGCCAGCGTGCCGATGCTCTGCGCGCCGTGGTCGGCCTTGATCTGCTTGAGGCCGTTGGCCACGTATTCCAGTGCGGTCTGCCAGTCGACCTGCTGCCACTGGCCGCCCTGCTTGAGCATGGGCTGCGTGAGGCGTTCGGGGCCGTTCAGCGCTTCATAGGAGAAACGGTCGCGGTCGGCGATCCAGCACTCGTTCACGTCCTCGTTCTCGAGCGGAACCACGCGCATCACGCGGTTGCTCTTGACCTGGACGATCAGGTTGGCGCCGGTCGAATCGTGGGGGCTGACCGACTTGCGGCGCGACAGCTCCCAGGTGCGGGCGCTGTAGCGGAAGGGCTTGC
>CBIHOG010000108.1:0-3170 GCA_966211435.1 uncultured Variovorax sp. | reverse complement strand
CGCGCCAGTCCGATCTGATGATCGTGGCCGGCACGCTGTGCAACAAGATGGCTCCCGCGCTGCGCAAGGTCTACGACCAGATGCCCGAGCCCCGCTGGGTGCTCTCGATGGGATCGTGCGCCAACGGCGGCGGCTACTACCACTACAGCTATTCGGTCGTGCGTGGCTGCGACCGCATCGTGCCGGTCGACGTCTACGTCCCGGGCTGCCCGCCGACCGCCGAGGCGCTGCTGTACGGAGTGATCCAGCTCCAGCAGAAGATCCGCCGCACCAACACGATCGCGCGCGCCTGAGAGCCATAGACGATGACCGATTTCGCGATATCTCCCGAGGCCCTGCAAGCCCAGATCACCGAAACGCTCGGCGCCAAGGCGAAGAGCGTGAAGCTCGCGCTCGGCGAGGTGACGGTGGTGGTGAGCGCCGCCGACTACATCGAGGCCGCGACGCTGCTGCGCGATGCGCCCGGCTGCCGCTTCGAGCAACTCATCGACCTTTGCGGCATGGACTACTCCAGCTACCGCGAAGGCGAGTGGGCGGGCGAGCGCTATTGCGTGGTGTCCCATCTCCTGTCCGTGAGCCTCAACCAGCGCGTGCGCCTGAAGGTGTTCGCGCCGAATGAAGACCTTCCCGTCGTCGACTCCCTGACCGGCATCTGGAATGCCGCCGGCTGGTTCGAGCGCGAAGCCTTCGACCTCTACGGCATCGTCTTCGAGGGCCATGACGACCTTCGCCGCATCCTGACCGACTACGGCTTCATCGGCCACCCCTTCCGCAAGGACTTCCCGGTGTCCGGCCACGTCGAGATGCGCTACGACGCGGAACAGAAGCGCGTGATCTACCAGCCCGTCTCGATCGAGCCGCGCGAGATCACCCCGCGCGTGATCCGCGAAGACAACTACGGCGGATTGCACTGATGGCTGAAATCAAGAACTACACGCTGAACTTCGGTCCGCAGCACCCCGCAGCGCACGGCGTGCTTCGCCTGGTGCTCGAGCTCGACGGCGAAGTCATCCAGCGCGCCGACCCGCACATCGGCCTGCTGCACCGCGCGACCGAGAAGCTCGCCGAATCGCGCACCTACATCCAGTCGCTGCCCTACATGGACCGGCTGGACTACGTCTCGATGATGAGCAACGAGCACGCGTACTGCTTGGCGATCGAGCGGCTCATGGGTCTCGACGTGCCGGAGCGCGCACAGTACATCCGCGTGATGTTCGCCGAGATCACGCGCCTGCTGAACCACCTGCTGTGGCTGGGCGCGCACGGTCTGGACTGCGGTGCGATGAACATGCTCATCTACTGCTTCCGCGAGCGTGAAGACCTGTTCGACATGTACGAGGCGGTGTCGGGCGCGCGCATGCACGCGGCCTACTTCCGTCCGGGCGGCGTCTACCGCGACCTGCCCGACGCGATGCCGCAGTACAAGGTCAGCAAGATCAAGAACGCGAAGGCGATCGCGCGGCTCAACGAGAACCGCCAGGGCTCGCTGCTGGACTTCATCGACGACTTCTGCAAGCGCTTCCCGAAGATGGTCGACGAGTATGAAACGCTGCTCACCGACAACCGCATCTGGAAGCAACGCACCGTCGGCATCGGCGTCGTCACGCCCGAGCGCGCGCTCAACCTCGGCTTCAGCGGCCCCATGCTGCGCGGCTCCGGCATCGAATGGGACCTGCGCAAGAAGCAGCCCTACGACGTCTACGACCGCATGGAATTCGACGTGCCCGTCGGCAAGACCGGCGACTGCTACGACCGCTACCTTGTGCGCGTCGAGGAAATGCGCCAGGCCAACCGCATCATCCAGCAGTGCGCTGCCTGGCTGCGCGCCAACCCGGGCCCGGTGATCACGGCCAACCACAAGGTCGCCGCACCCGCGCGCGAATCGATGAAGGCGAACATGGAGGAGCTGATCCACCATTTCAAGCTCTTCACCGAAGGCTTCCACGTGCCCGAAGGCGAGGCGTATGCCGCGGTCGAGCATCCCAAGGGCGAGTTCGGCATCTACCTGGTGAGCGACGGCGCGAACAAGCCGTACCGCCTGAAGATCCGCGCGCCGGGCTTCCCGCACCTTGCGGCGCTCGACGAGATGTCGCGCGGCCACATGATTGCCGACGCCGTTGCGGTGATCGGCACCATGGACATCGTGTTCGGTGAAATTGACAGGTGACGAGCGAATGACTTCCGACACCACCCCCAGCAACGCAACCAGCCAGGCGGCGCTTTCGGCCGCCACGCTGGAGCGCTTTGCGCGCGAGGTTGCCAAGTACCCGGAGGCCGGCAAGCAGTCGGCCGTGATGGCCTGCCTCGCCATCGTGCAGCAGGACGAAGGCTTCGTGAGCCTGCAACGCGAGCGCGAGATCGCCGCCTACCTCGGCATGGCCCCGATCGCAGTGCACGAGGTCACGACCTTCTACAACATGTACAACCAGCGTCCGCTGGGCAAGTACAAGCTCAACGTCTGCACCAACCTGCCGTGCCAGTTGCGCGACGGCGCGACGGCGCTGGCGCACCTCGAGAAGAAGCTGGGCATCCGCATGGGCGAGACCACGCCCGATGGCCTGTTCACCCTGCAGCAGAGCGAATGCCTCGGCGCCTGCGCCGATTCGCCCGTGATGCTGGTGAACGACCGCACCATGTGCAGCTTCATGAGCAACGAAAAGCTCGACCAGCTCGTCGACGGCCTGCGTGGTTCGACGGCGGAAGGAACCCCATGATGTCGCCCGAGCAAGTGCTCTCGCAGTTCCAGGCCACCGGCGTCCAGACCTGCTTCCACGACCGTCACATCGACCCGCAGATCTACGCGGGCCTGGACGGCACCAACTGGCGCCTCGCCGACTACGAGGCGCGCGGCGGCTACAAGGCGCTGCGCAAGATCCTGACCGAAGGCCTGACGCCCGACCAGGTCATCGCCGAGGTCAAGGCCTCGGGCCTGCGCGGCCGCGGCGGCGCGGGCTTCCCGACCGGCCTGAAGTGGAGCTTCATGCCGCGCCAGTTCCCGGGCCAGAAGTACCTCGTGTGCAACTCCGACGAGGGCGAGCCGGGCACCTGCAAGGACCGCGACATCCTGCATTACAACCCGCACATCGTGATCGAGGGCATGGCCATCGCCGCCTATGCGATGGGCATCAGCGTGGGCTACAACTACATCCACGGCGAGATCTTCCAGACCT
>CBIHOG010000107.1:0-3842 GCA_966211435.1 uncultured Variovorax sp. | reverse complement strand
TGTTCGGGAAAATGCGGCCACCCCCGCGCCACAGCGGCGAGGACGTCATACCGGCGCGAGCACGGCCCGTTCCCTTTTGCTTGAAAGGCTTCTTGGTCGAGTGCTTGACCTGTTCGCGGTCCTTCTGGGCGCGCGTGCCTTGGCGAGCGTTGGCTTGATACGCGACGACGATCTGGTGAACCAGGTCTTCGTTGTAGTCGCGGCCGAAGACGGTTTCAGGGGCGTCGTACTTCGACGCGGCCTGGCCCTGTTCGTTCAGGAGTTCGAGTTGCATTGCTTTTACTCCTTAAGCTGCGGCAGCCGCCGACGCCTTGGCCTTGACAGCCGGACGCACGACAACAAAGCCGCCCCTCGAGCCGGGAACCGCACCCTTGATGAGCAGCAGCTGGCGCGCTTCGTCAATCCGGATCACGTCGAGGTTCTGGGTCGTCACCGTGACATCGCCCAGATGGCCCGTCATGCGCTTCCCGGGAAACACGCGGCCGGGGTCCTGCGCCATGCCGATGGAGCCGGGCACGTTGTGCGAACGGCTGTTACCGTGCGATGCGCGCTGCGAGCTCATGTTGTGGCGCTTGATCGTGCCGGCGTAGCCCTTGCCGATCGAGGTGCCCCGCACATCGACCTTCTGACCCACGGCGAACACGCTCCCCGCGACGATCGAGTCGCCCAGCTTGTACTGGGCGGCGACTTCAGCGGTCACGCGGAATTCGAGGATGATTTCACCAGCTTGAACACCCGCATTCGCGAGGTGGCCGGCTTCGGGCTTGGTCACGCGCGACGCCTTGCGCGAGCCGAACGTCACTTGCAGTGCGACGTAGCCATCAGTCTCCGGGGTCTTGATCTGGGTCACGCGGTTGTCGGACACATCGACCACCGTGACAGGAACTGCATCCCCGTCATCGGTGAAGAGACGCATCATCCCCACCTTGCGGCCCAGCAACCCGAGGGATTTGCTCAGACTCATTGGTTTTCTCCAAAACTTCCGCCGCTGCCACTTCAATTGGCGACAGCGTTTGGTATGCGAAAGAAGGTTGATAAGGTTCTGCGCGGTGACATCCTTGCGGACGCACGCCGGGCAGAGCCAGAGATTATATGCCGAGAAGGCTTCTCAGCGCAAACGAGCAGTCGCGAGAACGCTGGAGCGCGCTATTTGACCGGCATGGAGAGGATCTTCTCTCCGGAGGGAGACTGCTTCAGTTCGCCAGCCGAAGGCAAGGTCGATGGCGCCTTGCCGACCTGGACAGGAATGGAGGTGGCACCTGTGACACCGTGTTGCGTGGTGAACACGTGCAAGTACGCGACACCTGCCGCCGCCGGTGTTACTTCCACCGTCAGGTCCGTCGTCTGGCCCGCTGGCAATGCATAGGACGCTGGCGCCCCGCGGAGGGTCAATCCGCCGTCCGCCACGAGACGAAGCGTCGCGCCGGCGGGATCGGTGATGCCGCCCAGGCTGAGGGCCACGGAGGTCGGCCGCCCCGCCTCGGGCGTTCCTCCGATCCGGTACTGCACGTCCACGCCGGAACTGTTCGCCTTCGACGGATTCGCCGTCATCGGCAAGCGGGTGGCTTTCGAGTTCGCCGCCTGGCCCGCGCCGTCGGCACATGCCAGCAACGGCGCCGACAGGCTCAGCGCGGCCACGAGCGCGGTCGCCGCGGCACTGCAACGCCCCGCGAAGGAAGATGCGCAGCGGCTCACTGAATGGTGACGTTGAAGCATGGGGAACCCGCAGAGTTGTTGAAATCGTTGAGGACCAGAACGCTCTCGCCGGCCGGCAGGCCGACGACCGCCGATTCATTGATGCCCAGGCCATCCGCCGTGGCGAGCTTGCCGCCGTTGTAGACAACGAAGTCAGGGTCCGTTCCGGCTGGCCCCGAGACGTTGATGGTGAAGTTCCCGGCCGTCGGCGCAGCGAACTTCAGGTAGACGAAATTCCCAAGTTTGTTGGTCGTGCCGGCCTGGGTGGATATGCAAGCCTGCGTCGTGGCACCGCCGACTGCAGCCGAGACGTACATGGGCAAGGCATTCGAGACGCCGCCTGCGTTCGATTCGAGCGTGCCGAAGGCGTCGCTCATGGACGGATTGATGCTCTGGCCAGTGAGCAGCGCCGCCAGGACTGGCGCTCCAGCGGGCGCGGCGGTGGCGAACGCCGCGGCAAAAGGGTGAATCGAAGTTACCGCAAGTCCGCTTTTGAAAGGGCCGGTCAATGCGTCATGGATTGGCTTGAAGCCGAGTTGGTTGTTGAGGTTCCAGAATATCGACTGGATGGATGCCTCGCGGTACCAGCCTGCATTCGCGCCGGCACCCGTCGCGAGGTTGATGTTGGAACCTTGGGCTTGGCCCGCGCCGACGGAGTCCGCATAGTTGCTGCGAGCCAGCGCGATACCCGACCACGCATTCCCCCACCCCTCGGAGAAGGCCAGCCGGCGGTCCAGACGATCACCGAGAGAGTGGCTTCCGCCGGGCGAATCATCACGGCTGAACGCCGCTTGGTAGTAATGGCCCCACTCGTGCGCGATCACCGAAGCATCGTATTCGTCGGTGTCGACGTTCTCCATGCCGAGCACATAGATGGCGCGGCCACTGCTGCCATCGGTGAAGAAGGTGGTCCCGATCTGGCCAATGGCCGGATTGCCGGAGGCCGGGAGGTTATTGACGCTCCAGAACACCCGAAGTGGTGGGAATACCGTGGCTGGCGCAACGGATAGCACCTTGGCCTGCGCCGTGTAGATGGTGTCGAGCACTGCAAACGGCGCGGCAATGCGCGGCGAGCCGTAGGAGTTTCCAGTCCAGCCCGATGGCGCATGGACATTTCGCACCGCGGCTCCGGAGCCCGGCGAGAAGATACCGCTTTCCATTGCATAGATCGCATTGGACTGCGTGTTGTCGCGCACGGTCACGTCCCAGCTCGGGCCGGCACCGCCCTGCGACATCTGCGCCTTGACCCGAACCGAGATTGGCTTGCAGGAAGGGACTGTCGCGGAATAAGCACCGGCACCGTCGGTCGACGTCGCGACCAGCACCGCTGCACTGCCGTCGACGATCTCGACGGCGGCGCCGCGCACCGGCTTCGCCGTGATCGCGGTATAGACAAGTGCGCCCGAGTTGTTGGGAATGGAATCGAAGGTCGCGACGCCGCTGAGGGTGGTGGGAGAGCCGTCACCTGCACAGGGCGCTGCGCCGCCCCCGCCACCCCCACCACCACCGCAGGCAGCCAAAGAGACCAGCACTGCCGATGCCATCGCCCGCCAAATCCACTGCCGAGTCATGCTTCCCGCCTCCCTGTGCGTTCACTACAGCCAATTGCCGCCATTTTGAGGATGCCACAAGCCGGCGTCAAAACGACGAAACCCCGCCAGCATTTCTGCCAGCGGGGTTTCGCGTTAAGCCAAGAGACTTACTGCAGCTTGATTTCGACGTCCACGCCCGCGGGCAGGTCGAGCTTCATCAGCGCGTCCACGGTCTTGTCCGTGGGGTCGACGATGTCCATCAGACGCTGGTGCGTGCGGATCTCGAACTGGTCGCGACTGGTCTTGTTGACGTGCGGCGAACGCAGGATGTCGAAGCGCTTCATGCGGGTCGGCAGGGGCACGGGGCCCTTGACGATCGCGCCGGTGCGCTTGGCGGTGTCCACGATCTCGGCGGCCGACTGGTCAATCAGCTTGTAGTCGAACGCTTTCAGGCGGATGCGGATTTTCTGCTTGGTGGCCATGATGATTCCTTCGTGCGATCGAATCAGATGTCGAGGATCTTTGCCACGACGCCCGAACCCACGGTGCGGCCGCCTTCGCGGATGGCGAAGCGCAGGCCTTCTTCCATCGCGATCGGGTTGATCAGCTTCACGG
>CBIHOG010000106.1:0-3976 GCA_966211435.1 uncultured Variovorax sp. | reverse complement strand
CCCCCCGGGGGCTCCGGGGGCCCCCCGCCCCCCCCCAACCCCGGGGGGGGGCCTGGCGCCCCTCAATCCCTAAACAAAAACCGCCCCCCCCGCCGGGGCGCCCCCAGCCAGCGATGAACGCGAATGCCCCTCGAAAGAGGCCTTGGCTCGTCAGTTCGGCGCGAGGAACTTGCAGTTCGAGTCCTCGTACGGACCGGACTGCTTCTCCCATTTCGCCGTGTCCATCTCGGGTTCGCAGGCGGTGGCACCCGTGGTCTTGTTCTTCCACAGGTAGTAGGTGCTCGGCTGCGCGACCGCGAGGGTGGTCAGCAGCAGCGCGGAGACGGCGAGGGTCAATCGTAGTTTCATGGTCAATTCCTTCGTGTTCAAAAAGTACCGTGGCCGATCAGTGGTACATGAGGCTCTCGCCGACCGTCACCACGAGCTTCTTGGCCTGCGCGACGATCGCGGTGCGATAGGCTTCGAAGCGTCCGTCCGTGATTGCATTGTCGTCGCGGGTCCCACCCGTCGCGGCGGTGTAGAAGTTGGTCATGACCGGCACATGGATGTGGCCCGCGGGAATGTCGAGGCCGAAGGTGTCGCGCAGCAAGGTGTTGCGGTAGGCACTCTCGTTCGACAGGTAGTCGCCACCGCCGCCCTGACGCGAGCAGGTGGCGGGGTTCGGCGGCGTCAGCGTCGAGAGGTCGGGCATCGAGTTCATCACGCCGTTGGACGCCACGCTCACCGTTGCCGTCGCGGCGCAGTCGGGGAAGTAGTTGTAGTTCGTGTGCAGCGTCACGTCGAAGCCCTCGGTCCCGGCGCTGGTGGCTCCCGGTGGCCGCGCCACGCCCGCGCCCGTGCCGCCGGTGACCATCGCGGCCACGGGCAGCGAAGTCGTCGTGAACTGCGGCGGGAAGTCCTTCATCCACGTGCTCACGCTGTTGTAGCCCAGCCAGCGCGCCGGAGGAACGACGTTGCAGCCTGAGCCGGGTACCGAGATGGGCGCCGTGCCGGTCGCCGTCACGGTGCCCAGCGGCAGGACGTAGGCGGGCAGCCGGTTGGCGGCGGGGCAGTAGATGATGCCGTCATTGCCCGCCGACGAGCCGTGGAAGCGGCCGTTCCATTGCTCGAGGTTGAAGACATTGGCGCTGCCCTGGCTCATCGTGATCGACGCGTCGACGCGCTTCGCGCCGGGCTTGAACCAGGGGCCGAGCGTGTCCTCCTGCATGCCGAGGTTGAACGGGTCGTAGCTCACCGGCAGGATGTAGGTCTCGACGTGCAGGACGGAGCCGTCGCTCAGCGTGAACTCGCGGCCGTCCAGCTCCAGCGCGGTGGCGCCGGAAGGATTGCCGTTGCGCAGCCCGGTGTTGGGCGTGCCCGGCGTCCCCAGGGTGAAGGTGTCGAAGCCGCTCATGATGAGCCGCCGGTAGGTGCCCGTGCTCGCGGCGCCCGCCGGGAAGTCGATGTCGTACTGGCCGCGCGACGAGCGCTCGAACTGGAGTTGCAGCTCGGTCATCTGCGCGGCGCTGATGCCATACGACGGCTTCCATTGACGCAGCACCTTGGTCATCTGCACGCGCGCCCAGTAGAGCATGCGGTCGTCGCTGTTCGGCAGCTTGCTGCCGGCCGGCGAGGGCCGGCGACCCTGCACGCGATCGACCGCGGCCTTCCAGAGCACCGCGCCTTGGGCCTTGACGAAGCCCAGCGCGTCGTTGTACGAGGCGACCGTGGTCTTTCCGTCGGCATCGCAGAGCTTGGCGGCGAATTCGGGGGCGAAGGTGTCGAAGCCGGTGTCCTTCACGATGCGCGTGGCGATGGGCGTGTTGTCGGTGCCCACCACGTTGGCGCCGGTGAAGGGCAGAGGCGTCTCGAGGCGCTGCTCCTCGTATGCCAGGGCCACGGTCGTGTCCCAGCCGCAGTCGACCTTGGCGACGGGCTGTGGCGCGGGTTGCGAGGGAGCGGGCGTGGGGGCGCCACCGCCTCCGCCGCCACAGGCGGCGACGAATGCGGCAACGAGCACCGAAGCCGCCGTGAGTTTCAAACTTTCGCGATGCAACATTTTTTCAGTTCCTATCAATGAGACTTGACGCAGACTTCGTTCGCCAGCGTGGGTACGAGAGGCACGGCGAAGCCGCCGATGGGGTCAGCAGAAGTGTTTTCGTTGGATTCCCTCCGGTCTTCCGGCACCGCCATCGGCGCCGGACCGCGCGTCCGCGCGTGGCGGACGCATAGCTCCCTGTTTTCTTGGCGGCGTGGCGCCGCTCTTTGCTTGTCTTGGCTGTTCGCCCCGCTCCCCGCGAGGCACTTGCGACGAGGTCCGGCCTATCCCGACATATGCACCTGCGCCGCAAGCCAGGCGAGGCGTCGCGCGCGCACACCGGGCAGTACCGCCCGCACGCCGCGCGCAACAGAGCTTCGAGCTACTTTGATCATGCGAACTCCAGAAGTGACTTCACAGTCATACGCAAGAAAAAGGCCAGGTATTGCTTTCGTTTCGCAATCGAAGCGAAAACGGTTTCACGTTGATAGTCTCGTCAATATGTTCGTGATTCACCGATGTTTTATCGGCATCAAGACCACGTTCCGCGCTGTCAGAATCCACACCGGCGCTGCGCGCCACGCACCACCCTCGGGCAACTCGCACCACTTGGACCAATCGAACTACAGCACTGAGCGCCTCGCCATGAAGAAATCCCCCAGCGCCGCCGCCAAGGCCCGCACAGCCGCGGGCGCCAAGGCGGCGGCTTCGAGCCCGCCACCCGCGGCCAGGCCCGCAGGCAAGCGGGAGGGCATCGTCTCGTCGTCCCACCTCGTCTCTCCGCGCAGCATGGAGCTCAGCGAATTCGAGTACGGGCTCATCGTCTCGAACAACGCCTTCTCGCGATGGATCGTGCATTGCATGTCCGCGGCAGGGCTGTCCGAACTCATGCCGCTGGACGTGCTGCTGCTGCACCACGTCAATCACCGAGCGCGCGGAAAGCGGCTGTCCGACATCTGCTTCATCATGAACGTCGAGGACACCCACCTGATCAACTACTCGTTGAAGAAGCTGCAGGGCCTGGGCGTCGTGGCATCCACGCGAAGCGGCAAGGAGGTCACCTACTCCACCACCGCCGAGGGCCAGCGCTATGTCGAGCGCTACCGCGAGATCCGCGAGAGCTGCCTCATCGACGCGCTCAACGCCGACGACGTGCTCAATCGCCAGATCGGCGATCTCGCCGTGCTGCTGCGCATGCTCTCCGGCGTCTACGACCAGGCCGCGCGCGCGGCCGCATCGCTCTGAGGACGTCGCGGCGCTTTTCATCGGATGTCCGCGATGGCCGCGCCGGCGGCCACGAAACCGCCAGCGGGCGTGGACACGGCGATGCGGCCGCCGCGATGCGCGAGAACCTGCATTTCCATTTTCATGGCCTCGATCGAGGCGATGACCGCGCCGGCGGCCACGGTGTCGCCGTCGGCGACTTTCCACGCCTGCAACGTGCCGGCGATGGGTGCGGTGACCGCGGCCGGATCCGGCGCGGCCGCGGGGGATGCCGAGTCCTCGCCGCCCTGGGCCGGCGCACGGGCGTGCAGCCCGCGCAGCAGTTCGACCGGCAGGCCCAGCGCCACGCGACGGCCGTCGACTTCCAGCGCGGTGCGCGCCAGCGAGACGCCGGCCAGCGGCTCGGGCCGCGCGGCGGCGGCGAGCGTGTTCGCGAAGTCCGTCTCTATCCAGCGCGTATGCACCTTGAAGGCTTCGTCCGAGACGAAGTCCGGCGCCTCCATCACGGCCCGATGAAAGGGCAGCACCGTGGGCGTTCCTTCGATGCGGAATTCCTTCAGCGCACGCCGTGCGCGTGCGATGGCCTGCGCGCGCGAGGCACCGGTGACGACGAGCTTGGCCATCAGCGAGTCGAAGGTGCCGGGCACCGTCGAGCCCGACAGCACACCGGTGTCGACGCGCACGCCCGGACCCGAAGGCGCCTCGAACAAGTGGACCGGGCCGGGCGCGGGCAGG
>CBIHOG010000105.1:0-4043 GCA_966211435.1 uncultured Variovorax sp. | reverse complement strand
GTGGGGTACCCGCGGGGGGTGGGGCACAATTATCACCCCCTTCCCCACGGGGGGCGGCGGTTCAATAACCAACCCCGGGGGCGGGGCCCCTGGGGCCCCCCCGCACCGGGCTTTCGTATGCTTCAGGCAGGTCCGCCGCGCCCGGCGAGGGGCGCGCGAAGCCTGGGCGAATCAGGCAATGACCAAATCGACGTCGATATTGCCGCGCGTCGCGTTGGAGTACGGGCAGACCTTGTGCGCCGTCTCAACCAGCAGGTTCTTCTGCGCGTCGTCCAGCCCTGGCAGCGTGATCGCCAGTTTCACCGAGATGCCATAGGCCGCGCCGCCGTCCGTCGGGCCAAGGGAGACGCTGGCGTCGACGGCCACGTCGTCCGGCACCTTCACGTTGATCTTCGGGCCCACGGCCTTCATCGCGCCGATGAAGCAGGCGGAGTAGCCGATCGCGAACATCTGTTCGGGGTTGGTGCCCGGCTTGCCGGAGCCGGGCGAGCTGAGCTTGACTTCGAGCGCGCCGTCGCTGGTCTTGCCTTGGCCATCGCGGCCACCGGTGGTGTGGGCTTGCGCGGTGTACAGCACTTTGTCGAGCTTCTTGACCATGATGATTCCTTCAGGTTGGTTGGGTGGAAAAGTTGCTTCGTCGTGAAGCGGAGGGGAGAAAACTATGCTGCCTTGATGCGGTCGCGCAGCGTCTGGATCTGCTGCGTGAGCGCGATGAGTTCTGGGATGGAGCATTGCGTGGCCGTCATCAGGCAGCCGGGCACGCTCGCGGCGCGCGCCTTGAGCTTGCGGCCAGCGGCGGTGAGGCTCACGTGGACGCGGCGCTCGTCGGCGACGTCGCGAATACGAGCCACGAAGCCGCTGGTCTCCAGGCGCTTGAGCAGGGGCGTGAGCGTGCCGGAATCGAGCGAGAGGCGCTGGCCCAGTTCAGACACCATGAGGCCGTCGGTTTCCCACAGCACCAGCATGACGAGGTACTGCGGATAGGTGAGGTGGAGCTTCTCGAGCACGGGCTTGTAGAGCTTCGTCATCGCGAGCGAGGCGGAATACACCGCGAAGCAGAGCTGGTTGTCCAGCCGCAGCATCTCGTCGGCGGAGGGAGCGGAAGGTGTCGAGGTGGGCATGGGTTGAATTGTAGCTGGCAATTCAATTGTGTGCAACGTAAATTGTCGCGTTATGTTCGAACGCGTGGGGGACTGGTTCAGCGGCCGGTGAAGCGCGACGGCCGCCGCTCGACGAAGGAGCGCACCCCTTCTGCCGCGTCGTCGCTGTTCGCCAGGCGCTGCTGCACGGGGATGAAGTCGGCCACCGCCGCCAGCGGCCCTTGCTCGATGGCTTTCAGCACGTTGAGCCGCGTCGCCACCACGGCGAGCGGCGCCTGGGCCGCGATGCGTTGCGCGATGCGCAGGGCCTCGTCGAGTTCCTTCCCGGCCGGTACCACGCGCTGCACGAAGTTCAGGCGCAGCGCCTCGGCGCTGTCGAACTCGTCGGCCGTGAGCAGGTGCAGCATGGCGTTGCCCAGCCCCGCGCGCTCGGCCATGCGCAGCGTCGCGCCGCCGGTGGCCATGATGCCGCGCTGCACCTCCATCTGCGAGAACCGGCAGTTGTCCGCCGCGACCACGATGTCGGCGCCCAGCATCAGCTCGATGCCGACCGTGAAGCAGATGCCCTTGACCGCGACCACCATCGGCTTGGTGCGGCGGCGGTAGCCGGGCAGGCCGAAGTCATGCGGCTCGACCAGCCCGGGTGGAACCGCCTTCTCGCCCCGCTTCATGTACTCCGCGACGGCAGGCAGGTCCAGCCCGGCCGTGAAATGATCGCCGAAGGCATGCAGCACGCCCACGCGCAGCTCCGGATCGTCGTCCAGCCGCGTGTAGGCTTCGGCGAGTTCGCGGAACATGCGCGGCGTCCAGCCGTTGCGCTTGGCCGGGCGGTTGATCCCGATCAGGAGCACGTGGCCCAGCACCTGGGAGTCGATGCAGCCTTCGGGCGGGGGCGTGGTGGGCGTGGCGGTCATTGGAGATCTCCGTGTTGCACATTCACTTCTCATCGTGGGCCGACGTGGGCCGGCTCGGCCGGTTCGCGGGCAGCGTCCCCTGAAAGGGGGAGGCGGCCACCCAGCGGGCAAGCCCTGGGGGTCAGTAGGTATACACGCCGCGGCCGGTCTTGCGCCCCAGTTGACCCGCCGCGACCATCTCCTTCAGGAGCGGGCAGGCGCGGTACTTGGAGTCGCCGAATTGTTCGAGGTACACCTCCATCACGGCCAGGCAGACGTCCAGCCCGATCATGTCGGCCAGCGCCAGCGGCCCGATCGGCTGGTTGCAGCCCAGCTTCATGCCCGCGTCGATGTCCTCCGCGGTGGCGATACCCTCGGCCAGGACGAAGAAGGCTTCGTTGATCATCGGCACCAGGATGCGGTTGACCACGAAGCCCGGTGCGTTCTTCACCGTGATGGGCGACTTGCCCAGCTTCTCGGCCAGCGCCCTGACCGCGTCGTGCGTCGCGTCGCTGGTGAGGTAGCCGCGGATGATCTCGACCAGCGCCATCATCGGCACCGGATTGAAGAAGTGCATGCCGATGAAGCGGTCCGCCCGCGAGGTGGCGGCGGCGAGCTGGGTGATCGAGATCGACGAGGTGTTGGAGGCGATGATCACCTCGGGCGCCAGCATGGCGTCGACCTGCTTGAGGATCTTGAGCTTGAGCGCGTGGTTCTCGGTCGCCGCCTCGATCACGAGCTGTGCGGCCTTCAGGTCATCGTAGTTGGTCGAGCCCTGGATCAGCGCGAGCGCGGCGTCCTTCTGCGCGGCGCTGAGCTTGTCCTTCTTGATGAGCCGGTCGAGGCTGCCGGCGACCGTGGCCAGCCCCTTGTCGACCGCGGCCTGCGCGATGTCCACCATGACCACGTTCACGCCCGCGACCGCGCATGCCTGCGCGATGCCGTTGCCCATCGTTCCTGCGCCAATGATGCCGACCGTCTGGATAGCCATGAAAAATACTCCTTGAGCTGGAAAAAGTAGGGGATTCGCATGATTGTGGAACAGTGCGATCCCCGGCACCGTTGCCGCCGGCGACAACGGGCTTGATTTACAGTGCCGCGTTCCCCTGTTTCCTCCCTTTCAACGGACCCGCCCCCATGACGACCCTCGGCACGCCCCTTTCTCCTTCCGCGACCCGCGTGATGCTGCTCGGCTCCGGCGAACTCGGCAAGGAGGTGCTGATCGCGCTGCAGCGCCTGGGCGTGGAGACCATCGCCGTGGACCGCTACGAGAATGCGCCGGGCCAGCAGGTCGCCCACCATGCCCGCACCATCACGATGAGCGACCCGGCGCAGCTGAAGGCACTGATCGAGGCCGAGAAGCCGCAGCTCGTGGTGCCGGAGATCGAGGCCATCGCCACGCCGATGCTCCAGCAGCTGGAAGATGCGGGCGTGGTACGCGTGATCCCGACCGCGCGCGCAGCGCGCCTCACGATGGACCGCGAAGGCATTCGCCGCCTGGCCGCCGAGACGCTGGGCGTGCCGACCAGTGCCTACAAGTTCTGCGATTCGCTGGCCGAGCTGCAGGCCGCCATTGACGGCGGCATCGGCTACCCCTGTGTCGTGAAGCCCGTGATGAGCAGTTCCGGCAAGGGCCAGAGCAAGATCGACGGGCCGGCCGACGTGCGGAAGGCCTGGGATCACGCGATGGCCGGCGGCCGCGTGAGCCACGGCCGGGTGATCGTCGAGGGCTTCATCGACTTCGACTACGAGATCACGCTGCTGACGGTGCGGGCGGCCGATGGCGCGGGCGCCGATGAGACCCGCTTCTGCGAACCCATCGGCCACGTGCAGGTGAGTGGCGACTACGTCGAGAGTTGGCAGCCGCATCCGATGTCGTCCGTCGCGCTGAAGAAGGCGCAGGAGATCGCGCAGGCCGTCACGGCCGACCTGGGCGGGCGGGGGCTCTTCGGCGTCGAGCTGTTCGTGAAGGGCGAACAGGTCTGGTTCAGCGAGGTCAGCCCGCGCCCGCACGACACCGGCATGGTGACGATGGCGACGCAGTGGCAGA
>CBIHOG010000104.1:0-4249 GCA_966211435.1 uncultured Variovorax sp. | reverse complement strand
GCGGCGAATGGACCGGCACCATGTGCCTGACCGAACCGCACTGCGGCACCGACCTCGGCATGCTGCGCACCAAGGCCGAGCCGCAGCCCGACGGCAGCTACCGCATCACCGGCAACAAGATCTTCATCTCGGCCGGCGAGCACGACATGGCGCCCAACATCATCCACCTGGTGCTGGCCCGCCTGCCGGACGCACCCAAGGGCAGCAAGGGCATCAGCCTCTTCGTGGTGCCCAAGTTCAACGTGAACGCCGACGGCTCGCTGGGCAGCCGCAATGGCATCTACTGCGGTGGCCTGGAGCACAAGATGGGCATCCACGGCAACGCGACCGCGCAACTGGTGCTCGAAGGCGCGAGCGGCACGCTGGTGGGCGAGCCCAACAAGGGCCTGGCCGCGATGTTCGTGATGATGAACGCGGCCCGCCTCGGCGTGGGCAACCAGTCGCTGGGCCTCACCGAGGTGGCGTTCCAGAACGCGCTGGCCTACGCGAAGGACCGCATCCAGATGCGCTCGCTCTCCGGGGTGAAGGCGAAGGACAAGGAGGCCGACCCCATCATCTTCCACCCCGACGTGCGCAAGATGCTGATGACGGCCAAGGCCTATGCCGAAGGCGGCCGCGCGCTGGCCATCTACTGCACGCTGCTGCTGGACAAGGAGCATCACCATCCAGACGAGAAGGTGCGCAAGGACGCCGGCGAGATCGTCGCGCTGCTCACGCCCATCGTGAAGGCCTTCATCACCGACAACGGCCATATCGCGACCAACGCCTGCATGCAGGTCTTCGGCGGCCATGGCTTCATCAAGGAATGGGGCATGGAGCAATTCGTGCGGGACAACCGCATCAACATGATCTACGAAGGCACCAACACCATCCAGTCGCTGGACCTGCTGGGCCGCAAGGTGCTGGGCAACAACGGCGCGACGCTGAAGAAGTTCGGCAAGCTCGTCGGCAAGCTGGTGGAGGAAGAAGGCGTGAACGAGAAGATGTCGGAATTCATCACGCCCATTGCGGTGCTGGGCGAGCAGCTCACCAAGTTCACGACGGAAATCGGCTTCAAGGGCTTCCAGAATCCCGACGAAGTGGGCGCCGCGGCGGTGGACTACCTGCGCGTTGCCGGCCATTTCGTGTTCGGCTATTTCTTCGCGCTGATGGCTCGTGCGGCGCTGCGCGAAATCGCCAGTGGCAACACGGACCCGTTCTACCAGGCCAAGGTGCAGACCGCGCGCTTCTACTTCGCCAAGCTCTTCCCGGAGACGGCGACACTGATGCGCACGGCGCGCGCGGGCAGCGCCCCCCTCATGAATACGGACGCCGCCCTGGCCTGAACGCCATGAAGTCCACCCTCGTGGCGATGGCCCTGGCAGCTTCGGCCGCATCGGCGATGGCCCAGATGAGTCCGCTGGGCCTCTGGCGCAGCGCTGACGACAAGACCGGCGAGGCCAAGGTCGAGATCCGCATCGGCGAGTCCAACGGCGCGCTGGCGGGCCGCATCGAGAAGTCCCTGAAGAAGGACGCCCGGGCCGACGCGCTGTGCGACGAGTGCACCGACGACCGCAAAGGCAAGCCCATCGCCGGGCTGGAGATCATCCGCGGCGGCGGCAAGGCCGAGGGCAAGGACGTCTGGGAGGGCGGCAAGATCCTCGACCCCGAGAACGGCAAGGAATACCGCGCCAGCTTCACGCCCATCGATGGCGGCCGCAGGCTCGAGGTGCGCGGCTACCTCGGGCCCTTCTGGCGCACCCAAACCTGGAGCCGCGTGCAGTGAACGCGGCCCCCAACGAGAAGCAGACAACCATGTCCAGATTCCAAGTGAAGAAAGTCGCCGTGCTCGGCGCCGGCGTGATGGGCGCGCAGATCGCGGCGCATCTCGTCAACGTGCGCGTGCCGGTCGTGCTGTTCGACCTGCCCGCGAAGGAAGGTGCCAAGAACGGCATCGTCACGCGCGCCGTCGACAACCTAAAGAAGCTCAAGCCCGCGCCGCTCGGCGACGCGGCCGACGCCGCGCTCATCGAGCAGGCGAACTACGAGGACGATCTCGCGAAGCTGGGCGAGTGCGACCTGGTGATCGAGGCCATCGCCGAGCGCATGGACTGGAAGCTCGATCTCTACCGCAAGATCGCGCCGCATGTCGCCATGCACGCCATCCTGGCCTCCAACACCTCCGGCCTGTCGATCACGAAGCTGAGCGAGGCCCTGCCCGAGGCGCTGAAGCCGCGCTTCTGCGGCATCCATTTCTTCAACCCGCCGCGCTACATGTTCCTGGTCGAGCTGATCAACACGCCGACCACCGAGCCGCAAGTGCTCGACGAACTGGAGGCCTTCGTCACCAGCGCGCTCGGCAAGGGCGTGGTGCGCGCGCACGACACGCCCAACTTCATCGCCAACCGCGTCGGCATCGCCGGCATGCTGGCGACGTTGAAGGAGGTCGAGAAGTTCGGCCTCACGCCCGACGTCGTGGACGACCTCACGGGCAAGAAACTGGGCCGCGCGAGCTCTGGCACCTTCCGTACCGCCGACGTGGTGGGGCTGGACACGATGGCCCACGTCGTGAAGACGCTGCAGGACAACCTGAGCGCGGAGACCGATCCGTTCTACGCCAACTTCTCGACGCCGCCGGTGCTGGCAAAGCTGCTCGAACTCGGCAACCTGGGGCAGAAGACCAAGGCCGGGTTCTACAAGAAGGCCGGGCGCGACATCCTGCGCTTCGACCTGGCCAAGGGCGAGTACGTGCCTTCCGGCGACAAGGCCGACGAGGTCTACGGCCGCATGCTCAAGAAGCCCGCCGCCGAACGCCTGAAGCTGCTGCGCGAGAGCGAGGGCGCGCAAGGCCGTTTCCTCTGGGCCATCCTGCGCGACAGCTTCCACTACGCGGCCGTGCATCTGGCGACCATCGCCGAGAGCGCGCGCGACGTGGACTACGCGATGCGCTGGGGCTTCGGCATGAAGCAGGGTCCCTTCGAGCTCTGGCAGGAGGCCGGCTGGGCGCAGGTGGCGAAGTGGGTCCAGGAAGACATCGATGCCGGCGATGCGCTCTCGTCCGCGCCGCTGCCGAAGTGGGTCTTCGAGGGCCCGGTGGCGCAGGCCGGCGGCGTGCATGCGCCCGAGGGCTCGTGGAGCGCCTCGCAGGGCAGGTTCATCGCCCAGCGGCGCCTGCCGGTGCACGCACGCCAGCTTTTCCCGGAGAGCGTGCTGGGCGCGAAGGCGGCCGATGCCAACACCGCCGGCACGACGATCCAGGACGAGGGCGACGTGCGCTTGTGGACGCTGGACGGCGAAGTGCTGATCGCCAGCATCCATTCGAAGATGCATGCCATCAGCCCCGACGTGGCGGAGGCGCTGGCGGCTGGCGTGGAACTGGCCGAGCGTGAATACAAGGCGATGGTCATCTGGTCGCCCGATGAGGTGTTCTCCGTCGGCGCGGACCTGCAGGCCATGCTGCCGGCCTTCGTGGTCGCCGGCATCGGCGCGGTCGAGGGCGCGGAGGAAGAACTGCAGAAGGTGATGTTGAAGATCCGCTACGCGGGCGTGCCGGTCGTCTCGGCCGTGCGCGGCATGGCACTCGGCGGCGGCTGCGAGCTAGCCATCTACTCGGCGAAGCGCGTGGCCGCGATGGAGAGCTACATCGGCCTCGTTGAAGTTGGCGTCGGCCTCGTGCCTGGCGCGGGCGGCCTGACCTACATCGCGCGCCGCGCGGCGGAGAACGCGGCGGCCTCGACCGGCAACGACCTGCTGCCCTTCCTGACCGAGGGCTTCACCGCCGCGGCGATGGCGAAGGTCGGCACCAGCGCGCTGGAGTCGAGGAAGCTGGGCTACCTGCTGGACAGCGACGTGGTCGTGCCCAACAAGGACGAGCTGCTCTACGTCGCGCTGCAGCAGGCGAAGGCGATGGCCGATGCCGGCTGGCGCGCGCCGATGCGCCGGCAGTTCAAGGTCGCGGGGCGCGGCGGCGCGGCGACGATCCGCGGCCAACTGGTCAACATGCGCGACGGCGGCTTCATCAGCGCGCACGACTTCCATATCGCAGGCCTGATCGCGGAGGTGGTGACGGGTGGCGACGTCGACGCGGGCAGCCTGGTGACGGAGGAATACCTGATGGCGCTGGAGCGCAAGGCCTTCTGTTCGCTGATCCTGCACCCGAAGACGCAGGAACGGATCATGGGCATGCTGAGCACTGGCAAGCCGGTAAGGAATTGAGCACACCCCCAGGCTGCGCGCACTTCGTGTCGCTTCGCCTTCCCCCTTGCAGGGG
>CBIHOG010000103.1:0-4283 GCA_966211435.1 uncultured Variovorax sp. | reverse complement strand
CATCGTGCTCATCAAGGGCTACGACGCGCGCGGCATCGTCTGGTACACCAACTACCAGAGCCGAAAGGGCCAGGAACTGGCTGGCAACCCGTGGGCGGCGCTGCAATTCCACTGGGTCGAGCTGGAGCGCGTGGTGCGCATCGAGGGCCGCGTCGAAAAGGCCACCGAGGGCGAGAGCGACGCCTACTACGCCAGCCGGCCGCTGGATTCGCGCATCGGCGCATGGGCCAGCCCGCAGAGCGAGGTGATCAGCGGGCGCGACGTGCTGGTGAAGAACGCGGCCGTCGCGGCCGCGCGGCACATGCTCTCCCCGCCGAGGCCGCCGCACTGGGGTGGCTACCGGCTGGTGCCGGACCGGTGGGAGTTCTGGCAGGGGCGCAAGAGCCGCCTGCACGACCGCCTGCGTTACCGGGAGGAAGACGGCGGCTGGGTGCGCGAGCGCCTCGCTCCCTGATCACGCCGCGCGCCCAGGCTGCGGCTACAGATAGACGGCCAGCGCCATCACGGCCGACAGCGTCAGCAGCGCCAGCACGGTCGAGACCGCCACGCTTGCGGTCACCAGGTCTTCCGCCACCCTGTAGCGCTGCGAAAAAAGAAACACGTTGGCGCCGATGGGCAGCGCCGCGGCCACCACCATCACCTGCAGCGGCACGCCGCGCAACCCCAGCAGCCAGCCCAGGCCCGCCACCAGCAATGGGTGCACCGCGTTCTTCACCGCCGCCTGCGTCAGCGCGCCGCGCCAGTGCGCGCCCACGGGCGTGAGCGCCAGCGTGATGCCGACCATCACCAGCGCCAGCGGGCTGAAGGCCTGCGCCAGCAGCTCGACGGGCGTCTCAATCACGTCCGGCATGCGCATGCCGCTCCACGCGAAGAGCAGCCCCGCCACGATGGGCAGCGGCACCGGATGGATGACGGCATTGAAGAGCGCCCGCCCCACGGTGCGCAGCATGGGCGGGCGCTGCTCGCCGCTGCTGCTGGCGTGCTCGTGCGCCACCGCCAGCTCCAGCACCACGGTGGCGCTGGTCAGCAGCACCAGCGAGTGCAGCGAGATGAGCGTGAGCAGCACGATCATCCCCTCGGGTCCGTACGCAAGGCCGATCAGCGGGATGCCGATCATCACCGTGTTGCTGTAGGTATTGGCCAGTGCCAGCACGGCCGAGCTGCGGTTGAAGCCGCGCCATAGCAGCGTCGCGCCGAAGATGAGACCGGCGCCGACGAAGTACGCCGCCACCGGCCGCAGGCTCAATTGCCGCACGTCCACCACGCTCATCGAATGGAAGAGCAGTGCCGGCGCGAGCAGCAGGAAGATGACGTTCGACAGGTCCTTGATCGCCCCTGCGCCGACCCAGCCGCGCCGCCCCGCGAGGAAGCCCGCGGCGATGAGGATGACGACGGGGAGAAGGGAGGAGAGGACGGGCGAATTCACCCGGCCGAGGATACGTCAGGCCCCCACGCCGGCATCGGCATGGGCTCGCCGCGACCGACTACTTCGACAACAAGCGGCCGGTCGCGCCCCAGGATCTCGACGGCGCCGCTGGATTGACGACGCGTTCAGTCGCCCTCGATCTCGAACGCCTCGACCTGCCGCCCGTCCACATCCGTGAAGCCGTATTCCCGCGCCAGGTCGCCCACGCGGTGCGCGCGACCGCTCTTGTCCATCACCGCCGGGTCGGCCGCCAGCCGCTCCCGCAGCGCGATGCGTGGAGGCTGGGGAACGGCGCGAAGCATCGTCCACACGCCGACCATCGAGACCAGCCCGAGGAGCGCGACGAACCAGAGCGTGGACCGCCAGTTCGCGAGCCCGCCGATGAAGGTGCCGATGGGAGCGCCCAGTGCCGTGGCACCCGCCAGGCCAGCGGTGACCGTGGCAAGCGCGCGCCCTCTCCTCTCGGGCGTGGCCAGGGCGGCGGCCACGCCGAGCGCGGTCGGCGCGAACATCGCCGCGCCCAGGCCAGCGACCACGCGGCTCAGGAGCACGGTGTGAAGGTCCGTCGCCAGCGCGCTCATGACGTTGCCCGCGACGAAGATGCCCAGCGCCGACACCAGCAGAAGCTTGCGCGGCCATCCCCCGGCCACGGCAGCCATCACGGGCGCCATGACGGCGTACGACAGGGCATAGAGGGTCACCATCTGGCCCGCGAGGCTGACGGAGGTGTGCAGCGATTCGGCGACGCTCGGAAGAATGCCGGCGACAACGAAGTTGTCCGTTCCCATCGCGAACATGCCGAGCGCGAGCATGACGAGTCGACGATCCATATCAATCAGCCTCTGGTGGTTTTCATCTTGAGAGCCGGCAGGATAGCTGCGCTTGCCGATGTCTCAAATGTCTTTAATACTGCTGATTTCGGACATGCGGTGGAGCGGCTCGTGCACAGGATCGGTTTTGTGGTGTTTCCCAACTTCTACCTGCTGGGCTTCGCGGCGGTCACTGCGTTCGAGACCGCCAACATCGTCCTCGAGGAAACGGCCTACGACGTGACGCTGCTCTCGGAAAGCGGCGGGCTCGTGGCCGCTTCGGCAGGGTTCCGCGTGGAGACGCAGCCTTTCGGGGACGAGATTTTCGACACCATCATGTTCGGCTCCGGTGTCGAGACGGACATCGCCTCGCCTGGCCTGATCGCCTTCGTGAAAAGCGCGATGGAGACCGCGAGGCGCATCGCGGCGCCCTGCACCGGCGCATTCATCCTGGCCGAAGCGGGCGTGCTGGACGGCCGCCGCGCCACCACCCACTGGCGCTTTGCCCGCAGTCTCCAGCGCCGCTTCCCGAAGGTGGCGGTGGAGGAGGACCAGATATTCGTCGTGGACGGACCGATCTGGACCTCGGCGGGCATGGCCGCCACCATCGACCTCGCGCTTGCGATGATCGAGAGGGACCACGGCAAGGAGGTGTCGCGCACGGTGGCGCGCAAGCTCGTCGTCTACCACCGGCGCACGGGAGGGCAGTCGCAGTTCTCGGCCTTGCTCGAACTCGAGCCCAAGTCCGACCGGATCCAGAAGGCGCTGGACCATGCGAACGCCCATCTCCGCGACGCGCTGTCGGTCGAGGAACTCGCGGATGTGGCAGGGCTCAGCCCACGCCAGTTCAGCAGGGCCTTCGGCGCCGAGACCGGCCGGACGCCCGCCAAGGCCGTCGAGCTCTTGCGCGTGGAGGCGGCGAGGCTGATGCTCGAACAAGGACGGCTCTCCTCGGATGTGATCGCGGCCGAGGTGGGCCTCGGGGACCGCGAGCGGATGCGGCGTGCGTTCGTCCGCACGCTGGGGCAGCCGCCGCAGGCAATCCGCCGCAGCGGAAGGGAGACCCGTGTGGCACCGGAGCCGGCCGGAGACTTCAAGTAACCTCCGACGTCAAGGTTTCTCGGGAGCACAGCTTGTCGTCATCCAAAGTCTTCCGCATCGCACTCTCGGCCTCGGCCGCGGTGGTGGGGAGCATCGCGGCCTACTGGACCCTTCTTGCGACGCGCCAGGGTCACATCCTGTTCAATGCGCGCAAGCTCCCGGTCGTCCACCTGTCCGACGACTTTTCCACCTACTCGCACACGGTGCCGGGCGGGATGGTGCGCGGCTACGTCTACCACCCGCACGGCGAGGACGCGTTGCGCGACCTGTTCATCTACTTCGCGGGCCGGGGCGAGGATGTACGCGCCACCGCGCAGGCGCTGCACTGGCTGCCCGAGGGCTTCGGCTTTTCGGCGATCAACTACCGCGGGGTGGCCGACTCGCAGGGGCACCCCTCCGAGGTCGCATCGGTGGCCGATGCCATCCAGCTCGCCAATCACCTGCGACGCGCCTTTCCGCAGGCGCGGCTGCATGTCGTCGGCCGCAGCCTGGGCACGGGCGTGGCCATCCAGTTGGTGGCCCGGCAGGACTTCGCGAGCCTGCAACTGGTCACGCCCTACGACTCGATGCTGGAGGTTGCCAAGCGGCGTTTCCCGCTGGTGCCGCTTTCGCTGCTGCTGCGCCACCAATTCAACTCGCTCGCGCATTGCCGCGAGGTCGCGGCGAAAACCCAGGCCCTGCTGGCCGAGCGCGACGATGTCGTGCTCCCGGAACGCTCGGAGAAGCTCATCGCCGCATGGCCCACGCCGATCTGCGTGCAGACGGTCGCCGGCTCGGATCACCACAACATCATGGGCCTGGAAGAAACCTGGCTTCGCCTGGTCGACTTCGCCCTGACGGCGGTGCTGCCTGAGCCCAAGGCGGCTTGAGGGCCTCCGCCGGATCGGATCTTCTACCGGCGCCCCAGGTGGCCGTTGTCGAGCATGGGAACCGCGGACGTCGAGCGC
>CBIHOG010000102.1:0-4583 GCA_966211435.1 uncultured Variovorax sp. | reverse complement strand
CACGCCCGGACCCGAAGGCGCCTCGAACAAGTGGACCGGGCCGGGCGCGGGCAGGAAGCCCCGGCCGACATCTTCGGCGTTGATTCGGAACTCGAAGGCGTGGCCGCGTGGCACCGGCGTCTCGGTGACCGACAGCGGCAGGCCATCGGCAATGCGCAGTTGCTCGACCACCAGGTCGATGCCCGTCGTCTCCTCGGTCACGGGATGCTCGACCTGCAGGCGCGTGTTCACCTCCAGGAAGGAGATCGTGCCCGAAGGACTGAGCAGGAATTCGACGGTGCCCGCGCCGACGTAGCCGGCATGCGCGCACACGTCGCGCGCCGCCTGGTGGATGCGCTCGCGCTGCGCGTCGCTGAGAAAGGGCGCGGGCGCCTCTTCCACCAGTTTCTGGTTGCGCCGCTGCAGCGAGCAGTCGCGCGTGCCGAGCACGACGACGCGGCCGTGCGTGTCGGCGATGACCTGCGCCTCGACGTGGCGCGGCCGGTCCAGGAACTGCTCGACGAAGCATTCGCCCCGGCCGAAGGCCGTCACGGCCTCGCGCACCGCGGATTCGTACAGGTCGGCGACTTCGTCCAGCCGCCAGGCGATCTTGAGGCCCCGCCCGCCGCCGCCGAAGGCCGCCTTGATGGCGATCGGCAGGCCATTGCGCTCGGCGAACGCGACGACCTCCTGCGCATCGCGCGCGGGCTCGGAAGTCCCAGCGACGAGCGGAGCGCCGACGGCCAGCGCGATCTTGCGGGCCTGCACCTTGTCGCCCAGCGCCTCGATGGCGGCGGCCGGCGGGCCGATCCACGCGAGACCGGCATCGACCACCGCCTTGGCGAAGCTCGCGCTTTCCGAGAGAAAGCCGTAGCCCGGATGCACCGCGTCGGCGCCGCAACGGACTGCGATGGCGAGGAGCTTGGGGATGTTCAGGTAGGTGTCCGCCGGCCGCTGGCCATCGAGGCCGTAGGACTCGTCGGCCATGCGGGCGTGCAGCGCATCGAGGTCGGCGTCGGCGTACACGGCGACCGACTTCACGCCGTAGTCGGCACAGGCGCGCACGATGCGCACGGCAATCTCGCCGCGATTGGCGATGAGGACCTTCTTCATTGCTTGTCTTGGAACTCGAGAGAGGTGGTCGCGCTGAACGCGCGGATGGGGTTGAACCTGACCGAGGCGCCGACGGGGATCTGGCCGGCGCGGTCGAGATGGTGGGTCGCCACGGCGCCGATCACGGGGTAGCCGCCGGTCAGCGGATGGTCGGCGAGGAAGAGCACCGGTTGGCCGCTCGGCGGCACCTGGATGGCGCCCAGCGCCGTGCCTTCGCTCGGCAGTTCGACCGTGCGGGCACGCGCCAGGGGCGATTGGCCGAAGAGACGCAGGCCGACGCGGTTCGACTGCGGCGTCACCGTCCACGGCTGGCTTGCCAGCAATTCGACGGCCTCGGGCGTGAACCAGTCGGTGCGCGGGCCCATCACGACGTCGAGCACGACGGGCCCCCCCGTGGATGGAAGATCCGCGCGCGCTGTTTCAGCGTCTCCGACGATGGCGCCACGCGCCACGGCCCGCACCGGCAGCACGTCACCGGCCTTGATCGGCGGCGGCCCCAGATGGGCGAGCGTGTCGGTCGATCGGCTGCCCAGCACCGGCGCGACCACGAATCCGCCACGCACCGCGAGATAGCTGCGGATTCCAGCGCGCGGCTCGCCGAGCGCCAGGCTGTCGCCATCCGACAGCGCAATGGCCTCATGGCCGCGCATGTCGCGGCGCGCACCGCTCGCGCTGGTGAGATGCACGGGCGCATCGGCACCGGTGAAGGCGACCACGGTGTCGCCGCGGCTGGTGATCCGGAATCCGCCGTACGCAATCTCGACGCAGGCGGCGTCGCTGGGATTTCCGACCAGGCGATTGGCCGCGCGCAACGCGCCCTGGTCTGCCGCGCCCGAGCGCGAGACGCCCTGGCCCGCCTGGCCGTGACGGCCGAGGTCCTGGAACAGCGCCAGCAGGCCGGTGCCGCGAACTTCGAGGGCCGCGCCTTCGTGCGGCGCCGACGCGGGACTCTCGATGAATTTCGCCCGCGCGGACGCGGATTGCGCCGCGCGGTGCCTCGACGCATCGACGAAGCGCACCCTGAAGCCCGGCTGCAGCAGCGCCGGCACCTCACGGCCCAGATCCCACATGGGGGTCTCGGTGATGCCGATGATCTGCCAGCCGCCGGGGCTGGCCTGCGGATAGACGCCGCTGAAGGGCCCGGCGAGCGCCACGGCGCCGGCCGGAATCAAGGTGCGTGGCGTGGTGCGGCGCGGCACATCGAGGCCGGGATGACCACCGGTCAGGTAGGCGAAGCCGGGTGCGAAGCCGGTGAAGGCGACGGTGTAGTCGCTCCCCGTGTGGCGCCGGATGACCTCCTCTCGCGAGATGCCGAGCATCCGGGCCACGTCGTCGAGATCCTCACCCTCGTACTTGACCGGGATCTCGATGCACGTGCCCACCCGCTCGACGGATGGCGCGAGGCTGCGTCGTCCGATGCGCTCGGCCAGCTGGCCGTGGGACAGCTTGGACGGCCGGAAGCGGACCAGCAGCGTGCGAGCGGCGGACACCAGTTCGTCGATGCCGTCGATCGGCTCGGCCTGCAGCGACGAGAGCAGCGCCAGCGTCCGCGGCAGATCGTCGAGCTCGACCAGCAAGGCGTCGAGGTTGACGGGCAGGAAGCGCATCATCGCGACGCCTCCATCTCCACGAAGGGCGCGACACTGATGCCCGAGCGTTCGAGCAAGTCACGCACCTCGCGCGCCATCCCGACGGCGCCGGGACTGTCGCCATGAACGCAGATCGAATCCGCTTGCAGGCGCACCGTGCGGCCGTCGCGGGCGGCGATCGTGCCTTCGGTCGCGAGGCGCAGCATCCGGGCGGCGACCTCGCGCGCGTCGTGCAGGACCGCGCCCTCTACCCCACGCGGGACGAGCGAGCCGTCGGGCATGTACGCGCGATCGGCGAAGGCCTCGGCGACGGTGCGCAGTCCGCCCTCCCGCGCCCAGGCCAGCAACGGCGAGCCGGCCAGGCCGACCAGCATCAATGCGGGATCGATCGCGCCGATGGCCGCGATCACATCGCGCGCCTGGCGCTCGTCGCGGGCAATGGTGTTGTAGAGCGCGCCGTGCGGCTTCACGTAGCGCACCGAGGTGCCCGCCGCCGCGGCCAGGCCCTTGAGCGCGCCGATCTGGTAGATCACGTCGGCCCGCAGGTCGGCTGGGGCCACATCCATGTCGCGGCGGCCGAAGCCGGCCAGGTCGGGGTATGCGACATGGGCGCCGACCGCCACGCCACGCTCGGCCGCGCGACGCAGCGTCCGCAGGATGCCGGCCGGATCGCCGGCGTGGAAGCCGCAGGCCACGTTGGCGCTGCTCACGATGTCCAGCATCGCCTCATCGTCGCCCATGCGCCACGCGCCAAGGCTCTCGCCGAGGTCGCTGTTGAGGTCCATCCTCAGTCCTGGCACGACGTCGCCCTCCCGCGGCATTCATCGCGCGCCCGCGAGTCGCGGGCGTCTTGAAAGTAATATGGCATGGCAGCTGATTTCATTGCGTTGGGCAAGTCGCGACAGCAACGGGACATTCGTCGATGGCGTTCGAGCGGGCCAGTCCGGATACGGAGCGAGAATGCGCTGCAGACGCAATCCGCTTCGCCGTCCCGAACCGCAATGACCGCTTCCGCCACCGATCCGCAATCCCCCGTCACTCAGGCACTGAGCGTGCGTATCGCGGAAGTACTGACGCAGAAGATCACCCAGGGCGAGTTCACGCCGGGCGAGCGCCTCTCCGAGCTGACCTTGAGCGAGAGCCTTGGCATTTCGCGCAACACGCTTCGTGAGGTGTTTCGCATGCTGAGCAAGGACGGTCTTCTCAAGCACGCCCCGAATCGCGGCGTGTTCGTCGTCATTCCCAGCATTGCGTCGATCATCGACATCTATCGCGTGCGGCGACTCATCGAATGCCAGGCGCTCGCCCAGGCCTACCCCCGCCACCCGGCCAAGAAGAAGATGCGCGACGCGGTGGAGAAGTCGTTGAAGTCGCGCGCAAGCGGCAGCTGGCCGGACGTGGGCACGGCCAACATGGCGTTCCACATGGCGATCGTCGAATTGGCGGACAGCGAACGGCTCAACCATCTCTTCGGCTCGGTGCTGGCCGAATTGCGGCTGGCCTTCGGCCTGCTGCGCGACCCCGAGTTCCTGCATGCCCCCTACGTGGACATGAATGCGAACATCCTGGAGTTGGCGGAGGCTGGCGAGTTCGCGCGCGCTTCCGCCACACTCAATGACTATCTGATTCATTCTGAGCGCATCGTGCTGGCGGTGTACGCGCGGCACATGAGCGATTCCGGTTGGCAGGTCTGAGGAAACTCGGGCTTCTTCGCTGGGCCGCGAGCGCCTAGCGCTCGACACCCATGAACAGATCCGGCAGGATCGTCACGATGCTCGGGAAGACGGTGATCAGCGCGATGCACAGCACGAGGCAGAAGAAGAAGGGGATCGCGGCCTTGGCGATCACGTTGCTGTCCTTGCCCGTCATGTTCTGCAGCACGAAGAGGTTGAAGCCCACCGG
>CBIHOG010000101.1:0-5001 GCA_966211435.1 uncultured Variovorax sp. | reverse complement strand
TATCGGTCCACCCCCCCCGCCTAAACGCGGGGGGCGCGCCGGCGCCCGGGTGCCTTGCCCGCCCCCCCCGCCGCCCGCCGCTCCGCCCGCCCCCACCACTTCATGGTCGAGCGGCTCGTCGCCCTGCGGGCCGAACACCTTGGGGAAGTAGGCCGGCTGCAACTTGCCCAGCAGGACATTGGCATCCGTGGTGGCGAGCGGTCCGCCGCGCCGGTAGCAGGCCGGCCCCGGATTGGCGCCGGCCGACTCGGGCCCGACGCGCAGCCGCGCGCCGTCGAAGCTCAGGATCGAGCCGCCGCCCGCGGCCACCGTGTGGATGCTCATCATCGGCGCACGCATGCGCACCCCTGCCACCTGGGTCTCGAAGGCGCGCTCGAATTCCCCCGCGTAGTGCGAGACATCCGTCGACGTGCCGCCCATGTCGAAGCCGATCACGCGCTCCTGTCCGGCCGCCAGCGCGGTGCGCACCATGCCGACGATGCCGCCGGCCGGGCCGCTCAGCACGGCGTCCTTGCCCTGGAAGCCGCGTGCATCGGTCAGGCCGCCGGAAGATTGCATGAAGAGCAGCTTCACGCCGGGCATCTGGTCCGCCACCTCGTCCACGTAGCGCCGCAGGATCGGGGAAAGATAGGCGTCGACCACCGTCGTGTCGCCGCGCGAGACGAACTTCATCAGCGGACTTGCCTCGTGCGAGGTCGAGACCTGCGTGAAGCCGACCTCCCGGGCCAGCCGCGCCGCCGCGGACTCGTGCCGCGTATGGCGATAGCCATGCATCAGCACGATCGCGCAGGTCCGCAGGCCCGCGTCGTGGGCGGCCTGCAGATCGTGGCGCAGGGCGGACTCGTCGAGCGGCGTCAGGACATCGCCCTGCGCGTCGACGCGCTCATGGGCCTCGACCACGCGCTCGTAGAGCAACTCGGGCAGCAGGATTCGGCGGTCGAACAGCCGCGGGCGGTTCTGGTAGGCGATGCGCAGGGCGTCGCGGAAGCCGCGCGTGGTCACCAGGAGCGTGCGGTCGCCCTTGCGCTCCAGCAGCGCATTGGTGGCGACCGTGGTGCCCATCTTCACGCACTCGACGAGCGCCGGCGTGATCTGTTCCGAGGGCGCCAGCCCGAGCAGGCGCCGGATGCCTTCGACGGCGGCGTCGCGGTATTGCTCCGGGTTCTCCGACAGCAGCTTGGCCGTGGTCAGCGATCCGTCGGGCCGGCGGGCCACGACGTCGGTGAAGGTGCCTCCGCGGTCGATCCAGAACTGCCAACGTCTCCCTGTGGGGCTCATGCCGATCCTTTCCGGTGATTCATGTGTGAAGAAGAGACGTCAGAGCGATGCGGCCGCGCGCGCGGCCTGGTCGTAGACGCCGGAGAGCATGCGCAGCAGCACGGCGAGATCGCCGATCTGGCGATTGAGCACGTCGTCGGCGTTGAGCGCGTCGATGAGGCAGCTCTCGCGGATCTCGCGGTAGCGCTCGACATAGCGCTGGCCCTCGGCGGTGGTGGAGTAGGTGACCTCCTTGCCGCTTCGCGTGGATGCCACGACGCCCAGGCCCTGCAGCTTCTTCAACGAGTAGTTGATCAGGTGGGTGTCCTCGACGTTCATGATGAAGCAGATGTCGGACAGCCGCTTTCCGCGCGCTCGGTGATTGACGTGGTGCAGCAGCAGCACGTCCAGCGGCATGAGTTCGGACAGCCCTGCCGCGGACATGCAATGCACGATCCATCGCGAGAAGGCGTTGTTCGAGACGATGAGCCCGTACTCGAATTCGCTGAGCTCCATGCTGCGCGGAGAGACGAGGTGGGACGACGAGACGATGCCCTCCCGCTTGCCTGCGGGCCTGGCCGCGGGTGGCGGGCTCGAAGCCGCCGCCTTGGCGCCCGCGGCTGTGCGGGCCTTGGCGGCGGCGCTGGGGGATTTCTTCATGGCGGGGCCTCTTGATGGTTTCGATTGTTCCGGGGGCGGCCTGCCTGCGGCTGGACTTCCCGTGGCGCCGATGAAGGTTTCGACAGCGCGCGAATGTAGTCTGGATAGCAATAAAACGTCAACGAAACAGTGATGAACCAACGACATGTTGTTCTCTATCCGTGCACTCATGTCGCACGAGAAAGCACCATTGGAGGGCATTCGCACGAATATTGTTCAACAATAACGGTGGAATCGTTGCTTTGAATAGGATGAATTGCTCATCACTTTGGCATGGGGTTTGCTTTGGAGGAAGGGCTTGGCGCTGTCGTCGCCTGTCGTGCCGAACCTTTTCAACCACCAGATTCACCTCCTGGAGAACCATCCATGTTTCGAAAGCTCATCTCCGTCGCCGCGCTCGCCTGTGTCGCTGCTTCCGCGCACGCACAGGCCAAGTGGGACTTGCCCACGGCCTACCCGCCCGCGAACTACCACACCGAGAACATCGTCCAGTTCGCGAAGGACGTGGAGGCCGCCACGGCCGGCAAGCTGAAGATCACGGTGCACGCGAACGCATCTCTCTTCAAGGCGCCTGAAATCAAGCGCGCCGTGCAGAGCAGCCAGGCGCAGGCCGGCGAGATCCTGCTGGCCAACTACGCCAACGAGAACCCGATCTACGCGCTCGACGGCGTGCCTTTCCTGGCCTCGACCTACGCGGAGGCCGCCAAGCTCTATGCCGCGTCGAAGCCCGCCACGGAAAAGCTGCTGGCCGCGCAGGGCATCAAGGTGCTCTTCATGGTGCCGTGGGCACCGCAGGGCATCTACGTGAAGAAGGAGATCGGCTCGGTGGCCGACCTGCGCGGCATCAAGTGGCGCGCCTACAGCCCCGCCACGGCCAAGATCGCCGAGCTGATCGGCGCGCAGCCGGTGCAGATCCAGCAGGCCGAGCTGAGCGCCGCGATGGCGACCGGCGTGATCGAGAGCTACATGAGTTCCGCTTCCACGGGCTTCGACACCAAGACCTACGAAAGCATCAAGAACTTCTACGACACGCAGGCCTGGATTCCGAAGAATGCCGTCCTCGTGAACGCCAAGGCCTTCGATGCGCTGGATGCGGCGAGCAAGGCCGCGGTCACCAAGGCCGCCGCCGATGCCGAGGCGCGTGGCTGGAAGCTCGCCGAAGAGAAGAACGACGAGTACAAGCGCCTGCTGACCGAGCGCGGCATGAAGATCTACAAGCCGTCGGCGAAGCTCGACGCCGACATGCGCCAGGTCGGCGGCATCATGCAGGCCGACTGGCTGAAGGCCGCGGGCGCTGACGGCGCGGCCATCGTCGACGCCTACAAGAGGCACTGACCCGTGCGCCGCCTTCTCGATCGCCTGTACGACGGTGCGGGCGCGCTGGGCGCGCTCTGCGTGTTCCTGATCTTCCTGCTGATGATCGTGGCCGGGGTCGGCCGGCAGATGAACTGGCACGTGAGCGGGCTCAACGACGTGGTTGCCTGGCTGTGCGCAGCGGCCGCCTTCTTCGCCATGGCCCATGCGTTTCGCCACGGCGACTTCGTGCGCGTGACCCTGTTGCTCGACGCCGTGACACCGAAGGTGCGACGCGTGCTCGACGTGGCCTGCCTACTGGTCGCGGCCGTGTCCGTCGCCTACCTGACCTTTGCGGCGACCAGCTTCACCTGGGAGAGCTACGAGTTCGCCGAGATGTCGACCGGCCTCGTGCTCATCCCGATCTGGATCCCGCAATCGACCTTCGTCATCGGCTGCTGGCTGCTGCTGATCGCGATGGTGGATGAACTCGTCGGCGTGGTGCGCGGCGAAAAGCCCAGCTACCAGCGCGCCGTCGAGGAGCGCCACGCCGCCGGCGATTTCTCTTCTGATGTGTGAACCCCTGAGAGCTCGAAATGATTGAAACACTTCTGGTGGGCGCGCTGCTGCTCGTCAGCATGCTCGTGCTACTGGCCGGCGGCGTCTGGATCGCGATGACCCTGGCCATCGTCGGCTGGATCGGCCAGGCCTTCTTCACCAACACCCTGCCAGGCAAGAACCTCTTCTCGGCCTTCTGGGAAAGCAATGCGAGCTGGGAGCTCGCGGCGCTGCCGCTGTTCATCTGGATGGGCGAGATCCTGTTCCGCACCAAGCTCAGCGAGGAGATGTTCGAAGGCCTCAGGCCCTGGCTCAACCGCGTGCCCGGCCGGCTGATGCACACCACCATCCTCGGCTGCGGCGTCTTCGGCTCGGTCTCCGGCTCCTCGGCCGCGACCTGCGCCACCATCTCGAAGGTGGCGCTGCCCGAACTCAAGCGCCGCGGCTACGACGAGCAGCTCGCCATCGGCTCGCTCGCCACCGCCGGCACGCTGGGCATCCTGATCCCGCCCTCGATCACCATGGTGGTCTACGCGGTGGCCGCGGACGCCTCCATCATCCGCATCTTCCTGGCCGGCTTCCTGCCCGGGCTGCTGCTGATGCTGCTGTTCTCCGGCTACATCGCGTGGTGGAGCATCCGCCATCCGGACAAGGTGCCCGCGGCCGACCCGCCGACCACCTTCATGGAGAAGCTGCGGCTGTCGGGCAACCTGATCCCCTGCACGCTGCTGATCATCTTCATCGTCTGGGTGCTGGTCGCCGGCTGGGCCACCGCCACCGAGTGCGCCGCCTTCGGCGTGCTGGGCTCGCTGGCCATCGCGGCCTGGGGCCGCAGCCTCACCTGGCAGAACTTCAAGGACGGGCTCATGGGGGCCACGCGCACCAGCTGCATGATCATGTTCATCCTCGCCGGCGCGGCCTTCCTCACGAAGACCATGGCCTTCACCGGCATCCCGCGCGAGCTGGCCGAATGGGTGGACAGCATGCACCTGTCGCCCTACGCGCTCATCGGAGCGCTGGTCGTCGTCTACCTCGTGCTCGGCACGGCGCTGGACGGCATCTCCATGATCGTGCTCACCAGCGCGGTCGTGCTGCCGATGATCCAGAAGGCCGGCTTCGACCTGGTGTGGTTCGGCATCTTCATCGTGCTGCTGGTGGAGATCGCGGAGGTCACGCCCCCGGTGGGCTTCAACCTCTTCGTGCTGCAGAACATGACGGGCAAGGACAGCAACG
>CBIHOG010000100.1:0-5862 GCA_966211435.1 uncultured Variovorax sp. | reverse complement strand
GGGCGATGGGTTCTTGTTGTTGTCCAGCAGCTTGCCGGTGGCGGTGTCCAGCGTCCTGGCCAGGATCTTGGCCTGCGCGTTGCCGGTCTTGATGCCCAGGTCTTCCAGCGACACGGCGAGGGCCAGGAACTCGCCCAGCGAATCCCAGCGCAGGTGATTTTCTTCCACCAGCTGCTTGACGTGCTTCGGCGCGGAACCGCCGGCACCCGTCTCGTACATGCCGCCGCCCGCCATCAACGGCACGATCGACAGCATCTTGGCGCTGGTGCCCAGCTCCATGATCGGGAACAGGTCGGTCAGGTAGTCGCGCAGGATGTTGCCGGTGACGGAGATGGTGTCCAGCCCGCGGATGACACGCTCCAGCGTGTAGCGCATGGCGCGCACCTGCGACATGATCTGGATGTCCAGGCCCGCCGTGTCGTGGTCCTTCAGATAGGTCTGCACCTTCTTGATCATCTCGGCTTCGTGCGGGCGGTACGGGTCCAGCCAGAAGAGCGCCGGCATGCCCGAGTTGCGCGCGCGCGTGACGGCCAGCTTGACCCAGTCCCGGATCGGCGCGTCCTTCACCTGGCACATGCGCCAGATGTCGCCCGCTTCCACGTTCTGCACCAGCAGCACTTCGCCGCTGGCGATGTCCACGATGCGGGCCTCGCCGTCCTCGGGCACCTCGAAGGTCTTGTCGTGCGAGCCGTATTCCTCGGCCTGCTGCGCCATCAGGCCGACGTTGGGCACCGTGCCCATGGTGACCGGGTCGAAGTTGCCGTTGGTCTTGCAGAAGTTGATGACCTCCTGGTAGATGCGGGCGAAGGTGCTCTCGGGGATGACCGCCTTGGTGTCCTTGGGCTTGCCGTCGGCGCCCCACATCTTGCCGCCGATGCGGATCATCGCGGGCATGGAGGCGTCCACGATCACGTCGTTGGGCGCATGCAGGTTCGAGATGCCCTTGGCCGAGTCGACCATGGCCAGCTCCGGGCGGTGCTCGTGGCAGGCGTGCAGGTCGCGGATGATCTCCTCGCGCTTCGTGCTGGGGAGCGACTCCAGCTTGTCGTAGAGGTTGACCAGGCCGTTGTTGACGTTCACGCCCAGCTCGTCGAAGAGCTTGCCGTGCTTGGCGAAGGCTTCCTTGTAGAAGATGCGCACCGCGTGGCCGAAGACGATCGGGTGCGAGACCTTCATCATCGTGGCCTTCACGTGCAGCGAGAGCATCACGCCGGTCTTGCGGGCGTCTTCCATCTGCTCTTCATAGAAGTCGCACAGCGCCTTCTTGCTCATGAACATGCTGTCGATGATCTCGCCGGCCAGCAGCGAGACCTTGGGCTTCAGCACGATGGTCTTGCCGGACTTGGTGACCAGTTCCATCTTGACGTCGCGCGCGCGGTCCAGCGTCATGGATTTTTCGCCATGGTAGAAGTCGCCATGCTTCATGTGCGCCACGTGGGTGCGCGAGGCCATGCTCCACTCGCCCATGCTGTGCGGATTCTTGCGGGCGTAGTTCTTGACGGCGTTGGGCGCGCGGCGGTCCGAATTGCCTTCGCGCAGAACCGGATTCACGGCGCTGCCCAGGCACTTCGAGTAGCGGGCGCGCACGGCTTTCTCTTCATCCGTCTTCGGGTCTTCCGGATAGTCTGGAATCTTGTAGCCGCGCGACTGAAGCTCCTTGATGGCACCGACCAGCTGGTGCACCGACGCACTGATGTTGGGCAGCTTGATGATGTTGGCGTCCGGCTGCAACGTGAGCTTGCCGAGCTCGGCCAGGTTGTCCGGAACGCGCTGCTCCGCGGTCAGCGACTCGGGAAACTGCCCCAGGATCCGCGCCGCCACGGAGATGTCGCTGGTCGCGACCTGGACGCCGGCCGGCGCCGTGAAGGCTCGCACGATGGGCAGGAACGCGCACGTTGCCAGGAAGGGGGCCTCGTCGGTCAGGGTGTAGATGATGGTGGATGGCTTCGTGCTCATGCGCTTGCTTCCGTGTGGTTGGCTGGGTTGAACTGCTCTTGGATTTTTCACCAGAACCACGATTGTCGCCGGAGTGACGCACGGAGGGCGGCGCCCGCCCCCGGAGGCCCTTGACGGGGGTCAAGCCCGCAGGGCGGACGAAGCCGGCGCGCGCGCCGCCGGCGGAGCCCTGTTGCACAGGAAGATGCCCAGGATGATCAGCGTGCCGCCCGCGAACATCGGCAAGCTCAGGCGCTCATCCAGCAGCAATGCACCCAACAGCACTGCCGTCAGCGGGTTCAGCGCGATGAACACCCCGGAGCGGGTGGCGCCGATCTTCTGGATCGCGTCGTAGTACCAGATGTAGGCCAGTGCCGAGCCCACCGCGCCCAGGTAGACCAGGCTGAGCAGGGGCAAGGCCGGCAGCCCGGCCAAGGCAGCCAGGGCGGGCGTGCCCAGTTGGCCGGAGACGCCTGCCCCCGCCAGCAGCATCAGAGTGCCCAGCCAGATCGAGTACGTCACCGTGTGCAGCGGCCCGATCGCCCTGGCCAGGTTGCGCGAGAACACGCTGAAGACCACCCAGCTCAGCACGCAGCCGAAGATGGCGAGATCGCCTCGCCAATGGGCCTCCGCCTGGCCCAGTGCATCCGGGCTCCGTGAGAGGATGACGGTGGCGGCCCCGACGAGACACAGCCCGATGCCGCCCACCCTGCGCACCGACAGGCTCTCCCGGAAGCAGACGAAGGCCGCCAGCGCGATCATTGCCGGATTGAGCGCCACGATCAGCGAGGCACGCGACGCGCTGACCTGGGCGAGCCCGTGGAAGAAGCAGACGTTGTACGTGAAGATGCCGAAGAAGCCGAGCACCGCCAGCTGCAACAGTTGCCCCGCCCCGACCCGCGCCAGCGGCTTGCGCGCGCAGGCCAGGAACAGCGCCAGCGTCAGGCTCGCCAGCACGAAGCGCAGGCAGGCCGACAGCATCGGCGGCGTACCCGCCAGGAAGCGGCCGGCGACGAAGGTGCCGCCCCAGATGACGGAGACGGCCACCAGCTTCAGGTAGACGAAGGGGTCGGAGGCGCGCTGCGTGCTCATGCGAAGTTCAGCGCCCGGGAATAGCCTTCGGCGGCTTCGGCCGTCAGCGAGAGGATCTCGCGCTGCGCCCGGCTGCCGCCCAGCAGGTGCCAGCGGCCCTGGCATCGCTTCAGCCCGCCGGCGCAGTCCCCATAGTGGCGCCGGGCAAAGAGCCGGATCGCCTCCAGCACCTCCATGCCGACCTCGTGCGTGGCGCGCTCGATGCCGAAGCCGTCGCTCTCGGCCATCAGCTTGTCGATGAGGAAGGGCTGGCTCGACGCGCAGAAGGCCAGCGCCGCATGCAGCTTGTGGAAGTACGAGGTCGACGAGCCGATGCTGCCCGACCACAGCGCAGCCAGTTGCCGCCACTCGGAGACGAAACGCTGGTCCGCTGGTTGCTTGAGCCTGAGGCGCCACAGGAAGGCGACGGCATCGAGGTCCTGCTTGGCGAAGGGGCTCTGCTTCAGCGCGCAGAGGGCCTGGAAGGCCTCGATCGCCATCGCCGTGCTGCCGCTGCGCTCGTAGGCAACGGCCAGGTGCCAGTAGACATGCATGCGCATGCCCGGATTGCCGACCCAGTCGGCCTTGCGCGTGGTGAGGAAGTTGCACAGGTCGGCCCAGCGCTCCTGCTCGTGCAGGGCATGCGCGACGGCGTGAACGCCGTAGATGTTCAGCGGATCGAGCGCGACCGAAATGCGCCCCAGCGCATAGGCCTCGGCAAAGCGCTGGTCTTCGCAATGCACAAAGGACTTGATCGCGAGGTAGAAGGGGTAGAGGCCGTGCTCCTTCGTGATGTGGCGGTCGCAGTAGGCCAGGTCGTCCATGAGCGCGGTCGTCTTGCCGATGGAGAAGTCGAGCATGTGCAGGAAGTAGAGCCCGATCACGTCGGTCGGGAAGACCGAGACATGCCGGGCCAGCAAGGCCCGCGCCGCCTCGTAGTCGAACTCCACCCAGGCCAGGAAGGCCTGGTGCAGGAAGATCAGCTCGGGCCGGCTGGCCGCCTCGCGGTCCACCCCGCGCAGCGCGATGCGGAACTTGTAGAAATCCTTCACTTCGCACGAGGTGATGGCATCCACGCCCTTCAGGAATTCAAGGTAAACCGCCTGCGCCGGATCGGAGGGCACGGCCGAGACCGGGACGCCTTGTTGGCGCAGGAAGGCTGGATTGATTTCCGGCCACAGAGCGGACGAACCGTCAGTGATGCAACGCGTTCTCAAGTCCATGACATCGTCTCCTGAATAAGTTCCAATAACTCAGCCGCAGGGATAATTGCCATTCCCGCGACGATATTCTTATATTTACAAGACCTCATGACAAAATGAGCAAAGGCTCATAAGGGAGAGAATGCCGACACTGACGCAACTGGAAATCTTTGCGCGCGTGGCCGAGTTGCAAGGCTTCACGCTGGCCGCGGTCCGCCTGGGTATTTCGCAATCCGGCGTCTCGCATGCCATCCGCGCGCTGGAGAAGGAATACGGCGTCGAGCTCATCCGCCGGCAGCAGGCACAGGTCGAACTCACCGACATCGGCCAGCGCCTGCTGACCCGCGCGCAGGCCATCCTCGGCCTCGCCGAGACCATGCACCAGGAAGCCGCCGACGCGCGCGGCATGAAGAAGGGCAGCCTGCGCATCGGCTCCTTCGGGCCCACCGCCTCCATGCGGCTGCTGCCGGCCATCCTGGCCGAGTACCGCGAGCGGCATCCGGACATCGAAGTGCGCATCGACGAAGGCCCCGACCGCCAGGTGGTGCAATGGCTGGTGGACCATCGCATCGACGTGGGCTTCGTCGTGCTGCCCGAGGAGCAGTTCGACACCTTTCCCTTGGTGGAAGACCAGATGCTTGCCGTGCTGCCGCCCGGCCACGCGCTCGCCCGGCAGGCGGCCGTCGGCCTGCGGGCGCTGTGCGACGACCCCTTCATCCTCACCGAGGCGGGGTCGGCCGAACTGGTGTCGCGGCTCTTCATGACGGCCAAGCTGCGGCCGAACATCCGCTACCGGAGTTCGCAGCTCATCAGCACGCTGGAGACCGTGGCGCGCGGCGACGGCGTCAGCATCCTGGCCGAGCTGTCGCTGCCGCGCACGCCGCCGACGGGCGAGAGCTATGTGTGCAGGCCGCTGTCGCCGCGCGTGCGCCGCAGCGTGGGGCTGGCAGTGCTGGACGACCGGCAGTCGTCATCCGCGGCCAAGGCTTTCATCAAGCTGGCATTGCGGCTGAGGGAGTCGGGAAAATTGAAAAAGGCCTGAACAAAAAAAATGGCTTCCGAAGAAGCCAAAAGACCCCGAAAAGAGTCAGCCGGGGGATCGGGGCTGGGAGACCCGAGATCCGGCGAAGGGGAGTATATGAAGACAACGAAGACAATTCCGATAAATACCAAAAAGCGAAGGGACTAGCTAAAACATTAATTTTATTTTCCGCAAGTTCGACTCCTCGCGGAACAATTCAAGCACTTCGGGACCACTCCTGTGCGCGGCCAATTTCAGCTTTTGAAGTTTCAGGGGTGCTGCCATTGCCGTTCACCGGCCATGGTGCAATGACCCGGCAACGAAGCACCGGGGACCACCTTCAGCCACCCTGCGACACGCCGCTTTGCATGGTCGACAATGCGTCCATGCCCTCCCCCGCCGATTCCCTCTCCGAACTCCGCAAAAGCTACGAGCGCGCCGCGCTCGACGAAGCCAGCAGCGCGTCCAATCCGCTGGACCAGTTCGAACGCTGGCTCGCCGAAGCCATCGACGCCAAGGTCCCCGAGCCCAACGCCATGACGCTCGCCACCGTCGGCGGCGACCTGCGCCCCTCCACGCGCATCGTGCTCATCAAGGGCTACGACGCGCGCGGCATCGTCTGGTACACCAACT
>CBIHOG010000099.1:0-6386 GCA_966211435.1 uncultured Variovorax sp. | reverse complement strand
GGGTGGATGCCGAGGCCCCGGCCTGGCATCCACTTTTGAGTTGCGCACACACGCGGAGGATGAAGCCGCGTCAGTTCTTGTCCGCCTCCATGGTCGGGCGGCAGAGCCAGACCTGGCGGTATTCCCAAATCTTCTCTCCCTGATCTTCGGAGCGAAGCTCGATCCCGGCGATCAGGAGGCTGTCGCCCAGCGTGGGCAGCAAGACCGGATCGAACAACCGTAGCAACCCGCGCATGCGCGTGGTGCCGAAGGCGCCCCACAGATCCACGCGCAGGACGTTGCGCTTGTGGTTGGTCGTTGCGCGGTCCATCTCGGTGATGCGGAGGGTGCCGCGCACAGGCGGCGCGAGCTGCGAGCGCTTCAACCGGAGGCCCTGGCTGCGTAGAGGCGTAACATCGTAAAACACTGGTCAAATATACAGTAGTTTGCTATCCTCGTGGCCATGGAACGCGACGACTGGATTGCAATTTGCGCCCACCAGCTGCAGCGGCAGTGGCGCACGGTCGACCCCGATCAGCTCGACGAGGTCGCGGCCGACCTGTGGCATGACGAGGCCTTGCGCGCGCTGGCGCCGGCCGAGGCTGCCGTGGCCTGGCTGAAGCCGATAGCATGCGGGCATGTGCAGCCACTACCAGGCGGAAAAGCGACGTAAGCAGATCGAGCGGCTGTTCGGCATCAAGCTGCCGCCCGACTGGGAGCCGCCGCCCGGCGGGCTGCACATCTACCCGACGCAGATGGCGCCATTCATCCGCCGCCCGCCCGAGCGCGATTCCGGCGACGAGGCCGTGCCGGATTTCGAGCTGGTCGAAGGCCACTTCGGCCTGCTGCCGGGCTTTGCCAAGGACATCGGCTACGGCAAGAACACCTACAACGCGCGCACGGAGACGGTTGCGGTGCTGCCGAGCTTCAAGAGTTCATGGGAGAAGGGGCGGCACTGCATCGTGCCGTGCCAGGCGATCTACGAGCCGGATTGGCGCACGGGCAAGAACATCCCGACGCGCTTCACGGCGGCGAACGACGAGACGCTGGGCGTGGCCGGGCTGTGGGCGCCATGGAAGAACGCGCAGGGCGTGTGGGAGCTGAGCTTCACGATGCTCACGATCAACGCGGATGCGCATCCGATGTTCAAGCACATGCACCGGCCGGACCCGAAGCGCGCGGCGGATCAGCAGGACAAGCGGATGGTGGTCGTGCTGCCGGAGGATCGCTATGCGGCTTGGCTGGATGCGCCGGTGCAAGGGGCGATGGAATTCATGCGGGAGTATCCGGCCGAGGGCTTGGTGATGGTGGGGGAGCCGGTGGTGAGGGAAGGGAAGAAAGCGGGTGTGCGGAGCGGGGGGAAGAGGAGGGGCCGCCGCAGGGGTCGCTTTTTTGAATACGGTGGGGTGAATCGCGTTGCCGTTCAAGAGGCCTCAGGCCAGTCAACAGAGAGGCGATCAATCATGCATCGTTACCTGCGCCCTCAGATCAATTTCCTGAACGACGCGCGATAGTCAATGGGCTCAAGCTGCACATGCTTTGAGAGGTCGCCGCGCAGCATGTAGAGCCGGGGAGCCTCTCGAAATTGGAAGACGCGATAGAGGTGGAACGCCGGTCCTACCTCTTTCGAAAAATCGAGTTCGTTTCGGCTCACGATGAAGGATGACCCATAGGAACCGTTGGTGGTTTTCACCTCGATGAATCGCTCGACGTCGGCCGAGTCGAAGGACCGTATGTCGTAGCCAGCGCCATCGCCAAGACGGTCCGAGATCCAACATACACGTGCGAAGAGTTCGGCAATACCTTCTCGGTGAAGTCGCTGCTGCTCATACTCGATGACCCATTGCTCTCCCGCGCGCCCGAGTCGTCGGTTGTTCTCGTCACGTGCGGCGAAGTCAATCTTTCGGGGTAGCCGAGCGCGGGGCGCGTTCTCTGATCTGATGGCCACTTCAATCGCGGGTGGATCGACGAGGATCGCCTCGAATGTCTTCGCCGAAGGCTCCTTCACCTCTTCCATTGCATCCACGATTCTCTGGACGATGCTCGTGTTCGCCAGAACAAACTTCTGAACCTCTTGCCGTAGGAGGAACTGCGTGTTGCCTCTGGGTTTGTAGCCGGGGATGAACGGCAAGTCCAGAGCGTCAAGAACGGCGCTGACGTTCTGGTGCTTCATCTCGACCGAGCCTTTGCTGCGACCCTTTAGGGTGGAGCGCAGGAGAGCGTTACGCTGTGACTTGTTATAGGGGATTTGCTGTGCTTCCAGCAACAGCATCTCGAAGTAGGCCACGATGGTGGCATTGACCTCATCTTCGGTCCAATCCTCGCCTATCTTGACGACCTCGAATCCCAACTCTTGGAGCTTGCGGGCCACGGAGTCTTCGCCGTCGCTGAAGTCGTCCGCGTTGAGCGGGCCTTCGGCTGGGTGCTCAAAGCCATACGCTGCTCCGATGACCGCCTTGGCGTCGCACAGCTCGCCGGTGTGTGGATCGCGTACGAGATAGTCTCGTGCCTTGCGAAAGCCGTAGCGCCGAAGGAAATCCGTTCGACCAAGTCGGTGATATTCGTCGAGAGCTGCTTGAATCGCGGTGGGAGTGCGCAACCGCGTGAGTGGTGACACCAGGTGTCCTCAAGATGGCCGTCATGCGCTTTCCGTGTTGCTGCCGCGCTTTGCGGCGCGCACTGACGAGGTTGCTCCCCTTAGCTGGATTGTCGTTGATCGCCGAGGAAGGCCTGGCGCCTTGAATCAAGCTCAGAAGCCGTCCCACGTCTGGCCGGGAGGCGCGATGATGCACTCATTGCCTCTGAGTCGCACTTCCACCTTGTGCACGCCTCTGGGCCGGCGCACGTCCAGCGGAAGCCGGATGGCCTGAGATCCTAACGTCGCGTTTTCGCCCCAAAGATCCCGCCCAAGACTCCGCGCAGGATTTCTTTGCCCACTGTCGTACCCATTGTGCGGACAGCCGATTTGGCCATCGTCTGCGCCAGCCCGTCACGCTTCCCCCCACGCGGCCCCGTCGACCCAAACAGAATCTCATTGAGGCTCCCCATCACCCCACCCGATTCCTGCGGCGCCGCAGTCCCAGGCTTCCCTGCGGTCCCAGCCCCCGCAGGCACCCCAGGCGCCGTCTCAGCCCGCCCCTTCAACTTCTCATAAGCCGATTCCCGATCCACGGCCTTCTCATACACCCCTGCAACGAGTGAATTGGCCATCAACGCCTGCCGCTGCTGCGGAGTGATCGGCCCGATCTGGCTCCCAGGCGGCAACACATACACCCGCTCCGTGATCGTCGGGCGCCCCTTCGCATCCAGGAAGCTCACCAGCGCCTCGCCCACCGCCAGCTCGGTGATGGCCGCCTCGATGTCCAGCCCCGGCTTCTGCCGCATCGTCGTCGCCGTGGCCTTCACCGCCTTCTGGTCTCGCGGCGTGAAGGCGCGCAGCGCATGCTGCACCCGGTTGCCCAGCTGCGCCAGCACCGAATCGGGGATGTCCAGTGGGTTCTGCGTCACGAAGAACACGCCCACGCCTTTGGACCGCACCAGCCGCACCACCAGTTCGATGCGCTCCACCAGCGCCTTGGGCGCCTCGTTGAAGAGCAGGTGCGCCTCGTCGAAGAAGAACACCAGCTTCGGCTGCTCCGGGTCGCCGATCTCGGGCAGTTGCTCGAAAAGCTCCGACAGCAGCCACAGCAGGAAGGTCGCGTAGAGCCGCGGGGAGTTCATGAGCTTGTCGGCCGCGAGGATGTTCACCACGCCCTTGCCGTCCTGCGTCTGCATGAAGTCCGAGATGTTGAGCATGGGCTCGCCGAAGAACTTCTCGCCGCCCTGGGTCTCGATCTGCAGCAGCCCGCGCTGGATGGCGCCCACGCTGGCCGCGCTGATGTTGCCGTATTCGGTGGTGAACTGGCTCGCGTTCTCGCCCACGTGCTGCAGCATGGCGCGCAGGTCCTTCAGGTCCAGCAGCAGCAGGCCGTTGTCGTCGGCGATCTTGAAGACGAGGTTCAGCACGCCGGCCTGGGTCTCGTTGAGGTTGAGCATGCGGCCCAGGAGCAGGGGGCCCATGTCCGACACGGTGGCGCGCACGGGGTGGCCCTGTTCGCCGAAGACGTCCCACAGGGTCACGGGGCAGGCCAGGGGCTCGGGCAGCTCGATGCCGCGTTCCTTCAGGGTGGCGGCGAGCTTGTCGCCGACGTGGCCTTGCTGGCTGGCGCCGGTGAGGTCGCCTTTCACGTCGGCCATGAAGACGGGCACGCCGATGCCGGAGAGCTTTTCGGCGATGGTCTGCAGGGTCACGGTCTTGCCCGTGCCGGTGGCGCCGGTGATGAGGCCGTGGCGGTTGGCCAGGCCCGGCAGCAGGGCGCATTCGGTGGTGTCGTGGCGGGCGATGAGGAGGGGGTCGGCCATGGTGGGGCTCCTGGGGTGGAGAGGGGTTCTGTGGGGTCGGTGCGACGCAGGGGTATGGCCGCAGTCTAGCGAAGGGCGGCTCCTATAATCGCGCGCCTGTATCCTCATAGTTTTCTGCATTGGGAGTTTTAGCCTTGTCATCGACCCAGCCCCCTCACGACGCCGTTGGCGACGCACCCGAACAGTCCGCACTCGAAAACGAACTGGCCGTGCTGCTGGTCGAGTCGCTGAATCTCGAAATCGCGCCGTCCGACATCGTGCCCACCGCGCCGCTGTATGGCGAAGGCCTGGGCCTGGATTCGATCGACATCCTCGAGGTGGCGCTCGAGGTGTCCCGCAAGTACGGGTTCCAGCTGCGTTCCGACGATGAGCGGAACCAGCAGATCTTCCAGTCGCTGCGCAGTCTTGCGACGCATGTCGCGCAGAATCGCGGCGCCACCTGATCCATGTCTCGTTGGCGCATGGCGCTCCTGCTGCTCGCGGGGTGCGCCTATGCCGGTGTCTCCCATTGGATGATGCTGTACCACGCGGCGCAGCCGTGGGCCATCGGCGTGCTGCTGGGGCCCTTGTGGCTCACGGCGCTGGGCCTGGCGGGTAGCCGCTTCGGCGGCTGGGGCCTGGCGGTCGCGGGCATCGCGGGCGTGCTGGGTTTCTGGCTGGTGCTGCATGGCGAGGCGGGGGACACGAACCGCCTCTACGTCTTCCAGCACGCGGCCTTCAATGCCTTGCTGTGCGGGTGGTTCGGCTCGACGCTGTTCGGCGGGCGCCTGTCGCTCATCGGGCAGTTCGCGCAGCGGGTGCATCCGATCACGCCGGCGCAGCGCATCTACACGGCGCAGGTCACGCGGGTGTGGACGGTTTATTTCGCGCTGATGGTGGTCGCCTCGATCGCCGTGTATGCCTTCATGTCCTTCGCCGCGTGGTCGGTGCTGGCCAATCTGTTGACGCCCCTGCTGGTGGCGGCCTTGTTCGTGGGCGAGCACCTGATGCGCTACCGGCTGCATCCGGAGTTCGAGCGCACGCGCATGATCGACGCCGTGCGCGCCTTCTACAGCGCGCCGGCCGACCCAGCCGCGCGTCGCTAAACAAGACGAGACGATCCCGGTGACCGATATTTCCACACTGCCGCTGCTCGCGGACCGCGACCTGGATGCACCGCTGGCCTGGCGCCATGGCGTGCCGGTGAGCGGGCATCAGTACCTGGCCGACGTGGCGCGCTTCGCGGCGGTGCTGCCGGAGGGCGGGCCGGCCATCAATCTCTGCGTGGACCGCTACGCCTTCTCGGTGGCGCTGGGTGCCGCGCTGGTGCGTGGGCAGACCAGCCTTCTGCCGCCGGATGCGCGGCCCGACACGCTGGCGCGGCTCACCGGCACCAGCGACACGATCTACGCCATCACCGACAGCGCGGACACGCAGACGCCCGGCATCCGCGGCGTGCGCATCGAGGACCGCGCGCCCCTGGCAGAGCCGGGTGTGCAGGCCGTGCCGCGCATCGACCGCAAGCTGCACGCCGCGAGCCTGCTGACTTCCGGCTCCACCGGTGTGCCGACGCCGCATGCCAAGCGCTGGGAGACGCTGGTGGGCGACGTGGCCGCGGCGGTGCCGCGGCTGGCCGGCATGATGGGGCTCGAATCGCTGGCGGGGCTGACGCTGGTGGCCACGGTGCCGGTGCAGCACAGCTATGGGCTGGAGTCTTCCGCGCTGCTGGGCTTGCTGGGCGGCGCGGCTTTCGACAGCGGTCGGCCTTTCTTTCCGGCGGACGTGGTGCGGTCGCTCGAATCCGTGCCCCGGCCGCGCGCGCTGGTGACCACGCCTTTCCACTTGAAGACGCTGCTGCTGGCGGGCATTGCGCTGCCGCCGGTGGATCTGATTCTTTCGGCCACCGCGCCGCTTTCGCCGCAGCTCGCGGCGCAGGCGGAGGAGGCCATGGGCGGCGCGCTGATCGAGATCTACGGCAGCACCGAGTCGGGCCAGGTCGCGACGCGGCGGCCCACGCAGAGCGAGGT
>CBIHOG010000098.1:0-6404 GCA_966211435.1 uncultured Variovorax sp. | reverse complement strand
ACCAGCTCGGTCGCCATGTCGGCCAGCTTGAACTGCAGCGCCTGGAAGCTCGCGAGCGGCTTGCCGAACTGCTGGCGTTCGTGCATGTAGCGCCGCGCGGCATCGAGGGCGCCCTGGGCCGCGCCGACCGAACAGGTCGCGATGTTGATGCGCCCGCCGTCCAGGCCTTTCATCGCGATGCGGAAGCCCTCGCCCTCGCTGCCCAGCAGGTGGTCGGCCGGCACGCGCACGTTGTCGAAGCTGATGGTGCGGGTTGGCTGGCTGTTCCAGCCCATCTTGTGTTCCTTCTTGCCGTAGCTGATGCCCGGCGCGTCGGCCGGCAGCGCGAAGGCCGAGATGCCGCCCGCGCCACCGCCGCCCGTGCGCGCCATGAGCACCAGCACGTCGGTCGAGCCGGCGCCGGAGATGAAGGCCTTGCCGCCATTGACGAGGTATTCGCCACCCTGGCGTTCAGCCCGCGTCTTCAGCGAGCCGGCGTCCGAGCCCGCGCCGGGCTCGGTGAGGCAGTAGGAAGCGAGCTTGCGCCCGCTGGTGAGCTCCGCGCCCCAGCGCGCGCGCACGGCCGGCGTGCCCCAGGTGCCGAGCATCCATGTGGCCATGTTGTGGATGGTGATGAAGGCGGTGGTCGAGGGGTCCACCGCCGCCATTTCCTCGAACACCAGCGTCGCATCGAGCCGCGGCAGGGCCAGGCCCTCGATGCTCTCGGGCGCGTAGAGGCCGCAGAAGCCGAGCTCACCGGCCTTGGCGATGGCCTCCCTCGGGAAGACGCCCTCCGCATCCCAGCGCGCGGCATGCGGCGCGAACTCCGCCAGCGCGAACTCGCGCGCGGTGTGTGCGAACGCGCTTTGCTCCTCGGAAAGTTCAAAGTCCATGATCAGAGTCTACGTTCCAGGCACCGGGCCTACGCTCCAGACATGCCGCGCAACCGGCTCCGCCGGGCCGCTGGCATCGCCCCCTGCAAAGGCGGAAGGCGGAAACGACACGAAGTGCGCGCAGCCCGGGGGTTTGCCTCATTTGAGGCTGATGGTGGTGTTGACGCCGTGGGAGACGGTGTCGTCGTCGAACCAGCGCGAGGTCACGGTCTTGGTCTGCGTGTAGAACATGATGACCTGCTTGCCGTACGGGCCGAGGTCGCCGAGCTTCGAAGCACGCGAACCGGTGAACGAGAACATCGGCACCGGCACCGGGATCGGCACATTGATGCCGACCTGCCCCACGTCGATGTCTTCCTGGAAGCGCCGCGCCGCCGCGCCCGACTGCGTGAAGATCGCCGTGCCGTTTCCGTTCGGGTTGGCGTTGATCAGTTCGATCGCCTCGTCGATGGTCTCCGCGTTCGCGAGGCACAGCACCGGCCCGAAGATCTCCTGCTCGTAGATCGCCATGCCGGGCTTCACGTCCGCGAACACCGTCGGCCCGACGAAGTTGCCCTTCTCGTAGCCCGGCACCGTCGGCTTGCGGCCGTCGAGGGCCAGCGTCGCGCCGTCGGCCACGCCGCGCTCGATGAGGCCGTTGACCCGCTCGTAGGCCGCGCACGAGACCAGCGGCCCGACGTCCACGCCTTTCTCGGTGCCGGCGCCAACCTTGAGCGTCTTCGCCTTTTCGACGAGTTCCGGTACCCACTTGCGCGCATCGCCGACCAGCACCGCCACCGACACCGCCATGCAGCGCTGGCCCGCGGCGCCGAAGCTCGCGCCGGCGAGCGCGTTGAGCGTCTGTTCCTTGTTGGCGTCAGGCATCACGATGGCGTGGTTCTTCGCGCCCATCATGCATTGCACGCGCTTGCCGGCCAGCGTGGCGCGGTTGTAGACGTGCGTGCCGACCTTGGTCGAGCCGACGAAAGAGATCGCCTTGATGTCCGCGTGATCGCAGATCGCGTTGACCACGGCCTCGCCGCCGTGCACGACGTTGAGCACGCCGGCCGGGATGCCGGCTTCGAGCGCGAGTTCGGCCAGGCGCATGGTGACCATCGGGTCCTGCTCCGAGGGCTTGAGCACGAAGGTGTTGCCGGTGACGATGGCCATCGGGAACATCCACAGCGGAATCATGGCGGGGAAGTTGAACGGCGTGATGCCCGCGCACACGCCGAGCGGCTGCAGCAGCGTGTAGGTGTCGACACCGTTGGCCACGTTGTTGGCCATCTCGCCCAGCTGCAGGTTGCCGATGGCGGCTGCGTGCTCCACCACCTCCAGGCCGCGGAACACGTCGCCCTCGGCATCCGGCAGCGTCTTGCCTTGCTCGGCGGTGAGGATGGCGGCCAGCTCGGCCATGTTTTCGCGGATGAGCTGCTGGTACTTCAGGAAGATGCGGGCACGCGCGCCGATGGGTGTCTTGCGCCAGCTCTTGAATGCGTCCTTGGCCGAGGCCACGGCGGCGGCCACTTCGCCCGGCGTCGCGAACGGCACCTTGGCCAGCACCTGCTGCGTGGCGGGGTTGACGATGTCGCGCCACTCCTGGGTCTTCGATTCGATGAACTGGCCGCCGATGAGCAGCTTGACGGTGGCGACCTTCGTCGCGGGGGTGGTGGTGGCATCCATATGTCTTGTCTCCTTGTGTCGGGCCATGCTAGCTTTGCAGATTTGCGATGACAATAGACAAATTCGCATCGCAGATCTGCAAATTCGCAAAGCATGGAATGGGACAACCTGCGCTATTTCCTGGAGCTTGCCCGCTCGGGCACGCTCACGAGCGCGGCGCGGCGGCTGGAGGTGGACCACACCACGGTCGCGCGGCGCATCCAGGCGCTTGAGAAGCAGGTCGGCACCGCCCTTTTTTCACGCGAGGCCGGCGGCCATCGCCTGACGGAAGCCGGCCGCCGCCTGCAGCCGCAGGTGGAGGCGATGGAGGCTGCCTTCCTTTCCATCGAAAGCACGGCGCCAGAGGCGCGGGAAGGCCTGTCGGGGCTGGTGCGCATCGGCGCGACCGAAGGCTTCGGCACCGTGGTGCTCGCGCCGCAGCTCGCCCTCTTCGCGAGCCGGCACCCCCGGCTCGTGATCGACCTGCTGGCGATGCCGCGGCTGGTGCATCTCTCGCGGCGCGAGGCCGACATCGTGATCTCGCTGGAGCGGCCAAAGCGCGGGCCGGTGGTGGTCACTCGGCTGACGGACTACCTGCTGCGGCTCTATGCCTCCGAGGCCTATCTCGCGACGCATCCGCCGATCCGCTCGCGCGAAGACCTGCGCGGCCACACCTTCATCAGCTACGTGGACGACCTGCTCTTCAGCAAGGAGTTGCAGTACCTCGACGAGCTCTACCGGCCCGACGCCTTCGCGTTGCGCAGCACGAGCGTGCTCGCGCAGCACGCTGCCGCCGCGGCGGGCACCGGCATCGCCGTCCTGCCCGCCTTCCTCGGCGACACCGACGGCCGGCTGCGCCGCTTGCTGCCCGAGGAGGCGCGCTTCACCCGCACCTTCTGGATGTCGGTGCCGGCCGAGATCAAGCACCTGCCACGGGTCCGCGCGGTCTGGGACTTCCTCAAGACAGCCGCCGAAAGCGAATTGAGAAGGCTGCAGGTCGACGGCCCGGCATCCGCCCGGCCGCCGGGGCGAATGGCCAATGGGCCAGCGGGGATTTCATCGAAATCCGCTCCTGCGCTCTGAATAGAATGTTCCGCGATAAATAGCCATCGTCTGGTTTGGTGTTTCCAAATCACATCCTTTAGAGTCTGCATGTGATTTTTTGACATTTGTCAAAAAATCAAGAGGGTGCAGCCGCGCGAGGGGCAGAGCAGTCAGGGAGAGGGCAATGAACAGGTTCACAGAACCGCGGACCGGCGCGTCCATCAGGGACCGCGTGCGTCGCAGGCGAAAAATTTCCATTGGCGAATCTCGAAAATGGCGCACATAGCCGTGGCGTCAGGTATTCGTTTTAGTTGAAAAAGGGAGTGCCAAATGAATCAAATCTATAGGTCCATCTGGAATTCAGCGTCGGGCACCTGGGTGGCGGCGGCGGAAATCGTCAAGGCACGTGGAAATCATGGAACCCGGCGCTTCAAATGCTTTTCAGCGTCGCTCCTGGCGGCATTTCTGTGGCTGCATGCACCGTGGGGGGGCGCGCAGACGCTGTATTGGGACGGCACGGACCTGACACCCAACGCCGACGGCGGCACCGGCACCTGGAACACCACCACGCCGAACTGGGATACCGCTCCCACGGGGGGCGCCAACGCCACATGGACCAACGGCGCGGACGCCCAGTTCACCAGCTCGTCCAACGTCACGGTCGCCAGCCCAGGCATCACGGTCCACAACGTCACCGGGCTGGGCGGCCTCACCCTCGGCGGGCCAGGCATCCTGACTCTGAGCGGCACGAACCCGACCGTCTTCGGCGATGCCAACATCATCATCGGAGCCACCATCGCCGGGAGTTCAGGGTTGGTCAAGACGGGCGCCAACAGCCTCATCCTGAGCGGCGCCAACACCTTCACGGGTGCACTGCAGCTCCAGGCGGGCACGCTGTTCCTGAACAATGCCTCGGCGATTCCCACCGCGGCGGCCGGCGGGCTGGTCCTTTCGAGCGGCACCTCGCTTTTCTTCGGTGGCGGCCTCGCCTTCGCCAACAGCTTCACCGTATCGGGCGGCTCCGTGATCATCGACGGCGCCGCCACGATCGCGGGCGTGCCGGTGGCGAGCGCGAGCGCTGAAGTGCAGGTCAGCGGGGCCAATACCTTCAGCGGCGCCTGGGCCGACAACGGCGCCAACGTGCTGTCGGTCCGGCAGATCGGCAGCGGGTCGGTCACCACCTTCAGCGCGGGCGCGGGCACGCCCAACACCTACGGTGGGCCCACGACCATCGACGCCGGGATTCTTGCCCTCAACGGTGCCGGCGCGCTCTCGGCGCGCAGCAACCTGGTCTTCAACGGCCCGCTCGCCCCACCCGCGGCAAGCACCTGGATGTCGGCTGTCGCACTCACGCCCAACTTCCCGAGTTTCACGAACGCGCTCGGCGCCGGCGGCAATCAGGTCCGGTGGACCGGCAGCGGCGGCTTCCTGTCGCGCAACGGCGGCACGCAGCGGGTGAACATCGGCGGCGCCTCCGGCCCGCTTACCTGGGGCATGGCGAATTTCGTCCCGACGGGCAGCGCGCTGCTGCTGGGCAGCACGGGCGGCGGCACCTTGAATTTCGAGAATCCGCTGAACCTTCCGGCCGCGGGGGTCAATTACCAGATCGCCACCCCGGGCACGCTGGCCGGCCACGCGGTCCTCACCAACGTCGTCTCGGGTCCCGGCAACTTGCTCGTAGGCGGCAACACCTCGGGCGCGCAGGAAGGTTACCTGGAGCTGGCGAACACCAACACCTACACGGGCAACCTGGTATTGGCGGGCGGCACCGGGACGCTCGGCAATGTCATCCTGAGAACGCCCGGCGCCGCATCGACCTCGGGCGGCATCAACTTCAGCGGCGGCGCCCAGTCGACGGGCAGCAACCTGGTGCTCACCGCAGGCAGCGGTCCTTTCACCCGGGCACTCGGTACGGGCGCCAATGGCGTGCAGTGGACGGGCAACGGTGGCTTCTCGGCCCTGGACAGCGACCAGTTCGTCAACGTCGGCGGTGGCACGGCCCTGACCTGGGGCAGCGGCAACTTCGTGCCCAACGGCAACTGGCTGGTGCTCGCGACGGCGGGCAACCGCACCATCGATTTCCGCAACCCGATCAACCTGAACGGAGCCCAGCGGTCGATCTACACGGGCAATGCAGCCTCCGCGCTGCTGAGCGGCCAACTCAGCGGCGCTGGCGGCAGCGTGAGCTTCATCGGGCCGGGAACGATCACGGTCACGGGCAGCAACACCTACACGGGGTCCTCGCTGATCGGCGCCGCGGGGGCGTCCGCGCTGGGCGACTCGGCCGATGTCGTGGTCAGCAGCATCGGCAACGGCGGCACGGCCGGCAACCTGGGCGCCGGCACCACCGTCGAACTGCGTGGCAGCGGCACCAGCCTGACCTACACGGGCGCCGGCGAGACGAGCAATCGCGCGTTCGTCATCGGCGGCCGCACGCCCGGAGCCCTCCTGAGCCTGGACAGCAGCGGCAGCGGCGCGCTGAACCTCAGCGGCAGCGTCACCATGGACACGACGAGCACCGCCAACGTGCTGCAACTGGGCGGGACGTACGCGGGTGCGGCGCCCAACGTCATCGGTGGCGTGATCGGCGAGCAAGGCGCCGGCCTGATGTCGGTGACGCTCGACGGCTCACCCGGCTCGACCTGGCAACTCTCGAACGCCAACACGTACAGCGGCCCCACTTCGATCACCAACGGCGCCGCCCTGGAGGTCGCCATCCTGCAAAACGGGGGCGCGGCATCCGGCATCGGCAACAGCAGCAACGTCGCGAACAACCTCGGCTTCAGTGGCGGCACCCTCGCCATGGCCGACAACACCACGCTGAGCGTCACGGGCAGCGGCAGCGTG
>CBIHOG010000097.1:0-6766 GCA_966211435.1 uncultured Variovorax sp. | reverse complement strand
CCCCTGCAAGGGGGAAGGCGAAGCGACACGAAGTGCGCGCAGCCTGGGGGTGTGCCCATCTAGTCCTCGATGCCCCGCTGGGCGGGAATGCCAGCCTTGAAGGCGTGCTTGACCATCTGCATCTCGGTGACGGTGTCGGCAAGCTCGATGATCTCGGGCGGGCAGCGCCTGCCGGTCAAGGCCACATGCACTTCCCTTGGCCGCGCGCGCAGCGTTTCCAGCACGCCTTCGAGCGGCAACCAGCCGTAGATCAACGGATAAGTGATCTCATCGAGCACCACCAGGAAATAGTCGCCCGAGAGAATCGCCGCCCTCGCCTTCTCCCACCCATCGCGTGCCAACTGCGCGGAGCGCTCCAGGTCCTGGCTCTTCCAGCTGAAGCCATCGCCCAGCCCTTCGATGGGAATGCCGATCCGCTCGAACATCCGGTGCTCGCCGAAGCGCGCGCTCGGCACCTTCATGAACTGGTAGATCTTCACCGGCTTGCCCCGGCCGTGGGCGCGCAGCGCGAGGCCGAAGGCGGCCGTGCTCTTGCCCTTGCCGTCGCCGGTGTTGACGATCACGATGCCGCGGCGCTCGCCCTCGGGCTTGTCATAGGGCTTCTCGCTGGGTGGGGTTTCGATCTGCATGGGGTCCTCGGGAATTCGGTTCAATGCGGCAGAACGACCCATTGGCCTTCCACCTGGTGCAGGGCGATGCGATGGTCGAAGACCTCGCGCAGCGCCGCATGCGTGTCAGCGTCCGCGCTGTAGCCCTGGTGCATGACGCGGCCCTCGCGCAGCACGAGCAACTGGTCGGCCTGAAGCGCCATGCCCAACTCGTGCAGCACGCTGACGACGGTCCGGCCGGCGGTGACCAGTTCGCGCACCGCGAGCAGCCAGTCGGCCTGGTGCGGCGCGTCCAGGTTGGCGAGCGGCTCGTCCATCAGAAGCACCTTGGCTTCGACCGCCAGCGCCCGCGCGAGCAGCACGCGCTGGCGCTCCCCACCGGAGAGCGAACCGAGCGCCCGGTGGCGCCATTCCCAGCTCTGGGTGCGGCGCATCGCGCGCTCGACGGCCGCGTGGTCGGCGGCGGAAGGCGGGCCCAGCCACGCCTGGTGCGGCAGGCGCCCGAGCATGGCCACGTCGAAGGCCAGCAGGTCGTCCGCGCCGTGCTCGGCCTGGCCCATCCACGCCATGGCGCGGGCGCGCTCCTTCGACGTCCATTCGTGCATGTCGCGGCCCAGCAGCGACACCCTGCCCTCGGCCGGGAGAAGGTGCGCGAGCGCCTTCAGCAGGCTGGTCTTGCCCGCGCCGTTCGGGCCGACCACGGCGGTCCACTGGCCCGCCGGCAGCGCGAGCGCGGACACCTCGACGATGCGCCGCCCGCCGATCGAAACGCACAGCCCTTGCGCGGACAACGCGGCGTTCGTCACAGCGCCCGCCGATGCATCAGCCACAGCAGGTAGCCCCCGCCCAGCAGCGCCGTGACCACGCCGACCGGCAGTTCCTGCGGCGCCATCAGCCAGCGCGCCAGCACGTCCGCCGCCAGGAGCAGCACGCCGCCCATCAGCGCGGCCAGCAGCACCAGCCAGCCATGCGTGGGCTTGACGACCGCGCGCACCAGGTGCGGCGCCACCAGACCGACGAAGGCCACCAGCCCGACCTGCGCGACGGCCGCGCCGGTCGCCAGCGCCAGCGCGGCGACGAGCGCCGCTCGCACCCACGGCAAGGCAATGCCGAGGCTGGACGCCGTGGCCTCCCCCAGCGTGAGCGCGTCCAGCGCGCGCGAGAAGCCGATGGAGGGCACCAGGCACAGCGCCAGCGCGCCCGCCAGCAGCGCGACGCTGGGCCAACCGAGGAAGCCCGTGGTGCCGAGCATGAAGGCCTGCATGGCGCGCATGATGTCCGGCACCCAGAGCACGACCAGCGAACTGCCCGCGCCGAGCACCATGCCCACCACCACGCCGGCCAGCAGGAGGCGCAAGGTCTGCTGAACGCCGCGCGCCAGCAGGAGCGTCACGAGCACGGCGAGCACGGCACCGATGAATGCGGCGCCCGTCATGCCGAGCCGCGCCACCCAGCCCCCCGCGGCGGGCGACACGCCGAGCGCCACCAGCAGCAGCGAGACGCCCAGGTTCGCGCCCGAGGAACTGCCCAGCAGGTACGGGTCGGCCAGCGGATTGCGGAACAGCCCCTGTGCCAGCGCGCCGCCCAAGCCGAGCAAGGCGCCCGCCAGCCACGCGCCCAGTGTGCGCGGCAGGCGGATGTCGCGCACGATCTGCATCGAGGTCGGGTCGCTCCACGCGCGCAGCACGCTGTCGAAGCCGGTGCTGCCGATGCTGGTACCCAGGAGCAGCAGCAGGCCGCTCAGGGCCAGGATCCCCGTCGCGAGCGCCGGCGGCCGGGAGCTGATCACGGGAGCTTGTCCTTCAGGCAGGCGGCCATGATGCGCGCGGCCTCGACCATGCGCGGGCCGGGGCGCACCAGCACGTCGCCTTCGGCGGCGGAGAAGATGCAGATGCGACCCGTCTTCATCGCGTCGATGCCGTCCCAGCCCGGCCGGCCCTGGAGCGCGACGGCGTTGCGGTCGCCCACCATGATCAACTGCGGATCGGCCCGCACCACGAATTCGGGATTGAGCTTGGGAAAGGGCCCGAGCGCGGCCGGCACGATGTTGGCCGCGCCGAGCCGCGCCAGCGTCTCGCCGATGAAGGAGGCCTCGCCCGCCGCATAGGGCGCGCTGTTGACTTCGAAGTACACGCGCGTGCCGCGCAGCCTGGGCGGCAGCGCCGCCGCCACCTGCGTGACGCCGTCGTCCAGCTCGCGCCACAGCGCCGCGGCCCGTGCCTCGCGGCCGAGCACCACGCCGACCTTGCCAAGGACGCGCTCCACGTCCTTCATCGACTTGGGCTCCAGCGCGACGACCTTCAGACCCAGCGATTCCAGCCGGTCGATGACGCGCGCCGACTTGGCGAGCAGCACCACGTCCGGCTTGAGCGAGACGATGCGCTCGACATTCGCGTCTTCCAGCCCGCCGACGTGTGGCAGCGATTGCACGGATGCGGGCCAGTTCGAATAGTTGTCGACGCCGACGAGCCTCGCGCAGGCGCCGAGGGCGCAGACGGTCTCGGTCAGTGAAGGCAGCAGCGACACGATGCGCTGCGGCGGCTGGGCGAACTGCAGCGCCGCGCCGCGGTCGTCGGCCAGCACGGCGGCCAGCGCCGGGGCGCCCAGCCAGCACGACGCCAAAAGGAGGAAGACGGCTCGCAGCCGCGCGGGAATCATTGGTCGGGTTCTTTCAGGGCAAGCGGCAGGCCGGCGACCATCAGCGTCACCCGGTCGCAGGCGGCGGCCACTTGCTGGTTCAGCAGGCCCAGGGCGTCGACGAAGGCGCGGGTCTCGCGGCCCAGCGGGATCACGCCGAGGCCGATCTCGTTGCCGACGAGGATCAGCGGGCCGCCCGGCTCGCGGATCGCCGCGAGCAGCGACGCGATGGCGGCATCGGCGGTCCGCGCGTCCGGCGCGGCATCCAGGGGCATCAGCAGATTGGTGAGCCAGAGCGTCAGGCAGTCGACGACCACCAGCGTCTCCGGCGTGCGATGCGCGCGCAGCACCAGCGCGAGCGCCAGCGGTTCCTCCACCGTCACCAGCGCCGGCACGCGCCGCGCCCGGTCGTCCTGATGGCGGGCGATGCGCGCGCGCATCTCGTCGTCGTGCGCGCGCGCCGTCGCGACCAGCACGGCGCGGTGCGCGGGCGAGCGCGCGAGCCACGCCGCGGCGAGCTCCTCGCCGCGGCGCGACTTGCCGCTCTTCTGACCGCCCAGGATCAGTTCGCGGCCGGCGATGCCTACTTCGGCTGCCACCGCAGCGTCAGGTAACCCGCGCGTCCGGGCTGGTTGTAGCCGTACACCGTCTCATAGATCTGGTCCCCCACGTTCGCGACCCGTGCCTGCACGGACCAATCCTTGGCCACCTTGTATTCCACATAGAGATCCACGGTGGTGTAGCTGTCGAGTGTGCGCGTATTGGCGACGTCGTCGTAGCGCGTGCCGACCCGCAGGGCGGAGCCGCCGAACTTCCACGCGCCCACGGCGTAGTCGAGACCCAGCGTGAGCTGGTGCTTCGAGCGGCGCGGCAGCAGCTTGTCGGTGATCTCGTTGCGCGGGTCCAGTTCGTCGGCGCTGGCATGGACGCCGAGCGCGCCGAACTGGCCGTCGTAGCCCAGCGTCCAGCCTTCGATGCGCGCGCGCGGGATGTTCGCCGGCCGGGTGGTGCTGGTGATGAAGCCGCGGATCTTGTTGTCGTAGCGCACCAGTTTCACGCTGTGGCCGTCCTGGCTCCAGGTGAGGCCGATGTCGGTGTTGCGGCCTTCCTCCGGCTGGAGGTCGACATTGCCGAAGCCGGGGAAGTAGAGCTGGTTGAACGAAGGTGCCACGAAGCTGGTGCCATGCGACACGTTGGCGCGCAGGTTCTGCGTGATGCGGTAGCCATAGCCCGCGAACCAGGTGTCGTTGCTGCCGAATTGCGAGTTGCGGTCATGCCGGCCGTTGAACTGCCAGCTGTGGTCGCCCGCATTGCCGTTGAGCCCGACGAAGGCGGAGTCGATGTCGCGCCGCGTGACGGTGTAGGCGGTGTCGCTGTTGACCTTCTGCTCGGTGCGCTCCAGCCCCGCGACCACGGTGCCGACGGGCGTCGCGATGTCGTTCTGCCACAGGTACTGGTCCTGCGTGGTCTCGAAGAGGCCGGGGACGTTGCCGGGCGCGGCGATCCAGGCCCGCGTGTAGTCCTCGCCGCGGCCGTAGCGCAGCTGCGTCGTCCAATTGGAGGTGACGAGGCCGCGCGCCCCCACGTACGAAGTCTGGGTGCGCACGCGACCTTGGGTGTCGCGGCCGGGGCCGTCGTCGTAGTGGTTCAGGCCTTCGGAATACAGCACGCCCGCGTCGAGCTTCCAGTCCTGGCTGATCTGGTAGCCGATGGAGCCGTTGAATGCGCTCTGCATGAAGGGATCGCGGTCGGGGTTGTAGTTGTTGAAGGGCACCTTGGGGTTGGTCGTCGAGAAGCCTCGTGCGATGGTGCGCTGCGCGTCCAGCGCATAGGTGAAGGCGCCCGTGGCGCCCGTGAAGCCGGCGCCGATCTGCTTGAAGCCTTCGCTGCCGAGGGTGGTTGAGGCGCGCGGGCTGAAGGAGGTCTCGCCCGGCTTCGCCTTGCGGGTGAAGATCTGCACCACGCCCCCCACGCCATCGCTGCCGTAGAGCGCGGAGGCCGGGCCCTTGACGATCTCGATGCGCTCGATCATCTCGACGGGGATGTTGTCCCACACCGGCGTGCCGAGCGTGGCGGAACCGTAGCGTACGCCGTCGATCAGCAGCAGCGTGTGGCGTGCCTCGGCGCCGCGGATGAAGACGCTGCTCGACTTGCCGAGGCCGCCGTTGGCCGAGATCTGCACGCCGGCCACACGCTGAAGGATCTCGGGCAGCGAGCGGCTGGCCTGCTGCTCGATCTGCGCGCGGTCGATGACGACCGTGTCGGAGACCAGTTCGTCGGCGCGCGTGGGCGTGCGGCTGGCGGTCACGACGGTTTCGGCCAGCGTGGACGCAGCCTGCGCGAAGCCGGTCGCGGGGAGCGCCGCGAGGCCGCCGAACATGGCGGCCATCGACAGGGACAGGGCGTGGGCGCGCGGGAGCGCGCACGGCGAAGCACGCCGGTGGGCGGGCGCGGAAAAGACGCTTGTTTTCATTGGGAGCGACAAAAAGTTCAATGTCCCTTGCCGGCTTCCCCGCCGGCACCTGGACGTCATGGCTGCCGCATGCGTGCCTCTAGCACGCATGCGGCAGCCGCCTCGTTGGCCGGTATCCGGGCTGGCAGCGCAACCCTCGCCGCCTTCCCAGGCACCTGTTTCAGGGCGCCCAGTGGCTGATTGACGAGGGCGGCGCCCTTTGAGGGGCGCCGGCTGCTTGACCGTTGCGGGGGCAGCGCAGGCTGGCTCGGCCGGTGAGGCTTCGACTCCTGCTTCCCGTTGAACTGCGCCGCGTGAACCACGGCGCGAGCACCAACGCGCGGAATTCTAGGTGTAAACCCATTCGCTTCGGAAACTACAATCGCCCCCCATGCCAGCACCGAGCCGTATTGACCAGATCGCCGAGCGCGTCGAACGCCTGCTCGTGCGCCATGAAGAAGTACAGCGCACCAACGTGCTGCTGCAGGAGCAGGTGGACGCGCTCACGCGCGAGCGCGACGCGCTCAAGTCCCGCCTGGCCGCGGCGCGCACGCGGCTCGACGCGCTGCTCGACCACCTGCCGGCCGATCCCACCAAAGACCCAAGCGCTCCCTGATGAAACAAATCGAAGTCCAGATCATGGGCCAGAGCTACCTGCTCGGCTGCCCCGAAGGCGGCGAGCCCCAACTGCGCGAAGCGGTCGAGCGCGTCGATGCCGCCATGTGCAAGATCCGCGACGCGGGCAAGGTGAAGGCGCGCGACCGCATCGCCGTGCTGGCTTCGCTGAACCTGGCCTTCGACCTCGTGCAGCGCGAAGCAGCCGCCTCGGCGGCGCCGCCGCCGCCCTCGCCCGCCGTGCCCGCGGCCACGGCCGACAACGCGGCGGACGATGCGCGCGCGGCCCAATTGGTGCAGCGGCTCGACCATGCGCTCGCGGGCGACGGACATTTGCTCTGAAGGCCTGCATTTCGAGGGCCGGGCGGGCGTAAAATCCATCCTGTCTGCGGTGCGTGTCGGGCTTAATATTTCCTTGTTCCAATGCTCTCCGGAGCCGGGCTTGGTACATCGC
>CBIHOG010000096.1:0-6927 GCA_966211435.1 uncultured Variovorax sp. | reverse complement strand
ACTGCTCTTGGATGCCGAGTGCCACGGTCCTTACTTTCTCCGCGCCCGGTTGCCCCGGGATTGCGCCATCGATCCCGTCGAATGCATCTGAAGCACCTGCCATTTCAATTGAAAGACGAGGCGCCACAAGCCGCTACAGCCCCATGCCGCCCGAGACTTCGATGCGCTGGGCATTGACCCAGCGGTTGTCTTGCGAGAGCAGCGCGGCGATCATCGGCCCGATGTCCTCAGGCTGACCCACGCGTCCCAATGCCGTCATCTCCGCCACGCGCCTGGCGAGGTCGGGGTTGTCTCTCACCATGCCGCCGCTGAAGTCCGTCGCGATGGCGCCTGGCGCCACGGCGTTGACGGCAATGCCGCGTGCGCCCAGTTCCTTGGCGAGGTAGCGCGTCAGGACTTCGACCGCTCCCTTCATGGACGCGTAGGCCGCGCTGCCCGGAATCGTCATGCGGGTCAGGCCGGTCGAGAGGTTGACCACCCGCCCGCCGTCGTGGATGAGCGGCAGCAGCTTCTGCGTGAGGAAGAAAACGCCCTTGAAATGGACGTTGTAGAGCGCGTCGAGCTCCTGCTCCGTGGTCTGCTCGATCGCATTGTGGTGCGAGATGCCGGCATTGTTGACGAGATAGTCGAAGCGCTCGGCGCCGAGATCCTTCAATGCCTCGCGCGCCTTCCGGACGAAGAGGTCGAAGCTCTCGACGGCACCGGTGTCGAGCTGCAGTGCGACGGCCTTGCGGCCCATCTCGCCGATCGCGGCGACGACCTTGTCTGCCTCCGCCCGGTTCGCGTGGTAGGTGATGATCGAATCGACGCCCCGGCGCGCGAGGCTCAGCGCGGTGCTGCGGCCCAGGCCGCGGCTTGCGCCCGTGATGATGGCGATCTTGGGGGAGGACGAGTTTGCGTTGTCGGTCGACATGGTGCGTGTTTCCTGGCGGGTTGATGATGGCGAGAGCTTCGGCTTTTCGGCTTCCTGCTTGAATACCGGAACATTCCCCTTTCTTGCCTGTTCCTGCTCGGCCCGGTGTACGCTGCGGCCACCCACGCGAAGAAGGATCGAGGAATGACCGACGAGCTTGTGAAGGCTGTGGCGCGCTACACGGATGCGCGGGCGGGCGCAAGCCCGTTCCTGACCGCGATCGAGGGCCTCGTCATCCTCCGCAGCGAAGTCGAGAAGCAGCCCATGCCGCTGATCTACAAGCCCTCGCTGTGCGTCGTGGCGCAGGGCGAGAAGTGGGCGATGTTCGGCCGCCAGCAATTCGTCTACCGCGAGGGCAGGCGCTGGTCGTGAGCGTCGAGGCGCCCGCCTTTGGCCGCGTCTCGAAGGCGAGTCCGCGCAGGCCCTTCCTGGGCGTCATCATCGAGTTCGACCTTGCCATCATGCGCGACGTGCTGCAGAGCCTGGAAGCACCGCCGAAGCCGGGCCGCGAGATCGGCGGCGGCGTCTTCGTGACCGACTTCAGCGGCCCCATGGCGGATGCAGTCACGCGGATGGTCCGCTTGCTGGACACGCCCAAGGCGATTCCCATCCTCTACCCCGCGGCCATGCGCGAGATCTGCTACTGGCTGCTGACCGGCCCGCACGGGCGCGAGGCGGCCAGGATCGCGCTGGCGAGCGGTCACGCGCAGCGCGTCGTCGCGGCGATCCATGCCCTGCGCGAGCGCTTCGATGAGCCTGTGCGCGTGGAAGCACTGGCGCGGATCGCGCGCATCAGCCCTTCGGCCTTCCATCGGCAGTTCAAGGCGCTGACCTCGATGACGCCGCTGCAGTACCAGAAGCAGCTTCGCCTGCTTGAAGCGCGGCGCCTGATGGTGGCCGATGCGGCGAACGCGGAGACGGCCGCCTTCCATGTGGGGTACGAGAGCGCATCGCAGTTCAGCCGCGAGTACGCGCGCATGTTCGGCGCACCGCCGCGGCGGGACGTGCTCGGTTCCGCGCCGGCGCGCCGGGCGGCAAGCCCCGGCTAATTCCGCTGCGGGACAATGCCGCATGCCGAGCCGACATCGCATCGTCCCCATCATCGTGGCCTCGCCACTCTTCCTGCAGAACCTCGATACCTCGGTAATGGCGACGGCGCTGCCCACCATCGCGCACGCGCTCGACGTCAGCGTGCTGCACCTGAACCTCGCGATCACTTCGTACCTGCTGAGCCTCGCCGTGTTCCTGCCGGTGAGCGGCTGGCTGGCCGACCGCTTCGGTCCGAAGCGGGTGTTCTGCGTCGCCGTGGCCTTCTTTTCGCTGGGCTCCACCTTGTGCGGCGCCGCGCAATCACTGCCGCAACTGGTGGCCTTCCGCATCCTGCAGGGGCTGGGCGGCGCGATGATGCTGCCGGTCGGTCGCCTGATCCTGCTGCGCAGCGTGCCGCCCGAGCGGATGGTGGCGGCCATGGTCTGGTTCACGGTGCCGCCTGCCTTCGGCCGGCTGGCCGGGCCCTTGTTCGGCGGCGCCATCGTCACGCTGGTGTCGTGGCGCTGGATCTTCCTGATCAACATCCCTTTCGGCCTGCTGGCCATCGCCGGTGCGATGCGTTTCATCCGCGACCTGCCGGAAGACAGCACGCCCGCGCCCTTCGACATCGAAGGCTTCGTGCTGCTGGCCCTGGGGTTGACCGCCCTGCTCGGCAGCCTGGAGATGGTCGGCAAGGCGCTGCTGCCGGCGCCGGCCATCTGCGCGATGGCGGGCTTCGGCGCCCTCGCCTCGCTGGTCTATCACCTGCGAAGCCGCGCGAAGGCGAACCCGCTGATCGACCTGGGCATCCTGCGCTATCCGACTTACCGCACCTCGATCATCGGCGGCACGCCGCTGCGCATCGCGATCGGGGCGTCGCCCTTCCTGCTGCCGCTGATGCTGCAGCTGGGCTTCGGCCTCACGCCCCTTGCATCGGGCGGCCTGACGATGGCGACCGCGCTGGGCTCGCTGGCCACGCGCACGGTCATGGCCCGGGCGATCCGCGCGATCGGGTTCCGCTCGCTGCTGATCGGAGCCACGTGCCTGACCAGCCTCTTCTACGTGAGCTGCGGCTACTTCCGGCCTGAGACGCCGCACGTGCAGATCTTCGTGACGCTGCTGCTCGGCGGCCTGGTGAATTCGATGGCCATGGTGTCGTTGCAGACGCTGGGCTTCTCGCAGATCCCCAAGCCGCGCATGAGCCATGCGGCCACGCTGAACAGCATGGCGCAGCAGTTGTCGCTGAGCCTGGGCGTGACGCTGGGCGCCACGCTGCTCGCGCTGGCCGCCTGGTGGCATGGCAGCGGCGCCGGCCGCCTGGCGGCCGAGGATTTCGCGCCCGCTTTCGGGGTGGTGGGGGCGATGACGCTGCTGTCCCTGCTCTCCTTCACCAAGCTCTCGAAGGACGAGGGCGCGGGGCTGCGCTGACGGGCCGCGCGAGACCATCGCCGACCGCGGCGACGAGGCCGGCGGCGGCACGCCCGAGCAATTGGCGGCGCTGACGCGCGACTACCACAAGCGCCTGGGCGAGGTGGTGAAGGCGAACGACATCCGCGCCGAGTGGGCGCCGGCGCGCGGCTCACATCTGCGTGAGGATGTCCCGCACGCGGTCGAGCGACGGATCGACGTCTTCCGCGTCGATCACTCCATAGCCGAGCATCAGGCCCTGACGCGCCGCGCTGAAGCGATAGAAGCCTTCCAGCGGATAGATCCCGACGTCGACTCGGCGCGCAAGGCGCAGCAGCATCCCCATGTCCAGGGGCTGCCGCGCCAGCGCCGCGAGATGGATGCCGGCGGTCGCGGGCACCAGCTCGAACCATTCCGACAGGTCGCCCGCGAAGCGCCGCATGATGCGCTCGCGCCGCTCGGCGTACACCGCATGGCAGCGCCGGATATGCTTTTGCAACTCACCGTCGCCGATGAACTTTGCCAGCGCCCATTGCGCTGGCGTCGAGGTGTGCCAGTCGCTCAGGTGCTTGGCCACGCCCACCGCCTGCAGGATGGCGGGCGGCGCGATGAGGTAGCCGAGGCGAAGTTCCGGCGACAAGGTCTTCGAGAAAGTGCCCACGAAAGCCACCGTGCCCTCCGAGTCCATGCTCTGCAGTGAATCCGCCGGCCGGCCCTCGTAGCGGAACTCGCTGTCGTAGTCGTCCTCGATGATGATCGCGCCCAGCGCATGCGCGCGCGCCAGCAGCGCCTCGCGCCGCGCCACGCTCATCGGCATGCCCAGCGGGAACTGGTGCGCCGGCGTCACGTAGATGAGCCGCGTCCCCTCGGGAATCCGCTCGACCACGATCCCCTCCGCGTCCACCGGGATGCCCACCACGTTCGCGCCCTGCGCGCCGAACAGCAGCCGCGCGGGCGGATAGCCCGGCTCCTCCACCGCCACGGTGCTGCCGGGCTCCACCAGCACGCGGGCCACCAGGTCCAGTGCCTGCTGCGCGCCATTGGTGACGATGATGTCGTCCACGCCGCAGCGCACGCCGCGCGAGAAGGCCGCATGCCGGGCGATGGCGTCGCGCAGCACGGGAAGGCCCTCGGATGGCCCATACATGCCGCGCGAGCGCGCGCCTTCGCGCAGCGCATGCAGCACGCAGCGCCGCCATTGCGCGTGAGGGAACAGGCTGCGCGCGGGCGCTCCACCGATGTACTCGTAGCGTGCGCTGCCCTCGGGTGCGGGATGGCGCAGCGGCGTGTCCATGCCGCGCCAGCGCTCGACCATCGCGGCGCCGGCGAAGCGCGTGCCGGGATCGGGCACCGCTTTCGGCTTCACGTCGCCCGCCACGAAGGTCCCGCTGCCCACGCGGCCCGCGATCAGCTTGTCGTAGGTGAGCCGGGCGTAGGCCTCGTTGACTGTCTTGCGCGACAGGCCCAGTTGATCCGCCAGCAGGCGCGAGGGCGGCAGCTTCTCGCCCGCGGCCAGGCGGCCGGCACGGATCGCGTCCTTCAACTGCCGGTACAGCTGCCCGGTCAGGTCCTTGTCACCGTCGATGACGACGTGCAACTCCATCCGATTGGTCTCCTGCAAATGCCTTGGATTGGCCGCCGCCGGAAGGGCCGGCGCTTTCTAGCATTGATCCATCTTCAACAGCCCCGCCACGGAACACGCCATGGAACAACGGATCGATTTTTACAAAGCTTCACCCGACGCCCTCAAGGCCCTCATCGCGCTCGAAGTCGCCACCGGCAAGCTCGGCCTGGAGCCGGTGCTGGTGGACCTCGTGAAGCTGCGGGCTTCGCAGATCAACGGCTGCGCATTCTGCGTCGACCTGCACGCGAGCGACCTGCGCAAGAAGGGCGAGAGCGAGCGGCGCATCAACACCGTCTGCGTCTGGCACGAGACCCCCTTCTTCACGCCCCGCGAACGCGCCGCGCTGGCGTGGACGGAGGCCATCACCCAGATCGCCACCAGTCGCGCGCCAGACGCCGACTACGACGCGCTGCGTGCCGAGTTCAGCGAGGCCGAGATGGTGAACCTCACGCTCGCCATCGGCGTCATCAACAGCTGGAACCGGCTGGCGATCGGCTTCCGCAAGATGCCTGCCGCCTGAGGAGGATCCGCCCATGAACATCCGCCGGTACCTCGTCGCACTGCTGGCCGCCGGCGCGTCGCTGGCGCCCCCCTGGACCGCCGCCCGAGACGCGCACGCGGCGGCAGAGAAGGTCACGCCGGTGCAGGTGCGCACGCTGCCGGACCTTCCCGGCAAGCAGGTTGTCCTGGCCGTCGTGGACTACGCGCCCGGCCAGGCCTCGGCCGCGCACGTGCATTCCGGCTCGGTCGTCGCCTACGTGCTTGAAGGCGAGATCGTGTCCCAGCTGGAAGGCCAGCCGGCCCGCACCTACAAGGCCGGCGAATCCTGGTACGAGCCGCCGCGCGCGGGCCACCTGGTCTCGCGCAACGCCAGCGCGACACGTCCCGCGAAGCTGCTGGCCTACTTGCTGATGGACGAGGGCGGCAAGGTCAAGGAGCCGCTGCCCGCCAGGCAAGGACGGCTGACACCATGACCGCTGCCGCGGGCGGGTGCCAGCGCGAGGGCGCAGCCCGCAGATCCGGCCCGGCTCAGTGCGTGGCGCCATTGGCGAGGCGGCCGGCCGTGAGCTTCAGCACGCGGTCGCAGCGCTTCGCCAGGCTCTCGTCGTGCGTCACCATCACGAAGGCGGTGCCGCGATCGCGCGCGAGTTGCAGCATGAGCGCGAACACGCCGTCGGCCGTCGAGCGGTCGAGGTTGCCGGTGGGCTCGTCGGCCAGCACGCAGTCGGGCTGCGTGACGAGCGCGCGCGCAATGGCCACGCGCTGCCGCTCGCCGCCGGAGAGTTCGGCCGGCCGGTGCTGCACGCGCTCGCCCAGGCCCACGGCCGCGAGCATCGCGGCAGCCGCGGCGCTCGCCTGCTCGGGCGGCATGCGGCGGATCTTCAACGGCATCGCCACGTTGTCGAGCGCGCTGAACTCGGGCAGCAGGTGATGGAACTGGTAGACGAAGCCCAGGTGCTGGTTGCGCAGCCGGCCCTGCTCGGCCGCGTCGACGTGGGCGATGTTCTTGCCGTGCAATTCCACGCTGCCGGCGGTGGGCGCGTCGAGCCCGCCCATGAGATGCAGCAGCGTGCTCTTTCCGGAGCCGGAGGCGCCGACGATGGCGAGCGTCTCGCCGGCATGCACGTCGAGGTCGACGCCGTGCAGCACCGTGAGGTCGATGCGGCCTTCGTGGAATCGCTTGGTGAGTCCCCTGACCTTCAGTACCACCTCACTCATACCGCAGGGCCTCCGCGGGGTTGACACGGCTGGCACGCCAGCTCGGGTACAGCGTCGCGACGAAGGCGAGGATGAGCGAGATGATGGTGATGGGCACGATGTCGCCCTGCTGCGGGTCGCTCGGCATCTTGCTGATGAGGTAGATGTCCTTGGGCAGGAAGCTGGCGTGGAAGAGGCGCTCCAGCGCCGGCACGATGACGTCGATGTTGTAGGCGATGCCCAGGCCCAGCAGCAG
>CBIHOG010000095.1:0-7407 GCA_966211435.1 uncultured Variovorax sp. | reverse complement strand
ACTTGAAGGCCAGCTCGGTCAGCGGCGGCGCGAAGGCGGCCAGGATCAGCGTGCCCACGCAGCCCGCGAAGAAGGAGCCCAGGCCCGCGGCCGCGAGCGCCGGACCCGCGCGGCCCTGCCTTGCCATCTGGTAGCCATCGATACAGGTCACCACCGAGGACGACTCGCCCGGCAGGTTGACCAGGATGGCGGTGGTGGAGCCGCCGTACTGCGCGCCGTAGTAGATGCCGGCCAGCATGATCAGCGCCGACACGGGCGGCAGCGCATAAGTGGCGGGCAGCAGCATCGCGATGGTCGCGACCGGGCCGATGCCCGGCAGCACGCCGATCAGCGTACCCAGGATGCAACCGACGAGGCAGTACAGCAGGTTGGTGAAGGTGAAGGCGACGCCGAAGCCCGTCGCCAGGTTGTGAATCAGATCCATGCTTGTCTCCTCAGCCCGAAATGAAAGTGGGCCAGACCTGGATCTGCAACTTGAGCGCCCAGATGAATGCCACGTAGCTGCCGACAGCGAGAATGGTCGCGAGGACCAGCACGTCGCGCAGCTTGAAGTGGTGTCCAGCCAGGCTGGAGATGATGGTGAGGGCGTAGATCGCGATGATCATGCCCATCGCCGGCAAGCCGATGCTCGGCAGGCCGCCGAGCAGCACGCCGAAGGCGAGGTTGGCGAAGATCACGAAGAAGAGCGGTTTCCACGCCCACTTGCCGATCTTGTCTCCGTCCTCCGTCTCCACCACCAGTGCCTGGAACATGATCAGCGCGCCGAGGACGGCGAGCAGGATGCCCAGCATGAGGGGGAAGTATCCGGGCCCCATGCGGGCCCCGTCTCCGATGTTGTAGGTGGTGGCGCCGATGGCGAACCCTCCCCCCACGACCGTGAACATGACTCCTGAGAAGAAGTCCGCCTGACTCTTTATTCGCATTGTCTCGACCTCGATTGATGAGCGTCGAGGGTCCTCTTTTGCGCCTGACTTCTGGCTGACCAATACTGTACGGACTTACACGTATCGCCTCTGAAGTCAAGGGTTTTCACTGATCCTGTAACTGTCCCTTCAGGGTCGATTCGGTCAGGTTCTCGCGGCGTTGTCACAGGAGCGCGGCCTGTCCCGTCTTGATGGTGTGTTCAATGCAAACCACTCAAGGAAGCCTTCATGACGCAACGAGTCAACTACGCCGAGCAGTGCCCCCAGCTCTTCAAGAAGTTCATCGAATTCAGCACCGCGCTCGCCGCGGGTTCCATCGAGGAGGGCATCCGCCACCTCGTCGAGGTCCGCGCCTCGCAGATCAACGGCTGCGGCCTGTGCCTGGACATGCACGTCAAGCAGGCGAAGATCCACGGTGAGCGCGAGCTGCGCCTTCACCACCTCGCGATCTGGCGCGAATCCACGCTGTTCAGCCCGCGCGAGCGCGCCGCGCTGGCATGGACCGAGGCGCTGACCCGGCTGCCCGCGCACGGCGTGCCAGACGAGGTCTATGACCGCGTGCGCACCCAGCTGTCGGAAAAGGAAATCTCGGACCTCAGCTTCATCGTCATGTCGATCAATGGCTGGAACCGCATCAACGTCGCGTTCAAGTCCGTGCCGGGTTCTGCCGATGCGGCCTTTGGCCTGCACAAGGCCGGCCTGCAATAAGGCCGCTAGAGCTTTCCGCGCGCGCTGTGCGGATGGCCCGGCGCGGTCGGCGCGTCCCCGTGACCGGTGTCCTCGTCGACCACCCAGTTGGGCACCGAACGCAGGCGCTGCGCCTCGACCTGGCTGAACTCCTGGTCATCGGCCAGGAACTGGAGGTCGAGCCCGCCGATGCGGATCACGTCGCCGCCGACCAGCGCCTGGGTTGCCACCCGCTCGCCGTTGACGTAGGTGCCGTTCTGGCTCTCGAGGTCGCGCACCGTCACGAAAGCCGGCTCGACCACGATCACGGCGTGGCGGCGACTTGCGTAGATGGAGTTGACGACGACGTCGTTGCCCGCGCTGCGGCCGATCGTGTTCTCGTGCGGCTGAAGTTCGACCTCCCGGGGCTCTCCCGTGGGGGTCATGATGAACAGTTTCGGCATCCTGGAAGGCGGGGCTGCGGTATCGGGGACAGGGGTCGATACTAATCCCCCCCGGCCCGTGGGCATATACCATCGCGTCGCCGGCCTTCCGAAGAGAACAACAAGCGTGCAGATCCTGCCACCGCGCCTCCCCAGCCTCCACCAGCCCGACTCGCGCTACGCCATGTGGCGGCTGTTCGTGACGCTGCTGCTCATGACCGTGGGCAGCAGCGGCATGTACGTGGTCTCCGTGGTGCTGCCGGCCGTGCAGGCGGATTTCGGCATCGACCGCGCCCAGGCCTCCCTGCCCTACACGCTGCTGATGATCGGCTTCGGCGTCGGCGGCGTGCTGATGGGTCGCCTGGCCGACCGCTTCGGCGTGATGTGGCCGCTGCTCTTCGGCGCGTTCAGCCTCGGCCTGGGCTACATCGCCTGCGGCATGGCCGGCGGCATCGTCGCCTTCACGGCCGCGCAGGCGGTGCTGGTCGGCCTCTTCGGCAGCGCCGCGGCCTTCGCGCCGCTGGTGGCCGACACCTCGCTCTGGTTCGTCAAGCGGCGCGGCATGGCGGTGGCGGTCTGCGCGAGCGGCAACTACGTCGCGGGCGCCATCTGGCCGCCGATCGTGCAGCACTTCGTCGAGACGGTGGGCTGGCGGCAGACCTACGTCGGCATGGGCATCTTCTGCGGCCTCGCGATGGCCGGGCTCGCGCTCCTGATGCGCCCGCGCGCGCCGTCTCTCGGCCCGGCCGCGCCGAAAGGCACGGCGCAGCGCGCGCCGGCAGCGGCGACGATGCGGCCCTTCGGCCTCAGCCTCGGCACGGCGCAGGGCATGCTGTGCGTGGCCGGCGTCGCCTGCTGCGTCGCGATGGCAATGCCGCAGGTCCACATCGTCGCCTACTGCGGCGACCTCGGCTACGGCGCGGCGCGTGGCGCCGAGATGCTCTCGCTGATGCTGGCCTGCGGCATCGCGAGCCGGCTGATCTCAGGCGCCATCTGCGACCGCATCGGCGGCTTGCGTACGCTGCTGCTCGGCTCCGCGCTGCAAGGCGTGGCGCTGTTGCTCTTCCTGCCCTTCGACAGCCTGGCCTCGCTCTACGTCGTGTCGGCCCTCTTCGGCCTCTTCCAGGGCGGCATCGTGCCCTCCTACGCCATCATCGTGCGCGAGCATTTCCCGCCCGAGGAGGCCGGCGCGCGGGTCGGCACGGTGCTGATGTGCACGCTCCTCGGCATGGCGCTGGGCGGATGGATGTCCGGCAAGGTCTTCGACCTCACCGGCAGCTATCACGCGGCCTTCCTCAACGGCATCGCCTGGAACCTGCTGAACGTGTCGATCGCGCTCACGCTGCTGTGGCGCACGCGCCGCCTGCTCGCGCGGCCGGGAGAGCCGCGCCTCACTTGAAGGGCAGCGAGATGTAGAGCTGGCCCAGCTCCGTCAGTTGCCCGTTCGCCCCCAGCAGGCTGGTGTGGTGGAGGTCCGAGCCCCAGCGGCCGGTGAACCATGCATAACGGAACACGTCGGCGCGGTCCTCGCAGGTCTTGACCATGTCGGTCATCTGCGCCTTCTGCTCCGCGACGGTGTCGACCTGGCTGTTCCAGTTCGCGAACTCGGTGACCCAGAACGACTTGCCGTACTTCAACAGGCGGTCGAGCTGCCCGGCCAGGCCGTAGTCATACCAGTGGAAGGCGAGGTAGTCGATCCGCGGGTCGCGGTTGCCGTTGTTCGCGCGGTAGGCGGCGTAGAAGGCATCGAGCCAGACGATCGGATCGCCGAAGCCGGGCATGGTGCCCCAGGTGACCGTCGGCCCCACCAGCTTCACGCCGGTGTGCGCCGCCACGGCTTCGTAGCGCGGCCACAGCAGCGCCGCCAGCGAGGGCGTGAGGTTGGCCTGATCGGTGAGGTTGGGCTCGTTGAGCAGCAGCAGGTGCTTGATGGACGGATTCGCCGCCAGGAAGGCCTCGACCTCGCTGGCGTCGAAGCTGCCGTTCCACAGCATCGGGATGAAGTCCATGCCGTAGCGCGCGCGGTAGTCCGCCGGCATCGAGCCGCTCGGGCGAAGGCCCCAGTCGTACCACCAGCTCACGCCGGGAGCGAGAGCGGCGAGGTCGTCGCCCGAAGCCAGGTCGTAGGCGATGCCGCGCTTGACGCTCTTGGACACGCCGCCGGAGCCCGAGCCGGCGCCGCCGGACGGCAGCCCGCCCGCGCCGCCCGTAGCACCGGAACCCGGCCCGGCCCCGCCGGCGCCACCGGCCGCGCCCCCGATGCCCGCGCCGGCGTCACCGCCTCCACCGCCACCGCAGGCCGCCAGGCCCAGGGCCGCGGCGGACGAAAGGGCAAGGCCCAGCAGTTGCCGGCGATGCAGGGGTTCGTTGTTCTCTGGAAGCTTGTTCATTCGTTCTCTCGGTTCTCTGCCGTTGCCGCCCGGGCGGCCCGGGGCGCAAGCGGCACGCGCGCGAAGACGCCCGCCACTGCCTGCTCGGTTCAGCAAGTCACATACCACCGCGGGCGGCGCGCATCGGCGGCCGCGAATGACACTTCCTGCGCACTTCCCCGGCCAAATTTGTAAGCATGGCCTGGCCTGCACCGCACAACTTTGTCACCTCGACGACCCGGCATGGCGCCGGCAGCCTCGCTCAATGGACCGCTTCGGCCCCGGTCACGCCCGTGCCATAGCCCGCCGCCGCCATCGGCGTGCCGCCGCGCAGCACGCGCACGGCGCAGTACTTGAACTCCGGAATCTTCCCGAAGGGGTCCAGCGCGGCGTTCGTCATCAGATTCGCCGCCGCCTCGTAATACGCGAAGGGCACGAACACCGCGCCGGCCGGCGTGCCGTCGTCGCGGCGCACGTGGATCGCGACCTCGCCGCGGCGCGATTGGAGGGTGATCACGTCGCCCGCCGAAATCCCCAGCGTCTCCAGCGTGGCCTGGCTCATCGACGCGGTTGCCATCGGCTCCAGCGCATCGAGCACGCTCGCGCGGCGCGTCATGCTGCCGGTGTGCCAGTGCTCGAGCTGCCGGCCGGTGATGAGCACGAAAGGGTAGGCCGCATCGGGCCGCTCGTCAGCCGGGATGATGTCCGCCGGCACCAGCTTCACTCGGCCGGTCGCCGTCGGAAACTTGTCGATGAAGACGGTGGGCTGGCCCGGATCGTCCGCGCTCAGGCAAGGGTAGGTCACGCTCGAATCGCGCTGCAGGCGCTCCCAGGTGATGCCGCTGATGGCCGCGTGCATGGCCTGGCGCATCTCCTCGTAGACCGCCGCCACGCCGGATTCCTCGCCTTCGCAGTTCCACGCGAGGCCCATGCGCCGCGCGATCTGCTGGATGATCCAGAGGTCGGGCTTCGCATCGCCGGGCGGGCTGAGCGCCCGCTTGCCGAGTTGCACCATGCGGTCGGTGTTGCTCACGGTGCCCGTCTTCTCGGGCCAGGCGGTCGCGGGCAGCACCACGTCGGCGAGCCAGGCGGTCTCTGTCATGAAGATGTCCTGCACCACCAGGTGCTCCAGGCTCGCGAGCGCATGGCGCGCGTGGTTCAGGTCGGGGTCGCTCATCGCGGGGTTCTCGCCCATGATGTACATGCCGCGGATCTTGTGCGGGTCATCGTCCGGCGCGAGCGCCTTGTGCATGATCTCCACGACCGTGTAGCCCGGCTTCTCGTCCAGCGGCATGCCCCAGAAGTTCTCGAACCACGCATGCGCGCCCGCGTTGTCGACGCGTTGGTAGTTGGGGAACATCATCGGGATCAGCCCCGCGTCGCTCGCGCCCTGCACGTTGTTCTGGCCGCGCAGCGGATGCAGCCCCGAGCCCGGCTTGCCGATCTGGCCGGTCACCGAGACCAGCGCGATCAGGCAGCGTGCGTTGTCCGTGCCGTGCACGTGCTGGCTGATGCCCATGCCCCACAGCACCATCGCGCCCTTGGCGGTGGCGAAGGCGCGCGCCACTTCGCGCAGCGTCTCGGCCGGCACGCCGCAGATCGGCGCCATCGCCTCGGGGCTGTAGCCCTTCACGTTCTCGCGCAGGGCCTCGTAGTTGCTCGCGCGGTTGCGGATGAACTCCTCGTCCACCAGGCCCTCGTCGATCACCGCGTGGATGAGCGCGTTGAGCATGGCCACGTCCGTGTCGGCCTTGAACTGCAGCGTGCGCCAGGCATGCCTGCCGATGTCGGTGCGGCGCGGGTCCGCCAGCACGATCTTCGCGCCGCGCCGGGCCGCGTTCTTCATCCAGGTCGCCGCCACCGGGTGATTGGCTGTCGGATTGGAGCCGATGATGAAGATCAGCTCCGCATGCTCCACGTCGTTGACCTGGTTGCTCACCGCCCCCGAGCCCACGCCTTCCAGCAGTGCCGCCACGCTCGACGCATGGCACAGCCGCGTGCAGTGGTCGACGTTGTTGCTGCCGAAGCCCGTGCGCACCAGCTTCTGGAACAGGTAGGCCTCCTCGTTGCTGCCCTTGGCCGAGCCGAAGCCCGCCAGCGCCTTCTTGCCGTGCGTATCGCGCAGGCCCTTGAGCTGGCCGGCGGTGAGCGCCAGCGCCTCTTCCCAGCTGGCTTCGCGGAAGACCTCGTGCCAGTCGCCGGGGCGCGGCGCGTCGCCGAGGTCCTTGGGCACGCCGGGCTTGCGGATCAGCGGCTTCGTGAGCCGCTGCGGATGGTGCGCGTAGTCGAAGCCGAAGCGGCCCTTCACGCACAGGCGGCCGTGGTTCGCAGGGCCGTCGCGGCCTTCGACGCTGACGATCTTCTCGTCCTTGACGTTGTAGGTGATGAGGCAGCCGACGCCGCAGAAGGGACAGACCGAATCGACCTTGCGGTCCACCTGCTGCGAGCCGATCTGGCTCTTGGGCATGAGCGCGCCGGTCGGACAGGCTTGCACGCATTCGCCGCAGGCCACGCAGGTGCTGTCACCCATCGGATCGTCGAGGTCGAAGACGATCTTCGAATGCTCGCCGCGCATCGCATAGCCGATGACGTCGTTGACCTGCTCCTCGCGGCACGCGCGCACGCAGCGCTTGCACTGGATGCAGGCGTCCAGGTTGACCGCCATCGCGGGGTGGGAGATGTCGGCCTTCGGCTGCTCTCGGCGCAGCGCCTGCAGCTGGGGGCGGACGGTGATGCCCAGCCTGCCTGCCCAGTCGCTGAGCTCGCCGTGCTGGCCCGGCGGCGCGGCCTTCTCGCCGTCCTCGCGGTGGTCTTCGTCCGCGTCGTTCCACTTGTATCCGCGCTCCGGCATGTCCGACAGCAGCATCTCCACCACCATCTCCTGGCTCTTCCGCGCTCGCGCGCTCTTCGCCTGCACCTCCATGCCGGCCGTCGCCGCGCGGCAGCAGCTGGGCGCCAGCGTGCGCTCGCCCTTCACCTCGACCACGCAGGCGCGGCAGTTGCCGT
>CBIHOG010000094.1:0-8676 GCA_966211435.1 uncultured Variovorax sp. | reverse complement strand
GCGGCGCTGTCGATGTTGCGCTTGAGGTCGAACTGCAGCGTGATGCGCGCCGAGCCGTTGGAGCTGGTCGAGGTCAGGTCGTTGACGCCCGGGATGATGCCCAGCCGCCGCTCCAGCGGCGTGGCCACGCTGGAGGCCATGGTGCTGGGGCTGGCGCCTGCGAGGCTGGCCTGGACCGAGATGGTCGGGTAGTCGACCTGCGGCAGCGGCGAGACCGGCAGCACGAAGAAGGCGACGATGCCGGCCAGGGCGATGCCGACGGTCAGCAGGACCGTGGCGATGGGGCGTTCGACGAAGGGGCGGGAGAGGTTCATCTGCGGCCCTCCCCGGTCTTGCCCCCTCCCGGGAGTAATACCTCAGGCGGCGTGCGCGGCATCACGCTTCCCCCCGAACCTGCGCCCCATGCGATCGAAGGCCAGGTAGATCACCGGCGTGGTGAACAAGGTCAACACCTGGCTCACGACCAGCCCACCGAAGATCGCCAGGCCCAAGGGCCGTCGCAGCTCCGCGCCCTCGCCCCAGCCGAACATCAGCGGCTGCGCCGCGAACAGCGCCGCCAGCGTGGTCATCAGGATCGGCCGGAAGCGCAGCAGCGCCGCCTGGTGGATCGCCTCCTGCGGCGACTTGCCTTCATGCCGCTCGGCGTCGATCGCGAAGTCGATCATCATGATCGCGTTCTTCTTCACGATGCCGATCAGCAGGATGATGCCGATGATCCCGATCACCCCGAGGTCGTTGCCCGTCACCATCAGCGCGAGCAGCGCGCCCACGCCGGCCGAGGGCAGCGTGGACAGTATCGTCAGCGGATGGATGTAGCTCTCGTAGAGCACGCCCAGCACGATGTACACGCACACCACGGCCGCCAGGATCAGCCACAGCTGGTTGGTCAGCGACTTCTCGTAGGCCCCGGCCGCCCCCAGGAAGTTCAGCCGCACGCTCGCGGGCAGGCCGATCTCCTTGGCCGCTGCGCGGACTGCCGAGACCGACTTGCCCAGCGCCACGCCGGGCGCGGTGTCGAAACCCACGGTGGCGGCCGGGTACTGCGCCACGCGCGTAACTTGCAACGGCGCCAGCTGCTCGCGCACGGTGGCCAGCGCGGACAGCGGAGTCGGCGCGCCCGCGCCGGTGCGCAGCTGCAGGTTGCCCAGCCCCTGCGGCGAGGCCAGCGCCTCGCGCTGCGCCTCCAGGATCACGCGGTACTGGTTGGTCTCGGTGAAGATGGTGGAGACGATGCGCTGGCCGAAGGCGCTGTAGAGCGCATCGTCGACCGAACTGGCCGTGACGGACAGGCGCGAGGCCGTGTTGCGGTCGATGTCGACGTAGGCGGCCAGGCCCTGCGCGCCGGCATCGGTGGTCGCGTTGCGCACCTGCGGCGTGTCGCTCAGGCGCTGCACCAGCTTCTTCGCCCAGTCGTTCACGGTGGCGGTGTCGACGCCTTCCAGCGAGACGCGGAACTCGGTCGGGCCGGTCTCGGCGTCGATGGTCAGGTCCTGCGTGGGCTGGAGGTAGAGCGTCACGCCCGCCGCGCCGGTGCGCACGCGGTCGCGCAGGCGCTGCATCACGACGTCCTGCGCGTCGTGGCCACCGCGCAGGTTGATGAGCATGCTGCCGGTGTTCAGCGCCGTGTTGTTGGCCGCGTCCACGCCGACCACCGAACTCAGGCTTTGCACATCCGGATCGGCCAGGATCGCGTTGGCCGCCGCCTGCTGCAGCTCGGCCATGCGGACGTACGAGACCTCCTGCGCCGCCTCGATGCGGGCCTTCAGCTGGCCGGTGTCCTGCGTCGGGAAGAGGCCCTTGGGGATCGCGACGTAGAGCAGAACGGTCAGCACCAGCGTGACCAGCGCGACCAGCAAGGTCAGCGGCTGGTGGCGCAGCACCCATTGCAGCCAGGTGTCGTAGCGCGCGATCACGCGCTCGAAGAAGCGCTGAATGCCAGCGCCGAAGCGCCCGCCTTCTTCCGCTTCCGGCTTGAGCCAGCGCGCGGCCATCATCGGCACCAGTGTCAGCGAGACGACGGCCGAGATCAGGATGGTGATCGCCAGCGTGACGGCGAACTCGCGGAACAGGCGCCCGACCACGTCGCCCATGAAGAGCAACGGGATCAGCACCGCGATCAGCGAGACCGTCAGCGAGATGATGGTGAAGCCGATCTGCGTCGCCCCCTTGAGCGCGGCCTTGAAGGGAGGCTCGCCCTCCTCCAGGTAGCGCGCGATGTTCTCGATCATCACGATCGCGTCGTCCACCACGAAGCCGGTCGCGATGGTGAGCGCCATCAGGCTCAGGTTGTTCAGGCTGTAGCCCAGCAGGTACATCAGCCCGAAGGTGCCGATGAGCGAGATCGGCACCGCGATGCTGGCGATGACCGTCGCGCGCACGCTGTGCAGGAAGAAGAAGATCACCAGCACGACCAGCACGACGGCCAACGCCAGCTCGAGCTGCACATGGCTGACGGAGGCGCGGATGCCGGTGGTGCGGTCGCTCAGGATCTCGACCTTGAGCGCGCCGGGCAGCGAGGCCTGCAGCTCGGGCAGCTGCTTCTTGATGGCGTCGACCGTGCCGATCACGTTGGCGCCGGGCTGGCGCTGGACGTTGAGGATGATGGCGGGGTAGAGGAGTTCGCCCCCAGGCTTCGCGCACTGCGTGTCGCTTTCGCCTGCCCCCTCTCCGGGGGCGGCACCGGCGGACCGGCAGAGCCGGCTCCGTGGTGTCTCCGGCGGGGGCTGGGGCTCGCCTTCCTTCTTTGTGGCGGCCCAGGCGCCCAGCTGCGTGTTCTCGGCGCCGTCGATCACGCGCGCCACGTCGGTCATGCGCACCGGCGCCCCGTTCTTCCAGGCGACGATCAGGTTCTTGTAGTCGGCGGCGGTGACGAGCTGGTCGTTGGCGTTGATGGTGTAGGCGCGCTTCGGGCCGTCGAAGCTGCCCTTGGCACTGTTGGCGTTGGCCGCCGCGATCGCGGTGCGCAGCGTGTCCAGGCCGATGCCGACCGAGGCCAGCGCATTGGTGTTGGCCTGGATGCGCACGGCCGGCCGCTGGCCGCCCGAGAGCGCGACGAGGCCGACGCCGCCGACCTGGCTGATCTTCTGCGCGAGCCGCGTGTTCACGAGGTTCTGCACCTCGGTGAGCGGCATGGTCTGCGAGCTCACGGCCAGCGTGAGGATGGGCGCGTCGGCCGGGTTGACCTTGGCGTAGACGGGCGGCGCCGGCAGGTCGGCCGGCAGCAGCGAGCCGCCGGCGTTGATGGCGGCCTGCACCTGCTGCTCGGCCACGTCCAGGGTCTGGTCGAGCGCGAACTGCAGCGTGACGATGGAAACGCCGGTGGCGCTGACCGAGCTCATGCGGTCCAGCCCGGCCATCTGGCCGAACTGGCGCTCCAGCGGCGCGGTCACGGTGCGGCTCATGACCTCCGGGCTGCCGCCGGGGTACAGGGTCTGGACCTGGATGGTGGGGTAGTCGACCTGCGGCAGAGCCGCGAGCGGCAGGAAGCGGAAGCCCACCAGGCCGGCGAGCACGATCGCCACCATGAGCAGCGCGGTCGCGACCGGCCGCTCGATGAAGGGGCGCGACGGACTGATCACCTGCGCTCCTTCACTGCGGCGGTCGCTGGCGGCGGCCTTCGCGCGGGCCCTTGGCCCCCGAAGCGCCCGGGCGCGGGCCCGCCATGGGCTTGTCGCCCTGCAGCAGCACGCGCGCGCCATCCTTGATGCGGTCGCCGCCCTCGGTCACCACGTTCTCGCCCACTTGCAGGCCGTCGATGATCGCGACCACGTCCACGGTCGATTCGCCACGCTTGACGGTGCGCATCGAGACGGTCCGGTCCTCGTTGATCACGTAGACGTAGGTGCCGTTCGGGCCGGTGCGCACGGCCGTCACCGGCACCACGATCGCCTTGACGGTGCGCAGCGTCATCTGCACGTTGACGAACTGGCTCGGGAACAGCGTGACGCCCGCGTTGTCGAAGCGCGCCTTGGCCTTCACGGTGCCGGTGCTGGTGTCGACGATGTTGTCGAGGGTGGAGAAGGTGCCGGTGTCCAGCGTCGCGCTGCGCACGCGGTCCAGCGCCTTCACCACCAGCTTCGCGCCCTTGCCGATCTGGGCCTGGATGTCGGGCACGCGGTCCTGCGGCACGGCGAACTGCACGTCGATGGGGTTCATCTGCGTGATCACGGCGATGCCGGTGCTGGCATTGGCCGTCACCGTGTTGCCCGGGTCGACCGTGCGCAGGCCGATGCGGCCGGCCACGGGCGAGGTGATGCGCGTGTATTCGACGTTGAGCCTCGCGGCCGCCTCGGAGGCGCGATCGGTGATGACGGTGCCTTCGAGCTGCTTGACCAGCGCGGCCTGCGTGTCCACGTCCTGGCGCGCGATGGAATCCTGGCCGAGCAGGGTGCGGTAGCGCGCGAGCGTGACGCGTGCCGCGTCGAGTTGCGCCTCGTCGCGCACGCGGTTGCCCTGGGCCTGCATCAGCGCCTGCTCATAGGGGCGCGGGTCGATGCGCGCCAGCAGCTGGCCCTTGGCCACCGTCTGGCCTTCCGTATAGAGCACGTCCGTCAGCACGCCGCCGACCTGCGGCTTGAGCGTGATGGTCGCCAGCGGCGTCACCGTGCCCAGGGCGTCGATGATGATCGGCAGTTCCGCCTCCCGCGCCGCCGCGTGGCCCACCGTGTTGCTCGCGCCGGCAAAGCCCGCGCGGCCGGCGGCCGGCTCGTTGTTGCGCTTGATCAGGTACCAGGCGGCGCCGCCCAGCGCCGCCACGATCACCACCGCCACCAGGATGCCGAACCAGCGGCGCCCGCGGGAGGGTGGCCTTGGCGCCGGGTGGACGAGAGCCGGTTCGGCGGAAAGCGGGTCGGGCGTTGGGGTGGTCATCGAGCGGATGGGCAATACACGTAACAGCCCGTAGTGGAGCGCCGAATCGTAGCGCCCCGGTCTTACGAACCGTAAAGCCCCGGTAAAGCAGGCGTTGCGCAATGCGTCCGGCGCTCTCCGCCTGCAACTGGCGCCGCGCCGGCGCGCTTCGTCGCATGGCGGTGGCGGGCGGGGGAAACGGCCGGCACAGTCCGCTCCATCGACAACGCGCCCCAACGCCAACCCCTTCACCTATCGGAGATGACCATGATGCTGTTCGAAATCCTCGCCCATACGCCCCGTTGGGTTTTCGTCCTCTTTGCCGTGCTCGTGTGGTTCGGCGCCAAGCAATTGCTTGCCAACACGGTGAGCCTGACGCGCATCACGCTGCTGCCCCTGGCCATGACGGGCCTGTCGGTCTACGGCGTGATCTCGGCCTTCGGCGAATCGCCCGCCGCGCTGGCGGGCTGGGCGGTGGGCGCGGCGGCGCTGGTCTTCCTCGTGCTGCAGCGTCGGTTGCCCGCGGGCACGCGCTACGACGCGACGACGCGCCGCTTCCACCTGGGCGGCAGCGCCGTACCGCTGGTGCTCATGATGGGCATCTTCTTCACCAAGTACATCGTCGGCGTGATGCTCGCCATGCATCCGGAAATCGGTCACCAGGCCGGCTTCGCCCTCGGCATCAGCACGCTCTACGGCGTCTTCAGCGGCATCTTCTCGGCCCGCGCGCTGCGCCTTTGGAAGCTGGCGATGCGCGAGGACGCCGCCGCGCAGGACCTGGGCGCGCGCATCGGCTGAAGCAGGCCTGCTTTTCTTCGCGAGAATCCTCCTGTCGACTCCCTGAAAGAGGCATGACCATGAAGCACGCAACCCCACCCTCCGACGCCGTCGAACGCCTGGCGCGCCGCCGCGCCGGCGCCAAGCTGGGCTGGTACATCCATGCGGCCGTCTACGTGATGGTCAACCTGTTCCTGGTGGCGCTGGCCGCCTCGCGGGACCAGGCCTGGGCGATCTACCCGCTGATGGGCTGGGGCCTGGGCCTGCTGATCCACGGCGCGGTGGTGTTCTTCATCGCGCCGGGTGGCAGCTTCTACGACCGGCTGCTGGCGCGCGAACGCAAGGCGCTGGGCGGCGGGGAGCCCTGGTGATCGCCACCTTCAGACGCAATTTCACACGCGAGACGGCGCAGGACATGCTGCGGCATGGCCTGGGCACCGCGATGTTCTGCTGCGTGATCGCGCTCGGCCTGTCACTCTCGGCCCACGGCACCTGGACGGGCCATTTCGTCTACTCGCTCTCGATCGGGATGATCAGCTGGTTCGTCATCGACATGGGCCGGCTGGCGCTCAGCACCGACGGCCGCAAACTCTGGCCGCACGGCGGCAAGGGCATCGGGCTGGTGGCCGTCGGCATCGTGGCGGGTTTCCTCGGCGGCAATGCCATCGGCGATGCGTGGGTCGGCTCCCCGCCGCTGGACTTCCTGACCTTCACGCCGGACAAATTCATCTCCACCCTGCTCATCACCATCACGGCCGCCGTGGTGGCCTGCTATTACTACTACAGCCGCGGCCGCGGCAAATACCTCGAAGGCGAGATCGCGCTGGCGCAGCGTGACGCCGCCGATGCGCGCCTGAAGCTGCTGGAGACGCAGCTGGAGCCGCACATGCTCTTCAACACGCTGGCCAACCTGCGCGCGCTGATCACGACCGACCCGCCGCGCGCCGTCGCCATGCTCGACCGGCTCAACAGCTACCTTCGCGTGACGCTGAGCGGCTCGCGCTCACTGGCCCATCCGCTGTCGGCGGAGTTCGACCGGCTGGCCGACTACCTCGAACTGATGGCCGTGCGCATGGGCGCGCGGCTGCGCTACACGCTGGACCTGCCCGAGGAGTTGCGCGAAGTACCGGTGCCGCCGCTGCTGCTGCAGCCACTGGTGGAGAACAGCATTCGCCACGGCCTGGAGCCGCAGGTCGAGGGCGGCGAGATCGCGGTGCGTGCGCGACGCGACGGCAGCCGGCTCGTCATCGAGGTGCGCGACACGGGCGCCGGCATCGTGGATGCGCCCGCTCCCACCGATGGCGGCGGCTTCGGCCTCGCGCAGGTGCGGGAGCGGCTCGCCACGATCCACGGCGCCGAAGGGGTGCTGGCCATCGCCGCCGAGCCGGGCGGCGGCACCCGTGCCACCATCGGCTTTCCCCTGCCCACATGAACACCCTCGCACCCACGGCCTTGATCGCCGAAGACGAACCACTGCTTGCCCAGGCCCTGCGCGCCGAGCTGGCCGCGGCCTGGCCCGAACTGCAGGTCGTCGCCACGGTGGGGGACGGCCGCAGCGCCGTGCGCGAGGCGGTCCGGCTGCTGCCGCAAGTGCTCTTCCTCGACATCCGCATGCCCGGCCTGGACGGCCTGGGCGCCGCGGCCGAACTGGCCGACGCCTGGCCGGCGGACGAAGTGCCGATGCCGCAATTGGTCTTCGTCACCGCTTACGACGAATACGCCGCCCGCGCCTTCGACGCGCAGGCGCTCGACTATGTGCTCAAGCCCGTGCAGAGCGAGCGGCTGAAGCGAACGGTCGCGCGCCTCAAGCAGGCGCTGGAACTGCGCAGCTCGGCCGCCGTGCCGCCGGACGACGCACTCAGCAGCACGCTCGCCCAATGGCGCAAGCTGCTGGCGGCGGCGGGCGGCGATGCTTCCGCCCAGGCGGGCGGAACGGCGCCGCTCAAGCTCATCGCCGCCAGCGAAGCGGGCTCCTCGGGCAGCACGGTGCGCATGGTGCCGATCGACGAAGTGCAGTATTTCGAGGCGGCCGACAAGTACGTGCGCGTGCTGACCGCGACCCGCGAGTACCTGATCCGTACGCCCCTCAAGCAACTGCTGCCGCAGCTCGATGCCAGCGTCTTCTGGCAGGTGCACCGCGCCATCGCCGTACGCAGCGACGCGATCGAATCCGTGCACCGCGACGAGGCGGGAAAGCTGCACCTGGAGTTGCGTGGACGCAACGAAAAGATCCCGGTCAGCCGCCTCTACGCCCACCTCTTCCGCGCCATGTAGCGCACGAGCGCACATGAAAAAGCCGACCCCTCTTTCAAAGGGCCGGCTTGTCAGGTGACAGCAGGCAACCGGTCAGCGGATTCGCCGCGACTCAACGCCAGTGGCCATGGCCATGGCCGCGGCCGCGGTAGTAGCCGGGGCCAGGACCGTAGTAGACGCGCGGGGGGCCGTAGTAGACCGGCGGCGGCGCATAGTAGACCGGGGCCGGACGGTAGTACACCGGCGGCGGGTTGTAGTAGACCGGCGGCGGGTTGTAGTAAACCGGCGGCGCGGCGATACCGACGGCCACGCCAGGCACGTTGATGCCGATGCCCACGTCGACGCGAGCATTGGCCGAGGCTGCGGTGAAGAGCGCGCCCGCTGCGACTGCGCCGGCGGCGGCCCATTTGAAGAAGGTGGAACGAGTGACGCTCATTTGAGAACTCCTGTTGTACGGCATTGGGTGCCGATGCCCTAATTGAACGCGCCGCATGTCAAGCCGGTGCACCTTGCTCTGTGAAGAACGTTGCAAAAGGTAACGCATACAGTGCGCCACCTAGAATGACAACATGACTTCCCCCGCCGACAGCGATACCTCCAAGCCTAGCAATTTCCTGCGCCACGTGATCGAAAGCGACCTCGAGCAGGGCAATTATGCAAAACGCACATGGGGCGGTTCCCCGGGCGACGCAGCGCATCACGCACGAGGCATGTCCGACCCGGCCAAGGTGCGCCTGCGCTTCCCGCCCGAGCCCAACGGCTACCTGCACATCGGCCATGCCAAGAGCATCTGGCTCA
>CBIHOG010000093.1:0-9253 GCA_966211435.1 uncultured Variovorax sp. | reverse complement strand
TACGGCAAGAAGGACCCGTCGCTCGGCTGGCGCTTCACCGACGCCTGGCTGTCGATGGCCGGCACGGCCGACATCGGCATTCCGAACGGGATGCCGATCGACGAGTGGGGCATCCGCGTGGCCGATGACAAATGCACGCCGGTGGGCGCGGCGGTGTCGCGCGGCGGCGCGACGAACTCGCCGGCGGCCGTCTACGCGCTCACCAAGTACATCGACTGGATGAAGAAGTACGCGCCCAAGGAGGCGACGGGCATGACCTTCGGCGAGGCCGGGCCGGTGCCGGCGCAGGGCCAGATCGCGCAGCAGATCTTCTGGTACACCGCCTTCACCGCCGACATGACCAAGCCGGGCCTGCCGGTGGTCAATGCCGACGGCACGCCCAAGTGGCGCATGGCGCCCGGCCCGAACGGCCCGTACTGGAAGCAGGGCATGCAGAACGGCTACCAGGACGTGGGCTCGTGGACCTTCTTCAGCGGCCATGACGCCAACAAGACGGCGGCGGCCTGGCTCTATGCGCAGTTCGTCACGTCGAAGAGCGTGTCGCTCAAGAAGACCATCGTGGGACTGACGCCGATCCGCGAGTCCGACATCCAGTCGAAGGCGATGACGGACATGGCGCCCAAGCTGGGCGGCCTGGTGGAGTTCTACCGCAGCCCGGCGCGCGTGGCCTGGACGCCGACCGGCACCAACGTCCCCGACTACCCCAAGCTCGCGCAGCTCTGGTGGAAGAACGTGGCCGAGGCGGTGACGGGCGAGAAGACGCCGCAGAAGGCCATGGACAACCTGGCCGACGAGATGGACAACGTGATGGCCCGGCTGCAGCGCGCCGGCATGGCCAAGTGCGCGCCCAAGCTCAACCCGAAGGGCGACCCGAACAAGTGGCTGAGCGACCAGCACGCGCCCTGGAAGAAGCTCGCCAACGAGAAGCCCAAGGGCGAGACCATCGACTACGACAAGCTGCTGAGCGCCTGGAAGGCCGGGAAGGTGCGCTGATCTCCGTTTGCCATGGTTGGGCCGCCTTGCGGGAGCGCAGCGGCCTTTTTTTTTTGTCTGGGGGCGGTCAGCCGCTCGACGTTCCGTCAGCGGACTGTGCGATCGCGCGGCGCAGGTTCGACCTGGCCGTGAGTTCGAGGCGATCGCGCATCGGCGGCGTCAGGTAGAGCGGCTCGCGCGCGAGGAAGGCGCCGAGGATCGCGCGCCGGCGCGGCTCGAAGATCGCGGGCGGAACGTGTGCGTACTCGATGCGGATCTGGCGCTCATACTGCGCGAAGCGTTCGGGCGGCACGCCGAGGATCGAGAGGTCGATGTCGACCAGCAGGCGTGCGTCCGCGCCCTCGGCCTGTGCGTCGTGGCGCGTCGCCATCACCAGCGCATGGACGCGCTGGCCCGCCTCCGGCGCCGCGCCGGCCTCGCGCAGGGCTTCGGCGGCCCAGTCGGCGCTGCGCTGCTCGTTGTCGTGCCGGTGCACGTCGTAGATCGCGTCGTGGAACCAGAGCGCCAGCGCCACTTCCCCCGGCCGCTCGGCGCTGGCGCGTTCCTGCGCCAGCCAGGCCAGGCACTCGCCCAGGTGCTGCAGCGTGTGATAGGCCCGGTGCGGTTCGCCGTACGCCGCGAGCAGCGCGTCGAAGAGCGCGCCGCCGGGCGCCCGCACGCCGAGATCGTCCCAGGCGCGGGACCAGGAGGCACGCAGCGCGCCGGCTTCCGTCACTGGGCCATCACCGCCTGGACTTCGCGCCCGAGGTCGAGCACGGACATGGCGTAGTAGCTGCTCCAGTTGTAGCGCGTGATCACGTAGAAGTTCTGCGTGCCGGCCACGTAGTTCGGGGCGTCCGCGCCGTTCTGCAGTTCGATCAGCGCGAGCAGGCCCTTGTGCCGCTGCGCCTCGCCGTCGAGCACCGCGCCGCCGGCCACGAAGGCGTCCGCGCTGAAGGTCGGCAGGATGTCCGGCGCCATCAGCACGCTCATCTTGAGCCGGCTCTCGTCGAAGCCCACTGGATAGACGGAGGGCATGCCGCGCTGCCAGCCGAAGGCCTTGAAGTAGCTCGCCACCGAGCCGATCACGTCGGCCGGGTTGTTGACGAGGTCGATGCGGCCGTCGCCGTCGAAGTCGACCGCGTACTTCGCGATGCTGCTGGGCATGAACTGCGGCATGCCCATCGCGCCGGCATAGCTGCCCACGGGTACCAGCGGGTCTTCGGCCGTGCGGCTCTCGGTGCTGAGGAAGCTTTCGAGTTCGCCGCGGAAGAAGGCCTGCCGCTCCGCCGCGCGCGGATGGCCCTGCGGGAAGTCGAAGGAGAGCGTGGCCAGCGCGTCGATGACGCGGAACCGGCCCATGTCGCGGCCATAGATGGTCTCGACGCCGACGATGCCCACGATGATCTCGGGCGGCACGCCGAATTCCGCCTCGGCGCGGGCCAGGGTGTCGGCATTGGACCGCCAGAAGCGCACGCCGGCCGCGATGCGCACCGGGTCGATGAAGCGGCTGCGGTAGACGCGCCAGTTCTTCGGCGTGCCGCGGGGGGCCGGGAGCATCAGGCGCGGCACGCTGGGCAGCAGGCGCGCGGCGCCGATGGTGGCGCGCACCCAATTGCGGTCGAGGTTGCGGCGCGCGGCCACCTCGTCTGCGAACTGCATCGCGTCCTCGCGGGTGGCGTAGAGCGCGTCGCCGCGCACCGTGGCGTTGCGCTTGCCACCGTTGTGCTGGGCCGCGGCGGGCGCGGTGGCAAGCAGGAGAGCGCATGCGGCCGCCAGCGCGGCCGCGGGAAGAACATTCGGGAGAAGGCGTCGCATAGCTGGATTGTGCCGTCCGCTCAGCGCGGCCAGTCGAGGCGGCGGAACTCGCCGCGCAGCGCCGGCAGCGCCTCGCCGGGGGTCTTGGCGTAGCGCTGCGCCTCGAGCTTGAGCAGCCACTCCTGGGCCGCCCGCGCGGCGGGGCCGAAGCGCTCGCCCAGGCGGGCCGCCATCTGACGCGGCGGCGTGCCGTCGGCGACTTCGATGCCGGCTTTCCTCAACCGCGCGCGGGCTTGGCCGAGCAGGCGCAGCCAAGGGTCGTGCTGGCTGCGCTCCCACAGCGTCCAGCCGGCGCCGGCCAGGCTGGCGACGACCAGCAGCGCGAGCAGCACGGTCGCGAGGTCGAGCAGGCTGGGCGCCTCGAAGCCCAGCTTCTTGAGCAGGTCGAGCTGGCGGCTCTGCGTGTAGTTCAGCACCCACTGGTTCCAGCCGTTGTTCAGCGCCTCCCAGGTGGCGCGCAGGTTCTGCGCCAGCGTGGGGCTCATGGCGCCGATCGCGCCGGCGAAGAGGCCCGGTTGCGGCGCGAGGCGGCGGGCCATGCCCACGCGGTCGGGCGAGATCGCGCCCGTCGGGTCGACGCGCACCCAGCCGGCGCCTTCCTGCCAGACCTCGGCCCAGGCGTGCGCGTCGCTGTGGCGCAGCACCCAGAAGTTGTCGACGTTGTTGAGCTCGCCGCCCTGGTAGCCGGTGACGATGCGGGCCGGGATGTCCAGCGAGCGCATGAGCACGACGAAGGCCGAGGCGATGTGCTCGCAGAAGCCCGCCTTGCGGTCGAACCAGAACTCGTCGGCGGTGTCGTTGCCGTAGAAGCCGGGGTCGAGCGTGTAGCTGTAGCCTTCGGTGTTGAGCCGTCGCAGCACGGCTTGCACGAACTGCGGCGTGGTGGCGCCGGCGAGCGCCGGATCGCCGCGCATCTGGGCCGCGAGCGCGGCGGTGCGCGGGTTGGAGCCGGGCGGCAGATCGACGTAGGCCTGGAGGCCGGCGGTGCGGCGCACCGGGCCGCTGCGGAACTGCGTGTAGCTCTCGGCGCGGTAGCGCACCAGGTCGCCGATGGGCCGCGTGGCCATCCATTGCAGGTCGACGGTGCCGAGCAGTTCATAGCCGGGCAGCTCGGGCTTGACCGGCGCGGCGTCGAGCACCAGCAGCCAGGGACGGTTGGAGGGCTCCAGCGTCACCTCGTAGCCGACGGGGCTGCCCTGCACGCGCAGGTTGCTCGGCACAAAGGCGCGCGCATAGGCAGGCGGCGCGGTCCATTCGCGGCCGTCGAAGCGCGAGAGGACCGGACCGCGGAAATACAGGTCGCGCCGGGCCGGGATGCGGTCGTCGTCGAACTTCACGCGCGCGGCGATGCCGTCGTCCAGCGCCAGCTCGGCGATGGTGCCCACGCGCATGGTGTTCGACAGGCCGGTGCGGCCGGTGACGGTGTCGTTCGGCGTGCCCCACAGCGGCGCCATGCGCGGGAACAGCAGGAAGAGCGCCAGCATGATGGGCGCGCCCAGCAGCGCCATCCACCCTGCCGTGCGCGCGGCCTGCATCAGCGGCGGCCGGCCCACCGGCATGTGCGCGTTGACCAGCGCGGTGAGCAGGCCCAGCAGCGCCAGCAGCATCGCGAAGGCGGTCACGAGGGACTGCGAGTAGAAGAAGTTCGTGAGCATCGTGAAGAAGCCCAGGAAGAAGATGACGAAGGCGTCGCGGCGCGCGCGCAGCTCGAGCGTCTTGAGCGCGAGCAGGATCACGAGCAGGGTGACGCCCGCGTCGCGGCCCAGCAGCGTGCGGTGGGTGGCGTAGGTCGCGGCCAGGGTGATGGCGAGGAGGAAGAGGCGCCACCAACGCCCCGGCAGCGGCCGCGCCTGCACCGCCAGGCTGCCGCGCCAGAGCAGCACGATGGCGGCGAGCGTGACGCACCACCATGGCAGATTGGGGATCTGCGGGAGGACGATGAGGCCGATGACGCAGAGCAGGAAAAGGGTGTCCCGCGCCTCGCGGGGCAGGGCGCGCAGCCGGGTCATGAAGCTCAGCATGTCGCCAGCACCTCCAGGCAGCGGCGCTTGTGCGCCTCGCCCTGCGAGGGCGCGATGCTGCGACCCGCGACCCGCAGGCCGTAGTCCACGCCCAGCCGGTCGGCCATCAGCACCCAGGCGCAGAGCCTGGACAGGCGGGCCTCGAAGGCCGGCAGCCCGGCGGCCTGCGCGTCCAGCCACAGCTCCTGCCGCTGTGCCTGCTGGGTGTCGCGGCTCACCAGGTCTTCGGAGCCGGCGGCCTGCGCCTGGGCGGCGCGCTTCCACACCACCAGCTTGAGCGGATCGCCGCGCCGGTAGGTCCGAAGCCCGTCGTATTCACCCGCGACGCTGGTGCGCGCCGCCGCCTGCGCGGCCTGGCCGGAGAGCGGCTCGCCCGGCGGCAGCGGCGGCGGGTTCGGCTCCGGCGCCGGATACACCAGCACTTGCGATGCCGGCCGCCAGACCGTCCACACGCGGAAGGTGCCGAGCGGAAAGCGCGTCTCGGCCGTGAGCGTCGGCACCGGGTGCATGCCGCGCCGCTCGGGCTTGAAGGCGATCTCGACTGTGGCGCTGCCTTGCGCCGGCACGTCGCACCACGCCCATTGGCCGCTGTGCCGCACCGCCAGGCCGATGCCGTAGCGCGTGCCGCGCCGCGTGTTGTGCAGCACGACCCGGAAGACCGCCGCCGTGCCCGCGTACTGCGGCTCCGGCGGCATCAGGTGCATGCCGAGGCCGCGCAGGGTGCCGTGGCACACGTGCATGCCCACGGCGACGCTGCCCGCGAGCAGGAAGGTCAGCAGGTAGCCGAGGTTGAGCTGGTAGTTGATGGAGCCGACCAGCAGCAGCAGCAGGGTGGCGGCGAGCGCCCAGCCGGCGGGCGTGGGCACGATGTAGACGTTGCGCTGCGTGAGTTCGAGCGTGTCCGAGGGCGGCCGGCGGGAGAGGAACCAGCCGTCGACCCGCGAGCGCAGCGCGGCGGTCATGCGGCCAGCCATGGGGTCACGGCAGGGCCACGGCGGCCGTCATGGCACGGACCTGCTCGACCGCGCCGCGGCCGGCGTCGCCGACCGGCGTGAGCCGGTGCGCGATGGTCTGTGGCAGCACGGCCTGCACGTCGTCGGGCGCCACATAGTCGCGGTTGGCCAGCAGCGCCTGCGCCTTGGCGGCGCGCAGCACGGCGATGCCCGCGCGCGGCGACAGGCCTTGCAGGAACCAGCGGCCGGAGCGTGTCGCCGCGATCAGGTCTTGAACGTAGTTCAGGAGCGGCTCGGCGGCATGCACCTGCAGCACGCGCTGCTGCAGGGCGGTGAGTTCGCCCGCGGTCAGCAAGGCGGGCAGGGTGGCCAGCATTTCGCGCCGGTCGGCGCCGGCCAGCAGCTCGCGCTCGGCGGCGCGGTCGGGGTAGCCGAGCGAGATGCGCATGAGGAAGCGGTCGAGCTGGGATTCGGGCAGCGCGAAGGTGCCGAGCTGGTCGTGCGGGTTCTGCGTGGCGATGACGAAGAAGGGCGTGGGAAGGGGGCGTGTCTCGCCTTCGACCGTCACCTGCTTCTCCTCCATCGCCTCCAGCAGGGCGCTCTGGGTCTTGGGGCTGGCGCGGTTGATCTCGTCGGCCAGCAGCACCTGGGCGAAGATGGGGCCGGGATGGAAGACGAAGGCCTGCTGGCCCCGGTCGTAGATGGCGACGCCGGAGAGATCGCCCGGCATCAGGTCGGCCGTGAACTGCACGCGGGAGAATTGCAGTCCGAAAGTGTGGGAGAGGGCGTGCGCGAGGGTGGTCTTGCCGACGCCCGGGACGTCCTCGATCAGCAGGTGACCACCCGCCAGCAGACAGGCCACGCAGTCGCGCACCTGGGCCTCTTTCCCCACGATGACCGTGTTAAGCTGACCCAGCAAACTGGCGAGCTTCGCTGCGACGTCCATTTTTGTATCCATATGCAAACAATACCGTAACCTTGCGGCCCCATGCCGCGTGAGGCTACGAGGCGACAAACTCCATGGGCAAGACGGGCTATTTCACACACCGGGACTGCTGGAAGCACGACATGGGCGCGGGGCATCCCGAATGCCCTGCGCGGCTCGATGCCATCGAGGACCGGCTGTTGCTGACGGGCGTGGGCGACGGGCTGGAGCGCTGCGAGGTGCCGCTGGCGACGCTGCCGCAGATCACACGGGCGCACAGTGTGGAGCACATGGAAAGGCTGGAGGCCTTGAGCCAGCGGCTGATCGAGGATGCGCCGGCCGGCGGCCCCGACCATGCGCAGCTCGATCCCGATACCGCACTGACCCGCTTCACGCTGCTGGCCGCCCGCCGCGCCGCCGGTGCCGCGATCGCGGCGACGGATGCGGTGATCGAGGGTGAACTCGAGAACGCCTTCTGCGCCGTGCGTCCGCCGGGGCACCATGCCTGCCGCGACAAGGCGATGGGTTTCTGCATCCTGAACAACGTCGCTGTCGCGGCGCGGCACGCGATCGTGGAGCACGGGCTGGAGCGCGTGGCCATCGTCGATTTCGACGTGCACCACGGCAATGGGACCGAGGACATCTTCAGCAACGACCCGCATGTGCTGATGGTGGGGATCTTCCAGCATCCCTTCTATCCGTACAGCGGCACGGATCACCCCGCGCCGAACATGCTCAACCTGCCGGTGCCGGCCTATACCAAGGGCATGGACGTGCGCGAGTTGATCGAGGCCTGCTGGATGCCGCGTCTCGAGGAGTTCAAGCCGCAGATGATCTTCGTGAGCGCGGGTTTCGACGCGCATCGCGATGACGACCTGGGGCAGTTGCGACTCAACGAGAGCGACTACGCGTGGATCACCAGCCGCATCATGGACGTGGCGCGGCGGCATTCGGACGGGCGGATCGTGTCGATGCTCGAAGGTGGGTACAACCTTGACGCGCTGGCTTGCAGCGTCGAGGCGCATCTGCGGGTGTTGGCTGATCTGTAGTGCGCCCGCGCGCACCGCTCGATCCGTAGATGAATTTCAACGACTTCACCCAGCGCCTGGCCCAGATCGACGCACGCAGTCTCGGGATCGAGTTCGCCATCCTGGTCTGCTGCGTCGCGGTGGCCTGGGCGTTCTCCCGCTGGTTCGGGCGCGACCAGCCCAAGGATTCGATCTGGTTCGGCGAGCACACTTTCGACGGCCTGCTTTTCCCGCTGCTCGCGCTGGCGCTGACCGACCTCGCGCGGCGCGTGACGCTCGAGTACCAGCAGGTGCTGGTGCTGCGCATCGGGGTGTCGGTGTTCCTGTCGCTGGTGGCGATCCGCCTGTTCGCCCGCGTGTTGCGTGCCGTCTTCCCGAGTTCCGCGCTGGTCCGGCTGATCGAGCGCACGGTCTCGTGGCTCGCCTGGATCGCGGCCGTGCTGTGGATCGTCGGCCTGCTGCCGGCCGTGCTCTCCGAGTTGGAGAACATCACGCTCGCCTTCGGCAAGACGCGCGTGAGCCTGCGCACGATCCTGGAAGGCACGCTGTCGGCGGGCGTGGTGCTCGTGATCGCGCTGTGGATTTCCTCCACGGTCGAGAAACGCATTCTCAGCACCTCGGTGACCGATCTTTCCATGCGCAAGGTGGCGTCGAACGCCATCCGCGCCTTCCTGCTGCTGATCGGGCTGCTGTTCGCGCTCTCGGCGGTCGGTGTCGACCTCACGGCGCTGTCCGTGCTGGGCGGCGCGCTGGGCGTGGGCCTGGGCTTCGGCCTTCAGAAGCTCGCGGCCAACTATGTGAGCGGCTTCGTCATCCTGCTGGAACGCTCGATCCGCATCGGCGACAACGTCAAGGTCGACGGCTTCGAGGGTCGCATCACCGACATCAAGACCCGCTATACGCTGGTGCGGCAGGGCAACGGGCGCGAATCGATCGTGCCCAACGAGTCGCTCATCACGAGCCGGGTCGAGAACCTCTCGGTGTCGGATCTCAAGTTCAACATCACGACCACCATCGTGGTCGGCTACGAGAGCGACGTGGCGACGGTACAGCAGATCCTCTGCGCCGCCGCGAGCGCGCAGCCGCGCGTGCTCTCCGATCCGGCGCCCGTTGCCTTCCTCATGAATTTCGCGCCCGACGGCCTGGAGTTCACGCTCAACTTCTGGGTCGCCGACCCGGAGAAGGGCAAGGACAACGTGCGCTCCGCCATCAACATCGCCATCCTCGACGGCCTGCGCGCGGCGAAGATCGATATTCCCTATCCTCAACGCGTGCTGCGCATCGAGTCGCTGCCCGAAGGCTTTCGGGCCAAGGAAGACGAGTCGCCTATAATTTCATGAAAAGCACGGTCGTTCTTTTTTTGAAGCGTTCCGACACACGGTGATTGAAATGAACAGCTCGCGCAGGGGCCGGCGCCTAAAATTCCCGGTTCCCTGCACCCCCCGGTTTCGCAATTCAATGGAGTCAAGCCAATGAAGGTACTGGTCCCCGTCAAGCGGGTCGTCGACTACAACGTCAAGGTGCGCGTGAAGAGCG
>CBIHOG010000092.1:0-9338 GCA_966211435.1 uncultured Variovorax sp. | reverse complement strand
GCGAGCTTGCATTCGCGCACCATCGCGCTGGTCGCGACGTTGCAGATGGTGAGGGTCTGCTCCATGCCCAGCGACCTTGCGTGCTTGAGCGCCGCCAGCGTATCGGCGGTTTCGCCGGATTGGCTGATGGTGACGACCAGCGTCTTCGGGTCGGGCACGGAGTCGCGGTAGCGGTATTCGCTCGCGATCTCGACCTGCGTCGGGATCTTCGCGATGCCCTCCAGCCAGTACTTGGCGGTGCAACCGCTGTAGTAGCTGGTGCCGCAGGCGAGGATGAGCACCTTGTCGATTTCCTTGAACACGCGCCAGGCCGAGGCGCCGGGCGTACCGTCCGCCGCGATGCCGTCGAAGAGTTCGGGCGCGATGCCTTCGACGCCCTCCAGCGTATCGGCGATGGCACGCGGCTGCTCGAAGATCTCCTTTTGCATGTAGTGGCGATAGGGGCCGAGTTCGGCCGCGCCGCTGTGGGCGGCCACGGTGCGCACCGCGCGGGTGGCCGGCTTGTGGGCGCGATCCACGATCCAGTACTTGCCGGGCTGGATGTCGACGACGTCGCCCTCCTCCAGGTACACGATCTGGTCGGTCACGCCGGCCAGGGCCATCGCATCGCTGGCGAGGAAGTTCTCGCCGGCTTCCTTGCCCACGCCCAGGATCAGCGGCGAACCGGCGCGAGCGCCGACCACGCGTTGCGGTTCGTCGCGGCAGATTGCCGCGATGGCGTAGGCGCCCTGCAGTTGCCGCACCGTGGCCTTCACGGCGTCGAACAGGTCGCCGTCGTAGTGGCTGTCGATCAGGTGTGCGATGACCTCGGTGTCGGTCTGGCTGGCGAACGCATAGCCCTTGGCTTGCAGGGCGGTGCGCAGGGCCTCGTGGTTCTCGATGATGCCGTTGTGCACCAGCGCGACGCGGCCGGGCCGGTTGGATTCGGCGTCCGCGCCGGGACCGTGGCTGAAGTGCGGATGCGCGTTGTGCACGGCCGGCACGCCGTGCGTGGCCCACCGCGTGTGGGCGATGCCGGCGCCGCCTTCGATGTGGTCGTCGCGAACCTGGGCCAGCAGGTCGGCCACGCGCGAAGTGGTGCGGGCACGCCGGAGACCGTTGGCGTGGACGGCTACGCCGCAGGAGTCATAGCCGCGGTACTCGAGACGCTGCAGGCCCTGAACGAGGATCGGGACGATGTTGCGACCAGAGACGGCGCCGACGATGCCACACATGGGATGCTCCTGATGATTGGACGAGGTGCTGAATCGTAGGCTGGGATGTGCGGAATAATTCTCCGATATTGATTCCAGATTGATTGAATATTTCATCAAGGTGAATAAAAGAATTTTTATTTCATAATCTCATGAATTATGAAATACAAGGACCTCGACGAAACGGACGTTCGGTTACTGGACGCCCTGCAACGTGACGCGTCGGAGAGCAACCAATCGCTTGCGGACCGGTTCAACATCTCCCCGCCAACCTGTCTGCGACGCGTTCGGCGCCTGCGCGAATCGGGCTGGATCGCGAGCGAGGTGGCGATCCTCGACGCCGACCGCGTCGGCGCGCTGCTCACTGCGGTGGTGGAGGTGTCCCTGGACCGGCAGGACGCCGAGTCGCTCGATGCCTTCGAGCAGCGCGTCGCGGCCGACGACGCCGTGCAGCAGTGCTACCGCGTCTCGCCGGGTCCGGATTTCGTGCTGATCGTGACGGTGCGCGACATGCCCGGCTACCAGGCGCTCGCGCAGCAGCTTTTCAACAGCGACGCCAACGTGCGCAACGTGAAGGCCTTCTTCAGCGTGAAGCGCGCCAAGTTCACGGCGCGTGTTCCCCTGCCCCCGGCGGCCTAGGGCTTCGGCACCTTGCGCGGCCGCTCCCAGTTCGGGAAGCTCGCCTGCCGCGCGCGCGATATCGTCAGCGCGCCGGGCTCCGTGCTCTTGGTCACCGTCGAGCCGCCGCCGATGGTGCCGCCCGCGCCAATGGTGACCGGCGCGACCAGCACGCAGTTGCTGCCCACATGCACGTCGTCGCCGATGATGGTGCGGTGCTTGTTGGCGCCGTCGTAGTTGGCCGTGATGCTCCCGGCGCCGTAGTTCACGCGCTGGCCGACGGTGGCGTCGCCGAGGTAGGCGAGATGGTTCGCCTTGGCGCCGTCGCCAAGGCTCGAATTCTTGATCTCCACGAAGTTGCCGATGTGCACTTCGGCGCCGAGTCGGGCGCCGGGGCGCAGCCTGGCGAAGGGGCCGATACGCGAACCCGCGCCGACGGTCACGCCGGCCTTCTCGCCGTCGATGTGGGTGAAGGGGTGGATCACGGTGCCGGTATCGATGCGCGCGTTGGCGATCACGCAGTTGGCCCCGACACGCGTGCCGGCGCCCAGCGACACCGCGCCCTCGAAGACGCAGTTGACGTCGATTTCCACGTCGGCCTCGCACACAAGCGAGCCGCGCACGTCGATGCGCGCCGGGTCGGCCAGCCGCACGCCTTGCGCCATCAGCGCGTCGGCCTGGCGCCGCTGGTAGGCGCGTTCGAGCGCGGCGAGCTGGGCGGGGCTGTTGACGCCGGCGACCTGCAGTGCGTCGTCGGTGACGTGCGTGACCACGGGCACGCCGTCGATGGTGGCGAAGCCGACGATGTCAGTCAGGTAGTACTCGCCTTGCGCGTTGCGGTTGTCCAGGCGCGCGAGCCAGGTCTTCAGCAGGTAGGCTGGCACGGCCATCACGCCGCTGTAGATCTCGCGGATGGCGCGCTGCGCCTCGGTCGCATCCTTCTCCTCGACGATGGCCTGCACCTCGCCTTCACCCTCCGCTTCGGTCGAGCCGGGGGAGCGGATGATGCGGCCGTAGCCGGTGGCATCGTCGACGTGGATGGTGAGCAGGGCGAGACGCCTTCCGCCGCTGGCGGCGACCAGCGCGCGCAAGGTGTCCCCGCCGATGAGCGGCACGTCGCCCGAGAGCACGACCACAGTGCCGTCGTCCTCCAGCAGCGGCGCGGCCTGCTGCATGGCGTGGCCGGTGCCGAGCTGCGGCACCTGGCGCGCGAAGACCGGCGAAACGCCGGGCACGGCGTCCGCGATGGCGTCCTCGACGTCCGCCGCGCCATGGCCGGTCACGACGACGATCCGGCGCGCGCCCAGGCCGGCGCCGGTGGAGATCACATGGCTGAGCAATGCACGTCCGCCCAAACGATGCAACACTTTCGGCAGGCTGCTCTTCATGCGCGTGCCTTTGCCGGCCGCCATGATGACGACGTCGACCGGTCCCTGGTTCTTCTGCGGAGTCTGATTCATGCCGATGTCCCGAGTGCGTTTCGCAAAGCTGGCGCGAATTATCGGTGCGCTGCTGCTGGTGGCCGCGCTCGGCGGCTGCAGCGCGATCAAGCTCGCCTACAACAACCTGCCCGGCGTGAGCTATTGGTGGCTCGACAGCTATCTCGACTTCAACGGCGCGCAGACCCTGCGGGTGCGCAGCGAACTCGACCAGTTGCTCGCCTGGCATCGCCAGAACGAGTTGCCCAAACTGGCCGGCATGCTGCGCAACGCCGGGTCGCTGGCTACCGATGACGTCACACCAGCGCAGGCCTGCGAGATGGCCGACGAACTCCGCGCGCGGCTGCTGGCCGTCGCCGAACAGGCGGAGCCCGCAGGCGCCGAGCTGGCCGTCAGCCTCGACGACGCACAGCTGAAGCAACTGGAGCGCAAGTACGCCAAGATCAATGATGGCTACCGCAAGGACTGGCTCGACCGCAGCCGCGCGCGGCAGTTGGAGAAGCGCTACGAGGATTTCCTCGACCGGGCGGAGGATTTCTACGGCCGGCTGGATGCGTCACAGCGCGAGCTGCTCCGGCAGGAGGTCGCGCAGTCGGCGTTCGACCCGCGCGCGATCGACGCCGAACGCAAGCGGCGCCAGCAGGAAGCATTGGCGCTGTTGCGCGGCTTCATCACGCAGCGCACGCCACCGGAGCAGGCGCGCGCAGCCATCCACGACTATGTGCAGCGCATCGCGGACCCGCCGCCCGGGCCCTGGCGCGACCGTCAGCAGGCGCTGCTGCAGGAGAGCTGCCGCAACATCGCGGCGCTGCACAACCACACCACGCCGCAGCAGCGGGAAAAGGCCGTCCATCGGCTCGAAGCGTACGAAAAGGACCTGCGCCAGCTCGTCGCAGCGCGATAAATACCGGAATCGCCCAGATCAATCACGCCGAAAGTACAACATTTGTTTACACTTGAGCGAGATTAAATACATGCGCCCATGAAAACCACGCTCTGCACGCTCTTCGAGGGAAACTACCATTTCGGCGTCGCGGCGCTGACCAACTCGCTGATCGCCGCCGGCTACGCCGGGGAACTCTGGGTCGGCTATCGCGGCGCGCTGCCCGGCTGGATTGTGGATTCGCCGGCCTTCGACAAGGCCAGCGGCCAGCTACAGGTGGCGCCGCAGCTCAGGCTCTGCATGGTGTTGCTGGAGACGCCGCTGCACTTCACTTACTACAAGCCCACCTTCGTCCGCGAAATGCTGGAGAAGCATTCGCCGGAGGCGAGCATCGTCGCCTACATCGACCCCGACATCGTCGTGAAGTGCGAGTGGAGCGCCCTGGAGGGCTGGTTCACGGAGGACGGCATCTCGCTGAGCGAGGACGTCAACTGGTGCTTCCCGGCGCGCCACCCCAAGCGCCTGCTCTGGGGCCGCTTCTTCGCCCCGCACGGCGTGACGCCCAGGCGCGCGCTGGAGCGCTATTACAACGCGGGCTTCATCGCCGTGTCGCGCGCGCACTTCGACTTCCTCGATCTGTGGGGCCGGCTGTGCGACCTGGTGGTGGCCTACAACGACGGCGCCAAGCAACTGAAGGCCGGCGGGTCGGCCGCGCTCTTTCACTCGACCGACCAGGACGCGCTGAACTTCGCGTTGACCGTGACCGAGGCGCCTCTGAACACGGCCGGCCCGGAGGCGATGGATTTCGCGCCCGGCGGCTACTACCTCTCGCACGCCATCGGCTCGGTCAAGCCATGGCACGGTGGCCACATCAAGCAGGCCTTGCGCGGCCGTCCGCCGACTGCGGCGAGCAAGTGGTACTACCGTTTCGCCAATGCGCCGATCAAGGTGTATTCGGACGGCGACCTGGCGAAGCGCCAGCTCTCGCTGAAGATCGCGGCCGCCATCGGCCGCATCTACAAGCGGGCCTGAAGGCTACTCGCGCCACTGGCGCCAGCGCAGGATGAGCAGGGCGTACTGGTAGCCGAAGTTGGCGACGCTGGTCGCGATGGCGAAGCCGAGCACCGAGCGCAGATCGCTCACGCCCACAAGCCAGAGATAGAGCACCTGCGTCGCCAGCGTCACGAGGATGCTGAAGCTCTGGCCGGCGGTGGCCCCGCGGACCGCCAGGGTACGGAAGGCGAAGCCCGAGGCGTTCATGAGGATGGAGGACACGAACACCATCCACACCAGCGGCTCCATGCTGCCGTACTGCTTGCCCAGCAGGAGGATCCAGTAGTGCGGGAACAGTACGGAGGTCAGCAGCACCAGCGCCATCATGCCCAGGTAGGCAAGGTGCGCCTGCAGCAGGATGCTGCGCAGCCGCGCGCCCTGCGGTGCCCGCGCGATGACGGGGAACAGCAGGATGTTGGTGACGCGGTCCACCACCATGAGCACCATGCTCAAGCGGCCGAAGGCGCCAACCTCGGCCATCATGGTCGATGTGCCGAAGAGGGACACCAGGAAGACGGTGATCACGCCCTGCACCTGGTAGAAGATCGCCGGCAGCACCAGCGGCTTCGCGATCTGCACGATCTGCGCATCCACGCGCTTGGCATCGTCGGGCGCCAGTTTCAGGTTCGGGATGGCTAGCGTGCGGAACTCCTTGCGGTAGAGCATCACGCTCACGAAGCCCGCCGCGGCGGTGGCCGCGAGGATGCCTGCGATCGACCAGGAGGTCATCGGCAACAGCAGCACGACGCCCACGAAGCTCAGGCGCACGATGTTCGAGGTGAAGCCGATTCGGTTGAGCGCCGGGATGTGGCTCAAGATCAGCAGGATGGTGTTGGCATAGTGCTCCCGCAGCGAGAACAGCGTCACGGCGATGACCAGCGCCGAGGCCAGCAGGTAGCCGCCGCCCCACCAGCCGTGCTGGCTGGTGGTGTAGAACCAGTACGGCCCGACGATCGCGAGGCCCGCTCCCAGCAGCACCCAGCGCTTGCGAAAGACCTGCTGGCAGGCACCGACGATCCACGGAACATCGCGGTTGCGCTGGCCGACGATCGGCAGGCAGCAGTGGGCGAGGCCGAGGTCCGTCACGCCGAGCATGAGCGTCATGCAGGCGACCAGGTAGGTGTAGGCCGCGTACTGCTCCTTCGGCATCACATTGACGATGAGCAACCCGGCGATGCCGCCCACGGCGACGCCGAAGGATTCGACACCGCCGACCAGGGCGATCTGACGCAGACGGGACAGGAGTTTCACGGATGGGCGGCGGCGGTCATCAAATGGCCGGCGGCTGCCGGATCGGTGCGGGCGGCCCGGGGCTTCCAGGCACGGCCTCTACGATACGCGATCGACGCGCCCCGCTTCAGAGCAAAGGAGAAGCCTGCAGGGGCCGCTCGAAGTAGTCACCCAGGGTTTCGAGCGCATGCGGCTCGAGAATGCGAAGCCAGCCGCCATCGAGCTTGTACAGGCCCAGCCGCTGAAGCTGGCGCATGGTCTTGTTGGTGTGTACCAGCGACAGGCCGAGCGCGTCGGCGATGTGCTGCTGGTTGAAGGGAAATTCCGCCCAGCCGTCGCGCACCATGCCGACCCGATCAGCGCGGCGGTAGAGGTGCATCAGCAGCATCGCCACGCGCTCGCCGGCATTGCGGCGGCCAGTGGTCACGAGGTTGTCGTCCACCATCTTTTCCTCGCGCGCCGCGAGCCAGGTGATGTCATAGCCCAGCTTGGGCTGGGAATGGAACAGTTCCCAGAGCCGGTCGCGTGGGAAGGTGCAAAGGGTCACGCCGGTCACGGCTTCCACGCCGTGCGTATGGCCGTCCGCGAATTCATCCTGAAGGCCGATGAAATCGCCCGGCAGCAGGAAGCTGAGGATCTGGCGGCGCCCGTCGCTCAGGGTCTTGTAGCGGAAGGCCCAGCCGGAATAAAGGGTGAGCAACTGCGGCCCGGGTCGGTGCTCGTCCATGATGATGCGGCCCGCATCGACCGTGCGCGTGCCGCTGCGAAAGGATTCGATGGTTTGCAGCTCTTCGGGAGACACGGGCACGAAGGCCGGGTTGCGACGCAGGACGCACTCATGGCAGGGATGAGCGCAGCGCGGGGGGGAGAGGCGGATCGGATAGTCCTCGAACTTCACTCGCGCACTATAGGCCAGCGGCCTATGTCTTTTGACATTTCAGCGAAGTTTGGGCGTCCCTACACTGCGCTCGCCTCTCCGGCCCGCTTGCTTCCCGAATGACCGAACTCCACGAAATTCTCTATTGCAGTGTCCTCTCGCCTGACCAGAACCCAGCCATCGTCGGGCAGATCGTTGCCGACGCCAGGGCCCGGAACGCGCGCAACGGCATCACGGGCCTGCTGGTGTTCGACGGCATGCGCTTCTACCAGCACCTGGAGGGGCCGGGCGACGGCGTGATCCGTCTCATGAGTCGCATCGAGATGGATACACGGCATGCGCAAGTGCGCGTCGTGTACGAGGGGGCGCTGGCCCAGCGCCGCTACCAGCGCTTCGACCTGGGCCTTGCCGAAGTGGAGGATGGGGAAGCGCTGGAGAAGCTTGGCAGCCTGGACGGCGACGGGGCGCTCGCGCATTTCCTCGCGATGCGCCCTCGCTTCGACGTCGCGGGCTGATCCGCAAGGCGGTTCAGGCAGCGGCCTGGGCCAGGTCCCAGTTGTAGGTGGCGCCATGGCCATCCCACGGCTCCATCACGATGCGCTCGCCGGCCGCGACCGCCAGCGATTCGCCCGGCGCGAGCACGATGTCCTCGCTGCCGCGGTGCGAAGTGGCATCGCGCGTCACCCAGACGCGACCCTGGCGGATCACCAGCAGGCTGGCGCTGGAAGCCTTGAGGCTCATCGCCTGGCCGGCTTCCAGGCGCCATGCACCGCGGCGCACTGCCGGCGGCACGGCGGCGGAACGCGCAGCCTGCGGAAGGGACGGAAGCGAAGAAGGTGCGTAGACGGCGGACATGGTCGAACTCCTGAAGCGTTGGTCCGAAACGCAATGGCGCGCTTCGGGAATGAATGATCGGCGGTACTCCGTTGGCGGTCCAATGAAAACGGGGTAGGCTACTGATTCCGGATTCGCATCAATCCAACTTCGTCGGAACGCACCAGAATGCAGCATTCCCAGACCCACCTGCGCTCCCGGCCGATCTCGGCCGGCCACCTGCGCGCCTTCGAAGCCGTCGCCCGGCACCTCAATTTCCGGGCCGCCGCGGAGGAGATGGCGCTCACCCAGTCAGCCGTCAGCCGGCAGATCCAGTCGCTGGAGGAGGAGGTCGGCGTGGGGCTCTTCCTTCGCCACACGCGGGCGGTGGAGCTCACCACCGCCGGCGCGCAGTTGTTGCTCGCGGTGCAGCAGTCGCTGCCGCGCATCGACGGCGCCGTGCGCCAGATACGGCAGAGCGCCGGGCGCAAGAGCGTCTCGCTGACCACCTTCGCTTCCTTCGCGTCGATGTGGCTGATCCCGCGCCTCGAAGCCTTCCAGCGCGACAACCCGGAGATCGACATCCGCATCGACGCCAGCGACTCGGCACTGGACATGGACACCGCCGACGTGGACTTGGCGCTGCGCTACGGCCCGGGCGAGAACATGCCGGCCGGCGCGGTGCGCCTCTTCGGCGAGGCGCTGACGCCGGTGGCGAGCCCCTGGCTGATCAAGAGCAACCCCGCGATCAAGGTGCCGCAGGACATCACGCGCTTCACGCTGATCGAGGCCGGCGACGCCCACCGCACGCACCTGGAATGGCTCACCTGGCGCCGCTGGTTCGAAGTCAACGACATGCAGCGCGCCCAGCCGCGACGCTGGCTCTATTTCAATTACGCCTACCAGATGGTCCAGGCGGCGCTGACGGGCCAGGGCGTGGTGCTCGCGCGCAGTTCGCTGATCGCCGAGAGCCTGGCCAACGGCGATCTGATCGAGGTGCTGCCGCAGCACCGCATGGATTCGCCGATGGCCTATTGGCTCATCACCGGCCCGCGCAGCGCGCCGCGGCCCGAGATCCAGGCCTTCTGCGAATGGCTGCGAGGCCAGGCCGCCGTCACGCGCGAGACGATCGGCGAGGTGCCGGACCCCGACACCATCGGCCACCCCGACTGATCGGGGCGGCGCCGGCTCACCACTTGAGGTCGAGCGCCACGTTGGCGGCGATGGCGTTG
>CBIHOG010000091.1:0-9922 GCA_966211435.1 uncultured Variovorax sp. | reverse complement strand
GCTCGCCGACGCAGTAGCCGTCCATGTTGCCCACGCGCATGTTGGCCACCATCTGCGGCGGCGGCACGGTGATGACCTTGGCATCCTTCAGCGGGTTGATGCCGTTGGCCGCCATCCAGTAGTAAAGCCACATGGCGTGGGTGCCGGTCGGGAAGGTCTGGGCGAAGGTGTATTCGCCCTTTTCCTTGGCCATCACCTTGGCCAGTGATGCGCCGTCGACCGCGCCCTTGTCGGCGAGCTTCTTCGACAGCGTGATGGCCTGGCCGTTGTTGTTGAGCGTCATCAGGACGGCCATGTCCTTCTTCGGGCCGCCGATGCCTGCGTGCACGCCGTAGACCAGGCCGTAGAGAACATGCGCGAAGTCGAGTTCGCCGTTGACGAGCTTGTCGCGCACGCCGGCCCAGCTGGCTTCCTTGCTGGGCACGATCTTCACGCCGTACTTCTTGTCGATGCCGAGGACCGAGGCCATGACGACGCTGGCGCAGTCGGTCAGCGGGATGAAGCCGATCTTGACCTCCTCCTTCTCGGGCTTGTCGGAGCCCTGGGCGTAGACGGCGGCGCGCAGCGCCGGGTCGATCCCCAGCGCGCCGATGGCGGCGGCCTGCAGGACACGACGGCGACTCAGTGTGGATTTCTGCAACTCGGTCATGGGGGCGGACTCCGGAAGGGGAAAACGAAAAGACAAAAACAAAAAAGGCGTCCTCACCGCGCAGGGGCTGCTCGAGAACGAGCCCTTGCGGGGTGGGGACGCCTTTGTCCGGTTCGGTGGGACGCACCCGCCATTGGATGCAACCTGCCTGAAGACCTCTTCGGTCTATGCAGCAGCTATGAGCAAGGGACGTGCCAGGGCGGCAGGGCGCTGGAATGCTATCGAAGTTGTAGCGAACGCACGCCGCCGGGCGGGCCTATGCGGCAGGATCGTCCGGAATTCCTGCGGGCTGGAGCGAGGGCGCTGTTCTTGTGCACCGCACCAATTCAGCCCGTCGCGCCCCTTCAGGGCGCTACATCGTTGGGCAGGTACTCGGCCATGGAGAGCACCGACTCGGCCACGTCGACCAGGCGCCGGTTCTGGTTCATCGCGGTCTGGCGCAGCATCTTGTGCGCTTCCTGCTCGCTCAGGCGGCGGTGCGCCATCAGCAGGCCCTTGGCGCGCTCCACCAGCTTGCGCTCGGTGAGGGCGGCGCGGACGGTGTCGAGTTCATCGCTCATCGCCTGAAGACGATGCGACTGCTCCTGGACCATTTCCAGGATGGAGCGTTCGAGCTGGCGTCCATAGGGGGCGGTGTTCCCGGGCGCCGGCGGCACGGCGGGCTCGTCGAAGAAGACCGCCGTCTTCGCGCCGGCTTCGCGCGGCAGCGTCGCCAGCAGCACCTCGTGCCCGTGGAGTTCCGTACGCGCCTGGGCCGTCTTGGCCTGGCAGATGCGTCGCAGATCGGCGGCCAGATGCTCCTCCACGGCATGCATGGCGTCGATGCGGCGGGTGCAGCAGTCGAACCATGTCTGGCTCAGTTCCGTGTCCAGCGCCACGCCAGCGGGCGCCGCGCAGGCGATGCGGCGCAGGCGCTCCTGCTCGGCCTGCTGCGCGGCCGGCTCGCCGGCTCGCCAGAGCGCGGCCACTTCGGGCCCGGAGAACTCGGTGAAGACCTGGAAGCAGCGCTCCTGGGATTCGATCAGGTGCAGCCATTGCTGCTGGCGTGCGCTGTCGTTGCGGCCGGAGGCGAAGGCCGCCGCGCCGGTGGCGCGCTCCTGGCCGGCGAATTCCTTGCCCTGCATGAAGTTGAAGAGCGCCACCAGCAGGCGCGAAATCTCGGGGTCGGTCGCGCCGTCGGCAGCCTCGAACACGACCGCGAGCAGTCCGGCGATCAGCTTGACGAAGGCGGCGGTCGCCTCGGCGGCGTCGAGTTCCATCCCGTCGATGCGGCGCCGCAGTTCGGGGAGCGCATCCAGGCCGGGCAGCACCCACGCGATGCGGCTGAAGAGGCGGGCGCCATTGCCGATGCGGCTCGCATCGGCTTCGAGCGCATCGAAGCCGATGCGGACGGCTTCTTCCGCCCGCAGGCATTCGGCGATCTGGGCGCCGCGCTGCACGGCGAAGCGCTGGCCGCCGGAGGCCAGCAGCACGTTGGAGAGACCGCGCTCGCGTTGCAGCGCATGGACGAGCCGGCCGATGGTGCCCACCAGCTCACTGGTGCGGGCGAGTTGCTCCAGCGCGTCGATTTCGCAGCGCAGGGCGGCAACCAGGAAACTCAAACCGGACTTCATCGTATGGGCGGGCGGACGCTGCGGGCGAATGCCCCATCGTAAGGGCATGGAGCAACATCCGTGCCCCGGAAGAGGGCGGCCCCTACACTCGCCGGATGTTTGTATTGGGAATCGAATCGTCCTGCGACGAAACCGGTGTCGCCCTGGTCGAGACCGGCGCTACGGGCCTGCCGCGCCTGGCCGCGCATGCCCTGCACAGCCAGATCGCCATGCACCAGGCCTATGGCGGCGTGGTGCCGGAACTCGCGAGCCGCGACCACATCCGGCGCGTGCTGCCGCTCGCGCAGACCGTGTTCGACGAGGCGGGCCGCACGCTGGCGGACGTGGACGTGGTGGCCTACACGCAGGGGCCGGGCCTCGCGGGCGCGCTGCTGGTCGGTGCGGGCGTGGCCTGCGCGCTGGGCGCGGCGCTGGGCAAGCCGGTGCTGGGTGTGCATCATCTCGAAGGGCACTTGCTCTCGCCCTTCCTCAGCGCGGATCCGCCGGAGTTTCCCTTCGTCGCCTTGCTCGTTTCAGGCGGGCACACGCAGCTGATGCGCGTCGATGGCGTGGGACGCTATGAGCTGCTGGGCGAAACCATCGACGACGCGGCCGGCGAGGCCTTCGACAAGAGCGCGAAGCTGATGGGCTTGCCCTATCCCGGCGGCCCGTGGCTCGCGAAGCTGGCCGAGGCGGGCGATGCCGCGGCCTTCAAACTGCCCAGGCCCTTGCTGCACAGCGGCGATCTCGATTTCTCCTTCGCCGGACTGAAGACGGCGGTGCTCACGCAGGCGAAGAAGCTCGGTGGCGATCTGGAAGCGCGCAAGGCCGATCTCGCCGCCTCGACGCAGGCCGCGATCGTCGAGGTGTTGCTGAAGAAGTCATTGGGCGCGCTGGAGCAGACAGGGCTGGCGCGGCTGGTGGTGGCCGGCGGCGTGGGTGCGAACAGGGCGTTGCGCGAGCAGCTGAATGCGGCGTGCAAGGCGCGCGGCGTGCGCGTGCACTATCCCGAACTGCACCTTTGCACCGACAACGGCGCCATGATCGCGATGGCCGCTGCGATGCGGCTTCAGTCGGGCATCCAGTCGGCGTCGGCGCGCTATGCCTTCGACGTCAGGCCGCGATGGCCATTGGCATCGCTGAGTGCGCCATCGCAGGCCGCCTGAGGGTCTTCTTCTCGAGAGCCGGCAAGGGCAGCACGTCGAGCATCCTGCGCCAGAGCTGCGACCACTGCGGCCAGTCATGCCCGCCTTCGGTGGTGAAGACGTGGCCGGCCGGCAAGGCGTCGCCAAGCAGGCGGTGGTTGCTCGCGAAACGGTCGCTCAATCCGTAGCCCAAATACAACGGTGGCAGTCCCTTGACGGGCTGCGGGCCGGCATATTGCTGCAGCCAGGGCCAGAGTTTGCGGTCGACTTCCTCGTCCGGCGGCGGGCCTTCGGGGGCCCTCCAGTTGCGCAGGCCGCCGGCCTTGTGGATCTCCGCGCCGAGGGGCCGGCGTCCCAGGTAGGGGGCCAGCGTCACGATGCCGTCGACCGTGCCCGGCTTCGCCAGTTCGTGGATCAGGGCGCCGAAGCCGCCGATGGAGATGCCCACCAGCCAGATGCTCTTGTAGCCAAGGGCGCGCTGCGGCTCGATCACGTCGTGCTGCAGGCGCTCGATGAAGGTCTGGTCGTAGTAGTACGAGACGTCGGCGTCGACGAGCAGGGCGTCGGCGGCCAGATCACGTTCCCTGATGGCGTCCACGAATCCTTCACGCTCGAACTCCTCGGGCTTCAGGAATGCCCCCGGGAGGAACACCATCAGCGTGTCCGAGCGGGAGTCTTCGTTAGCGAACTTCAAGTGCGTTTTCATGGCGCTTCGTCGGGCGCCACGCACCTCCCGTGGAATTCAGGGGGTGTGCTGTGAACGCATCAATTGGAAGAGGGCATTGGAAAAACGCCACGTATGTGACGTTATACGCACTTATTGTCTATTGAAAATAAGTCAGCCCGGCAACAAAAAGTTACCGGGCTGCCTATTTCCTTGCGCCTTGAAGGGACGGGCGCGGCGCTGGAAATCAGTTGATGGCGAGTTGCGCGACGTTGCTGACCGGCACCAGCTTGCCCAGTTTCAGCGTCAGGACGCCGTTTTCCAGCTTGGCTTCGCTTGCCGCGACATCGATGTCCAGCGGCAGCTCATAGGCGGCCTTGAATTGGCGCTTGGCTTCGGCCTTGCTCTCGATGCGGACCACGGCGCCTTCGATGCCGATGCTCAGGTCTTCGCGGGAGAGACCAGGGACATCGAGCGACAGGGTCCAGCTCTTGTCGTCCTGCTCGACATTGAGCGAGCGGCGCGCGCCGGTGAAGGCCTCATTCACGAAGCGCTCGAGGCTGCGGTCATACGAACGGGGAGCGAAACGCGCGGTGCGAATTGCGGGTGCGAAAAACATGATGAGAACTCCAGAATGAACACAATGGGGACAAGAAACGTGTGTCCCTTACACTGCGCGGCCTTTCAACCAACATGAGTGCCGCATGCCACCACATCTAGGCGCGGTATCAGGTGTTTCAAGAGAATGAATTCCAGCTTTATTTGGCGCCGCCGGGCCTTGAAATTCGGCGCCTTGGCGCTAGGCGCGTCGGCCGCGCCCGTGCTTGCGCAGCAGCAGGCGGCGCCGATACGGCTGGCGCTGATCGAGAGCATGAGCGGGCCTTTCGCCAACACCGGCGAGGCGGTGTTCCGCAACCTGCTGTGGGCGGTGGAGCGTGTCAATGCGCGCGGCGGCGTCAAGCTGCCCGGCGGGGCGCGCTACCTGCAATTGGACCGCTACGACAGCAAGGGGCAGAACGAGGAAGCGCTCTCCGCGTTGCGCGCCGCGATCGATGACGGCGCGCGCGTGATGCTGCAGGGCAACTCCTCCGCCACGGCCGCCGCGCTGCTCGATGCCATCGACAAGAACAACGAGCGGGATCCTGCGCGCCGCGTGCTCTTCCTCAACTACGCGGCGGTCGACCCGATACTCACCAACGAGCGCTGCAGCTTCTGGCACTTCCGCTTCGACGCGCACGCCGACATGCGTGTGACGGCGCTGATGGAAATGGTGAAGGCCGACGCAGCCTTGAAGCGCGTCTACCTCATCGGCCAGGACTATTCCTTCGGGCAGGCCGTGCTGCGCGAGTCGAGGCGGCAGATCGCCACCCTGCGGCCCGACGTGCAAATCGTGGGTGACGAGCTGCACCCCATGGGCCGCGTCAAGGACTTCGCACCCTATGCCAGCAAGATCATGGCGAGCGGCGCGCAGGCCGTGGTCACCGGCAACTGGGGCAACGACCTCACGCTGCTGGTGAAGGCGGCGCGCGAGGCCGGCTTCAACGGCGTCTTCTACACCTTCTACGGCAATGCGCTCGGCGCGCCCGCGGCCATCGGCGATGCCGGCATTGGCCGGGTGTTTGCCGTGGCGGACTGGTTGCCGAACGTGCAGACGCCGCAGTCCGAGGCCTTCTACCAGTCCTTCCGCGCGCGCTTTCCCAAGCCGTCGGAAGACTATGTGCACATGCGCATGCAGCTGTTGGTCGAGGCGCTCGCTCAGGCGATCGAGCGCGCCGGCAGCGTTGATACCGTGGCCGTGGCGCGGGCCCTCGAACGCGCCGACGTCACGCTCGCGGGCCAGACCGGCCGCATGCGCGCGGCCGATCACCAGTTCCAGCAAACCCTGGTGGTCGGCATGATGGACAAGCAAGGCACGCCGGGCGTGAAGTTCGACGTCGAAGGCTCGGGCTACGGCTTTCGCGTCGTGAAGACCATCGCGGCCGAGCGCGCCGAAATGCCGACCCGCTGCAAGATGCAGCGCCCCTGAAATACAAGGAAGAACAAAGATGCGCGAAGCCATCCTCAACCTCGAAGCCTCCAAGATCCGCGAGGTCGCGAACGCCGGGCTCGGCCGCAGCGACGTGCTGCCTTTCTGGTTCGGCGAAAGCGACGAAGTCACGCCCGAGGTGATCCGCCAGGCGGCCATCGAGTCACTGCAACGCGGCGAGACCTTCTATGCCCACAACCTCGGCCTGCCCGAATTGCGCGAGGCCGTGGCGCGCTACATGAGCGCACACCATCCGGCGATCGGAGCGTCGCGCATCGCGATCACCTCCGGTGGCGTCAACGCGCTGATGCTGGCCGTGCAGGCGCTGGTCGACGCGGGCGACGAGGTCGTGGCGGTCACCCCCGTGTGGCCCAACCTGACCGCGCAGCCCGCGATCCTCGGCGCGCGCGTGCGTTGCGTGCCGCTGGTGCCCAGGGAAGGGCAGTGGACGCTGGACCTCGACACTCTGCGCGCCGCGATCACACCCGCGACCCGGCTGCTCATCGTCAACGCCCCCAATAACCCGACCGGCTGGACCCTGACCCGCGACGAGCAGCAGGCGATCCTCGAGCACTGCCGCAAGACGGGCACCTGGATCCTGGCCGACGAGGTCTACGAACGCCTCTACTACGAGCCCGCCGACAACGGCTGCGCTCCCAGCTTCCTCGATGTCGCCGCCCCCGATGACCGCCTCGTGGTCGCCCACAGCTTTTCCAAGAGCTTCCTCATGACAGGCTGGCGCCTCGGCTGGCTGGTGCTGCCTGAGTCGATGATGGACGCCATGGGCAAGCTCATCGAGTTCAACACCTCCTGCGCCAGTGTCTTCACCCAGCGTGCAGCCATCGCCGCGCTCGAGCACACCGAGGAGATCACCCCCCGCGTCGTCGCCCACCTCAAGACCTGCCGCGACACCCTGGTCCCTCTTCTGGCCGCCATCCCCCAAGTCAAGGTCGCCCCCGCCCGAGGCGGCATGTACGCCTTCTTCCAGCTGGAAGGCTACGGCGACTCGTTGGCCGTCGCCAAGCGCCTGGTCGTTGAAGCGGGATTGGGCCTGGCCCCCGGCAACGCCTTCGCCCCCGAGGCACAAGGCTGGCTCCGCTGGTGCTTCGCCTCCAAGGACCCCCAACGCCTGATCCAAGGCGTAGACCGCCTGAAAACCTGGCTAGCCTCCCAATAGAGCCTGCCCGCCGCCCATCCCAGAGATGCCGCGGGACGGCTCCGCCGGCCCGCCAGCATCGCCCCCGGCAGGGGGAAGGCGAAGGACACGAAGTGCCGAAGCCTGGGGGCGAGCTATAATCCCACGGCTTTGCAATGCCGCAAGGCGCACGATGAATGCAGTTCCAGCGCTCATCGCAAGTCAAACACCCCGGAACAGGAAACTTCAAATGATCGCAGCCTCCATCAAGGCGGAAGTTGTCAAGGACAACGCCCGCGCCGCCAACGATACCGGCAGTCCCGAAGTGCAAGTCGCACTGCTGACCGCCCGCATCAACGAACTGACCCCCCACTTCAAGACGCACGCCAAGGACCATCACGGTCGCCGCGGCCTGCTGCGCATGGTGAGCCGTCGCCGCAAGCTCCTGGACTACCTCAAGTCCAAGGACGCCGACCGCTACACCGCGCTGATCGCCAAGCTGGGCCTGCGCAAGTAAGCGCCATCGCATGCAAGAACGCCTGGGTTAGTCCGCTAGCTCAGGCGTTTTTTACTTCGGAGCCGCCAAAACAGAGCGAAGCTGTGTCATTCCAAGGAAGTTCCCGCCGAGCTTCTCTGGAATGGCATCGTGTTCTGAGAAGCACTCCGACCCCGCGGGGCCTGTGACGTAGACAGGCTGAACCGCTATCGATAACAGGAGCTAAACATGAGCCTCTTCAACAAAGTCACCAAGTCCTTCCAGTGGGGCGGCAAGACCGTCGTCCTGGAAACCGGCGAAATCGCCCGCCAGGCGAGCGGCGCTGTCATCGTGGACATCGAAGGCACCGTGGTGCTGGCGACCGTCGTCGCCTCCAAGACCGCCAAGCCCGGCCAGGACTTCTTCCCCCTGACCGTCGACTACATCGAGAAGACCTACGCCGCGGGCAAGATCCCCGGCAGCTTCTTCAAGCGTGAAGCCAAGCCCAGCGAACTCGAGACCCTCACCTCGCGCCTGATCGACCGTCCGATCCGCCCGCTCTTTCCCGAAGGCTTCCTGAACGAAGTCCACGTGGTCATCCACACGCTGTCGCTCAACCCCGAGGTCGACGCCGACATCGCGGCCATGATCGGCACCAGCGCCGCTCTGTCGATCTCCGGCATTCCCTTCGCCGGCCCGATCGGTGCGGCCCGCGTGGGCTATATCAATGGCCAGTACGTGCTGAACCCGGGCCAGACCGAGCGCAAGGATTCACAGATGGATCTGGTCGTCGCCGGCACCGAAGCGGCCGTGCTGATGGTCGAGTCCGAAGCCCTGCAACTCAGCGAAGAAGTGATGCTGGGCGGCGTCGTCTTCGGCCATGAGCAGGCCAACATCGCGATCAACGCGATCCACGAACTCGTGCGGGAGGCCGGCAAGCCGGTGTGGGACTGGCAGCCGCCGGCCGAGGACGAAGCCTTCGTCGCCAAGGTCAAGGGCCTGGCCGAGGAAAAGCTGCGCGCCGTCTACCAGATCCGCAGCAAGCAGGCCCGCACGCAAGCACTGCGCGAAGCCAATGCCAGCGTGATGGCATCGCTCAAGGAAAGCGGCGAGCCCTTCGACGCCGGCAAGGTCAACGACCTGCTGTTCGCGATCGAATCGAAGATCGTTCGCGGCCAGATCCTCTCCGGCGAGCCGCGCATCGACGGCCGCGACACGCGCACCGTGCGCCCCATCGAGATCCGCAACAGCGTGCTGCCGCGCACCCACGGCTCGGCCCTGTTCACCCGCGGCGAGACGCAGGCGCTGGTCGTGACCACGCTCGGCACCGAGCGCGACGCGCAGCGCATCGACGCGCTGGCCGGCGAGTACGAAGACCGCTTCCTGTTCCACTACAACATGCCTCCCTTCGCCACCGGCGAAGTCGGCCGCATGGGTTCCACCAAGCGCCGCGAAGTCGGCCACGGCCGCCTCGCCAAGCGCGCGCTCGTCGCCTGCCTGCCGAGCAAGGAAGAGTTCCCCTACACCATCCGCGTCGTCTCGGAGATCACCGAGTCGAACGGTTCCTCTTCGATGGCCTCGGTCTGCGGCGGCTGCCTGTCGATGATGGACGCCGGCGTGCCGATGAAGGCGCACGTGGCCGGCATCGCCATGGGCCTCATCAAGGAAGACAACCGCTTCGCGGTGCTGACCGACATCCTGGGCGACGAGGACCACCTCGGCGACATGGACTTCAAGGTTGCAGGCACCACCAACGGCATCACCGCGCTGCAGATGGACATCAAGATCCAGGGCATCACCAAGGAAATCATGCAGGTCGCCCTGGCACAGGCCAAGGAAGCGCGCATGCACATCCTGGGCAAGATGCAGGAGGCGATGGGCGAGGCCAAGGCCGAGGTCTCCAGCTTCGCACCGCGCCTGTTCACGATGAAGATCAATCCCGAGAAGATTCGCGACGTGATCGGCAAGGGCGGCTCGGTGATCCGCGCGCTGACCGAAGAGACCGGCACGCAGATCAACATCGACGAGGACGGCACCATCACCATCGCCTCGACCGACCCGGCCAAGGCCGAGGAGGCCAAGAAGCGCATCGAGCAGATCACCGCGGAAGTCGAGATCGGCAAGATCTACGAAGGCCCGGTCACGAAGATCCTCGACTTCGGCGCGCTGGTCAACCTGCTTCCCGGCAAGGACGGCCTGCTGCACATCAGCCAGATCGCGCACGAGCGCGTCGAGA
>CBIHOG010000090.1:0-9974 GCA_966211435.1 uncultured Variovorax sp. | reverse complement strand
CGACATCATCGGCGTCATCGACGGCATCGCCTTCCAGACCAACATCCTCGCGCTCAACGCCGCGGTGGAAGCCGCGCGCGCCGGCGAGACGGGCCGCGGCTTCGCGGTCGTGGCCGGCGAGGTACGCAGCCTGGCCAAGCGAAGCGCGGAGGCGGCCAAGGAGATCAAGGGCCTCATCGACTCCAGCGTCGAACGCGTCGAGCAGGGCTCCAGGCTCGTCGACGACGCGGGCAAGACCATGGACGACATCGTCTCGCAGGTGCAGCGCGTCTCCAACCTGATCAGCGAGATCAGCTCGGCCACCCATGAGCAGAGCGATGGCATCACGCAGGTGAGCCAGGCGGTCGGCCACCTCGACCAGATCACGCAGCAGAACGCGGCCTTGGTGGAGCAGAGCGCCGCCGCCTCGCAGAACCTGCGGCGGCAGACCGAGCAACTGGTGGAGGCCGTGAGCGTGTTCCGCTGAGCACGACGCGGACGCGGCGCCGGCCGCCCCCAAAGACAGCTGGACGGCCCGGCGGCGGTTCAGGCCGCGCGGCCTCCATCGGCCCCGCGAAAGAAGGCATTGAGCTCCACGCCCGAAGCCGCATCCGCGAAGCCCTCGAAACTCCCCTTCGCGGCCAGCCCCTGCGCCGCGCGCATGAACCCACCCCACGCCGCCCGCGCCAGCGCGCCGCCCACACTCACGCGCCGCACGCCGAGCGCCGCGATGGCCCGCATGTCGAGATCGCTCGTCGAGCCCACCAGCAGGTTGACAGGCTTCGGCGCCACGGCCTTGACCACGGCCTCGATCTGCGCCGGGGTGCGGATGCCGGGCGCGTAGAGGCAGTCCGCACCCGCCTGCGCATAGGCCTTGAGGCGGGCGATGGTGTCGTCCAGGTCCGGACGGCCGGCGAAGAAATTCTCCGCGCGGCCGACCAGCAGCGTATCGCCGCCGGTCTCGTCGATGGCCGCACGCGCGGCGCGCATCCGCGCGACCGCGACGTCGATGGGCATCAGCGGATGCTCGGCGCTGCCCGTCGAATCCTCGATCGACAGACCGGCCACGCCCGTGGCCACCGCCATGCGCACGCTCTGCGCGACGCCGGCCGGATCGGTGGCGAAACCGCTTTCGAAATCCGCGTTCACCGGCAGGTCGGTGGCCGCGACCATCTCTCGCAGATGGGCCAGCACCTGCTCCCGTGACAGCCCGCCATCGGGCTGTCCGAGCGACCAGGCGTAGCCGGAGCTGGTGGTGGCAAGCGCCTTGAAACCGAGGCCCTTCAGGTAGCGCGCGCTGCCCGCGTCCCAGGGGTTGGGCAGCACGAAGCAACCTTGCGTGTGAAGGGCGCGGAAGGCGGCGCGGCGTTCGGCGATGGTGGACGACATGGGAAGTCTCCTGAAGTGGCTTTCGACACTTCAGGCTACACCAGGCGCGGCCTCAGTTGCGGCTGTGCTCGACGATGTCCTGCCCGAGCAGGAAAAAAGCCGGCGAACCGGCCAACAGGGTCTGCCGGGCGACGGCCACGGCCTTGTGCGCCGCCTTCAACAGCTCGGCCACTTTCTCCTTGTCCATTTCCTTGACCTCCCTCCTTTCCGTGACGACCACGTGCGGCTCGTAGACGGGAATGCCGTTGACCAGCAACTGGTACTGGTAGCCGACGCGCGCATGGCGCGTGTCCCAGATCAGTCCCGCTTCCTGCTCGATCTTCACGTAGGGACGCATCAGGACGCTGAAGATCCGGGTGCGGGGTTCGGCATCGGGGCGCAGGACTTCGCGGCTCACACGCGCAGCGTCGCGACGGGCTGCATCCAGCCGCTGTTGATGCCTGAGCGTGCCGGTGCCCTCCGGGGCCGGCATCGCGGCCTTCACCGACGCCACGGACTTCGCGGCGGCGCCTTCGAGCGAAGCCCGCGACGAGCGCCCGTTGAAGCGGAGGACCAGGGCGCACGCCGTGGCGCAGACGAGGGCCACGGCCAAGGCGAACCAGCATGAATCCATCGAGTCGTCCCTTCGTGGTCTTTCCTTGGCGATGAAGGCGGCAAGCCAGTGCGGGCGCGGCGCGGGCAGGTCGATCGGACGGCACGGGCGAAGGTGCACGGCCCGGCGCATTCGATCGACGAGGCTCGGCGCCGCGCGCGGCGGGCAGGACCGGAGCAACATCCGGCCCAGCGCGGTGATGGCGGTGACGGTGGCGGGCGCCTGGTAAAGGCGGCCGTTGCACAGCAGAACAGGCGGCGGAACGTCGGCCTTGAGATGACCGCCGAGGACGAGGATGCGCACGGCGTCGACCTCGCGTTCGCCTGCGATGGCGTACGGAAGTTGTTCGCGCGCGATGCGATGGAGGAGCCGGATGGACATGAGCGTCTTGCACGGTCTGTTGCACCGTCGGCGCCTCACCGGTCCTCGGTGGCGTCTTCAGGGCGAAGCCCCTCGTCCACCGGCGCAACCAGACTGCACGGAGAGGTGGCGAGCCCGTCGGCGATGCGATGGATGTTCTCGAGGCTCAAGTTGCGTTCGCCGCGCTCTACCTGCCCGACATAGCTCGGGTCCAGGCCGCACCTCAGTCCGAGCTCCTCCTGAGACACCGCGATCTGGTGGCGCCGCGCCCTCATCCGCGAACCGAACGCACGCCGGACTGCGATGCTCCATGCCAGGTATTTTTGCGATTGCGCCTTTTTCATGGGATCGCATGGTTGGTCCCGGGCGTCCGTTAGTCCACGGAGTTTGCGTACCTATTCCTGGTGAATTCTCGCGAAGCGGACTGCTCATCTTCGTCTGCCGACCCGGCCCGCCGCGTTGCCAACCGATCAAGGCCGAATGCTCAACGTGAGGAATCATCTGAAGCTCGGCCGACAGGCGCAGGGGCCACGCTCCTACGGCCTTGTCGCCCTGATGTTGGCGAAAGTCGCACGCGTAGAGCCACCCGAGAAACCCCGCCATTCCCCGTTGCACTGAAGCCCCGGCGGATGGCCCTGGCACCTTCCTCAATCGCATGTCGCCCTCCGCGCAGCCCGCTCCCATCGCGCCCGACACAGCCGTCGGAGGCACCGCGCTGGTCGTCGTCGACATGATCAGCTGCTGGGATTTCCCCGACGCCGACAAGCTGCTGCCCGGTGCGCGGCGCATCGCCCCGCACATTGCCGCCTTGAAGGCTCGTTGCCGCAGGGCCGGCGTTCCGGTGATCTATGCCAACGACAACCGGGGGCGCTGGCGCTCCGACTTTCCGGCGCTGGTCGCCCTCTCGCTGGAATGCGAAGGTCCGGCGGCGTCCATCACCCAGGCGCTGGAGCCTTCGAGGGACGACTACTTCGTTCTCAAACCGAGTCAATCGGCCTTCTTCGGCACGCCGCTCGAACTGCTGCTCCACCACCTGGAGGCCGGTCGCATCCTCGTGGCAGGCGTAGCCAGCGACCAATGCGTGTTGAGCACGGTGCTGGAGGCGCGGATGAGATCGCTGGAGGTCGTCGTGCCGCGCGACGCCGTCGCGACGCAGTCCGAAACACGCAACCGCGCCGTCCTGCGGCAGCTCGAGGAGGTGCACCGGGTGCCGACCACGCCCGCCTCGCGAATCCGCCTGGTGAGAAGATCGTCGCCATGAGCAAATTGTCTGAATTCCTCGATCCGCGTTCCCACGGCTTCGTCCGCGTCGCGGTGGCCGTGCCGCGCATCCGGGTGGCCGACCCGGCATTCAACGCCGCCGAGACGGTGGCCCTGTACGGCGAGGCCAGCGCGGCGGGCGCGGCGGTCGTGGCGTTTCCGGAGCTGGGGCTCGCGGGCTACACCTGCGACGACCTGTTCCACCAGGCGGCGCTGCTGGACGCTTGCGAGGCCGCGCTCGCGCGCGTGGTCGCGGCCTCCGCGGATCTGGGCGCGCTGGCGATCGTGGGCTTGCCGCTGAGGGTGGACCACCGCCTGTACAACTGCGCCGCCGCGGTGGCCGGCGGACAGGTGCTGGCGGTGTGGCCGAAGACCTACCTGCCGAACTACGGCGAGTTCTACGAGGCACGGCAGTTCAGCGCCGCCGGCAGCGCGCTGTCCACCGAGGTCTCGCTGTGCGGCCAGCGCGTTCCCTTCGGCAGCGAAGTGCTGTTGCAGTGTCGCCAGCAACCGCTGCTGAAGCTGCACGTGGAGATCTGCGAGGACGTCTGGGTGCCCATTCCCCCTTCGAGCCACGCGGCGCTGGCGGGCGCGACCGTGCTGGTCAATCTGTCAGCATCGAACATCACGATCGGGAAGTCGGAGTACCGCCATCGGCTGGTGAGCCTTCATTCGGCACGCTGCCTGGCGGCCTACCTGTACTCCTCGGCGGGCATCGGGGAATCCACCACCGATCTGGCCTGGGACGGCCAGGCGCTCATCTGCGAGAGCGGCGAGATGCTGGCCGAGAGCGAGCGCTTCAGCAACCGCTCGCACATGATCATGGCCGACGTCGATCTCGAACGGCTCTCGCGCGAGCGCATGCGGCAGAATTCCTTCGGCGTCTCGGCGCAGATCCACAAGCAGGCCTTGTCGGGCTGGCGCACGGTGGAGTTCGATGGGGCGCCGCACGCGCCGATGCCGCGGCCCGCGCTGATGCGTACGGTCGAGCGATTCCCCTACGTGCCGGCGGATGCGCGCAACCGGGACGAGCGTTGCATGGAGGTCTTCAACATCCAGGTCCAATCCCTGGTCCAGCGGCTGGAGGCGGCCGATATCCGCAAGCTCGTGATCGGCGTCTCGGGCGGTCTCGATTCGACGCATGCGCTGCTCGTCTGCGCGCAGGCCATGGACCGCCTGGGACGGCCGCGCGCCGACATCCTCGGCTTCACGATGCCCGGCTTCGCCACCAGCGGGCGCACCCGCGACCAGGCGCTGCAGTTGATGCAGGCCATCGGCTGCACGGCGCGCGAGATCGACATCCGGCCGAGTTGCCAGCAGATGCTGGCCGACCTGGGTCATCCTTTCGCAGCGGGCGTGCCGCAGTACGACATCACCTTCGAGAACGTGCAGGCGGGAGAGCGCACCAGCCACCTGTTCCGGCTGGCCAACTTCCACGGCGCGATCGTGGTCGGCACGGGCGACCTGAGCGAACTCGCGCTCGGCTGGTGCACCTATGGGGTAGGCGACCATATGTCGCACTACAACGTGAACGCCAGCGTGCCGAAGACTCTCATCAAGCACCTGGTGCGCTGGGTGGCGGACAACGCGCAGGTGGGCGCCGCGGGCAGCGACGTGCTGCGGGCGATCCTGGACACGGAGGTCAGTCCCGAGCTCGTCCCCGCCGATGACGCCGCCGCGCAGCAGCCGGGGCAGCGGACGGAGGACTTCGTCGGGCCCTACGAGCTTCAGGACTTCCATCTCTACTACACGTTGCGCTACGGTTTTCGCCCGAGCAAGGTGGCCTTCCTCGCGTACACGGCGTGGCACGACGCCTCCCTGGGCCGATGGCCCGAGGCGCTGGAGGCCGGGCGCAACGACTATTCGCTGACGCAGATCCGCAAGCACCTGGGTACCTTCGTCTATCGTTTCTTCAAGACCAGCCAGTTCAAGCGCTCATGCGTGCCGAACTCGCCGAAGGTGGGCTCGGGCGGTTCGCTTTCGCCGCGCGGCGACTGGCGGGCCCCGAGCGATGGCGAAGCGGCGGTGTGGCTCGCGGACCTGGAGAACATTCCGGACGAACCCGCATGCGGCGCCGCTGCATGACGCTCCAGCGATGGCATTCCTCGACCTGATCCAGTGGCCCGCCTTCGCGGCATCTGTCGCGGCGGCCTACCTCGTCGCCTCCAACGCGAAGGGGCGACGCAATGCGGGATTCTGGATCTTCCTGCTGAGCAATGTGCTCTGGATCGCATGGGGCGTCCACAGCGGGGCCTGGGCTCTCATCGCGCTGCAGGTGTGCCTTGCCGTGCTCAATGTTCGCGGGCTGTTCAAGACGGAAGCGCCGTCATGATTCACCGTCGCTTGCGGCGCTCGAGGAGCTCGAACAAGCCCATGCCCGCCAGCATCGCGGCCACGAAGACAAGCGCCTTGATTTCGCCCATTCCGAGCGCGACGAGAGCCGGGCCGGGGCAGAAGCCCCCCATGCCCCAGCCGATGCCGAAGAGCAGGCTTCCGGCGACCAGGCGGCGGTCAATATCGCGCGCCGCGGGCAGCCGCATCTCGGCGCCGAGCAGGGAGACCGTGCGCCGCCTGGCCACCCTGAAGGCGATCGTGCCGACGGTGATGGCTCCAGCCATGACGAAGGCCAGGGAAGGATCCCAGGCGCCCGCGAGGTCCAGGAAGCCGAGCACCTTGGCCGGATCGGCCATGCCGGAGGTGATCAGCCCGAGGCCGAAGACCAGGCCGGCGAGCAGCGAAGCGAAAGGAAGCACGGCGAACTCCTCAAATGCCGATCAGGTGCCGCGTCACGAACACCGTGACGAAACCGGCGCCCATGAAGACCGCCGTGGCCACGAGCGAGCGTGGTGACAGGCGTGCCAGGCCGCAGACGCCGTGGCCGCTGGTGCAGCCACCGCCGTATCGCGTGCCGATTCCCACGAGCAGGCCGGCCAGGATGAGCGTGCCGTACCCGGCGTCAATCCGAGGCTTGGGCAGCGCCGCGAACAGCAGATAGGCCAGCGGTGCGCCGACGAGCCCCAGGACAAAGGCAATGCGCCAGGCGCTGTCGCCATCGACCGGCCTGAGCAGGCCGCCGAGCACGCCGCTGATTCCAGCGATTCGCCCATTGAGCAGCACGAACATCGCCGCCGCGATACCGATGAGCACGCCACCGGCCAGTGCGGCGAGCGGCGTGAAGTGGTTCCAGTCGATGGACATCATTCTTCCTTTGGACAGTAAAGGCGATAGAGCAGCGCGAGGATTTCGAGCGTGGACGGCTCGGCCACGCTGTAGAAGATGCTCTTGCCCTCGCGACGCGTCCGGACCACGCCTTCGTTGCGCAGCACGCCCAGCTGCTGCGAAAGGGTCGGCTGGTGAATGCCCAGCGTCTGCTCGAGGTCGCTGACGCACATCTCGCCCTGCGAGAGCTGGCACAGCAGGAGCAGGCGGTCTTCATTGGCCAACACCTTGAGAACGCCGACCGCCTGGCCAGCGGCGCTGCGCAGTGCTTCGGGGTCGATGAGGGGCGATGGGTGCTTCATGGCTGCGGCGTATCAGTATCGATTGACATATTATGTCATTAAACATAATATTTATCAATCAACTGAATTGCCGACGGAGAACTCCATGAGCACCCGCACGACCACCCAAGGCTTCTTCGACCCCGACACATGGACGGTCTCGTACGTCGTCTGGGACCATGCGACGGGGCGAGCCGCCGTCATCGACCCTGTGCTGGACTACGATTTCAAGTCGGGGTACACGCGCACGACCTCGGCCGACCGGTTGGTGGCCTGCGTACGGGACAAGGGCTTGCAGGTCGACTGGATCCTGGAGACCCACGCGCATGCCGACCACTTGTCTGGGGCGCGCCACGTGCAGGCGCAGGCCGGCGGCCTCATTGCCATCGGCGAGAACATCCGTGCCGTCCAGGCAAGCTTCAAGAGGCTCTTCAACCTGGAGCGCGACTTTCAGCCGGACGGAAGCCAGTTCGACCACCTCTTCAGGGATGGCGAGGTCTTCAGGATTGGCGAGGTCGAGGCCACCGCGTTGCTCGTGCCGGGCCACACGCCGGCTGACATGGCCTATCTGGCGGACGGCTGCGTCTTCGTCGGCGACACGCTCTTCATGCCGGACCTCGGCAGCGCGCGGGCCGACTTCCCTGGCGGCGACGCACGCCAGCTCTACAGGTCGATGCGGCGTCTGCTGGACTTGCCGCCCGAGACCACGATGTACGTCTGTCATGACTACCCGCCTGCATCGCGGCAAGCCGAATGGCAGACCACCGTTGCCGAGCAACGGGCTCGCAACATCCATGTGCGCGACGGAATCGGCGAGGACGCCTTCGTCGCGATGCGCACGGCCCGGGACGCCGGCCTTGATGTTCCGACGCTCATGCTCCCTTCGATCCAGGTGAATGTGCGCGGCGGGCGGCTTCCGCCGCCTGACGACAATGGGGTCGCCTACCTTCGCATCCCGCTGAATGCCCTTCCTGTTCACCAGCCGGCAGGGGTCAGGCCGGACGCCTGACACGGCCCAGGCCGAGCACGCGGCGACACGGGCGGCAGATCAGCGGGAGCGCGCGGCGGATGCGCGTTGCCGCGCCCCATCTGCGCTTGACGCCCGTTTTCAGGTGCTCCGTCTCATTGCGGTGGCCTGCGGGGCGTCGAGCCGTGACGATGCCGAGTCCGACAAACCCGGCACGCCGGGCAACTTCCAAGGATTCGATCATGCGTATCAGACAGAGCGGCTTTCTCCTGGCCTTGGGCCTGTTTCTATCCATCAACGTCCTGGCGAGCCAGGCAGGGTTTCGAACCGTCGGCGTTGCCGGCGTATCCGCGGATTCCGAGCCCATCCCCGTCGCCTTGTTCTACCCCACGCAGGCGCCCGAGCGAACCGTCGCGATGGGACCGTTCACGGTCCACGCCGCCATGGGCGGCACGCCTGACGCGCAGGTCAAGGGCTTGATCGTCCTGAGTCACGGGCACGGAGGGTCGGAGCTCGCGCACGCCAGCCTGGCCGAAGCGCTGGCGCGCGATGGCTACCTGGTCGCCGCGCCGCGCCATCCCGGAGACAACTGGCAGGACCGTTCGCTGCTCGCGGATGGCCCGGCTCGCTACTTCACCGCGCGGCCCCGACAAGTCTCGCGTGTGATCGATGCGCTGCTGCAGGATCCCACCTGGAAGGAGCGTATCGCGCGCGATGCCAGAGGGCCGCGCGTCGGCGCTGTCGGGCACTCGGCGGGCGGCTACACGGTGTTGGCGCTGGCAGGGGCGCAGCCCGAGCTGCAACGCCTCGCCGCTCATTGCGCGAACAACCGTGCGGACGATCCGATCCTCTGCAGCCTGGCCGGCACCGGAGAGCCCGCGGCGAGCAAGACCGCGCAGGCGGATCAGGAGGTGCCGACATTGGCGGACAGCCGCATTCGCGCCGTCGTCGCGCTGGCGCCGCTGGGCGCCGTCATCTCAGCGCGATCGCTGGCCTCGATGCAGGTCCCGACCTTGATCTACGAAGCCGACCTGGACCGCTATCTGGTCCCGCGCTTTCATGCCGAGTGGATCGCTCGGAACATGTCCGGGGCCGAGCTCCGCCACGTTCCCGGTGCATGGCATTCGGCGTTCATGGACATCCCCGGCATGCCCATCCCGACGCCCGATGGCGACATCCGGGCCGACCCTCCGGGCTTTGACCGGCCGGCGTTCCTGAGACAGTTGAGCAACGAGATTTCGGCCTACTTCGAAAAGACCTTGAGCGGCCCGGAACGTCGCCCCTGATGGGCATCAACCCGTGCATCGGGCGCCTTTCGCAGAGCCGGCACGCAAGCCGCCGCACGGGAGTTCCGGCCCGAAGCCACGTTCACCTGAAGTGAACAACTTAACAGCCGGGCGTCTTCTGCGTGGCGCAGGCCGTCGATAGGATCGCCGGGTTCACATCCTGCGAGACCATCAATGAAGCGCCTGTTCACGATCGCGATTGCGGCCATTGCCGCATTTCCCGCTTTTGCCGAGTATCCCGACAAGTCCATCACGATCGTTGTGCCGTTCGCCGCCGGAGGGCCGACCGACAAGGTGGCGCGTGACTTCGCCGAGGCGCTGCGCAAGCCGCTGGGCAATGTCGCGGTGGTCGTGGACAACGCCGGGGGCGCCGGGGGCACCCACGGGGCCCCCAAGGCCCCGCGCGCGCCCCACCTGGGCCGCCGCATTTGGGGGCCACCACGGAGCGGACCTGCTCGTAGCCGGTCGCCATCAGGAAGGTCGGGGCGCGGCCGTAGGATTTCGAGCCGACGATGGTGAAGCCGGGTTCGGGATGGGCAAGCTCCGTGATGCCATGCGCCGGCACCGTGCCGCACGAGTGAAAATTCGGATCGATCAGCGGCGCCAGCGCCGGCGGCGCTTCGACAACAGTATCGAGCGCG
>CBIHOG010000089.1:0-10873 GCA_966211435.1 uncultured Variovorax sp. | reverse complement strand
TCTCTCTCTCCATCTTTCACGTCGCCCTATTGAGGGCCGCCGGCCCGGCTTTGCCTCGTTTCACCACCGCCTTCGGTTTCTTCCGATGCGGCGCCAGCGCCGGTGCGTCGCGAAGGAGAATGCCGCGCGTTCCAAAGGAATCCGCATATCCAACCACGCAAAGCTTCTTTGCCCTCCACCCCCCCCTCCCGTTACGGTTGCCATCCTCACGACACGGAGCAATCGAACATGGGTGCAAGGGATTTCGGGCGGCAGGCGCTCTCGGGAACAGACGGCGCGTCTCGCCACGAGGCGGACGTGCTGGTCATCGGCGGCGGGCCCGCCGGCGCCTGGGCCGCGATCAGTGCGGCAGCCCAGGGCGCGAAGGTGCTGCTGGCGGACAAGGGCTTCTGCGGCACCTCGGGCGCGACGGCGCCTTCGGGCACGGGGCTCTGGCACGTGTCACCCGAGGGCGAGGCGCGCGAGAAGGCCAAGGCCAGCCGCTTCGCGATGGGCGGCCAGCTCGCCGAGCATGCGTGGATGGACCGGGTGCTCGAGCAGACCTGGGCCAACGTCGAGCGGCTGAAGGAGTGGGGCTACCCCTTCCCGGCGGATGACCAGGGCCGGCTGCGCTGCACCTCGCTGCAGGGCCCCGAGTACATGCGCCTGATGCGCAAGCGGGTGAAGGAATCCGGCGCTCGCATCCTCGACCACAGCCCGGTGCTGGAGTTGTTGGTCGACGAACGGGGCACGGTCCGCGGCGCCACGGGCGTGAACCGGCAGACCGGCGACACCTGGGTGGCGCGCGCGGGCGCCGTGGTGATCGCCACCGGCGGCTGCGCTTTCCTGAGCAAGGCGCTGGGCTGCAATGTGCTGACGGGTGACGGCCAACTGATGGCGGCGGAGGTGGGCGCGGCGCTCTCGGGCATGGAGTTTTCGAACGCCTACGGGCTCGGGCCGGCTTTCTCGTCGGTGACCAAGTCGCTGTTCTACAACTGGGCCACCTTCTACACCGCGCAGGGCGAGGCGATCGAGGGCGCGGGTTCCTCGCGCGGGCGCAGCGTGATCGCGCAGACGCTGCAGTCGCGACCGGTCTTCGCCTGCCTGGACCGCGCCGACGCACAGATCCGTGCGTGGATGCGCTCGGCACAGCCGAACTTCTTCGTCTCCTTTGACCGGCAGGGCATCGACCCTTTCACGCAGCATTTCCCGGTGACGCTGCGGCTCGAAGGCACGGTGCGCGGCACCGGCGGCCTGCACCTGGTGGACGAGAGCTGCGCGACCACGGTGCCCGGCCTCTACGCGGCGGGCGATGCGGCCACGCGCGAGCTGATCTGCGGCGGTTTCACGGGCGGCGGCAGCCACAACGCGGCGTGGGCGTTGTCCTCCGGTTTCTGGGCGGGCGCGGGCGCGGCGGCCTTCGGGCGCGAGGCGCGCGGCCGCTCGGCGCAACCCACGGCCTTGCGCGCGGGCGGCGTGGCGCTGGCCACGCGCGGCGCCACGGCCTTCGACAGCGCCGAGGTGGTGCGGGCCGTGCAGGCCGAGGTGTTCCCCTACGAGCGCAACTGGTTCCGCGAAGGCGGCGCGCTGGACGATTCGCTCTCGCGCCTGGACGCCCTCTGGGCCCGCCTGCGCGCGAGCGCGCCCGCCGCCACGGCCACCGAGGCGGTGCGCGCCCGCGAAGCGGCCGCGATGCTGGCGACCGCGCGCTGGATGTACCGCAGCGCCCTCCAGCGCACGGAGACGCGCGGCATGCACCGCCGCCGCGAGCACGGGCTGCTGGACCCTTCGCAGCGTCACCGCCTGCTGAGCGGCGGCCTCGACGAGGTCTGGGTGCGCCGACAGGCCGTGGCGGAGGAGGCCGCAGCATGATCGAGATCATCAGCGCCGAGCGCTGCACCGCCTGCAATATCTGCGTCAACGCCTGCCCGACCAACGTGTTCGAGGCGGTGGCCGGCGGCCCGCCTCGCATCGCGCGGCAGGCGGATTGCCAGACCTGCTTCATGTGCGAGCTCTATTGCCCTGAGGACGCGCTCTACGTCGCGCCCATCGCCGACCGCCGCGCCACGGCCGGCGAGCGCGAGCCCGCCACGCAGGCGCTGATGGGCAGCTACCGCAGCGCCATCGGCTGGGGCCGTGGCCGGCGCTCGACGGCCTCGGCGGACGCGAGCTTCGAGCTGCTCATCCGCGCCCATTGAAGAACAGATGAACTCCCGATACCACCGACATGACGTTTCCTCCCGAAATTTCCGACCGCGCCGCGAGCCGGCGCCGCCTCCTGCGCGCCGTGGTGGCCTCAACCGCGGCGAGCGCCTTGCCCGCCTTCTCTTTCGCGCAGGGTGCCGGCCCGGTGCTGCGCCTGGGCTACATCGGCCCCGGCAAGAAGCCGGCCGCCGCCACCGGCTGGGCCTTGCGCCAGGGCTACCTGGCGAGCGAACTCGCGCCGCTGGGCTTCAAGGAAATCACGACACGCAATTTTCCCAACGGTCCCGATCTCAATGAGGCCTTTCTCGGGGGTGTGCTGGACGTCGGCATCTACGGCGATACGCCGGCGGTGGTCGCGCGCTCGCGCGGCCTCGAGTCGCGGCTGATCGGCTTTGACGCCGTGGGCATGAACGTGTGGCTGCTGACGCCCCGCGGCGGCGTGCGCAGCGTGAAGGAGCTGGAAGGCAAGTCCATCGGCGTGGCGCGGGGCTCGTACATGCACCGCTACGTGCTCGGCCTGCTGAAGGAGAACGGGCTGCAGAAGTCGGTGAAGGTGATCCACATGTTCCCGCGCGACGGCGAGGCAGCGCTGGACCAGGGTTCGATCGCGGCCTTCGCGGCGCAGATCGATGTCGGGCCGTTGCTGGCCTCGCGCGGCTACCCGGTGATCGACCAGGCCGAGCAGCATCCGCGCCTGCGCGGCAGCTCGGTCATCGTGGCCTCGCAGAAGCTGCTGGCGGCCTCGCCCGGGCTGCCGGCGGCGTGGACGCGGGCTCGCCGCATCGCGATCGCGGAGATGCGGCGCGACAGCGGGCGCTACTACGCCTTCCACGCGGAGGTGAGCGGCTTCCCGCTGGAGGCGGTGAAGGCCTCGCACCCGCTCTCGCAGTACCCGGAAGCGGCCTATCCGGCCGAGGGGCTGGGGCTGCTGGAGGAGGTGAAGACGTTCCTTCTGGCCGAGAACCTGGTGAGCCGGGACTTTTCGCTCGACCAATGGCGCGCGAACGAATCGGCCGGCTGAGGGCGGCGCGGGCGGCGCGTTGCGCCACCCGTGGTTTCTGCTGCTAGCGGCACAAGCCAACTTCCTACGCCGCGCGCCGTTGGTGCCGCCTCATCCTTCGGGCTCCCACACCCAATCACAGATGGAGTCCACGATGCCCACGACCAAACGCGCAACCCCCGATGCCTGCAGCCTGCTCGATGCCGACCACCGCAAGGTGAAGAAGATGTTCTCGGACTACGAGACGCTGACGAATTCCAAGGCCGCCAGCGCGTCGCAGAAAAAGCGCGACCTGGCCAACGAGATCTGCATGGAGCTCAAGGTGCACACGCAGATCGAAGAGGAAATCTTCTATCCCGCGCTGCGCGAGGCCTTCAAGGACGCCGACCTGCTCGACGAAGCCGAGGTCGAGCATGCGAGCGCCAAAGACCTGATCGCACAGATCCAGGACGCGACCGAGGTGGACGACAAGTTCGACGCCAAGGTCAAGGTGCTGGGCGAGTACATCGACCATCACGTGAAGGAAGAGCGCAACGAGATGTTCGTGAAGGCGCGCGCGACGCGCGGCCTCGACCTGGTTGCCATGCGCGACCAGTTGGCGCAGCGCAAGGAAGAGCTGATGGAAGAGATGACCGCGGCCGCGTAAGTCACCGCGGGCGGGGCTGTACAAGCCGCTCGAAGTGGCGATACTTCGAGCCATGGATTCCGCGCCCTCCCGCCCCAGTGGATTGCCCGTCGTCATCGTGCTTGCGTCCGGGCGGGGGGAGCGCTTCCGCGCGGCGGGCGGCACAGGCTCCAAGCTGCACGCGCGCCTTGGCGAGAGCACGGTGCTCGCCCATACGCTGGAGGCCGTGCGTTCAAGCGGCCTGCCATGGCATGTGGAAGATGCGGGGCATCCCGGGATGGGCGATTCGATCGCGGCCGCCGTGCGGTTCACGGCGGGGGCGGCTGGCTGGCTCATCCTGCCGGCAGATCTCCCGCTCGTCCAACCCTCCACCCTGCAGGCAGTCGCCCGTGCATTGGCCGGGCCCGTTCGTGCCGCGCAGCCGCGCCATGGCGGCGAGCGAGGTCATCCGGTGGGGTTTGCCGCGAGCTGCGGTGAAAGCCTGGAAGCCCTGTCTGGGAACCAGGGCGCGGCATCGGTGCTGCGCGCCTTGCGCGAGGCCGGCCTCGTGGCCGACATCGAGGTCGACGACATCGGCATCGTGACCGACATCGACACGCCCGACGCGCTCGCGCGCGCCGAGGTGCTGCTCGCGCGCCGCTCCCTTGGCCCGCCTTCTTAGTTCTTCGTGATGATCGCGCAGGCGATGCGCGGGCCCGAATTGCCCGCCGGCTGCGAGGTGAAGTCGTCGCGGTCGCGGTGAACCACCAGCGCGCGGCCGACCACGTTGTTGGCCGCGCCGTCGGTCAGCGAGATGCCATGGTCGTCCACGCTGAAGCGCGCCACGCCGTTTGCGTCGGCCACCAGGCTGGGCAGCTCGCCCGCATGGCTGCCCGGTGCCGCGAACTTGCCGTGAATGCCCCCAGCCGGGTTGAAGTGGCCGCCCGAGGCGTTGCCGTTGTCGCCGCAATCACCCTTTTCGTGGATGTGGAAGCCATGCTCCGTGCCCGGCGCGAAGCCGCGCACCTCGCCGGCCACGCGCACGCCGTGGTCGAGCGCGGTGAAGGTCACGCGGCCCATGGTCGGATTGGGCGAGATGGCGCCGGTCGGCGCGAGGGCCGCGGTGGCCGTCGGCTTGCCGCCCATGCCCATGGCGCCACAGGCGGCGAGCAGGCTGGCGGCGACCAGGGCGAGGGCAGGGGGAAAGGCGCGGGTGCAGACGCGCGCGGCAAGATGAAGGGACATGCTTACTCCTTGGGGGATGGGCCGGAGAATCCGGATGATTCGTTCGAGGCTGGCGCAGGGTATACCGGAGCGGGCGGATCACCGCAATCGGCCTGCGCCGACAGCTGGGCCTGCGCCAGCTTGATCAACCGCGCGAGCGCCGCGTCGTGGATCGAATGGCGCTTGAGCTCCAGCAGGGTCTGTTGCGCGTAGTCCAGCGAGGTGCCGTAGCGGCCCGTCGCGCTGCGGAAGATCTGGCAGTAGCGCTCGTCGCTCAGCTCGCCGGTGAAGTTGGGGCTGCGGCGTGACAGGGTGAAGGCCAGCGCGCGCACCTTGCCGGTGGGCGTCAGGCATTCGAGCCACTTGGGGTCGTACACGCCCGTGGGCATCTCGCGCAGCCACAGGCGGCCCAGCGTCTCCAGCCCGTCGGCGGCTGGCACGCGGAACACCATGCCCCGGCAACTGCCGCCGGAGAGCAGGCCGAAGACCAGGCCCGGGTTGTCCACCGTGCCGCGGTTGACGCGGCTCCACATCTTCAGCGCGCGGTGCCAGCCGTGCACGCGCGCGGGGTGGCGCTCGACGAAGCCGAAGTCCGGCCGCCAGATCAGCGAGCCGTAGCCGAAGAGCCAGAGATCCTCGTGCCCACCCCACTCCTCGATGGCGCGGTCGAGCATGGGTTTGGGGTCGCGCAGAGGGCTGGGCATGGGGTCCAGGCCGGGTGGTCCGGGGTCGCCGCCCGTGGACGGAGGGGGGGCGCCTACAATTTGGCGGTCATGGTTCACCGCACCATTATTTACCGACCCCTCGATTACGGAGACCGACCGATGGCAACCATGAGCGACGACGAGAGCCAGCAGAACTTCATCCTGGCCTTTGTCATGGCGCTGATCGCGCTGGTGATCCTGTTCGTCATCGGCATTGCGCTCTACGCGCGCGGTCACGCGGCGGCAGTCCCGCCCCAGGCCGCGGCGGCGCCCGCTTCCACCGTGGCGATGGTCACGGAGACGGTGACGGTGGTGATCCCCGACGGCGCCAGCATCCGCGTGGAGGGCGGGGTGGTGAACTTCTATTTCGCGACCGGCAGCGCCGACCTCGCCCCCGGCGCGGCCGAGGCGCTGGCGGCGGTGATCAAGGGCGTGGAGGCCGGCAGCAAGGCCGTGGTCTCGGGCTTCCACGACACGACCGGCGACGCGGCGCAGAACGAACAGCTGGCCAAGCGGCGCGCGGAGATGGTGCGTGACGTGCTGACCGGCCTGGGCGTGCCGGCCGCGAAGGTGAACCTGGAGCGACCCCCCGTGACGACCGGCACCGGCAACGACGCCCAGGCGCGACGCGTCGAGGTCAAACTGGTCGACTGAGCGCCGCCCCCCGCATTCCAACCCTCTCCGCGGCGCGGAGAGGGCGCACGACGAGGCCGCGATGTCTTCGCGCCTTGGTAGGATGAACCTGCACATCGAAGCAGCCCCATGACAACACACCCCACCGTCCGCGACGTCACCGAGCGCATTCGCGAGCGCAGCCGCGGGTTGCGCGGCGCCTATCTGCAGCGGCTGGCCGAGACCCGGGCCCGCGAGCGCGGCTCCGACCGCATGGGCTGCGCCAACGTGGCGCACGCCGTGGCCGGCATCCCGGCCAACGACAAGTTTCGCGTCGTGAGCGAACGCGCGCCCAACATCGGCATCGTCACCGCCTACAACGACATGCTCTCGGCGCATGCGCCCTACCAGGGCTACCCCGACATCGTGAAGCATGAGGCCCGGCGCCTGGGCGCCACGGCGCAGGTGGCCGGCGGCGTGCCCGCGATGTGCGACGGCGTCACGCAGGGCACGCCGGGCATGGAGCTGAGCCTCTTCAGCCGCGACGTGATCGCCATGGGTACCGGCATCGCGCTCACGCACGACATGTTCGACGCGGCGCTGCTGCTGGGCGTGTGCGACAAGATCGTGCCGGGGCTGCTGATCGGCGCGCTTCACTTCGGCCACCTGCCGACGGTCTTCGTGCCGGCAGGGCCGATGCCCTCGGGCCTGTCGAACAATGCCAAGTCCAAGGTGCGCGAGCAGGCGGCACAGGGGCTGGTCGGGCGCCAGGGGCTGCTCGATGCCGAGATGCAGGCGTATCACACCGAAGGCACCTGCACTTTCTATGGCACCGCCAACAGCAACCAGATGCTGCTGGAGGCGATGGGCCTGCACGTGCCGGGCACGGCCTTCATCCAGCCGCAGGATTCGATGCGCGAGGCGCTCACGCGCGAGGCGGTGCGCACGGTGCTGGGCCGCGCGGCGCCACAGCCTTTCGCGGTGCCGCCGATCGGCGAGATGGTGGACGAGCGCACCATCGTCAACGCGATGGCGGCGCTGCTGGCGACGGGCGGCTCCACCAACCATCTCATCCACTGGGTGGCCGTCGCGCGCGCGGCGGGCATCCTGATCGACTGGGACGATTTTTCGCGGCTGTCGGACGTGGTGCCGCTGCTCACGCGCGTCTATCCCAACGGCAGCGCCGACGTGAACGAGTTCCAGGCGGCGGGCGGGCCAGGCTTCGTCATCGGCGAGCTGCTCGACGCCGGGCTGATGCATGAGGACGTGCTGACGGTGCGCGCCGGCGGCATCCGCGAGTTCGCGAACATCCCGTCGCTGGCCGGCGCGGCCCCGGATCCGCAGGCACTGAAGTGGCAGCCTGCCGCGCCCTCGAAGAACGACGCCGTCGCGCGGACCGTGTCCGCACCCTTCAGCGCGACGGGCGGCCTGAAGCTGCTGGGCGGCAACCTCGGGCGCAGCGTGATCAAGGTCTCCTCCGTGCCGGACGACCGGCACGTGGTCGAGGCCCCGGCGCGCGTCTTCGATTCGCAGGCCGAGCTGCAGCAGGCCTTCACGGCCGGCGAACTGGAGCGTGACGTGGTCTGCGTCGTGCGCTGGCAGGGGCCGCAGGCCAATGGCATGCCGGAGCTGCACAAGCTCACGCCGCCGCTGTCGGTGCTGCAGGGGAAGGGCTTCCGCGTGGCGCTGGTGACAGACGGTCGCATGAGCGGCGCCTCCGGCAAGGTGCCGGCGGCCATCCACGTCTCGCCCGAGGCGGCCGCGGGCGGGCCGCTCGCCAAGGTGCGCGATGGCGACCTGATCCGTCTCGACGCCGTCGCCGGCACCCTCACCGTGTTGCTGCCCGAGGACGAATGGGCCGCGCGCGAGACACTGGCCATGCCCGATGAACTGCGCCGCGCCAACGGCTTCGGCCTCGGCCGCGACATGTTCGCCGGCATGCGCCGCAATGCTTTGACTGCTGAAGAAGGAGCCTGCACATGGCTGTGAACGACCAACCCCTGAGCGCCCTGGACGTGATGCGCGACGCGCCGGTGATCCCTGTGATCGTGCTGCACGATGTGAAGGACGCGGTACCGCTGGCGCGCGCCCTGGTCGCGGGCGGCATCCGAATGCTGGAGGTGACCTTGCGCACGCGCGAGGCGCTGGAATGCATCGAGATCATCGCCAAGGAGGTGCCCGAGGCGGTGGCCGGCGCTGGCACCATCCGCAGCGCCGCCGATGCGCAGGCCTCGGCGCTTGCGGGCGCGAAGTTCGGCGTGAGCCCGGGCTACACGCGCGCTGTGGGCAAGGCCTGCCACGACCTGGGCCTGCCGCTGCTGCCCGGCGTCGCGACCGGCAGCGAGATCATGCTGGCGCAGGAAGACGGCCTGACGGAGCTCAAGTTCTTCCCGGCCATGCAGGCCGGTGGGCTGGCCATGCTCAAGGCCTGGCAAGGCCCCTTCGGCGACGTGAAGTTCTGCCCCACGGGCGGCGTCACGGCGGCGAACGCGCCGGAGTTCCTCGCACTCTCCAACGTCGCCTGCGTGGGCGGCTCGTGGATCGTGCCGACCGACGCCATCGCCGCCGGCGACTGGGGCCGCATCGAGGCGCTGGCGCGCGAGGCCGGCAAGCTCGTGCGATGAGCGCGGCCATGGAGGGGGCGGACCTCAAGGTCATCGCCTTCGACGTCTTCGGCACCGTGGTCGACTGGCACAGCGGCATCGCCGCCGAGGCCGAGCGCGCGCTGCCGGGCATCGACGGCGCGGCCTTCGCGCTGGCCTGGCGTGCCGGCTACCAGCCCGCGATGAAGGCCGTCATGGAGCGCACGGCGAGCGGGGAGGGCGGTTTCACGCTGCTGGATGAGCTTCACATGGGCATCCTCGAAGGCGTGCTGCGCGATTTCGGCGTGACGGACATGGAGCCTGCGAGGAAGCGCGATCTCAACAAGGCCTGGCACCGGTTGCCCGCGTGGCCTGATGCAGTCGAAGGCCTCACGCGGTTGAAGCGCAAGTACATCATCTGCTCGCTGTCCAACGGCAACATCGGCTTGCTGACCGAGATGGCCAAGGGAGCGGGGCTGCCGTGGGATTGCGTGCTCTCGGCGGAGGTCTTCAAGGCGTACAAGCCGGACCCGCGCACCTACCTGGGCGTGGCCGCCGTCTTTGACGTGGCGCCGGGCCAGGTCATGCTGGCGGCCGCGCACCACGACGACCTCGCGGCCGCGCGCGCATGCGGGCTGCGCACGGGCTACATCGAGCGCCCGCGGGAGTTCGGCGCGGCGAAGCCGAAGGACGTCTCGCCGCGCGCGGACAACACGCTGCACGCGCGCGACATCGTCGCGCTGGCCGCGCAACTGGGCTGTTGAGCGGGGCGGGGCGCCCCGCCTTTTCCTGCTTCTTACTTGGCGGTGTTGCGCTGTGACTCGGCACGCATCTCGACCGGGTTGCGCATGGTCGAGATCACCTTGCTGTTGACGCGCGAGCCGCTCACCACGTTCTGATCGGGCGCGGCGGCGGCGGCCTCCGCCTGCGCCTGGATCAGGGCCGGGTCGGCGGTCGAGGTGAACGGGTCGGCGCCGCGCGAGCCGCGCGTCACGTTCTGGTTCGGCGCATGCGCGGTCGCGATGGCTTCCTGCTCGATCTTGGCCGGGTCTGCCATCGGTGTCACGGTCTCGGGGCCGCGCGAGCCGCGGGTCACGTTCTGGTTCGGCGCGTGCGCGGCGGCGACGGCCTCGGCCTCGACGTCGGCGCGGCTGCGGCCTGCGGGTGCCTGCGCGTGCGCGGCACTGGCGACCAGCCAGACGGCGGCGGTGGTGGCGATGATGCGGAGGATGGCTGTGTTCTTCATGAAAGTCTTTCGCTGAGTGGATGAACGGTTCGCAACCGTTGTGCCAAGGCTAACTTTCGCGGCGGATCGGCGATGGCCCGACTTCCGCACATCCCTCCTATCGGGTCGGGCGTCACAGGGGTGAAACGAAGCGCCATGAAGGAATGCGCACACCGCATCCGCCGCGCGCGCTGACGCGCCGGTCATGTGGATGACATGCCCCCTGCCTAGCCTCGGACCCGGCCCTCGCGCCACCCCACTCACCGACAAAGCAAGGAGTCTTCCGATGCACACAGTCCCCTGTTTGCGCGCCATGTGCGCGTTCATCCTCGCCTGCACTCTCGCCGCCTGCGGCGGAGGCGGCGGTGAAAGCGGCGTCGGCGCTACCGCCGGCAATGCCGCGCCGGTCGTCCAGAAATCCGACGCCGCCGCGCCGGCCGACAAGCCCGACGTGCACTACGCACCCTGACCCGCAGTCTGAAGAGGAGAAGACCATGACCACGAATTCCCGCCGCAAATTCCTTCAAGGCACCGCCACCACCGGCATCGCCGCCGCCACGCTCGCGGCCTTCCCGCCGAGCATCCGCCGCGCGCTCGCGATTCCCGCGCACAACGAGACCGGCACCATCAAGGACGTCGAGCACATCGTCATCCTGATGCAGGAGAACCGCTCATTCGACCACTACTTCGGCACGCTGCGCGGCGTGCGCGGCTTCGGCGACCGCTTCACCATCCCGC
>CBIHOG010000088.1:0-11054 GCA_966211435.1 uncultured Variovorax sp. | reverse complement strand
AGTTGGCGATCAGGCTCTTGAGCTTCATGCGCACGGTGGCGGAATTGCGGCCGCCGCGGCTGTATTCGGTCTTGAGGACGACCATCGGATCCTTGCCATGCATGATCACGTTGCCGGCGCGGATTTCTTGAGCGATTTTCATATTCAGGGTCTCTGGATGTTGGCCGCTCGTGCGCTTTGGAGCCTGTACGACGCTGACTGGCGTTCAGGACCCCTGGGCGCATTCACCGCGGCGGGTTCAGCGGAAGGTGCGGCTGGAGAGTTGGAAACCAAGTTCCGGGCCGGAAATCCGCAAAGCCCACAATTTTAGCTTTTTTGGCCGACGAATCGCTGCAGGCGGGTCACAAGATCGTCCTGAAGGAGGAGCTTTTGCCTGGCGCCGAGCACCGCGGCGCTCCAGTTTTGCAGCGCCCGTGCGTCGAGAACGGGGAGCGTGCCTTCGTCCATGCCGTTCCACAGATGGTGAAAGCGGCGCATGGCCGGCGGGGCGCCCAGCCAGGCCAGGAAGGAATCCAGCTTGTTGTGGTGGGCGTCGTCATCCTGCTCGTAGATCTGCCAGACAAAGGGCGCTCCGGCCCAGAGGGCGCGTACCAGGGAGTCTTCCCCGCGCACGAAGTTCAGGTCGCAGGCCCAGAGAAGATGGTCGAATTCCTCCTGGGGAATATGCGGCAGCCATGAGATCGTCAGCGATCCGCGCTGCGCCGGTCCCGGCGGCAGGGCGCGGGTGGCGCGGCCCGCGGTCACCAGAAGGCGGGTCGGCTGCGCGGCGGATTCGAACTGCGCGAGCAGGGCCTCCAACGCGGCAGGCTCGTAGCAGAAGAGTGAGATGACGCGCTCGCCGCCCCAGGCGATGCCCTGCCGCGCGAGCCAGGCGCCCCTATCGAAAGCCGCGCGGCGTGTCATGAGTTCCGCTTCGCGCAGCAGGCCGCCGGTCGCTTCGGTGAAGCCCGGATAGAAGAAATGCTTGGTCAGCCCGTCTCCCGGCCCGCGGAAGACCGGCGAGGGGAGCCGGTGCAGCCGTTCGACGTACGGTTCAGCCGACAGGTATTCCAGGTTGATCCAGCGATGCGTTGCCGCATCGGCGTGCCTGCCGGCGGCGAAACGCGCGATGGCCTCCGGTGCCGGGTCGCAGCCGAAGGCCTCGATCAGCACGTCCGGCGCGGGAGCCGCGTCCGCTTCGCGGGCAGCGGTCTTCGCGTCCCACGGCAGGACCATGACGCCCGTCCGGCCGCCGGGCGCCATCCAATCCAGCGCCGAGGGATCGTCGACCCAAAGCCTGGCGGATTCGCCTCGCGCCGCCAGCCCGCAGGCCAGCCGCCAGCAGACGCCAAGGTCGCCATGGTTGTCGATCACCTTGCAGAAAATGTCCCAGCGCATCGCGGGATACTCTACAGCCCAACCCTTGCAGTCTCAGGAGACATGCATCCATGTCACGACACACGGCCGACATCCTCTGGGAGCGCGGCGATCAGGATTTCCTCGGCAACCGCTACAGCCGCCGCCACGCCATCCACTTCGACGGGGGCGCGGAGTGGGCCGGGTCGTCGTCGCCTCACGTGGTGCCGGTACCCCTGTCGGACGCCACGGCCGTGGACCCGGAGGAAATTTTCGTCGCCTCGCTGTCGAGTTGCCACATGCTGTGGTTCCTCTCGATCGCGGCCGAGCGCGGCTTCTGCGTGGACCGCTATGCGGACGGCGCGAGCGGCAGGATGGGCGTGAATGCCGAAGGCAGGCTGGCGATGACAGTCGTGACTTTGCGGCCGGCCGTGGACTTCTCCGGCGAGCGCATCCCTTCGCGCGAGGAAATCGAGGCCATGCATCACTCGGCGCACGAGCAGTGCTTCATCGCGAACTCGGTGAAGACGGAGGTTCGCTGCGAGCCGGTGGTGGCCGCGGACCCTGCACAATAGGAACGACCAAGAGACGATGTCCGAAACGCATTCCGAACAGCTGCTGAGCGAAGTGGCGGCATTGCCGCAGTTGCCCGGCGTCTACCGCTATTTCGACGCGGCGGGCGCGGTGCTCTACGTGGGCAAGGCGCGCAATCTGAAGAAGCGTGTCGCGAATTACTTCCAGAAGAACCATGGCGGCACGCGCATCGGCCACATGATCTCGAAGATCGTCCGCATGGAGACCACGGTGGTGCGCTCCGAGGCCGAGGCGCTATTGCTCGAAAACAACCTGATCAAGACGCTCAAGCCGCGCTACAACATCCTGTTTCGCGACGACAAGAGCTACCCCTATCTCAAGATCGCGTCGCACACCTTTCCTCGGCTCGCGTACTACCGGGGAGCGGTCGACCGCAAGCACCGCTACTTCGGCCCTTACCCCAGCGCCTGGGCGGTGAAGGAGTCGATCCAGCTGCTGCAAAAGGTTTTCAAGCTGCGTACCTGCGAGGACACGGTCTACGCCAACCGCACTCGGCCCTGCCTGCTCTACCAGATCAAGCGTTGCACCGGCCCGTGCGTGGGCTACATCACGCCGGAGGCCTATGCGCAGGACGTGAGCAATGCGGAGGCCTTCCTGATGGGCGACACGCAGGCAGTGCTGACGCAGCTGGAGGCGCGGATGATGAACCACGCCGAGAAGCTGGAGTTCGAGCAGGCGGCGGAGCTGCGCAACCAGATGTCGGCACTGTCGCGCGTGCTGCACCAGCAGTCCATCGAGATCGCGTCTGACAAGGACGTCGACATCCTGGCGGTGAAGGTCCAGGGCGGCAAGGCCTGCGTCAACCTGGCGATGGTGCGTGGCGGGCGACACCTCGGCGACCGCGCCTACTTCCCGGTGCATGTGGAGGACGCGACGCAGGTGTCGCAGAGCGAGCACGAAGCCGGCGAGGAAGACGCGCCGACCGCTTTCGAATCCATCGAGGTGCAGGTGCTCGAGGCCTTCATCGCGCAGCATTACATCGACGTGCCCGTGCCCGCGACGCTGGTGCTGAGCGAGCTGGTGGGGCGCGAGCTGATCGAGGCCGTGTCCCAGCAGTCGGGCACGCGTGTCACGGCAGTGTTCCAGCCGCGCGAGCAGCGCCGCCACTGGCTGGAGATGGCGAGCAAGAACGCGAGCCTGCAACTCGCGCGCCTGTTGGCGGAAGAGGGCTCGCAGCAGGCGCGCACGCGCGCGCTGGTCGATGCGCTCGAACTGGCTCCGGACGACCTCGACAGCTTCCGCGTCGAGTGCTTCGACATCTCGCACACGGCCGGGGAGGCGACGCAGGCTTCCTGCGTGGTGTTCGAGCACCACGCGATGCAGAACCGCGAGTACCGCCGGTACAACATCGACGGAATCACGCCCGGCGATGACTATGCCGCGATGCGCCAGGTGCTGCATCGCCGCTACGGCAAGCTCGCCGAGGCGATGGCGGCGGAGACCGACGCGCCGCCGGCCGGTGACGCGGCCGGCGCCGGGATGGACGCACCGTCCGCCACCCGCGGTGCGCGCATGCCGGACTTGGTGCTGGTGGACGGCGGCAAGGGCCAGGTGTCGATGGCGCGCGAGGTGTTCAGCGAGCTCGGCCTGCCGCTGTCGCTGATCGTCGGCGTGGAAAAGGGCGAAGGCCGCAAGGTCGGGCTGGAGGAACTGGTGTTCGCCGACGGCAGGGAGAAGGTCTACCTCGGCCGTGACTCGGCGGCGCTGATGCTGGTCGCGCAGATTCGCGACGAGGCCCATCGCTTCGCCATCACCGGCATGCGCGCGAAGCGCGCCAGGATCCGCGTCGGCGGCAGCCAGCTGGAGGACATCCCTGGCATCGGGCCCAAGCGCCGCGCGCGCCTGCTGCAGCGCTTCGGCGGCATCCGGGGCGTCGCGGCGGCCAGCGTGGAAGACATCGCCTCCGTCGACGGCATCGCGCTCGACCTGGCCGAAGAGATCTATCGCGCGCTGCATTGACCTCGCCATGAGGGCGATCCGGCCCCATGACACAATCGGCTGATGTTCTGGACGCTGCCTACGATCATGACCTGGACGCGCATCGTCGCGATTCCATTGATCGTGGGCGTGTTCTACCTGCCCATGGCGGAGCCGATGCGCAATCTCCTCGCCACGGTGATGTTCATCGTCTTCGCGGCGACGGACTGGCTCGACGGCTTCCTGGCGCGGCGGCTGAACCAGACCTCGGCCTTCGGCGCCTTTCTCGATCCGGTGGCGGACAAGTTCCTCGTCTGCGCCTCGCTGCTGGTGCTGGTCCACCTGAACCGGGCCGATGTCTTCGTCGCCCTGATCATCATCGGCCGCGAGATCGCCATCTCGGCCCTGCGCGAGTGGATGGCGCAGATCGGCGCGGGCAAGAGCGTCGCGGTGCATATGATCGGCAAGGTCAAGACAGTGGTGCAGATGGTCGCCATCCCCTTCCTGCTGTTCGACGGCTTCCTGTTCGGCGTGATCGATACTGGCGCCTGGGGGCAGTGGCTGATCTGGATCTCGGCCGTGTTGACGGTCTGGTCGATGGTCTACTACCTGCAGAAGGCAATTCCCGAGATCCGGGCCAGGGCCAAATGACCACGCCGGCCCGCTCGACGGGCTGGTTGCGAGCGATGCCCGCGGTCTTCGTGCTCATCTGGAGCACCGGTTTCATCGTGGCGCGCTACGGTATGCCGTATGCGCCGCCCTTCAAATTCCTCGCCGTGCGCTATGCGCTTTCGCTGACGTGCTTCGTGCTCTGGGTGCTGGCGGCGCGGGTGGCGTGGCCGCGCGAGCGGATGCAGTGGGTCCATCTGTCGGTGACTGGCGTCCTCATGCAGGCCGCCTATCTCGGTGGCGTCTGGGCGGCCGTGCGGGCGGGTATGGGCTCCGGCCTGGTGGCATTGCTGGTGGGCATCCAGCCTGTTCTCACCGCCGTGTGGATGTCGATGCATGGGGGCGCCGTCTCGCGCCGGCAGTGGGCGGGGCTGGTGCTCGGTTTCGCCGGGCTGGTCCTGGTGGTCCTGCGCAAGGTCGCTCAGGGCGGAGAGGTGAGCCCCCTTACCATGGGGCTCGCGCTGCTGGCGCTCTTGTCGATCACGGCCGGCACCCTGTACCAGAAGCGCTTCCTCGCGCCCTGTGACGTGCGCAGCGCCAGTGCGGTGCAGGTGGCGGCTGCCTTGGTGGTGACGCTGCCGTTCGCGGCGCTCGAGCCGGAGAGCATTCAATGGAACCTCGCTTCCAGCGGCGCGATGGCGTGGTCCGTGCTGGTGCTGTCGCTGGGTGGCAGCTCTCTGCTCTACATCCTCATCCAGCGCGGTACGGCGACGGCGGTGACGAGTCTGCTCTACCTGGTGCCGCCGTGCACCGCGGTAATGGCCTGGCTGCTGTTCGCGGAGCCGATCACCACGCTGACGCTGGTGGGCATCGCGATGACTGCGGTGGGCGTGAGCCTGGTCGTGCGTCCGGGGCGCGGCGCCGACTTAGCGTGAGCGGCGGCCGGCGGGCTTCCAGGGTTCGGCGCGGAATTGCTCGGCGAGGAAATCGATGAGGGCTCGGACGCGGCGCGGCGCCTTGGGCCGCCAGGGCGCGATCCACTGGATGTCGGCCTCGGGCATCGTGAATTGCGGCAGCAACTGGACCAGTTCTCCGGACGCGAGTTGGGGTGCGATGTCCCACAGGCTGCGCAGCATGATGCCGTGGCCCGCCAGGCACCAGTCGCGCACCATTTCGCCCGAGTTGCTCGACAGCGGGCCGCGCACGCGAACGCGCGCGGTGGTGCCGTCCCGGGCGTGGCGCAAGGTCCACAACGCGGCGTTCGTGCCGGCCCTGTCCTCGTTCTCGCGGGCCACGAGACAGTCGTGCGATGCCAGCGCCGCGATGTCGGTGGGCGAGCCGCGGCTCGCGATATAGCCGGGCGTGGCGGCGAGGACGCGCTGGTTGCGTGCGATCCGCCGCGTGACCCAGTCGCCAGCGTTGCGCGCCTGCACCGGCCAGAGCCAGATCGCGCCGTCATGGCCTTCGCGGCCGAGGTCGGGCAGTTGCTCGGTCAACTGAAGCTGGACTTGCACCGCGGGATGCCGGTCTCTGAAGGTGGCGAGTGCCGGCCCGAGCCAGCGCCTGCCGAAACCGAAAGTGGCTACCAGCCGGATGGTGCCGGCGAGTTCGTTCTGCCGTTCGCCCAGTTCGCTTTCGAGTGCGGCGAAGCCATCGAGAAGGTTCCTGGCGTGCAGGCACAGTGCTTCTCCATCGGCCGTGACACTGAGTCGGCGGGTGGTCCGATCGAAAAGCCGCTGGCCCAGTCGTGCCTCCAGGGCGGTGAGACGCTTTGTGACGACGGAGGGGACAACGTCCAGCACGCTCGCCGCGCCGGCAAGGCTGCCCCGCTCGCGGATGGCGGTCAGGAGTTCGAGGTCGGCGCGGTCCACGGGTGCCTTCATTGCTGCCGGATGGGAAAGTATGAATTGGCCGATTGTTGCTTGATGCACCGCGGTCCGCAACGCACAATCTCCCGGTGCTTGAATCGTTTTCCATCTTCGATCTCTACCGCGAGGGCGTGCGCATGCATGGCCGGATCGGTGGAGAAGGGCCGGCCTTGCTGCTTCTCCACGGCCATCCGCAGACGCATGCGATCTGGCATCGAAGCGCACCGGTGCTGGCCCGGCATTTCACCGTCGTGATGCTCGATCTGCGCGGCTATGGCGATTCCGGCCGCCCAGCGGCCGACGGCAACCATGTGCTCTACAGCAAGCGCGAGATGGCGCTCGATGCGCTGGCGGTCATGCGGCATCATGGCTTCGAGCGCTTCGGCGTGCTCGCGCATGACCGGGGCGCGCGCGTGGCACACCGGCTGGCGGAGGATCATCCGCAGGCGGTGGAGCGGCTGATGCTGCTCGATATCGCACCGACCCTAGGGATGTACGCGCAGACCTCCGAGGCCTTCGCGCGCGCCTATTGGCATTGGTTCTTCCTGATCCAGCCTCCGCCGCTGCCCGAGTCCTTGATTGAGGCGGACCCGGTGCGCTACGTGCGCAGCGTCATGGGCGGCCGGCATGCGGGCCTTGCGCCGTTCGCGCCGCAAGCGCTGGCGGAGTACGAACGTTGCGCGGCCATCGAAGGTACCGCGCAGGCCATCTGTGAGGACTACCGCGCCTCGGCCACCGTCGACCTCGAACACGACCGTGCCGACATCGCCGAGGGTCGCAAGCTGGTGCAGCCGCTGCGCGTGCTGTGGGGCGAACATGGCGCCGTCGGCAAGTGCTTCGACGTGCTGGCGCTGTGGCGCGAGCGCGCCACAGCTGTCTCGGGCCGGGCGCTGCCCTGCGGCCACTACATTCCTGAGGAGGCGCCACGCGAATTGCTGGCTGAGGCGCTACCCTTCTTCAACGCGACCACAAGGATTGAGACATGAGCACCCAACGCATCGCAGTCATCGCCGGCGACGGCATCGGCAAGGAAACCATGCCGGAGGGACTGCGTGTGCTAGATGCCGCTGCGCGCAAGTTCGGCATCGAGCTGCACTTCGACCACTTCGATTTCTCGAGCTGGGACTACTGCGAGAAGCACGGCAAGATGCTGCCCGACAACTGGAAAGACCAGATCGGCGGCCATGACGCGATCTACTTCGGCGCGGTCGGCTGGCCCGAGAAGATCGCTGACCACGTCTCGCTTTGGGGCTCGCTGCTGTTGTTCCGCCGCGAGTTCGACCAGTACATCAACCTGCGACCCGCACGGTTGATGCCCGGCATCGTGGCGCCGGTGGTACGGCGCGACGGCACGCCGCGGCAGCCGGGTGAGATCGACATGTACATCGTGCGCGAGAACACGGAGGGCGAGTACTCGAGCATCGGTGGGCGCATGTACGAGGGAACGGCGCGCGAGATCGTCGTGCAGGAGACGGTCATGTCGCGCGTCGGCGTGGATCGCGTCCTGAAGTTTGCCTTCGAGCTGGCGCAGTCGCGGCCGAAGAAGCACCTGACGAGCGCGACCAAGTCGAACGGCATCTCGATCACCATGCCGTACTGGGACGAGCGGGTTGCCGCGATGGGGAAGAACTATCCGGGCGTCGCGCTAGACAAGTTCCACATCGACATCCTCACGGCGCACTTCGTGCAGCGTCCCGATTTCTTCGACGTGGTGGTGGCGAGCAATCTCTTCGGCGACATCCTGTCGGATCTGGGACCTGCATGCACCGGCACGATCGGCATCGCGCCCAGCGCCAACCTGAACCCGGAGCGGACCACGCCCTCGCTCTTCGAGCCTGTGCACGGCTCGGCGCCGGACATTGCAGGGAAGGGTATCGCCAACCCGATCGGGCAGATCTGGTGCGGCGCGATGATGCTGGAGTTCCTGGGCCACAAGGCCGCGCACGACGCCATCCTGGCCGCGATCGAGAAGACGCTTGTCCCTTCGAGCGGTGCCCCGCGTACGCCGGACATCGGCGGTAGCGCCGGCACGGCGGACTTGGGCAAGGCGATCGCCGAGGCACTCTGAAAAACGCTTCGGCAAAACGCCACTAAAATCGCGGTCCTCACTTTGGTTCACGGGCGTGTGTCGTATTGACACCCCGTAGACCAGTGGTTGTAATCCCTGTCGGCAGTGCGCTGCCGGCGCGTCAGAGCTGTCATCCTTCCATCGATCCGACCCGCATGGCGTCGCCATGGGGTCGGCATTGCGCCTGACGTTACCGACCAACAATTTTTTCTGCAAGAGGCCCTTGTGAACAAAACCGAACTGATTGAGCACATCGCAAAGAACGCCGATATCTCCAAAGCCGCCGCAACGCGTGCACTCGAATCGACCATCGGCGCCATCAGGACCACGCTCAAGAAGGGCGGCTCCGTTTCGCTCGTCGGTTTCGGCACTTTCGCGGTGGGCAAGCGCGCTGCCCGGACCGGTCGCAATCCGCGCACCGGCGACGCGATTAAAATCAAGGCCGCCAAGATCCCGAAGTTCCGTCCCGGCAAGGCGTTGAAAGACGCGTTGAACTGAGACACTGTATTCCGGTGGGGTGCTTAGCTCAGCTGGTAGAGCGGCGCCCTTACAAGGCGTAGGTCGGGGGTTCGAGCCCCTCAGCACCCACCACCCGAAGCAAAGGCGAACAGTTGTTCGCCTTTTTTGTTGCTGTCCCGTCGTTCCTCACAGAGAGTGTTCAAGCATGTTTGACTCCTTCCGCAAGTACAACAAGATCATCATGATCCTCTTGTTCTTGCTGATCATCCCGTCCTTCGTTTTGTTCGGCGTCGACCGCTACCAGGGCGGCGGCCAGGGCGAGAAGGTCGCGCGTGTCGACGGCACCGACATCACGCGGCCCGAATGGGATGCGCAGCATCGCAACGAGGTGGACCGGATCCGCCAGCAGGCGCCGAACGTGGACCCCGCTCTGCTGGATTCCGACGCCGCGCGCTACGCCACGCTGGAGCGCATGGTGCGCGACCGCGTGCTGGCGACCGCCGCGGCGAAATCGAACATGACGGTCTCCGAGGAGCGGCTGGCCAGGTTGTTTGCCGAGGACGCCGGGCTGGCGGCCTTCCGTACCGCCGACGGCAAGTTCGACCGCGAGGGTTTCACCCGTGCAACGGGCCGCACGCCCGAACAGTACGAAGCCTCGGTGCGTTCCGACCTTGCGACGCAGCAGGTGCTGCTGGGCGTTTCCGGCACCGCCTTCGCGACGACGGCACAGGCGGCGACGACGCTCAATGCCTTCTACGATCGCCGTGAAATCCAGGTCGCGCGCTTCGATGCCGCCGACTTCGCATCGAGGGTCAATGTCAGCGACGCGGACCTCCAGGCCTACTACAAGGACCACAGCGCGCAGTTCCAGGTGCCTGAGCAGGCGAATATCGAGTATCTGCTGCTCGATCTCGAGGCTGCGAAGAAGAACATCACGGTCAGCGAAGCGGACCTCCGGAGCTACTACGATCAGAACACCGCGCGCTTCGGTACCAAGGAAGAACGCCGCGCAAGCCATATTCTGATCACTGCGCCGGCGAGCGCGCCCGCTGCCGAGCGCGAGAAGGCGCGCGCCAAGGCCCAGCAATTGCTTGCCGAAGTACGCAAGGCGCCCAATACCTTCGCAGACGTGGCGCGCAAGAACTCCCAGGATCCGGGCTCGGCCGAGAAGGGCGGCGATCTCGATTTCGTGACGCGCGGCGCAATGGTCAAGCCCTTCGAGGATGCAATGTTCGCACTGAAGAAGGGCGAAATCAGCGACCTCGTCGAATCCGAATTCGGCTACCACATCATCCAGCTGAACGACATCAAGCCGGCCGTCGTGCCGCCGTTCGAGCAGGTGCGCGCCGCCATAGAGAACGAGGTGCGCGGCCAGCAGGCAACGCAGGAGTTCGCCAAGGCGGCGGAGAGCTTCACCGACCTGGTCTACCAACAGCCGGACAGCCTCAAGCCTGCGGCCGACAAGCTCAAGCTCGCTATCCAAAAAGCCAGCAACGTCGGCCGCTTGCCAGTGCCGGGCGCCACGGGGCCGTTGGCGAGCCGCAACTTTCTGACCGCGCTGTTCGCGGCGGATTCGTTGGAGCGCAAGCACAATACCGAGGCAATCGAGGTCGGCCCGAACCAGCTCGCGTCCGGCCGCGTGACGCAGTATTCCGCCGCCCGGACGCAGCCGTTCGACGAGGTGAAGGACAAGGTCCGCGCCCAGTTGATCGCCGAGCGCGCAGGCGCGCTCGCCAAGACGGAAGGAGAAGCCAAGCTTGCCGAATGGAAGGCGAGTCCGCCGGGGACGGGTTTCGGCCCTGCCATCACGGTGTCCCGGCTGGAGATGCAGTCGCAGCCGGTGCCCGTCGTCGAAGGCGCTCTGCGCGCGGACACCGCCAAGCTGCCCGCGCTGACGGGGGTGGACCTCGGCACGCAGGGCTATGCCGTGGTGCGGGTGAACAAGCTGGTTCCTCGCGCGCCACCGCCTGCGGACATGGCCAAGCAGGAGCGCGAGCAGTTTGCCCAAGCCGTCGGGACGGCCGAAACGCTGGCTTACTACAACCTGTTGAAGGACAAGTTCAAGGCCGAGATTCTCGTTCCCAGGCCCGCCGATCCCCTGCCGGGCGGCGGAAGGTAGGTTTTTTCACGCTACAATTGATGACTCTGTGGTGGCTGTAGCTCAGCTGGTAGAGTCCCAGATTGTGATTCTGGTCGTCGTGGGT
>CBIHOG010000087.1:0-11359 GCA_966211435.1 uncultured Variovorax sp. | reverse complement strand
GCACACCCCCAGGCTGCGCGCACTTCGTGTCGCTTCGCCTTCCCCCTTGCAGGGGGCAACACTGGCGGACCGGCGCAGCCGGGTCCGCGGTGTTTCTGGAACAGACTTGGAGCTTGGAGCAAATATATGAAGCAGGTTCAGGACGCATACATCGTCGCCGCCACGCGAACGCCCATCGGGAAGTCGCATCGCGGGTACTTTCGCAACTATCGGCCGGACGATCTGCTGGCGACCACGCTCAAGGCCGCGCTCGCGGCCGTGCCGGGGCTGGACCCGAAGGCCATCGAGGACATCATCTGCGGCTGCGCCATTCCCGAAGGCCAGCAAGGACTGAACGTGGCGCGCATCGGCGCGGTGCTCGCGGGGCTGCCCGACAGCATCGGCGGCATCACGGTCAACCGCTTCTGCGCGTCCGGCCTCTCGGCGGTGCAGATGGCGGCGGACCGCATCCGCGTCGGCGAGGCGGACGTGATGATCGCGGCCGGCGTCGAGAGCATGAGCATGGTGCCGATGATGGGCAACTCGCCCTCGCTGTCGCCCGCCATCTTCGAGCGCGAGGGTGACGTGGGCATCGCCTACGGAATGGGCCTCACGGCGGAGAAGGTGGCGCGGCAGTGGAACGTGAGCCGCGAGGCGCAGGATGCCTTCGCGCTGCAGTCGCACCAGCGCGCGCTGGCGGCGCAGCAGGCGGGTGAGTTCGCCGACGAGATCACGCCAGTCGATGTGACCGACCGCTCGCCGGACCTCGGGTCCGGCGAACCGGTCGCGAAGACGCGCACCGTGAGCCTGGACGAAGGCGCCCGGCCTGACACCTCGCTGGAAGGCCTGGCCAGGCTGCGCACGGTGTTCGCCGCGCGCGGCTCGGTCACGGCCGGCAACAGCTCGCAGACCTCCGACGGCGCCGGCGCACTCATCCTTGCGAGCGAGAGAGCCTGCAAGCAATACGACCTGAAGCCGCTGGCGCGCTTCGTCAGCTTCGCGAGCAAGGGCGTGCCGCCGCACATCATGGGCATCGGGCCGATCGAGGCCATCCCCGCCGCGCTGCGCCATGCGGGCCTGACGCAAGACGCCATCGACTGGATCGAACTGAACGAGGCCTTCGCGGCGCAGTCGCTCGCCGTCATCAACACCCTGGGTCTGGACCCGGCCAAGGTGAACCCCATGGGCGGCGCCATCGCCCTCGGCCACCCGCTCGGCGCGACCGGCGCGATCCGCTCGGCCACGGTGATCCATGCGCTGCGCCGCAAGAAGCTCAAGTACGGCATGGTCACGATGTGCGTGGGGATGGGCCAGGGCGCGGCGGGCATCTTCGAGCGGGTCTGACATGGAACGCCAGGTCCTGCAGGTGGGCGACCTGTCTCGCGCGGACGTCCCGCACACGACTGCGTGACCCGCCACCACGCAGGCACACTGCGGCCATGACGACACATCCCCTCGACAAGGCCCTCGCGCTGTCGCACAGCGACCTTCGCGCGGGCCACTTCACCGGCATGACCAGCCCCGACTACTGGAACATGGTCGGGCCCTTCGGTGGCACGACCGCGGCGGTGATGCTGCAGGCGGCGCTGCGGCATCCCGACCTGCTGGGCGAGCCGGTCGCGCTCACGGTCAACTACGCCGCGGCGCTGGAAGCGGGCGCGTTCGAGATCCAGGCCGTGCCCGTGCGCACCAACCGCTCGACGCAGCACTGGACGCTGCAGATGACGCAGGCCGGCATCGATGGCAAGCCGCAGGTCACGACCACCGGCACCGCCTTCACGGCCCTGCGGCGCGAGACCTGGGGCACCAATGACCTGCCGATGCCGCGGGTGCCGCCGCCTTCGGCCGTGGAACGGCTGAGCATCGGCCCGGCGAAGGTGGCCTGGATCGACCGCTACGAGATGCGTCCGATCCGCGGCGCGATCCCGACGCAATGGGACGGCGGCGGCGACCACAGCGAGACGCTGATGTGGCTGCGCGACGCCGAGCCGCGCGCGCTGGACTTCCCGGCGCTGGCCGCCCTGAGCGACACCTTCTTCCCGCGCGTGTGGCTGCGCCGCGCGAAGCCGGTGCCGATCGGCACGGTGTCGATCACGACCTACTTCCATGCCGGCGCCGCACAGCTGGCCGCGATCGGCACCGGCCACTTGCTGGCGCGCGCGACCGGGCAGCAGTTCAGCAACGGCTACTTCGACCAGGCCGCGCAGCTGTGGACCGAAGACGGGCACCTGGCGGCAACCAGCAACCAGATCGTGTACTTCAAGGAGTGAGGTGCCTCCGTCGAGCGGGAAATCTGAGCAATTCTCGCTGGCGACGCTTCCCCCGGACAGCGGGTTCCTAGACTTGGATGCCGGCCGACTCCCGCAGGAACGGGCCGGCTCTCACATCCACTCCAAGGTCAGGAAATTCCATGCATGCCCACCGGCAATCGTTCATCGTCGTGCTCGCTGGCCTGGCGCTGTGCGGCCTTCACACCATCCTTCCCGCCCATGCAGCCGACAGCGTCGGCAGCGACAGGGTCGTCGTCGGCGGCGTGCCGCTGGAGGCAGTCTTCGACGGCAAGGGCGGGCTGTGGGTCAGCTCGCGCAGCGACGGCGACTGGGGCGTCAAGCACATCGACTTCGCCACGAAGAGGATCCAGACCTATCCGCAGTCCACGGCTCCGGCCGAGGGCCTTGTCCAGGGGCCGGACGGCCACATGTGGTTCGCCAGCCGCAACGGGATGATCGGCCGCATCGCCGATGGCACGGCGACGCATTTCTTCCCCACGGGTGACTGGCGGCCATGGCACATCACGGCCGGGCCGGACGGCGCGCTGTGGTTCACGCTCTCCAATTACGAGGATACGCCCGAGCCGGCCGGGGCCATCGGCCGTATCACCACGGACGGCGTCATCACCGTCTATCCGCTTGAACGCAGCCGAGGCGTCACGAAGATCGCGTCCGGGCCGGATGGCGCGCTGTGGGCGACGGGCCCGCACACCAACGAGATCGTGCGCATCACCACGCGGGGTGCGATCAGCTACTTCCCGGCACAGGTCGACATCGGCGACAACGCGGGCATTGCCGCCGGGCCCGACGGCAACCTCTGGTACACGACCGGTGTGCGTCGCCACGGCCAGCTGCCATCCGTCGTTCGCATGGACCGCCACGGCAAGGTGCTGAAGGTGTTCAGTGGCCCGGGCATCGAGGAGCCCATGGCGGTCATCGTCGGCAAGGACGGCAACATCTGGTTCTCGAATGCCGTCGACGACAGCACCATCGGCCGCATCCGGATGGACGGGCAGCTTGACGCCTTCAGTCCGCCACCGGGCCGCTTGCCGCTGCAGTGGGGCCTGGCGCACGACCCGGCAACGGGCGACCTGTGGGCCGTCGAGCCCGAGGCGGGCGTGCTGGTGCGCCACCGGACGCTCGACGCCGCGTCGCCGCGTCCCGCGTCCGACTGACGCCGTTCGTGGCCCGAAGACCAATCTCAAGAATTGTTGCAACGGACACTTTCTCATTATTGGGTTGCCTAGACTTCGGCGCCGGCTCGATGCCCGTAAGGGCTCGCGCCGGTTTCGTTTCAACTCAATATTCAGGGAAGCAATGCGTCCAACAAAGAAATCGTCCGTCCTCGCACTCGCCTGTCTGGCCCTGTGCGGCATCCTGCCCGCGCATGCGGCTGACAGCGTCGACGCCAACAAGGTTGTCGTCGGCGGCGTGCCGCTGGAGGCGGCATTCGACGACAAGGGTGGCCTGTGGGTCACCGCACGCCAGGCGAGCGGCTGGGGCGTCAAGCACGTGGACCTTGCCACGAAGCAGATCCGGACCTACACCCAATCGGTCGAGGCCGCAGAGGGCATCGTGCAGGGCGCCGACGGCAACATGTGGTTCGCCAGCCGCCATGGCACGATCGGCCGCATCGCCAACGGCACGGTGACGGAGTTCCGTCCGAGCTACGGCCGGCCGTGGCACATCACCTCCGGGCCGGACGGCGCGCTGTGGTTCACGCTCTCCGAATACGAGAACACGTCGACCCAGGCCGGTGCCATCGGCCGCATCACCACCGACGGGGTGATGAGCATCTACCCGCTGGACCGCAACCGCAGCGTCGGCAAGATCACGACGGGCCCGGATGGCGCGCTGTGGGCGACCGGCCCCAACACCAACGAGATCGTGCGCATCACCACGCAGGGCGCGATCAGCTATTTCGCGACGCCGGTGGACATCGGCGACAACGCCGGCATCGCCACCGGCCCGGACGGCAATCTCTGGTTCAGCACCGGCTGGCTGTTCAACGGCCAAAAGGCGGCGGTGGTCCGCATGGACCGCAACGGCAACGTGCTGAAGGTCTTCAGTGGCGCGGGCATCGACGCACCGATGGCACTGGTGGCGGGCAAGGACGGCAACATCTGGTTCTCGAATGCCACCGACGGCGGCACCATCGGCCGCATCCGGATGGACGGCCAGGTCGACGAGTTCGTGCTGCCGAAGGGCCGCCTGGCCGGGCAGTGGGGCATGGCCTACAACGCCGCGACCGGCGACCTCTGGACGGTGGAGCCGCAGGCCGGGGCGTTGGAGCGTTATCCGACCAAGGGCTACGTGCTGCGCCTGGCCATGACGGGCGACCGTACGCTGGACGAGACCGCCGATGCCACGAAGAACTACGCGCCGACGGAGGGCAAGAAGGGCGAATTCATCATGGGTGCGCCCGTGGGCTGGCCCAACGATGATCCGCCGATCGAAGCCTGGAAGTACAACGCGCCATCCGAGCTGCCGCTCTATCACTGGCATCTGCGTGCCGACGCGCAGCCGCAGGCCTTTGCACTCATGAACGTGAATTCCGGCAAGTGCATGGTAGCGGTGGATGTCAAGAACCGGGAGCGGTCGTGCGCCGGCACTGACAGCCAGCGCTTCGAAGCCAAGGCAACGGCGGTGGCCGGTCAGTTCACCTTGTTCAATGCAGCGTTGAACAAGTGCTCCGATTTCTGGCTGGGTCACAACTACGCGACGGTGCACCCGAGCGGGAACTTCCACGGCGGCCACTACCGCCTGGGCGGCTCGCACATCGGCATGCACGAGTGCCACGCCCACTACAACCAGCGCTTCAGCTTCGAGTGAACGGCGGTTGAAGCAGGCAGGAGAAGCGGGGCCTCGGCCCCGCTTTTTTTTGGGGGTTGGAACATCCGAGGTCGTTTCCGCGACGCATCGCGGGCGCCGCCTGTCCGATACTCCTTTCTTTTAGCAAGGACCGACCATGAGCGACATCCTCGTCCACACCGAAGCCGGCGTGCTCACCATCACCTTCAACCGGCTCGAGAAGAAGAACTCCATCACCAGCGCGATGTACGGCGAGCTGGCGGATGCCCTGGCCCAGGCCGAGCAGGACGGCGCCGTGCGCGCGGTGCTCATCCAGGGCGACGCCACCATCTTCAGCGCCGGCAACGACATCGGCGACTTTCTCAACGCGCCGCCCTCGGGGCAGGATTCGCCGGTGTTCCGCTTCCTGCGCGGCATCGCGACCTTCCCGAAGCCCATCGTCGCCGCCGTGTGCGGCCCGGCCGTGGGCATCGGCACCACCATGCTCTTCCATTGCGACCTGGTCTACGCGGGCGACAACGCCGCGTTCTCGCTGCCCTTCGTGAACCTCGGCTTGTGCCCGGAGGCGGCGTCCAGCCTGCTGGTGCCGCAGATGTTCGGCTACCACCGCGCGGCCGAGGCGCTGCTGCTGGGGGAGCCCTTCATGGCCGAGGCCGCGCAGGAGGTCGGCTTGGTCAACCGCGTCGTGCCGCCCACCGAGGCCAACGCCATCGCGCAGGCCCAGGCGCGCAAGCTGGCTTCGAAGCCGCTCAGTGCCCTGGTCGAGACCAAGCGGCTGATGAAGAAATCGCAGCAGGCCGCGCTGCTGGAGCGCATGGACGAGGAAGGCCGGAGCTTCGGCCGCATGCTGCGCGAGCCGGCGGCGCGCGAGGCCTTCACGGCCTTCATGGAGAAGCGGCGGCCGGATTTCTCGAAGCTCTGAGTCCGTGCACGCCGGCCCTCAGGGCTTGACGATGGGCGTGGGCCGGCCGTTCTCGTCGATCGCGACGTAGGTGAAGGTGGCCTCGGTCACCTTGATGTACTCGCCTTGCCGGCGGTAGCGTTCTGCAAAGACCTCCACCGTGACGCTGACCGAGGTGCGGCCCAGCCGCACCAGCTTGGAATAGAACGAGAGGATGTCGCCCAGCCGCACCGGCTGCTTGAAGATGAACTCGTTGACGGCGACCGTCGCCATGCGGCCCTTCGCGTAGCGTGCCGGGATGACCGAGCCCGCCAGGTCGCACTGTGCCATCACCCAGCCGCCGAAGATATCGCCGTTGGCGTTGCAGTCGGCCGGCATGGGGATCACCTTGAGCACCAGTTCCATATCGGCCGGCAGGCTTTTCAGGATGGCGGCAGCGTCGGCTTTGGCACCGGTTGGGACACTGGAAGTGGCGGACATAGGCACAATCTGCGGAAAACAAGCAACCACGATTGTCCCCGATGCGCCGCAGCGGCGAAGCTCTTTCCTCCCCCCACCACGCCTCGGCAGGCCAGCCGGCCCGCGGCGACCGCTCCGACTGGGCCACGCTCAGGCGTCTTTTCCCCTACCTGTGGCGCTACAAGTGGCGCGTCCTGGCGGCGCTCAGCTTCATGGTGGCCGCGAAGGTCGCGAACGTGGGCGTGCCGCTGCTGCTGAAGAACCTGGTCGACGCGATGACCATCAAGCCCGGCAGCGCGGCGGCGCTGCTGGTCGTGCCGGTGAGCCTGCTGCTGGCCTACGGCCTGCTGCGCCTGTCGACGGCGGTCTTCAACGAGTTGCGCGAACTGGTCTTCGCCAAGGCGACCGAGGGCGCTGCGCGCAGCATCTCGCTGGAGGTGTTCCGGCACCTGCACGCGCTGAGCCTGCGCTTCCACCTGGAGCGCCAGACCGGCGGCATGACGCGCGACATCGAGCGCGGCACGCGTGGCGTGCATTCGCTGATCTCGATGTCGCTCTACAGCATCGTGCCCACCATCATCGAGCTGGTGCTGGTGCTCTCGGTGCTGGGCGTGAAGTTCGATTCCGGCTTCGTATGGATCACGCTGGCCGCGCTGGTGCTCTACATCGCCTTCACCGTGACGGTGACCGAATGGCGCACGCAGTTCCGCAAGACCATGAACGAGCTCGACACGAAGGCGCAGAGCCACGCGGTCGACTCGCTCCTGAACTACGAGACGGTCAAGTACTTCAACAACGAAGGCTTCGAGGCCGAGCGCTACGATGCCAGCCTGGAGCGCTACCGCCGCGCGGCCGTGAAGAGCCAGACCACGCTGAGCATGCTCAATGCCGGCCAGCAGTGCCTGATCGCTGTCAGCCTGGTGGCCATGCTCTACCGCGCGACGCAGGGCGTGGTCGAGGGCCACATGACGCTGGGCGACCTGGTGATGGTCAATGCCTTCATGATCCAGCTCTACATCCCGCTGAACTTCCTGGGCGTGATCTACCGCGAGATCAAGCAGAGCCTGACGGACCTGGACAAGATGTTCGTGCTGCTGGAGAAGGAACGCGAGGTGCGCGATGCGCCCGGCGCGCAGCCCCTGCGCGGCGCGGACTCCACCGTGCGCTTCGAGGACGTGAGCTTCGCCTACGAGAGCGCGCGGCCCATCCTCAAGCATGTGAGCTTCGAGATTCCCGAAGGCAAGACGGTGGCGGTGGTCGGCCCCTCGGGCTCGGGCAAGTCCACGCTGGCGCGGCTGCTCTACCGCTTCTACGACGTGCAGCAAGGGCGCATCACCATCGGCGGCGAGGACATCCGCGAGGTGACGCAGGCCAGCCTGCGCCAGGCCATCGGCATCGTGCCGCAGGACACGGTGCTCTTCAACGACACGGTCGAATACAACATCGCCTACGGCCGGCCCGGCGCCAGCCGCGAGGAGGTCGAGGAGGCCGCGCGCGCGGCGCGCATCCACGACTTCATCGCGGGCACGCCCAAGGGCTACGAGACCACGGTGGGCGAGCGCGGGCTCAAGCTCTCCGGCGGGGAGAAGCAGCGCGTGGCGATCGCGCGCACGCTGCTGAAGAACCCGCCCATCGTCATCTTCGATGAAGCCACCTCGGCGCTCGACTCCGCGAACGAGCGGGCGATCCAGTCGGAGCTGAAGAGCGCGGCGCAGAACAAGACCACGCTGGTGATCGCGCACCGGCTGTCGACGGTGGTGGACGCGCACGAGATCCTCGTGCTGGAGAACGGCGTCATCGTCGAGCGCGGCACGCACGCCGAGCTGCTGGAGCGGCGCGGCAAGTACGCGCACATGTGGACCCTGCAGAAGAGCGAGGCCGCGCCGGTGCTCTGAGGCGGTGCGGCCCTCATGTCAAACGTTGTTGGAAATCCCTGAACCAGGAGTCATCGAAGTCATGTCAGGTCTCATTCCCTTGCTGGTGCTCAACAAGCATACGCCCGAGCACCAGGCGCTGATCGCCGAGCGCTACGACCTCACCTACGCGCCGACCGACGCCGAGCGCGCGGCGGCCATCGCCGAGCATGGCAAGCGCTTCCGCGTGGTGCTGACCATCGGCACCATCGGCCTCACCGCGGCGGAGATCGCCGCCATGCCTGCGCTGGAGCTGATCTGCTGCATGGGCGCCGGCTACGAGAACATCGACGTTGCCGCGGCCCGTGCGCGCGGCATCGTGGTGGCCAATGGCGCCGGCACCAACGACGACTGCGTGGCGGACCACGCCTTCGGCCTGCTGATCGCCGCCGTGCGCGGCATCGTGAAGCTCGACCGGCTGTGCCGCGACGGCGTCTGGCGCGACGTGCTGCCGCAGCCGACCAACGTATCGGGCAAGCGGCTCGGCATCTTCGGCCTGGGCACCATCGGCCAGAAGATCGCAAAGCGCGCGGCCGGCTTCGACATGGAGATCGGCTACCACAACCGCAAGCCGCGAGAAGGCGCGGCGCACCGCTACTTCGATTCGCTGCCGGCGCTGGCCGCGTGGTGCGATTTCCTGGTGGTCGCGACGCCCGGCGGGCCGGGCACGCGGCACATGGTCGACGCGCCGGTGCTCGATGCCCTGGGCGCCGGCGGGGTGATCGTCAACATCGCGCGCGGCAGCGTGATCGATACCGAGGCGCTGGCCGCCGCGCTGAGCGAGGGGCGCATCGCGGGCGCGGGCCTGGATGTCTACGAAAGCGAACCGAAGCGTCCCGAGCCGCTGGTCGAACTCGACAATGTGGTGCTGACGCCGCACGTGGCCGGCTGGTCGCCGGAGGCCGTGCTCGCGTCTCTCACGCGTTTCCTGGACAACGCGGACGGGCACTTCTCCGGCCGGGGCGTGATTTCGCCGGTGTAGCACGCGGCATTGCCGACGGCCGGACCGTGCCCCGGCCCGGCGTGCGCCGCGCTCCAGGACAGGCGGCGTCATGCCGCCGGCGGAAGGTCGCGAGGCCAGGGCGCCTTAGTATGTCGCGGCAATCTCATAATGACCCCGTATGGAAACCAAGTGGCTTGAAGACTTCGTGAGCCTGGCCGAGACCCGCAGCTTCAGCCGCTCCGCGCAGCTGCGCCATGTGACCCAACCCGCCTTCTCGCGCCGCATCCAGGCGCTCGAGGGCTGGGCCGGCACCGACCTGGTCGACCGAAGTTCGTATCCGACGCGCCTGACACCCGCCGGCCAGACGCTGTACGGCCAGGCCATCGAGATGCTGCAGGCGCTGCAGAGCACCCGCGCCATGCTGCGCGGTCATTCGGCAACGGCGCAGGACGTGATCGAGGTCGCGATCCCGCACACGCTGGCCTTCACCTTCTTCCCGGCCTGGGTCACGAGCCTGCGCGAGCACTTCGGTCCGCTCAAGAGCCGCCTCATCGCGCTCAACGTGCACGACGCGGTGCTGAGGCTGGTCGAGGGAAGCTGCGACCTGCTGATCGCTTACCACCATCCTTCCCAGCCGCTGCCGCTCGACACGACGCGCTACGAGATGGTGAGCCTGGGCAAGGAAGTCGTCGCCCCCTGGGTCAAGCCCGACGCGGATGGCGCGCCGCGCTACCGCCTGCCGGGCCGCGCCGGGCAGCCGCTGCCCTACCTCGGCTATGCGCCGGGCGCCTACCTCGGCCGCGTGGTGGATCAGTTGCTCAAGGAGTCGGGGACGGCCATCCATCTCGATCGGGTCTACGAGACGGACATGGCCGAGGGCCTGAAGGTCATGGCGCTCGAAGGCCACGGCATCGCCTTCCTGCCCCAGAGTGCCGTGCGCAAGGAAGTGCGCGCGCGCACCCTGGTGAGCGCGTTGCCGCCGGAGATCGACCGGCTCGAAGCGACGATGGAGATACGCGCTTACCGCGAGCGACCCGCGAGCGTTCCCGCGAAGCCGGGCGCGCGCGGCGCGAAGGCCGAGGCGGGGAACCCGGACGGCAAGAGCACGCTGGAAGCACTGTGGGCCTACCTGGTGGGGACGCAACCGGCCGCCTGAGGTGTTTTTGTGCGCTGCACAAACTATGACGCCGCAGTATGCATCCCGCCAAAAACGGCATTGGCCGAAGTGCCGGTGGCCCGCTACAGTCCCGGCCAGTTTTTGCTGTCGTACTGAACGCATGCACGCCGCGCGGCGTGCTTTTTTTTAATCAACGCCTTCGGGCACAAAGGCTGCTTAGAGATGAGCAGCGAAGACGAAATGACATGGACGCACCAGCGCGGCACCACCGCACGAAGTGAACGTCCGGCATGGTGCGCGGTGCACCGGGTTGGTCCGGGTATCCCGCAAAATGCGAGTGTCTAGAATTTCGACGCAACCTTCTCTCTTAGTTATCACAGGAGTTCTCCCATATGAATAAGCAAGTACTGGTATTGGCGATTGCCGCCTTCGCCGCGGGCGGGGCCTTCGCGCAGGCCAATGACACACTGGCCAAGATCAAGGCGTCGGGCTCCATCACCGAAGGCGTGCGCGAGTCGTCCGGCCTCTCGTACACGCTGGGCAACGGCCAGTACACGGGCTTCCACTACGACGTCTGCGCCAACATCATCAAGGATCTCCAGAAGAACCTGGGTCTTTCCAAGCTGGAAACCAAGTACCAGCCCGTGACCTCGCAGAACCGCGTGCCGCTGGTGCAGAACGGCACGGTCGACATCGAGTGCGGCTCCACCACCAACAACGCGACGCGCCAGAAGGACGTGGCCTTCGCGGTCACGACCTATGTCGAGGAAGTGCGCATCGCCGTCAAGGCCAACTCCGGCATCACTTCCATCAAGGACCTGAACGGCAAGACCGTCGCGACCACCACCGGCACGACGTCCGTGCAGACCCTGCGCAAGAACGAGCGCGCTGGCGGCATCGACTTCAAGGAACTCTACGGCAAGGACCACTCCGACAGCTTCCTGCTGCTCGAGTCCGGCCGTGCCG
>CBIHOG010000086.1:0-11445 GCA_966211435.1 uncultured Variovorax sp. | reverse complement strand
CTACAGGATCGTCTTCAATGCAAGGCGTGGGCTGCGCATGGCGGTGCAGGAGACGCGGGATCTGCACGCCCAGGCCGCCAGCGTACAGGCCAACGGCGCCCTCGCCCTGCACGCCGAGCGCGACATGGACATCGCCGCCGGAGAGAACACCCATGCCATCGACGACGCCAGCCACGCGCGCACCAAGGGCTTCCTCTCGTCCCGCGAGACCACCGGCCGCAGCACCACGGAGGAGACCACCAGCGCCGGCTCCAGCCTGGGCGGCGACACCGCCACCGACTACACGGGCACGAGCAGCGAGCACGCCTTGAGGAGCACGAACCTCGGCGCGGCGCTCGGCCACGACCCCGGCAAGGGCTTCAACGCCCGCCGCACCGACATGGACGCCTTGCAGGCCAGCGCCCTGCAGCGCAGCCGCCTCGTGGGCGGAAACGTGCGCATCGAGGCCACGGGCGGAGAACGACCGGAGGACCGCGGCGGCACCCTGACCCTCGCCGGCAAGCGGCAACTTCACCATCGAGTACGACTACAACAAGCCCGAAGGCTACAAAGAAACTGACGAAACAATCGACGTATCGTTGACGGACCTTGCCGCGCAGATCGACAAGAAGCAGAAGACGCCCCCGCCCGGCGTGCACCTGAACAAGAAGCAACGACACAAGCCGCGATTCAAAGACTCTTCTGCAAGGTGACCGAAGGCGCTTCCCCGAAGCGCCGACTGTACGCCTGCGAGAAGCGCCCGAGGTGCGCAAACCCGCAGTCCAGCGCCACGGCCGAAACCCGCGTCGAAGCATCCGGCCGACGCAGGCGCCGATGCGCCAGCTCCAGCCTGACTTCCTTCAGGTACTGCATCGGCGTGTAGTCCCGGCAGCGCTTGAAGGCATCCAGCAGCGTGCGCACCGGGGCCTCCGCCGCGCGCGCGATGTCGGCCAGGCACATCGCCTCTTCCACATGCGCCTGCATGTAGCCTTCGGCGCGTCGCACATACGCGGATGCGATGCCGCGCGAAGTCTCGCCCGTTGCGCGCGCATCCGGCGCGGCGAGTTCACGCCGCCCCTGCCCCTCGAGCAGCAGCAGCACGATGAGCCGTTCCAACTCCACCGCGATCATCGGATTGCGCTGCGCCGAGGCCAGCAGGTAGGGCGAGGTCGCCATCGCGCGCACCTGCTCCAGCCAACCTTGCAGCTCGGGCTTGCGCAGGTCGAGGCTCTCGGCGAAGTGCACTTCGCCGCCCGCATGCGCCTCGAACATCGCGCGGTCCAGCCGCACGACGAACTGTTCGCAGTCCGGTGACAGCGCCGCGCTGAAGTCCCGGCCCGGCCCGCAGACGATGCCTTCGTGCGTCGTCGCCGCGAGCGCGCGGCCGTCGACGCGTGTCTCTGCCTGCCCGCGCAGGCAGAACATCACGAGGTGGTAGTCAGCGATCGCATCGACCTCCAGTTGCACCGCCTCGCCGAAATCGATGGTGCCCAGGCCGATGCCGCCGATGCGCACGAAGTCCATGTGCGAGCCCGCGCCGCGCGCACTGCCGCCCACCCGCCGCACTTCGTGCGGTTGCATGACGCGCGATATCCGGTCGCGGGCCTCGTCGAGGTCGCGGGATTCGAACAGGCGGTTCGACCGCAGCACGCTGGGCTCGAAGGCGCCCATCCGGCGTGCCGGGGCGGCAGGGTCGGCGACGGATGCGGGTGTCATGGCGCCAAGTCAGCAAGAAGCGCGCCACGGCGGAGCAGCTTTTTCGCGAGAACTGGACAGGGCGGCCGCGAGCCTGCGCTAAACGGATAGCCGCGGAGCGGGCGCTTCCCAAGAATGGCCGCAACGCCTTGGAACGCAGAGTCCCGGCGATTTCCTTTCCGGAGAGCTTCACCATGAATCAAGTCGTCGACATCAGCGCGCTGCAGAGCAGTTTGGTGCAGTTCCCGCGCCGGGATGGTTCCCGTGTGCCTTACAAGGTCTTCAGCTCGCAGGAGGTCTACGAGCGCGAGCAGGAGCGCATCTTCCGCGGGCCGGTGTGGAACTTCGTCGCGCTGGAGGCGGAGATTCGGAAACCGGGCGACTACAAGAGCACGTTCGTCGGCGACACGCCGGTGGTGGTAACGCGCACGCCCGAGGGCGCGCTCGCCGCCTGGGTGAACCGCTGCGCGCACCGCGGCGCGACGGTGTGCCGCCATGCGCGAGGCAATGCGACGTCGCACACCTGCGTCTACCACCAGTGGAGCTACGACGCGGCGGGCAACCTGGAGGGCGTGCCCTTCCGGCGCGGCCAGAAGGAGGTGGCGGGCATGCCGGCGGACTTCGACCCGAAGAACCACGGGCTGCGCAAGCTGCGGGTGGAAAGCTACAAGGGCCTGGTCTTCGCGAGCTTCAGCGACGAGACGCCGCCGCTCTTCGACTACCTGGGCGCCGAGATGCGGCCATGGGTGGACCGCATCTTCCACAAGCCCGTCGTCTACCTGGGCTGCACGCGGCAGTACGCGCATTCGAACTGGAAGCTCTACTACGAGAACGTGAAGGACCCGTACCACGCGAGCATGCTGCACCTGTTCCACACGACCTTCAACATCTTCCGCGTGGGCATGATGGCGCGCTCGCTGCCGGACGCGACGCACGGGCTGCACAGCATCATCACCGCGACGAAGAAGGACGAGGGCGACACCGCGAGCGCCTACAAGCAGCAGACCATCCGCTCGATGGACGACGGCTTCCACCTGGAGGACGACTCGGTGCTGGGCTTCGTGAGCGAGTTCGACGAGGACTGCACGAACCATATCCAGACGATCTTCCCGCAGCTGGTGATCCAGCAGATCCACAACACGCTGGTCGCGCGCCAGGTGCTGCCCAAGGGGCCGGACGAGTTCGAGCTGGTCTTCCACTTCTTCGGCTACGAGGACGACACGCCGGAGCTGCGCGCGCTGCGCATCAAGCAGGCCAACCTGGTCGGGCCGGCGGGCTACATCTCGATGGAGGACACGGAGGCGACCGAGCTGGTGCAGCGCGGCACGGTGCGCGATGGCGAGACGACTTCCGTGATGGACATGGGCATCGCGAAGCCGGACCAGGTCGACACCCTCATCACCGAGAGCCTGATCCGCCGCTTCTGGATGGGCTACCAGAAACTGATGGGCTATTGAGATGAACATGATGACGCGCGAGAAGGCCGCCCCCGCCACGCTCGATTCGATCGTGCTGTGGTTCGAGATTCACCAGCTGCAGGAACGCTACTGCGCCGCGCTCGACAATGACCGGCTGGAGGAATGGGCCACCCTCTTCACCGAGGACTGCCTCTATGAGATCGTTCCGAAGGAGAACGCCGACATGGGCCTGCCCATCGGCGTGATCCACTGCGACAACCAGCGCATGCTGCGCGACCGCGTGCTCTCGCTGCGGCACGCCAACATCTACGAGGAGCACGCCAGCCGGCACATGACCTCGGGTCTGCGCATCACGCCGCTCGACGCGGACACGGTGGAGGCGGAGTCGAGCTATGTGGTGGTGCAGACGCGCACCAACGGCGAATCCTTCATCTACCAGGCCGGGCGCTATCTCGACCGCGTGGTGCGCACGCCCGAGGGCTGGCGCTACCAGGTGCGCCGCGCCATCTACGACACCTCGCGGGTGCAGACGCTGCTCGCGACGCCCATCTGAGGACGGCCATGAACGACGCTTCCCAGGCCACGGCCATCGACAGCCTCGAATGGCATGACGTCGGCGAGCCCGACGATTTTCCCGACGGGGCCGTGTGGCCCGTGATCGCGGCGGGCACGCCTGTTGCCGTGTTCCGCCAAGGCGAGGCGCTGCATGCCTTGCACGACCTCTGCACGCATGGCAATGCGCGGCTGTCGGACGGCTATGTGGAGAACGGGTGCATCGAGTGCCCGCTGCACCAGGGCCTGTTCGACATCCGCACCGGCGAGACGCGTGGCGGACCGGTGACGCAGGCCGTGCGCAGCTTCCCGGTCCAGGTGCGCGCGGGACGTGTGGAGGTGGGCATCGAGGCCCGCACGAGCGCCGAGTGAAACCCGAATTCTTCTTTCTCTTCAACCCACCATCGCCATGAACGCAAGCACTTCGAAGTCTTCCCTCCGTGCATTCCGCAGCCTGCGCCGCCACGGTGCCATCGCGCTCGCAGCCGCCGCGCTGAGCGCCGGCGCGCTGGCCGCCGACCCGGTGAAGGTGGGCCTGGCCCTGGACATCTCCGGCCCCTTCGCCGCGGGCGGCGCCGAGGCGCGCGATGCGATCAACCTCGCCGTCAAGCTGCTGGGCAACAAGCTGGGCGGCCAGCCGGCGGAGTTCATCCAGGCCGACACGGCGGGCAGCCCCGACCAGGCCAAGCAGGTGGTGGACCGCTTCATCCAGCGCGACAAGATCGACTTCTTCACCGGCCCCACGCCCTCGAACGTGGCGCTCGCCGTCGGGCCGACGCTCTTCGCGGCCAAGGTGCCTTACATCACGAGCAACCCGGGCCCGAGCCAGTACGCGGGCGCGCAGTGCAACGCCTACTTCTTCGGCTCGACGTACCAGAACGACACCTGGGACGAGGCCGCCGGCAAGTACGCGACGGACAAGGGCTTCAAGAGCGCGATGCTGATCGCGCCCAACTACCCGGCCGGGCGCGACCACCTCACCGGCTTCAAGCGCCGCTTCACCGGCACGCTGGCCGGCGAGATCTACAGCAAGGTCGGCCAGCTCGACTACGCGGCCGAGCTCGCGCAGATGCGCGCGGCCAAGCCGGAGGCGGTGTACTTCTTCCTGCCGGGCGCGATGGGCATCAACTTCATCAAGCAGTTCGTGGCTTCGGGCCTGTCGAAGGACATCACGCTGGTGACCTCGCCCGCCTCGGCCGACGAGGACACCATCGCCGCCGTGGGCGAGCCGATGCTCGGGCTCTTCAGCACCTCGCAGTGGTCCTACGACCTGCCGAACGACGCGAATGCGAGGTTCGTCTCCGAGTTCCGCAAGGCCTACAACCGCTACCCGACCTTCTACGCGGCGCAGGCCTACGACGTGATCATGGCGCTGGACGCGGCCGTGCGCGATGTCGGCGGCAACGTGAAGGACAAGCCCGCGGTGCTGAAGGCGCTGAAGGCGGCCAGGTTCCAGTCGGTGCGCGGCCCCTTCAAGTACGACAAGAACAACTTCCCGATCCAGGACTACTACCTGCGCGTGATCGGCAAGAACGCCGAGGGCAGGATCACCAACCGCACGCTGTCGACGCCGTTGAAGGCCTACCGCGACGCGTACGCGGACCAGTGCGTGATGAAGAGCTGATGAGCCTGACGCTTCTCGTCGAGCAGCTGCTCAACGGCATCGGCTACGGGCTGATGCTGTTCCTCCTCGCGGCCGGGCTGACGCTGGTCTTCGGCATCATGGATGTGATGAATCTGGCCCACGGCTCGCTCTTCATGGGCGGGGCCTACGTGGCGGCGCAGGTGCACACGCACAACGGCTCGTTCGCGGGGGCGGTGCTCGCGGCTATCGGGGTCGTTGTCGTGGTTGCGCTGCTGCTCGAGGTCTTCCTGGTGCGGCGGCTGTACGGCCGCGACCATCTCTCGCAGGTGCTGGCAACCTTCGGGCTCATCCTGATCGCGGACGACGTGGTGAAGATGATCTGGGGGCCTTCGCCCATCATGGCCTCGGCGCCGGCGGCGCTCTCGGGGCCGGTCGAATTGCTGCCGGGGCTGGTGTACCCGGCCTACCGCATCGTGCTGCTCGCGGCGGGACTGCTCGTGGCGCTGGGACTCTACCTGCTCGTGAACCATACGCGCGTCGGCATGGTGGTGCGCGCGGGCGCGTCCAACCGCGCGATGGCGGAATTCATGGGCGTGCGCGTGGGGCGCATCTTCTCGCTGGTCTTCCTGCTGGGCGCGGCGCTGGCGGCGCTCGCCGGCGCGCTGATGGGGCCGATCACGGCGGTGCAGATCGGCATGGGCGAGGACATTCTCATTCCCTCGCTGGTGGTGCTGGTGATCGGCGGCATCGGCTCGATCCGCGGCGCGCTGGTGGCGGCGCTGCTGGTGGGGCTGGTGGACACCATCGGCCGCGCCTTCGTGCCGATGGCGCTGGCGAGCGTGCTGCCGCCGACGGTGGTGTCGGATCTCGCGCCGGCCATCGCGGGGCTGGCGACCTATGCGCTGATGGCCGGGGTGCTGGTCTTCAAGCCGGCCGGGCTCTTCCCGGCGCGGGGCTGAACACATGCAGGAACAGGTTTCGATGAAGGCCGGACGATGGATGCCGTGGGTCGCGCTGGCGCTGCTGGCGGCATTTCCCTTGCTCGCACCTGCGCTGGGCGTGGACTACTACGTGGGCTTCGTGCGCCGCGCGCTGATCTTCGCGCTGGCGGCGGCGGGGCTCAACTTCATCCTGGGTTTCGGCGGCATGGCGGCGCTCGGGCATGCGGGCTTCGTGGGTGTGGGCGCGTACGCGATGGTCGCGCTGGTGAACGCGGGTGTCGACTCGGCGTGGATCCTCTGGCCCGTGGCCGTCGCGACGGCGGCGCTGGTGGCGGCCGCCATTGGCGTGGTCGCGCTGCGCACGCGCGGCGTGTACTTCATCATGATCACCCTGGCCTTCGCGCAGATGCTGTACTTCATCGCGGTGTCGCTGCGCGTGTATGGCGGTGACGACGGCTACAACCTGCCCGCGCGACCGGCGCTGGGGCTGGGGCTGGATCTCGCGAACGAGCCGACGCTCTACTGGGTGGTTCTGGCGCTCTTCGCTGCCGTGATGGCGCTGCTCAATCGCGCCACGCTTTCGCGCTTCGGCCATGCGCTGATGGGCATCCGCGACAACGAGACGCGCATGCAGGCGATGGGCTATCCGGTCTTCCGGTTGCGGCTCGCGGCCTTTGCCATCGCGGGCGCGGTCGCGGGGCTGGCCGGCGCGCTGCTGGTGACGAACAACAGCTTCGTCAGCCCGGCCGTGATGCACTGGACGCAATCGGCCACGTTGATCGTGATGGTGGTGATCGGCGGTGTGGGCCGCCGCTGGGGCGGGCCGGTGGGTGCGGGCGTCTGGATCTTCCTGGAGGAACTCATGAAGCAGTACACCGACTACTGGCACCTGCCGCTGGGCGTGCTGCTGTTGCTGGTGGTGTTCCTGGCGCCCAGGGGGCTGGTCTCGGTGCTGCAGCGCAAGCCGCGCGCGCAGATGACAAGCACACCGGCGGGGGCAGCGGAATGAGCCTCTTCCAGGTCGAAGGCCTCGTCAAGCGTTTCGGGGCCCTGCTGGCGACGGACCATGTGAGCCTGGACGTGGCGGCGGGCGAGATCCACGCGCTCATCGGGCCGAACGGCGCGGGCAAGTCCACGCTGGTGAATCTGATCTCCGGCCTGCACACGCCGGATGCGGGGAGCATCGTGCTCGACGGCGTGGCGCTGACCGGGCTGCCGATGCACAAGCGCGTCGAGGCGGGGCTGTCGCGCTGCTTCCAGATCACGAGCATCTTCCGCGAGGCCACGGTGCTGGACAACCTGCTGCTGGCCGCGCAGGCGCATTCGGGCAGCCAGATGCGCTTCTTCCGGCCGCGCAACGCCGAGCCGGCACTCTTCGAGACGGCGCTCGCGCTGGCCGGGCGCGTGGGCCTCGGCGCGCAGCTGGACCGCGTCGCGGGCGCCCTGCCCCATGGCGCGCAGCGCAAGCTGGACGTGGCGCTGGCGCTGGCCGCGCGCCCCAAGCTGCTGCTGCTGGACGAACCGATGGCGGGCATGGGCCCCGAGGACTCCGAACGCATGACCGAACTGATCGACGGCCTGCGGCAGGACATGGCCATCCTGCTGATCGAGCACGACATGAAGGCCGTCTTCGCGCTGGCCGACCGCATCTCGGTGCTGGTCTACGGCAAGGTGCTGGTGGCGGGCGATGCCGCGGCCATCAAGGGACATCCGCAGGTGCAGGCGGTGTACCTGGGCACCGAGGACGAGACGCTGGACGAGGCGGCGTCATGACTGCAGCACCCGCGCTCCTGACGGCTTGTCGGCTGGAAGCCGGCTACGGCGCCAGCCAGGTGCTCTTCGGCGTCGACCTCGACATCCGGCCCGGCACCGTGACCACGCTGCTGGGCCGCAACGGCATGGGCAAGAGCACGACCATCAAGACGCTGATCGGCGCGCTCGCGCCGCGCGCAGGCGAGATCCGCTTCGCCGATCGCTCGACGAAGGGCATGGCGCCCGACGCCATCGCGCGCCTGGGCGTCGCGATCGTGCCGGAAGGCCGGCAGTGCTTCCCCAATCTCAGCGTGCGCGAGCATCTGGTGGCCTTCGCGGACAACCGCAACGGCTTGCGCGACAGCTGGACGCTGCCGCGGTTGTGGAAGCTCTTCCCGCGTCTGAAGGAACGCTCGGACAACATGGGCAACCAGCTCTCCGGTGGCGAGCAGCAGATGCTGGCCATCGCGCGGGCGCTGTCGACCAACCCGCGCCTGCTGATCCTCGACGAGGCGACCGAGGGACTGGCGCCGGTCATCCGCGAGGAGATCTGGCGCTGCCTGCGGCAGTTGAAGGAAGCGGGCCAGACCATCCTGGTGGTCGACAAGTACATCGACCGCCTGCTGGCCCTGGCCGACCACCACGTGGTGCTGGAACGTGGCCGCGTGGTGTGGCGCGGTGACTCGGCCGCGCTGGACGCGGACCGCACCGTCTGGCGCGACTACCTGGGCGTCTGAGCGCGGCGACGGCGCTCGATGAAGGCGATGATCTCGCCCATGATGCCGCGGCGGAAGGCGAGCACGCAGATCACGAAGATCAGGCCGGTGACCATGGTCACGGACTCGCCGAGCGTGTTGAACCAGTCGATGGTGGTGATCCGCGCCATCAGGTTGCCGAACTCGCCGATCTTGTTCTCCAGCAGCACCACCACCGCCGCGCCGACCAGCGGCCCGGAGAGCGTGCCCAGGCCGCCGACCAGCGTCATCAGGATGACCTGGCCCGAGGCGCTCCAGTGCACGTCCGACAGCGTGGCGAAGCCCAGCACCAGCGTCTTGAGCGAGCCGGCCAGGCCCGAGAGCGCGGCCGAGATCACGAAGGCCAGCAGCTTGAAGCGCGCCACGTCGTAGCCCAGCGAGAGCGCGCGCGGCTCGTTCTCCTTGATGCCCTTGAGGACCTGGCCGAAGGGCGAGTGGATGGTGCGCACGATGAGCAGGAAGGCCGCGACGACGATGACCAGCGTCACGTAGTACATCGTGAGGTCGCTGGCCAGGTCGATGACGCCGAAGAGCTTGCCGCGCGGCACGCCTTGCAGGCCGTCCTCGCCGCCGGTGAACTTGGCCTGCAGCGCGATGAAGAACACCATCTGCGCCAACGCCAGCGTGATCATCGCGAAGTAGATGCCCTGCCGGCGGATGGCGAGCACGCCGAAGAGCCAGCCGATCAGCGCGCCGGCCAGCGTGCCGCCGATGAGCCCGATCTCGGGCGTGACGCCCCAGACCTTCATCATGTGCCCGGCGACGTAGGCCGAGCCGCCGAGGAAGGCCGCATGCCCGAAGGACAGCAGCCCGGTGAAGCCCAGCAGCAGGTTGAAGGCCGACGCGAAGAGCGCGAAGCACAGCAGCTTCATCACGAACACAGGGTAGGCGCCCACGAAGGGCGCGACCAGGAGCGCGACGAGCAGCAGCAGGTAGATGGCGAGGGAAAGCTTTTTCATGCGGCCGTCGTCTTATTTTTCTTTGCCGAACAGGCCGGCGGGGCGAATGAGCAACACGATGACCATGATCACGAACACGACAGTCGAGGAAGCCTCCGGATAGAACACCTTGGTCAGGCCCTCGATGACGCCGAGGCCCAGCCCCGTGAGGATCGCGCCCATGATCGAGCCCATGCCGCCGATCACCACGACCGCGAAGACCACGATGATGAGGTTCTGCCCCATCAGCGGCGAGATCTGGATGACGGGCGCCGCCAGCACCCCCGCGAAGGCCGCGAGCGCGACGCCGAAGCCGTAGGTCAGCGTGATCATCAGCGGCACGTTGACCCCGAAGGCCTCCACCAGCCGCGGGTTCTCGGTGCCCGCGCGCAGGTAGGCCCCGAGCCGCGTCTTCTCGATCACGAACCAGGTCGCGAAGCACACGACCAGCGACGCCGCCACCACCCACGCGCGGTAGTTGGGCAGCACCATGAAGCCGAGATCCGTCGCGCTCGACAGTGCATCCGGCGCGTCATAGGCCAGCCCCGACACGCCATAGACCGAGCGGAACACCCCCTCGATCAGCAGCGTCAGCCCGAGCGTGAGCAGGAGCCCGTAGAGATGGTCCAGCTTGTAGATCCACCGCAGCAGCAGCCGCTCGATCAGCACCCCGAACGCCCCCACGATCACCGGCGCCGCCACCAGCATCACCCAGTAGCTGATGTTGAAGTAGCTCATCGCCATCCACGACAGCAGCGCGCCCATCATGAACAGCGCGCCATGCGCGAAGTTGATGACGTTGAGCAGCCCGAAGATCACCGCGAGCCCCAGGCTCAGGATGGCATAGAACGACCCGTTGACCAGCCCCAGCAGGAGCTGGCTCAACAAGGCGGGAAGAGAGATGCTCATAAACGTCCGAAGACCCCGAAGGTTCCCTTCAAGTGGGGCCGCCGCGCCCGGCCGCCCGAAGCGGCCGGCCCGCCCCCCTGAAAGGGGGGTAGGCGCAGCGACACGAAGTGCGCGAAGCCTGGGGGGTTATTTCCAGAGCCCGCACTTGCTCTCGGACTTCGTCGTGAAGACTTCCTCGCCCGGCAGCTTCTTCACGACCTTGTAGTAGTCCCATTCCTTCTTCGACTCGCCCGGCGCCTTGACCTGCATCGAGTACATGTCGTGCACGTAGCGGCCGTCGGCGCGGATGTAGCCGCTCGCGAAGAAGTCGTCGAGCTTGGTGCTCTTGAGCTTCTCCATCACCTTGTCGGCATCGGTCGTGCCGGCCGCCTTGATGGCGTTCAGGTAGGCCATGGTGGCGGAGTAGTCGGCCGCCTGCGTCTCGCCCGGCTGCTTCTTGGTCTTCTCGTAGTAGCGCGCCGACCACTTGCGCGTGGCGTCGTTCAGGTCCCAGTACCAGCTGGTGGTGAACTGCAGTCCTTCGGTGTTCTTCAGGCCCAGGCTGTGCACGTCGCTGATGAAGATCAGCAGGCCGGCGAGCTTCATGGTCTTGGTGATGCCAAACTCGCGCGCCGCCTTGATCGAGTTGATGGTGTCGCCGCCCGCGTTCGCGAGGCCGAGGATCTGCGCCTTCGAGTTCTGCGCCTGCAGCAGGAAGGAGGAGAAGTCCGACGCATTGAGCGGCGTGCGCACCGCGCCCACCACCGTCCCGCCCTTGGCCTTGACGACGTTGCTGGTGTCGGCCTCCAGCGCATGGCCGAAGGCATAGTCGGCGGTCAGGAAGAACCAGCTCTTGCCGCCGCCTTCGACGATGGCCGAGCCCGTGCCCTTGGCGAGCGCGACGGTGTCGTAGGCGTAGTGCACGGTGTAGGGGCTGCACTG
>CBIHOG010000085.1:0-11812 GCA_966211435.1 uncultured Variovorax sp. | reverse complement strand
GGTAGGCCCCTATGGGGTGGGGGGCGAGGGGCACGGCCCCGCGGCCCACGCAAACCAGCACCGGCCCGGCGGGGGGCTGGCGCCAGCCGCGCGGCCAGGCGCGCGGCGCGGCGGCGGCGGGCGCGTCAACGGCGTCCAAAGAGTCCATTCGGTTTCAGCCAGAGAAAGAGGATCGAGAGGATCAGCACCACCGCGTAGCCGCTGGTCTGCCCCGCGATGCTGCTGACGAGGGACTGCGTGCCGCCGATGACGCCCACGCCGCCGCCGAAGCCGCTGAGCGTGCCCAGCCCGCCCACCACCAGCACGAAGAAGGAATCGAGCAGGTAGTCCACGCCGATGCCCGGCTCGATGCGCACCAGCGGCGCGAGCAGCACGCCGGCGGCGCCGGCCAGCATGACGCCGATGACGAAGGTCTGCGACGCGAGGCGGCGCGTGTCGATGCCCAGCGCCTGCGCCAGCACCGGGTTGCCCGTCATCGCGCGCACGCGCAGGCCCATCGCGCTGCGGCGGTACCACAGCACCAGCGCGATCATGAGCAGCACCGCGAGCGCGATCAGCGCCAGGCGGTAGCCCGGGTACTGCACGCCCGCCAGCGTGACGGGCGTGGCCAGCGTGCTCTCGACGTTGCGGTAGCCGCGGCCGAACACGGCCTCCACCAGCTTGCGCATCAGCATCGCCAGCGCCCAGGTGGCCAGCAGCGTGTCGAAGGGCCTCGCATAGAGCGGGCGGATCAGCCAGCGCTCCACCACGTAGCCCAGCGCGCCGCACACCGCGATGGCGAGCGGCATCGCGGTGGCGATGGGCCAGCCCCACAGTTGCACCGTCACCACCGCGTAGGCGCCCAGCATCACGAACTCGCCGTGCGCCATGTTCATCACGCCGAGCAGGCCGAAGACCACCGCCAGGCCCACCGTGGTGAGACCCAGCGTCGAGAGTTCGTAGGCGAGGTTCAGCGCATGCAGCAGCCAGCTGGTGTCCATCGCGCCGTCAGACCTTGCAGCTCTGGCCCGAGGCGATGCGCGGGAAGGTCTTCACGACGCGGAAGCCCTTGTCGTCCACGTCGGCCACGTAGATGTCCTGCTCCACGTGCCGCGCGCGCATGGTGACGGCGCCGCGCGGGCCTTCGTAGCTCGCGCCTTCGCTGGCCGGGTCCATCTTCGCGACGTCGAGGGATTTGGCGCGGTTGGCGATGGCCTCCATCATCAGGAAGCCTTCGTAGACCGATTCGGCCAGGCCGTTGAGCGCCGGCGCCTGCGCGCCGAAGCGCTTGAAGTACGCCTCGGAGAAGGCCTTGGCCGCCGGCGTCTGGATGTTGGCGAAGTAGCCCGCGCTCGAATAGAGGTTGCGCGCGTTCGCGAGGCCGATGCCCGCGAGCGTGTTCTCCTCGATCAGCGTGCCCAGGCGCAGCGCCTTGTCGGCCAGGCCGAAGCTGGCGAAGGCCTTGTTGAAGCCGACGGAGGCGCCGCCCACCAGCGACACCAGCACCGCGTCGGCGCCGCTGTCACGGATGCGCGCGAGGCTGGAGTCGAAGTTGTCCGCGGTGAAAGGCAGGTACTCGTCGCCCACCACCTGGGCGCCGGTCTGGCCGATGTAGCCCTTGGCGGCCGCGTTGGTGTTGCGGCCCCAGATGTAGTCGTTGCCGATCATGTACCACTTCTTCGGCTTGCGTTCGGACGCGATCCAGGGGATGACGGGCGCGAGCTGCTGTGCCGGCGTCTCGCCGTTCACGTAGGTGCCGCGCGCGCATTCGCCGCCCTCGTAGACCGGCGTGTAGAAATACGGCACCTGGCCCTTGAAGAGGCCGGTGAGCGCGCCGCGCACGGCACTGTCGTGCATGCCGACCACGGCCTTGGCGCCCGAGCCCTTCCACAGCTTGAGCGCGGCCTGCGAGGCCTCGGCCGGCGGCAGGCCGGCATCGCCGAAGAGCGGGTTGATCGGGTTGCCCAGCAGGCCGCCGCGCGCATTGAGCACTTGCACGGCCAGCTCGGCGCAGGCCTTGGCCGAAGGCCCGAAAAGGCCGGCCGGCCCGCTCATCGGCAGCATGACGGCCACGTTCACGGGCGAGGCGGCGCGCACGGCGGGAACACCGGCGACGGCCGCCGCCGCAGCGGCGCCGTGGAGAAAAGTACGACGGTCCATGGACACTCCTCGGATGGTTCTTGGATGAAAAGGCTTCAGCGCTGCCAGGGCGCGGATTCAAGAGGCGGCAGCACGGCCTCGATGGCGGCGCCCAGTGCCAGCAGCTGGCGGTCGCCGCGCGCCGGGCCATCGAGCGCGAGCCCGACCGGCAGGCCGCCCGCGAGCCCGGCCGGCAGCGTGATGCCGGGAATGCCGGCATTGCTGCCCGGGTCGGTGTTGTGGATGAAGGCGGGGAAGGTGGGGCACGGCCGGCCATTCAGCATCACCGTCTCGTCCTGCCCGATGGGCGCGGCGGTGAGCGCCGTGGTCGGGAACAGCAGCGCCTGCGCGCCGGACGACGCGAAGGCCGCCGCGTACACGGCTTGCAGCTTGACCCGCGCCTCCATCGCCTGCAGATACACCGCCTCGGGGATCGCGCCCTCGCCCATCAGCGGCTTGACGACCGCGGCCACGTCGGGGCTGCCGATGCCGTCGACCAACTCCTGAAGCGTGACGCCGCGCCGCGCGTAGCGCAGGTAGTAGCCCATGTCCCGCACGAACTCGTAGAGCGCGATGGGGAAGCCCGCCGCGCCGTTGAACTCCGCCAGGCGCGGCAGCTCCACGTCGACCAGCTGGACGCCCGCCGAGCGCAGGCGCTCGACGGCGGCCTCGGCCACTTCGCGCACGCCGCTTTCGAGCTCTTCCCAGAAGGCGCCGCGCGGCAGGCCCAGGCGCACGCCCGCCAGCGGGGCGGGATGCAGCGCCTCGCCTTCGCCCGTCAGCACCTGGTCGAGCAGCGCGCAGTCCGCGATGCCGCGCGCGATCGGCCCGGCCGTGTCCCGCGTGAGCGAGATCGGCGCGATGCCCTTGCCCGGCACGCGGCCCACCGTGGGACGCAAGCCGACGACGCCGCACAGCGCCGCGGGCACGCGCACCGAGCCGCCCGTGTCGGTGCCGATCGCGGCCGGCACCAGACCCGCGGCGACCACCACCCCGCTGCCGCCGCTGCTGCCGCCGGGAATGCGCGACGGATCCCACGGGTTGCGCGCCGCGCCGGTCACGCTGTTGTTGTTGGTGATGCCGAAGGCCAGCTCGTGCATGTTGGTCTTGCCGGCGATCAGCGCGCCCGCGGCGCGCAGGCGGCCGACGAGCTCCGCGTCCTCCTTCGGCAGCAGCCCCTGCAGCGCGCGCGTGCCGGCGGCGCTGGGCAGGCCTGCCACGTCGATGTTGTCCTTGACGGCGATGGGCACGCCGAGCAGCGGCAGGTCCTCCCCCGCCGCGATGCGCGCGTCGGCCGCGCGGGCCTGGGCGCGCAGGCCGTCCGCGTCGAAGGCCACGTAGCCGTTGAGCGCGGCATGCGCCGCGGTGCGCGCGATCAGCGCCTCGGCGATGTCCGCGCTCTTGAATGCGCCTTCGCGCAGGCCGCGCCGCAACTGGGCGGCGCCTTGTCGAATCAGGTCCATTGGCTTCCCCATGTGATGGAAGCCATGCTATGAAGCGCCCGCGCGGGGCGCACCTAGCACGATGGATAGGGTCCCTACGGGTCGGCACCGATGCCGGTACCCGGGCGGGCGCCTAGCATCCGCCCAGACCGCATGTTGCACGGTCTTTGCTTTGCCCACCCCATGTACCTTTCCACGTCACAGACCCGCGCACTCGGCGACGTGATGCGCCTGCTGGCCGAGGCGGGCGACGCGGATTCGCTGCGCGCCGACCTCGCCCTGCCCATGCTGGACCTGCTGCGCGCCGACACCTACGTCTCCTTCACCTGGAACACCGCCGAGCAGCGCTTCGACCGCGTGAAGGCGCTGAACATGTCGCTGGACAACCTGCAGAGCTGGGACGCGTACTACCGCTTCATCGACCCGCTCACCTTCCCGATGATGGCGCGGCGCCATCCGACGCTGGCCACGCAGATCCTCTGCCAGGACGACCTCTCGCGCACCGAATTCTTCAACGACTTCCTCGCGCGCGACCGCATGCACTGGGGCGTGAACGTGTATGTCTTCGCCGAGGGCGAGTGCACCGGCGACATGCGCATCTGGCGCAAGCGCGAGCGCGGCAACTTCGACGCCGACGAGATCGAGGCCCTGCGCCTGGTCGAGCCGGCCTTCGCGGCGGCGCTCGCGCGCTTCCACTGGCAGGCCGCGCCGGCATCCTCGCGCGAGGCGCGCGAAAGCGTCGCCGAGCTGCTGCAACGCAAGTCGGCCCTGAGCCAGCGCGAGGCGCAGGCCGCGGCGCTGGTGCTCTCGGGCTGCCCGGACAAGCTCATCGCCACCCGAATGGGCGTGGGCCGGCCGACGGTGCGCTTCCACCTGGCCAATGCGTTCCAGAAGCTGCACGTGGACAACCGCACGCAGCTCGCCACGCGCGTGCAGGCGCTCATCGGCGCCGACACCCTGAGCTGAGCCTCCCGCCGGCCCCGCCCGGCCGTCCCCTTGACGCACCAGATGCGCGCTCCGCACCAAGCGGAGGCGGATGGTCCAGCGCGCGCAACGGGCAATCCCGGTGCATTTGGCGTTCATCGATCCTTTCAGCATAATCGATTTAAATGCTTAAACCGATTTAAAGAGGAAGAACGATGCGCATCCTGGCCTACGCCGCCGCCCTGGCGGCCACCCTCCTGATCTCGCCGGTGGCGGGCGCGGACACCTATCCCTCGAAGCCCATCCGCTGGGTCGTGCCCTTCTCCGTCGGCGGCCCCGCGGACATCATTGCGCGCGCCATGCAAGGCAAGCTGCAAGAGAACCTGGGCCAGCCGGTCATCATCGACAACCGCCCCGGCGGCAACAGCAACATCGGCCACGAGTACGCCGCCAAGGCCGCGCCGGACGGCTACACCATCCTCTACGTGGTGCCGAACGTCGTCACCAACCCGCTGCTCTACAAGGTCGCGGTCGACCCGCTGAAAGACCTGGCGCCGGTCATCCAGCTCACATCGCAGAACTACGTGCTGCTGACCAACCCCGGCTTCGCGCCGAAGACGGTGCCGGAAATCATCGAGGCCGCGCGCAAGGGCGGCGTCAACTGCGCCTCCGGCGGCGGGCTGCCCGGCTTCGGCTGCGAGTGGCTGCACTCGATGACCAAGGCGGACTTCACGCACATCCAGTACAAGGGCAACGCCCCGGCGCTGACCGACCTGATCGGCGGTCAGGTGAACGTGATGATCGACCTCTTCAACACCGCCCTGCCGCAGGTGCGCGCCGGCCGGGTGCGCGCGGTGGCGCTGACCGGGCCGAAGCGCGGCATGCCGCTGCCCGAGCTGCCGGTCATCGCCGAGACGCTGCCGGGCTTCGTGCTGCAGGGCTGGCATGGCGTGATGGCGCCTCCCGGCACGCCCGCCCCCATCGTCGAGCGGCTCAATCAGGCGATGCGCGCCGCGCTGGCCGATCCGCAGGTGGCCAAGCTCATCACCGACACCTTCATCGACGTGACGCCGACCAGCGCGGCCGAGTTCGGCCGCGTGCTGAAGTCCGACTACGCGAAGTATTCGCGCATCACGCAGGACGCCGGGATCCGCCCCGAGTGAGCGCGGTTCTCGCCGATCGGCTGCTGCGCGGCGGCCGCATCCTGACCCTCGACGGCGCAAGCCGCGTCGCGCAGGCCGTGGCGCTGCGCGGCGAGCACATCCTCGCGGTCGGCAGCGATGCCGAGCTCGCGGGGCTCGTCGGCCCGGCCACGCAAGTCACGGAACTGCGCGGCCGCACCGTCATGCCGGGCCTCATCGACGGCCACGCGCACCTCGACCGCGAAGGGCTCAAGCAGCTGCTGCCTTCGCTTTCCGGCTGCAACTCGATCCGCGCGCTGGTCGAGCGCCTGCGCAGCATCGCGCGCAGCACCCCGGTGGGACGCTGGATCGTCACCATGCCGCTGGGCGAGGCGCCCGAATACGCGGTGACGCCCGCGATGTTCGAGGAAGGCCGCCTGCCCGACCGCCACGACCTCGACGCGGCGGCGCCTCATCACCCGCTGCTCATCCGCTGCGCCTGGGGCTACTGGCCCGGCACGCTGCCCACCGTCTCCATCGCCAACACGGCCGCGCTCGAACTCGCGGGCGTGCGGCGCGGCACGGCCTCGCCCTCGCCCAAGCTGGTGATCGAGACCGATGCGCGGGGCGAGCCTACGGGCCGCTTCTTCGAGCACGCCTTCCAGCCGCTGGCCGAGTTCACGCTCTTCCGGGCGGCACCGCATTTCACGGCCGACGACCGGCTGCGCACCATCGAAGCCTCCATGCGGGCCTACAACGCCGCCGGCACCACCGGGGTGTTCGAGGGCCATGGCGTGGCCGGCGAAGTCATCGACGCCTGGTGCCGCGCGCGCGAGCAGGGCCGCGCCACGGTGCGCGGCCATCTGGTGCTGAGCCCAGGCTTCAGCGGCGCGACGCCCGCCGACGTGGCCGCATGGGTCGCGCGCGAGGCGCCGCGCCTGCGCCGCGACGCCGGCGGCGGGGATGGCGACTGGCTGCGGCTCGAAGGCCTCTTCGCCGAGCCGCAGGTGGACCCGGACGAGTCGCGCCTGCGCGCCAGCTGCGCACCGCAGACCGGCTGGGCCGGCTTCCATTACGACGCCGGCCTGCCGCCCGAGGGCCTGCGCGCGCTGCTGCACGCGGCCGCGCGCGAAGGGCTGCGCGTCTGTGGCATCCAGACCGCGATGGCCGACCTCTTCATCGACGTGGCGCGCGAGACGCCCATCGACGGCCTGCGCTGGGTCGTCGCGCATCCGGCCACGCTGGACGCGCGGCAGATCGCGGGCATCGCGCACAACGGGATCTGCGTCACCACCCTCACGGGCGCCTACGTGTGGCGCCGCGCTAGCGCGCTGCGCGAGCGCATCGGCGCGGCACGCGAGAACGAGATCTGCCCCATCGGCTCGCTGCTCGCGGCCGGCGTGCCGGTGGCGCTGGCCACCGACAACGTGCCCATCTCGCTCTGGCCCTGCGTGTGGCACGCGGCCGAGCGCATCGACCGCGACACGGGCAGCGTCATCGCGCCCGCGCAACGCATCAGCCGCGAAGCCGCGCTGCGCTGCGCCACCGTGCACGGCGCCTGGCTCTGCGGCGACGAGGCGCGGCGCGGTACGCTCGAGGCCGGCAAGCTCGCCGATCTCGTCGTGCTGCCGGACAACCCGCTCACCCTCGCGGCCGACGCGCTGCCCGCGCTGGTGCCGGACCTCACCATCGCCGGTGGCCGCATCGTGTGGCAAACCGCCTCCGACTGAACGAATCCATGGACTGGACATTTCCCCACCGCTCGCAGCGCATGCCCGTGCTCGCGGACAACGTCATCGCCACCTCCCAGCCGCTCGCCACGCAGGCCGGGATGGCCATGCTCGCGCTGCGCGGCAACGCGGTCGACGCGGCCGTCGCCGCCGCCGCCACGCTGACCGTGGTGGAGCCGGTGATGAACGGCCTGGGCAGCGATGCCTTCGCGCAGGTCTGGGACGGCCGCGAACTCGCCGCCCTCAACGCCTCTGGCCGCGCGCCGCGCGCGTGGTCGCCGGAGCGCTTCGCGGGGCTCGCGCGCATGCCCGCCGAAGGCTGGGACAGCGTCACCGTGCCCGGCGCGGTGTCGGCCTGGATCGCGCTGTGGAAGCGCTACGGCACGCTGCCGCTGGAAACCCTGCTGGCCCCCGCCATCCGCTACGCGCGGGAGGGCTATGCCGTCTCGCCCGGCATCGCGCGCCAGTGGGCCGCGCAGACGCCGCGCCTCCAGTCGCAGCCGGGCTTCGCGGAGAGCTTTCTCCCCGGCGGCCGCCCGCCCGCGGCCGGCGAACGCTTCCGCCTGCCCGCCGCCGGCCGCACGCTCGCGCGCATCGCGGCGACGGAGGGCCGCGCTTTCTATGAGGGCGAGATCGCCGAAGCGCTGGCGGCGCACGCCGCCGCCCACGGCGGCGCGCTGACGATGGAGGACCTGGCCTCGCACAACGCCGACTGGGTGCAGCCGCTTTCGCAGCGCTACCGCCAGACCGACGTGATGGAACTCCCGCCCAACGGCCAGGGCATCGCGGTGCAGATCGCGCTGGGCCTGCTCGCGCATTTCGACCTGCGGCCGGAGGCCGTGCCGATGGCCGCGCGCATGCACCTTCAGATCGAGGCGATGAAGATCGCCTTCGCCGACGTCTACCGCTGGGTCAGCGCGCCCGAGGCCATGCCGCTCGCGCCCGCCGGCCTGCTCGAGCCCGGCTACCTCGCGGAACGCGCGCGCGCCATCGACCCGGTGCGCGCGCGGCAGTGGGAAGCACGGGCGCTGCCCGGCGGCAACACCGTGTACCTCGCGGCGGCGGACGCGGGCGGCATGGTGATCTCGTACATCCAGTCCAACTTCCAGGGCTTCGGCTCCGGCGTGGTCGTGCCCGAGGTGGGCGTGAGCCTGCTCAATCGCGGCGCGGGCTTCTCGCTGGCGCCGGGGCACCCGAACATCGTCGCGGGCGGCAAGCGGCCCTTCCACACCATCATCCCCGCCATGCTGATGCGCGAGGGCCGGCCCATCGGCGCGCTGGGCGTGGTCGGCGCGGACATGCAGCCGCAGGGCCAGGTGCAGATCGTCGGGCACATGGAAGACGCGCGCCTCAACCCGCAGAGCGCGCTCGACGCGCCGCGCTGGCGTGTGACGGAGGATGGCCGCGTGCGGCTGGAGGCCGACGTGCCCGCCGAAGTCGCGGCCACGCTGGCCGGCTGGGGCCACGCGGTCGAGGTCTGCGCGCCGGGCACGCCCGAATTCGGCGGCGCGCAGATGATCTGGCGCGTGGGCGACGGCTGGGCCGCGGCCTCCGACCCACGCCGCGACGGCAGCGCGGCCGGCTTCTGAGCCCACGCGCCAGGGCGAACGTCAGCGTCGCGCCCCGGCCGTGCGCAACCGCAGGGAGTTGGCGATGACGCTGACCGAGGACAAGGCCATGGCGGCGGCCGCCACGACCGGCGACAGCAGGATGCCGAAGAAGGGATAGAGCACGCCGGCTGCGATCGGAATGCCGAGCGCGTTGTAGCCGAAGGCGAACCAGAGGTTCAGGCGGATGTTGCCCATCGTCGCCTGCGACAACTCGCGCGCCTTCACGATGCCCATGAGATCCCCGTGCAGCAGCGTCACGCCCGAGCTCTCCATGGCAACATCGGTTCCGGTGCCCATCGCGATGCCGACGTCCGCCGCGGCAAGCGCGGGCGCGTCGTTCACGCCGTCTCCCGCCATGGCGACGATGCGGCCTTCGGCCTTCAGCCGCTGCACCACCGAGGCCTTGTCCTCGGGAAGCACCTCGGAGACAACCTCGTCGATGCCCAATGCCTGGCCTACCGCCCGCGCCGTCGCCTTTGCGTCGCCGGTGAGCATGACCACGCGGATGTTCGCCTTGCGCAGGGCGGCGATGGCCTCGGGCGTGCTCGCCTTGATGGGGTCCGCGATGCCGACGAATCCGGCCAGGCGGCCATCGATGCCGACGAAGATGACCGTGGCGGCCTTGGCGCCGAGCGCCTCGGCGGCGGAGGCGAGCGCGGCGACCTCGATGCGGTTCTCCGCCAGGAACTTCGCGCTTCCGCAGACGATGCGGGCGCCATCCACGACGCCGACCACGCCCTTGCCGACGGGCGAGTCGAAGTCCGTCACGGCGGAAAGCGGAAGCCGCCGCTCCAGCGCCTCGGCGACGATGGCCGCGGCCAGGGGATGTTCGCTGGCCCGCTCCACGCTGGCCAGCTTCTGCAGCACGTCGTTCGCGGCGAAGCCTTCGAAGGGCTGCACGGCCACGACCTTGGGGCGGCCTTCGGTCAGCGTGCCCGTCTTGTCGACCACCAGGGTGTCGACCTTCTCCAGCCGCTCCAGCGCCTCCGCGTCCCGGATCAGCACGCCGCCCTGCGCGCCGCGCCCCACACCGACCATGATGGACATGGGCGTGGCGAGGCCCAGGGCACAGGGACACGCGATGATGAGCACCGCGACCGCCGCGATGAGCGCATACGAGAACGCCGGGCTGGGCCCCCGGAAGAACCAGACGGCGAACGCGAGCGCCGCCACGGCGATGACGGCCGGCACGAACCACCCCGCCACCTGGTCCGCCATGCGCTGGATCGGCGCGCGGCTGCGTTGGGCGGCGGCCACCATGTGGACGATCTGCGAGAGCAATGTGTCGGCGCCGACCTTCTCGGCCCGCATGACGAAGCCGCCGGTCTGGTTGAGCGTCCCCGCGGTGAGCTTCGAGCCGGGCGCCTTCGCCACGGGCATGGGCTCCCCGGTGACCATCGATTCATCGACCGCGCCCCTGCCCTCGATGAGTTCGCCGTCGACCGGAACCTTTTCGCCGGGACGAACGCGCAGCAACTCGCCCACCTGCACGGTCTCCAGCGCGATGCGCTCGTCGCTCCCGTCGGCCTTGACGCGGATGGCCTCCTTCGGCGCCAGGTCGAGCAGCGCCCGGATGGCGCCCGAGGTCTTCTCCCGCGCCCGCAACTCCAGCACCTGGCCGAGCAGCACCAGCACGGTGATCACCGCGGCGGCTTCGAAGTAGATGGCCACCGCGCCGTCAGGCCCCCTGAACGCCGCCGGAAAAGCCTGCGGCATCACCGTCCCCACGATGCTGTAGACCCAGGCCACGCCGGTGCCCAGGGCGATGAGGCTGAACATGTTCAGGCTTCGGTTCCGGACCGACGCCCACGCTCGCACGAAGAAAGGCCACCCGGCCCAGAGCACCACGGGCGTTCCGAAGAAGAGCTGGATCCAGTTCGAGGCCTGTTGCGCGACGAGGTGGTGGATGTCGACGAGGTGCCCGCCCATCTCCAGCGCGAAGACCGGCAGGGTCAGCGCCAGGGCGACCCGGAAGCGCCGCGTCATGTCGCGCAACTCCGGGCTGTCGCCGGCCTGCGCCGTCGCGACCACCGGCTCCAGCGCCATGCCGCAGATGGGGCAATTGCCCGGGCCCGTCTGCCGCACCTGGGGGTGCATGGGACATGTGTACTCGGACGTCATTTGCATCTTCTTTCCAGCAATGGTGATGCCGCAGTCTCCACCTTGCCCCCATGGGAAGGTCAAGCCGGCATGCGTCATTGCGGAACGCCAGTGAACTTTAGCGGCTAGAACTCCGGGCCGTCCTTTGTTGCACCGCTGGTCCCATCCGACCTTCGCGCAGCGCGCCGTTGAACCTTCGCGAATTTTTATTTCCCGCCACTGGAGCCGCGCGATGTGTTCCGCTCTCGCACCGATCTGGGCTCGCGACCGGCTGCTTTAGGCGAGGTCCAATGTCTCAATTGGGCCCGATGCCGAAGTTCAGTTCTTACGAAAGCGGTCACAGAAGCACCGTCGATATCTGCCTGCCGCCGGGGCCGCCCAAAAGGCACTTGCGCATCAGGGTCGACTGTGAGTTCGCAAACGATTTCGCCATCGCTGCTGGTAAGCGCGCGCAAGACTAGCTGCGGTAACAATATTCCCAGAAGTCTTCGTTGTTGATGTCAAGCTCCGTTTCATATTTTTGAGTGAAGTATTGGTCTAGCTCTTCGGCCCGGTCTGCGTCATCGAGAAGTTCGCCCAGCGCACGCAGCTCGGCATAGAGAATTTTTGGAAGGCCCTTATTCCAATTAACTTCTTCGGATTCGCCGAGAGAAATTAAATTTCTCCTTGCGGCGGCATCAAAGGCATCTCCGTCCTCTTGGAGAATCCTGTATGTTGATTGCCGTCGAAAACTGACCCACTTAATGCAGTAATTTCCATCTAAGACT
>CBIHOG010000084.1:0-12156 GCA_966211435.1 uncultured Variovorax sp. | reverse complement strand
GGTGGGTCAGCATTCAGTGGAAATCTTGGGTCAGAGATCGACGGAACTCAACACAGTCTGCCCCTGTACGACGCAGGGCCCTACACGTACCTGCTCACGCAGCAGTGTCTGCATATGCTCTACCAGCTCAACGACCAGGTCGAAGTCGTCGCTCAGACGCGGAGCTATTACCCGTTGTGCGACTACGCGGCGAGCCAGAGGCTTCAGGTCTTGACGCAGCACATCAACGAGGTCTGCGAGATGCTGCGCGCCTACTTCGACCGCGACCCGAGGATCTCGATCGGCAAGGCCGTGTCGACCCTGTGGGCGCAGAAGGACCGCCACGGGACCTGCGACCCGTGGGAGCGCTTCTTCTTCTGGTAGCAGCCTGCGCGTGAGCGCATGGAGGCGTGAAGAGAGTGGATGCCGGGGCTCCGTCCTGGCATCCACTTTTCCATCCTCTCGATGACTTCCAGGTGAAAAGGACGCTCGTGCGGCCGTCCGCAAGAGCCGCTGGGCCGATATGAATGCGCAGGCGCCTGCACCGCGCACCGCGGGCTTCGTCTCCGCGAGCTTGCCATCGCATTCCTGGACAGAGGTCGCGGCGAAGCGCACGGACGATGGCGCATCACACCACTTGCTGCCCATGCATCCCATCTCTACTTTTCCAAGGTTCTCGAACTGGGCCACGCCCCCGCGCAATGCCGATGCACGGGATATACCGGCGGCGGGGCCGTTGTCGCCTGTGACGCCGAACGACTTCCAGGGGAGTCTGGCGCCGCGACCCCGCCGCGACGCGCCCTTGATGTCTGCCCCGTCGGGCATGCGGGCGATTGCCGGCCGCCGGGACGAAGACGAGGCGGCTGCCGCAGCCGTCGCGGACGAGCCGGCCAGGTTGACGGCGAGGCGGGTGAAGGATCTTCTCCACGATGCCAGGACCTTGCTGGCGAGCATGGAGCCGCCGCTCGTCCCGCTTGCGCACAAGGATGGTGTCGTCGCGGCCCGCGCCCAGGCCAGGCCCAAGTTCAAGGAGCTTGCCCGCGCTGCGAGCCTTGCAGCGACGTGGGGCGAGATCGACGCCATGCTGGAGCGCATCAATCGATTGGAGGCCCGGAATCGCATGGAGCCCCTGGGTGCACTGGGCGCGCGCGCGCTTCGCTTGAGCACCAGCGCGGCCGGGCCATCGAGCACCTGGCTCCGCGTGATCGCCGCGATGGAGTCTTTCGCCTCGGGGAGTCCTGCGCTGGCCGGGGCGCTCGAAGCGGATATCGCCCAACGTATCGCGAAGATCGAGCGGACCGAGACTTCCGCCCTCGACCGGCTGCGAAGAGAGAACAACTCCAGTTTGCGGCACATCATCAGGCCATCGAAGGTCTACGATCCGACGTCGATCGAGAACCTGGAGCGCGAGTTCATGCGCAAATGGTGGGGCCCCATGGTCGGCGCGGTGCTGCGCGGTGGCGAGAGCGTGGAGATGGTTGCGCAGCGCTGGTTCATCCGCACGCCGGCCCACGTCGAGGCACTGGCCTTGCGGGCGGCGATGGCCGAGCCGGACGACGCGGCGCGGCTCAGGCCGCCAGCGCCTCGATCAGCTCAGTCTCGATCGCCAGCTGGGCCCGTTGGCCCTGAAGCTCCGGTCCGCTGATCAGGAAGGTGTCCTCTACCCGCTCGCCCAGCGTCGTCACTTTCGCGAGTTGCAGGTTCAGGTGGTGCCGCGCGAGCACGCGCGCCACCGAGTAAAGCAGTCCCGTGCGGTCGCTGGCCGAGATGCTGAGCAGCCAGCGCTGCGCCTTTTCGTCCGGCAGCAGGCTGATGCGCGGCTTGATGGGGAAGCTGCGCACGCGGCGCGAGACGCGGCCCTTGCTGGGCACGGGCAACGGGCCGGCTTCGTTCAGGGTCTTGGCGAGGCCGACCTCGACCATGTTGATCAGGTCGCGGTAGTGCTCCGGCACGAAGGTGGTGACGACCTGGAAGGTGTCGAGCGCGTAGCCGTTGGTGGCGGTGTGCACTTTCGCGTCGAGGATGCTGAAGGAGGCCTGGTCGAAGTAGCCGCAGATGCGCGCGAAGAGGTCGGGCTGGTCTGGCGTGTAGACGGCCACCTGCAGGCCTTCGCCCACCGGGGACAGCCGCGCGCGGACGATGGCCGGTGTGTGCGGGTCGATGGGCACGCCCTTGTGCGGCACGTGGCGCGCGAGCTGCTTGGTGTGCCAGGCGATTTCCGAGGCCTCGTGGCGCATGAAGTAGCCGACGTCGAGCGTCTCCCACAAGGCCTTGTGCGCGTCGACCGGTTCGGCATGCAGCGCGAGTTGCACCAGGGCCTCGCGCTTGCGGGCCTCGACTTCGGCGTCGGCGTCGGGCATGCGGCCGCCGAGGGCGCGCAGGGTGGAGCGGTAGAGGTCTTCGAGCAGCTTGCCCTTCCAGGCGTTCCACACGCGCGGCGAGGTGCCGCGGATGTCGGCGATGGTCAGCAGGTAGAGGGCCGTGAGGTAGCGCTCGTTGCCCACGCGTTTCGCGAAGGCGCCGATGACTTCCGGGTCGCTCAGGTCCTGTTTCTGTGCGACCTGGCTCATCACCAGGTGCTCCTTCACCAGGAACTCGATCAGCCTGCCGTCCTCGCGGTCGATGTCGTGCTGGCGGCAGAAGCGGCGCACGTCGCGCGCGCCCAGCTCGGAATGGTCGCCGCCGCGGCCCTTGGCGATGTCGTGGAAGAGGGCGGCGACGTAGAGGATCCAGGGCTTGTCCCACCCGGCCGCGAGTTGCGAGCAGAAGGGGTATTCGTGCGCGTGCTCGGCGATGAAGAAGCGCCGCACGTTGCGCAGCACCATCAGGATGTGCTGGTCGACCGTGTAGACGTGGAAGAGATCGTGCTGCATCTGCCCCACGATGCTGCGGAACACGCGCAGGTAGCGCCCGAGCACGGAGGTCTGGTTCATGAGCCGGAAGGCGTGCGTGATGCCGCGCGGCTCCAGCAGCATGCGCATGAAGGTGATGTGGTTCACGCGGTCGTTGCGGAACTTGCTGTCCATCACGTGGCGCGCGTTGTAGAGCGCGCGCAGCGTGCGGGCCGAGAGGCCGTTGACGCCGATGGTCTTCTGGTACAGCAGGAAGGTCTCGAGGATCGCGCTCGGCTCCTTCAGGTAGAGGTCGTCGCTCGCGACCTCGATGAGGCCCGCTTTCTCGAAGAAGCGCTCGTTGATGGGCGTCGGCGCCTCGGCCTGCGGTTGCAGGCGGTCGGCGATGTTGAGCAGCAGGATCTGGTTGAGCTGCGTGACGGCCTTGGCGGCCCAGTAGTAGCGGCGCATGAGCGCCTCGCTGGCCTTGCGCTGTGATTCGCCCACGTAGCCGAAGGTGGCGGCGACGGCGGTCTGGAGGTCGAAGACGAGCCGGTCTTCGCGCCGGTTGGCCGTCACGTGCAGTCGCGCGCGGATGAGGCTCAGCAGGGCCTCGTTGCGCTTGATCTGCTGCACCTCGAAGGCGGTGGCCAGGCCGTTCCTGCAGAGGTCGTCCCAGCGGTTGCCGAAGCCCGCTGCCTTGGTGAGCCACAGGATGGTCTGCAGGTCGCGCAGGCCGCCGGGGGATTCCTTGCAGTTGGGCTCCAGCGCGTAGGGGGTGCTGTCGAACTTCTGGTGCCGGTGGCGCATCTCCTGCGTCTTGGCGGTGAAGAAGGCCTGCGGGTCGATGGCGGCCAGGAACCCGCGGCGGAAGGCGGCGTAGAGCTTCTTGTCGCCGACGATGAGGCGGGATTCGAGCAAGGAGGTCTGGACGGTGATGTCCTTCGCGGCCTCGGCCAGGCATTCGTCGAGCGTGCGCACGCTGGAGCCGATCTCCAGGCCGGCATCCCAGCAGTGGCCGATGAAGGCTTCGAGCCGGGCGGGGTCGATGCCGCTGTCATGGCCCTCGGGCAGCAGCAGCAGCACGTCGACGTCGGAATAGGGGAAGAGCTCGCCGCGCCCGAAGCCGCCGACGGCCACCAGCGCGAGCTGGTTGCTGAACTCGGCGTCCGACCAGAGGGCGCGCAGGGTTTCGTCGGCCAGCGAAGCGAGCTGCCTCAATACCGTGTGGACGCTGCGCGTGGGCGCGCGCGCGGTGCGCAGCTGGTCGAAGAGCGCGAGCTTGTGCGTGCGGTAGGCGTCGCGCAGCGAGGGAATGTCCACGATGGCAGCCTCCAGGGGCCGGCGCGGGGTCACGCCGAGGCGGTGACGAAGGCCGGTGGCGGCGGGCTGCCCGCGGAAAGCGTGAGCACCTCGTAGCCCGTCTCGGTGACCAGCACCGTGTGCTCCCACTGCGCGGAGAGCGAGTGGTCGCGGGTGACGATGGTCCAGCCGTCGTACTGGCCGCCCTTGGCGTCTTCCTTGATGTCGCGCTTGCCGGCGTTGATCATCGGCTCGATGGTGAAGGTCATGCCGGGCTTGAGTTCTTCCAGCGTGCCTGGCCGGCCGTAGTGCAGCACCTGCGGCTCTTCATGGAAGCCGCGGCCGATGCCGTGGCCGCAGAACTCGCGCACCACCGAGAAGCCGTTGGATTCGGCGAAGCGCTGGATGGCGAAGCCGATGTCGCCCAGGTGGATGCCGGGCTTGACCTTGACGATGCCGTGCCACATGGCCTCGTAGGTGAGGTTGCACAGCCGCTTGGCGGCAATGGAGGCGTCGCCCACCACGAACATGCGGCTGGTGTCGCCGTGCCAGCCGTCCTTGATGACGGTGATGTCGCAGTTGACGATGTCGCCCTTCTTGAGCGGCTTGTCGTTGGGGATGCCATGGCACACCACATGGTTGACCGAGGTGCAGATCGACTTGGGGTAGGGCACGCTGCTGGCGCCCATGTAGTTGAGCGGCGCGGGAATCGCGCCCTGGACCTGCGTGATGTAGTCGTGCGCGAGCTTGTCGATCTCGTTGGTGGTGACGCCCGGCTTGATGTGCGGCGTGATGTAGTCCAGCACTTCGGACGCGAGGCGGCCCGCCACGCGCATGCCGGCCACGCCCTCGGCGTCTTTGTAGGTAATGCTCATGGGGCGGAATTATCCCATCCGGCCCGTTAAAATTCCGGGCTCGCGCGGATGGCCCCAGTCAGCGGCCGCCGCCCTCGTTGTCCTGATTCCCAACGCGGCCAGCCGGCCGACCCGACCGTGACGTTGCCCCAGAACCCGCCTTCCCATCCCGTCGCCCCGGTGGTGACTTTCTTCGAGGGCGGCAGCGCCATCAGCGATTTCCGCGCGCGGCAGCTGCTGCCCCGCCTTCAGGCCATCGAACCGCGCATCGAGGGCATCGGCGCGCGCTTCGTGCACCTGGTGGTGACCGACGCGGTGCTGGCGGGCGCGGACAAGGATCGTTTCGCCGCGCTGCTGAGTTACGGCGAACCCTTCGAGGCCCCGCCGAAGGCCGGAGCCATGGTGGTGGTCACGCCCCGGCTGGGCACGGTGTCGCCCTGGGCCTCCAAGGCGACGGACATCGCCCACAACTGCGGCCTGGCGCTGCGGCGGGTCGAGCGCATCACGCAGTACCACCTGAACCTGAAGGCACCCCTGCTCGGCAAGGCGCCCACGCTGGAAGGCGACAGGCTGGCCGCCGTGGCGGCTCTGCTGCACGACCGGATGACCGAATCCGTGCTGGCCCGCCTGGAGCAGGCCGCGAGCCTCTTCTCGGAGCTGCCGGCCCAGCCGATGGCGCAGGTGGACGTGCTGGGCGGCGGCCGGGCGGCGCTGGTCGCGGCCAACGGCAGCTTCGGGCTGGCGCTCGCGGAGGACGAGATCGACTACCTGGTCGAGGCCTTCACCCGGCTCGGGCGCAACCCGAGCGACGTGGAGCTGATGATGTTCGCGCAGGCCAACAGCGAGCATTGCCGCCACAAGATCTTCAACGCGGACTTCATCGTCGACGGCGTGGCCCAGCCGCAGAGCCTGTTCTCGATGATCCGCCACACCGAGCGGCAGAACCCGCAGCACACGGTGATCGCGTACGCGGACAACGCCTCCGTCATGGAAGGCACGCAGGTCGAGCGCTTCGTCGCCGGCGCGGGTGGCGCCTACGGCAAGAGCGCGGCGCTGAGCCATGTGCTGATGAAGGTCGAGACGCACAACCACCCGACGGCGATCTCGCCCTTTCCTGGTGCATCGACGGGGGCGGGCGGCGAGATCCGCGACGAGGGCGCGACGGGCCGCGGCTCGAAGCCCAAGGCCGGGCTCACCGGCTTCACGGTGTCGAGGCTCTGGCCGGCGGAGGGCAGCTACGGCAAGCCCTCGCACATCGCGAGCCCGCTGCAGATCATGACCGAGGGCCCGCTGGGCGGCGCGGCCTTCAACAACGAGTTCGGCCGGCCCAACCTGCTGGGCTACTTCCGCGAATACGAGCAAGCCATCGCCAGCGACGGCGACACGGTGCAGCGCGGCTACCACAAGCCCATCATGATCGCGGGCGGCCTGGGCAGCATCGACGCCGGGCAGACGAAGAAGATCCGCTTCCCGGCCGGTTCGCTGCTGATCCAGCTGGGCGGCCCGGGCATGCGCATCGGCATGGGCGGCAGCGCGGCGAGTTCGATGGCCACCGGCGCGAACGCGGCCGAGCTGGATTTCGACTCGGTGCAGCGGGGCAACCCCGAGATCGAGCGTCGCGCGCAGGAGGTCATCAACCACTGCTGGCAGCAAGGCGATGCGAACCCGATCCTGGCGATCCACGACGTGGGCGCGGGCGGCCTGAGCAACGCCTTCCCCGAGCTGACCAACGACGCGGGGCGCGGCGCACGCTTCGACCTGCTGGCCGTGCCGCTGGAAGAGTCGGGCATGGCGCCGAAGGAGATCTGGTGCAACGAGAGCCAGGAGCGCTATGTGCTGGCCATCGCGCCGGAATCGCTGGACCGTTTCCGCGCCTTCTGCGAGCGCGAGCGCTGCCCCTTCGCGGTGGTGGGCGTGGCAACCGAGGAACGGCAGCTCGTCGTGGCGGAAGACGGCAAGGCCGGTGCGCCGGTCGACATGCCGATGGATGTGTTGCTGGGCAAGCCGCCGAAGATGCTGCGCGACGTGAAGAGCATCCCGCGCCGCTTCAAGCCGCTGGACCTGACGGGCGTCGACTTGCAGAAGGCGGCCATCGACGTGCTCTCGCATCCGACCGTCGCCTCCAAGCGTTTCCTGATCACCATCGGCGACCGAACCGTCGGCGGCATGAGCCACCGCGACCAGATGGTCGGACCGTGGCAGGTGCCGGTGGCGGATTGCGCCGTGACGCTGGCCGACTACAAGGGCTTCGCCGGCGAGGCGATGAGCATGGGCGAGCGCACGCCGCTCGCCGCGCTGGACGCGCCGGCCTCGGGCCGCATGGCGGTGGGCGAGGCCATCACCAACCTGCTGGCGGCGCCGATCGAGCTCTCGCGCGTCAAGCTGTCGGCCAACTGGATGGCCGCCTGCGGCGAGCCCGGCGAGGACGCGGCGCTCTACGAGACAGTCAAGGCCGTCGGCCTGGAGCTGTGCCCGGCGTTGGGCATTTCCATCCCCGTCGGCAAGGATTCGCTGTCGATGCGCACCCAGTGGCAGGACGGCGGCACGCAGAAGAAGGTGAGCTCGCCGGTGAGCCTGATCGTGAGCGCCTTCGCCACGCTGGCGGACGTGCGCGGCACGCTCACGCCTCAACTCGACGCGCAGGAGCCCGACAGCACGCTGGTGCTGATCGACCTCGGGCGTGGCCGGCAGCGCATGGCGGGCAGCATCCTCGCGCAGACGCTGGAGCAGAGCGGCGACACGGTGCCGGATCTGGACGATCCGCGGGACCTCGTCCAGCTGGTGGCTGCCGTGAACGCGTTGCGCGCCGAGGGCAAGATCCTCGCCATGCATGACCGCAGTGATGGCGGCCTCTTCGCCGCCGCTTGCGAGATGGCCTTCGCTGGCCACGTGGGCGTGGCCCTCAATGTCGACCTGCTGGTCACCGAAGGCGACGGCATCAGCGACAGCCGTGCCGAATACGGCGACGCGAAGAATTGGGCCGGCCAGGTCAGTGCCCGGCGCGAGGAACTCACGCTCAAGGCGCTCTTCAACGAAGAGCTGGGCATGCTGCTGCAGGTGCGCACGGCGCAGCGCAACGAGGTCATGCAGACACTGCGCGCCCACGGCCTCAGCGCGCACAGCCATTTCGTCGGCAAGACGCGGCCGGCCATCTCGCCCATGGAAGCGGGCAAGGGCAAGCTCGAGATCTGGCGCGACGCCCGCGCCGTGTTCAGTGCCAGTCTTCACGACCTGCACCAGGTATGGGATGCCGTCAGCTGGAAGATCTGCCGCGAGCGCGACAACCCCGACTGCGCCGATGCCGAGCACGCGGCAGCTGGCGAGCCGCAGGACCCGGGCGCGCACCTGCACTTGGCCGAGGGCGTGATGGACGACGTGGCGGCGCCTTTCCTGAACCTCGCGAAGCCGAAGGTCGCCATCCTGCGCGAGCAGGGCGTCAATTCGCACGTCGAGATGGCTTACGCCTTCACCGAGGCCGGCTTCGAGGCCCACGACGTGCACATGACCGACCTGCAGTCGGGCAGGGCCGACCTGGCCGACTTCAAGGGCATCGTGGCCTGCGGCGGCTTCAGCTATGGCGACACGCTGGGCGCCGGCATCGGCTGGGCGCGCAGCATCACCTTCAACCCGAAGCTGGCCGCGCAGTTCAAGGGATTCTTCGGCCGCGGCGACACCTTCGGCCTGGGTGTGTGCAACGGCTGCCAGATGTTTGCCGAGCTGGCGGAGATCATCCCCGGCGCCGAGGCCTGGCCGCGCTTCACCACCAACCAGAGCGAGCGCTTCGAGGCGCGGCTGTCGATGGTGGAGGTGCTTGATTCGCCGAGCCTCTTCTTCGCCGGCATGGCCGGCAGCCGCCTGCCGATCGCGGTGGCACACGGCGAGGGCTATGCCAACTTCAAGCATCGCGGCGATGCGGCGAAGGCCATTGGCGCGATGCGCTTCGTCGACAACCATGGGCAGCCGACGCAGCGCTATCCCTTCAACCCGAATGGCAGCGCGGGCGGCCTGACCTCGGTGACCACGCCGGACGGGCGCTTCACCGCGGTGATGCCGCATCCGGAGCGGGTGTTCCGCAACGTGCAGATGAGCTGGACTTCGGGGGACAAGGGCGAGTTCAGCCCGTGGATCCGCGTGTGGCGCAATGCGCGGAAGTGGGTGGGATGACCCGCCGCCCGGTCCAACTGGCATGCGGGCGCTGCATGCGATCCGGGAACCAGCAACCCTAGAACGAAGAAAGCGGCCAGAGGCCGCCTTTCTTCAATCCCGAGAACACCGCGGAACCGGCTTCGCCGGGCCGCAGGTGTTGCCCCCTGCAAGGGGGTAGGCGGCCACACGAAGTGGGCAAGCCTGGGGGTGTTTCAACTACTCTATCTTTGCCTTGGCCCGCAGCTCTTCCTGGTACTTCTGCAAGCGCTGTTGCTGCAGCTGCTGCGTGATCTGCGGCTTCACTTCCTCGATCTTCGGCAGCTGGGCCTGGCGGATGTCGTCCACGCGGATGATGTGGTAGCCGAACTGGGACTTCACCGGCGCCGTCGTGGTCTCGCCCTTCTTGAGCTTGATCATGGCTTCGGAGAACTCGGGCACGAAGCTGGCGGGCGCGGCCCAGTCGAGGTCGCCGCCGTTGGCGCCCGATCCCGGGTCCTTGCTCTGCTTCTTGGCGATGTCCTCGAACTTGGCGCCCTTCTTGAGGTCGGCCAGGATCTTGAGGGCCTGGTCTTCCTTCTCGACCAGGATATGGCGGGCCTTGTATTCCTTGCCGCCGTTGGCCGCGACGAACTTGTCGTACTCGGCTTGCACGTCGGCGTCGGACACGGCGTTGGTCTTGCGGTAGTTCTCGAAGAGCTGGCGGATCAGGATGGCCTGGCGTGCGAGTTCGAGCTGGTTCTTGTAGTCGTCGGTGGCGTCGAGGCCCTGCTTCTGCGCTTCCTGCATGAAGACTTCGCGCGCGATGACTTCCTCGCGCAGCTGGCCCTGCATTTCAGGCGTGACCGGGCGGCCCGAGGCGGCCAGTTGCTGGGACAGGACGTCCATGCGCGACTTGGGCACCGGCTTGCCGTTGACGATGGCCGCGTTCTGGGCCAAGGCTGCCACGGGAAGGGCGCCGACGAGGATGGCGGCCGCGACGGCCTGCAGGATGTGTTTCTTCATGAGGAGACCTCGGTTTGGGAGGAAGTCGCGCCTGTGGAAAAAGCGCGGGTCTGAGCTGGATGAGAGCTGGATGAAAGGAGGGGAGTTTCTTCTCGCCGCACGTTGGGCGGGGCGTGTTCAGCGCGCTTCAAAGCGTCTCGATGGCGATGGCGTGAAGGCCCTGTGCGATGAAAAGTTGCAGCGCATCATACACAAGCCGATGCTGGGCCACCCTTGACTTTCTGTCGAAATGTGGCGAGGAGATCCGCACCCGGAAATGGGTGCCGTAGCCCTCCGTCCCGGCACCCGCGTGGCCCGCGTGGGCGGCGCTTTCGTCGATGACTTCGAGCACGGTAGGTTGCAGCGCCTCGCGCAGGCGCGCATCGATGTCGGCGGCGGTCGGAAGGCTCATGCGGCGGGCTTGTCGGACTTGAGATGCGGCGAGATGTAGAGCCCCTGCGCGATCAGGAAGACGATCGGGAAGACGTAGCCCCAGAGCTTGAAGTCCACCCAGGCCTCGGTGCTGAAATAGGCCGCGACGTAGCCGTTGATGGCGGCCATGAAGAGGCAGTAGGCGATCCACGCGACGTTGAGGCGGCCCCAGACCTGCGTGGGCAGGTCGAGCTGCTGGCCCAGCAGCATCTTGAGGAAGTTCTTCTTGAAGCCCCACAGCGCGATGGCCAGCGCGAGCGCCATGGCGCCGTAGAGCACGGTCGGCTTCCACTTGATGAAGCGGTCGTCGTGCAGCACGAGCGTCAGGGTGCCGAAGAGCAGGATCAGCGCCAGCGTGGCCTTCTGCATCGGCTGCAGGCGGCGCTCCATGAACCAGATGATCGACATCTGCAGGACGGTGGCGGCCATCAGCACGCCGGTGGCGGTGTAGATGTCGTAGAGCTTGAACGCGCCGAAGAACAGCAGGATCGGGAAGAAGTCGAGGATCAGTTTCATTTCTTGTCGGCGCCGGCCTCGTGGAACTCGAGCGAGGCGGAGTTCATGCAGTAGCGCAGGCCGGTTTCGGTCGGGCCGTCGGGGAAGACGTGGCCAAGGTGCGCGCCGCAATTGGCGCACACGTTCTCGGTGCGCACCATGCCATGGGAGCGGTCGACGATGTTGCGGATGGCACCCGGCACGGCTTCCTGCGAGAAGCTGGGCCAGCCGCAACCGGCGTCGAACTTGGTGGCGGATTCGAAAAGCTTGGCGCCGCAGCAGATGCAGTGGTAGGTGCCGTCGTCCCAGTGCGCCTCGTACTTGCCGGTGAAGGGGCGTTCGGTGGCGGCATGGCGCGTGACCTCGAAGGCGCCGCGCTCGGCGCCTTTCTCGGCCAGCAGGGCTTTCCATTCGGCGTCGGTTTTCTGGACGGGTGAGGTCATGATGAGCAGCTGATTTCGATCGTGGAAGCCCAGTCGGGCGGAAAACCGGCGAAGGCGTCGTGGCCGGCGTGTTCTTCAAATGGGGTTTCGAGCAGCTTCAGCAAGGTGGCGACGCCGCTGTAGTCCCCTTGCTGCGCGGATTCGATCGCCTGCTGGCCCAAGTGGTTCCGCAGCACGAACTTCGGATTGTTGCGCAACATCAGCTCGGCGGCGCGGGCCGGCGGGGTCTCGGCATGGCGCTGCGAAAAAGATAGCAGCCAGGCATCGAAGCCGGCGCGGTCGAGGAACAGGTCGCGCACTGGCTCGGGGCTGCCGCCGGCCACGTGGTCGGAGAGTCGGCGCCAGAAGATGGTGTAGTCGACTTTCTCCTGGGCCAGCAGCTTGAGCGCGCCTTCGACCAGCGCGCGGTCGAAAGCCTGGGCGTCGGCCAGCCCCAGCTTGGCGCGCATGCGGGCCTCGAACGCGCTGGGGAAGACGGTCTTGTAGGACTCCAGCGCGGCCACGGCGATTTCCTGGTCGCCGATGAGGGGCAGCAGGGCCTGGGCGAGGCAGAAGAGGTTCCAGTACGCGACGTTGGGTTGCTGGTTGTAGGCGTAGCGGCCGGCGGTGTCGCTGTGGTTGCAGATGTGGCGCGGGTCGAAGCCGTCGAGGAACTGGAAGGGTCCGTAGTCGATGGTGAGCCCGAGGATGCTC
>CBIHOG010000083.1:0-13963 GCA_966211435.1 uncultured Variovorax sp. | reverse complement strand
GGTGCGCTTCGGCTCCAGCAGCGCCAGCGTGGTCCGCGTGCTCCAGGATCCGCGCCTGCTGGACCCGATCGCGGTAGAAGACTCGGAGAACTTCGCCAACTCGGGCTACGTGATGATGGTGGCCGACCATGCGGGCAAGGCCATCCACAACTTCCGCTTCGGTCCTGTCATCTTCTCTGATGGCGGCTCCTGCCCACGGGGCAGCGGAGGATGCCCGGTCATCGCGACCGGAACGACCAAGATCGAGTACGGCGGCAAGATGGCGTTGCCCGGCAAGCCCTTCCAGGTCAACTCCGCCAACGTGCCTTGAGACACGGCCTTCCTCGAAAGCTGAACATGAGCACGGTCTGGACAACGCACATCCTCGTCGACAGGGCGACCGCGACGAGCGAGGCCATCGCAGGTGCGCTGGCCGCGACGGCAGCCCTGGACGGGCGCTTTGCCGGTCGCGATTTCACGCGACTCGCCCGTGGCCGATGGGGCGGCGCGCGGGATGTCGCCGCCTCGCTGGACGGGCGGATTTCCTTGAGCGGCGCCGTCGCCTCGTGTGGCGACATCGCAGCCGTCTATGCGGGCGCGCTCGCCCGGCAACTCCGGGAAGCGGGGGTTGTCGTGGTCGATGTCGAGCAGGACGACGACGGGTGAGACCTGCGACGCGATGCTGCCTTCAGAACAATTGAAGTCTGCATCGCGTCAACGGATCAGCTTGTTGTTGAGCGCGTAGCAAGTCAGGTCGCTATTGGATGCAAGGTTCATCTTCTCCAGCAATCGGGACCGGTAAGTGCTGACCGTCTTGACCGAGAGCGCAAGTGCTTCGGCGACGCCATGAAGCGTCTGACCTTTCGCGAGCTTGCAGAACACGTCGAACTCCCGCGCCGACAGCCGTTCATGCGCATCCACGGGACCGCCCCGCGTCAGTTGGCTCGCAAGCAATTGAGTGACGCGCGGCGAGAAATAACGCCCTCCCGACGAAACAGTCCGCACCGCCTCGACGATGGTCTCCGGCTCGCAGCACTTGTTCAGATAGCCGCTCGCCCCGGCCCGCAGCAACGCAATCGCGCAATGCTCCGCCGGATAGGAGGTGAACACGAGAATCCCGATGGCCGGAGTGCTTGCGCGGATTCGCGCCACCGTATCGATGCCCACGGGCAGGGGCAGTGTCAGCTCTATGAGCATCAGGTCGATGCGCCGGGCCTTCGCGGCGAGCTCGGCGCTGGTCGCCGCCTCGGCGGTGACCTGGATCCTGCCGTGATCCGCGAAAAGGCGGCGCAGTGCGTCCCGGACAAGCGGATGAGGGTCTGCGATGGCGATGCGCACCGTAGTCATGGAATTCCCTGGTGACCGCCGCCGATGTTCGAGACGGCGGGCCAATGATGGGGCTATCCCCCGGATGCTTCTGTGCGCCAGCACACAGACGACTCCAGTGCATTGAGATAAAAGCAATTCGCGATCGAGCACGCGTAGAAGGCGTGGCGACGCGAAACAAGGGACCGAATGACTCACGCGCCGAATTTCCTCGCATCTCCGATCCGGGCGTTCGCCACGGTGTTGACTCTTCTCCTGGCATCTTGCGGCGGTGGTGGGGGCGGCCTCGATCCCATCCTGGGCACACCCATCAGCGCGAACAGGCCCGCGGTCACCAGCACGTCGCCAAGCGCCTCGAACCCGCCGGTCGTCGACGTGCCGACCAATACCCGCCTGTTCGCCACGTTCAGCAAGGACATGGCGCCTGGCAGCGTGAACACGTCCAGCTTCAGGCTGAACTGCCCGGGCGGCACCGCCATCGGCGCAAGCGTCTCGTACGACGCGGCCACGCGGATCGCGACGCTGGCTCCGGCCTCGGTGCTTCCATCCAACGCCTTGTGCGTGGCCACCGTGACCACCGCGGCGACCGACACGACGGGGCTTTCCCTTGCGGCGGACTTCGTCTGGAGCTTCCGCACGGCCGCGTCGCTGGACAGCAAGCGCCCCACGGTGACAGCCACGGCACCCGTGGCCGCCGCGACCAACGTGGCGATCAACACCAAGATCACCGCGACCTTCGACGAGACGATGGATCCGGCCTCCATCAGCGCCGCCAGCTTCCTCGTCACGAACACGACCCTCGCCGCCGCAGTACCCGGCTCGGTGAGCTACTCAATCGGCAGTCGCACGGCCACCTTCACGCCCACCACCCCCTCGACACTCGCGGCCAACAACGTCTTCACGGCCACCATCACCACGGCCGCCACCGACAGCGCCGGCAACGCACTCGCGGGGAACACCGCCGTCGCGCCGAACGCGGGCAACCATGCGTGGAGCTTCACCACCGGAGCGACGGCCGACCTGATCGCACCGACGGTCACGCTCACCAGCCCGGCGGGCGGCGCCGTGAACGTCTGCCGCACGAAGGCCGTCAGTGTCACCTTCAGCGAGCCGATGGACGGCGCCACCATCGACGCCAGCACCTTCAGGGTCCTGGAGAACGGCGTGGCGGTGGTGGGGACGGTCACGTACGACCCGCTGCTCCAGATCGCCAACTTCGTCCCGGCCTCCGCCGCGGGCTTTGCCGCGAGCGCCACCATTGCCGTCACGATCGCCTCGGGCAGCGCCGGCGTCAAGGATCTCGCGGGGAACGCGCTCGCCGCGGACTGGCTGTGGAGCTTCACCACCGGCACCGTGGCGTGCGCGCCCCCCGTCAACCTGCAGACGATCGCCTCCTTCGGCGCGTTCGGCGGCGGCGCCGGCATCACCAACCAGGGCGTCAACACCATCATCAACGGGAACCTCGGTACCACGGCGGCATGCACCCTGATGACCGGTCTCCATGATGCGGCCAACACCTACACGGAGACGCCCCTGAACATCGGCGGCGTCAACGGGTCCATCTTCTGCGCCCCGCCCGCGCCCGGCACCACGACCACCCTCGCCATCGCCACGCAGGCCCAGGCCGATGCCGTGACCGCCTACAACACGCTGGCCGCGATGCCCGCCGGAAGCGACCCGGGAGCGGGCCAGCTGGGCAACCTCGTCCTCCTGCCGGCGGTCTACACCGCGGCCGGCGGCACCTTCGCCATCACGACGGGCGACCTGACGCTGGACGCGCAGGGCGACCCTGACGCGAAGTGGGTGTTCCAGAGTTCGGCCGCGATGACCATCGGCTTGCCCGCGGTCCCGCGCCGCGTCTTCCTGATCAACGGCGCGCGAGCCGCGAACGTGTTCTGGCAGGTCGGCAGCGCGGCGCGCATCGAGAACGGCAGCTGGATGGTCGGCACCATCATCGCGCCCGCCGGCATCACGATCTCGACCGCCGGGCAGACCCAGCAAACCACCGTCGTCGGCCGCGTGATCGGCCTCACCGCCTCGGTGACCATGGTGAACACCACCATCGTTGCGCCATGACGCCTCCAGCGCCAATCTGCAGAAAGAAAGAAAGAATGAAGATGATGAAACCCACGCGACGCTGGTGCCCGGCCGCTATCGGTGCTCTCTGCGCGCTGGCCGCCGCCCCGGCGTCGGCCCAGGAGGGCGGCTATTTCTACGGCGGCCTTTCGCTGGGGCAATCGCAGGCCCGCATCGACGACGAACGCATCAACGCGAGCCTGCTCGGCGCGGGGCTCGCGACGACCTCCATGTCGCTGGACGAGAGCCATGCCGGGTACAAGCTGTTCGCTGGATACCAGCTCAATCGCTACCTGGCGCTGGAAGGCGGCTACTTCAACCTCGGGAAGTTCAGCTACACGGCCACGACGGTGCCCGCCGGTACCCTGCACGGCCAGATCAAGCTCCAGGGCCTCAACCTCGACCTCGTCGGCACGCTGCCCATCACCGATCGCTTCTCCGCCATCGGGCGCGTCGGCGTGCAAGTCGCCAAGGCGCGCGACAGCTTCAGCGGCACCGGCGCCGTCCAGGTCGCCGACCCGAGCCCGAGCAAGCGGGACACCAACTACAAGCTCGGCGTGGGATTGCAGTACGAGGTGAACCCCTCGTTCCTCGTTCGCGCCGAAGCAGAGCGCTACCGCATCAACGATGCCGTTGGCAACAGGGGAGATGTGAACCTGTACTCCGTCACCCTCGTCTTTCCCTTCGGGCGCACCGCGCCCCAGCCGGTGAGCGCGCAGGCGTCGCCTCGACCCGCCGAGCCGCTGCCACCCGCGGCCCCGCTGGCCGTCGTGGCACCGCCCCCGCCACCGCCCCCGCGCCGGGTGAGCATCGCAGCCGATTCCCTGTTCCGCTTCGACCAGTCGGTCCTGCAACCCGAAGGCCGCGCGGCGCTGGACAAGTTCACCCAGGAGCTGAGAGGCGCAAGCTTCGACATGGTCAAGGTCGAAGGCCATACGGATCGCCTCGGCGGCGCGGAATACAACCAGCGGCTCTCAGTGCGGCGGGCCGATGCGGTCAAGGCCTATCTCGTGACGGCCGGGGGCGTCGAAGCGGCCAGGATCTCCGCTGCCGGAAAGGGCGAAACGGTACCCGTCACCAAGCCGGGCGAGTGCGTGGGCCAGACCCCCAGCAAGGCGCTGATCGCCTGCCTTCAACCCGACCGGCGCGTGGAGATCGAGACGAATGCCACGCGCTAGCCCGGCGCGACCGGCGATCGCGCCAACCCTCGATTCACCCCAGCAGGTCGGTATAGCCCTTGCGGTCGACGCCGTAGCAGCCGCATGAGGCCGCTTCGAGGCCCGCGCGGTCGAGCACCTTGACCTCGCCCCTGGCGTACTCGATCAGGCCGTCCTGCTGCAGCGCACCGGCCGCGGTTGAAATACCGGCGCGGCGAACGCCCAGCATGTACGCGAGGAACTCATGGGTCATGCGGAAGCTGTCCGCATGCGCGCGATCGTGGGTCATGAGCAGCCAGCGCGCGAGCCGGGGGCCGATCGCATGGAAGCGGATGCACGCCGCGGAGGTCGCCAAGTGAGCCATGAGCACGCTCACGTAGCGGTCCAGCACCCGCTGGAAGGCCAGGCTGGCCGCCAGCTCCTTCTGGAAGGTCTTGCTGCGAATGCGCAAGGACAAGCCCGGCCCCTGCACCACGGCCCGCAACGGCGCCGCGATCACACCCAGGCCGACATGCACGCCGACCATGCCCTCGCGGCCGACCATGCCGACCTCCAAATCGGGGCTGCCCTGTGTCGTCGCGACCAGCGAGATGAACCCGTCGATGGGGAAATAGACGTACGGTGTCGCCTCGCCCGGCAACGCCAACTCCTGCGCCAGGACAAGCTGCACGTCCTCGCAGTGGGAGATGAACCGAAGCCCCTCTCGCGCCGGCAGGAGCTTGATCAGATGATTCTGGACCGTGGCCATGGAGGCTTCCCGTGTTGCTCGCGCCTGCGAAGGCGGAGACGGGCGGAAGCAGGATGCTGGCGGCCGGGTACCGATTCGAGTGGAAGCGCGCAGTATGCGCCTTGCGCGCGACCGTGTCGCTCAGTTCCCTCGCCCGTCGGGCAGCAGCCTGTCGTACTCCCGCTTCACCACCGCGTAGCATTCGCAAGAGCGCTGCTCCAGCCCCGGCCGGTCCAGGACGTTGATACGCCCGCGCACATAACGGATCAAGCCCAGGGCCTGCAACTGCCGCGCCGCCTCGGTCACCCCTTCGCGCCGCACGCCCAGCATGTTGGAGATCAGCTCCTGCGTCATCACGAGCTCGTCGCCGGCCAGGCGATCGAGACTCAGCAGCAGCCAGCGGCACAGCTGCTGGTCCAGCGAGTGGTGGCGATTGCACACCGCCGTCTGCGACATCTGGGCAATCAGCGCCTGCGTGTAGCGCAGCAACAGATGCAGCACCGGCCCGGCCCGGTTGAACTCCGCCTGCAAGGCCCCCGCATTGAGCCGCAGTCCCTTGCCGGCACTCTGCACCACCGCGCGATTCGGCGAGGATTCGCCGCCCATGAAGAGCGAGATGCCGACCACGCCCTCGTTGCCCGCAATGGCGATCTCCGCGGAAGCGCCGTTCTCCAGGACATACAACAGGGAGATGATCGCCGTGGAGGGGAAATACACGTGGCTGGGCGTGGCGCCCGACTCGTACAACACATGGCCCAGCGGCAAGTCGACGTGCTCGAGTTGCGGCAGCCAGCGCTGCAATTCGGCATCGGGCAATGCCGCGAGCAACCTGTTTTCTCTGGCTTCATTGGTTGCGACCATCTCGGACTCCACCGTGGGGCGCCGGGGATCACCAATGGATACCGCTACGACGAGGCAACTAGTATAGTTTTCAGAAGCACCGTCTGTACGCTATCGCACGGAGCAAAGTGCAAACGTGCAAATACCCAATTCGGCAATGACGCGATACCCCACAACGCGATGCCGGACTTCGTCAATTCGCCTTCCTTCACTGCCAGAAGAAGGAATACCCTTGGACTGAAAGAAAGTCCGGGTCCAGGCTCCATACTGGTCCCCGACCACGGATGCACGCCTCAGCCTCGAGTCGGACCGCACGAAAGATGCAATGAACGGCCTGGCTCGGTGCTGCAAGGCACTCCTCACCACCCTCGGGTGCCTGGCGTTCGTCGCCGCTTGCGGCGGAGGCAATGACCGGATTGGAGGCGTGCAGCCGCTCTCGGCGGCGCTGCCCGTCGCGGGCCTGACAGCCGTCGCCGTGACACCCGCGAGCGCCTCGGTGCCTGCCGGCGCTCCGCAGCAATTCGTCGCCACCGCGAGCTTCATCGATGGCACTTCGCGCGACGTGACGGCCTTGTCGGACTGGACATCGGGCAACACCGCGATCGCGGGCGTGGGCCGCGACACCGGCCTGGCCACGGGCGCTTCTCCAGGCACGGCTGTCATCAGTGCCGGGTTCGGCGGCCAGAGCGGCGCCGCGACCCTCACGGTGACCGCGGTCGCCCTCCAGTCGGTGAGCGTCGCGCCCGTCGGCGCGTCCATCGCTGGCGGCCTTACCCGGCAGTACAGCCTTCTCGGCACTTATGCGGACGGCACCACGCGCAACCTCAGCGCCGTCGCGGCCTTCACCTCCAGTGCGCCCGCGATCGCCACCATCGGCGCGAGCAGCGGCCTGGCGACGGCCATCGCCGCCGGCACCACCGTCATCACGGCCAGCGCCGGCGGCATGAGCGCATCGACCAACCTGGCCGTGACCGCGGCCACGCTGGTATCGATCGCGCTGACACCGACCCATCCTTCCGTAATGAGCGGGGGCACCCAGCAGATGATCGCGACCGGAACCTACTCCGACGCGACAACGGGCGTGCTGACCACCGCGGTGACCTGGAATTCGAGCGACATCGCCGTCGCCACCGTCCTGCCGACCGGTGTCGCCACCGGGCAGGGCCCCGGCGTCTCCACCCTCTCCGCGACGCTCGACAGCGTCTCCGGCAACACCACCTTGACGGTCACGGCCATTCCATCGGTCAACACCATCGCCCTCGGCAGCGCCGCCAGCTTCGGCGTGCTCGCCGGCACCTCCATCACCAACAACTCGGGCGGCACGACGCTCGTGACCGGAGACGTCGGCTCACCCTCGCAGATAGTCGATCCGACCCAGGCAGCCGGCTACACCAACTACAAGTCGGGCGCCATCCTGGCCGGCGCGCTCGCCGACCTGCAGACAGCCCTCGCCGACGCGAACAACCGCCCGTGCGACGTCAACTTCGCCGGTGGCATCGACCTGGGAGGCCAGACCTTTGGACCCGGCGTGTACTGCTACGCCGGAGCGATCAACATCACCGGGACGGTGACGTTGAGCGGCCCCGGCTTGTACTTGTTCCGCACCGCGCTGACCCTGGGAACGACCGCCAATTCCATCGTGGCGTTGGCCAACGGCGCCACGGCGGACAACGTGTTCTTCGTGCCCGTCGGCCCCGCGGCGCTCGGCGCCAACAGCGTGTTCAAGGGAACGCTGCTGCTGGACTCGGCCTCCGCCACGATCGGCGACAACACCACGCTCCTGTCGGGCCGCGTGTTGAGCCGCGCCGCGGTGACCCTGCGCAATAACCAGATCACCAAGCCATAGCACGCCGGCTTCAGGGCGTCGCCGGAGCGCGGCACCCTCGGCTCGGGACTGTTCCTTCACACGCTTGAGGGTTCAGATGGCGGCTGCGTTGCACGAAGGAGGTCGCGCCCGCCGGAGCAGGGGGTCCTATGTACGGTGGCGAACAGACCGGGGCCGGGTGCGGTGCGAGACTGGGCCGCTGCATTGCTGTCACGAGTCTGGGCACGGGGCGTGCGAAACCAAGGGCCCATGCACATGTATCGCTTTCTATCCAACAACCGAGAGGAACTCATTGCACGTTGCAAGGCCAAGGTCGCATTGCGTCCCCAGCGTGGCGCAACCGAGGCCCAGCTCGCCAATGGAATCCCTCTCTTCCTTGAGCAATTGACGCGGGTGCTGCGCGCCGATGAAGTGGGCGCGTCCGACGAAGGCCTGCGGATCTCGGGTGCCGCCGGCGGTGACGCCCATGCGCTGTCGGAGATAGGCGCCAGCGCCGCCGCCCATGGCAAGGAACTGCTGGAATTCGGCTTCTCCGTCGACCAGGTCGTCCACGACTATGGCGACCTGTGCCAGGCCATCACCGACCTGGCGGTCGAGCGCGATGCCCCGTTTTCCGTCAACGAGTTCCGCACGCTGAACCGCTGCCTCGACAACGCCATCGCCGATGCCGTCACCGAGTTCGGCTTCCAGCGCGACGTCGCCGCCGCGCTGGAGCAATCCGCCAACGAGAACGAACGCATGGGCGTGCTTGCCCACGAACTGCGCAATGTCCTGCACACGGCGACGATGGCCTTCGCGGCCCTCGAGTCGGGAAAGCTCTCGATCAACGGCTCCACGGGCGGCCTGCTCAAACGCAGCCTGGCCTCGCTGGCTGCCTTGCTCGACGTGTCCCTGGCGGAGGTTCGCCTCACCGCCGGGAACCCGGTGGACACCGGCCCCTTCTCGCTCGCTGCCTTCGTGGCGGACGCGGGCAGCTACGGCTCGCTTGACGCGGGTGCGCGCGGCTGCCGGCTGCTGGTGACCGATGTGGAGCCCCGGCTCGCCATCGCCGGCAACCGGCCCCTGCTGCTGGCGGCCCTTGGCAACCTGCTCCAGAACGCCTTCAAGTTCACCCACCCCGGCACCGAGGTCACGCTGGCCGCGTACGGCTTCGAGGACCGGGTCTTGATCGACATCACCGACAACTGCGGCGGGCTTTCGCAGGAAGTGATCGACAAGATGTTCATCCCCTTCACGCGGCTCGGCAGCGACAAGAGCGGACTGGGCCTCGGCCTCTCCATCGCGCGCCGAAGCGTCGAAGGTGCGGGCGGGACCTTGAGCGTGCGCGACCTGCCTGGCGCCGGGTGCGTCTTCACGATGAATCTTCCGCGGCACCTGATGCCGTAGCGCCCGCGCTGGTCTTCAGCGCACTGGGGGCATGGCCGAAGTGGCTCTTGAAGGCGCGGCTGAATGCGGCATCGGAGGCATAGCCCACATGCTGTGCCGCCTGGGCCACCTTCATGCTGCCGCCGCGCAGCAGGTCATTGGCGATGCTCAGGCGCCAGCGTGCAAGGTAGCGCAGTGGCGGCTCGCCCACGGTGGCGGCGAAGCGCTCGGCGAACACCGTGCGCGACATCAACGCGATCTTCGACAGCGCCAGCACGGTCCAGCGCCGGCACGGGTCGGCATGCATGGCGCTCAGCGCGCGGCCGATGCGCTCGTCGCTCAGTCCACCCAGCCAGCCGCCACGCGCCGCATGCGTCGATGCCCAACTCCGCAGTGACCGGATCACCAGCAAGTCGATCAAGCGAGAGATCATGAGAGAGGAGCCGGGATGCGCCTTCCGCGCCTCCTCCACCAGGAATCCCGCGATGGCCGCCAGCCATGGCTGGGGCCGACCCCCGACGCCCGGTATATGGATGGCCCCGGGCAGGGCGGCCATGATGGCAGGCCGCGGCCCGCCTTCGAAACTGAAGAAGCCACCCACCATCGCGGCCTTCGCGCCCTCGCCACCCAGGCAGAAACTCAAGTCCTCGGGGTTGAAATATCGCGGGGCGAGCTGGTCGCCGGCGAGCGGCTCCGTGCTCGGGTGATCCGCGATCACATGACCCTGGCCGTGCGGCAGCAGGACGAGGTCTCCCGCCTGCAAGCAGAGCGGCTCGGCCCCATCGCGCAGAACCCAGAGCGTGCCTCGCTCGACGAAATGAAAGTGCGCGGGCCCTGCCCCATAGCGGACCCCCCACGGCGTGCCCAAGTCCGCGGTGTAGACCAGCTCCCCTCGAAGGCGGATCAGGCTGAGCACCTCGGAAAGCACATCGGTGCGTGCGGCCTTCATGCCGTAACTGGCGAGTCCTGCGCGCGGACTCTCGACCGCGGTGGAGTTGTCGTGATGGTTCATTTCGTCAGTGAGACGTCAGGCCGGGCCGCATGTTCCCTCACGCCCGCGTGGCCGCTGACGGCGGATGCAAAGTCCGGACGATCGAGCATGACAACCGGAGTCCGCATCATGGCCCATCGCGAAGCTGCTCACTACGATTCTCGGCTGTCTCTCGCCGTTGTCACGACACCTGCCGCGAGAGCTCGTGCAACCCGTCTTCCGAGGCCCAGGAGTTCTATTTGAAACGCATCTTGCTATCCATCTGCTCGCTCGCGGCAGTGCTGCTCTCGTCGCTGGCGCTGTCGGCTTGCGGCGGCGCGAGCGGAGAAACGCTCCCCACCAACGCCAACGCCGACACCACGGCCATCCTCGTCCACGGCGCGTGGGCCGATGGTTCCAGCTGGAGTGGCGTGATCCCCTTGCTCAAGGCGGCGGGCCTCAAGGTCGTCGCGGTGCAACTGCCGCGCACCTCGGTCGCGGACGATGCGGCGACCGTCAAGCGCGCCATCGCCGCGCAGAGCGGCTCGGTGATCCTCGCCGGGCATTCGTACGGCGGAGCCGTCATCACCGAAGCCGGAACGGACCCGAAGGTGGCGGCGCTGGTCTACGTCTCCGCCTTCGCGCCGGGCGATGGCCAGTCCATCAATGACATCCTCCAGCCCTTCCCCAAGCCGGCCTGGCAATCGACGATCCAGGTCGACTCGGGCGGCTACTTGACCCTGCCGCAAGAGACCGTTGCCACCTACCTGGCACCTGATGTCCCGAAGCCCGCGATCGACATCATCACGGCCACCCAGGGCCCCCTGTTCGCGCACTGCTTCGACGACAAGATCACCGTTGCTGCCTGGAAGACGAAGCCGGCCTGGTGGGTCCTGTCGCTTCAGGATCAGATCATTCCCCCGGCCCTGCAGCAAGGCATGGCCACCGCCATCAACGCCACCGTCGCCACCGTCGGCAGCGGCCACCTGACCCCGGTGACGCATCCCAACGAGGTTGCCGCCGCCATCATTTCCGCGGCCCGACAAACAGGCCATCTGTAGCAGCCATCAGAGAAAACAACATGAAGCTCTTTTCGACATTGATCGCAGCCTCCGTGCTGCTCTCCGGAGGATGTGCATTGACCGCAAATGACCCGGGCCAGGCGCCCGCCAAGCCGACCATCGCACTCGTGCATGGTGCCTTCGAAGACTCGCACGTGTGGCAGGGCGTCCAGACCAGGCTGCAGGCCGATGGCTACCCCGTCCTCGCGATCGAACTGCCGGGCCGGCCCGGCGCCCCCATGTCGCCCGCGAACGTGAGCCTGGACCTCTACCGCGACACCGTGCTCAAGGCGCTCGCCTCCACGCCGCGACCGGCCGTGCTGGTAGGCCACAGCTTCGGCGGCATTACCATCTCGGCGGTTGCCGAAGCGGCGCCCGAGAAGGTCAAGACACTGGTCTACGTGGCCGCCTACCTGCCGCGCGATGGCGAGTCGCTGGTCTCCATGGCACAACAAGACCCCGACGCGAAGATCGGCCCGCAGCTGCAAATCAAGAAGGAGCAAGGCATCGCGGTCGTGAACTACGCCGCGCGCGCCGACCTGTTTGCCAACGACGGCCCGCCGCAGCTGCGCGCCGCGCTGCCGGACCTCATCCTCGACGAGCCCTTGGCACCGCTCGCGACCCCCGTGCGACTCACCAATGCCCGGTTCGGCAAGGTGGACAAGGTCTACGTGCACACGAGCAAGGACCAGGTGATCAGCCCGGCGTTCCAGGCCAGGATGGTCGCGGCCACGCCGGTGCGCAGTGAAACCACGCTCGCGACCGGACACACGCCATTCCTGACGGACCCCGCCGGACTCGTTGCGGCGATCGAGAAGGCAGCGCGCTGAGTGTGCCTCGGCGTACCGGCTGGCCGCCGGTACCCGAACGAGTCCGCGAGACCAGGGACGAATGACCAAGGATTGGGGTAACTTGGTATCGGAGCCATCCGGCGGCATGGGATGATTTGCCCATCAAGCCGAGTCCCTGGCGCAGGCCATCCCGCATGGCCGCAACCTCCAGAGTGATTGCAGTCGTTATCCGGATCAGATAACTGCCAATCACGGGGACCAACCCTCGGCAAAGAACGGGTTGGAGGGAATCACTCATGCGGAGATTGCTGAACCTTGTCTGCGTCGGGGCGTGCGCCATCCTCGCGGGATGCAGCACGCCCTACAAGCCACCCGTGACGGTGAAGGGCAGCTCCAGCTTCGACGGCCTCCTCGAACTGGCCAGGCAGCAGCAAGGCTTGCAGCCGCTGGACGTGGTGATGGCGCACGGCATGTGCACGCACGACCCTGAATGGGCGGCTCAATCCATCAACAGCATGATGGATGTGTTGTCTTCGCAGCAGCCCAGATTGGACAAGAACACCGAGGCGCCGCAGATCCCCGGCACCGAGATCCAGATGATCCGCAGCCAGGTCACCGGCGAGGGCGCGACCTTTCGCATCAGCGCATTGGTCTGGTCCCCCCTCACCGCCAAGCTGAAACAGCAACTTCTCTACGACCGCACCGGAGACCCCTCGACGGACTGCGCGACCGACAAGGAATGCAAGCCCAAGCGCGTGCGGCTGAATGCACTCATCAAGGACAAGCTCGTCAGCGACTGCTTCGCGGATGCGCTGATCTACCAGGGCGGCAGCAAGGACGAGATCTTGCGCCAGATGAAGATCGCCCTGGCCTACGCGACCGCGCCGGAGATCGACATCTCCTCCGCGTCGTTCAAGGCGCTGGACGTGCAATCCGCGACCCTGCGGGCCGACAGGGCCTCGGCCTCGGCCGAAGGATCGCTGGCGGTCATCACCGACAGCCTCGGCAGCAAGGTGCTCTTCGACGCGCTCGACGCGCAGGCGACGAAGAGCGCGACCCCCGCCGCGCGCGCGGCTGCCGATCGCACGCGCGAGCGCATCGGGCTCGTCTTCATGCGCGCGAACCAGCTCCCTCTGCTGGCCCTTGCGGACGCCGAGCGCCAAGGCAGCGATCCGATCAAGTCGCTCGCCAACGAGAAGACGCAGGTTCGCGGCGCCACGGGCTTCCAGCGGACGGTGGTCGCATTCAGCGACCCCAACGACCTGTTGTCTTACCCGCTGCTGGGCTCCTCGTACCAAGGGCCCAACTGGGCGAGCGTCAAGCTCGCGGACATCCTGGTGTCCAACAAGACCAGTTGGCTGGGTCTTCTTGAGAATCCATGGGGCGCGCATACGGGCTACGGCGAAAACCGCGACGTGACTCGGCTGATGCTCCATGGATCGGACAAGACGGCGCGCAAGCCATGAGGCGCGTCGACCAGGAGAGAACTGATCCGGCGCGGCCCGGATCGAGCGCGACCCTGCGCCCGGTGCTCATCTGGATGGCATTGCTGGCCTGCGCGCCCGCCGCCCGTTCATTCGAGATGTACCCCGTGGCCTTGAAGGGTGGTGCATACGCCAGGGAGACCAATGTCGACCTGGACGCCATCGTCTTCCAGTCCGAAGTCGACATCGGCACATGCGATCTGAGCAAGCGGCGCTTCACGAACGGGAACTACAAGCTGTTGAGTTCCGTCGATCTCTGACCCAAGATTTCCACTGAATGCTGACCCACCCGCTTTGTGAGCTAAAGCTGTGTGGATCTGCCGCAGATTGCGCCGTTGTTTCCGCGATTTGGTTGCCTCGAT
>CBIHOG010000082.1:0-13972 GCA_966211435.1 uncultured Variovorax sp. | reverse complement strand
CCGGCCAACGCGCTGATCAAGAAGGACAACCCCAACATGACCGACGACCAGCTGGCCTACAGCGTGGCCAAGCTGAAGGAGATGGGGATGATCACCGGCGGCGACGCGGCGACGATGGGCATCGGCATCATCACCGACGCACGCGCGAAGGCGAGCTACGACTTCCTGGTGGCGGCGAAGCTGCTGGACCCGGCGAAAGTCGAGATCGCCAAGACCTATACGACCGAGTTCGTGAAGGACGCCAAGGTCCTGCCCTGAAACACCGGAGGCGTCCGCGCCTCCCTCGAAAGGCTTCGCATGCATCCCACCACCGACACCACCGCCCCTGCGGCCGCGCCGGCCGTCGAGATCCTCTCGGCGGAGAAGACCTACCCCAACGGCACGCAAGCGCTGCTGCCGGTGGATCTGTCGATCGCCGAAGGCGAGTTCGTCACCCTGCTGGGCCCCTCGGGCTGCGGCAAGAGCACATTGCTGAAGATGGTGGCGGGCATGCTGGAGCCGAGCGACGGCCGCTTGCTGCTGTGGCGCAAGCCGGTGGCGCAGCTGCAGGAGTCGGCGCACCGGATGGCCTTCGTGTTCCAGTCGCCGACGCTGATGCCCTGGGCCAGCGTGCAGACCAATGTGCGGCTGCCGCTGGACCTGGCGGGCGTGCCTCGCAAGGAGGCCGACGCGCGCGTCGCGGAGGCGCTGGCGCTGGTGGGCCTGGACAAGTTCGCGTCGGCATTGCCGCGCGCGTTGTCGGGCGGCATGCAGATGCGGGTGTCGATCGCCCGCGGCCTGGTGACGCAGCCCGACTTGCTGTTGATGGACGAACCCTTCGGCGCGCTCGACGAGATCACGCGCCACAAGCTGGATGCTGAACTGCTCGATCTCTGGCGCAAGAAGAAGCTGACGGTGATCTTCGTGACGCACTCGATCCACGAGGCGGTGTTCCTGTCGAGCCGCGTGATCATGATGGCCGCGCGGCCGGGCCGGGTGGTGGAGGAATTCCGCATCGACGAGCCTTACCCGCGCAAGGCGGATTTCATGGTGTCGCCGCAGTTCAGCCGCTACGCCAAGGCGCTGCAGGACAGCCTGTTGCGCGCCAGCGGTGCGCATGAGGAGGTGGCGGCATGAGCGCGATCGCACCACCCGCCTCGGAGGCGAAGCCCGTGTCGACGCCCCGCATCCGCCAGGCACCGCCGCCGCGGGCCGAGAAGAAGGCCGTACGCGTCCCGTTGCTGCGGCAGCCGCGCGTGCAGCGCGTGATGTATCCCTTGCTGGTGGGCGTGGTGCTCGTCGCGATCTGGCAGGGCCTGGTCACGGCGATGGAGCTGCCGCCCTACCTCGTTCCCTCGCCCTACCTGATGATGCAGACGCTGGTCACCGACTGGGTGCCGCTGGGCATGGCGCTGCTGGTGACGCTGAAGATCACGGTGCTCTCCTTCGTGGTGGCGACCATCGCGGGCGTGCTGATCTCTTTTCTCTTCGTGCAGAGCAAGCTGATCGAGACGGCGCTCTTCCCTTATGCCGTGCTGCTGCAGGTGACGCCGATCGTGGCGGTCGCGCCGCTGATCATCATCTGGGTCAAGAACCCGACGGCGGCGATGACGGTGTGCGCGGCGCTGGTGGCGCTCTTCCCGATCATCAGCAACACCACGCTGGGGCTGCGCAGCATCGACCCGGACTTGCAGAGCTATTTCAAGCTGAACCATGCGACGCGCTGGCAGCAGCTGGTGCGGCTTCGCATTCCGAGCGCGCTGCCCTATTTCTTCGGCGGCCTGCGGATCTCCAGCGGCCTCGCGCTGATCGGCGCGGTGGTGGCGGAGTTCGTGGCGGGCACGGGCGGCTCGGGCGCGGGGCTCGCCTACCAGATCCTCCAGGCGGGCTTCCAGCTGAACATCCCGCGCATGTTCGCCGCCCTGCTCCTGATTTCCCTGACGGGCGTCGCGCTGTTCGTGCTGATGGCCTGGCTCACCAAGCTCGCGCTGGGTTCCTGGCATGCGAGCGAACTCTCACAGGATTGATTCGATGAACGCCCCCGTTTCCGCGATCGAGCAGCTGCATCTGGAGCTGCCTGAACTCGACTGGATCACCGACCCCAGCCGCATTGCCCGGCTCTCGCAGGATTTCGCATGGTTCAGCCCGGTGCTGAATCGGCAATTGAAAGACAAGCGCGCCGACGCCGTGGTGCGCCCACGCAGCGAGGACGAGATCCGCGCGCTGGTCGGCGCCTGCGCGCGGCGCAACGTGCCGATCACGATCCGCGGCAGCGGCACGGGCAACTACGGCCAGACCACACCGCTCGCGGGCGGCGTGGTGCTGGACATGACGGGCTACAACGCCCTGCAATGGGTGCGCCCCGGCGTGGCGCGGGCGCAGGCGGGCATCCGGCTGGGCGAGATCGAGAAGCACACGAAGCCGACGGGGCAGGAACTGCGCTGCGTGCCCTCGACCTACCGCAGCGCGACGCTGGGCGGGCTCTTCGGCGGCGGCTTCGGCGGCGTGGGCTCGATCAACTACGGTCCGCTCGCGGCGCCAGGCAATGTCCTTGGGCTGCGCGCGATGACGATCGAAGCCGAGCCGCAGGTCTTCGAGCTGCGTGGCGCGGAAGCGATGCGCATGCACCATCTCTGGGGCACGAACGGGCTGGTGCTCGAACTGGAGGTGGCGCTGGCGCCGGCGCATCCCTGGCTGGAGACGCTGGTGGTTTTCGAGGCCTTCGACAAGGCGCTGGGCTTCGCCGATGCGCTGGCGCATGCGCCGGGCATCTTGAAGCGCGAGGTGGCCTTCCTGGCGAGCCCGGTGCCGGATCACCTGGCGCAGCTCGCCGAATACCTGCCGAGGGGCTGCCACGCCGTGCTGTCGCTGGTCGCGGAATCGAACGAGGCGGCGATGCTGCAGCTCGCGGACGCCCACGGCGGGCGCGTGAGCTATCGCAAGACGGCCGAGGAGGTGCAGAGGAGCAACCGCACGCTGATGGAGTTCACGTGGAACCACACGACGCTGCATGCCCTGAAGGTGGACAAGTCGCTCACCTACCTGCAGAGCAGTTTCGTGCCGGGTCAGCACGTCCGGCAGATCACCGAGATGGAGCAGCTCTTCAAGGGCGAGGTGCTGATGCACGCGGAGTTCTTGCGCAACCTGGACGGGCTCATCACCTGCAGCGCCCTGCAACTGGTGCGCTTCACGAGCGAAGAGCGGCTGGACGAGATCATCCGCATGCACCGCGAACGCGGCGTGCGCATCAACAACCCGCATGTCTTCGTCGTCGAGGACGGCAAGGCCGGCGGCGCGCTGCCGCCGGAGATCATCGAGATGAAGAAGCGCTTCGACCCGAGGGGGCTGCTGAATCCGGGGAAGCTGCGGGACTGGCCGGTGAAGGTCTGAGGCTCAGCGGCCGCGACGGCGGTGGAGCCACACGGTGAAGGCCACGATCGCCAGCGCGACGATCCACAGCGGCCAGAGCCAGAAGCGCGAGACCCAGAAGGCGAAAGGGGTGATCCCGCCGCGCCCTTCCACATCCGCCGTCAGTACCGCGCGCGTGAGGCGAGGAAGCGCGTGGGTCACGTGGCCGAGATGGTCGATGACGACGGTGGCGCCTGTATTGGTGGAGCGAACCATGGGGCGCTGGAATTCGAGCGCTCGCATGCGGGAGATGGCCAGGTGCTGGTCGATCGCGATCGAGTCGCCGAACCAGGCGATGTTGCTCACGTTGAGCAGCACCGTGGGCGCATTCGCTTCATCGCGGAAGTTGGCGCCGATCTCCTCGCCGAACAGATCCTCGTAGCAGATATTGGGGGCGATGCGCTGACCCTGCCAGGCGAATGGCGGCTGCGCCAGGCCGCCGCTGCGGAAGTCACCGAGCGGAATGTTCATCATGTCGGTGAACCAGCGGAAGAGGCGCGGCACGAATTCGCCGAAGGGCACGAGGTGGTGCTTGTCGTAGCGGTAGGGGGTGGGCTGGGTGGGGCTGAAGCCGAGCACGGTGTTGGAGTACAGCCGGCCTTCGCCCAGCGGCAGGCCGACGATGGCGGCCTGGTTGCCGCTGGCGTAGCGCGCCGCGATGGCTCCGAGGTAGCCGGGCGGTAGTTGGGAGGCCAGCAGCGGCAATGCGGTCTCGGGCGTGATCACCAGCGGCGCGGTGGCGCGCTGCAACTGGTCTGCGTACCAGCCGAGGGCGATGGCGATACCGCCGCCAGGGATGAATTTCTCGTCCTGGGGGATGTTGCCTTGCAGCAGCGCGAGTCCCAGGCGGCCGCGCGCGAGGGCCGGGTCGTCGGACGGGCCGCGCAGGGCATGGACAAGCGCCGGCACGCACAGCAGCACCAGCACCCAGCCGGCCGGCGCCCCCAGCGCCCGCCCGCGCGCGCCGCGCAGCGCCAGGGCGGCCAGGGCCGCGATGCCGGCGGCCAGGGCGCCGACGCCGTACACGCCGAGCCAGGGTACGTAGGCAGCCAGCGGTCCGTCGACGTGCGCATAGCCGCCCGCGCCCCAGGGGAAACCGGTGAAGAGAACGCCGCGCAGCAGTTCAGCCAGCGTCCACAGGGCGCTGAAGAAAGCGGCGGCGAGGAAGCGGTTCGCCGGCGCGAAGGCCGCGAACATCGCGCCGGCGAGCGCGTAGTAGAGGGCCAGGGCCGCTGAAAGCGCGAGCACCGCCGCCGCGGCAAGCGGCGCGGGGAGCCCGCCGTAGGTGTGCATCGAGATGAAGAGCCACCAGAAGGTGCCGCAGAGCCAGGCAGTCGCGAAGATCCAAGCCCCGGATGCGCCGGCACGCCAGGCCGGCCTGCCGTCGGTGCGGGTGCGCGATGCGTCGAGCTGCCAGGCAAGCGCCGCGATGGAGAGGAGCTGCAACCACCACTGCGGCTGGCCGCTCCACGGCGCGGCGATGGAGGCGGCTTGCGCGAGGCCGGCGATCCCGAAGCCCAGCGCGCGAACGAGGGCGTTCAATCGGCCGCGTCGTCGCCGCGCGCGGGCGAGACCTTGAACCAGCGCACCGCGCCACCCTTGGTGTGCAGCACGACGAAGTCGAAGGCACCCAGCGCGTAGTGCTCGCCGCGCTTGGGGACGTGGCCCATCTCGTGCGCGATGAGGCCACCGATGGTGTCGAAGTCCTCGCTCAGCGCGTCGGCGTCGAAGGTGATGCCGAAGGCCTCCGCCACCCGCTCGATGGGGGTGTCACCGGAGACGCGATAGGTGCGGTCGGCCAGGCCGAAGATGTCGCCCTCGTCCTCGGCGATGTCGAACTCGTCCTCGATCTCGCCGACGATCTGCTCCAGCACGTCCTCGATGGTGATGAGGCCCGCCACGCGGCCGAACTCGTCGATCACGATCGCAAGATGGTTGCGGTTGCCGCGGAACTCGCGCAGCAGGTCGTTCAGGCCCTTGCTCTCGGGCACGAAGGTGGCGGGGCGCAGGAGGGCGCGGATGTTCAGGCCCGGCGCGCGCTGCAGCTTGAGCAGGTCTTTCGCGAGCAGGATGCCGATGATGTTTTCCTTCTCGCCCTCGTACACCGGAAAGCGCGAGTGCGCGGTGTCGATGACCAGGTGCAGCAGCGCGTCATAGGGCGCGTCGATGTTGACGAGGTCCATCCGCGGTGCGGCCACCATGACGTCGCCGGCGGTCATGTCGGCCATGCGGAGCACGCCTTCGAGCATCACCCGCGATTCGGCGCCGATGACGTCGTTGTCTTCGGCATCGGCAAGTGTTTCGATCAACTCGTCGCGCGAGTCAGGCCCGGGATGGATGAATTCGGCGAGCTTCTGGAGAAAGCTGCGCTTGTCTTCGCGTTCGACGGGCGCGCGTTCAGGGTGAGGGTCGGCCACTGCGGGAGGCGTAGTTGGGGGAACACAAGGATACCGGAAGAAGAAGACGCGGCGCCTGTTTGAGGCAGGAGACTCCGGCTTCTTCTATCCGAGGCAGGACTGTTCCCGCCCGGGCGCGGCTATTGCGCGGACTTGGAGCGCGCGTCCCGCATGCCGCTGCGCACTTCCTGCAGGCCGGCCAAGAAGGCCCAGAACTGCTTGGCGCGCGACTTGAGCTGATAGTCGACCTCGGCGTAGTGCTCCAGAGCGATCTCGCTCATGCGGCTGTCAAAGGTGGCGACGGGAAGCTGCAGATGAGCTTCGGATTCGGAGCCGCTGCGCACCACAGTGGCGCCTGCATTGCGCGCAATCTTGAGCATGGCGGCGTTCTCGCTCAGGGCATGGATGAAGAGCATGCCCACGCCTTCGTTGCGGGCAACGACCGCCGCACGCTCGAACAGGCGTGCGCCGTAGCCGCGGCCGCGCGCATGGTCCGCGACCGAGACGCCGAATTCGGCGCACTCGCGCGGCTGCCCATTGGGGGCCAAAGCCAGGTGTGCCATCGCGATGAGGTCGAGGCGGCGGTTGTAGATGCCGAAGAGCTCGTCGCGTTCGAAGTCGAGGCCGTCGACGTAACGCTGGATCTGCTCGTCAGAAGCCGCGTAACCGAAGCGCAAGTAGCGGTCGTGATGCTTGAGTGCAAGCAGATGCTGCGCGATACGATCGCGCTCGCGCGGCCCGATCGAACGGATCGGCACCATCACGGGGACGGGTGCGGCAGTGCGCGCTTCCGCCTCGACCATGGGTGCCTTCAGGAAGGAACCGATGCCTAGCGAGGCTTTGAGGAGGGCCTTGGCGGAGAACATGCCTAAATATAAGGGTTTTCCCTGAACCCACGCGCGGCAGGGTCAAAGTTACCAAGGCGTTGAGTGAACAAGTGCCGCTTGGGCCAGATTCATTGGGTTTCTGTGGCTATAGCGGCACAGCGGTGGTGGCCTTGACCCGGTCCAGGACGAAGCTGGTCTTGCAGTCCTGGACGCTGGGATGCTTGAGCAGGGTATCCATGATGAAGCGGCTGTAGTGCGCCATGTCGGCGACAACCACGCGCAGCAGGTAGTCCATGTCGCCTGTCAGGGCGGCGCATTCCACGACTTCAGGCCAGGTCTGGACGCTGGCGCGGAAGAGGTCCATGGGGTTGCGCTTGTGGCTCTCGGTGTGTTTTTCGAGCCTGACATTGAGATAGGCGGTGAGGCCGAGGCCCACCGCTTCGGGCTTCACGAGGGCCACGTAGCGGTCGATCACGCCGCTTTCCTCCAGCCGCTTGACCCGTCGGAGCACGGCGCTGGGCGAGAGGCTCACCTGCTCGGCGAGCTGATCGTAGGTGGCGCGACCATCCGACTGGAGGGTGCGGAGGATGAGCCGATCCAGCTTGTCAAGTGCATTCATTGCTCAATTTTCACAGTTTTCCTGCGTTTGCTCAGTGAATCGGGACTAATTTCGCTGTAATCGTGAGGCCCCACGCTTTTACAGTTCCACACGCGCCGCGCATTGCGGCGGCACCACACGGAATCGCACTTCGACTTCCACCCTCCTACCGCTTTCTTTGGAGACGCCATGAGCATCACGGACGCACCCGCCTTCACCCCTTGGGAGAACCCGATGGGCACCGACGGTTTCGAATTCATCGAGTACGCCGCGCCCGATCCGGCGGCCATGGGTCAAGTCTTCGAACGCATGGGCTTTAAGCCGATCGCGAAGCACCGGCACAAGAATGTGCTGCTCTACCGCCAGGGAACGATCAACTTCATCATCAATGCGGAGCCGGATTCATTCGCGCAGCGTTTCGCCCGGCAGCACGGCCCGAGCATCTGCGCCATCGCCTTCCGCGTGCAGGATGCCAAGGCCGCCTATGAGCGCGCGACCTCCCTCGGCGCGTGGGGCTTCGCGCCGGGTGCGGGACCGGGCGAGTTGAACATCCCGGCGATCAAGGGCATCGGCGACAGCCTGATCTATTTCGTCGACCGCTGGCGCGGCAAGAACGGCGCGCAGCCCGGTGACATCGGCAACATCGGGTTCTACGACGTGGACTTCGAGGCATTGCCGGGGCTGAACGCACTGGAGGCACTGACGCCCGAAGGCCACGGCCTGACGTACATCGACCACCTGACGCACAACGTCCACCGCGGGCGCCTCAAGGAGTGGGCCGATTTCTACGAGCGGCTGTTCAACTTCCGCGAGATCCGGTATTTCGACATCGAGGGCCAGGTCACCGGCGTAAAGAGCAAGGCGATGACGAGCCCGTGCGGAAAGATCCGCATCCCTATCAACGAAGAAGGCAACGAGAAGGCCGGGCAGATCCAGGAATACCTGGACACCTACCACGGCGAGGGCATCCAGCACATCGCCATGGGCTCACGCGACCTGCCGCATTCGGTCGACGCGCTGCGTGCCTCGGGCGTGAAGCTGCTGGACACCATCGACACCTACTACGAGCTGGTCGACAAGCGCATCCCGGGCCATGGCGAGAACGTGGCCGAACTGAAGAAACGCAAGATCCTGATCGACGGGAAGAAGGGCGCGCTGCTGCTGCAGATCTTCAGCGAGAACCAGCTGGGCCCGATCTTCTTCGAGTTCATCGAGCGAAAGGGCGACGACGGCTTCGGCGAGGGCAACTTCAAGGCGCTGTTCGAGAGCATCGAGCTTGACCAGATGCGCCGAGGCGTTCTCTCCGCCGCACAATAGGCGCCCCTTCACAAAGCAGGAGCCTTGCATGCCCCCGATGTCTTCGATTCGTTCCCTCCTGTGGATGGCAGCCGCGGCCATGGCGCTGGGAGGCTGCGCCACGACGCAGCGCACGGCCGATGGGCCGTCGCGTCTTGACGCGGTGCAGAAGACGAGCGTGCTGCGCATCTGCACGCCGGGCGACTACAAGCCCTTCAGTTTCCAGAAGGCCGATGCCAGCTACGAAGGCATCGATGTGGACCTGATGACGAGCTTCAGCGCCAGCCTCGGCGCCAAGCCGGAGTGGGTCAAGACGACCTGGGCCAACCTGCTGCCGGATCTTTCCGCGGGCAAGTGCGACATGGCGGTGGGTGGTATCTCGGTAACGACCGACCGGCAGAAGCGCGCCTTCTTCAGCTCGGCCTACATGGTGAACGGCAAGGCGCCGATCGCGCGTTGCGCCGACGTTGCGAAGTACACGAGCGTCGCTGCGATCGACAAGCCGGAGGTGCGCGTGATCTTCAATCCGGGCGGCAGCAACGAGCGCTTCGCGCGGGCCAACTTCAAGCAGGCGAAGCTCACGCTGCATGGCGAAAACGTGACCATTTTCGACGAGATCCTCGCTAACCGTGCGGACGTGTTCGTGACGGAATCGGCCGAGGCGATCACGCAGCAGAAACTGAAGCCGGGCCTGTGCGCAATCAACCCGGACAAGCCGCTGCAATATGGCGAGATGGCATGGATGCTGCCGCGGGATGACGTGGCCTTCAAGGCCTATGTGGACCAGTGGCTGCATCTGGCGCAGGCCGGCGGGGACTTCCAGCGAGTGATGGACCGCTGGCTCAAGTAGCAAGCGTAGCAAGGACAGGACCTTTTCATGGACACCACTGCCACCGCCGTCACGCCGGCCGTCTACGGGGAATCGGAGCGCCCGCCGCGCGGTGACTACTCGCGCGGGGGGGCGGTGCGGGCCGACTACACCTGTCCCCAGGATTGGGAGAGCTACACGGCGGCGGATCACGACACGTACCGGCGACTCTATGAGCGTCAGGCGGCGCAACTCCCGGGCCTGGCCTGTGATGCGTTTGTTGCGTCGCTGCCATCGTTGGGCGTCAAGGATCGGATTCCGCGCTTCGATGAACTCAACGAGCGGTTGTACAAGGCGACGCAGTGGGAGATCGTCGCGGTCCCGGGGTTGATTCCCGAGCTTCCCTTCTTCACGCTTCTGGCCAATCGCAAGTTCCCGGTGACGGACTGGATTCGCAAGCCCGAGGAGTTCGACTACATCGTGGAGCCGGATGTCTTCCACGACCTGTTCGGTCACGTGCCGATGTTGTTCGACCCAACCTTTGCCGACTACGTGCAGCGCTACGGCCAGGGCGGAATCAAGGCGCACGGGTTGGGCGCGGGCGAGAAACTCGCGCGCCTTTACTGGTACACGGTGGAGTTCGGGCTCATCCGCCAGCCGGATGGCTTGCGCGCGTACGGTGCCGGCATCCTGAGCTCGGTCGGAGAACTGCAGCACGCAGTGCGAAGCAATGAGCCGCATCGCCTGCCGCTGGATTTGCTGCGCACCATGCGCAGCCGCTACAAGATCGACACCTACCAGAGCACCTACTTCGTCATCGACAGTTTTGAACAGCTGTTCGACCTGACCGCTCCGGATTTCACACCGCTCTATGAGATGCTCGCGGCGCAGCCGGACATCGAGGCCGGCACCTTGCTGCCGGGGGAGTCCGACATTCGCGCCTGAGCGCGAACTTTCAGTCGTCCAGCAGGGCGAGGGCTTTGCGCCGGAGCGCCGTATCGAAGGCCATTTCCACGTGGCCCAGGCCATCGGCCAGCCGATTGTCTGCACCGGCAAGGGTTGCGGTCGAGATCGGGAAGACGACGTTGTCGCAGTTCGAGTACCAGCAGGTGAAGGGAACTCGCGTTCTTGCAGAGGCGTCGTCGAGTTGCCGAAGCCACGCACCGGCGATGCGCATCTGCCGGCCATTGAGGCTGCGCGCGAAGCGCGCCAGCCAAGTGCCGCCATGCGGTGTACCCAGGGTGATGATGCGATGCGCGCGCGTTTCTCCAGGCCGGTTTGCAAAGTCGCGCAGCCAGGCGCGGGCGGCCAGGCCCCCCATGCTGTGGCAGATCAGGACCGGAGCTTGCCCCGTGGCTTCTGCGACGCGGACGACGGCGGCGTCGATGGTTGCCAGATAGTGATCGATCGAGCCGAGGACTGGCTCGAGGGTGACAGCAACGAAGGCTCGGTCGGCCGCCCGCAGTTCGCGCAGCCATGGCGTCCAGAACCCGCGATTGCACAAGAAGCCATGGACCAGAACGGCGCCGCGCCGCCCGCCCTGCGGCAGGTGATCGGGAACGGCGTGTGAGCGAAAGGGCTGCAGCCAGCAGAAGACCCGGGGCGCGATCCAGCTCTCGGCCATCCAGGCCTTGAGGCACTGCGCTCTGGTGGCTCGTGGGAGGGGATCACGCGCGCTGACCCTGCGCGTCGTCACGAACTCGATGGCCAGGACCGTGGCGTGGGTGAAGGCAAGCACGGCAAGGCCCGTACAGGCTGCCAACGGCGACCGCGCCCACCAAAGGGCTGGCCACCCGATCGCGGCCGCGATGCCACCGAACACGAGCCAACGCTGAAGACGAGCAACCATGCGCTCGACTATCGCATGCGGGACGCGCGCGGCTTGGACCCTAGGACAAGCCCGCTGGTGTCCGGAGTCGACTGGCTTCGACAATCCGCGCCAAAGGAGACCGCATGCAGACATCCGTTCTAGCGAATTATCCGGCCGGCGTGCCGCACAACGTGGAACCCGAGCAGTACCGCTCGCTTGGGCAACTCTTCGAGGAGTCCTTCCAGCGTTTCGCGCAGCGGCCATTCTCTGTGTGCATGGAGCGCTGGATGTCGTATGGCGAGCTCGACGAGTTGTCGAAGGCGTTGGGTGGCTGGCTGCAAGCGCGCGGCCTGGAGCCTGGTGCACGGGTGGCGATCATGCTGCCCAACGTGCCCCAATTCGCGGTGACGATGTGCGCCGTGCTGCGTGCCGGCTACACCTGTGTCAACGTCAATCCGCTCTATACCGCACGGGAGCTCGAGCATCAGCTCAAGGACTCCGGTGCGACGGCGATCGTCATCCTGGAAAACTTCGCCGCCACGCTGGAGCAGGTCATCGAGCGGACGGCATTGAGGCATGTCGTTGTGACTTCAATGGGAGACTTGCTCGGCGGGCTTTACGGCACGTGGATCACCTTGGCGGTGAGGCATCTTGCGAAGATGGTACCGGCCTACAAGCTGCCTCTGGATGAGGGGCGGACCGTGACCGAGTTTTCCCAGGCCGTCGTCGAGGGGCGGGGCAAGACGCTCGCTGCGGATACCAGCACACTCGATTCGATCGCGTTTCTGCAATACACCGGGGGAACGACGGGGTTGTCGAAGGGCGCCGTGCTGACACACCGGAACATCGTCGCAGCGGTCCTGCAAGCCGAAGCCTGGTTCACGCCCGCGCTGGCGCGCGCGGGCGACCTGTCGAAGGTGAACAGCATCGCCGCACTGCCGCTGTATCACATCTTCGCGCTGACCTTGTGCCTGCTTGCCATCCGGCAGGGGTCGCATCTCACGCTGATTCCCAATCCGCGCGACTTCGACAAGTTCATCGCGGTGCTGAAGAAGCGGCCGTTCCATATGCTGCCCGCGGTCAACACACTGTTCAACGCGTTGCTTGTCCATCCGGAGTTCAAGACGGTGGATTTCTCCACGCTGTTCGTTTCGCAGGCCGGAGGAATGGCGGCGTCCGAGGGGACTGCACGCAGGTGGTTCGAAGTCACCGGCTGCCCGATGATCGAGGGCTGGGGCATGAGCGAGACATGCGCCATCGGAACGAACAATCCCGTGGCGAATGCAGCCTTCACGGGGACGATCGGGTTGCCGTTGCCCGGAATCGAGATCGCGATCAAGGACGATGAAGGGCGGACGCTTCCGGCTGGCGAGGCCGGCGAGCTTTGCATCAAGGGGCCGAACGTGATGCGCGGCTACTACAACCAGCCCGACGAGACCGCTGCGGCGTTCACCGAGGACGGCTTCATGCGGACGGGGGATATCGCGGTGATGCAGGCGGACGGCTACAGCAAGATCGTCGACCGCAAGAAGGACATGATTCTGGTCAGTGGATTCAACGTCTTTCCGAATGAGCTCGAGAACGTCATCTCGCTGTGTCCTGGGGTGATCGAATGCGCCGCGATCGGCGTTCCGGATGAAAAGCAGGGCGAGGCGATCAAGGTCTTCGTGGTCCGGCGGGACGTTTCGCTGACCGAGGATGCAGTCATGCGCTTCTGTGCCGATCAGCTGACCGGTTATAAGCGACCGAAGCACATCGAGTTTCGGGAGTCTCTTCCAAAGACCAATGTCGGGAAGATCCTCCGGCGACAGCTGCGCGGCGGCGCTCAAGTGTGAGCACCACGACAGGACTCCCGAGAAACCTCATCGTTTTCGAGCGAGGCTGGCTGTCGTCGAACAACGTCCTCTTTCTTGGCAAGAAGGAGACGGCCCTCGTGGACAGCGGCTACGTGAGCCAGGCAGACCTGACGCTTGAGCTCGTTGGTCGGGCACTTGGTGGGCGCAGGTTGGATCTTCTGTTGAACACCCATCTGCACAGCGACCACTGCGGTGGCAATGCGGCACTGCAGGCGCGCTTTCCGAGCGTGCGAACGCTCATTCCACCTGGCGACGCGGCGCTGGTGCAGGCCTGGGACGTCGATGCCTTGAGCTACCGGGCCACGGGCCAGCAGTGCGATCAGTTTCGCTTCGAAGGCCTGCTCTCGCCGGGGCAAGACGTCGTTCTGGGAGGCGCTGTCTGGCAGGCTCATTCCGCGCCCGGTCACGACCCGAACTCGGTCGTGCTGTTCGAATCGCAATCTCGCACCCTCATTTCTGCCGACGCGCTCTGGGAGAGCGGCTTTGGCGTGGTGTTTCCAGAACTACGTGGGGAGTCGTCTTTTGATCAGGTGGCAGCGACCCTGGATTTCATCGAGAGTCTCCAGCCGAGTCAGGTGATACCGGGTCATGGACGCGTGTTCGAGGATGTCGCGTCTGCTCTCGCGTTGGCGCGTCGGCGGCTCGAGGGCTTCGCGCGGGAGCCCCTCAGGCATGCGCGGCACGCTCTCAAGGTGCTTCTCAAGTTCAAGCTCCTGGAAACACCGGTCATGACTGCCGAACTCTGGCAGTGCTGGACGCGGGGAACGCCGTACCTTGAGACAATTCGAGCTCGCTTTTTCGTTGACTGGGAGCTCGATGCGCTCTGTCTAGACGTATTGAAAGATCTGGCTCGCACCGGCATGGCTTCGTTTGATGATCACTTCATCAGGAATCAAGACGCCTAGGCACGATGTGTTGTTGGGTGCGCATGAGCTTCTCAATCTGCCGCCGCAAAGCAAAAAGCCCAACCATGACTGGTTGGGCTTTTTGGGGC
>CBIHOG010000081.1:0-14582 GCA_966211435.1 uncultured Variovorax sp. | reverse complement strand
TCCAGCACCGGCCAGGGCATCGAGGGCCGCGACGTCGACATCACGACCGGCCACCTCCACAACACCTCCGGCGCCATTCGAGCCAACGCGAACGCCTCCATCACGAGCAGCGGCACGCTCGACAACACCCAAGGCCTCATCTCCGCTGTCGACACCCTGAGCATCGCGGACGCCAATGCCGCCACCGCCACCAAGACCCTCGCCGTGCGCAACACCGACGGCACCCTCACCGCCAACAAGGCCCTGAACCTCGACGCCGCCGGCTTCAGCGGCGACGGCCGGACCACCTCCGGCGGTGACCTGCGCATCGCCCTCACCCAGGATGTCGTCAACAACGCCGAGGTCCGCGCCCACGGCCATCTCAACTACGAGACCACCGGCCACCTCACCAACAACGGCAAGCTCCTCGCGGGCGGCGCCCTGACCGCCAGCGGCCGGGAGGTCGAGAACACGGCCTCGGCCGAGATGAGCGGCGCCTCCACCCGCGTGCAGGCCACGGGCACGCTCACCAACCGGGGGCTGATCGACAGCCAGGGCCACACCGTCATCGAGGCCGCCACCTTCCTCCACACCGGCCCCGGCCGCACCTACGGCGACGAGGTGTCCGTCCAGGCAACCTCGGTGCTCAACGAAGCCGCCACCATCGCCTCGCGCGGTCGCCTGGACCTCGGCGCGGGCTCCGTCGAGAACCGCCAGGGGGCGCTGCTCTTCAGCGGCGCCGACATGTCCATCGACGCCACATCGCGGGTGGTCAACGAGGCCTCCACCATCGAGTCCCTCGCCCGCCTCTCGATCAGCACCCCGCGCCTGGAGAACCTCAACACCGGCTTCGCCACCACCGAGACCACCACCACCCGGGCCGTGGCCGAGCGCTACATCGTGCTGGACGGCCAGCGCTACCGCGAGAGCGAGCTGGGCCGCTGCCACAAGTGCGCCTCCGACCGCAGCGACAGCGGCCAGGCAAGCCTCGCGCGGCTCGAGTACGTCATCCCCAGCGCCCGCTACCCCTTCGAGGAAGGCTATGCGCGCCAGCCCTATGCGATCAACCCCGCCCTCTACCCCGCGGGCGACCCGGCGTGGAAGCTCTTCAAGGTAGCCGAGGGCGACACCGCCTCCCTGATGGCGAGCCTGCGGGCCTACAACGCCGACTTCATGGCCCGCGCGCGGCGCGACTTCCGCGAGCTGAACGTCACCAGCACGCGCACCACGCAGACGGAGGTCACGAACGCCGGGGTGGCCGGGCGCATCGCGAGCGCCGGCGACATGACCCTCGGCGGCGCGCGGGTGCTCAACGACAACAGCCGCATCACGGCCGGCGGCACGCTCCTCGTCCCCGGCGGCTCCGTCACCAACACCGAGACGCGGAGCCGGCGCCTCGCGGTGGACAGCGGGACGCTGCGCGGCGACTCGGTCGAGTACAAGCCCTACCGCGTGCGCCCGGGCTACTTCGGCACGGCCGCGCACACGGAGATCGCGCAGAACGTGAGCACCCGGCTGGGGAGCTCGGCGGTGCTGGAGAACACCCGCTCCGCGATGAACACCGCTCCCGGCTCGGCCCAGGGCGTGGCCGTGGGGGCGCAGGCGGGCCGCACGGGTGCCGTCGACGGCCAGGTCTTCGAGGTCAGGGCCGCCGGCCCGGCCCCTGGCGTGGTGCGCACCAGCGCGCCGAACACGGCCTTGCCCGACGCCAGCCTCTTCGGCGTGCGGCCCGGGGGGCTCTACGTGGTGGAGACCGACCCGCGCTTCACCGACCACCGCAACTGGCTCGCCAGCGACTATCTCCTCGGCCAGCTCGGCCTGGACCCCGCCCGGGTCCAGAAGCGCCTGGGCGACGGTTTTTATGAACAGCGCCTCGTGCGCGAGCAGGTGGCCCAGCTCACCGGCCACCGCTTCCTGGAAGGCCACGCGAGCGACGACGAGCAATACCTCGCGCTCATGAACGCGGGCGTCACCTTCGCCCGGGCCTTCCAGCTGCGCCCGGGCATTGCCATGACGGCCGAGCAGATGGCCCGGCTCACCAGCGACATCGTCTGGCTGGTGGAGCAGAGCGTGACCCTGCCCGACGGCACCACCACCCAGGCGCTGGTGCCGCAGGTGTATGCGCGGCTGCGCCCGGGCGACATCGACGGCCAGGGCAGCGTGCTCTCGGGCGAGGACGTGGGCCTGCGGCTCGCGGGCGAACTGCGCAACAGCGGCACCGTGGCCGGGCGCAGGGTGGTGGAGATCAACGCCGGGAACATCCGCAACCTCGAGGGGCGCCTCTCGGGCGACGCGGTCGGGCTGGGTGCCCGCGAGGACCTGGACATCATCGGCGGCACCGTCGATGCCGAGAGTTCACTGGTGGCGCAGGCGGGCCACGATCTCAATGTGGAGAGCACCACCCGCGGCGCCACCAGCACCTCAGGCGCCTCCGACACCAGCCGCACGAGCCTGGACCGCATCGCCGGCCTGTACGTGAGCAACCCCAACGGCGTGCTGCTCGCAGGCGCGGGCAACGATGTCAACCTCGTCGCCGCCGTGCTCTCCAACACCGGCCAGGGCGGCCACACCGCCATCCACGCCGCGCGCGACCTGCACCTGGCCACCGTCTCCACCTCGGTCAAGCAGAACGCCATCGCCAACGCGGGCAACCACCTGCGCACCCGCGAGAGCGAGGAAGTGGGCAGCACCGTCAGCGCCGAGGGCAGCATCTCCATGAGCGCCGGCCGGGATGCGAGCCTGCGCGCGGCCGACGTGCGGGCCGCCCAGGGCAACCTGCTCATCACCGCCGGGCGCGACATCGCCCTCGAAGCCGGGCGCCAGACCTCCGCCGTCGACGGCAAGACCACGGGCACCAGCCGCGGGCTCTTCAGCCGCACCACCACCACCGGCACCGAGCAGGCCGAGCGCGACCTCGCCCTCGGCAGCTCGCTCGGCGCGGGCGGGCTCGCCTACCTCGATGCGGGCCGCAACCTCCATGCCGAAGGTGCGGCCGTCAGCGGTGATGAAGGCGTGCTCATGCGCGCGGACGGCACCCTGAACATCCTCGAGGCGCGCGAGACCTTCAGCGGCGTGCACGAGACGTCCACGAAGAAGTCCGGCTTCTCCCCGAGCCTGGGTGGCATTCCGCTGCCCACGAGTTCGGCCGACCGCACCACCACCAGCACCCGGGCCGACACCGCCTCCGCCAGCCGCATCACCAGCGCCGAGGGCGGCGTGCTGCTGGAGGGCGGCCGCGCCGTCAACCTCCAGGGCGTGCAGGCCGAGGCGAAGGAGGACCTCACCATTCGCGGCGGCGACGTGAACATCCGGGCCGCCACCGACTACACGGGCACGAGCAGCGAGCACGCCACGAGGAGCACGAACCTCGGCGCGGCCCTCGGCCACGACCCCGGCAAGGGCTTCAACGCCCGCCGCACCGACATGGACGCCTTGCAGGCCAGCGCCCTGCAGCGCAGCCGCCTCGTGGGCGGGAACGTGCGCATCGAGGCCACGGGTGATGGGGAAAATGGTCCGGGCGCCAAGGGCGGCACCCTGACCCTCGCCGGCACCACCGTCGACACCCCCGGCACCCTCGCACTCGAAGCCGACCAGATCGCCCTGGCCACCCAGTCCACCCGGACCGACACCCGCCACGAGAGCCACGGCCGCGACATCGCCTGGCAGAAGGCCAGGGGCCAGGGCGCGAGCGACCAGGCCACCCACTACAACCTCTTTGACGCCGGTGCCCTGGCCATCGAGGCGAACCGCATGCAGGCGGGCCTTGGCGCCAGGGACAGCCTCCAGGCCCTGGCGCGCCAGCCCGGCATGGCCTGGATCGAGCAGCTCCAGGCCGACCCGCTGCTGCAGGGCAAGGTCGACTGGGAGACGGTGGAAGAGGCGCACGCCAGGTGGAACTACAGCCAGCAGGGCCTGACGCCCGAGGGCGCGGCCATCGTGACGCTGGTGGTGGCCTTCTTCACCTACGGCGCGGCCTCGGGCGTGGGCGCGGCAGCCGGGGCGGCCGTGGGCGGCACCGCCGGCACGGTGGTCGCCGGCGCCGTGACGGCGGGGCTCACCGCGCTGGCCTCGCAGGCCGCCGTGAGCTTCGTCAACCACGGCGGCGACCTGGGCGACACCCTGGACGACCTGGGCTCCAGCGACAGCGTGAAGCGCCTGGTGGCCGCGATGCTCACGGGCGGCGTGCTGCAGGGCCTGAACATGAACCCCACGGGCCTCGCCACGGCCGGGGGCGGGGCGCAGCCCTTCATGGTCCAGCTGCGGCAGAACCTCACGGCGGGGGCGGCGAGAGCGGTCATCGGGACGGCCATCCATGGCGGGGGCCTGGAGGAGAACCTGAAGGAGGGGTTGAGGGCGGCGCTGCTCGATACGGTGGCGGCGCAGGGGGCGAATGCCATCGGGGACATGGATCTCGATGCGTTCACCAACAAGGTGGCGCATGCGATCGCGGGGTGTGCCGTGGGTGCCGCGCGCTCAGATGCCGGCTGCGGCGCGGGTGCGCTCGGGGCCGTCATCGGCGAGCTGAGCGCAGAGATGTTCGGCTTCGATGAGAACGGCGTCCCCGATCCGCGCGCCGGGCAGTTGGCCGCGATGCTGGGCGGCGTGAGCGGCGCCCTCGCCGGGCTCGATGCGCGGCAGATCGACCTCGCGGCCGATGCGGCTGCGAACGCGGCAGTCAACAACGCGCTGAAGCACTACGCGGAACGCGCACTCGCGAAACTGGCCGACGCGCTCAAGGCCCTCGAACTCAAGCCCTTGCTGGAGAAGCAGCAAGCGATCCGGGAGTACCTGGAGAAGGCGGGTGCGCGCGGTGGCTTGACGGACCTGGAACTGTCGACGCTGGGGGTGATCTACGCGGCGAACGAGGCGCTGTTCCCGACGAGCGTCCTGGATGTGCTGCCCGGCGGGGGCAAGGCGATCAGCAAGACCGGTACGCTGATCAAGGGTGGGGCGAAGGCGGATGACGCGGCAAAGGTCGTCGCCGCCGAAGTGCGGACCACAAATGGCGTTCTCGGTCTCAGCCAAGAAGCCACCAGGAATGCCCTTGATGGAATGCGCGGTGGTGGGGGGCATGCAATCCGACATCTTGAGGGCGATTTGCTTCCTGACAATGGTTCGCTACAGTCTCGGGTTGATCATTTCAAGACCCTGGCAAGCCCCATTCTTGAAAGGCCTCTACACACGGCCCCATGGCGGGTGGGCGCCACAGCAGGGCAGGCGTTCCTCGGCAGCGTGAACGGACGCGATGTGGCGATCGTTGTCGCGAGAGAAGGTCCCCTTGAGGGGAAGGTGATCTCGTCATTCATTCCTGATCCAGATCAACTCGGTCTGCTCCTCTCTCGATAACGGAGATCCTATGCAAGTTCTCGATTCATTGATCATTGAAGGTACATCGAAGCTGGCCATACTGTGCTACGCCGTCTTCTCTAGAGAGGAGCTTGATACAGCCTTCCATGCGCTACGAAAAAATAATTCTGACGCCCGAACTCACAAGCTTTTCGATGAAGGCTGGGAAAACGGCATTCTTTTAACTGAAGTAATCATGCCGAGCGACGTTGATTTCCTGCCCATAGCCGTGGATCAGATGGCGAGAATGTTTCGATCGGGGCCGTGCATCGCGACCGTATGTATGTTCGACGGCGCATTTGGCAGCTACGAGGATATCTTCGCCCCCGAGTTGGCGCCCCAAATCTACGCGTTCTCATTCTCTGAACATAGCCCATCCATCGTTGCGGATTCATACATCCTGGCCTCCGTCGAGTGGCGCTCAGTAGTGGGGCTTGCTCGACAACGCATCAAATAGCAGAAGACCACGCCCTCACGACGTGTCACTCGCGAAAGCCATCAGCGACATCGTCTGGCTGGTTGAGCGGCCCCTGGTGGAAGGCAAGTTGTCGCTGGACATGATGGATCGCAACGGCTATCAGCGGTGCGCCACCGGCAAATGCGGCGTGGCGACGAAGGCGGCCATCTGATCGCCGCGAGCCTGGGTGGCGCGGGTGACAGAATCAACATCGTGCCGCAGGCGGCTACCCTCAACAGAGGCGACTGGCGATCGATGGAGGATGAGTTCAGAGCCGCACTTCGAGAGGGGAAGACGGTGAATGTGAGTATCGAAGTCGCGTATCCACCTAACGGCGGAGTCAGGCCAAGCGAGTTTTTTGTGACGGCCGTCATCGACGGTGTGGAGACAACCAAGAGGTTCAGACAATGATCAACATTACCACTGCCGAAATGGCCTACGAAACGCTTGCCAGAGCTGTACATAAATTCCCCGGAGACAGGGCATGGCAACATGCGTTCGGCAAGTATTCGATACTGAACGAGATGGTCTCCGTGCAGTGGGGTGTTCTCAGCAATGGCGTGATCGATCAGAAGGGAGCCAGCCCGCCCCGCAACCTCATCAGCGAATCGATGGACGCCGTCCTATTCCTTCGAGACGATCTGATCAGAACTATTGGTCAGCGTATCTGGGGTCTGACGTTCACGCTTTATCCCGACGGCAAGTTCACCATAGAGTACGACTGCAACAAGCCCGAAGGCTACGAGGAGACCGACGAGACGATCGACGTGTCGTTGACGGACTTTGCCGCGCAGATCAACAGGAAGTAGAAGGCGAAGTCCCAGGGTGCGGGGGCGCCGTCCGCGAAGCTACGGTACGCAGCGTTGACATGAAGATTCAGACCGCCGCCGACCGCGCGAGCACCGGCGTCGCGCTCCATCGCATGCCAAGCCTGGCACACCCGAGGCCCAAGGCCACGGGCAAGCGCGATCAGAACTCGGCCCACTCCTCGGTCGCCTTGGCGGTGACCGCCGCGGGCGCCTCGATGGCCGGCTCCTTGCGCGGCTGCTTCCGGGCCGCGGCCGCGCGGGGCGCCGGCATCACCGGGGTGCGCGCGGCGGGCCGCACGGCGACCGCGGCGCCGCTGCCCTCCACCTTGAAGACGCTCACAGCCTGAACGAGCGTGCCCGCCTGCTCACGCAGCGATTGCGCGGCTGCGGAGGCCTCTTCCACCAAGGCTGCATTCTGCTGCGTCACCTGGTCCATCTGCGTGATGGCGTGGTTGATCTGCTCGATGCCCGAGGTCTGCTCCTGGCTCGCCGCCGTGATCTCGCCCATGATGTCGGTCACGCGCTTCACGCTGTCCACGATCTCTTCCATCGTGCGGCCGGCTTCGGCCACCTGCTTGCTGCCCTCTTCGACCTTCTCGACGGAATCGCCAATCAGCGTCTTGATTTCCTTGGCCGCCGCCGCCGAGCGCTGCGCCAGGCTGCGCACTTCCGACGCGACCACCGCGAAGCCGCGGCCCTGCTCGCCGGCGCGGGCGGCCTCGACGGCCGCGTTCAGCGCCAGGATGTTGGTCTGGAAGGCAATGCCATCGATCACGGCAATGATGTCCACGATCTTGCGCGATGCGGTGTTGATCGAATCCATGGTGCTGACGACCTGCGACACCACGCTGCCGCCCTTGACCGCCACTTCCGAGGCCGACACGGCCAGCTGGTTGGCCTGGCGCGCGTTGTCCGCGTTCTGCTTGACGGTGGAGGTGAGTTCCTCCATCGATGCGGCCGTCTCCTCCAGCGAGCTGGCCTGTTCCTCGGTGCGCGAGGAGAGATCCTGGTTGCCCGAGGCGATCTGGCTCGACGCCGTCGCGATGGTGTCGGTGCCGTGGCGCACTTCGCCGACCACCTTCGACAGGCTGTCGTTCATTGCCTTCAATGCCTGCAGCAACAGGCCGGTCTCGTCCTTGGTCGTCGACTCGATGCGGCTCGTGAGGTCGCCAGCGGCCACCGTCTGCGCAACCTGCACGGCCTCGCGCAGCGGGCGCGACACGATGCGGGCGATACCCAGCGCGAAGCCGACGCCGAGCACGATGCTCGCGGCCAGCAGGCCCAGGATCCAGGTGCGGGCCGAGGCATAGAGCGCATCGGCGTCGTCGTTGGCTTGGTTGGCGCCCTTGACATTGACCTCGACGAGCTTGTCGATTAGCGTCCCGACCTCCAGATTGACCTTCAGCGCCTCGCCGCGGGCGAGCGTCCTGGCCTCCGCATCGCGCTGGGCGCGCGAGGCCTCGAGAATCTTGTCATGCAAGCCGGCGTAGGTCTTCATCCCGGCCGTCAGCTGCGGGTAGATCTCCTTCTCCTCGGACGTGGAGATCAACTTGGCGTAGTCCTCCAGGTTCTGCTGCGCCCGGCCCCAGAGTTCCGTCATTGACTTCTCATAGCGGGTCATGTCCTCCTGCGTGTCCGAAAGGACGTGCTGCAGCTCCTGTGTGCGGTAGCGCGCCATGTTGGACTTCAGTTCGAGCAGCACGCGGGCGCTGGGCATCCACACCTCGGCGAGGTCCGTGGACGACTTGTTGACCTTCGCCAACTCGACGACGGAGAAGATGCCGAGGAGCGCGGTCAGCGCCAGCACGACGAGGAAGGAGAGGAGCAGCTTGGTGGCAATCTTGAGGTTGTAGAACGCGTTCATGGTCATGGGTCCGGAAGTTGACTGGCCGAGCCACGACACCGTCGCGGCGTGGTCTGTCGTCTCCATATCGGCAAACGGCCCGCACTCTTGATGGCCGCATGCGCACGAAACCGTGAACTATTGCCGCGCGGGCATGGCGGCCACCTGACCGGAGAAGTCAGGAAGCCTTCCTCTGGCGGTCCTCGGAGCCCTCTTCCGGACTCTTCTCGTGTGGCTTGACGGTCGAGCGGATGACCATCAGCTTGTTGAGAAGGTCGAACCAGAAGGGTGCGCCGAAGGACAGCGCGAAGGCCGTGATGAGCCAGCCGACGACGGTGCGCAGCGTACCCGCGCCCAGCGCGCTGAATTCGGCCCAGCGGCTCGCCGTCCAGCCGACCGGCAGGCCCAGGTCGGTGACGGCCTTGACCGCGCTGGATACTTTCTCGTCGGTCGCGGCGGTTGCATCGGGCGTGTCCGGCGCCGGCTCCTCTTGCAGCAGGCCGCCCGGCTCGGGCGCGCGCAGCTTGTCGATGGCGGCGGCCATGTCGGGCGCCACGGCCGATCGCGCCGCCATCTCGGCCAGCTCGTGGCGCGCGCTCTCGTCGGCGGCGAGGTATTTCGCGAGGAACACCGCATCGACGTTGAGGCCCACGGCGACCAGCAGCCCCAGCACGAAGAGGATTTGCTGCGTCTCTCGCTTGAACCAGCCGGAGACGCGGTCCATCGAGGCGTCGTACCAGTCCTGGATGGCCTTGAGCGCCTTCTCCGTATCGCCGCCGGCCTGGGCCAGGGCGGCGAGCAGCGCACGCGCGACCGCGGAGCCATTCTGCGCGGCCAGCGAGGCTCGCACATCGGCGACGACCACCTCGCCCGCCGAGACGTTGCCGGCGGCCGGAGGATTGACCAGGCCGAGTTGGCCGTTGCGCGCCATGTCCAGCAGCGCGAGCGCGACGGTGCGCGCCGGGATGTAGGCAGGCATCTTCGTGCGCTTGAAGAAGAAGCTTCCGATGTACTTGAGAATCCAGAAGCCGCCGGTATTGCGGCGGTAGTCGATGATCTTCTCGTCGAAGGGGCCCGAATACAGCGCGGCGATGAGGGGGTGGCAGTAGAGCCTCTCGAGCAGCACCTTCGAGCCGCCGCCCAGCAGCTCGTGCAGCCCCCACGCCAGCAGCTTCGCCCGATCCTGCAGGCGAGCCTCGATGGCTTCGCGCACGGCCGAGACCACGAGGCTCAGCAGCAGGAAGACGAAGACCATTCCCACGACCATGTCCAAGACGGCGGATCCGAACATAAGGCGCCTCCCCCTCGAGCGGCGCGGCAGGGATCGCCGCGCTCCGTGCCCTGCCAATCTACCGGTCGCGGCGGCGCGCGGCCATACCCTCATTCGGCCTAGCCTGGACGCACGTCTCAGGGCCGTGACATGCGGCCGCGCAGCCTCTGGACTTGCACGACAAAGTCGTGGTCTATGACTTGTGCCGGCGGGCCGGTGGCGTTGAAATCGAGATTCGACAACACACAGGGAGAGAAATCATGCGCATCGATTGCCGCAAGGCATTGCCCGGCCTGTTGGCCTTTGCCCCGCTCTTCGCCGCCATGCCTTGCAGGGCGACGCAAGAGGGCTGCACCCAGTTCATCGCGAGTCATGCCCACGTTCCGCGACTCGAGATCGAAGGCAATCTCGAGACCAGGGACAGCTGCAAGCTCGGCGCGAACGGCGGGAACTTCATCGAGGTCTGCAGGACCAAGCTGGCCACGGCGCAGATTCATCAAACCTTGCCCGCAGGCGTCCACATGACCGATGCGGACATCAAGATGGCCTGCGAGATCGCGGCGATTCCTCCCAAATGATCGCCGAGGCGCGGCGACGCCGCGCTGTTGGTCTCAGATCGTGGCGAACACCTGGCCCAGTCGGTCCAGGTAGCGGCGCTTGGTGGCCGCATCCGCGAAGCTGCCTTCGAAGCTGTTGGCCGCCAGTTGCCACGCATGCCGCACGGTGAGGCCCGTGGCCGCGAAGGTCTGGAGGAAGTTCTCGTTCATGTAGCCGCCGAAGTACGCAGGATCGTCGGAATTGATGGTGGCGACCAGGCCCGCGTCGAGCAGCGCACGCAGGTTGTGCCGCGACAGTTCAGGGAAGACGCAAAGCTTGAGATTGGACAGCGGGCACACGGTAAGCGGGATGCGGTCCTGTGCAAGGCGCTTCATGAGCGCCGAATCCTTGGTGCTTTGCACGCCGTGGTCGATGCGCTCGACCTTCAGCACGTCGAGCGCACTCCACACGTAGGCGGGCGGGCCTTCCTCCCCAGCGTGCGCGACGAGGTGCAGGCCCAGTTCGCGGCAGCGGGCGAAGACGCGCGCGAACTTCTCGGGCGGATGGCCCACCTCGCTGGAATCGAGGCCCACGCCGATGAACTTGTCTCTGAAGGGCAGCGCCTGCTCCAGCGTGGCGAAGGCATCCTCCTCGCTCAGATGGCGCAGGAAGCAGAGGATGAGTTCGGCATCGATACCCAGCTTCGCCTTGGCCTCGACGCATGCGCGGTGCAGGCCGTCGATGACGGTCTGCATCGGAACGCCGCGTTCGGTGTGGGTCTGCGGGTCGAAGAACATCTCGGTGCGCACGACGTTGTCGGCCGACGCGCGTTCAAGGTAGGCCCAGGCCATGTCGTGGAAGTCCTGCTCTTTCAGCAGCACGCTGGCGCCGGCGTAGTAGATGTCCAGGAAGCTCTGGAGGTTGGTGAAGGCATAGGCGCGGCGCAGGTCCTCCACGCTCGCGTAGGGGATGGCGACGCCGTTGCGCCGTGCAAGCGCGAAGATCAGCTCGGGCTCCAGCGAGCCCTCGATGTGGATGTGCAGCTCGGCCTTGGGCATGCGGCGCAGCAGCTCGGGCAGGCGCTCGGGCGCGATGTGGTCGAGCTCTGGGGCGGTGGTCTTGGTCATCAGCAGACTCCGAAGGTGATACCGCGCTGCTGGAGGTGGCGGCGGTACATGGATGTGATTCTGTCAGCGGCGGTGTGGAGTTCGGCGCGCAGGTCCAGCGGCATGCGTCTGGGCTGCTGCGATTCGAGCACGGGCTTGTCCTGCAGGAAGATGGTGTCCTGGAAGGCGCGCAGTTCGTCTTCGCCACGCGCGAAGTCGCCGGTGGCGAAGCGGAACCACACGCGGCTGCGCTCCGGCTCGACCGGGCAGATGAAGAGCGCGATGGATTCCCGGTAGCCATCGATGTCCACGCTCGCGGCCTCGGGCACCTTGGTCAGCAGCGCGGCGTAGGGCGCCGTGACTTCATAGCTGTACTCGACCTGCGCGGGCGCGGTGGAATTGATGGTGGACTGCGGCTGCCAGGCCTTGCAGCCGGTGGCGAGCAGGCCGGTGGGCGTGGGCTCGACGCGGTAGTCGTCGATGGCGGCCATTTCGCGCGCACCCAGCCAGCCTTCGTGCACGAAGCCGAAGTGCGCCATGTCGAGGAAGTTCTCGACCAGGCGCGGGGCGCTGGTCTCGACCTCATAGGGGCCGCAGTTGATCTTGCGCAGGCGCGCATCTTCCTCGGCGGGGAACGCGGGCAAGGGCTCGCTGGCGGCGCCCTCCTCGCCTTCCAGGCGCACCCACACGAAGCCGTGTGCCTCGCGCGCGGCATGGGTGGCCGCGCGGTGCGTGGCGGGCGGCACGAAGCCGGGAAGCGCGGGCACATGGGCGCACCGGCCGCCGGCCTCGAACTGCCAGCCGTGGTATGGACATTCGAGTGCGGAGCCGCCGCCTTCGCAGGGCACCACGCGGCCCAGCGACAGCTGCGCGCCGCGATGCGGGCAGCGGTCGGCCCAGGCATGCATGGCGCCGATGCCGTCGCGCCAGAGAACCACGCGCTCCTCCAGCAATCGCACGGCCACGGGATGGGCCGCGACCTCCTCGCAGAGCGCCACCGGGTGCCAGAGTTGTTTTTCGATCATCGTGGGCATTCAACGAAAAAGGGTTGCCCATGGCAACCCTTTGCGAGCGATGCGGACGCCACCGGGCCGTCCCGAGGCGGCCGCGCCTCCCCCTTGAGGGGTGGAGTTACACGCAACGCAGCGGAATGAAGAGCCGGGGGGCTGCCTACTTCTTGTCGCCGCCTGGGACCTTGCCCTCGACGCCCTTCACATAGAAGTTGACGCCGGAAAGGAACTTGTCATCGGCGACCATGTCCTTGGCCACCAGCTCCTTGCCATCCTGGCCGACGATCGGGCCTTTCCAGATCGAGAAGCTGCCGTCCTTCAGGCCCTTCTTGATCTCGTCGATCTTGGCCTTGGTCTCGGCCGGCACGTCCTCGGCGATGGAGACCATGTCGATCGCGCCTTCCTTCACGCCCCACCAGGTCTGGCCGGTCGCCCACTTGCCGTCCAGTGCGTCCTGCGTGGCCTTGATGTAGTACGGCGCCCAGTTGATGACGGCCGAGCCCAGGTGGGCCTTCGGGCCATAGGCGGTCATGTCCGAATCCCAGCCGAAAGCGCGCTTGCCCTTTTCCTGCGCGGTCTTGAGCACGGCGGGCGAGTCGGTGTTCTGGAAGAGCACGTCGGCGCCGCCGTTGATGAGGGCGGTGGCGGCCTCGGTCTCCTTCGGCGGGCTGAACCATTCGTTGACCCACACCACCTTGGTCGTGATCTTCGGGTTCACCGACTGCGCGCCCAGCGTGAAGCTGTTGATGTTGCGCAGCACTTCGGGAATGGGCACCGAGCCGACCACGCCCAGCGTGTTGCTCTTGGTCATCGCGCCGGCGATGACGCCGGCCATGTAGGCGCCTTCGTAGGTGCGGCTGTCGTAGGTGCGCATGTTCTCGGCCGTCTTGTAGCCGGTGGCATGCTCGAACTTGACGTCCTTGCTGTCGGTCGCGACCTTGAGCATCGGCTCCATGTAGCCGAAGGTGGTGCCGAAGATCAGCTTGTTGCCCTGGCCCACCATGTCGCGGAACACGCGCTCGGCGTCGGCCGACTCAGGAACGCTCTCGACGAAGGTGGTCTTGATCTTGTCTCCGAATTCCTTCTCCAGCGCCTTGCGGCCGTTGTCGTGCGCGAAGGACCAGCCGCCGTCGCCCACCGGGCCGACATAGGCGAAGGCGATGTTCAGCGGTGCCGCGGGTGCGGGCGCGGCGGCGGTGGGTGCCGGCGCGGCGGGTGCCGCGGCGGGCGCCGGCGCTTCTTCCTTCTTGCCGCAGCCGATGAGGGCGGCCGAAGCGACCGCGGTCAGGGCAGCCAGCTTGATCAGGGAACGCTTGTGGAGATCAGTCATTGTCAGGAATCCTCAAAGGACAGGTTGGCGACGCACGAAAACTAAACCGGGATTATGAGCCGGGGTAGAACGGTTTCCCGATGGAAGCAGGCATGTTGATGCGGATGAACGCCGGGTTGCGCGAGATCAAGGCCAGCACCACGATGGGCGCGATGTAGGTCAGCATGCTCAGGAACTGGCTGGGCACGTTGACGCCGGTGCTCTGCAGGTGGAAGCCCAGCATCGAGACACCGCCGAAGAGGTAGGCGCCCAGCAGCACGCGCACCGGCCGCCAGGTGGCGAAGGTGGTGAGCGCCAGCGCGATCCAGCCGCGGCCGGCGACCATGCCCTCCACCCAGAGCGGCGTGTAGACGGTGGAGAGATAGGCCCCCGCCAGCCCGCACAGCGCGCCGCCCGCGATCACCGCCAAGAAGCGGATGCGCCGTACCGGGTAGCCCAGCGCGTGCGAGGACTCAGGGGACTCGCCCACCGAGCGCAGCACCAGCCCCGCGCGCGTGCGATAGAGGAACCAGACCAGCCCGATGGTGAGCAGCACCGCGAAGTACACCATCGGGTGGTGGCGGAAGAGCGCCGGGCCGATGAGCGGGATGTCGCCCAGCACCGGCAGCGCGTAGGAGGTGCTCTCCGGCAGCTTGGCTTGCACGAAGTTGATGCCGGCGAAGGCCGAGAAACCGACGCCGAAGAGGCTCAGCGCCAGCCCGGTCGCGTACTGGTTGGTGTTGAGCCAGATCACCAGCACGCCAAAGAAGGCCGCCAGCAGCGCGCCGGCCGCCATGCCGGCCAGGAAGCCGAGCCAGGGGTTGTGCGTGGTCACGACCGTCGCGAAGCCCGCGATGGCGGCGCACAGCATCATGCCCTCGGCGCCGAGGTTGACGATGCCGGCCTTCTCGTTGAT
>CBIHOG010000080.1:0-14774 GCA_966211435.1 uncultured Variovorax sp. | reverse complement strand
ACGTCGACCTTGAGCATGCCCATGGCCTCGAGGTCGTCCTTCTCCCACTGGATGACGGAGCGGTCCTTCATCGAGGCGTTCTCGACCGGCACCAGCCGCGTGAGCTTGCTCTGCGTGAGCACGAAGCCGCCGACGTGCTGGCTCAGGTGGCGCGGGAAGCCGCGCAGCTGCTGCGTGAGTTCGATCCACTGGCGCAGCTTGCGCATGTCCTCGCGCACGCCCGCGCGTTCCATCGCCTCGCGCAGGCGATCGTCGAGGACGACGGTGTCGAACCAGTAGTGGTCCTTGGCGAACTCGTCGACCAGCCGCTCGTCCACGCCCAGCGCCTTGCCCACGTCGCGCAGGGCGCTGCGCGAGCGATAACAGATGACGACCGCGGCGATGGCGGCGCGCTCGCGGCCGTATTTCTTGTAGATGTACTGGATGACCTCCTCGCGCCGCTGGTGCTCGAAGTCGACGTCGATGTCGGGCGGCTCGCGGCGCTCGCGGCTGAGGAAGCGCTCGAACAGAAGATGGCCGGTCTCGGGGTTGATGGCCGTGATGCCGAGGCAGTAGCAGACGGCCGAGTTGGCGGAGGAGCCGCGGCCCTGGCAGAGGATGTCCCGCGAGCGGGCGAAGCGCACGATGTCCTCCACCGTGAGGAAGAACATCTCGTAGTGGAGATCGATGATCAGGTCGAGTTCGTGCCGCACCTGGATGCGCACCTTCTCCGGGATGCCTTGCGGATAGCGCGTCTTCGCGCCTTCCCAGGTCTTGCGCACGAGCGTCCGCGCGGGCGTCTCGCCGCCCGCCACGCTCTCCAGCGGGTACTTGTAGTGCTCGCGGATCACATCCGGGTCGAAGGTGCAGCGCTTCGCGACCTCCAGCGTGCGGGCCAGCAGTTCGTCCGGATAGAGCCCGGCCAGCCGCACGCGCGAGCGCAGGTGCCGCTCGGCGTTGGGCTGCAGCGCGAAGCCGCATTCGGCGACGCTGCGGCCCTCGCGCACTGCCGTGACCACGTCCTGCAGCGGCTTGCGGGAACGCACGTGCATGTGCACGTCGCCGGCCGCCACCAGGGGCACGGCCGTTCGCGCGGCCACGTCCCGCAGCGTGGCGAGCCACAGGGCATCGTCGAATTCGTTGAGCAACTCGACGGCGATCCAGAGGTGCTCGCCGAACAGCTCGGCGGCCTCCGCCACGTCGGCGGCGATGGCGGCGGCGTCATACGCGCCCCCGGCCGCGCGCTTCGGCACGAGGAGGATTTCGCAATGCCGCAGCGAAGCCACGTCGCTCTCCTCCCAGCTCACGCGGTAGCTGCCCTTGGGCGCGGTGGTGCGCGCCGCGGTGATGAACTCGCAGAGGTTGCCCCAGCCTTCGAGATCGTGCGCGATGACCACCAGCTTGAAGCGCTCGAAGCCGAACTCGCTGCCGTACAGCAGGCGGAACGCCGGGTTGCGCGCCGGGGGTGGCTCGCCCGGATGTTCCTGCTCGTATTCGTCCAATGCCTCGCGGTATTCGCGCAGGCCGACATGCGCGCGCACGATGCCGGCGACCGAGCATTCGTCGGTGATGGCGAGCGACTGGTAGCCAAGCTCGCAGGCTCGCATCACCAGTTCCTCCGGCCTCGATGCGCCACGCTGGAAGCTGAAGTTCGACAGGCAGTGCAGTTCCGCATAGCCGGGAAGATCCCGTGTTTTCGCGGGCGGGCGCGACGGCAGCGCGCGCACCTTGAGCGGCTGGCGGCTCTGCAACTGCTTGTCGGAAAGCTCAGGCATACAGCCCCTGCAGGAACCAGTGCGGCTCGTCGGAGGCGAAGGAGGACGAGGGTCGCTCGCGGAAGATCCACACCAGGCCGGCCTCCGGGCTCTCGGCGATGAAGTAGTCGCGCACGGCGGGGCGGCCGCCTTCCTCGCCATCGGCTTCCGCGCCGCCCCACCAGCCGGCCTCCACCCGCTGCGGCCCCACGAGGCTGCGCAGCACGCCGCGGTAGCACGGATGGCCTTCGCTCACTTCCAGGCGCAAGGGCTCGCGCAGCAGCCAGGGAGGAAACAGGGCATCGGGCCGCGAGGCCGGGGCCGGGGCCGAAGGCGCGGCCTTGCCCTGCACCTTGGACAGGGCCGGCTGCCACGCCTGCTGATGCTCCGGCCGGTGGTCGGCACGCGCCACCGCGCTCAGCACCTGCCGTGGCCCGAGCCGGGCGCTCAGCCGCTCGACCAGCTCATGCAGCCTGTCGCCCTTGCGGTTGTCCTCCGGCAGGAAGCTCGTGCTCGCGCCGGCCCAGGGCGTGGTGTCGAGCGTGCGCAGCCGCAGCCAGCTCGCGGGCGCCGCCAGCGTGGTGAGCGCGAGGCGCTCGGCCATCAGGCGGCGCAGGTGCGCCATGTCCTGCGTGGGCTCGGCCGTGCGCACGGTGATGTGCTGATGCGGCGGCAGGTCGACGCCGTTGAAGCGCTTGAGGTCGAGCGTCCATTGCAGCTCCAGCGCCACCGCGCCGCGCTGCCGCGCGCGCAGCCAGATCTGCAGCGCCGCGAGCAGGCGGTTGGCCGACCACATCAGCTCGTTCGCGCCTTCGGCCAGCGCGGGCAGTTCCAGCTTCTGCTCGAAGACGTCCGGCAGCGTGAGCCATGCATGGCTTTCGGGACGCGTGCCCCAGGCGGCATCGAGCGCCTCGCGCAACGCCTTGCCGAAGCGGCGCGCGAGGCCGCCGCGCGGCAGCGCCGCCACCTCGCCCCAGGTGCGGCAGCCCAGGTGCGCGAGCACGTCGAGGTGCTCGCGCGCCGCGTCCAGCGTGTCGAGCGGCAGGGCGGCGGGCAACTCGGCCGGCGGCCGCTCGCCGCGCGCGAACATGCGCAGGCGCGCAAGCGCGACCAGGCCGGTGGCGCCCTGCGCCTGCAACAGGCGCACCGGCGCCGCCGGATTCGTGGCGGCGAGATTGCGCATCAAGGCCAGGCGGCCGCCCCACAGACGCTCGCAGGCCGAGACTTCGAGCAGCAGGGCCTCGTCCCCGGTCCAGGCGACCCGCGGCGTGAACTGCAGGGCCCACCAGCCGAGTGCTTCCCGAGGGGGCAGAAGCACCTCCTCTTCAGGCTGCCAGCGCAGTGCGATCCAGTGCATGGCCTCTGGCCTTGTGAAGATCGAGGCGCACGATGGTCGCGCCCTCGCCTGCGTGCGACGCGCCTTCCTCCTGCCGGCGCAGCTTGCGCCGGAGCTGGCTCGCCGCCAGCAGCGCTGTCATGCGCTCGCTGCGCGCCGGCAGTTGCAGGGGCGAGGCCAGCGGCGGACCGCGCCGCTTGAGGATGCGCACGTCGATCTGTGCCGGGTCTTGGTCGCAGGACGCCAGTTGCAGCCGCAGCCGGGCCGGCGAAGCGGCCGATGCCGCGCTTTCGGGCCGGAACACGAAAAGCAGCGACTCGTGCTGCGCCGCCGCGAGCTGCAGCCGCCGCAACTCGCCCACGCGCGCCTGCGGCAGCCAGGCCAGCACGGCGGCCACCTCGGCGCAACGCAGCGCCTGCTCGCAGGCCCAGAGCCGCGCGGCCGGCGCCTCGCCGCGCACCCACAGCAAGGCCTCCACCGGCAACCCGCGCGCCGCGAGCGACGGGCCGAAGGGCTCGTGCGGCGCGCCGATCAGCACCACCGGGCCCGTGCCGCCCTCCACCGCCCGAGCCAGGGCGGGCAGCAGCAACTGCCAGGAATGTGCCTCGGGCGCGGACTGCAGCAGCTCCGTCATCGCACCGACCGGCCAGCCGCCGCCGGGCAACTCCGCATCGAGCGCGGCATGGCCGGTGGCGACGACCTGCGCGTCGGCCAGGCCCAGTTCGTCACCGCGCCAGACGTTGTGGCGCGCGGCGGAGGAAAAGGTGTCGAAGGAAGGAAGGCCCATGATGATCGAATGACTGTATTTTCATACAGTATTCTTCGGGCCGCATCAGGATTTTTGCCACCAGGTAGAAAAAAGGCCATGCGCCACACGATCCATACCATTTATGGGATAAATTGCAGGTTGGCCCAGGGAGCAGACAAGGCGGCCGAGGCAATGATCAAGAAGTCGCGTGATGAAGAAGCGAATGATTGAAGGCATCGAAATCGAAGCCGGCTCCGGCAACGTGTTTGCCGACCTGGCCCTGCCCGAGGCGGACAAGCTCAGGATCAAGTCCGGTCTCACCATCGAGATCCACAAGGCCATCCAGCGGCTGCGGCTCACGCAGAGCGAAGCCGCCCGGCGCATGGGCATCTCGCAGCCGAAGGTCTCGGCGCTGATGAAGGGCGAGTTCTCCAACCTCTCCGAGCGCAAGCTGATGGACTGCCTCAACCGCCTCGGCTACGACATCGAGATCCAGGTCAGGCCGGCCGCCGCCGCGACGGGGCACCTGATGCTCGCCGTCGCCTGAGCAGCCGGATGGACGCAGCGCCGCCGCCCCTGCCCGCCCTCACGCGCGGCCGGTTGCTGCGCCTGGGCGCGGCGCTGTCGCTCTCCGCCGCCCTCCCCGCCCTCCCCGCCCGTGCCCAGCCCCAACCCACCCGCCAGATGAACACCCGCCCCATCCCCTCCACCCAGGAAGCCCTGCCCGTCATCGGCTGCGGCACATGGATCGGCTTCGACGTCGCCGCCGGCAGCGCGGAATACCAGCGCCTGCCGGGCGTGCTCGACGCGCTCTTCGCCGCTGGCGGCAAGCTGCTCGACAGCTCGCCGATGTACGGCCGCTCCGAGGCGGTGACGGGCGACCTGCTCGCCGCGTCGAATCGGCACGCGCAGGCCTTCCTCGCCACCAAGGTCTGGACCAGCGGCCGGGACGCCGGCATCGCGCAGATGGAGCAGTCCTTCCAGCGCCTGCGCACGCGGCGCATGGACCTGATGCAGGTGCACAACCTGGTCGACTGGCGCACCCACCTCCAGACCCTGCGCGGCTGGAAGGACGAGGGCCGCGTGCGCTACATCGGCGTCACGCACTACACGGCCTCGGCCCACGCGGAAGTCGAAGCCGTGCTGCGCGCCGAGAAGCTCGACTTCCTGCAGATCAACTATTCGCTCGACGCTCCCGAGGCCGCGCAGCGCCTGCTGCCGCTGGCGGCGCAGCGCGGCGTCGCGGTCATCGTCAACATGCCCTTCGGCGGCGGCGGCCTGCTGCGCCGGCTGCGGGACAAGCCCCTGCCCGCCTGGGCCGGCGAGATCGGCTGCACGAGCTGGGCGCAGGTGCTGCTGAAGTTCGTGCTGAGCCACCCGGCCGTGACCTGCGCCATCCCCGGCACCAGCCGCCCCGAACACATGGCGGACAACGCCGCGGCGGGCGCCGGCGCGCCGCCGGACGCGGCCTTCTGGCAGCGCCACGCGGCCTCGCTGCCGCTCTGAGACCCGTGCCGGCTCAGGCCGTCTCGAACTTCAGGCTGTCCCAGTAGAGGTCGCGCCGGAAGCGCTCGGTGAAGTAGTCGACGCAGGCGCGGATCTTGGGCGACACGTAGGGCCCGGCCACGTACTGCAGCCAGATGTGCGAGCCGAAGGTGCCCACCGGCTCGTAGCCGTCGAGCAGCAGGCGCAGGGCGCCGGTGCCGATGTCGGCGCCGATGGCGAAGGTCGGCATCAGCCCGATGCCCAGGCCCGCCCGCGTGGCCTGCCACACGCCTTCGCTGTCGTTGACCACGTAGCGTCCGCGCACGTTGATCGCGATCTCGGTGCTCTCCGCCTTGAAGCGCCAGACATCGCCCGGCGTCACGGTCGAGCGATAGAAGATGCAGTTGTGGGCTTCCAGGTCCTTGGGCGTGCGCGGCGTGCCGTGCCGCGCGAGGTATTCATCGGTGGCGCAGACCACCCAGCGGATGGGCGCGAGCTTGCGCGCCACCAGGTTGGCGCCCGGAATCACGTCCGCCCGGATGGCGAGGTCGAAGCGCTCCTTCACGAAATCGACCAGCCGGTCGCTCATCGACATCTCGATCGAGAGATGCGGATGCAGCCGCAGGAAATCGGGAATGGCGGGCGCCACGTAGAGCCTTCCGAAAGCCGAGGCCGCCTCGATGCGCAGCAGCCCGCGCGCCTCGGAGGCGAACTGGCTGGCCACCGCCTCGCCCGCGTTCGCCTCGGCCGACATCCGCGCGCCATGCTCGAACACCGCCGCGCCCACCTCGGTGAGGCTCAGCCGGCGCGTGGTGCGGTTGAGCAAGCGCACGCCCAGCGACTGCTCCAGCCGCGACACGTGCTTGCTCACCACCGAGGCGGACATCTGAAGGTGCTCGGCCGCGGCCGAGAAACCGCCAAGCTCGACGACCTTGGCGAAGACGATCATGTCGACGGGATTGTTCATGCGCTTTCCATTCGAGGAGCCCAAGCGAATGTCGTGCCGGGCGCGCGCTCTTCACCGTCGATTCCTCGATCCGTGGAAACAGTTTCATTCCATTCGCCCGGCTTATCGGATGGGGACGCTTCTCCTAGAATTTTTTGATCCGTTGATCAACAACATTCACAACAGCAAGCGTGCGCATGCCCCCGAACAGGGCGCGCGCGCACCAGACCGGAGTCGGCATGCGTCAGAACGTTTTCCCAGAGGGCCTGTCCAGGCGGGTCGTGAGCGGCAAGCTCCTCTATTCCCCCGTGGTCTCCTACGACCTCGGCTCGCACACCCTGGTCTTCGTCTCCGGGCTGCTGGCGCGCAATGCGGAGGGCGACATCGTCGGCGCCGGCGACATGGAGGCGCAGATCCGCCAGGTCGGGCGCAACCTGGAGGCGGCCCTCTCCTCCGTCGGCGCCACGACCCGCGACCTGGTGCGCACCGCCACCTACGTCACGCAGATCGAGGAGTTCTTTCGCCACGTCGACGCGCGCCACGAGTTCCTGGGCGAAAGCCTGCCCACCAGCACCACGGTGGAGGTCAAGCGGCTGTCGCATCCGGATTTCATGGTCGAGATCGAGGCGGTGGCGCTGATGCCCTCGTCGCTCGACTGACCGCCCACGCCAAGCAAACGGAGGAATGCAGATGACGAAAAGCAATCACGCACGGGGCGCCTCGCGCCGGTCTTTCATCCAGGGCGGCCTGGCGGCGGGCGCGATGCTGGGCCTGCCCGGCCTGGCGATGGCGCAGCCCGCGCCGGTCAAGATCCGCTACGCCACGGGCGGCGGCATCGGCCCGAACGAGATGGAAACCATCATCTTCCTGGACTGGATGCAGAAGAACGTGCTCAAGCAATACGGCAAGGCCTACACGGTGGACATGACCTTCACCCGCGGCACGCCCGAGGCCGCCACGCTGCTGGCGGCCGAGCAGGCCGACGTGGCCACCCTCTCCTTCTCGGTCTTCGCGACCATGGTGCAGAAGAACGTGGTGGCCGACGGCCTGTCGATCATCGCCGACAACTACCAGGACGCGCGCCCCGGCTTCGCCGCCAACACCTTCTTCGTGCTCGAAGGCTCGCCCTACCGCACGGTGGCCGACCTGCGCGGCAAGCGCATCGGCGTCAACGCCTTCGGTTCGGCGGTCGACCTCGCCCTGCGCGTCTACCTCAAGAAGAACAAGCTCGACGCGCGCAAGGACCTGGAAATCGTCGAGATCGCCTTCCCCAACATCGGCCCCGCCCTGCGCGAGAAGCGCATCGACTGCGGCGTGATGGTGCTGCCCTTCATGAACAGCGAATTGCGCAAGGGCGGCATCCGCGGGCTCTTCACCGCGGCGGATGCCTTCGGCGTGTACGCGCCGATCTTCCAGGTGGCGACGCGGCGCTTCATCAAGACGAACCGCGCGGCCGTGAGCGCCTTCCTGTCGGACTACGTGGTGGGCCTCAAGTGGTTCTACGACCCGGCCAACCGCGCCCGCGCGCTGGACCTGACGGCCGAGTTCACCAAGTCGCCGCGCGAGGTGCTCGACTCGTACTTCATGACCGACAAGGACTACTACCGCGACCGCAACGCCTGCGTGAACGCGGGCCTGATCCAGGGGCCGGTGGATGCGATGCACGAGCAGGGGCTGATCCCCTCGCCCATGAAGATCACCGACTACCTCGATGCCTCCCTGCTGCCGGGATCCTGCGGGGCATGAGCGCTGCACACGCAGTGGCAAGCCTGGGCAAGGCCATGCCATGAGCTTCATCCGCGTCGAGAAGCTTTCCAAGCGCTACGGCTCGCGCCACGGCGACGTGATGGCGCTGAGCGAGGTCGACTTCAGCATGCGCGAGGGCGAGTTCGTCTCCATCGTCGGGCCTTCGGGCTGCGGCAAGAGCACGCTGCTGTACCTGATCGGCGGCTTCCTGGAACCCGACATCGGCGGCATCCACGCGAACGGCCGGCGCGTGGAAGGCCCGGGGGTGGACCGCGGCGTGGTCTTCCAGGAATACGCGCTCTTTCCCTGGCTCACCGTCGAGGCCAACATCGCCTACGGCCTGAAGGAAGCCGGCATGCCCGCGCGCGAGCGGGCCGAGGTGGTGCGGCACTACGTGCAGTTGATCGGCCTGGCCGGCTTCGAGAACCGCTACCCGAAGGAACTCTCCGGCGGCATGAAGCAGCGCGTGGCCATCGCGCGCACGCTGGCCTGCGGCCCGAAGATCCTGCTGCTGGACGAGCCGCTCGGCGCGCTCGACTCCCAGACCCGCGAGGACATGCAGGACGAGCTGCTGCGCATCTGGCAAGCCACCGGCACCACCGTGCTGATGGTGACGCACGACGTGAACGAGGCGGTGTACCTCTCCGAGCGGGTCATCGTGATGAGCAAGCGGCCGGGCCGGATGGTCGAGGAATTCCAGGTCACGCTCGACCGCTCGCCGGGCCGCGAGCAGATCATGCTGTCGGAAGACTTCAACGCGATCCGCAACCGCGTGTGGCTCTCGGTGCGGCACCAGGTCACGGCCGGGGCCGCCGCGCCGTGAAAGGGATGCGGCGCTTCGCCGAACGCTTCGGCGCCATCGCGGCCCTGCTCGTGCTGTGGGAGCTGCTGGTCGTCACCGGGCTGGTGAACGAGGCCTTCCTGCCCTCCGCGCACAAGGTGGCCGCCGCGCTCTGGGGGCTGGGCGCCGAGGGCGGAATCTGGGTCGACCTGCTGCTGTCGGTGTACCGCTCTCTGGTGGGGCTCTTCTTCGGCGCCATCGTGGGCGTGGTGCTGGGCTTGCTGATGGCGACATCCAGGCGCGCGAACGGCTTCTTCGGCCCGCTGGTGGCGACGACCTACTCGCTGCCCAAGGCGGCGCTGGTGCCGCTCTTCGTGCTGTGGTTCGGCGTCGGCAACTTCACCGACATCCTCACCGTCTTCCTCGCGAGCCTGCTGCCGGTGGTGGTCAACACCTACCACGGCGTCAAGGCCGTGCCGCGCACCATGCTGTGGAGCGCGCGCGCCTTCGGCACGCCGCCGCGTCGCATCCTGCTGCACGTGCTGGTGCCGGCGAGCGCGCCGCAGATCCTGACGGGCGTGCGCATCGCGCTGGGCTTCTCGTGGGTGCTGACCATCTCGTCGGAAATGATCGCGGCCAAGTCCGGCATCGGCAAAGTGATCTTCCTCTACGGCGAGAACGGTGCCTACGACCACATGTTCGCGGGCATCGTCGCGATCGTGCTGGTCGCCTATGCAATGGACAGCCTGATGGTGCGCGCCACCGCGCGGCTGCTGCGCTGGCACGACTCGGCGCGGCTGAGGGAGATCGCATGAACGCGCGGCGCAATCTCCTCGCACGTTCCGCGCGCGCCGCTTGGCGCGCTGCCGTCTACCTCTACCCCATCGCACTCGTCGTGGCGCTGTGGGGCGCGGCCTCGGTCTCCGGCTGGACGCGGCCGATGTTCCTGCCCTCGCCGCTCGCCGTGGCCCAGCAGGCCTGGCAGCTTCTCGGCGACGACGAGGTGCTCGGCCCCGTGGGCCTGAGCCTCTACCGCGCGCTCGCGGGCCTGCTGCTGGCCTTTGCCGTCGGTGCGCCGCTGGGCCTGATGATGGCGCAGTCGCGCTGGGTGCGGCGCGCGGTCGATCCGCTGGTCGCCATCGCCTTCCCCGCGCCCAAGATCACCTTCATGCCGATCTTCATCCTGTGGTTCGGCATCGACAGCCTGTCGAAGATCCTGCTGGTGGCCTTCACCTGCATCTTCCCGATCATCGTGGCCGCGTACGAAGGCGCGATCTCCGTGCCCACCGTGATGCTGTGGTCGGCGCGCGCGATGGGCACCAGCCGCGCGCGCATGCTGCGCCGCGTGCTGCTGCCCGGCGCGATCCCGCTCATCTTCAGCGGCGTGCGCGTGGCGGTGCCGACGGCGCTCATCACGGCCTACACGGCGGAGATGGTCGCCGGCGGCGGCGGACTGGGCGCGGTGCTGATGTATGCGCAGCGCTTCTTCACGACGCCCACCGTGTTCGTCTGCATCGTGCTGATGTTGCTGTCGGGCATCGTGCTCGACCGGCTCATGCTGGCACTGCGCAACCGGCTGATCCCGTGGCTGTCGGAAGAGGATGGCTGAAGGAAGAGGCCTCTCGATTGTTTCCATCCCGGGAACGCCGCGGTTCATTTCGCGGTGCTTTTCCGGGTCGCGTTCGGTCCAAACTTCATCCCATCGACAACCGATATGAAGGAACCGAAATGAATGCCTCGAAATTCCTCGCCGCCGCCGCGCTCTCGCTCCTGGCCGCCGCTGGCGCCCAAGCCGAAACCTATGATGGCGTGCACACCGTGAACTCCACCGTCAGCCGCGCCGAGATGGCCGACCAGGGCGTCGCCGCCGCACGCGCCGGCAACCAGTACGCGGAAGGCGCGAGCGCCGGCGCGCAAACCTTCAGCTCCACCGCGGATCGCTCGAAGGTCTACGCGGAAGCCGTCGCCAAGGCGCACGACCCGATGGCCAGCCTCGACCGCCGCGCCTTCTATCGCGACCAGGCGCCCGCCACCTACGGTCAACGCAAGATGACCTTCGGCAACCAGGCCAGCGTGCAATCCACCGGCGCGAAGTAAGCCAGCAAGACGAAAGAAGCGAAAGCCGCCGGTCTAGCGATCGGCGGCGATTCCCAATTCGGAGCAGATGCGGCCGACCAGGCCCTTCAAGTCCGCGAGCTCGGCTTCGAGGCGTGCGACGTTGGCCTTGAGCGCGGCCACCTCGCCCAGCGAGACATCCGCGTTGCCCACCTGGTAGGCGCTGGCGGGCGCATCGTCCGCCGGCACGCCGCCCAGCAGATGTGCCCAGCGGCTTTCACGTGCGCCGGGCAGCCGTTGCAACTTCATCACCAGGCTGCCGGCCGGGCGCTCGGCCATTTCGTCCAGGAAACCCTCGACCGATGAAATGTCGGCGAAGTTGTGCATGCGGTCCGACGCGATGCGAAGCTCGCCCGCCGTCTGCGGGCCGCGCAGCATGAGCACCGTCAGCAGGATGATCGACTGCGAGGGAATGCGCAGCACGCCGTCGATGTTGTGCGCGTAGCGAAAGGCCCGCCCGCCGCTCGTCTCCGACACCAGGCTGTAGCCCTTGAGGCTGTCGATGGCGGCCTGCACCTCGGCATCCGAAGCCTCGAGGATCGGATTGCGGCTGGTCTTCTGGTTGCAGCCGGAGACCAGCGCGTTGAGCGTGAGCGGGTAGCTGTCGGGCACCGTGCGCTGCTTCTCGGCGAGCACGCCGAGGACGCGGGTTTCGAGCAGCGAGAGCGTGGGAAGCGAACTGGACATGGAGAATGTTCTAGGCGGGAGTGATGGGCCGCGCGGTCTAGGCAAGGAAGCGCGTCAACAGCGCGTTGACCTCGTGCGCCCGCTCGTACTGCGTCCAGTGCCCCGCGCCGTCGACCACCGCGCCCTGCCGCCGCGGGCGTCCTTCGACAAGGCTCGCGACCAGCGGGCGCGAGTCGGCCGTCACGTCGTATTCGCCCCAGATCATCATCTGCGGCCCGCCGATGGCGTCGAGCGCCGCCTGCAACCCGCCGGCCTGCGAGACCTCCTTGCTGCGAAAGCGCGTGCCGTGGCAGGAGATGTCGTGGATCACGAAAGCCAATGCATCGATGTTCGCGTTGTCATGCAGCATCAGCGCGCCCAGGTTGTGCAGCAGCGCGGCACGCTCCTCCTCCCGGTCCCGGGCGACGCGCCAGTTGATCATCTGCGCCGTCATGCGGCGCATCGAGGCGTGGCCGCCGCTGCCCACCAGCGCGAAGCGCCGGATGCGGCCGCGCCGCTCGGCGAGTTTCGCGGACACGAGGCCGCCGAAGGAGAAACCGCCGAGGTCGATCTCGGTTCGCGGGCCGACCAGGCTGTCGAGCGAACCGGCCAGCGCATCGAGCAAGGGGTCGAGCTTCGCTTCGCCGGGGCCGGGCGGCTGCGGGGTGTCGGATTCGTTGAATCCCGGCATGTCCGGCAGCCACAGCGTGCGGCCGGCCGAGAGCGCCTCGACGTTGCGCAGCCAGTGCATCCAGCTGCCGTGGCCGCCGTGCAGCAGCACCAGCGGCGGCGCCGCATCACCACCGCCGAAGCGGCGCCAGCGCACGCGCACGCCGCCGTGCAGCGCGTCGTGGTGGGTGGACAGCGCGTCGATGCGCGCGATCAGGCGGTGCGCATCGGCATCCGCCACGGGGTCGAAGGAGGTGGAATCAGGCACCCGCCGATTGTGCCGCGCCCCCGAAGCGGAAGCTCGACACCGAGATCCCGCCCATGAAGGCGTCCTCATGGTAGACGCGCTCGCCCGCCTCGCCCTGCGCGGCGCCCACGGCCACCATCAGCGGGATCAGGTGCTCCTCGCGTGGATGCGCGATGCGCGCGGCCGGCGCGGAGGACCAGTCGAGCAGGCGCGCCACGCGCTCTTGCGGCGTGGCGTCGACCACCGCCGCGCCGAGCCAGTCGTCGAAGGCCTTCGACACCTCGCGCGCCTGCGGGCCGAACTGGCGCAGGTTGTGGTAGCTCAGGCCGCTGCCGACGATCAGCACGTTCTCGTCGCGCAGCGGCGCGATCGCACGGCCCAGGGCCAGGTGCTCGGCCGGGTCCAGCCCGCGACGCAGCGAGAGCTGCACCACCGGCACATCGGCCTTCGGGTAGATCGCGGCCATCGGCGAGAAGGTGCCGTGGTCGAAGCCGCGCTGCGCATCCAGCCGCACGGGCAGGCCCGCGGCCTCGACCAGAGCCTGCACGCGGCGCGCGAGCTCGGGCGAGCCGGGCGCGTCGTAGAGCACGTGGTAGGTGTGCTCCGGGAAGCCGCCGTAGTCGTAGACCATCGGCGGATGCGGATTCGCCATCACCGTGAAGGCGCTCTCCTCCCAGTGCGCGGACACCATCAGGATGGCGTCCGGCTTGCGGCCGATCTGGCGCGGCATGTCCGCGAGCGAGGCTTCGAGCCGGGCGTAGACCGGGCCCATCTGCTCCTTCATCCACGGCCAGGGGCCGCCGCCGTGGGAGATGAAATAGGTCGGGAGGGTGTCGCGGGATGTCGCTGTCGTGGTCAACGTGGTCATGGAATGCTCCTTCGACGCAAGTCTAGATATTTCCGTGAAGGAAATCGACAGGCTAGGATTCATCGATTCATTTCTCCACAGGAAACCCCCATGGACCGCCTGACCAGCCTGCGCGTGTTTCGCGACGTCGTCGAATCCGGCAGCTTCACGGCCGCCGCCGAGCGCCTGGGCATCTCGGCGCCGATGGCGAGCAAGCACGTCGCCCAGTTGGAGAAATCCCTCGGCGCGCGGCTCCTGCACCGCTCCAGCCGCCACCTGAGCCTGACCGAAGCCGGCGAGGCCTGGTACGAGCAGAGCCGCCGCGCGCTGGACCTGCTCGACGCCGCCGAAGCCGCCATCGGCCGCAAGAACGAGGCGCCGCGCGGCCAGCTCAAGGTGAGCGCGCCGGTGTGGTGCGCCACGCCGCGCTTCGCCCGCGTGCTGGCCGACTACCGCGCGCGCTTTCCCGAAGTGCTGGTCGACATGCACCTGGAGAACCGCAAGGTCGACCTCAACGCCGACGGCTACGACCTGGCGCTGCGCGCCACGCAGGAGCCGTCGCCGGCGCTCATCGCGCGGCCGCTGTGCCGCCTGCAGTTCCATCTGGTCGCGACGCCGGGCTACGTCGCGCGGGCCGGCGTGCCGGCCGTGCCCGCGGACCTGGCGAAGCTCGGCGCCATCGTGCCCAGCTACGTGAACCTCGAAGGCCTCTCGCTGAAAGGCCCCGGCGGGCGTCAGGCGCCCTTGCGGCTTCAGCCTGTGATGAAATCCGACGACACCAACCTCACGCTGCACGCCGTGCGCGCGGGCATGGGCATGTCCTTCCTGCCCGAATGGCTGGTCGACGAAGATCTCGCGCATGCACGGCTGGTGAAGCTGGTGCCCGACCATGCCGCGCCGCCCGTCACGCTGTTCGCGGTCTACACCAGCCGGCAGTACATGGCGCCCAAGCTGCGCAGCTTCATCGACTTCCTCGGCGAGCGCCTCTTCCCTTCGAGGGACAAGTGAAACACCGAGCCGCTACAGTCACCCCCCAAGTTTGGAGACAGCCTGTTTTGTTCCGTTTCTTCGAAAGACTTCTTCACCCCTACCCCCCCGCCGAGCCCGCACTGCCGCCGTCCGGCTTCTTCGCCTTCCTGTGGGCCTGCACCGACGGCCTGCGCGGCAAGATCGCGACCATGGCGCTGCTCACCGCGGCCATGTCGGCCTTCGAGGCCCTGCTCTTCGCCATGCTCGGGCGCATCGTCGACTGGCTGGGCGGCCAGGTGCCCGCGCGCCTGTGGGAGGAGCGCGGCACCACGCTCGCCTGGCTGGGCTTCGCGCTGCTGGCGAGCATTGCCGTGGTCGCGCTGCAGACCATCGTCAAGCACCAGACGCTCGCCGTGAACCTGCCGATGCGCCTGCGCTGGAACTTCCACCGCCTGATGCTGGGCCAGAGCATGGCCTTCTACCAGG
>CBIHOG010000079.1:0-15234 GCA_966211435.1 uncultured Variovorax sp. | reverse complement strand
GCGGCATCCTCAAGTACTTCGAGCAGGTCGGCGGCGCGCACTACCACGGCGAGTGTTTCGTGTTCGACGGCCGCGAGGCCCTGGCGCCGGACCTGAGCGCGCGCGCCGGCGGCGCGAGCGCGCGTGCGCCGGAAGATCCGGACATCGCGATCAAGCGCTGAGCGCGCCCAGCCTCAGACCGGCGTGGTGCCCGCGTCCGGCGGCGCCTGGACCTGGAAGGGATGGCCCGGCAGGGGAATGAACTCGGTCTCGCCCGGCACATGGCCCATGCGCTGCGCTGCCCAGTCGGCGCCGGCTTCAAGGATGCGCTCGCGGCGGCTGGAGACGAAGTTCCAGGTGATGTAGCGCGGCCCGTCGAGCGGCTCGCCGCCGATCACCATGACGCGTACCGCGTCCTTCGCTTTCAGCACGCAGGCCCGGCCTTCCGGCAGCATGGCCATGGCGTGCGCGGGCACAGCGGTGCCGTCGAGAGAGACTTCGCCATCGACCGGATAGAGCGCGAGTTCGGCCGCGAGCGCCGGCAGTTCGATGCTGCCGCCGGCGGGCAGCTTCAGGTCGAGATAGATCGTCCGCGCCAGCGTTGCCACCGGAGAACGCAGGCCGAAGGCTTCGCCCACCAGCACGCGCACGCTCACGCCTTGCACGTCGAGCGCGGGGATGTCCGCCGCCGCCGTGTGCGAGAAACTGGGCTCGTCCTCCTCGTGCGCCTGCGGCAGCGCGCACCACAGCTGCAAGCCGTGGTTGACGTAGGTCGAGTGCAGCAGGTGCTCGGGCTTGCGTTCCGAATGCACGATGCCGCGGCCGGCGGTCATCCAGTTGATCGCGCCGGGGCGGATCTCCTGCACCACGCCGAGGCTGTCGCGATGCATCATCGCTCCCTCGAAGAGATAGGTCACGGTCGCGAGGCCGATATGAGGATGCGGGCGCACGTCGTGCTCCGCGCCCGGCTTCTCGGTCGCCGGGCCGAAATGGTCGAAGAACACGAAGGGGCCGACGGAGCGCCGCTTGGCCGCCGGCAGCAGGCGGCGGACCATGAAGCCCCCGCCAAGGTCCTTGTCGTGCGGTTGAAGCAGCAGCAGCGGTTCGGTCATCCTGGTTCTCCGTGGGTAGGGGGTCAGCCCTTCGATCTTGCCACCTCGGCCACCCGTTCGCCGAACGCGTAGGCGGTGTCGAGGTCGCCCTTGGCCATCTCGGCGGGGCTCGCGTCGGTGGGCGACGTGGTCAGCAAGCCGGCATAGCCACCCACATAGTTGATGGAATCACGCCGCGCCGCCTTGTCGTTGCTGGGCATGATGCCGAGGCTGACCCAGAGGCCGCCATGCTGCATCGCCAGCGTCCAGAGATAGGTGAGCGCCGCGCCCTTGTCGCCGTTCATCGCGGCGCTGTTGGTGAAGCCCGCGAAGAGCTTGTTCTTCCAGCCCTGGGTGAACCAGACCTTGGAGGACGCATCCGCGAATTTCTTGAACTGCCAGCTCACGCCGCCCATGTAGGTCGGCGCACCCATGATGATCGCGTCCGCTGCCGCCAGCAGTTCCCAGCCGCCGGCTGGAAGGTTGCCGTCGGCGTCGATCGCCAGCAGGCGGGCGCCCGCGCCATCGGCCACCGCCTGCGCGACGCGCTGCGTGTGGCCGTACCCCGAATGAAAGACAACGACGAGCTCGGTCATGGGGCCGTAGTGTGCCTGCTCAGCGCTTGTCGATGCTGAAGCGTCCGGCGCCGAAGGCCGCGAAGGCAAGCAGGCCGCCGGCGACCGCGATGTTCTTGAAGAACATCAGCTGGTTCACGTAGGCCTTGTCGGCCGGCATGCCCCAATAGTTGTGGAAGAACACGGCCGTCGCGACAGTGAAGAGCGCCAGCACGATCGACACGATGCGCGTCTTGTAGCCGACCAGGAACAGCAGGCCGAGGCCCAGTTCGACGACGATCGCGATCACCGCACCCAGTTCCGGCAGCGGCAGCCCGACCGAGCCGATATAGCCCACGACGCCGGAGAAGCCGCCGATCTTGCCGAAGCCGGCGGGAACGAAGAGCGCTGCGACGAGGATGCGGCCGATCAACGCCAGCGTGTCCTGGGCCGAGCTGGTGCTCGCCTGGGCGGCGTACGAATTCGCGGTGGTGGTGGTCATGGGAATACTCCTGAGGTTTCTGAGTTGAGGAAAAAGGGGCCGCGCGGCTTCAGGCCGCGAGGTCGAACACCAGCACTTCGGCATCCTTGCCGGCGCCGAGCGTCAGTTGCGATTCGCCTTCGAGCAGCGCGGCGTCGCCGCCGCCGAGCTTCTGGCCGTTGACTTCGAGCTCGCCCTTGACGAGGTGCACATAGCTCTTGCGCTTCGGGTCCAGCGCCAGGCTGGTCTTCTCGTCGCCGTCGAGCAGCCCGGCATAGAGCCGCGCATCCGCGTGCACCAGCACCGAGTCGTCGGCGCCGTCGGGCGAAGCCACCAGGCGCAGGCGCCCGCGCTTCTCCGCGGTCGGGAAGGTCTTCTGCTCGTAGCCCGGCGCGATGCCGCGCACGTTGGGCTCGATCCAGATCTGCAGGAAGTGCGTGGTCTCGTCGGCCTTGTGGTTGAACTCGCTGTGCATGACGCCGCGGCCCGCGCTCATGCGCTGGACGTCGCCGGGCGGGATCGACTCCACGTTGCCCATGCTGTCCTTGTGCGCCAGCTCGCCCGAGAGGACGTAGCTGATGATCTCCATGTCCTTGTGGCCATGGGTGCCGAAACCAGCCCCCGCGGCGACGCGGTCCTCGTTGATCACGCGCAGGTTCCCGAAGCCCATGTGGGCCGGGTCGTAGTACCCCGCGAAGGAGAAGCTGTGGAAGGAGCGCAGCCAGCCGTGATCGGCGTAGCCGCGTTCCTGGGATTTACGGACTTGCAACATCATTGAACTCCTGGCCCCTCGGGGCCGTCTTGCAATGCCGCGCCCTGTGCGCAGCGGATGCATCGAACTTTAGGCCGGGCACCCCCAGCGGAAAGCGCCCGGTTTTGATGGCATCATTCAATTTATTTGAACGATCAGAAGTCATGCCCACCGCCCGCGACGTCCTGACGCCCGATGCGCTCGCGATGCTGCAGACCGTGGCCAGCACTGGCAGCTTCGCCGCCGCGGCCCGCTCGCTGAACCTGGTGCCCAGCGCCCTGAGCTACCGGGTGCGGCTGATCGAAGACGCGCTGGACGTGCTGCTCTTCGACCGCAGCGGCCGCCAGGCGCGCGTGACCGAGGCGGGCGTGGAGCTGCTGCGCGAGGCCTCGCGGATGCTGGGCGAGATCGACGCGGTGGCCAACCGCGTGAAGCGCATCGCCACCGGCTGGGAGCCGATGCTCACGATCGCCATCGACAGCGTGATCGCGCGCGACCCCTTGCTCGACCTGGCCACCGCGTTCTACGCGCTGGAGCCGCCGACGCGGCTGAAGCTGCGCGACGAGACGCTGCTCGGAACCATCGAGGCACTGACCACCGGCGAGGCTGACATCGCCGTCGGCGCCGTGCTGGATGCGGCCAGCCTGGCCTTCACCGCGACGGGCATCCGCAGCCGGCCGCTGGGCGAACTGAACTTCGTCTATGCGGTGGCGCCGCACCATCCGCTGGCACGGCTGGAGGAGCCGATCACGGACGCCGTGCTGCGCGCCCACCGCGCCGTGGCCGCCGCCGACTCCTCCCGCGCCGGCCCGAGCATGACGGTCAACCTGGTCGGCGGCCAGGATGTGCTGACGGTGCCGTCGATGCAGGCCAAGCTGGCCGCGCAACTGCATGGCCTCGGAGGAGGCTTCCTGCCCGAGCCCATGGCGCGGCCCTACATCGAAGCCGGCCACCTCGTCGAGCGCAAGACCGAACGCGTGCCGCCAGCCGCGGTCATGCATTGCGCGTGGCGCGTTCGCTCCGCAGGCAAGCCAGGCCGAGCGCTCGAATGGTGGCTCGCGCAGTTCGAACACGAAGGTACGCGACGGGCGCTCCTGGAGCGTCACCGCGGCCGATAGATGTCCGCGCCCGGCCTGCCACTTCGCGTGCGTTGCCAGGCGCCGCGGACGAAGCTCGACCGCCTTCGGGGGCGGCCCGGCGGCGGCCGGCGACTTCAACCCGGTTAGAGTCCCCGTGAACGCCAACAGAAAGAGACCGCCATGACCACCCGCCCCATCGCCGACCGCCACCGAACACCCGCATCGCGCCACTACGCCGTCGTCGGCGCCGGCATGGCGGGCGTGGCCTGCGCGCGCACCTTGCTGCAGGCCGGCCACCGCGTCACCGTGTTCGAACGCGAGGCCGCGCCGGGCGGGCGCATGGCGAGCGAATCCACCCCCTTCGGCCGCTTCGACAGCGGCGCGCAGTACTTCACCGTGCGCGACCCGCGCTTCGCGCTCGCGCTGGAAACCGCCACCGCCATCTGCCGCCCCTGGAGCGCGAACCTCGTGCGCGTGCTCGACGCGCATGGCCGCGTGGCCGAGGCCGCCCTGCCCTCGCTGGAGCCGCACTGGGTCGCGCAGCCCGGCATGGACGCGCTGGTCGCGCACTGGGCCGCGCCGCTGGGCGACATGCTGGTCGCGAACACGCAGGTCACGCACATCGAGCGGGACGCGCTGGATCCGAAGCGCTGGCAGTTGCGCACCCTGGCAGCCGAGGACGCGCGGCATGTCTATTCGGGCTTCGATGCGGTATTGCTGGCCGTCCCGCCGGCGCGTACGCGCGCGCTGCTCGGGGACGGCAGGCTCTCCCCGGAGCTGAGCCGCAAGATCGAGTCGGTGCGCATCGCGCCTTGCTGGACCTTGATGATCGCCTTCCCGCAGGCGAACCAGCCGACGATGTCGCACCTCGGCCCGCAGTGGAACGCCGCGCGCAGCACCCACCACCGCGTCGCGTGGCTCGCGCGCGAATCCTCCAAGCCGGGCCGCGATCGCATCGAGCGCTGGACGCTGCAGGCCAGTGCCGCGTGGTCGCAGGAGCACCTGCGCGACGACGCGCCGCGCGTCGAGGCCAAGCTGCTGCGTGCCTTCGCCGAAATCACCGGCATCCGCGCCGAGCCTTCGCACGCGCAGGCGCGCTGCTGGCCCGAAGCGCAGACCCAGGTGCCCGTCGGGCGGCAGCACCTCTGGGATGCCAAGGCCCGCATCGGCGCGGCGGGCGACTGGTGCATGGGGCACCGCGTCGAGGATGCCTTCCTCTCGGGCCTGACGCTGGCGCTCAAGGTGGCGTGAAGCCGCGGGGGCGATGATTCGCACCGGGCGTTTCGCGCCTTCGCCGACGGGCCCGCTGCATGCCGGCTCGCTGGTCGCGGCGCTCGCGAGCTGGCTCGACGCGCGCGCGCGCGGGCCGCGGGCCCGCTGGCTGGTACGCATCGAGGATGCCGACACCGAGCGCTGCCTGCCTGGCATGGGCGAACGAATCCTCGCGCAGCTCGCCGCCTGCAGCCTCCTGCCCGACGAAGCGCCGGCCTGGCAGACGCAGCGCACCGCGCTCTACCAGCATGCGCTGGATCGACTTCAAGCCGCCCAACTCGCGTACCCCTGCGGCTGCTCGCGCAAGGATATCGATGAAGCCCTGGCGCGCCGTGGCGCCGCGCACCGGCGCCACGGCGAGCGCGTCTACCCCGGAACCTGCCGCGACGGCCTGCACGGCAAGCCTGCGCGCGCGTGGCGCTTCGCCACCGCAAGATTCCAGGCCGCGCAAGGCGGCCAGGTCCTGCGCTGGACGGACCGCCGCCTCGGCGTGCAACAGCAGGACGTGGAAAACGAAGTCGGCGACTTCGTGCTCAGGCGTGCGGACGGGCCGTGGGCCTACCAACTCGCCGTGGTGGTCGACGATGCCGACCAGGGCGTGACCGACGTCGTGCGCGGCCAGGACCTCGTTGACAACACGGCCCGCCAGATCCTGCTGCAGCGGGCGCTGGGCTTTCCCACGCCGGACTACCTCCACACGCCGCTGGTCCTCGGCACCGATGGCGACAAGCTCTCGAAGCAGAACGGCGCCACCGCGCTCGACACCGGCACGCCGGCCGCGGCCCTGGCCGCGCTCGACGCGGCCGCGAAGGTGCTGGGCCTGCGTCCGACCCATGCCCCGAACTGCGCCGAGGCATTGGCGCAATGGGTGCCGCAATGGCGCGGTCTCTACAATCCGCGGCCTTGATGAACAGTCCCATGACCCCCGACCTCCCGCGCGATCCGCCGGCCCCCGATGAACCCGAGGCCGCGCCGGCAGCCCGCCCCACCGGCGAGGCGCACCCGCTGCATCGCCGCCTGAAGAGCTTCGTCAAGCGCGGCGGCCGCACGACCGAAGGCCAGGCGCGCGCCTACGAGGTGCACGGCCCGCGCTTCCTGCTCCCCTACCGCGAATCGCCGCTGGACCTGGCCGAAGCCTTCGGCCGCGACGCGCCCACCGTGCTGGAGATCGGCTTCGGGATGGGCGAAGCCACCGCGCACATCGCCGCGCTCATGCCGGAGAAGAACTTCCTCTGCTGCGAGGTGCACGAGCCCGGCGTCGGCGCATTGCTCAAGCGCATCGGCGAGCAGGACTTGCGCAACATCCGCATCTGCGCGCACGACGCGGTCGACGTGCTCGACCACATGTTGCCGCCCGCGACGCTGGCGGGCGTGCACGTGTTCTTCCCGGATCCATGGCACAAGACGCGGCACAACAAGCGTCGCCTGATCCAGCCGCCTTTCGTGCGCAAGCTGGCGGACCGCCTGGCGGCCGGCGGCTACCTGCATTGCGCGACCGACTGGCAGCCCTACGCGGAGCAGATGCTGGAAGTGCTCTCGCAAGAGCCGCTGCTGCGCAACACGGCCCAAGCCTATGCGCCCAAGCCGGCGTACCGGCCGCTCACCAAGTTCGAGAACCGCGGCCTCAAGCTGGGCCACGGGGTGTGGGACGTGGTCTTCGAGCGCGTCTGACGCGACGCGCCGGCACGCCTCAGTGCGTGCTGTAGCGCAACGTCTCTTCCGCCGTCGCGCGTCCCTGGGCCGACAGCACGTTCTTCTGCGCCGACAGGATCAGCGCGGCGCGGTAGGCCGAACGGCTCGCCATCTTCGTATAGGCGATCAGTGCCTTCCACTCGCGGTCGAGCTCCGGCGCCGCATGGCTCGCGGGCCGGTGCATCAACGTCTTGCTGACGTCGACCAGCGCCGCCGCCGAGCCCAGGCAGATGTTGACGGCCGACTGCGCCGCGCTGGCGCGGAAGCGCTCATCCTCGGCCAGGCGGGGAAGCTCCAGCGCTTCAAGCGCCACGTTGTCGGTCGGCCCGAAATAGGGCGTGCCCCGCAGGTCGCTGTCGGCGCGGGCCAGCACCCGCTCGATGGTGGCGAGCGCACTTTCAAGCAGGGCGGTATCGGATGGCTTCTTCTTCATGGCTTCGGTATGACGGTTTCTGAAATCTGCCCGGATGTTGACATCGGCCGTCGTTTTCACCGCGTGCAAAAAGCCACAATACAAATACAAAAGTTAACATTTCCAAGCCACACCCGGATCGTGAATTACGACCTTTGTCTACGGCACCGTAATTGCTACATTTTTCAGCTGGTTGTAGCTAAAGGTTTCAAGATGGACAACGCACGCAGGCAATGGCTTGGCAAGGCTGGCGCCGCACTGCTGCTCGGCAGCGGGATGGTCGGACTCCGGACAAGCCTGGCCCAGGGCATTCGCTCCCCCGCGGCCGCACCGGGCGCACGCACCGTGATCCTCGGCCAGTCGGTCCCGCTGACCGGCGCGGCCAGCGAGATCGGCCTCGCCTTCGCCGCCGGTTGCCGGCTCTACGCGACGCAGTTCAACGAGGGCAATGCCGCCTCCGGCATCCAGCTCAAGCTGATCCAGCTCGACGACGGCTACGACCCTTCCAAGGCCGCCGCCAACGCGCGAACGCTCCTGACCACCGACCGGGCCGACATGCTCTTCGGATTCGTCGGCACGGCCAGCAGCAATGCGGGCGCCGAGGTGGCCGCCCAGCAGGGCTCGCTGCTCTTCGCGCCCTTCGCCGCGTCGGACGTGCTGCGCGGCGCGGCGCACCCCAACGTCTTCCACGTGCGGCCCAGCATGGCCGACGAGGCCTTCAAGATCGTTCGCCAGTGCGCCACCGTCGGGCAGACGCGCATCGCGCTCGTCGGAGACGATGACGCCATGGGCCGCGCCGGCCTGGAGGCCGTGCAGCAGGCCGTGGCCGAGCTCAAGCTCGCCCCGCTGGTGGCCACGGCGCTGGTGCCCGCCGCCGGCGACAAGGTGGATGCGGCCCTGGCCGCCGTGCAGAAGCAGCAGCCACAGGCCATCGTGCTGGTCTCGCTCTCCGGCACCACGGCCGAAGTGATCCGCAAGCTGCGCAAGAGCGGCTACGCCGGCAGCTTCATGGCCTTCTCCATCGTCGGCATCGACCCGCTGTACACGGCGCTGGGCAAGGACATCGGCGGCATCGTGATCTCGCAGGTCGTGCCCTCGCCCCGGCCCTCGGCCATCCCGATCGTCAAGGAATACCTCGCGGCCATCGAGACCTCGGACCAGACGGCCTCCTACGAAGGGCTGGAAGGCTTCATCGCCACCAAGGCCGCGGCCGAGGCGGTGCGCCGCGCCGGCCGCAGCTTCACGCCCGCGCAATTGCAGCGCGCGATGTCTGGCATGACGGACTACGACGTCGGCGGCTTCCGCATCAACCTGCGCCCCGGCCTGCGCGACCCGGGCCGCAGCATCGACCTCATCAGCATCACGGCGGACGGCCGCATCCTGCGCTGAACCGCGCGGCCTTGTCCGATTGCGGACAGCGGCGTTTCCGGCGCCGGTCTAAAGTGGGAGGCAACAACCCACGGACCCCCAACGGAGACACGCCCCATGAACGCCAGCACCCCCAATGAAATCCGCCAACTCGTCAGCGCCGAAGAATGGCAGTTGCGGGTCGACCTCGCCGCCTGCTATCGCCTCGTCGCGCTGTACGGCTGGAGCGACCTCGTCTTCACCCACATCAGCGCGCGAGTGCCGGGGCCGGAGCACCACTTCCTCATCAACCCTTACGGCCTGATGTTCGACGAAATCACGGCCTCCAGCCTGATCAAGGTCGACAAGGACTGCAACAAGGTCATCGACTCGCCCTACCCCGTCAACCCGGCCGGCTTCGTCATCCACAGCGCCGTGCATGAGGCGCGCGAGGACATCCAGTGCGTGCTGCACACCCACACCCGCGCCGGCATCGCCGTGAGCGCGCAGAAGAACGGCGTGCTGCCCATCAGCCAGCAGTCCACCTTCGTGCTGGCCTCGCTGGCCTACCACGACTACGAGGGCGTGGCCTTCCGTGACGACGAGAAGCCGCGCCTTCAGGCCGACCTGGGCAAGGCCAATTTCCTCATGCTGCGAAACCACGGCCTGCTCACCGTGGGCAAGACCGTCGCCGACGCCTTCCTCTCGATGTACACCTTCGAGAACACCTGCCGCATCCAGATCGACGCGCAGGCCGGCGGCGGCGAGCTGACGCAGGTGCATCCGCGGATCATCGACGGCGTCGGCCAGGCGATGAAGGTGCAGACCGGCGGCATCGGCGGCAGCTTCGTGTGGCCCTCGCTGATCCGCAAGCTCGACAGGATCGACGCCGGCTACCAGCTGTGATGCGGCATCATTCGCCCATCCGCCGGGGCCTGCTTCTCTCGCTCGCCGGCTCCGCCCTGCTGACCACCACCGCCTGCACCATGACGCCCAAGATCCCGCCTTCCGTCGTCTCCGCGTTCGCGCCCACGGGCAAGCTGCGCGCCTCCATCAACCTCGGCAATCCGATCCTGGCCAACAAGGACCCGGCCAGCGGCCAGCCCGTCGGCGTCTCGATCGACCTCGCGAATGCCTTCGCCGAGCGCCTGGGCGTGGGCATCGAGCTGGTGGTCTTCGACGCGGCCGGCAAGTCGGTGGACGCGGTGAAAGCCGAGCAGGCCGACATCGGCTTCTTCGCCATCGACCCGCTGCGCGGCGAGGGCATCCGCTTCACGGCGCCCTACGTGCTCATCGAAGGCGCCTACCTCGTGCGGCAGGACTCCGCGCTGAAAGACAACGCGGAGGTGGACCAGGCCGGCCGCCGCATCATGGTCGGCAAGGGCAGCGCCTACGACCTCTATCTCACGCGCGAACTCAAGGCCGCGCAGATCCTGCGCGCGCCGACCTCGCCTGCCGTGGTCCAGGCCTTCCTGGCCGAAAACGCGGACGTGGCCGCCGGCGTGAAGCAGCAGCTGGAAATGGACGCGGCCAAGGCCGGCGGTCTGCGGCTGCTGCCCGGCCGCTTCATGGTGATCCAGCAGGCGATGGGCACGCCCACCTCGCGCGGCGCGGAGGCGGCGGCGGCGCTCTCGGCTTTCGTGGAGGAGATGAAAAAAAGCGGCTTCGTCGCGGAGTCGCTGAAGCGCCATCGCATCGACGGCGCCGTCGTCGCGCCCGCCGCCTAAGCCTTCGGGCTCAGGCGTAGCGCGCCATCCCCAGGCCTTCCATGTCGATCTCGGGGGCCCGCCCGCCGATCAGGTCGGCCATCACGCGGCCGGTGCCGGCCGCCATCGTCCACCCCAGCGTGCCGTGGCCCGTGCTCAGCAGCAGGTTGGGCAAGTGCGTCGCACCCAGGATGGGCGTGCCGTCCGGCGTCATCGGACGCAGGCCGGTCCAGAACTCGGCGCCGGCCACCGTGCCGCCTTGCGGGAACAGGTCGGTCACGACGTGCTCCAGCGTGTCGCGCCGGCGCTCGTCCAGCCGCAGGTCGTAGCCCGAGAGCTGGGCCGTGCCGCCGACGCGGATGCGGTCGCCCAGCCGCGTCACAGCGACCTTGAAGGTCTCGTCCATCACCGTGGATTCGGGCGCCATCGCGGCGTCGGTGACCGGCACCGTGATCGAGAAGCCCTTGACCGGGTACACCGGCAAGCGGATGCCCAGCGGTTTCAGGAGCGTCGGCGAATGGCTGCCCAGCGCCACCACATAGCGCTCGGCGCGGAAGGGACCCGCGTCGGTGTGCACCGCCGTCACCCCCGTCGCGTCGTGCGCGATGTCGGTGATGCCCACGCCGAAGCGGAAGCGCGCGCCGGCGGCCTCCGCCATGCGGGCGAGCGCCTGCGTGAACTTGAAGCAGTCCCCCGTCTCGTCGCCCGGCAAGCGCAGGCCGCCCACGAACTTGTGCCGCACCGCCGCCAACGCCGGCTCATACCGCACGCAGCCATCGCGGTCCAGCACCTGGTAAGGCACGCCGGAGGCCTTGAGGATCTCCACATCCTTGCCTGCGCCATCGAGCTGCTTCTGCGTGCGGAACAGTTGCAGCGTGCCCAGCGCACGCTCGTCGTAGCGAATGCCGGTGTCGGCGCGCAACTGCTTCAGGCAGTCGCGGCTGTACTCGGCCAGCCGCACCATGCGGCCCTTGTTGACTTCGTAGCGCGCCTGCGTGCAGTTGCACAGCATGGCAAGGCCCCAGCGCCACATCGCAGGGTCCAGCATGGGCTTGATGACCAGGGGGCTGTGCCGCATCAGCAGCCATTTCACGGCCTTGAGCGGCACGCCCGGCCCGGCCCAGGGCGCGGAATAGCCCGGCGAGACTTCCCCCGCGTTGGCATAACTGGTCTCCAGCGCCGGGGCGGGCTGGCGGTCGAGCACCGTGACCTCGTGGCCCGCCCTTGCGAGGTAGTACGCAACGGTGGTGCCGATCACCCCGCTGCCCAGAATCAGAACTTGCATGCGGAATGGCGCCTCAGCGTTGGGTTTGGAGTTCGGCCGCCCTGAGCCCCAACTCGGCTTGCAGGCGCTCGGGCGACATGTATTCCGGCCGCTCGGGCCAGGCCTCGATCAGCTCGATCATCTTCGCGTTGCGCGGCGCTTCGGCGCCGTTGGATGCGGCAAGCCGCACCACCTCGCCGCAGAAGGCGTCGACCTCGGTACGGCGGCCGAGGGTGAGGTCGTCCGCCATGCTGGAACGCGCCTTCTCGTCCATGCGGAGCATGCGGGCCGCTGCCACGCGGAAGAGCGGCGTCGGCAGGCGCAGGATGGTCGGCAGGCGGCGTGCCGGGACGGCAGCGAGCTGGGCGGGTGCGATGTCCGCCCACGAGAGCGCCTCCAGCGCCTCGTCCATCAGCGCGGCGAAGCAGCGGCGGTAGCCGCGCTGCATCAGTTCCTCGCGCAGGGGCAGGCCCGACAGCGCATTGACCGGGTTGTTGAGATTGAGCAGCAGCTTGCCCCATTGCAGCGGCGCCAGATCCTGGTGCAGTTCGATCGGCACGCGTCCGCGCGCGAACACGGAGGCCCAGCGCCTGAGCACCGGATGGTCCTGTGCCGCCAGCCGGCCCGCCGTGCCGCGATGAAAGGCGCCAGGCCCGATCTCCGCCACGTTGTAGGGCACCATGCCCGGCAGCACGTGGAGCGTCGGCGCGACGTGCGCCGCCACCGCCGCGTTGGAGACGCCGTTCTGCAGCGAGAGCACCACCGTTCCCGCCGGCAGCACCGCCGCCAGCTGCGCCGCCGCCTGGGCCGTCGCGCCGCTCTTGACCGTCAGCAGCACCAGCGCCGGCTTGATGCCCGTGGGCACCTCTTGCGCCAGTTGCAGCATCGCGGGCGAGATCCGGAACTCGCCGCCATCGAGATCGGTGAGCCTGAGCCCGTTCAGCGCGACCCGGCCGAGGACGCGCGGCCGCCCCACCAGCATGACTCGCACCCCCGCCGCCGCGAGGCTGCCGCCGACGAAGCAGCCGACCGTGCCAGCGCCCATCACGAGCACATCGACGGCGACGTCGTCGGTCATCGTCCGGTCAGCTCCGTTGCGCGACCCAGCCCCGCACGGATTCGAGCGCCGCGGGCAACCCCGCCGCATCCGTGCCACCGGCCATCGCCATGTCGGGCTTGCCCCCGCCCTTGCCGCCGACCTGCTGGGCCACGAAGTTGACCAGCTCGCCGGCCTTCACCCGGCCCATGGTGTCGGCCGTCACGCCGGCCGCGATCTGCACCTTCCCGCCATCGACGGCGGCCAGCACGATGGCCGCGGTCTTGAGCTTGTCCTTGAGCTTGTCCATGGTGTCGCGCAGCGTCTTGGCGTCGGCGCCATCGAGCTTCGCCGCCAGCACCTTGATGCCGTTGACGTCGACCGCCTGCGCCAGCAGTTCGTCGCCCTTGGACGACGCGAGCTTGCCCTTGAGCGAGCCCACCTCGCGCTCCAGCGCGCGCATCTGGTCGAGCACCTGCGTGAGACGCGCCTGCAGCTCGGACGCCGGCGTCTTGAGCGTCGCGGCCACGCTGTTGACGGTAGCCTCCAGCTGCTGCAGGTAGGCCAGTGCGTTGGCGCCGGTCACGGCCTCGATGCGCCGCACGCCGGCGGCCACGCCGCCCTCGCTCACGATCTTGAACAGGCCGATGTCGCCCGTGCGCGAAACGTGGGTGCCGCCGCACAGCTCGCGGCTGGAGCCGATGTCCAACACACGCACCGTCTCGCCATACTTCTCGCCGAAGAGCATCACGGCACCGGTCTTCTGGGCCGACTCCATGTCCATCACGCGCGCCTGAGTGTCCACGTTCGCGAGGATCTCCTCGTTCACGCGCTTCTCGATCTCCAGGATCTGCGCCGGCGTCACGGCCGCGTTGTGCGCGAAGTCGAAGCGCGTCTTGTCGGCGTCGACCAGCGATCCCTTCTGTTGCACGTGCTCGCCCAGCACCTCGCGCAGGGCCTTGTGCATCAGGTGCGTCACGCTGTGGTTGCGCATGGTCGCGGCGCGGCGCGCGACGTCGACGCGGGCGGTGACGGCATCACCCACCTTCAGCGTGCCCTGCGTCTGCGTGCCGTGGTGGCCGAACACGTCGGCCTTGATCTTCTGCGTGTCCTCCACGCCGAACTGCACGCCCTCGGCGACCAGCACGCCCTGGTCGCCGACCTGGCCACCGCTTTCGGAATAGAAGGGCGTGGTGTCCAGCACCACGATGCCCGGCTGCCCCTCGGCCAGTTGCGGCACCGGCGCGCCTTCGAAGTAGAGCGCGACAACGGTCGCCTTCTCCTCCAGATGCTCGTAGCCGGTGAACGCATTGCCGGTGCCGGTGTATTCGATGGCGCGGTCCATCTTGAACTTGCCCGCCGCGCGGCCCGCGGCCTTCTGCTTTTCCATCGCGGCGCTGAAGCCGGTCTCGTCCACCGCCACGCCGCGCTCGCGACAGACGTCGGCCGAGAGGTCCAGCGGGAAACCGTAGGTGTCATGCAGCTTGAAGGCAACCTCGCCCGGCAGCACCTTGGCGTCGCCGGCCAGGGCCGAGTCCAGGATTTCCATGCCGTTGGCCAGCGTCTCGAAGAAGCGCTCCTCCTCGGCCTTCAGCGTCTCGGTGATGCGCTTCTCGTCCGCGCGCAGCTTGGGGTAGGCCTCGCCCATCAGCGCGACCAGGTCCGGCACCAGCTTGTGGAAGAAGGGCTTCTTCTGCCCCAGCTTGTAGCCGTGGCGGATCGCCCGGCGCACGATGCGGCGCTGCACGTACCCGCGGCCTTCGTTCGAGGGGATCACGCCGTCGGCCACCAGGAAGGCGGTCGCGCGGATGTGGTCGGCGATCACGCGCAGGCTCTTGTTCTCGATGTCCTGCTCGCCCGTCTCGCGCGAGGCCGCCTTGACCAGCGCGGCGAAGATGTCGATCTCGTAGTTGCTGTGCACGTGCTGCAGGATCGCGGCGAGCCGCTCCAGCCCCATGCCGGTGTCGACGCAGGGCGCGGGCAGCGGCTTCACGCTGCCGTCGGGCTGCATGTCGAACTGCATGAACACGTTGTTCCAGATCTCGATGTAGCGGTCGCCGTCCTCGTCCGGGCTGCCGGGCGGGCCGCCGGCGATCTCCGGGCCGTGGTCGTAGAAGATCTCGCTGCACGGGCCGCAGGGGCCGGTGTCCGCCATCATCCAGAAGTTGTCGGACATGTAGCGGCCGCCCTTGTTGTCGCCGATGCGCACGACGCGCTCCGGCGGCAGGCCGATTTCCCGGGTCCAGATGTCGTAGGCCTCGTCGTCCTCGATGTAGACGGTGGCCCAGAGCTTCTCGGCCGGCAGCTTGTAGACCTGGGTCAGCAGCTCGAAGGCCCACTTGAGCGACTCGCGCTTGAAGTAGTCGCCGAAGCTCCAGTTGCCCAGCATCTCGAAGAAGGTGTGGTGGCGCGCGGTGTAGCCCACGTTCTCCAGGTCGTTGTGCTTGCCGCCGGCGCGCAGGCAGGCCTGCACGGAGGCCGCGCGCACGTAGGGGCGCTTGTCGGTGCCGAGGAACACGTCCTTGAACTGCACCATGCCCGAGTTGGTGAACATCAGGGTCGGGTCGTTG
>CBIHOG010000078.1:0-15417 GCA_966211435.1 uncultured Variovorax sp. | reverse complement strand
GGCGCCAGCGGCCGGCCGGTGGATTGCGCGATCACCTGGTGCAGGCAGGCGCGCTCCAGGTAGTACAAGTCGTCATACGCATGCGCGATCGTCGAGCCTGCCACCACCACGCCGTGGTTCGCGAGGAAGGCCACGTCCTTGCCCGCCATCGCGCGCGCGATGCGCTCGCCCTCTCGATCGTCGAGCGCCAGGCCGTTGTAGCGGTCGTCGATGGCGATGCGGTTCATGAAGCGCATCGCGTTCTGGCTGAGCGTCGGGTCGAGCGCGCGCTCGGCGGTGAGCGTGAGCGCGGTCGCGTAGGGCATATGGCAATGCAGCACCACCGCGTGGCCCGTGATGCGGTGTACCGCGCCGTGGATGAAGAGCGCGGTGGGCTCGACGCGATGCCGGCCGGCCAGCACCTCGCCCTGCACGTCGATCAGCACGATGTCGTCGGGGCCGACCTCGCTCCAGTGCAGGCCGCGCGGGTTGATGAGGTAGCGGTCCGCCGTGCCGGGCAGCATCACGCTGAAATGGTTGCACACGCCTTCGGCGAGGCCGTGGTGCGCGGCGGCGCGCAAGGCGAGCGCGAGGTCCTCGCGCAGCTTGCGCACGGCCGGGCTGGCGAAGTCTGAATCGGCGGACATCGTTGGCTCCTCAGGCGCGGAGGCTGCCGTGCCAGGCGGCGACGAAGCGCTGCGCGTCCTCGGCCACGGCGGCGGCATTCTTGCCGGGCTTGTACAGCGCGGAGCCGATGCCGAAGCCGGCCGCACCGGCCTCGCGCCAGATTGCCATGTTGCCGGGCGTGATGCCGCCCACCGGCATCAGAGGCGTGCCCTTGGGCAGCACCGCGAGCAGCGCCTTCACCACGGCGGGCGAGGCCAGCTCGGCGGGGAAGAGCTTGAGCCCGGTGGCACCCGCGGCGAGCGCGCCGAAGGCTTCCGTCGGCGTCATCACGCCCGGCAGGCTCACCATGCCCAGGCGCGCGGCTTCGGCGATCACCTCGGCATTGAAGTTGGGCGCCACGATCAACTGGCCGCCGGCCGCGTGCACGTCGCGCACCTGCCGCGCGTCGAGCACCGTGCCCGCGCCGACCAGCGCATCCGGGAAGCGCTGGCGCAGCAGCGCGATGCTCTCCAGCGGTTGCGGCGAATTGAGGGGCACTTCAAGCAGGCGGAAGCCCGCCTCCACGATGGCGTCGCCGACGGCGGGTGCCTCGGCCGGCGTCAGTCCGCGCAGGATCCCCACCAGGGGCAGTTGCCCAAGGGCGGCGTTGAAGGTGTCGAGGGGCTGGGTCATGGGGCTGCCTGGTCTCCGTTGTCTTGTCCGTGGTCGTGTCTCTTGTGCGCGTGGAAGGGCGACAGCGCGTGCAGCCCGGCCCAGGTGGCTTCCGCCCCCATCACCCGCGCTGCGATGCCCGAGGCCCGCAACGCGAGCGTGTAGCGCTGTGTCAGGGCGGGCGTCCCGATCAGCACCACCTCGTTGGCGGCATGGACGGACTGGGTGCGCAGTTCCTCGCCGATCAGGATGCCGGAGAGGTAGCTCGACAGCTCGCGTGCCGGCATGCGGTCGAAGAGCGCGAGCGTGCGCGCGCCGAATGCGTTGTGCAACAGGCCCTGGCCGTTGTCCGCCTGCGTCACGCCCTGCAGGAAGGCCGCCTCGTCCAGCGGCGCGGAGTTGTCCATGGTGCGCGCGAGGATCGAGTGCTGGCTCAGCAGCGCGTAGAACTCGCCCGTCATGAAGGTGCGAAAGCCGGTCACGCGGCCGCGCTTCACGGTGGCCCACTTGTTGTGCGTGCCGGGCAGCACGAAGAGGCCGTCCCGCAGGCCGGTGAGCACCATCGCGCCGAGGATCTGCACCTCTTCGCCGCGCATCACGTCCGGCACGCCGTCGTGCGCGTCGCTCAGGCCCGGCACGATGGAGATGCGGGCGGGCTCGATCTCCAGGATCTTGCCGCGCAATTCCTCCGCGCCGGCCGGGCAGGGGCAGTAGGGCGCCTCGACCCAGCCCTGCTTGCTGCCGGCCATGCCGGAGATCAGGCAACGCATGCCGCGCGGGCGCATCCAGTCGGCGAAGAGCGTCTCGAACACGTCGGCGAAGCCGCCGCGCTGCACCGTGAGGATGCCGCGCGGATGGCTCTGCTCCTCGAGCACGCGGCCATCCGCCTCGACCAGCGCGCCGCGCAGCGAACTCGTTCCCCAGTCGACGGCGACGAAGCGGTTCTGGCTCATGGGCTCGTGCTCTCCGTTGTCAGGCGCGCGGCTTGTAGGCCGTGACGTCGATCTCGACCTTCGCGTCGATCATCAGGCGCGACTCGACGGTCGAGCGCGCGGGGCGGTGCTCGCCCAGGCATTCCATGTAGACGCGGTTGAAGCTCCCGAAGTCGCGCGCGTCGTCCAGCCACACGCTCACCTTGGCGATGTCGGCCAGCGTGCAGTCGGCCAGCGCGAGCGCCTGCTCGATGCGCTTGAAGACCTGGCGCGTCTGCGCCTCGATGCCGCCGACGATGACCTGGCCCTGGTCGTCGGTGGGCACCTGGCCCGAGACGAAGACGAAGTCGCCCGCCCGGGTGGCGGGCGAGAGCGGGCGGGCCTGGCGATCAGAGGCGATCGGCGACTGGCCGAGCATTTCAACTTTGGACATAGAGGTGGGCGTCGAGACGCCTGGTTTGTAAGGAAATTACAGAAAAAATAAGGGTAAACCCTAGTTTGACGTGGAAGATCGCACTAAATACGATCGCCGATGTAATGTTATTACCCACGGAGCCGCGATGCAAACCCAAGACGCCACTGTACCGACATCTGGTTTTTCAGCACTGAACCCGGTACGCACACCCAGGTGGCGCGGCATGGCCGCCGCCGTCGCAGCCGGTCTTGCGGTCGGCCTGTTCTCTGGCGCCGCGCTGGCGGAACCTGCCAAGGGCGGCGCCGCCAACCTGGCGATGATCGGCGAGCCGCAGGGACTGGATCCGATGATCAGCACCGCCGACCTCGTCGGCACCATCATGCAGCACGTCTACGAGCCGCTCTACACCTTCGACGCCAACTGGAACGTGGCGCCGATGCTCGCCGAGGGCATGCCGGTCGTGTCGAAGGACGGCCTGACCTACGCCATCACGCTGCGCAAGGGCGTGAAGCTGCACAACGGCCGAGACCTGAACGCCGAGGACGTGGTTGCCTCGCTGCAGCGCTGGATGGAACTCTCGCCGCGCGGCAAGTCCGTGGGCAAGGAAGTCGCGTCGCTCACGGCCAAGGGCCCGCTGGCCGTCGAGCTCAAGCTCAAGAACCCGTACGCGCCCCTGCTCGCCCAGCTCGCGCTGCCCAGCGGCATGGCCGCCATCATGGCCAAGGAAAGCATCGCGCCGCAGCTGAAGGAGTTCATCGGCACCGGCCCCTACAAGTTCAAGGAGCGCCGCCCGGACCAGTTCACCGTGCTCGTGCGGCATGAGGGCTACACCTCGCGCAAGGAAGCACCCAGCGGCTACGCCGGCCGCCGCGAGGCCCTGCTCGACGAGCTGCGCTTCGTGCCCGTGCCCAACGCCAACACGCGCGTGGAAGGCTCGCTCTCCGGCCAGTTCCAGTACGCCGACCTGCTGCCGGTGGAGGCCATCGGCCGCATCGAGAAGGGCGCCCCGGCCGTGGTGCCCATCGTCACCAAGAACTTCGGCTTTCCCTACATCGTGTTCAACACGCAGGAGGGCGTGCTCGCCTCGCAGCCGATGCGCCGCGCGGTGCAGACGGCCGTGGGCCAGGGCGAGCTGATGGCCGCCGGCTTCGGCGACAACCGCTTTTTCGTGGTCGAGCCCAACTTCTTCCCCAAGGGCACGCCGTACTACTCGGCCTCCGGCACCAATCTCTACAACACGCGCAACCCGCAGGCCGCGAAGGAACAGGCCGCCAAGGCGGGCTACAACGGCCAGCCTGTGCGCATCATGGCGAGCCGCCAATACGAGTTCCACTACAACATGGCGCTCGTGATGTCCGAGCAGCTCAAGAAGGCCGGCTTCAAGACCGACCTGCAGGTGGTCGACTGGGCCACGCTGGTGCAGCGCCGCAACGACGCCAAGCTGTGGGACGTGTACTTCACCCATTCGGGCCTCTTCCCCGAGCCGATGCTCTCGCCCCCGCAGCTGGGCGACGGCGCACCCGGCTGGTGGGAGACACCCGCCAAGAAGAGCACCCTGACCGCCTTCAACCGGGAAACCGACGGCGCCAAGCGCGGCGCGCTATGGGGCCAGGTGCAGCAGACGGTGTATGACGAAGTGCCCTTCATCGAGGTCGGCAAGTTCAACAGCCTCTCGGCCCGCTCGGCCAGGCTGGAGGGCTACACGCCCGCCATCTGGCCCTTCTTCTGGAACACCGGCCTGGCCAAATAGGCGCGCGCCCTTCAGGCCCCACCGGACCTTCCCATGCTTCGCTTTCTGCTGACCCGCCTGGCCGGGGCGCTGGTGGTGCTCGCCCTCGTGGCGGTGCTGGTCTTCGCGCTCACGCGCCTCGCCTCCGGCGACCCCGTCGCGCTGATGCTGGGCGACCAGGCCACCGCGCAGGACATCGCGCAGGCCCGCGCCCAGTACGGCTTCGACAAGCCGCTGCCCACGCAGTTCGCCCTTTGGGTCGGCGAGCTGCTGCACGGCAACCTGGGGCAGTCGCTCTTCCTGCAGCGGCCGGTCGCGCAGGCGCTGCTGGAGCGCGCGGAGCCCACGCTCTTCCTGGCGCTCTTCGCGGTCGGCATCGCCGCGCTCATCGGCATCCCGGCCGGCATGGCCGCGGCCATCTGGCGCGGCAGCGCGGCCGACCAGGGCGTGAGCAGCGTCGCGATGCTGGGCGCCAGCGTGCCGAGTTTCTGGCTCGGCCTCATCCTCATCCAGTTCTTCGCGGTCAAGCTCGGCTGGTTCCCGGCCTCGGGCTACGGCGACCCGAGCGCGACGCTGGCCGAGCGGTTGCACCACCTGCTGCTGCCGGCGCTGGTGCTGGGCCTGCTGAACTCGGCGCTGATCATCCGCTTCACGCGCGCTTCGATGCTCGACATCCTCGGCGAGGACTACGTGCGCACCGCCCGCGCCAAGGGCCTGCCGGAGGGCACCATCATGGTCAAGCATGTGCTGCGCAATGCGCTGGTGCCCATCGTCACGGTGCTGGGCCTCACGCTCGCGCTGATGATTGGCGGAACGGTCGTGACCGAGACCGTCTTCAACCTGCCGGGCGTGGGCAACCTCGTCGTGCGCGCCGTGCTGCGGCGCGACTACCCGGTCATCCAGGGCACGCTGCTCGTGATCGCCGCCATCTACGTCTTCATCAACCTCGGCGTGGACGTGCTCTACACGCTGGTCGACCCGCGCATCCGGCTGGAGGGCAAATGAAGGCCGCCATCTTTTCCACCGCGCGCCGCCTGTTCGCGCGCAAGGTCGTGCTGGCCGCCGCGCTCCTCTTGCTGCTGGTGGTGGGCACGGCGGTCGTCTACCCGATGCTGTCGGACGCCGACCCGGGCGCGATCGAGATCGGCCAGCGCCTGCACGCGCCCTCGTTCGAACACTGGGCCGGCACCGACGAGCTGGGCCGCGACGTGATGCTGCGCATCGTGCACGGCGCGCGCTACTCGCTGCTGATCGGCTTCGTCACCGCGGCGGGCGCGGTGCTGCTGGGCACGCTGATGGGCATGCTCGCCGGCTTCTTCCGCCGGCTCGACGCGCCGCTGATGCGCGTGGTCGACGCGATGATGTCCTTTCCCGACATCCTGCTGGGCATCGCGCTGGTGTCCATCCTCGGCGTGTCGCTGTGGAACGTGATGCTGGCGCTGGTCATCGTCTACACGCCGCGCGTCGCCCGGGTGGTACGCGCCACCACGCTGGTGCTGCGCGAGCTGCTCTTCGTCGACGCGGCGCGCGCGCTGGGCGTGCGCACGCCGCGCATCCTGCGCAAGCACATCCTGCCGAACCTGATGTCGCCGATCCTGGTGCAGGTGACCTTCATCTTCGCGTACGCGATCCTGGCCGAGGCGGGCCTGTCCTTCCTCGGCGTGGGCGTGCCGCCGGACATCCCGACCTGGGGCACCATGATCGCCGGCAGCCTCGAATACGCGGACCGCGCCTTCTGGACTATCTTCTGCCCCGGCCTGGCCATCGTGCTGACGGCGCTCTCGCTGCAGATGCTGGGCGACGGCGTGCGCGACCTGCTGGACCCCAAACTGAGGAAGGCGGCATGAAGACCATCGCCCCCCGCCTGGAGGTCTCGGGCCTCTCCACCTCCTTCGCGACCGAGGCCGGCCGCATCCAGAGCGTGGCCGACGTGTCCTTCGCGATCCGCCCGGGCGAGACGCTGGCGCTGGTCGGCGAATCGGGCTCCGGCAAGTCCGTCACCAGCCTCACGCTGATGGGCCTGCACGCCAAGACCTCGCATGCGCAAGTGACCGGCGAGGCCTGGTTCGTGCGACGCGACGGCCAGCGCGTCGACCTGCTGGCGATGGCCGAGGCCGAGAAGCGCGCGCTGCGCGGCAACGAGCTGGGCATGATCTTCCAGGAACCGATGACCAGCCTGAACCCGGTGCTGACCATCGGCGAGCAGATCGCCGAATCGGCACGGCTGCACCTGAAGATGGACCGCAAGACGGCGCACGCCCACGCGCGCCGCATGCTGGAGCTGGTGGAGATCCCCGCCGCCGGGCAGCGCGTCGACGAGTACCCGCACCAGCTCTCCGGCGGCATGCGCCAGCGCGTGATGATCGCGCTGGCCATGGCCTGCAACCCGACGCTGCTGATCGCCGACGAGCCGACCACGGCGCTGGACGTGACCATCCAGGCGCAGATCCTCGCGCTGATGGGCCGGCTGCAGAAGGAGACGGGCATGAGCATGCTCTTCGTCACCCACAACCTGGGCGTGGTCGCGCAGTACGCGGACGCGGTGGCCGTGATGTATGCGGGCCGCATTGTCGAATCGGCGCCGGTGCACGATCTCTTCGCGCGGCCGGCGCATCCCTACACGCGCGGGCTGCTGGCTTGCCTGCCGGGCGTGGCGCGCCGCCGCGGCGCCGTCCATGCCGCGGGCCGGCGCCCGCAACTCGTGGCCATCCCGGGCCAGGTGTCGAGTCCCTTCGCGCCGCCGCCGGGCTGCGCGTTCGGGCCGCGCTGCGCCTTTCACCGCGCGGCCTGCGATGTGAAGATGCCGGCGCTCGACGCGGCCGGTCGCGAGCGCATGGTGCGCTGCATCGGAACCGAGGAGTTGGCCCCATGAACGCGGTCATCGAGAACGAGAACCTGCTCGACATCCGCGGCCTGCGGAAGTACTTCGGCAAAGGCAGCCACCCCGTGCGCGCGGTTGATGACGTGAGCTTCACCATCCGCAAGGGCGAGACGCTGGGCCTGGTCGGCGAATCCGGCTCGGGCAAGAGCACCATCGGCCGCCTGCTCACGCGGCTGGTCGACCCGACCGGCGGACAGATGCTTTACCAAGGGCAGGGCTCGGACGCGGCGCCGCAGGATCTCGCGAGCCTGTCGCAATCGCAGTTCCGGCCGCTGCGCTCCAAGGTGCAGATCATCTTCCAGGATCCGTATGCGAGCCTCAATCCGCGCATGCGTATCCGCGATGTGCTGGCCGAGGCGCTGGACACGCACGGCCTCGCCAAGGGCGGCGCGCGACGGCCGCGCATCGAACAACTGCTTCAACAGGTGGGCCTGCGCCCCGAGCACGCGGACCGCTTCCCGCACGAGTTCTCCGGCGGCCAGCGCCAGCGCATCGGCATCGCGCGCGCGCTCGCGGTGGAGCCGCAGTTCATCGTGGCGGACGAGCCCCTGTCGGCGCTGGACGTCTCCATCCAGGCCCAGGTCGTCAACCTGCTGGGCGAGCTGAAGGACCAGCTGGGCCTCACGCTGCTCTTCATCTCCCACGACCTCGACGTGGTGGAGTACCTGTGCGACCGCGTGGTCGTGCTGTACCTCGGCCGCGTGATGGAGATCGCGCCGACCGAGGGGCTCTACGCCAGCCCGCGCCATCCCTACACCCGCGCCTTGCTCGCCGCCGCGCCCATCCCCGACCCGGCGCAGCGGCGCGTGGTGCCGCTGCTGCAGGGCGACCTGCCGAGTCCGGCGAACCCGCCTTCGGGTTGCGTCTTCCGCACCCGCTGCCCCCTGGCGGAGGAGCGCTGCGCCGGCGCCGACATGAATTTGCGTGAAGTCGCGCCCGGTCACTGGCATGCTTGCTGGCGCGAAGACCTTTGAGAGACGGAAAGACATCCATGCACGACCTCTTCCTCGACAACCGCTGCAAGAGCTATCCCCTGGCCGCGGCGCCGTGCCGCGCCTCCGAGATCGGCGACCGGCAATGGAACGTGCTGGCCGACGACCTGCCGTACCCCCTGGCCGTGATCCGCCGCTCCGCGCTGGCGCACAACGTCGCGTGGATGCAGGACTACGCGAAGCGCAAGGGCGTGACGCTCGCGCCGCACGGCAAGACCACGATGTCGCCCGAGCTCTTCGCACAGCAGCTGGCCGCGGGCGCCTGGGGCCTGACCTTCGCCACCATCTACCAGCTCTGCGTGGGCGTGGAGGCCGGCGCGCGCCGCGCCATCATCGCCAACCAGGTGGTGTGCGACGCCGACCTCGATTCGCTCGACGCGCTGCTCGCCGCCCACCCGGAGCTGCGCGTGTGGTTCCTGGTCGATTCGCTCGCGCAGCTCGCGCTGATCGAGGACTGGGCCACCGCGCGCAAGAGCACGCGCTGCTTCGACACCCTGCTGGAGATCGGCATCCCCGGCCAGCGCACCGGCTGCCGCACGCTGGAAGAGGCGGTCGCGCTGGCGCAGGCCATCGCGCGCTCGCCCAACGCGCAGCTCGGCGGCATCGAATGCTATGAAGGCGGCGTGGCGCGCTGCGACAGCGAGCACGACGCGCGCGAGGTCACGGCGCTGGTGCGGCGCGTGATCGAGGCCGCGCGCCAGCTCGACGCGCAGGACCTTTTCTGCGACGCGCAGGTGATGCTCACCGCTGGCGGCTCGGCCGTGTTCGACCTGGTCGTGCCGTTGCTGCGCACGCAAGGCCTCTCGCGGCCGGTTCAAGGCGTGCTGCGCTCGGGCTGCTACATCACGCACGACCATGGCAACTACGCGCGCTTCCTCAAGCAGGTCGAGAAGCGCGAAGGGCTCGATGACTCCTTGCGCGCCGCGCTCGAAGTCTGGGCCATGGTCCAGTCGGTCCCCGAACCCGGCCTCGCGCTGCTCACCTGCGGGCGCCGCGACATCTCCTACGACCTGGAGATGCCGGTGCCGGTGCGCCTCGCGCGGCGCGGCGAACGCAGCGCGGCCGATGCGCCCGCGGGCTGGACCGTCAGCGCCCTCAACGACCAGCATGCCTACCTGCGCTTCGACCCGGCCGGCCCCGCGCCGCGGGTGGGCGACCGCGTGGCGCTGGGCATCTCGCACCCCTGCACGACCTTCGACAAGTGGCGCTGGATGCCGCTGGTCGAGGACGACTGGTCTGTGAGCGGCGCGATCAGCACGCGCTTCTGAAGGCGGCCATGAACAATTCCTCCGCCAACCTGCTGCAACGGCTGCGCGAGCGCATGGACGGCCTGCCGGCCGCGCAGCGCAGCGTGGTGCGGTGCGTGCTCGAAGACCCGCGTGCGGCCGTGGCCGCCACGGTCGAGCAGCTGGCGCAGCAGGCCGGCGTCTCGATGCCGACCATCGTGCGCACCTGCCGCGGCTTCGGCTTCGACTCGGTGCGCGAGTTCATGCTGGCGCTGGCGCAGGACCTGGCCGTGACCGGCTCGTACCTGCACCGCAGCGTGCTGGCGGAAGACAGCGCGGGCGACGTGGCGAGCAAGATCGTGCACGCGGCCGTGTCTTCGCTGGCCGAGCTGGGCCGCCGCATCGATCCGGAAGTGCTCGACCGCGTCGCGGAGAAGCTGGCGACGGCCAGGCGCATCGACTGCTATTCGGTGGGCGCGGCGTCCACCTTCATGGCGAGCGAGCTGCAGAGCCGGCTCTTCCGCCTGGGCTGCACTTCCAACGCGATCTTCGATGCGCACCAGCAGCTGGTCTCGGCCAGCACGCTGGGGCCGGACGGCGTGGCGTTCGTCATCTCCCACGTGGGGCGCATGCCTTACACGCTGGAGGCCGCGCGCTTCGCTCGCGCGCAGGGCGCGACCGTGATCGCGCTCACCCAGCCCGACACGCCGCTCGCCGGCATCGCCGACTTGCTGCTCGCCGCCTCGGTGCCGCAGGATGCGGTGATGCGCGTCGGCACCGAGGCCTACCTCGCCCACCTCGTCATCATCGAGATCCTCATGGTGCGCCTGGCCCAGCGGCTCGGGCCGGTGGCGACGCGCGGGCTCCAGCAATTCAAGCAGTTGCTGCACAAACATGGCTTCGACAGCGCCGAGTATTCCGGCGCGACCGAACCTTTCGAATACGAGAACCATGACGAAGCGAGACATCCAGACGAATGAAGGCGCCGGCGCCACGCTGCTGAAGGGCGGCCTGGTCGTGGACGGCGGCAACACGCCGGGCTGGCACGGGGACGTGCTGCTGGCCGGCGAGCGCATCGCATCGGTCGCGCGGCCCGGCCAGACGCCGCCCGAACTGCTGGCGAGGCTGCGTGCCGAGGGCGGCGTGCGAGAGATCGACTGCACCGGCGAGGTCGTCGCGCCCGGCTTCATCGACGTGCACACGCACGACGACGCGGCCGTGATCGAGAAGGCCGACATGCTGCCCAAGCTCTCGCAAGGCGTGACGACGGTGATCGTCGGCAACTGCGGCATCTCGCTCGCGCCTGTGGTCACCGGCGAGCCGCCCGCGCCGCTGTCGCTGCTGGGCCGCGGGCAGTTCCGCCATGCGACCATGCGCGCTTACGCCGAGGCGGTGGACGCCGCGCGGCCTGGCGTCAACGTGACGGCGCTGATCGGCCACACCGCGCTGCGCATGCGCCACATGCCGGCGCTGGACCGCCCGGCCAGCGCGGCCGAGCGCGAGGCCATGGCGGCCGACATGCAAGAGGCGATGGATGCGGGCGCGCTCGGCCTTTCGTCCGGCGTGTTCTACCAGGAGGCCTACGCCGCCGACGTCGACGAGCTGGTGGCGGTGGCGACGGTGGCCGCGCGCAACGGCGGCGTGTATGCGACGCACATCCGCGACGAGCTGGCCGGCATCCTCCCCGCGCTGCAGGAGGCCGCGCTCACCGCGCGCCAGTCCGGCCTGCCGCTCGTGCTCTCGCACCACAAATGCGCCGGCCCCGCCAACTGGGGCCGCACGCGCGAGACCCTGCCGCTCATCGAGGAGCTTGCGCGCGGCCAGGAGATCGGCATGGATGTGTACCCCTACACGGCCGGCTCCACCGTGCTGCGCGAGGACCTGGTCGACGGGATCATCGACATCCTCATCACTGGCAGCCAGCCGCATCCCGATATGGGCGGGCGCTACCTGGCCGACATCGCGGCGGAGTGGGGCGTCTCGCAGCAGGAAGCGGCCACGCGGCTGAAGCCCGGCGGCGCCTGCTACTTCCAGATGCGCGAGGACGACGTGGAGCGCGTCATCACGCACCCGCTGTCGATGATCGGCTCCGACGGCCTGCCCCACGACGAGCGGCCGCACCCGCGCCTGTGGGGCGCCTTCCCCCGCGTGCTGGCGAGCTACTGGCGCGAGAAGGGCGTCCTGCGGCTGGAGGAAGCCGTCCACAAGATGACCGGCATGTCGGCCGCGCGCTTTCGCATCGGCGAGCGGGGGCGGATCGAGGCTGGTTTCATGGCTGACGTGGTGGTCTTCGACCCGGCGCGCGTGAAGGACGGCGCGACCTTCGAGCAGCCGCGCCAGTTCAGCGAAGGCATCGAGGGCGTGTGGGTGAACGGCGTGCTGAGCTACACAGCCGAAGGCCGCGCGACCGGCGCGCGGGCCGGTCGCTTCGTGCGCCGCGGCTGACTCAGCTGGCGGGCAGTGCCTCGTCCAGCCGGTCCGCCTTGCGCACGGCCGGAAAGAGCCAGGCCCAGCCCAGCGCGCACAGCAGCGCGATGCCGCCGCCGGCCACCACCGCCGGCACGCCGCCGATGGCATGCGCCAGCAGGCCGGACTCGAACTCGCCCAGGTCGTTGGACGTGCCCGTCGCCACCGAGTGCACCGCCGCCACGCGGCCCTGCATCGCATCGGGCGTGTTGATCTGGATCAGCGCGTTGCGCGTCACCATGCTGATGGTGTCGCTGGCGCCGACGATGAAGAGGCAGGCCATGCCCGCGTAGATGTGCGTGCTCAGCCCGAAGGCCATGGTCGCCGCGCCATACACGCCCACGGCCATCAGCAGCTTGGGACCGAAGTGCCGCCGCACCGGGAAGTGCGAGAGCACCGCCGCCATCACCAGCGCGCCCGCCGCGTCCGCGCCGCGCAGCGCACCCATGGCCCACGCGCCCTCGTGGAAGACGTCGGTCACGTAGAAGGGCAGCAGCGCCACCGCGCTGCCGAAGAGCACGGCCACGAGGTCCAGCCCCATCGCGCCAAGCACCGTGGGCCGCGACCAGATGAAGCGGTAGCCGGCGAGCATCATCGCCAGGTCGGGCCGCGCGCGCGGGATGCCCTTGGCGCGCTGCGGGCCGAGCGCCAGGGCCGCAACGAAGGCCAGGCTGGCGGCGGTGCAGCAGGCCGCGAAAGGCACCCAGCCGCCGAGCGGGATCAGCAGCCCGCCGATGGCCGGCCCGAGGATCACCGCCCCGCCCTGCACCAGCGTGGCCGCGGCGATCACGCGGCTCAGCATGCCGGCGGGACCCAGGCTCGGCACCATGGCCTTGCTGGCCGGCTGAGCGAAGGCGCGCGCCGCGCCCTGCACCACGACCACGATGTACACCGGCCAGAGCGCATCGCCCAGGCTCAGCAGCGCCATCGCGAGGCCGCACGCCGCCATGGTGCCGCTGGCGGCCAGCATGATGTGGCGGCGGTCCAGCCGGTCGGCCGCGACGCCGGTGAAGAGCGACAGCACGATGGAAGGCAGGAAGCTCGACAGCCCCACCATGCCGAGCGCCAGCGTGCTGTGCGTGCGCTGGTAGATGAGCCACGCCAGGCCGACGGTCATGATCTCCTGCGAGGCACCCATGAAGAAGCGCATGCAGGCGAAGGCGCGGAAGCTCGCGAGCCGCCAGGGCCCGGCAGGTTCGTTGGCGACAAGAGAAGAAGGATCGGAAGGCTCGGGCGTTGCGGGCATCGCGGCGGGGTGGTGGGGCCAGGGGCTGACTCGGGGCTGACGGGGCGCGGCGGAGTCCATGCCCGAGCGCGGCGCGATCTTAGCGGCGGATCGCGAAGCGTGCAGGCCGCCTTGGACGGCGCCCCGAGGCCTTCAGAGTTGCTTGAGGATTTCCTGGGCCATCGCGCCCAGCGTCACCGTGCGCTCGACACCGCCGCGCTTCACGGCTTCGCGCGGCATGCCGTAGACCACGCAGCTTTCCTCGTCCTGCGCGACGGTGCGCGCGCCGGCATTGCGCATCTCCAGCAGCCCGGCGGCGCCGTCGTCGCCCATGCCCGTCATGATGATGCCCAGCGCGTTCACGCCGGCGCTCTTGGCCACCGAGCGGAAGAGAACGTCCACCGAGGGCCGGTGGCGGTTGACCAGCGGGCCGTCGACCACCTCGACGAAGTATTGCGCGCCGCTGCGCTTGAGCACCACGTGGCGGCCGCCCGGCGCGATGAGGGCGCGGCCGGGGACCACGCGGTCGTTGGTCTCGGCCTCCTTCACGGCGATCTGGCAGATGCCGTCCAGCCGCGCGGCGAAGGCGGCGGTGAACTTCTCGGGCATGTGCTGCACGATCACCATGCCCGGGCACACGCGGGGCAGGGCGGTGAGCACTTCTTCCAGCGCCTGGGTGCCGCCGGTGGAAGTGCCGATGGCGACCACGCGCTCGGTGGTCTGCGTCATCGCGCGCGCCGAGTTGGGCGCGAGGATGACGTCGGCCGTGTGCTTGGCCACCGGCGCCAGCGGCGGTGCCTCGGCACGCATCGCGAGCCGCCGCACGTTGGCATGGGCCGCGTTGCGCACGGTCACGACGAGGTCGTCGGCCGAGTCCACCAGGAACTGCTTCAGGCCGAGCTTGGGCTTGGTGACGATCGCCACCGCGCCGGCCGCCAGCGCCTCCAGCGTGGTCTTCGCGCCTTTCTCGGTCAGCGTCGAGCAGATCACGACCGGCGTGGGCCGCTCCTGCATGATGCGGCGCAGAAAGGTGATGCCGTCCATGCGGGGCATCTCCACGTCGAGCACGATCACGTCGGGCCATTGCTGCTTGAGGCGCTCGATGGCCAGCAGCGGGTCGGCCACGGAGGCGATCACCTGCATGCCCGGCGCCGCGCCCAGGAGGCCGGCGACGACTTGCCGCACCACCGCCGAGTCGTCCACCACCATGACCTTGATCGGATTCTTCATGGCTTGCGGTAGATCGAAGGCGCGACCTGCACCACGGCCGTGCTGATCTCGTTCAACGTCTCGGAGTGCCCGATGCAGAAATGCCCGCCGGGCTTGAGCAGCGAGAGCACGCGCGCCACGACCTGGCGCTTGGTTTCGCCGTTGAAGTAGATCATGACGTTGCGCAGGAAGATCATGTCGAAGATGCCGATGGCCGGCAGCTCGGTGTTGAGGTTGACCTGCGCGAAGCTCACGCGGCCGCGCAACTGGCGCTCCACCAGCAGCGTGCCGGCCTGCTCGCCCATGCCCTTGAGGCAGAAGCGCCTGAGGTAGTCCTGCGGAATGTAGCGGGTGCGCTCCAGCACGTAATGCGCCGCGCGGGCGCGCTGCAGCACGCGGGTGCTGATGTCGGTGCCCAGCACGTCCCAGCCGGCCGCGCCCATGCAGTCGGCCAGCACCATCGCGATGCTGTAGACCTCCTCGCCGGTGGAGCAGGCGGCGCTCCACACGCGGAAGGGCTGCGGCCGGGCCACGCTGGCCGAGGCGAGTTCGCGCAGCAGTTCGAAGTGCTTGGGCTCGCGGAAGAAGTAGGTCTCGTTGGTGGTCAGCAGGTCGACCGCCATCTGCACCTCGTTGGCCGCCTTGCCGCTGGCGAGCAGGGCGAGGTACTCGGTGTAGGTGGACAGCTGGTTGGCCTGCAGCCGCTTGGACAGGCGCCCGCATACCAGCGCCTTCTTCGCGGGCGAAAGCGCGATGCCGGCGGCGTCGTAGATGAAACGCTGGAAGCGCGTGAACTCGATGTCGCTGAGGTTCGTGTTCATCGACGCCGGCGCCCTCTCAGAAACGGGCGAACTGCGATTCGTCCGGCGCGTCCGCGCCGGCGAAGGCCAGGGCGTTGGCCGGCGCGAAGCCGCCGTTCGCGCGCGCCGGGGACGGCACGGTCTTCCTGAAGCCACCGCGCGCCTGCGGCTTGCCTCGGCTCGGCGCGGGTGCGGGCGCCGGCACGCTGTGCGCCGACGGGCCGCCGGCGAGCTTGAAGAAGGCCATGGTCTGCTGCAGTTGCTCGGCCTGGCTGCTCATCTCCT
>CBIHOG010000077.1:0-15421 GCA_966211435.1 uncultured Variovorax sp. | reverse complement strand
CCGTCAAGGGCGACACCTCGGGCAAGGTCATGAAGCCGGCCAAGATCTCCACCGGTTTCGAGATCGGCGTGCCGCTCTTCGTCTCGCAGGGCGACCGCATCGAAATTGATACGCGCACGGGCGAATACCGCAAGCGTGTCTAAGCGGCCAGCCCCCAGGCATGCCCCTTGAAGAAGGCTCCCTCGGGAGCCTTTTTTGCGTACGCTCGCAGCGCCGGGCGCGGATTCTGCAAGCGCACAATCCCAGACCTACTTCCTCGCCAGATCATGCCGAACAGCACTCACGACCTTCACGACAAGCGGCTCGCCGATGCCTGGGCGACCCTGCAGTCCCATGCCGACAAGGGACTTCCGCTGCACGCCGACCCCTCGCGCCTCGCCTTCGCCGACCCGGAATTTCTGCTGCGCCGCGAGACTCGCGGCCTGCGCATGCAGTTGGAATTGATGAAGCCGGACCTGGAGATGCGCGCCCACGGCATCGAGAACACCGTCGTCGTCTTCGGCAGCGCCCGCTTCCGCAGCGAGGAGGAAACCGGTGCGCTGATCGCACAGGCCGAAGCCTCCGGCGACACCGTCGCCGCCACCCGCTGGCGGAAACTGGGCCGCAATTCGCACTACTACGAGAAGGCCCGCGCCTTCGGCAAGATCGTCGCGCAATACAGCGACAGCAAGGACCCGGAAGACAAGCTCTTCGTCTGCACCGGCGGCGGCCCGGGCATCATGCAGGCCGCCAACCGCGGCGCCTATGAAGGCGGTGGCCTCTCGGTCGGCCTGGCGATCGCCTTGCCGATGGAAGAGGAAGCCAACCCATACGTCACACCCGCGCTGAGCTTCAAGTTCCACTACTTCGCGATCCGCAAGATGCATTTCATGATGCGGGCGAAGGCGCTGGTTGCCTTCCCGGGCGGTTTCGGCACGCTGGACGAACTCTTCGAGGTCATCACGCTCGTGCAGACACGCAAGGCCAAGCCCGTGCCGATCGTGCTCTTCGGTTCGGACTACTGGAAGCAGTTGCTCAACTTCGATTTCCTCGCCGAGGAAGGCGTGATCTCGCCGGAAGATGTGAAACTCATCGAATACGTGGATGCACCCCAGGACGCCTGGGACGCGATCAAGCGCTTCTACAAGCTCTGAACCCGGGAGTCCGCCGCCTGCGGTGCAACTTCCAGCCCGCGGACGGCGCGCGCGCCCAGCGCCACCACGCCGCCCACGACCCAGAACACCCCCGCGATGCCGATCAGCGCGCCGATCGAGCCGAAGAGCATCGGCATCGCGACGCTGGAGGCATTGATGGTCATCAGCCGCAACCCAAGCGCCTCGCCGTGCCGCGCATGCGGCGTGATCTGGTGCAGCATGCTCATCACCATCGGCTGCACGGCGCCAAGCGAGAAGCCAAGCACCACCGAGCACATGCCCATCGCGAGCGCCGAAGACAGAAACGGATAGACCGCGAAGACCAGCGCGGTGATCACGGTGGAGATGAAGATCACCTTGCGTTCCGATGCACGCGATGCCACCAGCGGCAAGACGACGCGGATCAGCGCAGCGGCGATCGCAAAGGCGCCCAGGATCGAGCCGATCGCCGAGGCGCCCAGCCCGCGCTCGTGTCCCAGGATCGGCAGCACGAAGGCATGCACGTCCCAGCTGGAAGACTGCAACCAGTTCACGAACAGCAGACGCCGGAACATCGGTTCGTGCAGCAGATCCCACGCGCGCGCCTTCTTGCCGCTTTCTTGGGACGGCGCCTGCGGCAGCTCGCGCGTGCGGCGAGCGAAGAACCAGCCGATGAGCGGCAGCAGCGCCACGGCCGCGAAAGCGACGCGAAAGCCCTGCAGGTCCGCAGGCGCCGCGCCGCCATGGTCGATCAGCAACCCCGCGCAGAAAGGGCCGAGAAAATTGGCCACCGCCGGCGCGATCGCAAGCCAGCTGAACACCTGCTTGAGTTCGGTCGGATTGGCCGCGGCTCGCCCAACGTGCCGCTGCAGCGCGATGACGGTCGCACCCGTGGCGCCGCCCGTCAGCAGCGCGCCGAGGCACATCACCGGGAAGATCGGAAAGGCCGCCGTGAGTCCCGTGCCGAGGGCGGCCGCGATCACGGAGAGAATCAGCGGCCGCTTCAAACCGTGCCGATCGGCAAAGCGGCCCGCCGGCAACGCCAGGAAGACCTGCGTGAGCGCGAAGAGCGCGATCAGCAGGCCCACGGCCGCCGCGCTGTAACCTTGCTGCAGCGCAAGAAGCGGGGCCGCCAGGCGCATGCCGGCCATGGCCGCATGCAGGCAGATCTGGGCGACGATCAGCCGCGGCAGTTCGGCGTTCATCGGTCGCGCCTTTCCAGGCGTGCCGCCTCGTGCCCGGCGCTCACGGCGCCACGTCGTCGTCAGGCGCGGGCAGCAAGGCCTGCGACTCGACCTCCGGCAGCGCTTCCACCTTGCGCAGCGCCAGGCGCATCTGCTTGGCCCGCGTGTCGGCCTTGTCGAGCGTGTCGGAGGCCTTCGCCACCTGCTCCTTGATGCGCGCAACCCATTCGCCGTAGCGCTCGAACTCCGTCTTGACGGCGCCCAGCACCTTCCAGACCTCGCTGGCCTGCTGTTCGAGCGCCAGCGTACGAAAGCCCATGTGCAGGCTGTTGAGCATGGCCAGCAAGGTGGTCGGCCCAGCCAGGGTCACGCGATGCTGGCGCTGGATCGCGTCCATCAGTCCCGGCCGGCGCAGCACCTCGGCGTAAAGGCTCTCGACCGGCAGAAACAGGATCGCGAAATCGGTGGTGTGTGGCGCGGCGAGGTAGTTCTCGGCGATCGACCGCGCCTCGCTGCGGATGCGCGCTTCCAGGGCCTTGGCGGCCAGTTCGGCGGCGGCCGGATCGGCGCGCTCATGCGCGTCGAGCAGGCGCTCATAGTCGTCGCGCGGGAACTTGGCGTCGATGGGCAGCCAGACCGGCGCCCCGTCACCGCCCCGGCCGGGGAAGCGAATGGCGAAATCCACGCGCTGTCCACTGCGTGGTTTGGTCTCGATCTGCTTGGCGTACTGGTCGGGCGTCAGCACTTGTTCGAGCAGCGCTTCGAGCTGTACCTCACCGAACACGCCACGCGTCTTCACATTGGTCAGCACGCGCTGCAGGCTGCCGACGCCGACGGCCAGCGTCTGCATTTCGCCCAGCCCCTTGTGCACTTGCTCCAGCCGGTCCGCTACCTGCTTGAAGCTCTCGCCCAGACGGGCTTCGAGCGTGCTTTGCAGCTTCTCGTCCACCGTCTTGCGCATCTCGTCGAGCTTTGCGGTGTTGCTCTGCTGGAGTTGCGCGAGCTGCGTCTCCATGGTGGCGCGCACCTCGGCCAGCCGGCGGGCATTGGATTCGCTCAAGCCTTGCAGCTGCGTGTTCAGCGTGTCGGCCAGGGTCTTCTGCAGCAAGGTGAGCTGCTGCGCGAAGGCGTCGATCTGAGCGTTCTGCGTGCGGGTCGCTTCAGCGCCCTGCTGCACCAGCGCCTGCTGGAAGGTTGCAAAGGCCTGCGCGGTTTCCTGCCGCGCGCCGCGCGACGACTCGCCGATCTCGTGTCGCAGCTCCCGCTCAATGCGCTCGCTGGACGCGCCGAGCGTCGCGACCAGCGCCGTGTGGTCAGGGGCCGCCGGCTTGCGCAGCAGCAGCCAGAGGACGAGGATGAAATTGAGCGCAGCGAGGCCGAGCAGTATCCAGAGTTCAGGCACAGGGTCAGTCACTTACTTCGAGGCGAGCACGGCAGGGTTGACGGGCGTCAGCGCCTTGCCGCGGATGAGATAGCCGATCAGATTGTCGGTGGCGAGGTCGGCCATGGCCCGGCGCGTGGGCACGGTGGCGCTGGCGATGTGCGGTGTCAGCACCACGTTGGGCACGGTCAACAGGTCGGGGTGGACCTTGGGCTCGCCCTCGAAGACATCCAACCCCGCCGCGGCGATGCGCCTGTCGCGCAGCGCGGCGGCAAGCGCCGCGTCGTCGACGATGCCGCCTCGCGCGATGTTGACGAGCGTCGCCGTCGGCTTCATCAGCGTCAACTCGGCGGCGCCGATCGTGTGGTGCGAGGCCGGTGTGTAGGGCACGACCAGCACGACGTGGTCGGCGGTCTTCAGCAGCTCTTCCTTGCCGGCATAGCTGGCCTTGCAGTCGGCTTCGAGCTTCGCGTCGAGGCGCGAACGGTTGTGATAGATCACCTTCATGCCGAAGCCATGCGCGCCGCGTTTCGCGATGCCCTGCCCGATGCGGCCCATGCCGATGATGCCGAGCGTCGAGCCGTGGATGTCGGAGCCGGCGAACATGTCGTAGCTCCACTTCGTCCACTTGCCGGCGCGCAGGAAATGCTCGCTCTCCGCCATGCGGCGCGCGGTCGCCATCAGGAGCGCGAAGCCGAAATCGGCCGTCGTCTCGGTGAGCACGTCCGGGGCATTGGTGCCGAGCACGCCGTGCGCGGTCATCGCGTCGACGTCGAAGTTGTTGTAGCCCACCGCCATGTTGGCGCAGATCCTCAACTCCGGGCAGGCGTCCAGCACCTCTGCGTCAATGCGCTCGCTGCCGGTCGTGAAGACGCCCTGCTTGCCCTTGAGCTTCCCGATCAGCTGGGCCTTGCTCCAGCTCTCGTCAGCCTGGTTGGATTCCACCTCGAAGTGTTCTTCGAGCCGGGCGATGGTTTCGGGAAAGATCGAACGGGCGACGAGGACTTTAGGCTTGTTCATGATCAACGGAAGAAGATGAAGGTGGAAAGGACGAACAGGGGCACCAATATGGCGCCGGACCACAGCATGTAGCCGAAGAAGCTGGGCATGCGCACGCCGCGGTCTTCCGCGATGGCCTTGACCATCAGGTTCGGCGCGTTGCCGATGTAGGTGTTGGCGCCCATGAACACGGCGCCGGCAGAGATGGCAGCCAGCGTTGCCGCATAGGTCGTCATGAGCGCCTGCGGCTCGCCACCCGCGGTGTTGAAGAACACCAGGTAGGTTGGCGCGTTGTCGAGGAAGGAACTCAGGAAGCCGGCGGCCCAGAAGTACATCGCCGGGTCCGGCTGGCCGTCCGGCCGCGTCACGGCCGAGACGACGGCGCCGAAGGGACCGTGGACGCCAGCCTTGAGCATCGCGATCACCGGCACGATGGTCAGGAAGATACCCGCGAAGAGCTTCGCCACCTCGGCCATCGGCGCCCAGCCGAACTGGTTGTCGTCGTGCACTCGCTGCGGCGTGACCTTGAGCGACAGCAGCGTGATTCCGATCAGGCCCAGATCCCGCACGAGGCCCGGAAGACCCACGGTGGTGCCATGGAGGTCGAAGCTGACCGGCGACTTCCACAAGCCGCTGAGCAGCACGAAAAAGACCACTCCGGCCAGCAGCCAGAAGTTGCGCGCGCCGTCGAAGCCGATGCCGCGGGTGTCGGGCGTCGGATCGAAGGGCAGCACGCCCTCCTTGCGGTAGTACCAGCTGTCCATCGCGTAGAACAGCGCCAGCAGCGCGCCGATGATGAACAGCGTCTCAGGCAGGATGTGGCGCACGGTCCAGAAGAAATCCACGCCCTTCAGGAAGCCGAGGAACAGCGGTGGGTCGCCCAGCGGCGTCAACGAGCCGCCGACGTTCGACACGATGAAGATGAAGAAGACCACCACGTGCGCCTTGTGCAAGCGGTTGTCGTTGGCCCGTACCAGCGGCCGGATCAGCAGCATGGAGGCGCCGGTAGTGCCCATGAAGCTCGCGAGCACCGCGCCGATCGCGAGGATCGCTGTATTGAGCCCCGGCGCCCCGTGCAGGTTGCCCCGGATATGGATGCCGCCCGCCACGACGAAGAGCGCGGTGAGAAGGATGATGAAGGGGATGTATTCCGCCGCCAGCGCGTGAACCAGTTGCGCGCTCGCCAGCGGAAGACCGAAGATCGCCGCGAAGGGCAGCAGGAAGCCCAGCGCCCATGCGGCCGAGACCTTGCCATAGTGGTGATGCCAGAACGAGGGCGCCAGCAACGGCAGAAGCGCGATCGACAGGAGGAGGCCCGCGAAGGGCACGCCCCAGAGCGGCGACAGCGTGCTGCCATCGAGATCCGCGGCCGACGCCACCCCGGGGAACACCACCGGCAGTGCGACAACCGCCAGCAGGCGAATAAACCTTGCGGTGGCCACGCGCCGCTTCATGCCGCGGGCTGGGCGATCTCGAACACCTGGCGCAGGTAGGCCAGGTAGCGCTCGTCCTCGCACATGTTCTTCGATGGCGTGTCGGAGAGCTTGGCCACCGGCTGGTCGTTGCAGCGGATCATCTTGATCACGATCTGCAGCGGCTCATAGCCCAGGTCGTTCGTCAGGTTCGTGCCGATGCCAAAGGCCAGTTGGCAGCGCCCGCGGAACTGCTGGTAGAGCTCGATGGTCCTGGGCACGGTCAGCCCGTCGCTGAAGATCAGCGTCTTGGTGCGCGGGTCGACCCGGTTCGCGATGTAGTGCGCCAGCATGCGCTCGCCCCACTGGAAGGGGTCGCCGCTGTCGTGCCGCGCGCCGTCGAAGAGCTTGCAGAAGTACAGGTCGAAGTCGCGCAGGAAGGCGCTCATGCCATACACGTCCGACAGCGCGATTCCGAGGTCGCCCCGATATTCACGCGCCCACGACTCGAAGCCGAAGACCTGGCTGTCGCGCAGCCGTGGGCCCAGCGCCTGGCAGGCCTGGAGGTACTCGTGGGCCATGGTGCCCAACGGGATGAGGCCCAGCTTCATCGCGTAGAGCACGTTGCTGGTGCCCGCGAACTGCGGCAGCCGGCCGCCCATGCGCTGCTGCGGCGGAGCGACCACGGCGCCGAGCCGGCCCGTCAGCGTGCGCAGCACTTCCTCGTGCCAGTCCTTGGAGAAGCGCCGCCGCGTGCCGTAGTCCGCGATCTTGAGATCCGCCAGGCCCTCGTCCTGCAACTGGCTGATCTTGGTCTCGAGCCGCCGCCGGCCTTCCGCCACGTCCGGCCGCGGCTGGGTATTGCGAAAGTACACCTCGTTGACGATCGCGAGCACCGGGATCTCGAACAGGATGGTGTGAAGCCAGGGGCCCTCGATCCGGATCTCGAGTTCGCCGGTGGGCTTCGGGATGATGTTGATGTACTTCTCGTTGAGCCGGAACAGGCCGAGGAAATCGACGAAGTCGCTCTTGATGAAGCGCATCGAGCGCAGGTAGGCGAGTTCGGCGTCCTTGAACTGCAACGAGCACAGGTGGCGCACTTCTTCCCGGATCTGGCCCGCGAACTGCGCGAGGTCGATGCCCGGGTTGCGGCACTTGAAGCGGTACTCGACGCGGGCACCGGGGAAGTGATGAAGCACCACCTGCATCATCGTGAATTTGTAGAGATCGGTATCGAGCAGGCTGTGGATGATCATGGTGCGGCGCGCTTGTCTCCGGGTTCGGCGTGCGTTCGATTATCACGGGACGCGTCGGCAAGTGCCTACGACCCCTTCCCCGGGCGTCCTACCGTCCATCCGGGCGCTCCCGCTGACAGTGATCCCACGCCGGCCAGCAAGCAACGCCAAGGCCGGCGACAACACTTTTCTGAAGGAGATCACGTCATGAACAAAGACACCGTCGAAGGCAACTGGAAGCAGCTCAAGGGCAAGGTCAAGGAACAGTGGGGCAAGCTTACCGACGACGATTTCGACGTCATCGCCGGCAAGCGCGACCAGCTCCTCGGCCGCATCCAGGAACGCCACGGCATCAGCCGCGACGAAGCCGAGAAGCAGGTAGCGGACTGGGAAGCGCGCGATGGCCGTACACCCGCCGCGCTCTGGTTCGAGAAGGTTTGATTTTCAGCACCCCAAGGAGAACACCATGAAAAAACATCTGCTCATGCTCGCCCTCGCATCGACCTGCTTCGTCGCGACCCAGGCCAGCGCAATGACCCAGGACGAATACAAGGTCGCGAAGGAAAAGATCGAGGCCGACTACAAGGTCGCCAAGACCCAATGCGACGCGATGAAGGACAACGCCAAGGACGTCTGCCAGAAGGAAGCCAAGGGCAAGGAGAACGTCGCCAAGGCTGAACTCGAACAGCAATACAAGCCGAGCGACAGCCACGCGCGCAAGGTAGAGGAAGAGAAGGTCAAGGCCAACTATGACGTCGCGAAGGAAAAGTGCGACGACCAGAAGGGTGACGCCAAGAGCGCCTGCGAGAAGCAGGCCAAGGCCGAAGAAGCCAAGGGCAAGGCCGACATCAAGGCCATGAAGAAGATGTAAATCGGCTGCGGCCGGTTCATTGAAAAGCGGCGCCCCACGGCGCCGCTTTTTCGTCGACGTCTCAGACCCGAAGTTCGTCGACCACCGCCTTGAGGACGGCTGGCAGCTTCACCGGCCGCTGCGTGACGCGATCGACATAGACGTGCACGAAGTGGCCTTGCGCCGCGGCCGTGTCCGCTCCTTCGGCAAAGAGGGCGATTTCATAGCGTACGCTGGATGACCCCGCATGCGCCACACGGATGCCCGCCTCCACGGTCTGAGGGAAGGCCAGTGGTGCGAAGTAGTTGCACTGCGTCTCCACCACGAAGCCGATGGTCGTGCCGTGGTGGATGTCCAGCGCCCCGCGCTCGATCAGCAGTGCATTGACGGCCGTGTCGAACCAGCCGTAGTAGACGACGTTGTTGACATGCCCGTACATGTCGTTGTCGGCCCAGCGCGTCGGAATGCTGCGGAAGGCGCGGTAGCTGCTTCGGGATTCGGGCGTGGGTCTGGCGCTCATGGCGCGGCATTCTGCCAGCGGCGCCAGTACTCGAAGGCGACTTGGAATGTGCCAAGCTGGATCTGTACTGTCTCGGCGATGTCGTCCGCATAGCCGCCCGCCATGGCGAAGGCCATGGGGATGCGCCGGCGCCAGGCGAAATCGAACACGCGCCGGTCGCGCGCCTCCAGGCCGTCGAAGCTGAGCTTCAGGCGCCCGAGCCGGTCGCGCTCGAAGGGGTCGGCGCCGGCGAGGTAGATCAGCAGGCCGGGCGTGAAGCGCCTTTCAAGTTCATCCAGCGCGTGTTCGAGCGCCGCCAGGTAGTCGGCGTCGCCGCAGCCGTCCGGCAGTTCCACGTCGATGTCGCTTGTTTCCTTGCGGAAGGGGAAGTTCTTCTGCCCGTGCATCGAGAGCGTGAACACGCTCGCGTCGTTGCGGAAGATGCTGGCGGTGCCATTGCCCTGATGAACGTCGAGGTCGATCACCGCCACCTGAAGGGGCATGCGCCCACGCCGGCCCCGCTCCGCCTGCATCAGGCGGGCCGACACGGCAGCGTCGTTGAAGACACAGAAGCCACCCCCCTTGTCGGCGCTCGCGTGGTGCGTGCCGCCGGCCATGTTGGCCGAGACCCCCTCCGCCATCGCTGCGCGGCACGCGGCGATGGTCGCGCCGGTCGAGCGGCGGGAGCGCTCGACCATCGCCTCGCTCCAGGGGAAGCCGATCTCCCGCATGGCCTGCGGGCTCACGCTGCCGTCGCTGATGGCGCCGATCCACTGGGGTGTATGCGCCAGGGCCAGTTCACCGTCGGTGGCGCGCGGCGCTTCCACCATCCGAACGCCTGGTAGCTGCTGCTGGAGACGGTCGCGCAACATGACGTAGCGTCCCATCGGGAAGCGGTGGCCCGGCGGCAAGGGCAGCACGAATTGGCCCGAATAGAAGGCGCGCATAGGCCGCGATTGTCGACGCGCCGGATTTAGAACGCGCCTTCTAAATTGCTGCAGGGCAGCAAAAAAGGCTTGATCCGAATGCGTGGCTGCCTATACTTCAACCCATGCTGCACCGCACAAAAATTGAAGAGGAGCAGCGAAGTCAACTGTCCCTTTTCAACTACCTGGAGCATCCACATGGCACTCACCGCTGACCAAATCATCGCTTCCCACAAAGCCAACCTCGAAACCCTGTTCGGCCTGACCACCAAGGCTTTCGAAGGCGTCGAGAAGCTCGTCGACCTGAACGTGACCGCCTCCAAGGCTGCCCTGACCGAAGCCGCCAGCACCGCCCAGGCCGTGTTGAGCGTCAAGGACGCGCAAGAGCTGCTGACCCTGCAGGCCGGCCTCTTCCAGCCCCTGGCCGAGAAGACCGCCGCCTACAGCCGTCACTTGTACGACATCGCCCAAGGCACCGGCGCTGAATTCACCAAGGCTTTCGAAGTCAAGGCTGCCGAGGCGCAGCAAGCGTTCGTCGGCCTGGTCGACAGCGCCGCCAAGAACGCGCCGGCCGGCTCTGAAACCGCCGTCGCCGTGATGAAGAGCGCCGTGGCTGCCGCCAACAATGCTTTCGAATCAGTGCAGAAGGCTGTCAAGCAGGCTTCGGACGTCGCCGAAGCCAACTTCCAGGCCGTGTCGACCACGGCCGTGAACGCCGCCAAGAGCACGGCTCAAACCGCTGCCCGCAAGCGCTGATTTCCAGCCCGCTTCACGGCGGGCGTCGATTGTCTCCTTGGGTCCTCACGGATCCAATTCAGGGGCCCCGTCTTCGGACGGGGCCTTTTTTTTGCTCGCCCCCAGGCTGCGGCACTTCGTGTCCTTCGCCTTCCCCCTGCCGGGGGCAACACCGGCGGACCGGCGGAGCCGGTTCCGCGGTGTTTCACAGGGGAGAGGGAGGGGATGCTCTCGTTTGATAATGGGTCGTCACATCAGGAGATAGACATGCAGATCGAAGGCAAGGTTTTCATCGTCACGGGAGGCGCGTCGGGGCTCGGCGAGGGCACGGCGCGGATGCTGGCGGCGAATGGCGGGAAAGTTGTCATCGCCGATATGCAGGCGGACAAGGGCGAGGCGGTCGCGGCGGCGATCGGTGGGGTTTTCGTCAAGTGCGACGTGAGCCAGGAGGCGGATGGGCAGGCAGCGGTGGTGGCGGCACAGAAGTTGGGCAAGCTGATGGGGCTGGTCAATTGCGCGGGGATCGCGCCAGCGGAGAAGACGGTCGGCAAGAACGGGCCGCATGCGCTGGCCGTGTTCAGCAAGACCGTGACCGTCAACCTGATCGGCAGCTTCAACATGATCCGCATCGCGGCGGATGCGATGAGCAAGAACGAGCCGGAATCGACGGGAGAGCGCGGAGTGCTGATCTCGACGGCCTCCGTGGCGGCCTACGACGGGCAGATCGGCCAGGCGGCGTACAGCGCATCCAAGGGCGGCGTGGTGGGCATGACGCTGCCGATCGCCCGCGACCTCGCGCGCAATGGCATCCGCAACATGACCATCGCGCCAGGCATCTTCGGCACGCCGATGCTCTTCGGCATGCCGCAGGAGGTCCAGGACGCACTGGCGGCGAGCGTGCCCTTCCCTTCCCGGCTGGGCACGCCCGAGGACTACGCCAAGCTGGCCAGGCACATCATCGAGAACGACATGCTCAACGGCGAAGTGATCCGGCTCGACGGCGCGATACGGCTCGCACCGCGCTGACGGGCTCGGGCTCCGTGCCGCCACCCAGGGCGCCTTCGATGGGCTCGGCGTTGCCGGTGCGCTCCAGGCGCTCGTACTGCGAGATGACTTGGGCGCCGAAGAGCACCAGCGTGGCGGCGATCTCCAGGCTCAGCAGCACCACGATCGCCGTCGTGAGCGATCCGTAGACGACATTCACCTGCGACAAGGTCGCGAAGTAGAGCACCAGCAGGCGGCGCGTGACTTCCCACAGCAACGCCGCGGTCACGCCGCCCAGCAGCGCATGCCGCAGCCGCAGGCGGCCGACCGGCATGACCAGGTACAGCGAAGTGAGCATGAAGATCTCCCCGCCCAGGCCCAGCAGGTACAGCAGCACGCCGGAGACACCCGAGAGTGACCACGCGTGGCCGAACAGTTCGACGCTCTCCTGCCCGATCACCTGTAACGCGCCCGACACCAGCGTCACCAGAAGCAGGCCGACGCACAGGCACAGGATGTAGAGGTACGGCATCACGGCCGAGATCAGGAAATGGCGCTGATGGTCGGCCTTGCGGTGATGGAAGATCACGGCCATGGCGCTTTCCAGCACGGTGAAGGCAAGCGAACTGAAGAAGATCATCGTGACCAGCAGCACTGGCCCCATGACGTCGCGATGATCGAGGAAATTCGACAGTTCGGTGACCACCGCGCCGGACTGGCCGGGCAACAGCCATGCGAGGTAGCGCCCGACGGCGCTGAGCAGTTCCCGCTGGTCGATGAAGTGCGACAGAGCGATCACGCTCACGATCAGCAGTGGCACGATCGACAGCAGCGCGTAGTAGGCTACCGCCCCGGCCAGCAGCAACCCCTGGTTGGCGCGAAAACACCGCAGTGCCTGCCAGATGAAGCGAAGCGGGTGGCGCAGCAAGGGCGCGGCGTGGATGATGGTGCGGCGGATCATGCGTCGAGTGGGTGCGGGAACAGTATGCCCGCTGCGCCGCCTGCCGCGACGCCGGACAGCTTGCGTATGATTTGCCGCTCCCCGCCTACATGACCATCCCCGCTTCATTCATCCAGGAACTGATCGCGCGCGCCGACGTGGTGGAAATCGTCGGCCGCTATGTGCAGTTGAAGAAGGCAGGCGCGAATTTCATGGGGCTGTGCCCCTTCCACGGCGAGAAATCGCCCTCCTTCTCGGTCAGCCCGACGAAACAGTTCTATCACTGCTTCGGCTGCGGCGCGCACGGCAATGCCATCGGCTTCCTGATGGAACATGCCGGCATGGGCTTCGTGGAAGCGGTGCACGACCTGGCCGGCCAGTACGGCCTGCAGGTCCCCGAGGACGACGCCACGCCGGAGGAGCGCGCCCGCGCCGCCGGTCAACGCCAGAAGCAGGCGACGCTGAGCGAAGTGCTCGAAAAGGCCGGCGAAGCCTACCGAAAGCATCTGCGCCAGTCGCCGGGTGCCATCGCCTACCTGAAAGGCCGGGGCGTTTCGGGCGAGGTCGCCAAGCAGTTCGGCATCGGCTACGCGCCCGCCGGCTGGCGCACGCTGGCGAGTGTGTTCCCGGAATACGACGACCCCCTGCTGGCCGAGAGCGGCCTCGTGATCAGCGGCGAAGCCGACGACAAGGGCGGCGAAGGCAAGCGCTACGACCGCTTCCGCGACCGGGTGATGTTCCCGATCCGCAACGTCAAGGGAGAATGCATCGGCTTCGGCGGCCGCGTCCTGGGCGACGAAAAGCCGAAGTACCTCAACTCGCCCGAAACGCCAGTCTTCAGCAAGGGCCGGGAACTCTATGGGCTCTACGAAGCCCGCGCCGCCTTCCGCGAGCGCGGCTACGCGTTGGTCACCGAGGGCTACATGGACGTCGTCGCCCTTGCACAGCTCGGCTTCCCCAATGCGGTCGCCACGCTCGGGACGGCCTGCACGCCGGAGCATGTGCAGAAGCTCTTCCGCTTCACCGACTCGGTGGTCTTCAGCTTCGACGGCGACGCCGCCGGCCGGCGCGCGGCGCGCAAGGCGCTCGACGGTGCCCTCTCCTACGCCAGCGACGTGCGCAGCGTCAAGTTCCTGTTCCTGCCGGCCGAGCACGACCCGGACAGCTTCATCCGGGAATTCGGCGCCGAGGCCTTCGCGCGTTTCGTGAATGAGGCGACGCCCCTGAGCCGTTTCATGATCGAGGCGGCGCGAGACGGCTGCGACCTCGGCACGGCGGAAGGCCGCGCCCGCATGGCGAGCAATGCGCGCCCGCTCTGGAGCGCGCTGCCGGAAGGCGCCCTCAAGCGCCAGTTGCTCGGCGAGATCGCCAGCCTGGTCCAGCTCAGCGGACAGGAACTGGGGGAACTGTGGGTCACCCCGGCGCCTCGCCCCGCACCGGCGCCCACCCCCCGTCCGCCGGAGGACTGGAATGGCACCTATGAAAGCGACGACTGGCGCGATGGCGCTGGCTACTCGCAGCCCTCGCAGAGCTATTCGACCGAGCCCTCGAAAGCAGGCTTCCGCTCAGGCTCCAAGCGCTGGAAGGCCCGCGGCCGGGCCGCCCCGCCCCGCTCCCAGGGCCGCAGCCTGCCGACCAGTCGTCCGGACGTAGCGGCCCGGCTGCTCCTGGCCCACATGACGGAATGGGAAGCCCTGTCCCACGAGTTGCACGCCATGCTCTGCGACCTTCCGGGGGAGCACGGGCAGCTCTTCGCCTGGCTCGACAGCCAGTCCCACGAACACGGCGTGCAGCCCTGGGCCGCGCTGCGCGAGGGCATGCGCGGCCAATCCTTCGAGGCCCTCGCCCAGCGCGTCATGACAGGCCCTGACGGCGGTCCGATCGGCGACGCCGAGGGCAACGGAGCGGCCGACGCCGCCCAGGAGCTGCGCAACCTGCTCGACTACATGCTGGACGACCTGCTCAAGGCCCAGCAGAGCGAGGCCATCGCGGCGGTCGGTAGCGACCCCAGGGCCCTGGAACGCTACAAGGCGCTGGAGGCGCGTCGGCTGGAATTGCGAAATCGCCTCAATCCACCGACAGGCAGTGCTTGAAATTTGCGCATCGCGCTATAATGTAAGGCTTCGTTGAAAAGCGAAATTTAAGGCAAGAGCGACAGCAGCACCTCCGGGCCGGCCCCATGCGCAATGCACTTCCCCAAGGGGATAAGGGCCAATACACCGCAAGGACTGCACACCAAATGTTCGCCCGACATCTTGCCTTTTGATGGCGCCAGGGGATCTTCCTCCCCTCGGCGTCCTAGTTTTGTGCTCCTGCCTGCGCCGGGTATTTGGCGCCTGTGATCCCGCTCGTCCATTCTTGTTGTACCGAGGTTGTATGCCCAGTTCAAAGAAGCCTGCCGTGTCCGCCGCCAAGAAGCCTGTCGCAGAAAAACCGTTGAAAGCCGCCGTTCTGGCGGCAACTAAGACGGGTGCCGCCGCGTCCAAGGCGTCTGCCGCTACGAAAGTGAAAACCGTGCCTACGAAATCGACCACCCTCGACGAACCCCTCAAGCCCGCCGCCAAGAAGGTGGGCCGTCCTCCCAAGGCCGCCGGTGCGCCTGCCGCGGCAGGCGGCGCCAAGCGTGGCCGCAAACCCAAGGCCGCCAGCGAGGCCCCCACGAGCGATGTCGACCTGTCCGACATCGAGGACGACCTGGCCGGCGAGGAGCCCGTCGCGACGACCACCGAGGAAAAGGTCAAGCCGCTGCGCATGAAGATCAGCAAGGCGAAGGAACGCGCCTTGATGAAGGAGTTCGGCCTCGACGAGACCGTGCTCTCCGAGGAAGACCTGGCCAAGCGCCGCTCCCGCCTCAAGACCCTGATCACGCTCGGCAAGACGCGCGGCTACCTCACGCACGGCGAAATCTCCGACCACCTGCCCGACAAGCTGGTCGACGCCGAGACCATGGAAGTCGTGGTCACCATGCTCAACGACATGGGCGTGGCCGTCTACGAGCAGACGCCCGACGCCGAGACGCTGCTGCTGAACAACACCGCGCCCACCGCGACCACCGTCGAGGAAGCCGAGGAAGAAGCCGAGGCGGCGCTCTCCACTGTCGACAGCGAGTTCGGCCGCACCACCGACCCCGTGCGCATGTACATGCGCGAGATGGGCACGGTCGA
>CBIHOG010000076.1:0-16244 GCA_966211435.1 uncultured Variovorax sp. | reverse complement strand
CGGGCTTAATATTTCCTTGTTCCAATGCTCTCCGGAGCCGGGCTTGGTACATCGCCTGGCGGGCGTGATCATCTCGCGTCAGATGAACCCGAAGCCTTGCTGCCCTCGCCCACCTGAACCCTGGTTCAGGATGCGAGCCCGGTGCCCACTCGCAGACACCTTCCATTCCGGCCACGGCCCCTCCAACGGGGCCGTGGCTTTTTTCCGAGGTTCTCCTTGATGACGATCGAACCCCTGCTGATCGCCGAACTCGCCCTGCTCGGCGTCGGCACCGGCTTCCTCGCCGGACTGCTCGGCATCGGCGGCGGCATGCTGATGGTGCCCTTCCTCACCATCATCCTGGGCCATCGCGGGGTGTCGGCGGACCTGGCGGTGAAGATGGCTATCGCGACCTCGATGGCGACGATCGTCTTCACCTCGATCTCGAGCGTGCGCGCGCACCACAAGCGCGGCGCCGTGCGGTGGGACATCGTGAAGCGGCTGTCGCCGGGCATCGTGATCGGCAGCCTCATCGGAAGCCTGGGCGTGTTCTCGCTGCTCAAGGGCACGGCGCTCGCGATCTTCTTCGCGCTCTTCGTGGGCTTCTCGGCGACGCAGATGTTCCTGGACAAGAAGCCCAAGCCCACGCGGCAGATGCCGGGCACTGCCGGCCAGCTCGGCGCGGGCGGCGCGATCGGCTTCATCTCGGGGCTCGTGGGCGCGGGCGGTGGCTTCATCAGCGTGCCCTTCATGACATGGTGCAACGTCGCCATCCACAACGCGGTGGCGACGAGCGCGGCGCTGGGGTTTCCGATCGCGGTTGCCAACGTGGTCGGCTACGTGGCGAGCGGGCAATCCGTGCAGGGGCTGCCAGAGGGGTCCTTCGGCTATATCTGGCTGCCTGCACTGGCCGTCATCGCGGTGTGCAGCTTTCTCATTGCTCCGCTGGGCGCGAAGGCTGCGCACAGCTTGCCCGTGTCGAAGCTGAAGCGTGTGTTTGCGAGCATCCTCTATGTGCTCGCGGCCTACATGCTCTGGAAAGGGCTGCGGGGCTGAGTGTTTTTCGCGGGCGTTGGGGTGGCGGAGGCGGACACGCCGCATGCCCTGCGCCCTGCGCCCTGCGCCCTGCGCAAGCAGCCTCCTTTGCCAAAATCTGGAAAGCCAATAAAATGACTATTAAACGGTATAAAAGTCATTTTATCGATGGCAAAGAACTCCCAATCCCTGGCGACGCTCCCCCCCGAAGCCGCCGCATGCCTGAAGCGCCTTGGTGAACGCGTGCGGGCCCACCGCATGCGCCTGGGATGGACAGTGGCTGAAATGTCCGAGCGCCTGTTCTGTGCTCCCGCCACCTACCGTGCCATCGAAGCCGGCAAGGCGACATCGAGCGTCGGCATTCTCGCCAACGCCCTCTGGCTGCTCGGCCAACTCGAATCCATCGACGCGATCGCGCCCATCACGCCCGAATTGACGGCCTCGCTCGTGCGCAAGCGCAGGATGCGCCGCCCCAAGGCCGTGGCGCGGGCAGGAACCATCGCCGAGGGCGAACGTGACTTCTGAGAGCCAACTCTACGTCGGCCTCTCCACCCACGCGGGAACCCCGCCTGTCCCCGCAGGCCTCCTGAAGATCGCTCGACGCGGCAATGTCGAATCCGGCGAGTTCGCCTACGGCCGCCGCTACCTGCAGAGCGCCGGAGCCTTCGCGCTGAACCCCGACGTGCTGCCCCTGCGGGACGCTCCCTTCGTCATCCCCGAGCGCCGCGTTCGCGACGGCGGCGCCCTGCCGCTGAGCTTCCGCGATGCGCTGCCGGACACCTGGGGCCGCAAGGTGCTCGAACTCCAGGCCGGGCGGACGCTCTCCGACATCGAGGCCCTGCCCCTCACCAACGCGGATCGGGTCGGAGCGATGGTCTTCGGTGAAAGCCTGCCGCTGGCGGCCGACGAACCGCCCGCCGAACTCTTCGATCTCGAAACGCTGGCCGACGCGGCGCGACGGGTCGACAACGACCTTGCCATCAAGCCCGCGCTGCGCAAACTTCTGCAGGGTGGCAGCCTGGGCGGTGCGCGCCCCAAGGCCACCCTGATCGTCGAAGGCTACCGCTGGCTCGCCAAATTCCCGGCCCGCGGCGACGATTTTCCGGTCGGCATCGTCGAGGCAGCCACGCTGCGGCTCGCGCAGGCCTGCGGCATCGATGTGCCGGCCTTCCAGTTGCGCCCCCTCCATCTCGGCGAGGCGCTGCTGGTGCAGCGGTTCGACCGCGAAGGGCCGCTCCAGGACGAACGCCGGCTGCACTACCTCTCCGCCTCCGCCCTGCTGGACGCGCCCTATGAGAGCAGCGCAGGCAGCTACGTCGAACTGGCTCGCGCGCTGCGCCGCCTGTCCTGGCGGCCGGAGCACGACCTGCAGCAACTCTTCAGGCGCCTGGTGTTCAACCTCTTCGCCGACAACAGCGACGACCACGTGAAGAACCACGGCGTGCTGTGCCGCGCCGACGGCCGGTGGTGCCTCGCGCCGGCCTTCGACCTCGTGATGCAGATGACGAACATCGGCTACCAGCAGCTTGCCATCCTGCCCGGGCGGCTGGACGCGCACCTCGACCTGGCGCGAGAAGCCGCGCCCCAGTTCGGCCTTCCACCCCAGCGCGCCGCGGCGCTGATCGAGGAGATCGGCGACACGGTCATGACACAGGCCTGGCTGGCGCTCGAATCCTTCGGCGCCACGCCCGCGCTGCGGGACCGCGTCCGCGCTTCGCTGGAGACGCAAGCGCTGCGCATTGAAGCCTGACATCTCGTAGTGCCGCTTCGAACGCGGCGCCCCGGGCGGCGTATAACAACAGGGCGAACGGTGCCTACCGCCCCGGCCGCACCCGCAACAACGAGAGGCAATGCATGAAGATCCTGATCGCCGTTGACGGCAGTCCCCATACGCAGAAGGCGCTCGACTACATGGCCCGGCACCGCGCCATGTTCGTCGAAGGCAACCAGTTGGTCGTGGTGCATGTGTGCACCGGCGTGCCCGGGCACGTGGCGCGGCATCTCAGCAAGGAGATCGTCCACGACTACTACGCCGAGGAAAGCGCCAAGGTGCTCGGTCCGGTCAAGGTCTTCCTGGACGCGAATTTCCCCGGCAGCTACGTCATCGAGCAGCGGCACGGCCATGCGGCCGAGGAGATCCTCAAGGCGGCCGGCGCGGCCGGCGTCGAGCTGATCGTGATGGGCACGCACGGCCACGGCATCTTCGGGCGCGCGCTGATGGGCTCGGTCGCGACCAAGGTGATCTCCGAGACGGACATCTCGGTGATGCTGGTGCAGTAGGCCGGCCGGCTATTGCAGCGCCCGCTGCTGCCGCCACTCGCGCGGCGAGCAGCCGAAGCGCTCGCGGAAGGCACGGCTGAAATGCGCCGCGTCGCTGAAGCCGCGTGCATAGGCGATCTCGCCCACCGGACGGCCGGCCAGGCGCGGCTCCAGCAGGTCACGGCTGCAGGCTTCGAGGCGGCGCTCCCAGATGTACTGCGACGGCGTGAGCGGCTCGCTCTTGAAGACGCGGTGGATGTGGCTCACCGACATGCCGAGCTGCGCCGCCAGCGTGCTCACCGACAGCTGCGAGTCTGCCAGTTGCTCGTCGATGCGCCGCTTCACGCGCGCGAGATGGAAGGCCGTGAGATTGCTGAGGCCGGGTGAGCGCGCGGCCGGAAGCGTCTGCAGCCCGGCCACCAGGATGCTCTGCACGCCGTTCGCGACCGCCAGCGCCGAGGCCGGCTGCAGCGTGTCGATGTCCTCGCGCAAGGTGCTGATCATGCCGATCAGCAGGTGCCCCGCGCCCTCGCGGCCGGACACGGTGGTGGCCGTCAGCGTCTCGGTCTCTCGCAGCTCGCTTCGCAGCCGCTCGCCGGGCAGCTTGAGCACGATCTGCTCGAAGGCCTCGTCGAAGAGCAGCTGGTAAGGCCGCGTGCTGTCGTAGAGCGCGAAATCACCCACCGACAGCACCGCGTCGCGCCCGTCCTGCCGCACGACGCCGCGCCCGCGCGCCTGGATGCTGACCAGGAAGTAGTCGTCCGAGGAGCGCGCGATGTGACCCGGCGTTCGCATCACGTTCTGCGCGGAGGAGTCGACCACCGACACGTCCAGCCCGGGAAGGCTGTGCTGCCGGATGCTGCCCTGGAAACTGCCCGAGACTTCCGGCCGCGCCGCATCACAGCCAAGCTGCACGTAGACATTGCAGATCATGTCCGTCCAGTACGCGAGCCGTTGCCCACTGGGGACGGCATCGGTGCTTAGCAACTGGTTCATGGAATCCCCCGGGGGCAGGCAATGGTGGGCAACTGGCGTGCAACGCTGGAACAAGAACGCCGCGAAATCGGGACAAGGCTTTTCCAGCCGGCGAACTTACGCTTCAAGCAACCCGCATGCCACCGCGCAAACCCGATGCGCGCAGGGGCCGCGGCGCCACTCAACCCTTCCAGGAGCGCACACCATGCCCAGCAAGACCCATCCCCGCTTCCGCGTCGCCGCCGTGCAGGCCGCGCCCGTCTTCCTCGACCTCGACGGCACCATCGACAAGACCATCGACCTGATGGCGCAGGCGGCCGCGCAGGGCGTGAAGCTGATCGCCTTCCCCGAGACCTGGGTGCCGGGCTATCCCTGGTGGATCTGGCTGGACTCGCCGGCCTGGGGCATGCAGTTCGTCCAGCGCTACAACGACAACTCGCTGGTGGTCGGCTCGGCCGAGTTCGACCGCATCAAGGACGCGGCGAAGAAACACAAGATCTGGGTCTCGCTCGGCTACAGCGAGAAGGCGGCCGGCAGCCTCTACATAGCGCAGGCGCTGATCGACGACCAAGGCAACACGGTGCAGACGCGCCGCAAGCTCAAGCCCACGCACGTGGAGCGCACGGTGTTCGGCGAGGGCGATGGCTCCGACTTGAGCGTGGTCGAGACGGCGCTCGGCAACATCGGCTCGCTCTCATGCTGGGAGCACCTGCAGCCGCTGAGCAAGTATGCGATGTATGCGCAGAACGAGCAGGTGCACTGCGCCGCCTGGCCCAGCTTCTCGCTCTACCGCGGCGCGGCCTACGCGCTCGGACCGGAGGTGAACAACGGTGCGAGCCAGCTCTACGCGGCCGAGGGCCAGTGCTTCGTGATCGCGCCCTGCGCCATCGTCTCCAAGGCCATGAGCGAGCTGATGTGCACCGACGCGGGCAAGCAGCAGATGCTGGGCGTGGGCGGCGGCTTCGCGCGCATCTACGGGCCGGATGGCTCGCCGCTGGGCACCAACCTGGCCGAGGACCAGGAAGGCCTCGTGATCGCCGACATCGACCTCGGCATGATCTCGCTCGCCAAGACGGCCGGCGACCCGAGTGGTCACTATTCGCGGCCGGATGTCACGCAGCTGCTGCTGAACAAGAAGCGGCGCGAGCCTGTCGTCTTCCAGCGCCAGTCCGAAGCGGAATCAGGCACCTTCGAGACGGTTGTCGCCAACCCGGAGCCGGCCGCCGCCACGCGGCTGCCGCTTGCGGCGTGAACGCAAGGAGCGACGCCAGGGGAACCCGCCACCGCCAGGCCGCTGAAATTCCCGCGCACGCGGCTCCTGAACGGCCTCTCGGCCCGGGGCTCAGGCGTTGAGGAACAGGCCCTTGTGCTCATCCCGCAGCAAGGCCTTCTGCACCTTGCCCATCGCGTTGCGCGGCAACTCCGGCACGACGAAGCAGCGCTTGGGCACCTTGAAGTTGGCCAGCTTGTCCTTGAGCTCGGCGACGATCCGGTCGGCGTCGAGCGCGGCGCCCGGCTTGGCCGTCACCACCGCCACGCCGACCTCGCCGAAGTCGGGGTGCGGCACGCCGACGATCGCGCTTTCGGCCACGCCGGCCATCTCGTTGATGTAGCCCTCGATCTCCGCCGGATAGACGTTGTAGCCGCCGCTGATGATCAGGTCCTTGCTGCGCCCCACGATGGTGACATAACCCAGTCCGTCGATCTTGCCCACGTCGCCGGTCTTGAAGTAGCCGTCGGCGGTGAACTCTTCCTTCGTCTTCTCCGGCATGCGCCAGTAGCCCGCGAACACGTTGGGGCCGGAAACCTCGATGTGGCCGATCTCGTCCGTCGAGCAGGGCTCGCCCGCGTCGTTGCGGATGCGCAGCTGAACGCCCGGCAGCGGGAAGCCCACCGTGCCGCCGCGCCGCTGGCCCTGCACGGCGCTGTAGGGATTGGAGGTGAGCATGGCCGTCTCGCTCATGCCATAACGCTCCAGGATGGTGTGGCCGGTGCGCTCCTGCCATTCGCCGAAGGTCTCGACCAGCAGCGGCGCCGAGCCCGCGATGAAGAGACGCATCCCGCTGCAGGCCTCGCGCGTCAGCCCCGGCTCGGCGAGCATGCGCACGTACAGCGTGGGAACGCCCATGAAGACGGTGGCATCCTCCAGTCGCGCGACCACGCGCTTGGCGTCGAACCTGTTGAACCAGATCATCCGGCTGCCGCTGATCAGCGCGCCATGGATCGCGACGAAGAGGCCGTGCACGTGGAAGATCGGCAGCGCGTGGATGAGCACGTCGCCGCCGCGATCGGCGGTGCGCCAGCCCCAGTAGTCCTTCAGCACCTCGGCGTTGGAGCGCAGGTTGCGGTGCGTGAGCATCGCGCCTTTGCTGCGGCCGGTGGTGCCGCTGGTGTAGAGGATGGCGGCCAGGTCGTCGTCGTTCTTCTGTGCGACGGTGTGCTGGTCGCTGCACTGCGCCGCGACTTCGAGCAGCGTGCCGGTGCGGTCGTCGTTCAGCGTGAAGACATGCCGCGTGCCGGCGGCCGTCGCGATGGGCGCGACCCACGATGCATTGGCATTGCTGCACACCACCACCGCGGGCTCGGCGTTGCCGATGAAGTACTCGATCTCGGCGCCGCGGTACGCCGTGTTGAGCGGCAGGAAGACGTAGCCCGCGCGCAGCGTCGCGAGGTACAGCATCATGGCCTCGACTGACTTCTCCACCTGCACCGCGATGCGCGCGCCCTTCTCCAGGCCCAGTGCGTCCAGCAGGTTCGCGATCATGGCGCTGGCGCGCTCCAGGTCCAGCCAGGAGTAATACAGGCCGTCGTCCGTTTCGACGGCGATTTCTTCGAGATGGGAGGGGAAGGCTGCGCGCAGGGCGGCGAAAAGGTTGGCGTTGGTCGTGGCGATCATGGTTGTCTCAGAAGACGGGAGCGCGTTTGGCGATGAAGGCGGCGATGCCCTCGCGGTGCTCGGCGCTGTCGGCGTAATCGTAGGCCTCCTGAAGCATCGGCGCGAGCGTTTCCGGCGCGGGCGCTCGGCGCAGCGCCGACAGGGTGCGTTTGTTGAGTCGCGCCGCGGCGGGCGCCAGACCGGCGATGCGCCCTGCATGGTCCAGCGCCGCAGGGCCCACCTGCGCGTCAGGCAGCACCTGCAACAGGAAGCCGGCCTCGTACAGCCGGTGCGCGCCATGCACGCCGGCCGCCAGCAGCATGTCGCGCGCCAGCGCGTCACCGACGGCGCCATGCACCAGGGCGGCTTCGCGCGGCGCCATGGGGAAGCCCAGCTTCGCGATCGGCGCCCCGAACTTGGACGTGGCACCGGCCAGGCGAATATCGCAGCAACTCGCGATCTCCAGCCCCGCGCCCATGCAGGCGCCTTGGATCTGCGCGACCACGGGCAGTGCGCAATCGAGCATCGCGGCGAGCGCGGGCCAGACCTCGTCCTCGTGGAAGGCGCGCAGGCGGGCCTCGTCGAAGCGGAAAGAGGGGTACTCGGAGATGTCGCCGCCGGCGCAGAAGGCGCCGCCCTCCCCGCGCACGATGACGCAGCGGGCGTCGCTCTCCCCCGCCAGCGTCGCGAAGGCCTGGCGGAGTTCGACCCACATGGCGCGACTCATCGCGTTGAGGCGCCCGGGGTGCGACAACGTGACGAGGGCCAGCGCGCCTTCGCGCCGCAGCGAGACCTGCCCGGTCATTCCAGCTTGGCGCCGGAGGTCTTCACCACGCTGCTCCAGCGCTTGATCTCCGAACTCACGAAAGCGCCGTAGGCAGCCATTGTCTGGTTCGGGATTTCGGCGCCGTTGGCGGCCCAGATGGTCTTGAGTTCGTCCGTGGCCAGCGCCTTCTTCATGTCGTCCACGATCCTGGCCTGCACATCGGCGGGCGTGCCCTTGGGCGCCCACAGGCCGTACCAGGTGGTCACCGTGTAGTCGGGCAGGCCGACCTCGGCGGCGCAGGGCACGTCGGGGAACGCGGGGTTGCGCTTGGCGCCCGCCACCATCAGCGCCTTGATGCGGCCGCCCTTGATGTGCTGCGCGGAGGAGCCCAGCCCGTCGAACATCACGTCGACGTTGCCGGCGATCAGGTCCTGCAGCGCCGGGCCCGCGCCGCGATAGGGGATGTGGGTGATGAAGGTGCCGGTCTGGATCTTGAAAAGTTCGCCCGCCAGGTGGTGCGAGGTGCCCGCGCCGGCCGAGGCGTAGTTGAGCTTGCCGGGGTTCGCCTTGGCATTGGCGACGAAGGCCTGCAGCGTCGGCGCCGTGACGCGGCGCGGGTTGACCACCACCACCTGCGGCACGTTGGCCAGCAGCATGAGTGGCACGAAGTCCTTCTCGATGTCGTAGTCGAGCTTGGGGTAGATCGACGGCGCGATGGCATGGTGAACCGCGCCCATGAAGAGCGTGTAGCCGTCCGGCTGGCCCTTGGCGGCGATGCTGGCGCCCAGCGTGCCGCCGGCGCCGCCGCGGTTGTCGATCACCAGCGTCTGGCCGGCGACCTTGGAGAACTGTGCCGACAGCGGCCGCGCGAAGGCATCGGTGCCGCCGCCCGCGGGGAAGGGCACGATCATCGTCACCGGCTTGTTCGGCCAGCCCGATTGCGCGCGGGCACCGGCGCCGAGGACGGCGGCGGAGGCCGCGGCCAGGCGCAACACGTCGCGCCGCTGGAAGCTTGGGGTCATTTGCAGAGTCTCCTGACGTTGTGAACTCAAGTGCGCCCGGGCGGCGCGGTTGGGGGGAATCAATCCAGGAAAAGATTGTCGACGTCGCCGGACACCGCCACCTTGCCCTGCGCGAGCAGGGCGCGGTGCTTGTCGAGGCGCTTCAGATCGTAGAGGTAGTTGACCATGAGACCGTAGGACTGCTTCAACCCCTTGGGCGAAGGGTCGCCGGCCCAGTTGAGCCGCTCCACCCGCGCTCCGTTGCCAAGGTGGAAGCGCGCCACGGGATCGATCGGCTTGCCTTCGGCGGTCGCGCGGCCGAGGAATTCGGCGGCGGCGTTCAGCAGGAGCTGCCGCACGGGGGACTTCGCGTCCAGCCTGCCTGGCTCGTCCGCCGCCGCCAGGAAGCGCTCGGCCGTTGGCGGCAACGAGCCGATGACGCGGCCCAGCTCGGCGGCGCGCTTCTCGTCGAGCCGCTCCAGCACGGAAGCCGCGTTCTTGGCGAGCCAGGCGCGGAAGCCGGGGATCGGTGACAAAGTTGCGAAGACCTTCAAACGCGGCAGCTCGTCTTGCAGCGTCTCGACGACGCGCTTGATCAGCGAATCGCCAAAGCTCACGCCGCGCAGGCCGTTCTGCGTGTTGCTGATGGAATAGAAGATGGCAGTACCGGCCTTCTCGGGCCGGACCGGCGCGGCCGCCTCGTCCAGCAGCGGCACGATGCCGTCGCTGATGCGGTCGACCAGCGCGACCTCGACGAAGATCAGTGGCGTGTTCGGCAGCCTGGGATGGAAGAAGCCGTAGCAGCGGCGGTCGCTGTCCAGCCGGTTCTTCACGTCGGCCCAGCTCTTGATGTCGTGCACCGCCTCGTACTGGATGAGCTTCTCGATCAGCGAGGCCGGCGAATCCCAGCTGATGCGGCGCAGCTCCAGGAAGGCGACGTCGAACCAGGTGGAGAAGAGGTGCTCGAGTTCGGCATCCAGCGGCAGCAGCCGGCGGTCGCTCTTCAGGTGCGGCAGCAGTTCGGCACGCAGGTCGACCAGGAAGCGCATGCCGTCGGCGTCGATGGAGAAGCGCTGCAGCAGGCGCGCACGCGGCGAGACCAGCGCGCGGCGCAGGTGCACCTCGGCCTGGGCCTCGTCGGGCGTGCCCATGGCGGCCTCGTGCCGGTCGCGCGCGCTGCTGACCTTCTTGAGGTCGGGCGCGAAGCGCTCGCTCATGAGCAGCCAGACATCCCGGCGCTCGTCCAGCTCGCGGCCGGCGTACCACTGCACAACGGCATGGGCGCGGCGGCCAGCCTCGACCTCGCTGACGCTCGGATCGACCACCGCCTGCAGTTCGGCCAGGGCGCGGCGCAGCGCGCGCGGCGCAAGCGCCTCGCCCGGGCGGCGCAACGTGGCTTCCAGCCGCTCGGCGAGGGGCCGCGGGCCGGCGGCGGGGATTCTCGCCGCGGCGGGCTTCTTCGCGTCGCCGGCATCGCCGCCGGGGCGCAGGCGGGCGACGCCTCGGGTGATCCAGTCGCCGGCGTTCATGAAATGAGCCTCGCCTTCTGTTGCAGCGCAACGGCGCGCAGGGCCTCTCGCTGGCGGTTCAGGTGGGTACGCATCGCGGCTTCGGCGCCGTCGCTGTCGCGCGCCTTGAGGGCGGCGAACACGGCGAGGTGCTCCGAAAGGCTCTGGTCGAGCCGGCCCGGCGCGTGGAGCTGCTGCAGGCGCGCAAGCTTGAGGATCTTGCGCAGGTCGCCGATCACTTGCGCCAGCCAGCGGTTGTCGGCCAGCATGATGATGGCCTCGTGGATGGCGTAGTTGGTGGCGTAGTACTCGTTGATGCGCTTGGCGCGGGCGTGCCTGGCGAGCTTCTCGTGCATCGACTCCAGCGCGTCCAGCTCGGCATCGCTGGCGTTGCGCGCGGCCTCCCAGGCGCAGCGGCCTTCCAGCAGCGCGATGACGGGGAAGATGTCGTCCAGGTCGCGCTGCGTGACCTCGGCGACGAAGGATCCCCGGCGCGGTTCGTGGCGCACCAGGCCCTCCGCCGTCAGCACCTTGAGCGCCTCGCGCAACGGCGTGCGGGAGATCCGCAGCCGCTCGCAGACGGCGGCCTCCTCGATGAAGCTGCCGGGTGCCAGCGTACCGGCGAAGATTTCCTCCCGCAGCTTGGAGGCCACTTCGTCGTGCAGCGAATTGAGGACGAGGCGCATGGAGACTGGCCCGTATGGAGGGTGTGGACGGTGACCCGTGATTTCGGTTAATTACGCGTAATTATGGGAAATCACAGGCCAAGGGCAAGGCGTTCCGGCTCCGGACATACCCTGTCACACGAACGCGCTCGCGCGCCCCCTCGGCTCAGGTCTGCGCGACGCGGGTTCGCGCGGCCGGCGCGGTGGCGTAGAGCCAGATGCCGAAGAGGATCATCGGCACGCACAACCACTGGCCCATGCTCATGTTGAGCGCCAGCAGGCCGAGGAAATCGTCCGGCTCGCGGAAGTATTCGGCCGTGAAGCGCATCACGCCGTAGCCGATCAGGAACACTGCCGACACCCTGCGCTCGCGCCGCTCCTTGCGCGCGTAGAGCCACAGCAATACGAAGAGCAGCAGACCTTCGAGCAGGAACTGGTAGACCTGCGAGGGATGGCGCGGCAGCATGGAGCCGCTTTGCGGGAACACCATGCCCCAGGGCAGGTCCGGGCTGCTGAAGCGGCCCCAGAGCTCGCCGTTGATGAAGTTGCCGACCCGCCCCGCCGCCAGCCCGGTGGGCACGCACGGCGCGATGAAGTCCGTCACCTGCCAGAAGCCCCGGCCGCGCGAGTGCGCGAACCAGCCCATGGACGCGATGACGCCCAGCAGGCCGCCATGGAAGCTCATGCCGCCCTGCCAGACGTAGAGGATCTCCAGCGGATGGGTAAGGTAGAACCCCGGCTTGTAGAACAGGCAGTAGCCGAGACGGCCGCCGAGGATCACGCCGACGACGCCGAGGAAGAGGATGTCTTCCACGTCCTTGCGGGTCCAGGGCCCGGGCACGGCGATGGAGCGGTAGGGCTCATGGCGCAGCCGGCGCGTGCCGAGGAAGTAGAAAAGCGCGAAGGCCGCGAGATAGGTCAGGCCATACCAGTGGATGGCGATCGGTCCCAGTTGCAGCGCAACCGGGTTGATGTGCGGGTACATGAGCATCGGGCTATTGTGCCCACGGATGTGACAGTCCTTCCTGCGCCTGGATGAAGCGGACGAAACGCAGCAGCGCCGGGTTGTCGGCCTGCCCGGGCCAGACAAGACTGGTTTCGCAGCTTGGCAAGGGGTCGGCGGTCTTGCGCCGGCCGGTCGGCTCGAATTCGCTCTCGGCGCGGTAGACCACACCCTCGCGCCGGAACTGCCTGACGCTTTCCGGAACCCAGGCCACGCCGAGCCCGCCCCAGACGAGGTTGACGATGGTCTGCATCTGGATCGCCTCCTGCGCCAGTGCCGGCACGAGCCCCGCCGCGTGGTAGAGCCCGAAGATCGCATCGTGCAGCGAAGGCACGATGCGGCGCGGGAAGATCACCAGCGGCTCGGCCAGCGCCTGCGCCAGCGGCACCCGGGCCGCGCGGGCCAGCGGGTGCTTCGCGGGCAGCGCCAGCACCAGCGGCTCCCGCGACACGGCCAGCCGCTCCAGCCCCGGTGGCGCGAAGCCGGGCGAATGCAGCATCAGGCCGGCATCGATCTCTCCGCGCGCGAAGGCTTCGAGCTGCACGTCGCCGGTGGCCTCGACCAGTTCCAGCGCGACCTCGGGGCATTGGATGCGGAACTCTCGCACCCAGGCCGGCAGGCGTTCGAAGCCGATGGTCGAGACGAAGGCCAGGCGCACCCGGCCTACCTCGCCCGCAGCTGCCGCCCGCGCACGGCCCGGCAGGGCCTGGGCGCGCGCCAGCAGTTCGCGCACCTCCGGCAGCAGCGCCTCGCCGGCCGGCGTGAGCGCCACGCGGCGACGCGTGCGGTCGAAGAGCATCACGCCCAGCGTCTTCTCCAGTTGGGCGATGGCTTGCGTGACCGGCGGCTGGGTCATGTGCAGGCGCGCGGCGGCACGGCCGAAATGCAGTTCCTCGGCCACGGCGACGAACTGGCGCCAGGCACGGAGGTCGATCAAGGCGTCTTTCATATGCCGAGCATATCAATCGGACGCTGAAATCGGATTGGAAGCAATCAGTCAATCGTCCGATACTTGGCATCCCCCGATTCGAATCCCAAAGAGACCATGGCCACGAAACCCATCCAGATCAACAGCCGCAGCGCCAACATCGTCGAAGGCAAGAGCCGCGCACCCAACCGCTCGATGTTCTACGCGATGGGCTACGAGGAAGCCGATTTCAAGAAGCCGATGGTCGGCGTGGCCAACGGCCACAGCACCATCACGCCCTGCAACTCCGGCCTGCAGAAGCTGGCCGACGCCGCCATCGCCGGCATCGAGGAAGCCGGCGGCAACGCGCAGGTCTTCGGCACGCCGACGATTTCCGACGGCATGGCCATGGGCACCGAAGGCATGAAGTACTCGCTGGTGAGCCGCGAGGTCATCTCAGACTGCATCGAGACCTGCGTCGGCGGCCAGTGGATGGACGGCGTGCTGGTGGTCGGCGGCTGCGACAAGAACATGCCCGGCGGCCTGATGGGCATGCTGCGCGCGAACGTACCGGCGATCTACGTCTACGGCGGCACCATCCTGCCGGGCCGCTACAAAGGCCAGGACCTGAACATCGTGAGCGTGTTCGAGGCGGTCGGCCAGAACGCGGCCGGCAACCTGAGCGACGAGGATCTGCTGGAGATCGAGAAGCGCGCGATCCCCGGCACGGGCTCCTGCGGCGGCATGTACACGGCCAACACCATGAGCTCGGCCTTCGAGGCGCTGGGCATCTCCCTGCCCTACTCCTCGACCATGGCGAACCCGCACGACGAGAAGGCGAACTCGGCCAAGGAGTCGGCCAAGGTGCTGATCGAGGCGATCAAGAAGGACATCAAGCCGCGCGACATCGTGACGAAGAAGGCGATCGAGAACGCGGTGGCCGTCATCATGGCCACGGGCGGCTCGACCAACGCGGTGCTGCACTTCCTGGCGATCGCGCACGCGGCGGGCGTGGAATGGTCGATCGACGATTTCGAGCGCATGCGCAAGAAGGTGCCGGTGATCTGCGACCTGAAGCCCAGCGGCAAGTACCTGGCGGTGGACCTGCACCAGGCCGGCGGCATCCCGCAGGTGATGAAGGTGCTGCTGAACGCGGGCCTGCTGCACGGCGACTGCATCACCATCACCGGCGAGACGATCGCCGAGGTGCTCAAGGACGTGCCGGACCAGCCGCGCGCGGACCAGGACGTGATCCGCCCGATCAGCAACCCGATGTACGCCGAAGGCCACCTCGCGATCCTGAAGGGCAACCTCTCGCCGGAGGGCGCGGTCGCCAAGATCACCGGCCTCAAGAACCCGGTCATCACCGGACCGGCGAGGGTCTTCGACGACGAGCAATCCGCGCTGAAGGCCATCCTCGACGGCAAGATCAAGGCCGGCGACGTGATGGTGCTGCGCTACCTCGGCCCCAAGGGCGGGCCGGGCATGCCGGAGATGCTGGCCCCGACCGGCGCGTTGATCGGCGCGGGCCTGGGCGAGAGCGTGGGGCTCATCACGGACGGGCGCTTCTCCGGCGGGACCTGGGGCATGGTGGTCGGCCATGTGGCGCCCGAGGCGGCCGCGGGCGGCAACATCGCGTTCGTGAACGAAGGCGATTCGATCACCATCGATGCGCACGAACTGAAGCTGGAGCTGAATGTGCCCGAAGCGGAACTGGCGAAGCGGCGCGAGGGCTGGAAGGCACCCGCGCCGCGCTACACGCGCGGCGTGCAGGCGAAGTTCGCGTTCAATGCGTCGAGCGCCAGCTCGGGCGCTGTGCTGGACAAGTACTGAAGCGACTCTCTCCCTCTCCCTATGGGAGAGGGTTGGAGCGAGGGCCTCGGCCCCTCGCTATCCCAGCAAGGCCGGCAACCAGGTCGCGATGGCCGGAATCCAGAACACGGCGGCCAGCAGCAGCAGGCTCATCACCACATAGGGCACGACGGCGACGAAGATGTGCCCCATGGTGACTGCCGGCGGCGCCACGCCCCGCATGGTCATCAGCAGCAGCCCGTGCGGCGGCAGCAGCAGGCCGAGCTGCATGCAGATCAGGAACATCACGCCGAACCACACCGGGTCGATGCCCAGCGTCTGGACGATGGGCATGAAGATCGGCAGCGTGATCATCATCATGCTGATCTGGTCGACGAAGATGCCGAGGAAGATCAGCATCAGCATCATCCCGGCGATGATCATCCCGGTCGACAGGCCCTGCCCGGTGATGAGCTGCACCAGCCCGTTGCTCGCGCCCGAGAAGGACAGGATCTGCGCGAAGGTCGTCGCGCCCAGGATGATGAAGAGGATCATCCCGGAGATGCCGGCCGTGCCCTTGAGCGACTTGAGCACCGCCTCCACCGTGAGCACTCGGTAGCACAGCGCCAGCACCATCGTCGCGAAGGCGCCCAGAGCCGCGCACTCCGTCGGCGTCGCCCAGCCGTTGGCCAGCGCGCCGACCACCACGCCGAAGATGGAAAGCGTCGGCAGCACGTAGGCGAAGAAGGGATGCCAGCGCGCCCAGCCCGTGTAGTGCGGCTCGCTGCCGTCGTCGGGCGCCAGCGTGGGCGTGATGCGCACGCGGATCACGATCCACAGCACGAAGGCGATCGACAGGATCACGCCGGGCATCACACCGCCGACCAGCAGCTTGGAGATCGAGATGCCCGACAGCGAGCCCAGCAGCACCGTGAGCGCCGAGGGCGGGATCAGCATGTCCACCGCGCCGATGGCCATGATGGGGCCGGTCGCGATGGTCGGGTGGTAGCCGCGCGCCAGCATCACCGGCAGCATCAGCGAGCCCAGCATCGCCGTGGTCGCGATGGTGGAGCCGGAAATGGCCGAGAACACCGTGCCCGCGACGACGGCGACCACCGCGAGGCGGCCGGGCACCTGGCGGATCAGGCGCTCGACGCCCTCGATGACCTTGAGCGCCAGGCCGGTATGGAACAGCACCTCGCCCATCAGGACGAAGAGCGGGATCGGCGTGAGCGAGAAGGCCGTGACCGAGCTGACGCTGCTGCGCGCCAGTTGCATCAGCCCCGCCTCGCCGCCCATGTAGAGCCAGGCGCCGACGATGTTGACCGTGATGAAGGTGAGCGCCACCGGCATGCCGATGAACAGCAGCACCGTCGAGCCCCCCAGCATCAGCCAGGCCGCGATGACCCAGGCGTTCATTGAAGTACCTCCGTGCTGCGCACTGCGGTGCGAGCTTGCTTGGGGCGGCCCGGCGCCGCGC
>CBIHOG010000075.1:0-16639 GCA_966211435.1 uncultured Variovorax sp. | reverse complement strand
TCGCCAAGGCCATCCTGCGCATGGGCGTGCCGGTGAGCCCGCGCAACATCTTCCCCAGCAACATCCAGGGCCTGCCCACCTGGTACGAGGTGCGCGTGACGGAAGAAGGCCACCTCGGCCGGCGCGGCGGCACCGACATGATGGTCGCGATGAACCCGCAGACATGGGACGCGGACGTGGCCGAGCTGGAGCCCGGCGGCTACCTCTTCTACGACAGCACCCGGCCGCTGCCGCCGTCGAAGTTCCGCGACGACATCCGCGTCATCGGCATGCCGCTCACCGAGATCTGCAACGCCGTCTACCAGGACGCGCGCCAGCGCCAGCTCTTCAAGAACATCGTCTACGTCGGCGCGCTCGCCATCCTGCTGGGCATCGAGCCCGAAGTGGTCGAGAAGCTCTTCGGCGAGCAGTACAAGGGCAAGGAGAAGCTGCTCGCCTCCAATGTGCAGGCCCTGCACCTGGGCTGCGACTTCGCGCGCGAGCACCTGCGCGAGCCCGTGGGCCTCAAGGTGCGGCGCTCCGACCGCGTGGGCGACCGCATCTTCGTCGACGGCAACAGCGCCGCGGCCCTGGGCTGCGTGTACGGCGGCGCCACCGTCGCGGCCTGGTATCCGATCACGCCCTCGTCCTCGGTGGCGGAGGCCTTCCAGCGCTACTGCGCCAAGTTCCGCGTGGATGAGGCCACCGGCCAGCACCGCTTCGCCATCGTGCAGGCGGAGGACGAGCTCGCCTCCATCGGCATGGTGGTCGGCGCCGGCTGGAATGGCGCGCGCGCCTTCACCGCCACCTCGGGCCCCGGCATCTCGCTCATGGCGGAGTTCATCGGCCTGGCCTACTTCGCCGAGATCCCCGTCACGCTCATCAACGTGCAGCGCGGCGGGCCCTCCACCGGCATGCCCACGCGCACGCAGCAGGCCGACATCCTGAGCTGCGCCTACGCATCGCACGGCGACACCAAGCACGTGCTGCTCTTCCCCGAGGACCCGCACGAATGCTTCGATCATGCGGCGGCCGCGCTCGACCTGGCCGACCGCCTGCAGACCCCCGTGTTCCTCATGACCGACCTCGACATCGGCATGAACCAGCGCCTGTGCGCGCCCTTCGCGTGGGATGACAGCCGCGCCTACGACCACGGCAAGGTCATGAGCGCGGAGGAACTGGAAGCCGGCCGCGACTTCGGACGCTACAAGGACGTGGACGGCGACGGCATCCCCTGGCGCACGCTGCCCGGCACCCACCCGACCAAGGGCAGCTTTTTCACGCGCGGCACCACGCGCGACGCCTATGCACGCTACTCGGAGCGCGGGCCGGACTACATCTACAACATGGAGCGGCTGCTGAAGAAGTTCGCGACCGCCGCCACGCTGGTGCCGCAGCCCGTGCCCCGGCCCGCCGCCGAGAAGACCGCGCTGGGCGTCATCTACTTCGGCTCCACCAGTCCCTCCATGCACGAGGCGCTGGCCCAGCTGGAGGAGGGCGGCGTCCACCTCGACGCGTTGCGCCTGCGCGCCTTCCCCTTCCCGGAAAGCGTCGCGCGCTTCCTTGCCGCGCACGAGCAGGTCTTCGTCGTCGAGCAGAACCGCGACGCCCAGATGCGCAGCCTGCTGGTGAACGAGCTGGGCGTCGACCCGGCCCGGCTGGTGCCCGTGCTGCACTACGACGGCACGCCCATCACCGCTCGCTTCATCGCCCAGGCCATCCGCGCGCACGTTCCCATCCAGGCTCCCGCGCATGCACAGGCACAGGCCATCGGCAAGAAGGAGACCGCATGACCTACCTCGCCAAGCCCCGGCTGCACCACCCCACGCTGGCCACCAACAAGGTCGGCTACACCCGCCGCGACTACGAAGGCAAGATCTCCACCCTGTGCGCCGGCTGCGGGCACGACTCCATCTCCGCCGCCATCATCGAGGCCTGCTGGGAGCTGGACATCGAGCCGCACCGCGTCGCCAAGCTCTCCGGCATCGGCTGCAGCTCCAAGACACCGGACTACTTCCTCGGCGCCTCGCACGGCTTCAACACCGTGCACGGCCGCATGCCCAGCGTGCTCACCGGTGCCAATCTCGCCAACCGCGACCTGCTGTACCTCGGTGTCTCGGGCGATGGCGACTCCGCCTCCATCGGCCTCGGCCAGTTCGCCCACGCCATGCGGCGCGGCGTGCGCATGGCCTACATCGTGGAGAACAACGGCGTCTACGGCCTCACCAAGGGCCAGTTCTCCGCCACCGCCGACCAGGGCTCCAAGAGCAAGAAGGGCGTCGTCAACACCGACAGCCCGGTCGACCTCGTCGCCATGGCGCTGCAGCTCGGCGCCAGCTACGTGGGCCGCGGCTTCTCGGGCAACAAGGCGCAACTGGTGCCGCTCATCAAGGGCGCCATCAGCCATGGCGGCGCGGCCTTCATCGACGTCATCAGCCCCTGCGTGGCCTTCAACAACCACCCCGGCAGCACCAAGAGCTACGACTACGTGCGCGAACACAACGAGGCCGTGAGCCGCATCGACTTCATCAGCGGGCGCGACGAGATCACGGTCGACATGGCCCCGGGCGAAGTGCTGGACGTGCGCCAGCACGACGGCACCCTGCTGCGCCTGCGCAGCCTGCACCCCGACTACAACCCCGGCGACCGCTACGCCGCCATGGCCCACATGCAGCGGCACCAGGAGATGGGCGAGGTCGTGACCGGCCTGCTCTACGTCGACCCGCTGGCCACCGACCTGCACACCGCGCTCAACACCAGCGATCGCCCGCTGAACGCGCTCGGCGCCGCCGAACTCTGCCCGGGCAACCGCGCGCTGCAGCGCCTCAACGATTCCTTGCGCTGAGCGACCGCCCGTCGCACCATAGCGCTTCTTCTGGAGGGCGCATCCATGGCCGAACGTACGGTTTTCCAATCCGTCTCGCGCAAGCACGTCATCAGCGTGGGCCCGCAATCCACCGTGCGCGACGCCGCCTGCGTGATGACCCGCGCCAACTGCGGCAGCGTGCTCGTCATGGAATTGCCCGACACGCTGCTGGGCATCCTCACCGAGCGCGACCTGATGACGCGCGTGCTCGCCCGTGGCCTCGACCCCGACCGCACCACCGCGCGCGAGGTGATGACGCCCAACCCCATCTGCGTGCCGCCGGAGATGCCGGTGTCCGACGCGGTCGTGCTGATGCTGGAGCGCGGCTTCCGCCACCTGCCGCTGGTGGCGGGCGCCAAGATCCTGGGCGTGTTCTCGGTGCGCGACGCGCTGCCGCGCGAGATCGGCGCGGCGGTCAGCCAGACGGAATTCAACGAGCAGGTGAACGACGTGCTCGGCTAGGACGAGCCGAAGCACCCTGTTACCCGGTCTTTCAGATGCAATGCGCCGCGCTGCATCTGCATTGGATGCGGCGAAAGACGCAATCGCAAGGCAACCCCGCGGCGGGAAAGTAGCACCGTGGCATTCGGCCCACCGAGCCGAAGCCCGTTGTTCAACTCTCTCCAGGACTTGCCATGAACTCGAAGAAGATCCTTGCCGTCGCAGTGCTCAGCCTCCTCGCCGCCGCCGGCGCGAATGCCGAGGAATACGACGGCGTCCACCCGCTCACCCATTCGGCTTCCCGCGCACAGGTCCATGCCGAAGCCGTGATTGCCGCCCACAGCCCCGACCCCTATGCCGAAGGCTACGGCGCCGGCGTGCCGCCCGTCTTCGACTCCACGCTCGCGCGCGCCACGGTGTACCAGCAGGCCGTCGCCGCCGCGCACAGCCCGGACCCCTACGCCGAAGGCTATGGTGCCGGCGTGCCGGAGGTGTTCATCTCCTCCATCGATCGCAGGGCCGTGAAGTCGCAGGCGGTGGCCGCCGCGCGCGCGCCCCGGCTCAACGTGTGGGGCGAAGCCTTCTGAGCGCCGCCTCCCCAACTTCTGGCCGATTCGCTTTCCGGACCGCAAAGGCATAGCATCCACGCCGTTTCTCGATTTCGCGTTTCCTGCTTCTCCCAACAACTACATGGAGTGAGACATGGCGCAAAGAGAGTTCAACACGGCGTTGAGTCGCCAGGCGCTGCGGCGCCAACTGCTGCGCGGCGCCGGGGCCGCGGTGGCCAGTTCGATGGTCATGCCCCACTGGGCGCGCGCGCAAGCCGCCGCCTCGGCCCCACCCCCAGGCCCGCCCAGCACCATCACCCAGCCGCCGCGCGACTTCAGTCGCCGTGGAGCGCCCACCACCTACTTCACCGACCCCGACGTGCTCACCGTCGACCCGCTCTTCGACGGCCTGCGGCAGCCGAACGCACCCATCCAGCGGCTGTGGACCGGCGCGCTGTGGTCCGAAGGCCCGGCATGGAATTCCGTCGGGCGCTACCTGGTGTGGAGCGACATCCCCAACAACCGGCAGATGCGCTGGAGCGAGGACGACGGCCACGTCAGCGTGTTCCGCATGCCGTCGAACAACAGCAACGGCAACACCTTCGACTACCAGGGCCGGCAACTGTCCTGCGAGCACGTCACGCGGCGCGTGGTGCGCTACGAGCTCGACGGCTCGGTGACCATCCTCGCGTCCAGCTTCAACGGCAAGCGGCTCAACTCGCCGAACGACGTGGTGCCGCATCCGGACGGCAGCTACTGGTTCACCGACCCGCCCTACGGCGCCCAGCTCTACGAAGGCACGGTCGACGCACCCGGCGGCCCCGCCAACAAGCAGGGCCGCCTGAACCCCAGGCTCGGCCAGCCACCGGAACTCGGCGGCTACCAGCGCGAGCTGCCGACGGCCGTCTACCGCCTCGACAAGAACGGCACCTTGACCCAGGTGGCCGGCGAAGACACCGTGCCGGACCCGAACGGCCTGTGCTTCTCGCCCGACTTCAAGCGGCTCTACATCGTCAGCACCGGCCAGGGCCCGGGCGACACCATCGCGGGCGGAAAGGGCGACATGCACGTGTTCGACGTGGGCTCCGACAACAAGCTCGGCCGCGGCAGGCTCTTCAACGACTTCATGATCGACGGCGTGAAATGCGGCCCCGACGGCGTGCGCGCGGACGTCGACGGCAACCTCTGGTGCTCCAGCAACGCGGGCCGCAGCGTGGGCTACAGCGGCGTGACGGTGTGGACGCCGGCGGGCAAGCTGATCGGCCGCATCCGGCTACCGGAGGTATGCGGCAACGTCTGCTTCGGCGGGCCGAAGCGCAATCGGCTCTTCATGGCGGCGAGCCAGTCGCTGTACGCGGTGTACACGGCGACGCAAGGGGCTGCGCCGGGCTAGACCTCATTTCGGCACGTTGCGGGAGGGGAGTCACTGGCGTGGTGCAACGCGCTCGCCCGCTGCACCAGCCCCGGCAGCAGGAAGGCCGCGGCCATGATGACGATGGCAAGCAGGCCGGCGGGCGCGAAGCGCGGGCCTGTCATCCGGGGATGATCCGGGGTCTTCATCTGCATCTCTCCAGGCAAGGGCCGGTAGCGGCATCGAATGGTGCGACATCGGCCGCGCACTCGCATCCCCAATGCAGGGGGCGCGATCGGGCGCTGTCACGCCCTTCTTGTCAGACCGCGTCGGCCCCGCCGAAGAGCACGGTGCATTGGCTGGACAACACCGCGCCGTTGCCATGCGCGAGGCTGATGTCGCATCCCGGCACCTGCCGCGCGCCGCATTCGCCGCGCACCTGCCGCACCGCCTCGATCATCGCCAGCAGGCCATACATGCCCGGATGGCAATACGACAGCCCGCCGCCGTTGGTGTTCACCGCGAGCCGGCCGCCCGGCGCGATGGCGCCGCCCGCGACGAAGCGGCCGCCCTCGCCCTTGGGGCAGAAGCCCAGGTCCTCCAGGAACAGGATCGGCGTGAGCGTGAACGCGTCGTACAGCGACAGCATCTTCACGTCCGCCGGCCCGAGCCCCGCGCGTTCGAAGGCGAGCCGCCCCGATTCGCGCGCTGGCGTCACTGTCAGGTCGCGCATGCTGGAGATCGAGTTGTGGCCCAGCGATTCGCCGATGCCCAGCACATGCACCGGTGCCTTGCGCAGCGTGCGGGCGCGCGCGGCCGAAGTGACCAGCATCGCGCCGCCGCCGTCGCTCACCAGGCAGCAGTCGCGCACCGTGAGCGGCCAGGACACCATGCGCGCGGAAAGCACCTCCTCGATGCCGAGCGGCTGCTTCTCCCACGCCGCCGGATTCAGCAAGGCCCATTGCCGCGCGGCCACCGCCACCTCGGCCAGCTGCTCGCGCGTCGTGCCGTATTCATGCATGTGCCGCGAGGCCGCCAGCGCATACGCGGCCGTCGGCAGCAGCGGGCGATACGGCGTCTCGTAGGGATTCGCATCGGGCGGCGAGGCGGCGCTGCGCGACACCGAGCGCTGCGTGCTCCCGTACGCGATCAGCGCCACCTCGCACAGCCCGGCCTGGATGGCGAGCTGCGCATGCGCCAGATGCGACATGAAGGACGAGCCGCCCACCTGCGTGCCATCGAAATAACGCGGCTGGATGCCCAGGTATTCGGCCAGCATCATCGGCGCGAAGCGCGCCTGCGCCGAGGCCGAGAAGATGCCGTCGATGTCCGACAGCGCCAGGCCGCAGTCCTCCAATGCGCGCCCCGTCGCCTGCGCCATCAGGTCGATCGGGCTCATGCCGGGCGCGACCTGGCCCAGGTCCGACTCGGCCACGCCGACCACCGCCACGCTGCCGCGAACGAGGCCGGCGCTCATGCTTCCGCCACCGGCGTGAAGACCGGGCAGGCCGCGCGCGCGCCCTCGGCCGGCAGCACGCGCAGGCGCACCCGCATGCCGATGCGCACCTCCTCGGCCGCGAGCCCCTCGACGCGGCTCATCATCCGGAAGCCCTCGTCGAGATCGACCAGCGCGAGATTGAGCGGTGCCTCGCCCTTGTAGTGCATCACCGTCGTGGCATACACCGTGCCCTCGCCGCGCGAGACGCGCCAGGCAAGCCCGGTATTGCCCGAGACGGGCGCGAGCACGCGGGGGAAGAACACCGGGCGCTCGTCCGGCCCGTCGACCTGGTAGGCGAGCTCGCCGCGCTCCAGGTGCTCCTGGTAGATCGCGAGGGGGGATTTCATGGCTGTCGGGTGGTTTCCATGGTTTCGACCGCTTCGCGGTCATAGGCACGCGGCAGCAGGGAGCCGTCCTGCTTGAGCTGGAACTTCGCCACGCGCTGCGAGGCCGTGTGCGGCAAGGCGTCGACGAAGACGATGAAGCGCGGCAGCTTCATCGCCGCCAGGTGCCGTGCGCACCATTGCAGCACGGCCTGCGGCGAAGGCGCGGGCTGCGCGCGGCTCACCAGCACCGCGAGGATGTCCTCGTCGCCCAGCGGTGCCGGCACGCCGATGGTGGCCGCCTCCAGGATGTCCGGATGGCTGCCGAGCACGCGGTCGAGCTCCGCGCCGGAGATGTTCTCGCCGCGGCGGCGGATGATGTCCTTCTTGCGCGCCACGAAATAGAAGTAGCCGTCCTCGTCCTGCCGCGCCAGATCGCCCGTGCACAGCCAGCCGTCGGCGTAGGCCTCGCGCGTCTGCGCCGGGTCCTTGAAGTAGTGCAGCATCGAGATGCGCGTGCGCACCAGCAGCTCGCCCACGGTGCCGTGCGGCACGGTGCGCCGGTCGTCGTCGACCACCTTGGCCTCGGCGAAGCTGCCCGCCAGCCGGGGGTGCCGGGCCGGCTTGCCGATGCTTCCGATCTTGCGCGGCCCTTCGAACGGATTGTTGAACGCGCCCGGAATCTCCGACATGCCGAAGCCTTCGATCAGGTCGGGCACGCCGAACTCCTGCTGGAAAGTCGCCATCATCTCCGCGCTGATCGGCCCGCCATAGATCTTGCGGATGCGATGCGCGGCGTCGAACTCGCCGCGCGGCCGCTTGGCGAGGATGTTGCCCACCGCCGCGAGGATGTTGAGCTGCGTGGCCCCATGGCGCGCGGCCATGTGCCAGAACTGCGATGCGCTGAAGCGCGGCACCGTCACCAGCGTGCCGCCACAGGCCAGCGCGCCGCCGAAGGAATAGAAGAGGGCGTTGATGTGGAAGAAGGGCAGGATCGCCAGCAGCCGGTCATCCGGCTGCAAGTGCATGCGCTCGACGAATGCCTCCGCCGCCCACACGAAGTTGCGATGGCTGTGCACCACGCCCTTGGGAAAGCCCGTCGTGCCGGAGGTGTAGATGATGACGAGCGGGTCATCCGCGCCCAGCCCCTCGGCCACCGCGCACGGCGCCGCCACGCCGGCCAGCATCCGCAGGACCCCGGCCGCATCGGCCTGCGCGTCGCCCAGGGCATCGGTGCCGAGCACCGCGGGCGCGCCCTCCAGGCCGCCGGCGATCTCGCGCACGCGCTGCAAGACATCGGCCTGCGCGATCACCAGGCGCGGCTCGCAGTGCGCCAGCACATAGCCGATCTCCTGCGCGCCCAGGGCCGGATTCACCGGCACGAAGACCGCGCCGACGCGCCCCAGGGCCAGCAGCAGCAGCGGCCCCAGGTCGCTGTTGAGCGAAACCAGCGCCACCCGGTCGCCCTTGCCCACGCCGTGCGAGCGCAGCAGGCCCGCGAGCAACGCGCTTGCCTTGCGCGCATCGTCGTAGCACCAGCCTCGGATCTCGCCCGCCAGCAGCTCGGCCGCCGGCCTCGCCTGCGCGCGCGAGCGCAGGAAGGAGGGCAGCGTCTCGTCGTGCGCCGGATACGAGGCCAGCACCTCCAGGGGAAGAAGCGCCGCCTCGCTCACGCTTCCAGGCCGTTGATCTCGACGCCCTTGGCCTGCAACTCGGCCATCAGCTCCAGCAGATGGTGGAAGGCCGTGTTGGTGATCGGCAGGCCGCAGTAGATCGCCTGCTGCATGAAGATTTCCTTGATGTCGGCCAGCGACATGCCACCTTCCAGCGCGGCGCGCAGGTGCATGCGGAACTCCTCCCAGCGGCCCAGGCCCATCATGGTCCCGAGCACCAGGATGCGGCGCGTGCGGTAGTCGAAACCGGGCCGCGTCCAGATCTCGCCCCAGCCGTAGCGCGTGATGAACTCCTGGAATTCGCTGGTCACCGAGGTCATGGCCTTGCTGGCGCGGTCCACGTGCGCGTCGCCCAGGATCTTGCGGCGCACCTTCATGCCTTCTTCGTAGCGGGTGTCTGTCATGTTTGATCTTCAGTCGTTGGTGAGTGGAAAGGGATGAAAAGAGTCAAAGGAAATCGAGCAACGCGCGGCTGAAGGCCTCGGGTTGTTCGACATTGGCGATGTGCCCGGCATCGAGCAGGGCCCAGCGCGCATCGGGAATGCCCTGCCGCAGCAACTGCGCGTGCTCGGCCGCGGGCGTGGCCGTGTCCAGCGCGCCCGCGATCACGAGCGTCGGCGTGCGGATGCCCGCGAGCCCGGGCCGGAAATCCGCATCGCGCACGGCGGCGCAACAGGCCGCATAGCCCTCGGCGGACATCGACGCGAAGCTCGTTCGCATCGAGTGATAGAAAGGCTCGTCCCGCTCGCGATAGGCCTGCGAGAAGAAGCGCGGCATCACCATGTCCAGCAGCCCGCCCATGCCTTCGCGCCGGGCCAGCGCCATGCGGGCGGACCACGACTCGTGCGATGGCAGGTAGGGCGACGCGTTGGAGAGCGCCAGCCGCTCCAGCCGCCCGGGCGCATGGATGCCCAGCCACTGCCCGACCATCGCCCCCAGCGAGAGCCCGCAGAAGGCGAAGCGCTCGACCCGCAGCACGTCGGCCAGGCCCAGCACGTCACGCGCGAGCCGCTCGATGGTGGTGTCGCCCTCCCGCACCTCGCTGGCCCCATGGCCGCGCGTGTCGAAGCGCAGCACGCGAAAGCGCGTCATCAGCGCATTCATCTGCGGCTCCCACATGAAAAGATCCGTGCCCAGCGAGTTGCCGAGCACCAGCAGCGGAAGGTGCGGATGGCCGTCCAGCCGGTAGTGGATGCGCGCGTCTTGCGGCGTATGGAAAGGCACGTCTCACTCCACCTTGATGCCGACCTTGTGGATCACGTCGGACCAGTACTTCAGCTCGCTGCGCGTGAAGGCCTCCAGCTTCTCCGGCCCCATGAAGGTGGCGTAGGTGCCCGCGTCCTCCGCGCGGCGCTGGAAGTCCGGGCTCTTCTCGAGCTTCTCGACCTCCGCGGCGATCTGCTCGACCACCGCCTTCGGCGTGCCCGCCGGCGCGTACAGCGCGAACCAGGCGTCCAGCTCCACATTGGCCACGCCGGCCTCCGAGGTGGTCGGAACCTCCGGCAGCAGCGGATGCCGCTTCTTGCTGGCAATCGCGAGCGCGCGCACGGAGCCGTTGCGGATCTGGCCGATCACCGACGGCGGCGTCGTGATCAGCAGCTCCACCTGGCCCGACAGCAGATCGGTCAACGCCGCGCCCGCGCCCTTGTAGGGCACATGGACCATGCGCGTGCCCGTGCGCATCGCCAGCAGCTCGGCGCCGATGTGCTGGATGGTGCCCGTGCCCGAGGAGGCGTAGTTGATCTTGCCGGGGTGCGCCTTGGCATAGCTCACCAGATCGCCCAGCGTCTTCACCGGAAGATCCTTGTTCACCACGATCACCTGCGGCGCCGTGATCGTCAGCGCGACGGGCGCGAAGCTCTTGATCGGGTCCCACTGCAGCTTGTCGAACAGGGCCGGGTTGGCGACGTGCGTGCCCGAGTAGGCGAGCAGCAGCGTGTGGCCGTCCGGCTGCGCACGCGCCACATAGGAGGCGGCGATGTTGCCGCTCGCGCCCGCGCGGTTGTCGACGATCACCGCCTTGCCGAAAGCCTTCGTGAGCCCGTCCGCCAGCAAGCGTGCCGCGAAGTCGCCGCCGCCGCCGGGCGCGGCCGGCACCACGATGGTCACGGGGCGGTTCGGGAAATCGGCCGCCTCGGCAAGGGATGCGGCCGCGAGGCCAGCCACGCACCAGCCCAGCAGGGCCGCGCGGTTCAGGAGTCGTCTTTTCATGTCTCGGGTCTTTTTTCTGAATCGGATCGGCCCCGAGAATAGGGACGCCCTCCCGCGCCGGCAAATGACGAATTCCGCTGGACTCGATCGATGCCATCGATTGCGTACGATCGGGCGATGGAACTGAGACACCTGAGATACTTCCTGGCGCTCGCCGAGCGCCTCAACTTCACCCAGGCCGCGGCGCAGGTGCATGTGACGCAGTCCACCCTGTCGCACCAGATCGGGCAACTGGAGGAGGAACTCGGCCAGGCCCTCTTCGACCGCTCCGACCGGCGCGTGACCATCACCGCCGCCGGCGAACTCTTCCTCGCCAAGGCCATCCGCGCGCTGGCCGAGATCGACAGCGGCATCGCCCTCATGAACACGGCCAAGAAAGACCTCTCGGGCCAGCTGCGCGTGGGCACCACCCCCACCCTGAACATGGGCGTGGTGCCCCAGTGCGTCGCGATGTTCGCGCACGACCATCCGTCGATGCACATCCTGGTCGACGAGAACACCAGCGACGGCCTGATCGCCGGCATGCGCGAAGGCCACTTCGACGTCGCCGTCGCCTACCAGCCGCAGATGCTCGACGACCTGCTCTTCGAGCCGCTCTACACGGAAGAACTGGTGCTCGTGGTGGGCGACCGCCACCCCCTGGTGCGCCGCAAGCGGCTGCGGATGGTGGAGCTCCACCGCCGCGAACTCGTGCTGCCGCCGCGCAAGTTCACCACCCGCCTGCAGATGGACGAGGCCTTCAGGGCCGCGGGCGCCGAGCCCTTCGTGGCCATCGAGTTCGTCTCGATCGGCGCCATGCTCGCGCTCGTGGAGCGCACCTCGACCCTCGCCACCATCGTGTCGCGCAGCGCCTTGCCCGACCGGCCGGGCCTGCACGCCATTCCGCTGGAGGCGCCCACGCTCGTGCGCACGCCCGGGCTGATCTGGATTCGCGACCTGCCGCGCGGCCCTGCGGTCGCGGCCTTCGCGGCCATCGTGCGCGGCGTGGGCAAGACCTCGCCGACCCGCGCCTGATGCGCGCCTGGCGCGCGCCTGGCGCGCGGGGCGCGGGCGCTGGCCGGGTCTTCAACGCCGAGGCGGCCAGGCGGCCGGCGAGGCGCCCGGCTCCACCAGCGGCCTGGCCCAGCGCGTCGGCGTGCGCGACATCCGCGTCACCGAGCCAAGATGCGTCAACAACCCCGCCGGCGAATCGCACTGCGCCAACCACGGCTGCACCTGCGCATCGGGCACCTGCGCGGGGCGGTCCGAGCAGTCCCGCGGCCGCACCCGCCCATGGCTTCGAATCCACTCCCCGCAAGCCGCGAGCGACACCCGCACCGTCCACGAGCCGCCCTCGCTCACGCGCCGCGACAGCGCCGCCATCGCGCCGCAAGCCATGAGATAGCCCGCGACATAGTCCTGCACCGCCACCGGCAGGCCCGCGGGCCGCTCGGCCCCCTCGGCCCAGGCCATGCCATTGGCCGCCTGCACCACCGTGTCGTACCCCCGGCGCTCGCGCCACGGGCCGGTGAAGCCCCAGGCATCCAGCACGACCACCACGATCCCCGGCCGCAGTGCCGCAAGCTCCGAAGGCGAGAGGCCGCGGCGGTCCAGCGAACCCGGCCGGTAGGCCTGCGAGAAGACGTCGCAACCCTTCACCAGGTCGCGCAACACGCCCATCTGCGCCGCATCACGCAAATCCAGCGACGCCGAGAGCTTGCCGAGCCCCGTGTCCAGGTCCAGCACGCCCGAATCGGGCAGGTGCGGCGCGGAAATCCTGAGCACGTCCGCGCCATGCTCCGCCAAGGTCTTGCCACAGGTCGGGCCGGCGAGCACGCGCGTCATGTCCAGCACGCGCACGCCGCCCAGCGGCCGGCTGCTCGCGGGCAGCGGCTCCGGTGGCGCATCGCCGATGCGCAGGACTTGCAGCGGCGGCTCCGAAGCGGCCGCAAGCCCCTGCGGATGCACGCGCCATTCCGCCTCGGTGCGCACCAGCGCGCCGCAGCCGCCGGCCAGGGCAATCGCCTCTTCGAGCGCGGCCCCATCCCACGCTGCCGCGCGCAGCGCCAGCGACTCCGGCGTGGCCTCCGCGCCCAGCACCGCGCGGTTCTTCAAGGCCAGGTTGGGGAAGTTGCAGTGCAGGTACATCCAGCGGCCGTCCTTCACGCGGTAGTAGCCCGTCATGCGGTCCATCACCGCGCCGGGCGGCTCGCCGCCGATCTTCATGAACTTGTAGCTCTGCATCGCCGCGGCCGCGGCCGTGGCGTCGACCTCGACCGCCTGCCGCTCGCCCGTCGCCTGCCGCCACAGCCACGCGGCCGCCATGCCGGCCGCGGCGATGGAGGCCGCACCCGTCTCGGCGACCCTGTACACGGTGCGCAGCACCGGGTCGCCCCCGGTGATGCGCACCTGCGCCGCCGCTTCCGCCGGCAGGCCCGCCGCGCGGCGCAAGGCGTCGAGCAAGTCCCGCGCCGAAGTCGTCTCGTCCATCGTGCCCGCCCGCCCTACTCAGGCTTGATGTTCGCTTCGCGCGCCATCCGCGCCATGTTCGCCAGCTCCGAGCCGATGAACTTGCTGAAGAGCGCCGGCGTTCCCAGCGCGGCCTCGTCACCCTTCAACAACCCGCGCGCCGCGAAGATGTCGAGCACGTCCTTCTCGCGCAGCGCCTGGTTCACCGCCTGGTTGAGCTTCGAGACGATCGGCGCCGGCGTGCCCGCGCGCGCCATCAGGCCGTACCACAACGAAGTCTCGAACTTCGGCAGGCCCGACTCCGCGATCGTCGGCACATCCGGATACTGCGGCGCGCGCTTCCCGTTCGCGATGGCGATCAGCTTCAGCTGCCCGGTCTGGAAGTAGGGCTGCACCGCCGCCAGCGCCGTGATCATCAACTCCACCTGCCCGCCGATCATGTCGGTGATGGCCGGCGCCGCGCCCTTGTAGGGCACCGAGCCGATGTCCACCCCCGCGAGCTGGCAGAACCTCACGCCCGCCAGGTGCTCCGGCCCGCCATTGCCGGTGTTGCCGAAGTTCAGCTTCCCCGGCCTGGCCTTGGCCAGCGCGATCAGCTCCTTCACGTTGCTGGCGGGCAGCGATGCCGTCGCCACCAGCACCAGCTGCGTGAACGCGATGAAAGCCACCGGGATGATGTCGCGCTGCGTGTCGAAGGGGATCTTCGAATAGAAGCTCGGGTTGGTGACGAAGCCGTTGCCATTGAGGATGAGCGTGTAGCCATCCGCCGGCCCCTTCGCCACCATGTCGTTGGCGATCAAGGTGTTGCCGCCCGGCCTGTTCTCCACCAGCACCCGCTGATTGAAGGTCGCGCCCAGCTTGGTCCCCAGCAGGCGCGCGATGGTGTCGTTGCCGCCGCCGGCGCCGTAGGGGGAAATGATGCGGATCTGCTTGCTCGGGTAGTCCTCCGCGCGCGCCGCGATGCCCGCGGACAGCGTGCCCAGCGCGAGGCCGATGCGGCCGAGTGCGTGTCGCCTTTTCATGTCTGTCGTCTCCAGTCGTTGTGCAGGCGAGCGTAAGCAGCGGGTGGCGCGCAGGCAAATGGCGAATTTAGGTGGAGGCGATCGATGGCATCGATCGTGGTATCGGCTTACGCGGCACAAGGGTTCAGCGACAATTTGCCGATGGCCCAAGGCAAACGCATCTCGGCGGACATCGACAGCAACGCGCTCCTCGCGATCAAGGAGATGGGCGCCGCGGCCAGGCTGGCCCGCACCCGCGCCGGCGAAGGGCAGGCCGCCGCTGCCGCGCGGCTGGGCGTGCACGTGCAGACGATCGCGCGGATCGAATCAGGCGAGCCGGGCGTTGCGATAGGGCATGTGGCGGGGATGCTTGCGCTCTATGGCCTCGCCGTCCAATCGGTCGAAGGAAATTCCGGGAAACCTGGCGCCAAGGCGAGCGAACCGGATGCGGACCTGCCCTTGGGGGTGACGCGGAAGATCGTGGCCTGAGCCGAGAAAGTCGGTCGTCCCCACAGCGCCCCGGGGCGGGTCACGCGCGCCTCGATCAAGCCTGCGGCCAGTAGGACTCTGCATTTTCCGACGTCCTCCTCGCCGTAGATCGCTATCGGGAGCCGGGTTTGGCACAGGCGCATCAAGATCTGCATTGGCATGGAGATGGGACCTCGGTGAGAGCCACGGGCGCGCGTTGCACGGTCGCGAGACCCGGTCGGGACTCGCATTCAGGGTATGCGGCGGTGCATGGGCCGTCCGTGCGGTAGCGCACGCAGGATGCTGGTTGCGTCGTGACGCCGATGATTCGTTGACGGCAGGTCAATCCATCTCATTTCCCGAGCAGGCGGCGCGCGAACTCCACGAGAATTCCGCCGCCCTGCCGGTGCAGGGCAGGGGCCGATTTGCGATCCCCGGCACCAGGAAAACGAAGACCGATCTCACGCGTCAAATCCCTGGCCCGTTCGGCGCTTTGGGCGTATCGCTGCTGCGAATAGTCCTGCGGCGCTTCGTGCGGGGATTGTTCAATTGTCAACACGCCATCCCTCAGGCGAACACCGAGACGGGCCTCGTTCACGAATAAATCCATGCTCGAAGACGTCTCCTCGATCGGGCCGTACGGTTCGGAATTCATAGGCGTCCTTCCTTGGAAGCGCAAATTGCGTCATGGAAAGGGCACCTTCGCTGCGCGTCTCGTACGACAAATTCTCGAGGCTGGTTGAACGCAGCGTCACCCTCTGCCGTGTTCTAGGCCATCGAGCCCGGCTCGTCTGTTCGTCATCGCACAGATCGGGGTCGATGGGGGCAAATGCCAGGGCCTCGGACCCGGCAGCGTCGCTCCTGTCAGCTGGTTGCGCTGCATGAGGATAAAACCATTCCTTGAACAGAGACGACTTTCAGATTAGCGGAACACCCCGGAATGCCTAAGCGATTCAATTTGTTTCATTCTCGAGTAACAGTTTTGAAATTTCCTGGTTTCTGGGATTTTGGCCTGCATTGATATTTATCAAATGATTTCCTGGAATTTAAGAAATATTTGAGTACTTACGGATCGCATGGGAAATAAAAATAAATTCCATGCCAATCTTTAGTAGTCAATCGGGCGACCTCCGGATTCCAGTAAATAAAAAAGGATTTTAAATGGCGTTTGTTCGAATGAAATTCGCTATGTAAAAGGAGCGACCCAATCAACCAAAGTTAAACGTGAAACCCATTAGGACTTCCGCCTTATCCGCCCTGACGCTTTCCACATTGGCGGCATTCGGCCCCGGACGCGCCGACGCCGCCAATGTGCAAGTGGCCGCTGAAGGCGGGATCTTCAGCGTGCCGGCTGTCACGCTCATCCGCTTCGGCAGCGGCACGCGATGGGTGCAGAGAACGGTCCCCGCCAACATGGCGGTGATGTGCCACGTCGATGTATTCGGCAACCCGGGCGTTCCCGCGCCGCGCACCTGCGAGGCGGTGGGCGCGGCTGCTCCCGTCCCTGCGCCGGCACCGGCCCCCGCGCCGGCGCCTGCGCCAGCACCGGGTGTGCAATTGGCGCAAGAAGGCGATGTGTTCACGGTGAATGCATTGACGATGGTTCGCTTCGGCAAGGGCAGCAACTGGACCCAGCGCAGCGTGCCCGCCAACATGACGGTGATGTGCCATGTGAATGTGTTCGGCAACCCCGGCGTTGCGGCACCAAGAGTTTGCGAATCCGTGCGCGCTGCGGCTGCACCGGCGCCTGCTCCTGCCCCGGCGCCCGCGCTGGCACCGGCACCGGCACCGGCACCCGCACCGGCGCCCGCACCCGCACCCGCACCCGCACC
>CBIHOG010000074.1:0-16873 GCA_966211435.1 uncultured Variovorax sp. | reverse complement strand
ACCTGACCAAGTGCATCTTCTGCGGCTTCTGCGAAGAGAGCTGCCCGGTCGACTCCATCGTCGAGACCCACATCTTCGAATACCACGGCGAAAAGCGCGGCGACCTGTACTTCACCAAGGACATGCTGCTGGCCGTGGGCGACCGCTACGAAAAAGAAATCGCCGCCAACAAGGCGGCGGACGCCAAGTACCGCTGAGCGGGCTGGCCCGAACCTCGAAAACGAATTCGATCCATGGACGTCAAGACCGGTCTGTTCTATCTGTTTGCCGTGGTGCTGCTCTTCGCGGCCTTCCGCGTCATCACCGCGCGCAACCCCGTGTACGCGGCGCTCTACCTGGTGCTCGCGTTCTTCCAGGCGTCCGCCATCTGGCTGCTGCTGCGCGCCGAATTCCTGGCGATCTCGCTGGTGCTCGTGTACGTGGGCGCGGTGATGGTGCTGTTCCTCTTCGTCGTCATGATGCTGGACATCAACGTCGACGCACTGCGGCAGGGCTTCTGGAAGCACTTTCCGCTCGCGGCCGGCGTGGGCGCGCTGATCGCGCTCGAAATGGCCGGCGTGCTGATGGACGGCTTCCGTCCGAGCGAGCCCAAGAGCGTCATGGTGGGCGGCGCGGGCGGCTCCAACACGCTGGAACTCGGCAAGCTCCTCTACAGCCAGTACCTCTATCCGCTGGAGATCGCGGCCGTGATCCTGCTGGTGGCCATCGTCGCCGCCATCGCCCTCACGCTGCGCACCCGCAAGGACAGCAAGTACGTCAACCCCGCCGACCAGGTGCGCGTCAAGGCACGCGACCGCGTGCGCATCGTCCAGATGCCGGTCACGCGCGCGGCGCAACCCGTCGCCGAGGAAGCGGCGCCCACCACCGCGGAGAAGAAGGCATGACGCTCACCCTGGGACATTTCCTTTCCCTCGGCGCGATGCTCTTCGCGCTGTCGGTCATCGGCATCTTCCTGAACCGCAAGAACCTGATCGTGCTGCTGATGTGCATCGAGCTGATGCTCCTGGCCGTCAACATGAACTTCGTCGCCTTCTCGTACTTCCTGGGCGACATGCACGGCCAGATCTTCGTGTTCTTCATCCTCACCGTGGCCGCTGCCGAGTCGGCGATCGGCCTGGCGCTGCTGGTTCTCCTTTTCCGGAACAAGTCGAACATCAACGTCGACGAGCTCAACGCGCTCAAAGGATGAACATGGCACACCCCCAGGATTGCCCACTTCGCGTGGCCGCCACCCCCCTTGCAGGGGGCGATGCTGGCGGCCCGGCGAAGCCGGCTCCGCGGCATCTCTGGAACTGAGCCACAAGTAAGAAGAATCGCATGAGCTCCACTCTTTCAGCCTCCACCTTGCTTGCCGTCCCGCTGGCCCCACTGGCCGGCGCCATCGTGGCCGGCCTGTTCGGTACCAAGTTCGCCGGCGATCACATCGGCCGCAAGGTCACGCATTCGCTGACCATCCTCGGCGTGCTGGTCGCCTTCATCATCTCGGCCATGACGCTCAAGAGCGTGGTTGCCGACGGCGCGCATTTCAACGCCACCATCTATGAATGGATGGTGGTGGGCGGCCTGAAGATGGAGATCGGCTTCCTGGTCGACGGCCTCACCGCGATGATGATGTGCGTCGTGACCTTCGTGTCGCTGATGGTGCACATCTACACCATCGGCTACATGGAAGAGGACGACGGCTACAACCGTTTCTTCGCCTACATCTCGCTCTTCACCTTCTCCATGCTGATGCTCGTGATGAGCAACAACATGCTCCAGCTCTTCTTCGGCTGGGAGGCCGTGGGCCTGGTGTCGTACCTGCTGATCGGCTTCTGGTTCAACAAGCCCACGGCCATCTTCGCCAACATGAAGGCCTTCCTGGTCAACCGCGTGGGCGACTTCGGCTTCATCCTCGGCATCGGCCTGATCGCGGCCTACGCCGGCACGCTGAACTACGGCGAGGCCTTCTCCAAGGCGGACGCGCTCGCGAAGATCACCTTCCCGGGCACCGAGTGGATGCTGATCACCGTGATCTGCATCTGCCTCTTCATCGGCGCGATGGGCAAGAGCGCGCAGTTTCCGCTGCACGTGTGGCTGCCGGACTCGATGGAAGGCCCGACGCCCATCTCCGCGCTGATCCACGCCGCGACCATGGTCACGGCCGGCATCTTCATGGTGGCGCGCATGTCGCCGCTCTTCGAGCTCAGCGACACGGCCCTGAGCTTCATCCTCGTGATCGGCGCCATCACCGCGCTCTTCATGGGCTTCCTCGGCATCATCCAGAACGACATCAAGCGCGTGGTCGCGTACTCGACGCTCTCGCAGCTCGGCTACATGACCGTGGCGCTCGGTGCCTCGGCCTACTCCGTGGCCGTGTTCCACCTGATGACGCACGCCTTCTTCAAGGCGCTGCTCTTCCTCGGCGCGGGCTCGGTCATCATCGGCATGCACCACAACCAGGACATCCGCTGGATGGGCGGCGTGCGCAAGTACATGCCGATCACCTGGATCACCTCGCTGCTGGGTTCCCTGGCGCTGATCGGCACGCCTTTCTTTGCCGGCTTCTACTCGAAGGACAGCATCATCGAGGCGGTTCACGAGAGCCACCTGTGGGGTTCGGGCTTCGCGTACTTCGCGGTGCTGGCGGGTGTGTTCGTCACGGCCTTCTACTCTTTCCGCATGTACTTCCTCGTCTTCCACGGCAAGGAGCGCTACGACCAGAACCCGGATGCGCACCACGACGACCATGCCCACGACGACCACGGCCATGGCCACGGCGCCCACGACCACAAGCCGCACGAATCGCCCTGGGTCGTCTGGCTGCCTCTGGTGCTGCTGGCCATCCCCTCGGTCGTCATCGGCTTCATGACCATCGACCCGATGCTCTTCGGCGAGTTCTTCAAGGGTGCGATCTTCGTCGACGGCGACAAGCACCACGCGATGAAGGAGCTGGAAGAAGCCTTCCACGGCCCGGTCGCGATGGCGATCCACGGCCTGACGACCGCGCCCTTCTGGCTGGCACTCGCGGGCGTCGTGCTCTCCTGGTACATGTACATGATCAATCCGGCCGTGCCGGCCGCGATCAAGCGCGCCTTCGGCCCCGTCTACCGCCTGCTCGAGAACAAGTACTACATGGACTGGTTCAACGAGAACGTGATCGCCCGCGCCACGCGCGCGCTTGGCACCGGCCTGTGGAAGGGCGGCGACCAGGGCGTGATCGATGGCGCGATCGTCAACGGTTCCTGGAAGCTGGTCGGCCGCATCTCGGGCGTCGTGCGCTGGATGCAGTCCGGCTACATCTACCACTACGCCTTCGCGATGCTGCTCGGCATCTTCATCCTCATGACGTACTTCGTCTGGTTCAAACGGTAAGCGCTCTCGCTGGAGAAAAAGAAAAATGGGTTTGTTGAGCCTTGCCATCTGGTTGCCGATCGTGGTCGGCGCCTTGCTGCTGGCGTTCGGCCGGGACGACCGCGCGAACGGCGTGCGCTGGGTCGCGCTCATCGGTTCGATCGCCAGTTTCCTGGCCACCGTGCCGCTCTACACGCGCTTCCAGAACGGAACCGCGGCGATGCAGTTCGTCGAGAAGACGAGCTGGATCCAGCGCTTCAACATCAACTATCACGTCGGCGTCGACGGCATCTCGCTCTGGCTGGTGCTGCTGACGGCCTTCATCACGGTCATCGTGGTGATCTCGGCGTGGCAGGTGATCACCGAGCGCGTCAACCAGTACATGGGCGCCTTCCTGATCCTCTCGGGTCTCATGGTCGGTACCTTCTCGGCGCTGGACGGCATCCTGTTCTACGTGTTCTTCGAGGCCACGCTGATCCCGATGTACCTGATCATCGGCATCTGGGGCGGCCCGAACAAGATCTACGCGGCCTTCAAGTTCTTCATCTACACGCTGCTCGGCTCGCTGTTGATGCTGATCGCGCTGATCTACCTGTACAACACCTCGGGCGGCAGCTTCGACATCCTGACCTGGCACAAGCTGCCGCTGGCGGGTACGGCGCAGACCTTCCTCTTCTTCGCCTTCTTCGCGGCCTTCGCGGTCAAGGTGCCGATGTGGCCGGTCCACACGTGGCTGCCCGATGTGCACGTCGAGGCGCCCACCGGCGGTTCCGCCGTGCTGGCGGCGATCATGCTGAAGCTGGGCGCCTATGGCTTCCTGCGCTTCTCGATGCCGATCGCGCCGGACGCCTCGCACGAATGGGCCTGGTTCATGATCGCGCTGTCGCTGATCGCCGTGATCTACGTCGGCCTGGTCGCGCTGGTGCAGCAGGACATGAAGAAGCTGGTGGCCTACTCGTCCGTGGCGCACATGGGCTTCGTGACGCTCGGCTTCTTCATCTTCAACGACCTGGGCGTCTCCGGCGGCATCGTGCAGATGATCGCGCACGGCTTCGTCTCGGGCGCGATGTTCCTGGGCATCGGCGTGCTGTACGACCGCGTGCATTCGCGCCAGATCGCCGACTACGGCGGCGTGGTCAACACCATGCCCAAGTTCGCGGCCTTCGCGCTGCTGTTCGCGATGGCCAATTGCGGGCTCCCGGGCACCGCCGGCTTCGTGGGCGAGTGGATGGTGATTCTCGGCGCCGTCAAGGCCAACTTCTGGATCGGCTTCGGCGCCGCCACCGCGCTGATCTTCGGCGCGGCCTACACGCTGTGGATGTACAAGCGCGTCTACCTGGGGCCGGTCGGCAACGACCACGTCAAGGAACTGAGCGACATCAACGGTCGCGAATTCCTGATGCTGGCCCTCCTGGCCATCGCCGTGCTCTGGATGGGCATCCATCCGAAACCTTTCACCGACGTGATGGACGCTTCCGTGGCGGAACTCCTTCGCCACGTCGCGATTTCCAAGCTCCCCTGAGTCCAGGCTGAACAAGAGAACGAGATGATTGACAAACTCAGCTGGATGACGATCTATCCCGAGGTGGTGCTTCTGGTCATGGCCTGCATCATCGCGCTGGTCGATCTGTCGAGCACCAGCGCCCGCCGCACGGGCACCTATGTGCTGACCCTGATCACGCTCGCCGTGGTCGCCGTCCTGACCGGGCTCGAGGCCGCTGGCGGCAAGACGGTCTACGGCTTCGGCACCATGGTCGTGAGCGACCCGATGGGCAACTGGCTCAAGTGCTTCGCCACCGTCGCGCTGATGGTCACGCTGGTCTACGGCCGTCCCTACGCAGCCGACCGCGACATGCTGCGCGGCGGCGAGATGTTCACGCTGAGCATGTTCGCCCTGCTGGGCATCTTCGTGATGATCTCCGGCAGCAACTTCCTGGTGATCTACCTCGGCCTGGAACTGCTCACGCTGTCGAGCTACGCGCTCGTCGCGCTGCGCCGCGACAACGCGGTCGCGAGCGAGGCGGCCATGAAGTACTTCGTGCTGGGTGCGATGGCCAGCGGCTTCCTGCTCTACGGCCTGTCGATGATGTACGGCGCGACGGGTTCGCTCGACATCAACGAGGTCTTCAAGGCCATCGCCAGCCGCAAGGTCAACCACCAGGTGCTGGTGTTCGGCCTCGTCTTCATCGTGGCCGGCCTGGCCTTCAAGGTCGGTGCGGCGCCTTTCCACATGTGGGTGCCCGACGTCTACCAGGGTGCACCGACGGCCATCACGCTGATGATCGGCGCGGCGCCCGAGCTGGCCGCCTTCGCCATCATCATCCGCCTGCTGGTGGAAGGCCTGCTGCCGCTGGCCATCGACTGGCAGCAGATGCTCGCCTTGCTGGCCATCGCCTCGCTCCTGGTCGGCAACCTGGCGGCCATCGCGCAGACCAACCTCAAGCGCATGCTGGCCTACTCGACCATCTCGCAGATGGGCTTCATGTTGCTGGGCCTGGTGGCGGGCGTGGTCAACGGCAACACGTACAACGCGCAGTTCGCGTACAGCGCGTCGATGTTCTACATCATCACCTACGTGCTGACCACGTTGGCGAGCTTCGGCATCATCCTGCTGCTGGCGCGCGAAGGCTTCGAGAGCGAAGAGATCACCGACCTCGCCGGCCTCAACCAGCGCAGCCCGCTCTACGCCGGCGTGATGGCGGTGGCGATGTTCTCGCTCGCGGGCGTGCCGCCGCTGGTCGGCTTCTATGCCAAGCTGGCGGTACTGCAGGCGCTGATCGCCTCCGGCCAGGCGCTCTACATCGGCCTCGCGGTGTTCGCGGTGGTGATGTCGCTGATCGGCGCCTTCTACTACCTGCGCGTCGTCAAGGTCATGTATTTCGACGCACCCGTCACCGCCAGCACCGTCTCCGCGCCGCGCGACGTGCGCACGGTGCTCACGATCAACGGCGCGCTGATCCTGATCCTGGGCATCTTGCCGGGCGGGCTCATGACGCTGTGCGCGCAGGCGATCGTGGCCACGCTGGCCAACTGATCCCGCGCCGTGTCGCAGAGCGCCTCGGTCTGGGTCGTGTTGCTGGCCGCGCTCCTGGGGGCGAATCTGCCGTTCTTCAATGAACGCCTGTTCGGCGTCGTGCCATTGGCCACGCCCATCAAATCGCTGGCCATCCGGGTGGCCGAGCTCTTGCTTCTCTATTTCGTGGTCGGCGGCATCGGCCTGCTCTTCGAACGCCGGGTGGGGCAGATCTCACCGCAGGGCTGGGAGTTCTACGCCGTCACCGGCGCGGCCTTCATCGTGCTGGCGTTCCCCGGTTTCACCTGGCGCTATCTCCTGAAGCATCGAAAGCAAGCATGAATGACGCGCATCTGAGAGAAGAGGGCACGCACAGCGAGGTGCTTTTCCAGGGCAACTTCCTGCTCGCGAAGCGCGATACGGTACGGCTGCCCGACGGCAAGTCCGCCACCCGCGAGTATGTGATCCATCCGGGCGCGGTCGTGGTCGTCCCGTTGCTGGACGACGGCCGCGTGGTGCTGGAGCGCCAGTACCGCTACCCGGTGGAGCGGGTGATGACCGAGTTCCCTGCCGGCAAGCTGGACGCCGGCGAAGACCCGCTCGTCTGCGGGCAGCGCGAGTTGCTAGAGGAAACCGGCTACACCGCCCGCGAATGGGCTCACGCCGGCGCCATGCACCTGGCGGTGGCCTATTCGACCGAGATCATCCACGTCTACTTCGCGCGCGGCCTGTCGCTCGGCGAGCGTCAACTGGACCATGGCGAGTTTCTCGACGTGTTCACCGCCACGCCGGCGCAACTGCTGGGCTGGTGCCGCGACGGCACGGTGTCCGACGCCAAGACCCTGACCTGCACGCTCTGGCTGCAGAACGTCCTCTCAGGCGCATGGTCGCTGGACTGGCAGGCCCACGCCCCTTCCGGCAGCGCCTGATAATCCGCGCATGAAGGTCCTCAACCTCCAATGCGCGCACGGCCACGGATTCGAAGGCTGGTTCGCGTCGCATGACGCATTCGAAACCCAGCTCAAAGACGGGCTGGTGGAGTGTCCCCTGTGTGGCGACACGGCCATCACCAAGCTGCTGGCGGCGCCGCGCCTGAACCTGGGCGGCGCGAGGCCACCCGCGGAAGCCGCCGTCCAGGACAAACCGCCCGCCGAAAATTCGCCCGAAGCGCGCTGGATGCGCGCCGTGCGCGAGGTGCTCGCGAAAACCGAGGACGTCGGCGACCGTTTCGCCGACGAGGCCCGCAAGATGCACTACGGCGAGGTCGAGGAGCGCGGCATCCGTGGCCAGGCCACGCAGGAGCAGACGCAGACCTTGCGGGAAGAGGGCATCGCCGTGTTCTCGCTGCCCGTGCCGCCTGCGCTCAAGGAAACCCTGCAGTAGGGGCTCCGGCGGCCTGCGCCGTGAACTGCAAGGCGGCCAGACGGGCGTAGACGCCGTTCTGCGCGACCAGCGCTGCGTGCGTTCCCTGTTCGACGATGCCGCCGTGGTCCAGCACGATGATCCGATCGGCCTTTTGCACCGTCGCGAGCCGGTGCGCGATCACCACCGTCGTGCGGCCGGTCATGGCGGACTCGAGCGCGGCCTGCACCATGCGCTCGCTTTCGGCGTCCAGCGCGCTGGTGGCCTCGTCGAGCAGCAGCAAGGGCGGGTTCTTCAGCATCGCCCGCGCGATCGCGATGCGCTGCCGCTGGCCGCCTGAAAGACGCACGCCTCGCTCACCCAGGAAGGTGTCGTAGCCCTCCGGCAGGGCGCGCAGGAAGCCATCCGCGAAGGCCGCGCGCGCCGCCGCGTAGACCTCTTCGGCGCTGGCGTCCGGCCGTCCGTAGCGGATATTCTCGAAGGCCGTCGAGGAGAAGATCACCGCGTCCTGAGGCACCAGCCCGATGCGCGTGCGGAGGTCTTCCAGCGACAGGGCGTCCAGCGCCACGCCGTCGAGCGAGATCCGCCCGGCCTGCGGATCGTAGTAGCGCAGCAGCAACTGGAACACCGTGCTCTTGCCCGCCCCGCTGGAGCCCACCAGCGCCACCGTCTCGCCCGGCGCCACCGAAAGGCGGAAGTCCCGCAGGGCCGGCACGCCGGGGCGAGACGGGTAGTGGAAGCCGACGCCGTCGAATTCGACCGCGCTGCCCGCCACCGGCGCCGGCGCCTTCATGGGGCGGGCCGGCGAGACGATCGCGGACTGCGCATGCAGCAGCTCCATCAGCCGCTCGGTTGCGCCCGCGGCGCGCAGCAGGTCGCCGTAGACCTCGCCCAGCACCGCCGCCGAACTCGCCAGGATGATCACGTACACGACGGTCTGCCCGAGGTGGCCGGCCGTGATTTCGCCATGCAGCACTGCCTGCGTCCCCTGATACAGGCCCCACAGCAGCGCCGCCGAGGTCGCGATGATGATGAAGGCAACCAGCACCGAGCGCGCCTTGGTGCGCCGAACGGCCGTCCGGAAGGCGTTGTCCGTCGAGGCGTCGAAGCGCGCCGCCTCGCGCGGCTCGGCGGTGTAGCTCTGCACCACCGGGATGGCGTTCAGCACCTCGGCCGCGATCGCGCTGGAGTCGGCCACCCGGTCCTGGCTGGCGCGAGACAGCTTGCGCACCCGCCGCCCGAACCACATGCTCGGCAGCACGACCAGCACCAGGATGCCCAGCACCTGCACCATCACGTAAGGATTGGTCCACACCAGCATGCCCAGCGCGCCCGTGCCCATCACCGCGTTGCGCAGCCCCATGCTGAGGGAGGAGCCGACCACCGTCTGCACCAGTGTCGTGTCGGCGGTCAGGCGGGAGAGCACCTCGCCCGTCTGCGTGGTCTCGAAGAAGGCAGGGCTCTGCCGCAGCACGTGCGCGTAGACCGCGTTGCGCAGGTCGGCCGTCACCCGTTCGCCCAGCCAGCTCACCGTGTAGAAGCGCCCCGCCGAGAACACGCCCAGCGCCACCGCCACGCCGAAGAGCGCGATGAAATGCTCGCTCAGCGCCATCGCCTGCCCGCCCCGATCGCCCGGCACGAGCCCGCCGTCGATCAGGCTGCGCAGGGCGACGGGGAACACCAGGGTCGTCGCCGCCGCCAGCAACAGGAACAGGCCCGCCAGCCCGATCTGCACGCGATACGGCCGCAGGAACGGCGCCAGGCCGGACAGTGACTTCGGTGAGGCCCGGGCGGGCTGGGGCGATGTGGAAGAGGAGGGAGACGCTGCTGAAGCCATGGGGGCCGATTCTAGTCAACGCTTGCCAGCACAAAGGTCGCCTTGACAATAATTGTCATGACAAGTATTATTCGCCCCATGTCGAATCCCAAGACTTCCGCCACCGAGACGCGCGCCGTCGTGCCGGGCTCGGTACCCTGCTTCTACAGCCCGGAGAACTACCGGGCGGAGGAGAGCATCGGGTACATGATGCGGCGCATCGTCACGCTCGTTGGCCAGTCGATCAGCGAGAAGATGTGGGAGCCCGGCAGCCCGACCTTCCCGCAATGGGCGCCGCTCTACAAGCTCTACCTGGGCGACGCCACCACGGTGGCCGAGCTGGCCCGCGAATGCCAGCTCGACACCGGCGCCATGACGCGCCTTCTGGACCGACTCGAAGCCAAGGGCTTGTGCAAGCGCGTACGCTCCGTCTCCGACCGGCGCGTCGTCAACATCGAACTCACCGACGAAGGCCGCGCCGCAGCCCAACAGGTACCTCATGTGCTGGCCCGGGTGCAGAACGAGCACCTGGCCGGCTTCACCCCCGAAGAGTGGCTGCAGCTCAAGGACTACCTGCACCGCATTCTCGACAACGCCCAGGCCCTGCAAGCCCGTGGAGATAAAGATGATTCCGCTTCTTCCTGAGCGCGTGCTGCGCTCTCTCACCGTGGTGGCCGCGGCGTCCGCCACCCTCGTGCTGGCCGCCTGCGCCGACATGGGCAGCATCGACTCGCACGCCAGGCTGCGCGACGCTCAATCGATGGGACTCACCGCGCCACAGGGCGCTGCGGCGGCATCCGCCGTGCCGGCGGTGGACAGCCAATGGTGGCTCGCCTTCGGCGATGCGCAGCTCAACGGCCTCATCGGCGACGCGCTCGAAGGCAGCCCCAGCCTTCAGATGGCCAGGGCCCGCCTCGCGCGCGCGCAGTCCGTCATCGCGGTCGTCGACTCCAACACCAAGCCGCAGCTCAACGGCCAACTCGACCTCACGCGCCAGAAGTTCAGCGGCAACTACATCTACCCGGCGCCGCTGGGCGGCTCCATCCAGGAAACCGGCACGCTGCAACTCAACGGCAGCTGGGAGATCGACTTCTTCGGCAAGAACCGCGCCGCGCTCGACAGCGCCATCGGCGCCGCCAATGCGGCCGCCGCCGATGCCGATGCGGCGCGCGTGCTGCTGGCGAGCAACGTCGCGCGCAGCTATTTCCAGTGGGCCCGCCTCACCGACCAGCTCGCCGTGGCCAGGCGCACGCTCGCGCAGCGCGAGGAGACGCTGAAGCTCGTGCGCGACCGCGTCTCCGCCGGCCTCGACACCCGGCTGGAACTGCGCCAGAGCGAAGGCGGCCTGCCGCAGGCGCGTCAGCAGATCGAGGCGCTCACCGAACAGATCGCGCTCACGCGGCATGCGCTCGACGCGCTGGTGGCCAAGCCCGACGCGAGCGCGGCGCTCACCGCGCCGGTGCTCGGCGGCATCAAGGCCATGGCACTGCAGCCGGCCATTCCCGCCGACCTGCTGGGCCGCCGCGCCGACATCGCCGCCGCGCGCTGGCGTGTCGAAGCGGCCAGCGGCGACGTCGCCTATGCCAAGACCCAGTTCTATCCCAACGTGAACCTGGTCGCCTTCGCCGGCTTCTCCAGCATCGGCTTCGACAACCTGCTGAACGGCGGCAGCCGCCAGTGGGGCGTGGGCCCGGCCGTGCGCCTGCCCATCTTCGAAGGCGGACGCCTGCGCGCCAACCTGCGCGGCAAGGCCGCCGACCTGGACGCCGCGATCGAGAGCTACAACGCCACGGTCATCGACGCGCTGCACGACGTCGCCGACCAGGTGGCCAGCGCGCAATCGGTGGTGCGCCAGCAGGCCGAGCAGCGCGATGCGCAGGCCGCGGCCGAATCCGCCTATGACATCGCGGTGCAGCGCTACGGCGCCGGCCTGGGGAACTACCTCAACGTGCTGACGGCCGAGACGGCCGTGCTCGTGCAGCGCCGTGAGGCGGTGGACCTCGCCGCCCGCGCGCTCGACGCGCAAGTCGGCCTCGCCCGCGCCCTGGGCGGCGGCTGGCAGCCGGAGGTCGCGAGCGCCGGCACGGCCGCGGCCAATTCGCAGCAATGAACATTCGCGTGACTTCGAAAGCTACTTCCATGGACAGCAACAACACCCCCAGCACCAACGTCCCGGTCGAATCCGCCGAGGCTCCCGCGTCCAACGGCAAGCGCCGCCGCGCGCTCACCGCGCTCGCTACCGTCGTCGTCCTCGCCGGCGCCGGCTGGGCCGCCTACGAATGGCTGGTCGCCAGCCACTACGAGACGACCGACAACGCCTACGTGCAGGGCAACGTCATCCAGATCACGCCGCAGATCAGCGGCACCGTCATGGCCATCATGGCCGACGACACCGACTTCGTGAAAGCCGGCCAGCCGCTGGTGCAGCTCGACCCGTCGGACGCCAAGGTGGCGCTCGACCAAGCCGAGGCCGCGCTCGGCCAGGCGGTGCGCCAGGTGCGCACCCTCTACGCCAACAACGGCTCCCTCGCCGCGCAGGTGACGCTCAAGCAGTCCGACATCGCCCGCGCGCAGACGGACATCGCCCGCGCGCAGGACGACCTCAAGCGCCGCCAGGCCCTGACCGGCAACGGCGCGGTGTCGAAGGAAGAACTCAATCATGCCGAGACGCAGCTGGCCAACGCCAAGAGCGCGCTGGCGGCGGCGCAGGCCGGCGTGGTGGCCGCGCGCGAGCAGCTCGCCAGCAACCAGTCCCTCACCGAAGGCACCAGCGTCGAGCAGCACCCCAGCGTGCTCGCCGCCGCGGCCAAGGTACGCGAAGCCTACCTCGCCACCCAGCGCGTGGCGATGCCCGCGCCGGTCGACGGCTACGTCGCCAAGCGCACCGTGCAGCTCGGCCAGCGCGTCTCCGCCGGCACGCCGATGATGTCCATCGTGCCGCTCAACCAGGTCTGGGTCGACGCCAACTTCAAGGAAGTGCAGCTGCGCAACATCCGCATCGACCAGCCCGTCAAGCTCACGGCCGACGTCTACGGCAAGAAGGTCGAGTACACCGGCCGCGTCGCCGGCCTGGGCGTGGGCACCGGCGCGGCCTTCGCGCTGCTGCCCGCGCAGAACGCCACCGGCAACTGGATCAAGGTGGTGCAGCGCGTGCCTGTGCGCGTCGCGCTCGACGCCGAGCAACTCAAGGCCAACCCGCTGCGCGTGGGCCTCTCGATGGACGCCGAAGTCGACGTGACGCAAAAGGACGGCAAGACGCTGGCCGACGCGCCCCGCGCCGCCGCGCTGTCGCAGACCCAGGTCTACAGCCAGCTCGACCAGGGCGCCGACTCGGTCGTCAATCGCATCATCGCGGCCAACCTCGGCCGCGAGGTGGCCCCGGCCACGGCGGCCAGGCCCGCCGCGCACGGCCACGGCCCCGCCGCCGGCTCCGTCGCCTCGCAAGGCAACCCCATCTGACCGGAAAGCGGCGCGATGTCGTCCCCCACAGCTCCCGCACCCCTGCCGCCTCTCGAGGGCTCCGCCCGCCTGTGGGGCACGATCGCGCTTTCGGCCGCGACCTTCATGAACGTGCTTGACACCTCGATCGCGAACGTGTCGCTGCCGGCCATCTCCGGTGACCTCGGCGTCAGCTCCACGCAGGGCACCTGGGTCATCACCAGCTTCGCGGTCGCCAACGCCATCGCCGTGCCGCTCACCGGCTGGCTCACGCAGCGCTTCGGCCAGGTGCGCCTCTTCGTCACCAGCGTGCTGCTGTTCATCATCAGCTCCTGGCTGTGCGGCCTCGCGCCCAACATGACGACGCTGATCCTCTTTCGCGCGGTGCAGGGCTTCGTCGCCGGGCCGATGATCCCGCTGTCGCAGACACTGCTGCTCTCCAGTTACCCTCGCGCCAAGGCGGGGCTCGCGATGGCGATGTGGTCCATGACGACGCTGGTCGCGCCCGTGATGGGGCCGCTGCTCGGCGGCTGGATCACCGACAACATTTCCTGGCCCTGGATCTTCTACATCAACATCCCCGTCGGGCTGCTGGCCGCCGGCATCACCTGGGCCATCTACCACAAGCGCGAGAGCGGCACGCGCAAGGTGCCCATCGACGGCGTGGGCCTGGCGCTGCTCGTGCTGTGGGTCGGCTCGCTGCAGCTCATGCTCGACAAGGGCAAGGAACTCGACTGGTTCCATTCGCCCGAGATCGTGGCCATGGCCATCGTGGCCGGCGTCGGCTTCGCCTTCTTCCTGATCTGGGAGCTGACGGACAAGCACCCGGTGGTGGACCTCTCGCTCTTCAAGCGGCGCAACTTCTGGTCGGGCGCGCTCGCCACCGCGGTGGCCTACGGGCTCTTCTTCGGCAACGTCGTCATCCTGCCGCTGTGGCTGCAGCAGTACATGGGCTACACGGCCACGCAGGCCGGCATGATCATGGCGCCGGTCGGGCTCTTCGCGATCATCTTCTCGCCCATCGTCGGCCTCACCGTCGCCAAGATCGACCCGCGCCGCTATGCCACCTTCTCCTTTTTGGTGTTCGCGCTGGTGCTGTGGATGCGCTCGAACTTCAACACCCAGGCCGACTTCTGGACCATCATGATCCCCACGATCATCCAGGGCGTGGCGATGGCCTTCTTCTTCATCCCGCTGGTGACCATCACGCTCTCGGGCCTCTCGCCGGACCGCATCCCGGCCGCCTCGGGCCTGTCGAACTTCGCGCGGATCACGGCGGGCGCCATGGGAACCTCCATCGCGACCACGCTGTGGGAGAACCGCGCCTCGCTGCACCATGCGCAGCTGGTCGAATCGGTCACGCAGGGCAACGCCACCACGAACAGCGTGATCGCCGGGCTCGGCAGCAGCGGCTTCAGCGCCGACCAGGTGCTGGGCCAGATCAACCGGCTGGTCGACCAGCAGGCGTTCATGCTGGCGGCGAACGACGTGTTCTATGCCTCGGCCGTGCTCTTCCTGTTGCTGATTCCCTTCGTGTGGATTGCCAAGCCCTCGAAGAACCCGGGCGCCGCGGACGCGGCGGCGGGCGCGCACTAGCCCTTCCGGGAAGAGGGCGCGTGCCACCTTACGGCAGGCTTATGGAGGTTGCAGTGCAGCATAGGCATTTGCCCCAGTAGGCAAGGCTGACGCGCGCTGCAAACAATGCGGTCCGCGCAGCCATGGTGGCCGCGCACAGACAGGCCGCATGACTGATTCTTCCTGCCAGCAACCGGGCGACCGCGCGAGATGAGCGACATCATTCTCGAAACACGCCAGCTCACCAAGGAATTCAAGGGTTTCACCGCGGTCAGCAAGGTCGACCTCTCCGTCGTTCGCGGCTCCATCCACGCCCTGATCGGCCCCAACGGCGCTGGCAAGACGACCTGCTTCAACCTGCTGACCAAGTTCCTGGAACCCACGGCCGGCACCATCCTCTTCAACGGCCAGGACATCACGAAGGAACGCCCGGCGCAGATCGCGCGGCGCGGCATCATCCGCTCCTTCCAGATCTCCGCCGTCTTCCCGCACCTGACCCTGCTGGAGAACGTGCGCCTCGGGCTGCAACGCGCGCTCGGCACCTCCTACCACTTCTGGAAAAGCGAGAAATCGCTCAAGCCGCTGGACGCGCGTGCGCGCCAGCTGCTGGCCGAGGTGGGGCTCGAAGACCTCGCCGACGAGGAGACGGTGAACCTGCCCTACGGCCGCAAGCGCGCGCTGGAGATCGCGACCACGCTCGCGATGGAGCCGGAGCTGATGCTGCTGGACGAGCCCACCCAGGGCATGGGCCACGAGGACGTGCATCGCGTGGCCGAACTCATCAAGCGCGTCTCGGCCGGACGCACCATCCTGATGGTGGAGCACAACATGAGCGTGGTCTCGACCATCGCGGACACCATCACGGTGCTGCAGCGCGGCGCCGTGCTGGCCGAAGGGCCGTACGCCGAGGTCTCCAGGAACCCGCAGGTGATGGAAGCCTACATGGGCACCACCGACGGCCAATTGCAGGGAGCGAACTAGATGCTCGCCCCCAGGCTTCGCGCACTTCGTGCCGCTTCGCCCGCCCCCTGCCGGGAGCGGGCCGCCCGCTTCGGGCGGCCGGGCGCGGCGGCCCCTGCGATTGGGTCCCCGGCCAAGGAAGGGACCGCGAAATGACCGCCGCGCTCGAAATCACCGGCCTCCAGGCCTGGTACGGCGAATCCCATGTCCTGCACGGTGTCGACATGGTCGTGCAGCCGGGCGAAGTCGTCACGCTGCTCGGGCGCAACGGCGCCGGCCGTACCACCACCATGCGCGCCGTGCTCGGCCTCACCGGCTCGCGCAAGGGCAGCATCAAGATCAACGGCACCGAGACCATCGGCCTGCCCACGCATCGCATCGCCCACCACGGCATCGGCTACTGCCCGGAGGAGCGCGGCATCTTCGCCAGCCTCTCCTGCGAGGAGAACCTGCTGCTGCCGCCCGTGCTCAAGGGCGCGGGGGAGGGCATGTCGGTGGACGAGATCTACGCCATGTTCCCCAACCTGGCCGAGCGCCGCAACAGCCAGGGCACGCGGCTCTCCGGCGGCGAGCAGCAGATGCTGGCCGTCGCCCGCATCCTGCGCACCGGCGCGCGGCTGCTGCTGCTCGACGAAATCTCCGAAGGCCTCGCGCCCGTGATCGTGCAGGCGCTCGCCCGCATGATCACCACGCTGCGCGGCAAGGGCTACACGGTCGTCATGGTCGAGCAGAACTTCCGCTTCGCCGCGCCGCTGGCCGACCGCTTCTACGTGATGGAGCACGGCCGCATCGTCGAGAGGTTCGGCGCCGCCGAGCTCGAGTCCAAGATGCCGGTGCTCAACGAGTTGCTCGGGGTCTGAGCACGGGCTCGCCTCCACCGCTTTCCAATTTTTCCCGCTTCAACCCACAAGGAGACATCATGAAAGCGAAACTGAAGATCATTGCCCTCATGCTCGGCGTCGCCGGCCTCGCGACGCACGCGGCGCAGGCGCAGGACAAGGTCAAGATCGGCCTGATCACCGACATGTCCAGTCTCTACGCGGACATCGAAGGCAAGAACGGCGCCCTCGCGATCCAGATGGCCATCGACGACTTCGGCGGCAAGGTGCTGGGCAAGCCCATCGAGCTGCTGAGCGCCGACCACCAGAACAAGCCCGACATCGCCGCCACCAAGGCGCGCGAGTGGATCGACACGCAGGACCTCACCATGGTCTTCGGCGGCACCAACTCCGGCGTGGCCCTGGCGCTCGCCAAGGTGGCGCAGGAGAAGAAGCGCGTGTACTTCAACAACGGCGCGGCCAGCTCGGCGCTCACCAACGAGCAGTGCAGCCCCTACACCGTGCACTACGCCTACGACACCGTCGCGCTCGCCAAGG
>CBIHOG010000073.1:0-18748 GCA_966211435.1 uncultured Variovorax sp. | reverse complement strand
AAGGTCTACGAGAACGTGGCGCAGTGCGCCGGCGGCGCCGCCTCGACCACCGGCTTCTGGGACGGCCCGCCGACGGTCAGTGCCGCCGCGCTGGGCGACAGCAACACCGGCATGCACCTGGCGATCGGTATCCTGACGGCCATCATCGGCCGGCAGCAGACCGGCAAGGGCCAGCGCGTGGCCTGCGCGATGCAGGATGCCGTGCTCAACCTGTGCCGCGTGAAGATGCGCGACCAGCTGCGCCTGGACAGGCTGGGCTACCTGGAGGAATACCCGCAGTACCCGCACGGCACCTTCAGCGACGTGGTGCCGCGCGGCGGCAATGCGGGCGGCGGCGGACAGCCGGGCTGGGTGCTGAAGTGCAAGGGTTGGCAGACCGACCCCAACGCCTACATCTATTTCACGGTGCAGGGCCACGCCTGGGCGCCGATCTGCGACGCCATCGGCAAGCCCGAGTGGAAGACCGATCCGGACTACATGACGCCCAAGGCGCGCCAGCCGCACATCACGGCGATCTTCGCGACCATCGAGGAGTGGCTGGCCGACAAGACCAAGTTCGAGGCGGTGGACATCCTGCGCAAGTTCGACATCCCCTGCGCGCCAGTGCTGACGATGAAGGAACTGCTGCACGACCCGTCGCTGCGCGCGAGCGGCTCGATCGTCGAGGTGCCGCACAAGGAGCGCGGGAGCTACTTCACAGTGGGCAGCCCGATCAAGTTCTCCGACCTCAAGCCCGAGATCACCGGTTCGCCCCTGCTGGGCGAGCACACCGACGAGGTGCTGGCCGAACTCGGCTACAGCCAGTCGCAGATCGCAGAGCTGCACGCGGCAAAGGCAGTCTGACCGCCGGGGCCGCCTCGGCCCCCGGTGCCCGGATGGACGGCGCCCGCGGGGTGCCGTTTTTCTTGGGGTGCATCGAAGAAGAAAGGAAAGGACCCACATGAATTCGGACATCGACTGCAGGGCCCTCGTCGAGGCCGTCGGCGACGCGGTGATCGCCTCGGACGCCTCGGGTGCCATCACGCTGTGGAACCCGGGCGCCGAACGCATGTTCGGCTACACCGAGGCCGAGGCGCTGGGCCGCTCGCTCGACCTCATCACGCCGGAACGTTTGCGACAGCGGCACTGGGACGGCTACCACAAGTCGATGGATACTGGCACGACGAAGTACGGCAACGACCTGCTGCGCGTGCCGGCCGTCCACAAGGACGGGCGGGCCATGTCCATCGCCTTCACGGTGGCCATGCTCTTCACGCCCGAACGAAAGGTGAGCGCGATCGTCGCCGTCATTCGTGACGAGACCCAACGCTTCAGCGACGAGCGCGCGCTGCGCAAGCGCCTGGCCGAGCTCGAAGCCGAAGTCGCCGCGGGTCGTTGAGCAACGCAGAGACAAAGAACGGAGACAGCCCATGAGCAAGGCCCTGGAAGGCTATCGAATCCTCGACTTCACCCACGTCCAGTCGGGCCCGACCTGCACGCAGCTGCTGGCGTGGTTCGGCGCCGACGTGATCAAGGTCGAGCGCGCGGGCGAAGGCGATGCCACGCGCGGGCAGCTGCGCGACATCCCCGACGTGGACAGCCTCTACTTCACCATGCTCAACCACAACAAGCGCTCGATCACCGTCGACACCAAGAAGCCCAAGGGCAGGGAGGTGCTGGAAACCCTCATCAGGCAGTGCGACGTGCTGGTGGAGAACTTCGCGCCCGGCGCGCTGGACCGCATGGGCTTCAGCTGGGAGCGCATCCACGAGCTCAACCCGCGGATGGTGGTGGCCTCGGTCAAGGGCTTCGGCCCCGGCAAGTACCAGGACTGCAAGGTCTACGAGAACGTGGCGCAATGCGCGGGCGGCTCGGCATCGACCTCGGGCTTCGACGACGGCCCGCCGATGGTCACCGGCGCGCAGATCGGCGACAGCGGCACCGGGCTGCACCTGGCGCTGGGCATCCTCGCGGCGCTGCTCCAGCGCCACAACACCGGGCGCGGGCAGAAGGTGCTGGCGCCGATGCAGGACGCGGTGCTGAACCTGTGCCGCGTCAAGCTGCGCGACCAGCAGCGCCTGGAGCGCACGGGCACCATGCACGAATACCCGCAGTACCCGGACGGCCAGTTCGGCGAGGCCGTGCCGCGCGCCGGCAATGCCTCGGGCGGCGGCCAGCCGGGCTCGATCCTCAAGTGCAAGGGCTGGGAGACGGACCCCAACGCGTACATCTACTTCATCACGCAGGCGGCCGTGTGGCCGGCCGTGTGCAAGGTGATCGGCGAGGAGGGCTGGATCACCGACGCGGCCTACGCCACGCCCGCCGCGCGCTTGCTGCACCTGAAACCCATCTTCGCGCGCATCGAGAAATGGACCATGACCAAGCACAAGCTGGAAGCCATGGAGATCCTCAACGCCTACGACATCCCCTGCGGCCCGATCCTGTCGATGAAGGAGATCGCGGAGGACGCCTCCCTGCGCGAGAGCGGGACCATCGTGGAAGTCGACCACCCGACACGCGGCCGCTACCTGACGGTGGGCAACCCGATCAAGATGTCCGACAGCCCGACCCACGTGACGCGCTCGCCGCTTCTGGGCGAGCACACCGTCGAGGTGCTCTCGCAGCTGGGCTACAGCCAGGCGCAGATCGAGGCGCTGCGCGAAGAGCGCGTGATCTGAGCCGCTGCGCCACCCTCATACAGGACCCTCGATGAACCATCCCGTGATACCGATTGCGGTGCTCGACATCCCGCAGCAGCGGAAACGCCAGGCGCCCAAGGGCCGCCGCGTGGACCCGCAGGCACTGGCGCAGGTGCGCGAGCTGCTGGGGGACGCTTCGCGTCAGCCCGACCTGCTGATCGAGCATCTGCACCGGATACAGGACCGCTTCGGCCACCTGTCGGCCGCGCACCTGGCGGCGCTGGCGCAGGAGATGCGCCTGGCCCAGACGGAGGTCTTCGAGGTGGCGAGCTTCTACCACCACTTCGACGTGGTGCGGGAGGGCGAGGCCGCGCCGGCCGCGCTCACGGTGCGGGTCTGCGATGGCCTCTCCTGCGAGATGGCGGGCGCGCGCGACCTGCTCGCCCGGCTGCCCGCGATGCTGGGCCCGGAAGTGCGCGTGATCGCCGCGCCCTGCGTCGGCCGCTGCGAGCAGGCGCCGGTGGCGGTGGTCGGCCAGAACCCGGTGCCGCATGCCGGCTGCGAGGCCGTCGCCGCGAAGGTGCGGGCGAAGGCCGTGGTGGACCGGCCCGGCGGCTACATCGGCCTTGACGCCTACCGTGCCGCCGGAGGCTATGCGCTGCTGAAGGAATGCGTCTCGGGTGCGCGCGATGTCGAATCCGTCATCAAGACGCTGGAGGATTCCGGCCTGCGCGGCCTGGGCGGCGCGGGCTTCCCGGCCGGGCGCAAATGGCGCATCGTGCGCGCCGAGGCGGCCCCGCGCCTGATGGCTGTGAACATCGACGAGGGCGAACCCGGCACCTTCAAGGACCGCGTGCTGCTCGAGCGCGATCCGCACCGCTTTCTCGAAGGCATGCTGGTCGCGGCCTGGGTGGTGGGCATCGCGAAGGTCTATGTCTACCTGCGCGACGAATACCACGGCTGTCGCGCGCTGCTCGAAGCCGAGCTCGCGAAGCTGCGGGCCGAGCCGCCGGTGGCCGGCATGCCGGAGATCGAGCTGCGGCGCGGCGCCGGAGCCTACATCTGCGGCGAGGAGTCCGCGATGATCGAATCGATCGAGGGCAGGCGCGGCATGCCGCGGCTGCGGCCGCCGTACGTCGCGCAGGTCGGCCTGTTCGGGCGGCCGACGCTGGAGCACAACTTCGAGACCTTGTACTGGGTGCGCGAACTGCTGGAGAAGGGCGGCGCCTGGTTCGCCGCCTTCGGTGCCAACGGCCGCAAGGGCCTGCGCTCGTTCTCTGTCTCCGGCCGGGTGCGCAACCCGGGCGTGAAGCTCGCGCCCGCGGGCATCACCATCCAGGCGCTGATCGACGAGTACTGCGCCGGCATGCTGCCCGGGCACACCTTCTACGGCTACCTGCCGGGCGGCGCCTCCGGCGGCATCCTGCCCGCGCACATGAACGAGATCCCGCTGGATTTCGACACGTTGCAGCCCTACGGCTGCTTCATCGGCTCGGCGGCGGTGGTGGTGCTGTCGAACCACGACACCGCCACGGCCGCGGCCCGCAACACCATGCGCTTCTTCCACCACGAGTCCTGCGGCCAGTGCACGCCTTGCCGCAACGGCACGGCGAAGGCCTCGGCGCTGATCGAGAAGCCGCGCTGGGACCTGGACCTGCTGGCCGACCTCTCCGCGGTGATGCGTGATGCGTCGATCTGCGGGCTGGGCCAGGCGGCGCCCAACCCGATCGACTGCGTCGTCAAGTACTTCCCTCACGAGCTGGCATGAAAGCCTCACCATGAACGCAATCACGCGCAAGGAGCTGGCGCTGCTCGAAGTGCCGATGGTCAGCCTGGAGATCAACGGCCGCGCGGTGGCGGCCCGGGCGGACGAGACGCTGATCCAGGTGGCCGACCGCGAGGGCATCGAGATCCCCCGCCTTTGCTACAAGGACGGCCTGGCCGCCGCCGGCAACTGCCGCGCCTGCATGGTCGAGATCGCCGGCGAACGGGTGCTCGCGCCCTCGTGCTGCCGCATCGCCGCGGCCGGCATGAAGGTCAGCACCGACAGCGAGCGGGCGCTCAGGTCGCAGCGCATGGTGCTGGAGCTGCTGCTGTCGGACTTGCCCGAGAAAAGCTTCACGCGCCACAACGAGGTCGACGCATGGGCCGCCCGGCTGCAGGTCGGCAAGCCGCGCTTCGAGGCGCGCGAGGCGGTGCCGGCGGACCTCTCCCACCCCGCCATCGCGGTGAACCTCGACGCCTGCATCCAGTGCACGCGCTGCCTGCGCGCCTGCCGCGACGAGCAGGTCAACGACGTGATCGGCCTGGCCTTCCGCGGCGACCAGGCCCGGATCGTCTTCGACATGGACGACGCGATGGGCGCTTCCACCTGCGTGGCCTGCGGCGAATGCGTGCAGGCCTGCCCGACGGGCGCGCTGATGCCCGCGCGCGACGCGGCGCTGGCCGTGCCCGACCGGCAGGTGGATTCGGTCTGCCCCTACTGCGGCGTCGGTTGCCAACTGACCTACAACGTCAAGGACGACAAGATCCTTTACGTGAACGGCCGCGACGGCCCCGCGAACCACGAGCGCCTGTGCGTGAAGGGACGCTACGGCTTCGACTACGCCCACCATCCGCACCGGCTGACGACACCGCTGATCCGGCGTGCCGACGCGCCCAAGCACGGCGACTTCACCATGGATCCGGACCGCGTGCTCGACGTGTTCCGCGAGGCGAGCTGGGAGGAGGCCCTGGCCTTCGCCGGCGGCGGGCTGCGGGAGATCCGCGACCGGCACGGCCGCAAGTCGCTCGCCGGCTTCGGCTCGGCCAAGGGCAGCAACGAGGAGGCCTACCTGTTCCAGAAGCTGGTGCGCACGGGATTCGGCAGCAACAACGTCGACCATTGCACGCGGCTGTGCCATGCGTCGAGCGTGGTGGCGCTGCTCGAAGGCATCGGTTCCGGCGCGGTGTCGAATCCGGTGATGGACGTGACGAAGGCGGACGTGGTGCTTCTCATCGGCGCCAACCCGACGGTGAACCATCCGGTGGCGGCGACGTGGATCAAGAACGCCATGCGCAACGGCACCAGGCTGATCGTCTGCGACCCGCGGCGCTCCGAGCTTGCGCGCACCGCGCACCGCTTCCTGCAGTTCAAGCCCGACACCGACGTGGCGCTGCTGAACGCGATGATGAACGTCATTGTGACCGAGGGCCTGGTCGACCAGGACTTCATCGCCAGCCGCACCATCGGCTACGACGACCTGCGCAGGAACGTCGAGGGCTACAGCCCCGAGGCCATGGCGCCGATCTGCGGCATCGATGCCGGCACGATCCGCGAAGTGGCGCGGCTCTTCGCCACCTCCAAGGCCTCGATGATCCTGTGGGGCATGGGCGTCTCGCAGCATGTGCACGGCACCGACAACGCACGTTGCCTCATCGCGCTGTCGCTCATGACCGGCCAGATCGGCCGTCCCGGCACCGGCCTGCATCCGCTGCGCGGGCAGAACAACGTGCAGGGCGCATCCGACGCGGGCCTGATCCCGATGATGTTGCCGGACTACCAGCACGTCTCCAGCGAGGCGGCGCGCTCGCGCTTCGAGAAGGCCTGGCGCCTGCCGGCCGGCACGCTGGACGACCAGCCCGGCCTCACCGTGGTCGAGGTGATGCACGCCATCAAGGCGGGCGGAATCCGCGGCATGTACGTGATGGGCGAGAACCCCGCGATGTCCGACCCCGACGCCAACCACGCGCGAGAGGCGCTGGCCGCCCTCGACCACCTGGTGGTGCAGGACATCTTCCTCACCGAGACGGCCTACCTCGCCGACGTGATCCTGCCGGCCAGCGCCTTCCCCGAGAAGACGGGCTCGTTCACCAACACCGACCGGATCGTGCAGATGGGCCGCCAGGCCATCCCCCCACCGGGCGACGCGAAGCAGGACCTGTGGATCATCCAGGAGATCGCGCGGCGACTGGATCTCGACTGGCGGTACGGCCATGTCTCGGAGGTCTTCGACGAGATGCGACGCACGATGCCCAGCATCGGCGGCATCACCTGGGAGCGCCTGGAGCGCGAGCATGCCGTGACCTACCCGTGCGTCAACGAAGGCGATCCGGGCGATCCGGTGGTTTTCACCGAAGCGTTCCCGCGCGAGGGTGGGCGCGCGCGCTTCGTGCCGGCGGACATCATCCCGGCCAACGAGCGGCCCGACGCCGAGTACCCGATGGTGCTGATCACCGGACGCCAGCTGGAACACTGGCACACGGGCAGCATGACGCGGCGCGCGACGGCGCTGGACGCGATCGAGCCCGATCCGGTCGCGCTGGTGCATCCGCTGGACCTGGCCGCGATGGGTGGCCAGCCGGGCGATGTCGTGACGCTCGAATCGCGCCGGGGCCAGGTCGTGCTCTATGCGCGCGCGGACGAGAGTTCGCCGCGCGGCGCGGTGTTCGTGCCCTTCTGCTATTACGAGGCGGCGATCAACCGGTTGACCAATGCGGCGCTCGACCCTTTCGCCAAGATTCCCGAATTCAAGTACTGCGCCATCAAGGTTTCATTGGGTGGCGACGCGCCCGTGCAGGGCAGCTACGGCGGTGGCCAGGCACTGCGCAATGTGCTGGAGAACCATAACCTGCAGTGAATGCTTTAAATAAATTAGTTTAACTATTATTTATTTATCGCGAATCCTACATTTTGACCATGCCGGCGCGCATCTCGATTGCCAACGGCTTGATTCAACTCCGAGGAGATGACGATGGTCAGCGATTTGCCAATTCGATGCGCCCGATGCGGAATCAGGCCGATCGCCGTTGACGCGGCATCAGGCACTTCGGGCGCCGACGCGCCGCGCGATGGCTGCGCACGGTCATGAACATCCATGAATACCAGGGAAAGGATGTGCTGCGGAAATACGGCGTCGCCACGCCGCGCGGCTTTCCCTGCCGCTCGCCTGAGGAAGCGGCCGAGGCGGCCACGCGGCTCGGCGGCCGGGCCTGGGTGGTCAAGGCGCAGATCCATGCGGGCGGGCGCGGCAAGGGCGGCGGCATCCGGCGCGCGTGGTCGGTGGCCGAGGTGCGGCGGCATGCGGGCGCCTTGCTGGGCATGCCGCTGAAGACAGGCCAGACCGGTCCGGAAGGCCGCATGGTGAAGCGGCTGCTGGTGGAGGAGGGCATCGAGATCGAGTGCAAGTTCTATCTCGGCCTGGCGGTCGACCCCGATTCTGGCCGCGTCGCATTGATGGCGGCGCGGCTGGGCGGCGCGGACGCACGAGAGAAGATCCACCGGATCTTCATCGATCCGGGCACGGGCCTGAAGGGCATCGAAGCCGATGCCGTCGCGCGCGGCATGGGCCTGTCCGGGAAGAAGATCACGCAGGCGCGCACCCTGATGCAGAACCTCCACGAAGCCTTCGACGCCAGCGATGCATCGCTGGCGGAGATCGACCCGCTGGTGCTGACCCGCGACGGCCGGCTGGTCGCGCTTGATGCGCACTTCGACTTCGACGCGAACGCGCTGTTCCGCCAACCGGAGATCGTCGCGATGCGCGATGGCGACGAGGAACAGGCGGCCGCGACCGGCGACGGCATCGGCTGCCTGGCCAACGGCGCGGGCCTGGCGATGGCAACGATGGACATGATCAAGCTTCACGGCGGCACGCCCGCCGGCTTCCGCGACGTGGGCGACGGCGCGAGTGCCTGGAACGTGGCCGAGGCCTTCGCGCCGATGCTGCGCGATGCGCGTCTGCAGGGCATTCTGGTCAACATCGTCGGCGGCATCGTGCGCTGCGACGAGATCGCCCGCGGCGTGGTGGCCGCCGCACGCGAGGCGGGGCAGCGCGTGCCACTGGTCGTGCGCATGAAGGGCGTCAACGAAGCCCTGGCGAGGACGGTGCTCGCGGACTCCGGCCTGCCGGTCATCCACGCGGACGGCATGGCCGAAGCCGCCGAACTGGTCGTCACCGCCGCCCGGTGGAAAGCCTGAGATGGCGATCCTGGTCGACAAGCACACGCGGGTGATGACGCAGGGCCTGACCGGAACGGCGGGGCGGCTCCACACGGCCGCGTGCCGCGCCTACGGCAACGGACGCAAGTGCTTCGTGGCGGGCGTGAACCCCCACAAGCCGGGCCTCTCGGTCGATGGACTTCCCGTCTACCGCACCGTCCGGGAGGCGCGGGCCGAGACCGGCGCCACCGTCTCGGTGATCTACGTGCCACCGGCCTTCGCGGCCGCGGCCATCGACGAGGCGGTCGATGCCGAGCTGGACCTGGTCGTCTGCATCACCGCGGGCATCCCGGTGCGCGACATGATCCGCACCCGCGGCCGCATGGAAGGCCGCAAGACCGTGCTCCTCGGCCCCAACTGCCCGGGCCTCATCACGCCGGACGAGATCAAGATCGGCATTCTGCCGAGCGAGGTGCATCAGCGCGGCCGCATCGGCGTGGTGTCGCGCTCCGGCGCGCTGGCCTACGAGACGGCCAGCCAACTGCGCGGCTTCGGCATCGGGCAGTCGACGGTGGTGGGCCTGGGCGGCGATCCGGTCGGCGGCCTGCGGCATGTCGACGTGCTGAAGCTGTTCAACGACGACCCGCGCACCGACGCCGTGATCATGGTCGGCGAGAGCGGCGGCGAGGCCGAGGAACAGTGCGCGCGATGGATCCGCGAGCACATGCGCAAGCCCGTGGTCGGCTTCATCGCCGGCGCCGTCGCCTCCGGCGGCGAGGGCAGGGCGACGCAGACGCTGTCGGTCATGAAGGACTGCGGCCTGCACGTCACGCACAACCCCGCGGAAATCGGAAAGCTGCTGGCGTCGCTCGTCATGCCCGACTACCTCCCCTTCGACTAGGCGGAACACCGTTCCCGCACCAACAGAAAGCGCGACATGCGACAACATTGGCTCCGCTTCGAGCACGGCGGCAAGGTGGGCTTCGGAACCCTGGAGGGCGGCGAGGTGCGCGAGCACCTCGGCGACATGTTCGCGCGCCCGGAGCCGACAGGCCGCGTCTTCGCGCTGGGCGAACTCCGGCTGCTCACACCCACCGAGCCGACCAAGGTCATCGCGCTGTGGAACAACTTCCACGCACTGGGCGAGAAGCTCGGCCTTCCGGTGCCGGCGGAGCCGCTGTATCTGCTGAAATCGCCCAACACGTACCTCGCGCATGGCGAGCTGATCCGCAAGCCCTTGTGCGACGGCAAGGTGGTGTTCGAGGGCGAGCTCGGCATCGTCATCGGCAAGACCTGCACGGCGGTCCCCGAGGCCGAGGCGCTCGGCCATGTGTTCGGCTACACCTGCGCGAACGACGTGACCGTGGCCGACATCCTGAACCGCGATACCTCCTTCACCCAGTGGGTGCGCGCCAAGGGCTTCGACACCTTCTGCCCGATGGGCCCGGTGGTCGCCACCGGCCTCGACCCCGCCGCGCTGCGCGTGCGCACGCTGGTCAATGGAGAGCCACGCCAGGACTACCCGATCAGCGACATGCGCTTTGCGGTGCGGCAGCTGGTCAGCATGATCTCCCACGACATGACGCTGCACCCGGGCGACGTCATCCTGTGCGGCACATCGATCGGCGTCGGTTCGATGAAGCCCGGCAGCCTGGTCGAGATCGAGATCGGCGGCATCGGCCGGCTGGGCAACCGCTTCGGCTGAGGCCGGCAAGAGATTCAACAACTGGGGATCGACATGAAGATAGCAGTCATTGGCGCAGGCGCCATCGGCGGCCTGGTGGGCGCGAAGCTCGCGCTGGCGGGAGAGGATGTGACCTTCATCGTGCGCGGACGGAACCTGGAGGCCATCCGCGCGAACGGCTTCAGGCTCATCGCGCCCGAGGGCGAGGAGGTGGTCGCGCGCGCGCTCCGGGCCACCGACCGCTATGACGACGCCGGCCCGCAGGACATCGTCATCCTCGCGATGAAGGCGCACCAGGTGGAGGCCGTGGCCGACGAGGTGCCGAAGCTGTTCGGCCCGGACACCGTCGTGGTGACGATGCAGAACGGCATCCCGTACTGGTACTTCCATCGGCATGGCGGCGCGTTGGAAGGCTCGCCGGTGCGCAGCGTGGACCCGAGCGGGCTGGTCGCCGCCAGGATCCCGGCCGCGCGCGTCATCGGCTGCGTGGTCTACCCGGCATCGGAACTGGTGGCGCCCGGCGTGGTGAAGCACATCGAGGGCGACCGCTTTCCCGTCGGCGAACTCGACGGCTCCGCGAGCCCGCGCGTGAACCGCGTCTCGGCCTGTCTCAGCGGCGCGGGTTTCAGGGCGCCGGTGCTGGCCGACATCCGCGCCGAGATCTGGCTCAAGCTGTGGGGCAACCTCACCTTCAATCCGATCAGCAGCCTGTCGCACGCGACGCTGGTGGACATCTGCCAGTACCCGCCCTCGCGCGCGCTCGCCACCGCGATGATGCAGGAGGCCCAGGCCGTGGCCGGCAAGCTGGGCATCGAGTTCCGCGTGACGCTGGAGAAGCGCATCGCCGGCGCCGAGAAGGTCGGCAAGCACAAGACCTCGATGCTGCAGGACGTCGAGGCCGGCCGCGCGCCGGAGATCGATGCGCTGGTGGGCGCCGTGGTCGAACTGGCCCGCCTCACCGGGACGCCCACGCCGCACATCGACACCGTGCACTCGCTGGTGAAGCTGCTGGCGCGTTCGATGGCCGACCAGCGCGGTCACGTGCGGCTTCGGGAGTTCGCCTGAAGCACGCCACGCTGCGCCAGCTGAAGGTGTTCGAGGCGGTCGCGCGGCTGCTGAGCTTCTCGCGCGCGGCCGAGGAACTGCACCTCACGCAGCCCGCCGTGTCGACGCAGGTGCGCAAGCTGGAGGAACATGCCGGCAATGCGCTCTTCGAGCAGTTCGGCAAGAAGATCTACCTGACCCCGGCGGGCGCGGAACTGCTGCAGATCAGCCGCGCCATCATCCAGCAGTTCGAGGCGGCCGAGCATGCGATGACGCAGTTCAAGGGCGTCTCGGGCGGCCGGCTCAACGTGGGCGTGATCAGCGCGGGCGACTATTTTTTTCCGCGCATCCTGGTGGAGTTCGCGGGCCGCCACCAGGGCGTCAGCCTGAACTTCACGGTCCACAACCGCGAAGGACTGCTGGCCCAGATCACCGAGAACCTGACCGACTTGGCGATCATGGTGCGGCCGCCGGCCGGCCTCGACACCGTCCATGAAGCCTTTGCGCCGCACCCCTACGTCATCGTCGCGGCGCCCGGCCATCCGCTGGCGGGCAGGAAGAAGATCCCGCTGGCGCGGCTGATGCGCGAGCCCTTCGTGGTGCGCGAGAAAGGCTCCGATACCCGGAACTCGATGGAGGAGGGACTGTGCGGAAGGCTGGCGGAGATGCGCATCGCGATGGAGATCCGCAGCACGGAGACCATCAAGCAGGCGGTGATCGCCGGCATGGGCATCAGCTTCATGTCCGCCCACACCATCAGCCTGGAGTTGCGGGCAGGGAGCCTGCGCGTGCTCGACGTCCAGGGATTCCCGCTGATGCTGAACTGGTATGTCGTGCACCGGCGCACCAAGCGCCTGCCGCCGGTGGCGCAGGCCTTCAAGGACTTCCTGCTCAGCGACGGCGCATCGCTGGTCGCGCGGATCGTTCCCTTCGACACCCCGGCCTGAGTCGCGACCGGGCCGCGGTCTCAGCGCAGGCCGATGCGCGAGGCCTGCCAGCGCAGCGCGGCGGCGCGCGCCGGGTCCGTGGCCTCGATGCCATTGGCGCGGACCTGCAGGGCGCGCATCTCATGCACCTCATCGATGATCTTCCCCGGGCTCAGCAGCGCCTGCATGAGCATGGCCGCTTCATCTGCCAGCTTGCTGAGCGCCGCGGAAAAACTGCCCCCCGTGCTGGCGCTGGACAGTCGATCAAGGCTAGGCATGGTGTTTCTCCTGATTGCAATGAGATCTTATCTTCGCCTCAGTCTCCATATAAGTAAAACGAGATTTATTGGCAGTTGAATGCAAGAATAGTGCATTCAAAAGAGGCATCCGACGTGGACATCAACCTGGCCCGGACCTTCCTGGAGATCGTCGATACGCGCAGTTTCCAGCGCGCGGCGCAGCGGCTCAACGTGACGCAGACCTCGGTGAGTGCCCGCGTGCACACGTTGGAACAACTGCTCGACCGCAAGCTTTTCGTGCGCAACAAGTCCGGCGCGGCGCTCACCACGGCGGGCGAGCACTTCCTGCCGCACGCGACCACGCTGGTGCAGGTCTGGGAGCGTGCGCGCCACCAGGTGGCCGTGCCGGTGGGCAGCCGCGCGGTGGTCGCCGCCGGCTGCGAGATCAGCCTCTGGGATCCGTTGCTGCTGCGCTGGCTGCTGTGGATGCGCGCCACCCATCCGCAACTGGCGATCTGCACGGAGGTCGGTTCTCCGCATGATCTGCTCGACAAGGTCGCGGCAGGCGTGCTCGACATCGCCATCGCCTATGCGCCGCAGCAGCGGCCCGGTTTGCGCGTGGAACTTTTGATCGAGGAGAAGCTGGTCATGGTCACGACGAAGAAACACCCCCGCATACCGCAGGCGGCGGACTATGTGTATGTCGACTGGGGGCCCGAGTTCGCGACCCAGCATGGCCTGGCGTTTCCGGAGCTTTCCAATGCGGCGGTGATCGCAGGGCTCGGGCCGCTCGGCCGCGAGTTCCTGCTGGCGGCGGGCGGGACGGGCTATTTCCGGCTGGACGTGGTCCGCGCCCACCTTGAATCCGGCCATCTGCGCCGCGTGCCCGACACGCCGGAATTCCTCTACCCGGCCTATGCGGTGTACGCGGTGGGCGCCGACCCGGAGATCGTCGAGCCCGCGCTGGCCGGCCTGCGCCAGGTCGCGAGCACCGGGCCCCGCGCCACTGAGCCGCACCCCCAGGTTTTCCCGAGAAATTGACCTGCATCAAGGCCTTTGCCGCGCCATGCGCAGACATTGGCCGGCCATGACATTCGAGTCGCTGATCAGATACAAGGCCTTGCATCAGGGCGATGCGAGCCACGGCTTTCTTGCGTCGCCCGGCGACCGACTGGACGAGCGGTTGCCGGACCCCACCTCCGCCGTGGACATCGCGCTCTTCGTCAGTTGCGACGACCTCGACCGCATCGAATCCATATGCGCGACCCTCGGCCTGGGCCGCGAAGAATTCTTCGACGCCGCGATCAAGCGCGCGATCGCCGGCGCACAGGAGATCATGTCCGAGGTGGGATGCACGACGGACAGGCCCTGACGTGATGAACGCGGATGCTCCTTTCTGCGAAGGCGCGCTGCTGCTGCCGGTGGAGCGCGCGAATGGCGGACCGGCGGTGTCCATGCAGGACTGGGTGGCCGACGAGGTGCCCGTCGCGTTCAGCTTCAACGGGATCCCCTATGCGGTGACGCTCGCGACGCCGCTGGACCTCGACGACCTGGCGCTCGGCTTCGCGCTCGGCGAGGGGATCGTGCGCGAGGCGCACGAACTCTACGCCGTCGCGCGGGCGCCTTCGGCCTCCGGCATCACGTTGCGCATGACGGTCTCGAAGGCCGCGCTCGCGCGAATGAAGCAGGAGCGGCGCTCGCAGGCGAGCCGCGCGGGATGGGGAATGGAGGGCGCCGGGAGCCTGGACGAGACCTCGCGCTCACTGCCCGTTCTCGCCGCCGGCACCCGCATGGGATTCCAGGCGATCCGGCGCGGCATCCGCGAGTTCGAGTTGCAGCGCACGCTCCAGGAGGCCACCGGCACGGTGCACGCGGCGGCATGGTGCTCGGCGCGAGGCGAGATCAAGTGGCTGCGGGAAGACGTGAGTTGCCACAACGCCATCGACAAGCTGGCCGGTGCGCTGCTGGCCAATGATGTCGATCCATCGATCGGCTTCGTCGTCGTCACTGGCCGTCCAAGTTTCGAGATGGTGCGCAAGGCCGCGATGGCCGGCGTGCCGTTGCTCGTCAGCATGTCCGCGCCGACCTCGCTCGCGGTGGCGGCGGCGCAGCGGGCTGAACTCACGCTGGCCACGCTGGCACGACACGAGGAATTGATGATCTACAGCCACTCGCGACGCGTGGCTGGCCCCTGACCGGGCCGCGCGGCTCAGACGGGCGACGACATCGCGGAGCCGAACACAGGCCCTTGCGATTGCTTGGCACGCGCTATCTTCTGCTCATGGGCCTGCAGCAGCCATTCGTGAAGCATGCACAGCGGCATCGTGATGAACACCATCCCGGCCACGTAGATCACCACGCTCGCGACCGGAAAATCCGCGCCGCCCCAGTAGGGCAGCGAGGCCGCGAGCGCCGCGGCCGCGACCAGCGCGCCCACCACCCACAGCACGCCGCGCATCAGCGTCGTGCGCCGGTAGCCGAGAGGATCGTAGGTCTCGCGGTCCAATCGGGAGAACGGGCCTGGGTCCGGGTTCGAGTGCATGGTCTCACCTCTGTTGGCCGACATCTGGACGCAGTGGTCGCTGCGCAAGCCGCTCGATTCTGCGGGCCATCCCTCCGGCGTCTGCTAGGGAAAACCTGATGCGGATGAAGCTCAGCGCGCACGCGCCGCGCGGCCGCCGCGGGCCGTCTGCGCGGGCAGCGTCGCGAAGGCCGCATGCAGGTCGACCACGACGCCGGTTCCTTCGTTGGCCTGGTAGCCGGGCAGCGCGTTGACCGTCGATTTGAAGCCATCGCCGCGGATGATCGCCAGCATCTCGCGCACGGCAGGCATGTCGAGCGATTTCTCTTCGCACAGCAGGAAATAGCGCTCGGTCTGCACCGGCACGAAGTCCAGCTTGAAATGCCGTGCCGGCGTCTCCACGCCGAAGCCGACGTCGGCCATGCCGCTGGCCACGTAGGCCGCGACCGCGGCATGCGTGAGCTCGCACTGCTCATAGCCGCGGACGCGAGCCGGGTCCACGCCCTCCTTGCGCAGCAGCAGGTCGAGCAGGAAGCGCGTGCCCGAGCCCGGCTGCCGGTTGATGAAGCGAAGCTCCGGCCGCGCCAGATCGCGAACGCCGTAGATCTTCTTCGGGTCGCCCCTGGCCACCATCAAGCCGAGGCGCCGCGTCGCGATGCCGATGAGCTTCTGCGTGGCAGGCCTGATCCACTGCGCATAGTGCGCGACCGCCTCGGCCTCGAACTCGCCCACCGGCACGTGGAAGCCCGCGACCTCGCAGCCCCCCATGTTCAACGAGGCCACGGCCTCGGTGCTGCCGCAGTAGCGCAGTTCGGTCTCGATGCCGGCGCGGCCCAGCGCGTCGTGCAAGGCCTCGATCGCGAAGCCGTGGCTCGCGTGCACGCGCAGCAGCGGCGGCACGGTCATCAGCACGCGGTCGATCTCGGCTTGAAGTTCGGACGCGAGCGAGTCCAGCATCGGCGACAGCCGCGCGGCGATGCGCCGGTCGGCCCACACCAGCTTCTCGGCCAGCGGGCTCAGCGACGAGCCCTTGCCGCGCTCCATGCGCAGCAACGGCGCCCCGAGCAGGGCCTCGCCCTGGCGGATCAGCTGCCATGCGTGGCGGTACGAGACCTGCATCGCCTCGCAGGCCTTGAGCAGGCTGCCGTGCTCCGCCACGCCGACGAGCAGCGCCACGGTGCGCTCGGCGAGCGCCACGCCGCCGGGGCGGCCGATGGTCCATTGAGGCTTGATGCTGACCTGGTGCATTCGGGTTGTTCCTTATGCCATCGAACGCCTATGAGGTCGGCCCGCTCGATCATATTGCGCGATGCTATGCGGCTCCCTACATTGGCTCCATAGTGATTTGCGCTTATGCCAGCAAGCGCCTATATGGAGACACGACAATGCGCCCCACACCGGCCGAGACGACACACGCGGCACTGGAACGGCATGCCGGCGAAGCCGGCGCCTTGCTGCCCATCCTCCACGACGTACAGGAGGCGCTGGGCCATGTCCCGCGCGAGGTCGTGCAGCAGATCGCCGACGGGCTCAACCTGTCGCGCGCCGAAGTGCACGGCGTCATCACCTACTACCACCACTTCCGCGGCGAGCCGCCGGGGCGCACTGTCGTGCAGGTGTGCCGCGCCGAGGCCTGCCAGGCGATGGGCGCGGATGCGCTGATGGCGCATGCCGAGCACACGCTCGGCTGCAAGACGCACGGCGGCCACGGCGCGACCAGTGCCGATGGCCGCTACACGCTGAACCCGGTGTATTGCCTCGGCCTGTGTGCCTCCTCGCCCGCGATCGCGGTGAACGACCGGCCCTTGGCGCGCATGACGACAGAGCGTTTCGACAAGGTGATCCGGGAGGCCGCATGAACGCTGCCACCGTCTACGTGCCGCGCGATTCCGCTGCGCTCGCGGTCGGCGCGGAGGACGTCGCATCGGCGCTCGTTGCCGAATGCGGCAAGCGTGGCGTCGCGTTGAACCTGGTTCGCAACGGCTCGCGCGGCATGTTCTGGCTCGAACCGCTCGTCGAGGTCGAAACCGCGCGAGGCCGCATCGCCTACGGCCCGGTCGCGCCGGAAGACGTGCCGGCGCTGCTCGATGCCGGCCTGCTCGATGGCGGCCCGCACGCGCTGTGTCACGGGCCGACCGATGAGATTCCCTACCTCGCGAAGCAGGAGCGCCTGACCTTCGCGCGCATGGGCGTGACCGATCCGCTCTCGCTCGCCGACTACCAGGCGCATGAAGGCTACGCCGGCCTGCGCGCCGCGCTGGCGATGCCGACCGAGGCCATCGTCCAGCAGGTGCTCGACGCCGGCTTGCGCGGGCGCGGCGGCGCGGCCTTTCCTACGGGCATCAAATGGAAGACGGTCGCCGCCGCGGGGGGCGGGCAGAAGTACGTCGTCTGCAATGCCGACGAGGGCGACTCCGGCACCTTCTCCGACCGCATGACGATGGAAGGCGACCCGTACATGCTGATCGAAGGCATGACCATCGCGGGCATCGCGGTGGGCGCCACGCGCGGCTATGTCTACATCCGCTCCGAGTATCCCGATGCGGTGGCCGTGATGCGCGAGGCGGTGCGCCGCGCCACGGCCGCGGGCTTCCTCGGCGAGGATCTGCTGAGCTCGGGCCATGCCTTCCACCTGGAGATCCGCAAGGCCGCCGGCGCCTACGTGTGCGGCGAGGAGACGGCGATGCTGGAAAGCCTGGAAGGCAAGCGCGGCATCGTGCGCGCGAAGCCGCCCCTGCCGGCGATCGAGGGCCTCTTCGGCCAGCCGACCGTCATCAACAACGTCATCAGCTTCGCGACCGTGCCGCTCATCCTCGCGCGCGGCGCGGTCTTCTACCGCGACTTCGGCGTCGGCCGCTCGCGCGGCACGCTGCCGATGCAGCTGGCGGGCAACATCCGCCACGGCGGCCTGGTCGAAAAGGCCTTCGGCGTGACCTTGCGCGAACTGATGATGGACTTCGGTGGCGGCAGCGCGTCGGGCCGGCCGATCAAGGCCGTGCAGGTGGGCGGGCCGCTCGGCGCCTACGTGCCCGAGTCGCAGTGGGACATCCCGATGGACTACGAAGCCTATGCGGCCGTCGGCGCGGTGGTCGGCCACGGCGGCATCGTGGTGCACGACGACACGGCCGATCTCGCCAAGCTGGCGCGCTACGCGATGGAGTTCTGCGCCATCGAATCCTGCGGCAAGTGCACGCCGTGCCGCATCGGCTCGACGCGCGGCGTCGAGGTGATCGACAGGATCATCGCGCCGCCGACGAGCAGCAACAACAAGCCGCGGCAGGTGCAACTGCTGCGCGACCTGTGCGACACCATGATCCACGGCAGCCTCTGCGCGATGGGCGGCATGACGCCATTTCCAGTGCTTTCGGCACTGAACCACTACCCGCAGGACTTCGGTCTCGCGACACCCACCCGCGAAGCCGCCTAGGAGAACACGATGCTCGACCACCTCAAGGAAACCGACTACGGCACCCCGCGCCGCGAGTCCGCGCAGGAAGTGACGCTGGAGATCGACGGCAACCACGTCACCGTGCCGAAGGGCACCTCACTCATGCGCGCCGCCGTCGATGCCGGCATCCAGGTGCCCAAGCTCTGCGCGACCGACAGCCTGGAACCCTTCGGCTCCTGCCGCCTGTGCCTGGTCGAGATCGACGGGCGCAAGGGCTATCCGGCCTCGTGCACCACGCCCGCCGAGGCAGGCATGAAGGTGCGCACCCAGTCGCCCAGGCTGCAAGAGCTGCGCAAGGGCGTGATGGAGCTCTACATCTCCGACCATCCGCTGGACTGCCTGACCTGC
>CBIHOG010000072.1:0-18750 GCA_966211435.1 uncultured Variovorax sp. | reverse complement strand
TGGCGATCAACAAGGATCCGGAAGCACCCATCTTCAGCATCGCCGACTACGGCCTGGTGGCCGACCTGTTCACGGCCGTGCCGGAGTTCGCCGCCGCCGTGTGAGCAAGGGTCGTCCCGCGGATGATGATTTCTCATCAAAGCAGCTGTTCCGCCCGGGACGTTGCCGCGCGCGGACTCGGCATGCATCCTGGGAGGAGAACAACCAAGGAGACAAGATGAGATTCCGCCCCTGGATCGCGGCCCTGCTGGTCGCCGGCACGGCCCTCGCCGCAGCCCATGCGTCGGCCGAGAGCGCCTGGCCCTCGCAGCCGATCCGCATGATCGTCCCCTTCACGCCAGGCTCGACCTCCGACATCGCGGCGCGCGCCATGGCACAGAAGATCCAGGGGCCGCTGGGGCAGCCGGTGATCGTCGAGAACCGGCCCGGCGCCAACGGCGCCATTGGCATGCAGGCCGTGGCGAAGTCGCGGCCGGACGGCTACACGCTGGTCGTGGGCTCGATCTCCTCGACGGCGGTGCCGGCCGTCATCATGCGCTCGCCGCCTTTCGACCTCTTCAAGGAATTCACGCCCGTCTCCGTGATCGCCGGCACGACGCTCCTTCTCGTGGCGCCGAAGGAGTCGCCGCTGGACTCCATCGGCGCGCTGATCGCGGCCGCGAAGAAGGCGCCCGGAACGCTCAACTATGCGAATTCGGCCGGGCTCTTCCAGCTGGCGATGGAGTCGCTCAAGCTGCAGACGGGCATCGACCTCGCCGCCATCAGCTACAAGGGTCCATCGGAGGCCACGAACGATCTGCTGGGCGGCCGGCTGACAGTCCAGCCGGACTCTCTGGGCTCGGCCACACGACTCATCCAGGGCGGACGCACCAAGCCCCTGGTCATCCTCAGCGGCGCCCGCACACCCTTGCTGCCCAACGTGCCCACCATGCAGGAGCTCGGCTACAAGGACTTCGACTTCAACGGGTGGATCGGCGTGCTCGCGCCCGCCGGGACGCCCAACGCGATCGTCGAGCGTCTCCACGAGGCTTTCGCCAATGCCATCGAGGCGAAGGACATCCGCGAGACCTACGCCGCCGCGGCGATCGACCCCGTGGTCATGTCTCCCGCGCGCTATCGGGAGTTGCTTGTTCGCGAGACCGCCAAGTACCAGCGCATCGTCGAGCAAGCCGGCATCGCGCGGCAATGAACAGGGCAGGGCACGGATGAACCCCGGCACCGAAACCAGCGCGCTGGCCCTGCTGGCGAAAGAATCATCGCGGCTCACGCGCGCGACCATCCCCGCGAACGTGTGGCAACAGGCGCGTCTGTGCGTGCTGGACACCCTGGGGTGCATCCTCGCGGGCACCCGGACGGCCGAGGCCGGGCTGGTGCTGCGATGCGAGCCTCCGGCCGATGGCGAGCCCTCCGCCGCCGTCTACGGCACCACGCAGCGCCGGCCGCTCCCCTCGGCCTTGCGAGTGAACGGCTATCTCGGCGACGTGCTGGAACTGAACGACCTCGTCGGTGGCCATGCGAGCATCGGCAATGTGACGGCCGCGCTGGGCGCGGCGGAAGCGGCCGACGCGGACAACGGCACGCTGCTCGAAGCGGTGGTCCGCGGCATCGAGGTGACCACGCGCGTCTATGGCGCGGTCTATCCGAGTCTCAAGCGTTTCACCGAGTCCGCACTGGTGCCCGTCGGCGTGCCATCCTCCATCGGCGCGGCTGTCGCGGTGTCACATCTGAAGGCGCTCGATGAAGCAAGCACCGCGCACGCCATGGCCATTGCCGGCGCCCTCGCGGGCTGGTGCCCGGCGGAGGTGATCTTTGGCGACGGCGGGACCATGAAGCCGATGCTCTTCGGCGCCCAACCCGCAGTCGCGGGCTGGACCGGCGCCTCGTATGCGGCCCACGGCATGACGGGCCCCTTGCGCCTGCTCGAAAGCCCGCTGGGCTACTTCCCCACCGTCAGCACGTCCGGCCGCGTGGATGGCACGCCCTGGTCGCGGCGCTGGGCGCTCGCGCAGCCGCGGCGCAAGCTGCACGCCTGCTGCGGCTACCTGCATTCGGCGGTCGATGCGGCGCTCGAACTGCGGGAGCGCGCCGGGCCGGCCGCGCACACGATCGATGTCCACGTGCCTCCCTACACCGCCGATGCCGTGGCCAAGGCAAGGCCGCCACTGTCGCCCAACGATGCGCGCTTCCACCTCCAGTACTGCGTGGCGCTGGTGATGTGCGGCGCGGACGTGATCGAGCCCGACCACAGCATCGCTTTCGAACACCACCTGGCCCGCCCCGCCGTCCGCGAGATGATGGCGCGCATCCAGGTCGTGCAGGACGCCACGCTGACACACTACGAGCAATGCCGCCTGGCGGCACGCGACGCGCAAGGGGCACGGTACGCTGAGGTGTCGCTCGACGCGCCGCGCGGCTCGCCGGGGCGGCCGCTGTCCGAGGCCGAGGTGCGGGGCAAGTTCGAGCGCCTGGCGCGGCCCGCACTGGGCGAGGCGCGTACCGCCGAGGCGCTGGAGGGCATCCTGGATGCCGCCGAGGATGCGCCGGTGCGGCACTGGCTGGCCGTGCTCAGGCCGGCGGGCTGAGAGGAGCCGCCCGCCGGCCGGCGCGTCAGGCCAGCGTGCTGATGTCGTCCGAGCGGTCGAGCCGCTGGAGGCCTCGGAACAGCCGCGCGCGGTCCAGATCGGCAACGGCAGCCGTGCAATCCATGAACTTGGCCTCGAGTTCGCCGCGCGCGAGCGGCGTGCTCACGTCCCCGCGCGTGGACGCGATCTCGCCGCTGTCGAGGACGCGGCCGTCGTGGGTGCGGATCACGACACGGTCGCTCGCGGCCAGCGTGGGCTCATGCTCGCACACGGTGTCGGTCGTCGCGATGCGCACCTTGCCGAAGAGCGCCTGCACGTCGTCGCGGCGAACGAAGGCATCGTTCAGTTCCGCCAGGCCCACCTTGCCCGCGACCAGGGCGCAGGCGATCGCGAACTCCAGGCTGAACTTCGCTTCGAGCGCGGTGGCCGGCGCATGGTTGCGCAGCATGGTGGCCTGGGCGATGCCGATGGTGGCGCGGACATCGCGCACTGCCTCGCCCTTCAGTCCATGCGCGCGCACCAGATCGAGCATGGCGTCGATCACGCGGTGCGTGGCGAAGCACATCGGATACTTCTTCACCGTGAGCCCGAGCCTGGCGATGCGCGGCGAGCGTCCCATGGCCGACGCCGGAGGCTCGCGGTCCACCCTGCCCGCGGGCGACAGCGCGGCGAGATAGCCGGTCGGATGTTCCAGCACGTCGGGCGCGGCCGTCATCCCGCTTTCGGCCAGGTTCACCGCGTCGATTCCGTTCGCCGCCGCCTGCCCGGCGTGGAAGGGCTTGGCCATGCTGCCGAAGTTCGCCGTCAGCCCGCCGGCCATGCTGGCGGCCAGGCCCAGCGCGTGGCCCGTGCGCCCGGCATCGAGCCGGCGCAGCGCGGCCACCGCCGCGGCAACGGCGACCACGCCGAACACGGCGGTCGGATGCCAGCCCTTGCGGTGGTGCAGGTCGGTGTCGCGCGAAATCAGTTCGGCCCAGACTTCGTAGCCGACCACGTAGGCACGCAGCAGCGCCCCGCCGCCGGCATGGAGTCGCTCGCCTTCGGCCCACAGCGCGGAGGCCAGCACCACGCTCGGATGGCCCATGAGGCCGACGTCGTCGTAGTCCATCGCATGGCCGGCCGTCGCGTTGACAAGCGCCGCGTCGCGCGCCGACGCGCGTTCCGAGCCCAGCAGCAGGCGTGCCTCGGAGGCGGTTGATTGCCGCGCCCGCACGAAGCGGCGCACGACCTGGGTGACCGGTTCGTCGCGGCTCGCGAGCATGACGGCGGCGGTGTCGGTGAAGCCGTCGATCACGGTGCGGCGGATGGCGGCGTCGAGTTCGATCGCCTCCGGGCGGCTGGCGAAGGCCGCGAGGCTGGCGGTGAGTCCGGTCATGTCGGGCGCGGCTAGTACGAGCGTGGCATGCCCAGCACGTGCTCGCCGATGAAGGCCAGCACCAGGTTGGTCGAGATCGGCGCGATCTGCTGGATGCGGGACTCGCGCCAACGCCGCTCCACGTCGTATTCGCGCGCGTAGCCGAAGCCGCCGTGCGTCTGCATGCAAGCCTCGGCCGCGTGCCAGGCCGCCTCGGAGGCCAGCAGCTTGGCGATGTTCGCGTCTTCGCCGCAGGGCTGGTGGGCCTCGAAGAGCGCCGCCGCCTTGCGCAGCATCATGTCCGCGCCCTGCGTCTCGGCGTAGGCGCGGGCGATGGGGAACTGCACCCCCTGGTTCTGTCCGATGGGGCGGTCGAAGACGATGCGTTCGCTTGCGTAGGCCGAGGCGGTCTTGATGAACCAGCGCGCGTCGCCGATGGATTCGTGCGACACCAGGATGCGCTCCGCGTTCATGCCGTCCATGATGCAGCGGAAGCCCTTGCCTTCGGGGCCGATGAGGTTCTCCACCGGCACGCGCAGGCCGTCGAAGAAGATCTCGGTCGTGTTGTGGTTGATCATGGCCGGCAGCGGGCGGATCTCCATGCCGTTGCCGCGCGCCTCGCGCATGTCGACCAGCAGCACCGAGAGGCCGTCGGTCTTCTTCTGCACCTGGTCGAGCGGCGTGGTGCGCACGAGCAGCAGCATCAGGTCGGAGTGCTCGGCGCGCGAGGTCCAGACCTTCTGGCCGGTCACGACGTAGTGCTTGCCGTCGCGCACGGCGCGGGTCTTGAGCTTGGTGGTGTCGGTGCCGGTGGTGGGCTCGGTCACGCCGAAGGCCTGCAGGCGCAACTCGCCGCTGGCGATCTTCGGCAGGTAGCGTGCCTTCTGCTCGTCGCTGCCGTGGCGCAGCAGCGTGCCCATGGTGTACATCTGCGCGTGGCAGGCGGCGGCATAGCAGCCGTTGGCGTGGCACTCCTGGAGGATGACGCCCGCCGCGCGCATGGGCAGGCCCGCGCCGCCGTATTCCTCGGGGATGAGGGCGGCGAGGTAGCCGGAGTCGCTCATCGCCTTCACGAACTCGGTGGGGTAGGCCTCGCGCTTGTCGATGTCGCGCCAGTAGGCGCCGGGGAAGTCGGCGCAGATGCGGCGCACGCTGTCGCGGATCTCGGGGTAGTCCTCGCCGAGGGTGACGGTGACGGCTTCGGTGGTCTCGGTGGTCATGGCTGTGCCTGTGCGGAAGTCGGGTAGTGGGTCGGGAGGCCTGCGCGCGCGAGCGCGCCGTGCAGCGGGGTGCCGGGGAGGTTGCGCGCGACGATCTCGCGCACGGCGACGAGCTTGAGCAGGTCGACGCCCGTGTGAAGACCCATCGAATCGAGCATGAAGCAGAGGTCGTCCATCACGATGTTGCCGGTGGCGCCGGGCGCGAACTGGCAGCCGCCGAGGCCCGCGAGCGAGGCGTCGAAGCGCCGCACGCCGCATTCGAGCGCGGCCGCGACGTTGGCCAGGCCCAGGCCGCGCGTGTCGTGGAAGTGGGCGGACACCGGCACGCCGCCGATCTCGGCCATCACCGCCTTGAAGGCCCGGCGGACCAGCGCCGGATCGGCATAGCCGACGGTGTCGGCGATCATGATCTCGTCCGCCCCGGCCTCGACCAGCGCGACGGCGCAGCGCACCACGTCGTCGATCGGAATGCGGCCTTCGTACGAGCAGCCGAGCGCGGTCGACAGTCCGCCCAGCAGGCGCGGCCGCCGGTCTTCCGGCAGGTCGCGCAGCATGCCGGCGATGCGGCCGAAGTCGGCAAGCGACTCCTCGCGCTCGCGCCGCACGTTCTTCAGGTTGTGCGTGCGGCTGACGGACACCACGAAGTTGATCTTGTGCACGCCGAGCGCGACGCCGCGCTCGGCGCCTCGGGTGTTGGGCACGAGGCCCAGCACGGTCAGGCCGTCGATGGCGAGCGCGCCTTCGACCACCTCCTGCGCGTCCACGAACTGCGGCACGAGCTTGGGCGGCACGAAGGAGGTGACCTCGATCTCGCGCACGCCGGCCTCGGCTTCGGCGCGGATCCAGGCCAGTTTCTCGGCCGTGGGGAAGAAGGTGTCGAGCATCTGCAGGCCATCGCGCAGGCCGACCTCGCAGACGGTCACATGGTTGTCGGATGTTGAGGGCATGGCGGTCTCCGGCGGTCTCAGCGCGCGCGGAACACGGGCGGGCGCTTCTCGTTGAAGGCGCGCACGCCTTCCAGCCGGTCCTCGGTCGTGACCAGCCGGTTGTAGGCTTCGATCTCGAAGCGGTAGCCGGTCAACAGGTCGACCTGCAGGCCGTGGTGGATGGACTTCTTGGCCTGGCGGATGGAGAGCGGTGCGTTGGCGGCGATCTCGCGCGCGGCCTCGAGCGCGGCCTCCATGAGCGAGACGCCGTCGTCGCAGACGCGGTTCACCAGCCCCCAGCGCTGCGCCTCCTCGGCGGAGAAAGGCCTGGCGCGGAAGATCAGCTCCTTGGCACGCCGCTCGCCGACGGCGCGCGCCAGCGTCTGCGTGCCGCCGCCGCCGGGCATGATGCCCAGGCGCGTTTCCGACAGCGCGAAGCGCGCGCCGCGCGCGGCATAGACGAAGTCGCAGCCGAGCACCGTCTCGCAGCCGCCGCCGTAGGCATGGCCGTTGACGGCCGCGATCACGGGCACCTGGGTCTCCAGCAGCGCCATGAAGGAGCGCTCGAAGAGTTCGTGCTGCGCGCGCCATGCCTCGTTCGACATGCCGTCGCGCTCCTTCAGGTCGCCGCCGGCGCAGAAGGCGCGCTCGCCGGCGCCGGTGAGCACCACGCAGCGGATCTCGCCGGGCTCGGCGCCCAGTCGCGTCCACAGGTCCAGCGTGTCGCGGCCCATCTGCGTGTTGATGGCGTTGAGGACCTGGGGGCGGTTCAGCGTCACCTGGAGCACGTGCGGTTCGACGCGCGCCAGTTGCAGGGTCTCGTAGGTGGGTAGCGGGTTCATGGGTTCACCTTTTCGCGGGGCAGCAGCGCCTCGGTGTCCGCGCCCAGCGCGGGCGAGGCGGAGCGCGGGCGCGGCCGCTGTCCGTCGAAGCTGAGGGGCAGGCCCATCAGCGCAATGCTCGCGCCAGGCACGGACTGCAGGATGCCGAGCGCGCGGGTCTGCTCGTGCGCCAGCATCTGCTGCACGTTCTGTACCGGCGCGCAGGGCACGCCGGCCTCGTCGAGCAGGGTCGACCAGTGCGCGCGGCACTGGGTCCGCATGACGTCCTCGATCAGCGCGGTCAGGGCCGTCGAGTTGCGCACGCGATCGGGGTTGCTGGCGAAGCGTTCATCGGCCGCCCATTCGGGATGACCCAGCACGGCGCTGAAGCCGCGAAAGAGCTTGTCGTTGCCGGCCGCGACCACCAGTTCGCCGTCGGACGTGCGGAAAGCGCGGTAGGGCGCGATGCCGACCTGGCCGGAGCCGACCTTGCGCGGCATCTCGTTCGAGGCGAGGTACTGCGCGGAGTGCATCGTCATCCATGCCGATGCCGTCTCGAAGAGCGACACGTCGACCACGCCGCCGATGCCCGTGGCCTTGCGGCGCAGCAGCGCGGAGACGATGCCCAGCGCGCCCCACATGGCGGTGCCGATGTCGATGATGGAAGGGCCGACGCGCACGGCCGGCCAGCCTTCTTCGCCGACCACGCTCATGATGCCGCCGAAGGCCTGCATCAAGGGGTCGTAGCCCGGCCGGCGCGACATCGGCCCCTTGGAACCGAAGGCGCCGATGTTGCAATAGACCAGGGCTGGCTTGCGCGCGAGCAGCGCCTCGGCGCCCAGGCCCAGCGCATCCGCCTGGCCGGGGCGCAGGTTCTGCAGCACCACGTCGGCGCGCGAGTCGATCAGCGCGAGGACGCGCTCGCGCTCCTGCGGATCGCGCAGGTTGCACACCACCGAGCGCTTGTTCCGGTTGAGCGACTGGAAGGTCGCCGAGGCGCCGTCGACGAAAGGCGGGCCCCAGCGGCGCGCATCGTCGCCTTCGGCCTTCTCGACCTTGATCACCTCGGCGCCCAGGTCGCCGAGGATCTGGCCCGCGTAGGGCGCCGCCACGCTGTGGCCGAACTCGATGACGACCATGCCGGCAAGCGGTAGCGCCGCCGGCGCCGATGTCGAAGTGGATTGCTGCACTGTGCTGTGTTCCCGGACGTGGCTATTCGGGCTGGATGCCGATGGCCTTGATGAGCGCGCCGCGCTTGTCGTAGTCGGACTTCTGCTGCGCGGCGAACTGCTGTGGCGTGTCGCCGACCACCAGCAGCCCGGCGGCGTCGAGCTTGGCGCGGATGTCGGGCATGGCGAGCGCCTTGACGATCGAATCGTGCAGGCGGTCCCGGATGGGCGCCGGCAGGTTGGGCGGGGCGAAGAAGCCGAGCCAGGACGACATCTCGAAACCGGGCAGCGTCTCCGCGATCGTCGGCACGTCCGGCAGGCCGGGGTAGCGCGTCTTCTCGGTCACGCCCAGCACCTTGAGCTTGCCGGCGTGGATCTGCGCCGCCACGGTCACGTAGCTGGAGAAGATGATCGGGATCTGCCCGCCCAGCACGTCCGTCGCGGCGGGGCCGCCGCCCTTGTAGGGCACATGGACCATCTCGATGCCGGCCATCTGGTTGAGCATGGCGCCCGCCAGGTGGTGCGGCGAGCCCTGGCCGGCGCTGCCGTAGGAGACCTTGCCCGGGTTCTTCTTCACGTAGTCGATCAGCTCGCGCACGTTGTTCGGCGGGAAGGAGGGGTGCGCGACCAGCACCAGGATGTTCTTCGCCGCCATGGTGAGCGGCGTGACGTCCTTGATGACGTCAAAGGGAAAGTTCTTGAAGAGGTAGGCGTTCGACGTGTGGGTCGCGTCGGTGGCGAGCAGGAAGGTGTAGCCGTCAGGCGCGGCCTTGGCCACGTAGTCCGAGCCGATGTTGCCGCTGGCGCCGCCCTTGTTCTCCACGATGACGGGCTGGCCGAGGTCTTCTCCCATCTTCTGGCCGACCAGCCGCGCGATGACGTCGGTCGAGGCGCCGGGCGGGTAGGGCACGACGAGCTTGAGCGGCTTGTGAGGGAAGGGCTGGGCCGTGGCGGCCAGTGAAAAACCAATCGCGGCCAGCGCGAGGGCCGCGCGGCGAATCCAAGCAGGCATGTCGTCTCCTGTGCCCGCGAGCCGCCGGCCGGCGACATGCGGCGCTGAGCAGGATGCGGTGCTTTTTATCTAATGTACGGACATTATGAATAACTGGCGGGCGCGCGTCAATGCGAGCGCCGGGCGTGCGCGCGGAAGCCTCGGTCAGCAGTGCGCGCGGGCGCGCGTCAGGCGTAGTCCAGCCGCCAGCGCGTCGACAGCTTGAAGCGGTCCTGCGGATAGATGTTGATCGACACGGACATCAGCTCGTCGCCCTTGCCCAGGTAGTAGCGCAGCACGTGCAGCGCCGGACTGCCGGGCTTGGCGCCGAGCAGCGCGCCGGCCTGCTTGCTGATCGCCACGCAGCTGATCTCCTGCCGCACCTCGCTGACCTTCTCGCCGTGCAGGTCCTCGATCAAGCGGTAGATGGTGACGCCCGGCTCGTGGATGCGTTCGCGGATGCGCTCGTAGCGCGGATGGACCACGATCTCGGTGAAGGAGATCGGCTCCTTGCTCTTGCCCTGGAAGCGCAGTGTCGAGAACTTGAGCCAGCGCTGGCCGCGCGCCTCGGCGAGGATGGCTTCGAGCTCGCCTTCGATGCGCACCCATTCCTCCGACAGGATCTTGAGCTGCGTCTCCTTCGTGTAGTGCACGAGGTCCGCGATGTCGGAGATGGTGGCGGTGTAGCGCGACTGGGTGGCGATGGACTTGACCGTGGTGCCGATGCCCGCGCGCCGGGTGATGAGGCCCATCTCGGTCAGCTTGCGGATCGCCTCCCGGGCCGTGTAGCGGGAGACGCCGTATTGCTGCGCGATCTCCAGCTCGGGCGGCAGCATGTCGCCGACCGCGAAGCGGCCGCGCTCGATGTCGGCGATGAGCGCCTCCGCCACCATGAGGTAGCGCGGCCGGGCATTGCGCAGGCCGGACGGCGCGGGGCGGGCAGGGGCGGGTTTCTTGGTGGGCATGGGCGGAGGAGGGAGCGGCCGATGATATGCGGCGAGCCTCGCGCGCCGGCGCCTCAGGCCGAGGGCGGCGCGGTGATGGCACGCCAGAAGGCCTCGGCCGCGGGTGGCGGGGCGGGGGCGGCGCGGAACAGGCGGATCTCCACGTCGATGCGCCAGTCGGTCGGCGCGGCCTCGACCAGTCGGCCGTTGCGCAGCTCGTCTTCGACCAGGCTCATCGGCAGCCAGGCCACGCCGCGCCCGTCGAGCGCCATCGACTTGAGCACGGCGGCGAGGTGCGCGGTGAAGACGGGTTCGGCGCCCACTTTCTCCAGCGCGTCGCCGCGCAGCGCAGCGACCACGCGCCCGAGCCCCGACTCGCCGCTGTAGTCCAGCAGCGGCACGCGCTGCCCCGGCTGCGCGGCGAGCACGTGGCGCGCGCGGCCCGCGCCTTCGCCGGCCGAGACCGGCACCAGCGTGTCGAGGCCCACCTTCACCGAAGGAAAGTTGCGCGGGTCCAGCCGGCCCGGCACCAGCGCATGCACGTGGCACAGCATGAACTGCGCGCGGCCTTGCAGCATCAGCGCCTCGCATTGCTGGAGCATGTCCGACACGAACTGGATCGGGCCGATGGGCGTGCGGGCCTCCAGCCCGCGCAGCCATGCGGGCAGGAAGGTGAGCGAGAGCGCATGCGTGGCCGCGAAGCGCAGCGTGGCGGAACTGGCGGCCGCCACCGCGCGTGCCTCGTCGGGCAGCCGCGCCACGCGCGTGAGCAGACCCCGCGCCTCGGCGCGGAACCATTCACCCGCCTCGGTGAGTGCCACCGGATGCGTGGCGCGGTCGAAGAGGGCGACGCCCAGCCAGCTCTCCAGCGCGCGGATGCGGCGGCTGAAGGCCGGCTGCGTCATCGCGCGCTCCGCGGCGGCGCGCGAGAAGTTGCCGCTGGCCGCGAGGGCCTGGAAGTCGTCGAGCCAGGAGAGGTTCATCGGCGGTGCCTTGAAGGCATACAAGTAGACGAAACGGGCATTGGACGGCGGAGGAGGGCTCGCCAATACTGGCGCATCTCCCGGGCCTTCCGGGACGCCATTATTCGATACAGGACACCCCGTGAAGATCATCGACATCCGCGAAGTCACCAAGCCCATCGCCTCCGACATCCGCAACGCCTACATCGACTTCTCGCGCATGACGCTGAGCCTGGTGGCCGTCGTGACCGACGTCGTCCGCGACGGCAAGCAGGTCATCGGCTATGGCTTCAACTCCAACGGCCGCTATGGCCAGGGCGCGCTGATCCGCGAGCGCTTCGTGCCGCGCGTGCTGGAGGCCGCGCCGGACAGCCTGCGCGATGACAGCCGTGACAACCTCGACCCGCACAAGATCTGGGCCGCGATGATGACCAACGAAAAGCCGGGCGGCCATGGCGAGCGTTCGGTGGCGGTGGGCACCATCGACATGGCGGTGTGGGATGCGGTCGCCAAGATCGAGGGCAAGCCGCTGTACCAGTTGCTCGCCGAACGCTACGGCGACGGCAAGCCCGACCGCAATGTCTTCGTCTACGCGGCCGGCGGCTACTACTGGCCCGGCCAGGGGCTCGAAGGGCTGGAGCGCGAGATGCGCGGCTATCTCGACCGCGGTTATTCGGTGGTCAAGAAGAAGATCGGCGGCGCCTCGCTGGCGGAAGACTGCAAGCGCATCGAGGCCGTGCTGCGGCTGCTCGGCCCGGGCCAGCGCCTGGCGGTGGATGCCAACGGCCGCTTCGACGTCAAGCGTGCGATCGAGTATGCGAAGGCGCTGTCGCAGTACGACCTCTTCTGGTACGAGGAAGCGGGCGACCCGCTGGACTACGCGCTGCAGGCCGAGCTGGCGCCTCACTACGAGAAGCCCATGGCCACGGGCGAGAACCTGTTCTCGATGCAGGACGCGCGCAACCTGATCCGCTACGGCGGCATGCGACCGGACCGCGACTGGCTGCAATTCGACTGCGCGCTGAGCTATGGCCTGGTGGAGTACCTGCGCACCCTGGAGATGCTGAAGGAGAACGGCTGGTCGCCCGCGCGCTGCATCCCGCACGGCGGCCACCAGATGTCGCTGGCCATCGCGGCCGGGCTGGGGCTGGGCGGCAACGAGTCCTACCCGGATCTCTTCCAGCCCTACGGCGGCTTCCCCGACGGCGTGAAGGTGGAAAACAGCTACGTCACGTTGCCCGAGCTGCCCGGCATCGGCTTCGAGGGCAAGGCGGACCTCTACCGCGAGATGAAAGCCCTGGCCGGTTGACGATCCTTCGAGGGGGTGCGCGCGAAGCCGGGCACCATCGCGCCGCGCCGGCCGGCTAGAAGGAGATCTCGAAGCGCAGTTGCGCGACCCATGCGTTGCGCAGGTCAGGACGGGTGTTCGGGTGGATCACGTACTGGAGGTCGGGCTGGACCGTGAGCCACTTCGTCACCTGCATCAGGTAGCTGGCCTCGATGGTGGTCTCGGCGCGCGCGACCGCCTGGCCCGCCGTGAGTTGCGCGCGCCTGTAGGCCGCCGCGTTGCGCGCGCTGGCGACGGACAGGCCGAGCTGGTCCGCCGCGCGTCCCGGGACCCAGCCGGCGCCGACGAGGCCCAGGCCCACGTAGGAGCCGAAGCGATTGGTCGCCGGACTGGCGGTGCCGAACTGGCCGAAGACGGACAGGGTGCGGGCGGCGGATGGATCGTCGCGGCCGATCAGCCGCCATTCGCCGATGGCGTAGCCGCCGGCGCTGCCGCGGCGTGCCGCGGGCGCGTCCGGGTCTGGCGCATCGAGCGTTGCCTGCTTGCGGGTGTAGCGCCACAGGCCGAGGGCGAGCTTGTCCTGGTAGGGCTGCAGATCGGAAAAGCGCCCCTGGCGCTCGCGCTCGTCCGAATGGCTGTCGCCGCCCTCGCCCGCGCGCGAGAGAAAGGCGATTTCGCCGACGCCCAGCAGTCCGTCGCCCGAACGGAAGGCGCCGCGCGAGCCGTCGGGCGCGACCACGGGGACGCCGTCGAGCAGCGCGCCGCGCACCACGACGCCGGGAGCGGGCTTGCCGGAAAGGCGCACGCCAGCCGAGGTGCGAGGAAAGATCGAGGGGCCTTCGACGCCGCTCTGCGAGAACTCCGGCCCGATGCCGAAGGAGCTGTTGACGAAAAGCCCGGCCGCCTGCAGCCGGTAGAACTCGGAGTTCAGGTCGTAGATGCCGGCGAGCAGGGAGAGGCCGGGTTGCTTGAAGTTGTGCTGGACCCAGAGTTCATGGATGTCGGTGCCGGACGGACCCTCGATGTTGCTCACGCCCTGTGCATCGCCCACCCGGGCGCTGACCTGTCCGCCGTGGAGCGTGCGGAGGTCCGCCTGGACGGAGGTGCCGGCCCAGAAGCCGTCGTCCGGCGCGTTCACATGCACCCGCAGGTGCAGCATGCCGGAGTAAGTGGTGCCCGTTCGCGCGCCGCCGTGCAGCACGTCGGCGGCTGCGCCGTCGTAGACCAGCGACGGCGCGACCAACGGTTGCGCGGCGTCGTCTGCCGCGCTTGCACAGCCTGCCACGACGGCGAGGCAGGCGCATGCTCCGCGTGTCAGCGCGCGCATCTACGCGCTCACGCCGAACAGCGAGCCGACGCCAAAAGTGATGGCCATCGCCAACGCGCCCCAGAAGGTGATCCGCCAGGCGGCGCTCCATACCGGCGCCCCACCCGCGCGCGCGGAGACGACGCCAAGCCCGGCGGAGAAGACAAGCGAACTTCCGATGACGAGCGGGATCACGGCGTGCGACGGCGCCAGCGCCGCGGCCAGCAGCGGCAGGGCCGCGCCCACCGCGAAGCTGCACGCGGAGGCCAGCGCCGCTTGCACCGGCCGGGCGGTGAGCGCCTCATGGATGCCGAGTTCATCCCGGGCATGCGCGCCCAGCGCGTCGTGCGCCATGAGCTGCGTGGCGACCTCGAATGCGAGCGCGGGCTCCAGGCCGCGGCCGATGTAGATGGCCGCGAGTTCACGGCGCTCGGCCATGTGGTCCGCCGCGAGTTCGGTGCGCTCCTTGTTCAGGTCAGCCGCCTCGGTGTCTGCCTGCGCGTGGACCGACACATATTCCCCCGCCGCCATCGACATCGCGCCGGCCACGAGTCCGGCGACGCCGGCGACGAGCATGCTGGCGTGCGAGCCGCCGGCCGCGGCCACGCCGAGCACCAGACTGGCGGTCGACACGATGCCATCGTTGGCGCCCAGCACCGCGGCGCGCAGCCAGCCGATGCGGTCGTTGCGATGGCGTTCGCGGTGGCGCATGGCGGGGCTCATTGCGCCCGGCCGGAATCGGGCCGGCGAGCGGGCAGCATGCGCAGCAGCGTGCCGTCGCGGCGCACGTAGTGATGGAAGAGGGCGGCGGCGGCGTGGAGGCCGATGAGGTAGTAGCCGATCACGCCGAAGCTGCCGTGGATGTCTTCGAGCCGATGCGCGAGCGCCTGGTCCGGACTGGTCAGCGGCGGCAGGATGGCGCCGAAGAAGGGGACCGGCTTGCCATCCGCGCTCAGGGCGAGCCAGCCGAGAACCGGCATGCCGACGAGCAGGACATACAGCGCGGCGTGCGTCAGGCTTGCAAGCCTGCGTTGCCATGGCGGCGTGCCGGGAAGGGGGCTCGGCGTGACGCCCGACCAGCGTGCGGCGAGCCGCAGCACGACCACGGCCAGCACCGAGAGGCCGAGCATGAAATGCCACGTCTTGATCTCGGCACGCGGCGCGCTGCCTTTGGGGAACCATTCGTACAGGTTGATGCAGGCGTAGACGCCTGCCAACTGCGCGACCATCAGCCAGTGCAAGGCGATGGAGAGACGGCCGTAGCGCTCCGGTGTATTGCGCCAGCTCATGAAACGCTCTCGTGCATCGGCGGGTACTCCGGCGTGTTGAAGGAGCGCCGATCGTCGCCGCCCCGGATGAACGTCGCCTTAAGCCCGATGCGCGGGCCGCGCGGTGGATCGTCTCGCGGCTTCGGCCCACGCGATGCAGAGTGCCAGCCACGCCCCGCCGCTCAGGCATCCCGCGAGCACATCGCCGGCGAAGTGCACGCGCAGGATCACGCGGCTGCTGGCGACGGTGAGCACGACGCATGCCGCAACCACCGCGGCGGGAAGATGCCAGCGCGCCGGCAGCGTGCGGACGGCGACATAGGCAAGCATTCCGTAGGCCACCATCGCGCCGGAGCTGTGGCCGCTCGGGAAGCTGTAGCCTTCCGCAGGAGCAATCAGCTTGTCGCAGGTGGGGCGGGCGCGCTCGAAGAGGTGCTTGAGCGTCCTGTTGAGCACCGCGTTGCCGCCGACCGCGATCAAGAAGGCGAGCGCCAGGCGCCGGTGGCCTCGCAGCCAAAGCGCCGCGCTCGCGCCGCCGCACAGCAGCGCGAGCACGGCCGGGTCGCCGAGATGGGTAAGCCATGCGAAGACCTGCTGCGCCGCCAGCGGCACCACGGCCGCCGCCGCGTCGGACAGCGCGTGGTCCGCCTGTATCAGCGCGCGAGACAAGGCATCGAGCCCCTGCGCCTCAGGCGGCATGCACGGCACCTCCCGTCGCGTCGCCGGACAGGGCCAGCACATGGGTCTCCACGCGCTCGAAGCTTCCGCTGGCGCGGGCATAGTCCCAGCGGTCCACCGTGCAGCGGCGGCCTGGCGCCCGAGGCTCATGGCGGATCAGGTTGACGGAGTTCGGCGCCTCGGCGCGGACGCGGGTGGACAGGGCCGTGCCCGCCTGCACGCACCACACGGCGCGCGCGAGGCCGGCGAACTCGTGGTCCAGCGGCAGCACGTAGGGCAGGTGGATGTGGCCGCCGAGGACGAGATCCGCGCCCGCGCCTGCCCAGCGCCGCACGGCAGCCTCGCGGCCGTCGAGCAGGTTGCCGCGGTCGCGCTTGCGCGTGACGGCCACGGGCTGGTGGACGACGACGATGCGCAATTGGCCAGGCGACGCCCGCGCAAGCCGCGCGGCGACGCGCTCGACCTGCGCCTGCGACACGTCGCCATCCTCGTGGCGATACCAGCGCGTGGTGTTGACGCCGATGGCCAGGCAGTCCGGCAGATCGACGACCGGCTCCAGCTCGTCGCCGAAGGCGCGGCGGTAGCGGCCGTAGGGATTGAAGGCGCGCGCCGCCAGCGCGAAGAGCGGCATGTCGTGGTTGCCGGGGATCGCCAGCGTGTGCGCGATGCCGAGGCGGCGGACGAAGTCGCGCGCCGCCTCGAACTGCGGCCGCGTCGCGCGCTGGGTGATGTCGCCCGAGAGCACCAGCAGCCCGGGCTGCTGCGCCCGCGCCAGATGCTCCAGCGCCCGCACCACCGGCGCCTGCTCGGTGCCGAAGTGCGGGTCCGAGACCTGCAGGATGCAGCTCACGCGCTTGCCTCCGGCGGGCGCTTGAGAAGCCACAGCGGCTCGGGCGCGACGCGAAACTGCAGCGGCATCTCCATCCACCGGATCTCGCCGTCGGTCGCGACCTTCACGCGCCGCCGCCCAAGGCCGCGGCCGGGCTTCACGACGAGGGACTTGAAGGAGAGACTCACCACGTCGTCCGCCTCGCCCAACTGCCCGAAGGCGCCGCGCACCATGAGCCACAGCATCGACAGCGCGCCGATGGGCCGCAGCGCGATGGCGGCCAGTTCTCCGTTCCCGGGCGCCCCGGCCTCCTGCATGCCGAGTTGCTCGAACTGCAGGGCGTTGTTGCCGACGAAAAGCGTGGGCGTGCGAATCTCCCACTCCTTGCCCCGCCACAGGATGCGCAGGTTCCACTGCCGGTGGCCGCGCAGCAGGGTGTTCAGCGCCGCGCCGAGCGCGACCAGGCGGCTGCGGCCGTAGCGGGCCTTGAAGGCCTCGCGGTCCTCCAGCACCTTGGCGTAGAGACCGAGGCTCGCGTTGACCAGGAAGACGCGTTCGTTCACCAGACCGACCTGCACCGCCTGTGGCTTCGACGCCAGCAGCAAGGCCAGCGCCTCGGCCGTGTCCGAGGGAATGCCGTGCGTGCGGCTGAAGTAGTTGAAGGTGCCCTGCGGCAGCACGCCGAAGGCGCAGCCGCTGCCGAGAGCGGCCTGCGCGACGGCATTGATGGTGCCGTCGCCGCCCGCTGCCACGACCATGCCGCGGGCCACGCGCGCCTGGCGCACGGCGTCCTGCACCAGCGCCGCCAGCTTCGACGGCTTCCTGGCCTCGAAGAGGTAGTACGCGCGCCCGGCCGCCGCGCAGCCTTCGGCGATGGCGCGGCGGGCCTGCGCCGCGCTGCCGCGGCCAGAGCGGACGTTGAAGACGATGAAGAGGGCCGGCGCGTCGTTGCAGTCGGGGGCGTGCATGGGTCCAGGGGCGGTTCTCGGCATTGGGGTGCGCGCCATCGTATCCACGGCATCCGGCACGGCGTGTAGTCCGCCCCGCCTTCCGGCCGGCACCGCGCCGATAACCTTCTGTTGCCGTAGGTCTTTCATCGGCCGGTCGCAAAGAGCTGCAAAATAGAACGACCGTTCGTTTTATTCGAAGCCCTCGATCCACGCCCATGCCCGCCACTGCCGCCCCTCCCAAGGCCTCCCGCGCGCCCCAGAAGGGCCAGCAGACCAAGGCCGCCATCATCGACGCGGCGCTCAACCTCGCCGCGCAGATCGGCCTGGAAGGCCTGTCGATCGGCGCGCTGGCGGAGGTCACGCAGATGAGCAAGTCGGGCGTCTTCGCGCACTTCGGCTCGCGCGAGGAGTTGCAGATATCCGTGGTGCGCGAATACCACGTTCGCTTCGAGCAGGAGGTGTTCTACCCGGCGCTGAAGCTGCCGCGCGGGCTGCCGCGGCTGCGCGCGATGTTCGCCAACTGGATGAAGCGCACCTCGGCCGAGATCGATTCCGGCTGCATCTACATCAGTGGCGCGGTCGAGTTCGACGACCGGCCCGGCCCGGTGCGCGACGCGCTGGCGGATTCGGTCAACACCTGGCTGGCGGCGATGTACCGCGCCGTGGTGCAGGCCAAGTCCGAAGGCCACCTGCGCGGGGACGCGGACGAGAAGCAGATCGCCTTCGAGATCCATGCGTTGATCCTGGCGCTGCACTATGAAGCGCGCTTCCTGCGCTCGCCCGATTCGCTGGCGCGCGCCAATGCCGGCTTCGACAACATCCTCGCGCGCAGCGCGGCGCCCGATGCGCCCGCCGCGCGCCGGCTCAAGACGGTGCGCTGAACGCCACCGGCCCGAACCTCTTTTCTCTTCCATCTTTCCCCGGAGACCTTTCCCATGCCCGCCTACACCCCGCCGCTGCGCGACATGCAGTTCGTCATGCACGAAGTGCTGAACGTCACCGAGGAGCTCAGGGCGCTGCCCAAGCACGCCGAGGTCGACGCCGACACCATCAACGCGGTGTTGGAAGAGGGCGGCAAGTTCGCCGCCGAGGTGACCTTCCCGCTCAACATCGCGGGCGACGAGGAGGGCTGCGTGCTCGACAAGGCCACGCACGAGGTGAAGACGCCCAGGGGCTTCAAGGAGGCCTACGCCAAGTACGTGGAGGGCGGCTGGGCGGCGCTGTCCTGCGACCCGGCCTACGGCGGCCAGGGCCTGCCCTTCGTCGTGAACCAGTGTTTCTACGAGATGCTCAACTCGGCCAACCAGGCCTGGACCATGTACCCCGGCCTCTCGCACGGTGCCTACGAGGCGCTGGTGGCCCACGGCACCGACGAGCAGAAGAAGACCTACCTGCCCAAGCTCACCAGCGGCGAATGGACCGGCACCATGTGCCTGACCGAACCGCACTGCGGCACCGACCT
>CBIHOG010000071.1:0-19731 GCA_966211435.1 uncultured Variovorax sp. | reverse complement strand
CTGCGCTGGAACTTCCACCGCCTGATGCTGGGCCAGAGCATGGCCTTCTACCAGGACGAGTTCGCCGGCCGCATCACCGCCAAGGTGATGCAGACCGCGCTCGCCGTGCGCGAGACCATCTTCGTGCTGGCCGACGTGCTGGTGGCGATGGGCGTCTACGTCGCCACCATGATCGTGCTGGCCGCCGTGCTCGACAGCCAGCTCATGCTGCCCTTCGTCATCTGGCTCCTGCTCTACATCGCGACGCTCTTCTTCTTCGTGCCGCGCCTGGGCAAGATCGGCAAGGCCCAGGCCGATGCGCGGGCGTTGATGACCGGCCGCGTGACCGACGCCTACACCAACATCGCCACCGTCAAGCTCTTCTCGCACACACAGCGCGAGGCCGGCTTCGCACGCGCCGCGATGAAGGAATTCATGCAGACCGGCTACGGCCAGATGCGGCTGGTGAGTGCCTTCGAGATCGTGAACCACACGCTGAGCATGGGCCTCACCGCCGGCATGGCGGGCACCGCGCTCTACCTCTGGTCGCAAGGCGCGGTCGGCGTGGGCGCGGTGGCGGCAGCCACCGCGATGGCTTTGCGCCTGCAAGGCATGTCGCACTGGATCATGTGGGAGATGACCAGCCTGTTCGAGAACATCGGCACGGTGCAGGACGGCATGAAGACGCTGTCGCGCCCGCGCACCGTGCTCGATGCCGCCGATGCGACCACGCTGGACGTGCCGCGCGGCGAAGTGCGCTTCGAGCATGCGAGCTTCCGCTACGGCGACGCGCAACGCCGCGTGATCGACGACCTGACGCTCACCGTCGCGCCGGGCGAGAAGATCGGCCTGGTCGGCCGCTCCGGCGCCGGCAAGTCCACGCTGGTGAACCTGCTGCTGCGCTTCCATGACCTGGAAAGCGGCCGCATCCTCATCGACGGCCAGGACATCGCGCACGTCACGCAGGACAGCCTGCGCGCGCACATCGGCATGGTCACGCAAGACACCTCGCTGATGCACCGCTCCGTGGCGGACAACATCGCCTATGGCCGGCCCGACGCGGCCGCCGACGCGATCAACGCCGCCGCCGAGCGCGCCGAGGCGCATGATTTCATCCAGTCGCTGGGCGACCCGAACGGCCGGCGCGGCTACGAGGCCCACGTCGGCGAGCGCGGCGTCAAGCTCTCGGGCGGCCAGCGCCAGCGCATCGCCATCGCCCGCGTGATGCTGAAGGACGCGCCCATCCTGCTGCTGGACGAGGCCACCAGCGCGCTCGACTCCGAGGTCGAGGCCGCGATCCAGGCCAGCCTCTACCGCCTGATGGAAGGCAAGACCGTGATCGCCATCGCCCACCGGCTCTCCACCATCGCGGCCATGGACCGGCTCATCGTGCTCGACGAAGGCCGCGTGGTGGAGGAAGGCGACCACAAGACGCTGCTGGCGCGCGGCGGCCTCTACGCGCGGCTGTGGGCGCACCAGAGCGGCGGCTTCCTGGGCGACGGCAGCGACGAATCCTAGGCCGGCCCCGAGGAAGGCCCCGCTTCCCTGGGGAGTCCTACAGCGCGCGAAGTCCGCCGCCGACATCCACCGGCCGGGGAGGCGACCAAGCTGAAGCTGTCTTTTTCAAGAGGAGCCTTTGCCGTGAATTCCATCATCTACATCGTCGGTCTGGTCGTCGTCGTGGTCGCCGTGCTCTCGTTCTTCGGACTGCGCTGAGCACGCCTTAAACATTTGCTCATTTCCGCCGGACGAAGGCGGGAAGTTCACACGGGGTCGCTTGCGGCCCCGTTTTTCATGCGGGGCACGGCAGCTGAACGGAGGCTGACCTGCAACGGTGCCCAGGAGGCCGCGGGGCATAATTCCGCGCTCTTTGAAGGAAGCCGTTGAACCCCGAAGCGCAGCCGTCTGCTTTCCAGGACGCGACGATCACCGAGGCCGTGCAACTCGCCGAACAGGCCGGCCCGCTCGATGACGCGCAGGCGGTGCGCGATGCCATGGCCCTGCATGCCGATGGCCCCATGCGCGTCGCCGAGCGCGCGCGCGTCCTGGGGCAACGCCTCGGGCTGCAAGACGAATTGGCGCGTGCCCGCATGTCGGCACCCTGGGTCGGGCTCGGACTGGTCGCGCTGGTCGTGCTCGCCGGCCTTGCACTGGCCGGCAGCGTCATCGGCGGCGGCCAACGGCAGATCAACGTGGTGGTCGCGCTGGTCAGCCTGCTGGGCCTCCATCTCCTGACACTGCTGCTGTGGGTTGTCGGCCTGCTGCTGCCGATGCGCGCGTTCCCCGTGTCCTTCGGCTGGCTCTGGCTTGCGCTCACCACGCGCGTGGCCGGCGGCAAGCGGGGCCAGGCGCCGCTGCTGCTGCGCGCGGTCACGCGACTGCTGGCGCGGGCGCGGCTGATGCCGTGGGCCTTGGGCTTCGTGAGCCACGCCATCTGGACCTTGTCCTTCGCCGTCGTACTCGCCGCCCTGCTCTTCGCGCTCGCCTTCCGCAACTACACGCTGAACTGGGAGACGACCATCCTCGACCCCGGCTTCTTCGTGCAGGCCGTGCAATGGCTCGGCCGCGCGCCGGGATGGCTGGGCTTCCCGGTGCCGGACGCGCAGGCCGTGCTCGCGCCGCTCGCGGCGGCGCCGGGGCAGCGAGCCTGGGCGCTGTGGCTCACGGGCTGCGTGCTGGTCTACGGGCTCTTGCCGCGCCTTCTGCTCGCGTTGCTGAGCGCCGCGGTCTGGCAGGCGCGCAAGAAGAAGCTGCGGCCCGATCTCTCGCAGCCCTACTTCCAGCGCCTGCTCGCGCGATTCGACGCGCTGGCGCCCCGGCACATCGTCGATGCCGACCCGGGCAGCGCGCCGCATGGCAACCCCGGCCGCCTCGCGCCCGGCGAGACCACGGACACGCTGGTGGCGGTGGGCTTCGAACTGCCCGAGGAACTCCGCTGGCCGCCGCCCGCCCTGGAGGCGGCGCACGCGCAAGTCCTGCGCACCGACGGCAGCGCCCGCTCGCGCCGCGAGCTGCTCGACCGGCTCGCGCGCATTCGTCCGCGCCGCCTGCTGGTCGGATGCCACGCGGCCTCCACGCCCGACCGCGGCACCGAGCGCTTCCTGCGCGAACTGATGTCCCACTGCGGCGAATGCAGGCTCTGGCTGCTCGGCACCTCGGACGAGGCCGCGCGCCAGCGCTGGCTGGCCTGGCTCGCCGACAGCGGCCTGGGCGAACTCGCATCCGCCGCGGCGCCCGACGCCGCGCCGCGCGAATGGGCCTGAACATGGACCCAGCCATCCGCATCGCCGTCGTCGGCCACACCAACGCGGGCAAGACCTCGCTGCTGCGCACGCTCACGCGGCGCGTGAACTTCGGCGAAGTCTCCGAGCGCCCCGGCACCACGCGCCACGTCGAGGCGGTGGAACTCCAGGTCGGCGGCGCGCCCGCCGTGCGCTTTCTCGACACGCCGGGCCTGGAGGACGCCGTCGCGCTGCGCGAGCACCTCGAGACCCACGACCGCGACCTCACGCCGCCGGAGCGCATCCGCCGCTTCCTGCAAGGCCCCGAGGCGCACGGCGTCTTCGAGCAGGAGGCCAAGGTGCTGCGCGCCTTGCTGGACGTCGATGCCGCATTCCTCGTCATCGATGCGCGCGAACCCGTGCTGCCCAAGTTCCGCGCCGAGATCGAACTGCTCAGCGCCTGCGCCCGGCCCCTGCTGCCGGTGCTCAACTTCCTGCGCGACGCCGGCAGCCGCGAAGCGGCGTGGAAAGAGCTGCTCTCGGCCTACGGCCTGCACGTGACCGTGCGCTTCGACGCCGCCGCGCCCTTCGTCGGCGCCGAGCGGGAGCTCTACCGCGACCTCGCCACGCTGCTGCGCGAGCGGCGCGCGCAACTCGACGGCGTGGCCGCCTTCCTCGACGCCGAAGCCGCCCGCCGCCGCGAGGCCGCCGGCACCCGCATCGCCGAACTGCTGGTCGATGCGGCCTCGATGCGCCGGGCCCTGTCGTCCGGCCAGTTCGCCGACCCGCCGACACGACAGCGCCTCGTCGCCGCCTTGCGCAAAGATGTCTTCGACAAGGCCCAGCGCTGCGCGGACGACCTGCTCGCGCTGCACGGATTTCGCGAAGGCGATGCCGACGAGGCGACGCTGCCGATGCTCGAAGGCCGGTGGACACTGGACTTCTTCCACCCCGAAGCGCTGAAGGATGCCGGCCTCCTGCTTGGCAAGGGCGTCGCCGTCGGCGCCGCGGTGGGCGTGGTGGCGGACCTGGCCCTCGCCGGCCTGTCGCTGGGCGCGGGCGCGGCCCTGGGCGGCGCCATCGGTGGTGCCGTCTCGCAGGGCCTGGGGCCGCTGGGCCGCAAGCTCGCCAACAAGCTGCGCGACGTGCACGAACTCACCGTGGAAGACAGCGTGCTCCTGGTGATGGCCGCGTGGCAACTGAGGCTGCTGCGCGCACTGGAACAGCGCGGCCACGCGGCGCAGGGCCGCATCGCCGCCAAGGAGGCCCCCACGCCGAGCCTCGACGCGGAAGCGCGGCGCACGCTGGCGGAACTCGTGCGCGCCGCGCGGCCGGCGCGCAGCCACGCGGACTGGGAGACCGGCGCGCGGCTTCGCTGGCGCGAAGCGCCGCAACGCCAGGAGGTCGTGCGCCAGGTGGCGCGGCATGTGCCGCCAGCCCTGGAGGCCCTCGACGCTTCTGCCCGCCGCCCCGTCCCCTGACGGCCGATGCCGGCTCGATGCCGCCTCCAGGCGGCGCCATGTGCCAGCCTCAGTGGTCGTGGAAGGTGTAGACGGCGCCCACGTTGAAGGCGCTGTTGTCGCCGTTGGGCGCACTCGGAACACCCTCGCCCGGAGCGGCACTGTCCTCCAGGTGCATGCCGGCCACCAGCGTGCGGCCGTCCTGGTCCAGTGCCAGGGCTGAGCCGAAGTAGTCCCCGTCGTCGCGGAACTCCGCCTTCAACTCCCGCTTCATCGTCCAGCCGTCCGCGTTGCGCTTGAACAGCGACACCGTGCCGGCCTTCACCTTGCCCTCCACCGTCTGCCGAGAGGTGCCGAGCGCCAGCACCTCGCCATCGCCGGACAGAGCCACGGAGGTGCCGTACGCGCCGGCGTCCACGGCTGGCGCGTCCAGCACCGCATCCTCGCGCCAGATTCCGTTGATGCGCGCATAGAGCCGCACCACCGCCATCGCCCGCAGTGCCGGCTCCTCGGTGTGCGCGCGGTTCGCGCCGACGGCCAGCCGCTGCCCGCTCGCATCCAGTGCCACCGGCACGTAGCGGTCCGCCGACTGATCAGCGGGCGTCACGTTCGTGAACTCGAGCCTGCGCTGCTCGCTCCACTGGTTGCCCACGCGCACGAAGATGTAGACGTGGCAGGCCTCGCTCGCGCCAGGGTGATACGAAACGTCGCGATGGACGCCCGCGACCAGGGTGTTGCCGTCCCCGCTCAGGGCCAGGGAACGCCTGCTCAGCCGGTCGAAGAACTCCGTGGCCGACCCCATCAGCTTGTACTGTTGCACCCAGCTCGCGCCGGAGGCGACGAACACATACACGGCGCCCGTGCCCGTCGTGCCGGCAAGATTGCTCTCGTAGTGCGCGCCCACGGCCAGCGTCGTCCCGTCGGCGTTCACCGCCACCGTGCCACCGAAGCTGCCGCCCACCAGGGAGGACGCATCCGAGGCTTTGAGGTAGTTGCGCTGTGTCCAGCTGCCGGCGTTGCGCACGAACACATAGGCCGCCCCGGTGCCGGTGGCGTCGTTGTTGTCGGCCGGGCCGTCGACGCCGGTCGCGCTGCTGGCTTCATGGGGCGCGCCCACGAGCAGCAGGTTGCCGTCCGCGCTCAGGGCAACGGCGGTGCCGAAAGCGTCGTTGGCGTCCGGATGGGCCGCCTGGAGGTATGCCTGCACCACCCAGCCGGCGCCATGGCGCACATAGACGTACACCGACCCGGCCCCCGCGCCCGGGCGCTCGCCGGGGCTCTCCGCGTCACCCACGTCGCCGTACGCCCCCACGGCCATCGTCGCGCCGTCCGCGCTGATGGCCACCGATGCGCCGAAGAACTCGGATTGCGCATGAGCGCGCGTGGGCTTGAGGAAGCGGCTCCAGGGCGGCGGCGGCGCCGGCTGCAGTGGTGCCGTCACGACCTCGCGGTTGCCATGGCCCAGCTTCTCGCTCCGCGGATAGTTCGAGGCGCCGACCATCGCCGCGCCCGCGCTGGCCATGGCCATGTCCCACGACATCGACCTCGGCGTCCCGGGCCTGGCCAAGGCCATCTGCCTGATGCGCGCCAGCTCGGCCTGCCCCATTGCCAGGGCATGCGCCTGCTCCAGGTGGCGCACCACGAGGTCCAGTTCCCTGAAGTTCACCGGCAGCTTGTCCGCCAGCTCGTTCTTGATCACCACCTCGAGTTCGTTCACGTCGCAATCCAGCAGCGCCGCGAGCAGTCCCTTCAGGTCCAGCCCCGGGTACATGGGTGCCTCGGGCGCATGCAGCAGGTAGACCGACCAGTCCTTGCCCTCCGCCTCCGGATGCTTCAGCCGCTTGAACCGCGCGAAGTGGTACAGCAACTCGAAGTCCAGTCGCCCGGTGGTTTCCGGCGTCACCCAGTAGGAGTCTTCCACCACGATGCGCACGTCCTCGGGCGTCAGCTCCAGGGTGTCGATCACCGTGCTGTAGCGCCCCAGCCTGTGCAGCAGCGCCAGCGCCAGCGTCTGCCCGTTCAGGCGCTCGACGTCCGTGCGCCCCGCCATCGCACCATCGACGACGCGCAAGTGGTCCGCCAGCAAAGTCGTGAGGCAATAGTAGGAGGTGATCTTCGCGTCCTCCAGCGCCATCCACTTCAGCACCGATTCAACCGCCTCGCCCGGCGCCTCCAGCCCCTGCCCCATCGCCGCGGCCAGCACGCCGTGCCGGCGTGCTTGCGCCTCCACCAGCAGCGCGGCCACCTCCGCGCGCACCGCCGCCGCGCCACCGGCCACCTTCATTCTCGTCAGGATGCCGGCCACGATCTGATCGATCTGCTCGCGCGTGTAGTCGGTCACCAGGCCATGCGCATCGACCACGGGCGCGACCAGCGTGGGCGACGTGCCGGGAACCTTCTGCAGTTCCTGAAGCCAGTCGACGGCGACGAATTCGCCGAGGTCCATCGGAAGCACCGCCCATGCATCGAAGTCCTTCCGTTGCAGTAAGTGCGGATGCAGATTCCCGAACAGGCCGTCGAGCATGTTCACCAGTTCCTGGTTCGCACGCAGGGTGTCGTCGGCCGGCACCTGCAGCATGGCCAGCACGTCCGCCGCGCCCAGGCCGACCGAGCGCATGCCCTCGCTGAGCCATGCGAGGCGGTCGAGCGTGAGGGCCAGGCTGGCCGATGGCGCCTGCGCCAGCACCGCCAGCGCCTGCGGCATCACCGTGTGGATCAGCGCCACGCCCACGCCCACGCCCCACCCCAGCAGGGGCAACAGGCGGCTGAAGCGGTACAGGGCCGACAGGCAAGCCGCGTCGAAGCGACGCTCGGGCGGGAACAACAGCGCGCCGCCATGCGGGTCCTTCTGGTTCCGCAGCAGTTGCCACTCGAGTTCGGTCAGCCGCAGGCCTACCCACAGGCCGTCGAGCTCGGCCGTGCTCAGGTCCTGGAGCAACTGCGTTCCATTGGGGGCGGTGTAGGCGGCGATCCACGTGACTTGCTCGCCGAAGAGTTGCCGCAGGAAGGACTCCTCGCGATAGTCTTCGCGCACGTGCTCGTTGAGGTGTTGTTGTGCGCATGAGTGTGGCGCGCGCGCAGGAATCGCGTAACTACCAGAACTCGTAGGTCGCGGGACTGCGTCGGCTTGCGACTACATCGCCTCGGGCACGATTGCGCTAAGGTGCGACGCAAGCCCCGCCCCTGGGGACGAAATTTCCGGAGACCGATCCATGCCCACCTCCGCAGCCACCGCCCCCGTGCGCCGGCACTTCTCGATGATCCGCGGCTTCCACCTCGCGGACTTCTTCACGCTGGGCAACGCGGCCTGCGGCGTGGGGCTCGTGTTTCTCGCGATGGCCTACGTGGCCAGCCAGTCGCTCGCGCAGTTCCTCTGGGCCTGCGCGCTGGCGCCGGCGGCCTTCATCTTCGATGTGTTCGATGGGCGCATCGCCCGGTGGCGGCAGACGCACTCGGCCCTCGGGCGCGAGCTCGATTCATTGGCGGACGTGATCTCCTTCGGCGTGGCACCGGCCGCGCTCGGCTTCGCGGCCGGCCTCGACGGCGGCTGGGACTGCGTGCTGCTCGTCTACTTCGTCTGCTGCGGCGTGAGCCGTCTCGCGCGCTACAACGTGACGGCCGAGTCGCTCTCCGAAGGCGGCGACAAGGTGAAGTATTTCGAAGGCACGCCGATCCCGACCAGCGTGGTGCTGGTCGGTGTGCTGGCCTACGCCGCCATTCAGGGCCGCGTGGGCGACGCGATCTGGGGCGGCACCTGGATGCTGGGCCCGTGGGCGTTGCATCCGCTCTCGCTGATGTTCGCGCTCTCAGGAACGCTGATGATCAGCAAGACGCTTCGCATTCCCAAGCTCTAGGCATTCCAGCTCGGCCGGCAACAGCGGCGGATCGAAGGCATCGTCGATCGTCACGCGGTACTTCACCTGCCGCAGCCTGCGGTGCACGCGGGCAAGGGACACGCTCGGGTCGCGCTCGAAGTAGGCGCGAAGCATTCCAGCGAACTCGCGCGTTCGCTGCGCGGCGATGCGCAGCATCACGTCCTCGTTGTAGACGACGTCGATGTGCCGGGAAATCCTGAGCACGTGGTCGCTGATCGTGCAGATGCGGCGAAGGCATTCGAGCGCGAGATAGTCCGCGTGCGGCCCCGCGTCACAGAAAGGGAGTTGACGTTGAAGGGGCCGCACGGTGGTGCGGTCGGGAGGGCCGGGGAGCGACGAGTTCGCACCCTGACGGCCGCGAGTAGACTTGCGGGTAGCCATGATGTGTGTTTCTTTGAGATGTGGACACGTTGTGGTCAGACAGTCAGGGGGTCCTACACCCTTGGCTGTCGCCTTCTTTGCCTCAGTTCCAGCCGATTGCTCTTCGGCCCTGCGCCCTGCGACACGGCGCTTCAGTTCCTCCCTGCTTATTGCATCTGCTCCGCTCGGCGATGAGCGATGCGCGGTGTGCAGATATTAGTCGTATTTTTTATTTTCTCTCAATGTCAAATGGCGAATCAAGGGAAATGATGTCTCAACCCCAATGATCCGCGGATTTGACAATTGAAACGATATTGAAAAAGCACTGACCAATTCAATTGAGTCTCTCAATCGCGCCGCGACGTGAAGCGCGTGCAAGGAAATGCCGTAGACCGGCGGGCGGCTTCGACGCGGGCCGCAACGGCGCGCTAAAACTTGCATACGATCCGCGCTGATCCCACGAACCGAGGAACCCGATGAACGCCGGCCTTCAAGAACTCATCCGCATCGCCTCAGCCGAGCCGCTGGCGCCGGACTGCGGACACTTCTATTTCCTGCGCCACGGGCAGACGGGGCGCAATGCGCTGCGGATCTTCCAGGCGGCCGACGAGCCGCTGAGCGAGCTGGGCCTGAGGCAGGCGGCGCGGGCGGCGCAGTTGCTGGCGGGCGAGCCGATCCGCAGCATCGTGTGCAGCGACGTCAAGCGCGCCTTCGACACCGCGCACACGGTGGCCGCGCGCCATGGCATCGCCCCGCGGGTGTTGCAAGGTCTGCGGGAGCGCAACTTCGGCGCGCTGATCGGCACCTCCTCCGCCAACATAGACTGGGCCTGCGAGCCCGAGGGAGGCGAGACATTGGCGCAGTTCGTGTCGCGCAAGCGCGCGGGGCTGGAGGCGGCATTGAAGCACCCTGCCCCGGTGCTGGTGGTCGCGCACGGCGGCTCGCTGTACGTGCTGGCCGCGCTGCTCGGCGTGCCGGTCGACATGGGCCTGCTGGGCAATGCGCAGCCCCTGCGCTTCGAGCGAAGCGGCGCCGCGTGGCGGGTGACTTCGCTGTTGCAGGATGTGGATGGCGGCGCGGCGCTGGCCTGAGTCCTTCGGGCCGCACTCGACCATCGGGGCTTTCGTCCTCCGGCTGGTTGGCGGGATTGCGGGCTAGCATGCGCGGCATCTTCATGAGTGACCTTCACGCCATGCGCCTCCCGTCCAGCTCGCTCCTTCTTTGCGCCTGCCTTGCGCTCGCGGCCTGCTCCACCGCGCCGAGCATGGCGCCTTCCGCGCGGCTGCCGCCGCTTTCGGCGGAGCAGTCGAATGATGTCGCCATCCACGCCTTGGGCCTGGTCGGCACGCCCTATCGCTACGGCGGCAACACGCCGGAGGGCGGCTTCGACTGCAGCGGCCTCATCGGCTACGTGTACCGCGTGCGCACGGGCCTGGTGCCGCCGCGCACGGTGGCGGAGCTCTCGGGCTTCGGGCAGGCGGTGCCGGCGAGAGAGCTGCACACGGGCGATCTCGTCCTCTTCGGCGGGAGCCGGCCGACGCACGCCGGCATCTATGTGGGCGATGGCCGCTTCGTGCACGCGCCATCGACCGGGGGCGAAGTGCGGCTCGACCGGCTCGACGGAATCTACTGGTCGCGCCAGGCGCTGGCGGTTCGCCGCCCCTGAGGCGCACGCCCCGGCGGCGAGAAAAATGCCGCAATTGAGCGGCATGCCGTTCAGGAACAAAATCCGCTGCACAAGAAGGACGCGGCGGAAAGGGGAGAGGCACATGACCAAGAAAGTGTTCCTGGCGCTGGCCATGATGGCCTGCCTGGCAGGCGTGGCACAGGCGCATCGCATCGCGTTCTCCAACTCCCTCAGCGGCTACGGCGCCTTGTACGGCCGCCCGACACTGGACGGCGCGCAGATGGCGGCCGATGAGGCGCATGTCACGCTCGACGTGCACGACGACCACAGCACCGCGGAAGGCGCCCAGGCCGCGGCGCGCGAGATCGTCGCCTCCGATGCGCTCGTGACCATCGGCCCCATCCTGACGCCGACTTCGCTCGCGGCCGGGCCGATCTATGCGCAGGGCGGGCTGGCCTCCATCGTGACGACGGCCACCGGCGCGGGCGGGCCCGCGAGCTTCACGACCTTCCGCACGATGGCGACCACGCCCGAGCTCGGCGCTTTCGATGCGGACTATCTCTGGAGCGTGCTCGGCTGGCGGCGCGCGACGGTGCTGTACCGCGCGGGCGGCTTCGGCCAGCAGTTCGTGGACGGCTTCAGGAGCCGCGCGGAGCCGCTGGGGCTGGACGTGACGTACCGGCCGATCGGTTCCGTCGACGATGCGAACGAGGCCGCCCGCGCCGCCGCGGCCGACCCGTCCAGGGCAGTGATCCTCGGCACGCTGGCCGACGATTCCGTGCCCATCCTGACGACGCTCAGGCGCGGGGCCGTGACTTCGCCGATCCTGGGCTCGACGGTGATGGCGGGCGAGGCTTTCTCCACGCTCTTCGCCGGCCAGCCGGAGGGGCCGGCTTTCTTCGTCGATGGCATCTACGCGCAATCGCCCGTCATGCCGGACAGCGCGAACGCGGAAACGGTGGCCTTCGCCGATCGCTTCGAGGTGCGCTACGGCCGCGAGGCGACGTGGGTGGACGTGCTGGGCTACGACGCGACCCGGCTGGCGATCGCGGCGGTGGCCGCCAGCAAGTCGCGCGCGGATGTGCTCGCGTGGCTGAAGAAGCTCGACGGCCCGGAGCACGCCGTGCCCACGCTGGCGGGCCCTCTGTGGTTCGGGCGCCGGCAGGCGATCCGGGTCGGGCGCTTCCATGGCACGCAGTTCGAGTCGGCGCCCATACAGCTCATTCCGGTCTCGACGCCCAATCCCGCCGAGATCACCACCGGGGCGCTGGTCGACCTGGGAGCGGGCCGCTACGCGCGGCGGCAGCAGGAGGTCTACACCGGCGTGTTCATCAACGAGATTCCACGCCTGGACTTCGCGGCCTCGACTTTCACCGTCGATTTCTATTTCTGGCTGCGCTACGCGCCGGGGTCGGCCGACCCTTCGGACATTGATTTTCCTGACATGGTGCGCGGCAGCTTCGAGGCGGCCCGGCCGGCCGCGCGCCATGACCTCGACGATGGAACGACGTACCAGCTGTGGCGGGTGCGCGGCGACTTCAAGAACCACTTCGACCTGCACAGTTATCCGCGCGATGCGCAGACGCTGGCGGTCAACCTGGTCAACGCGCGCTCGGCGCTCGACCACCTGGTGTACGTGCAGGACCGCCGCTCGCCGGGCGGGATGGCCGGCCATGCGCTGCGGGACCTGACGCAATGGCGGCTGTTGCACATGCAGGAGCGCCGCGACGTGCAGGTGACGCAGTCCGCCGTGGGCGACCCGACGCTGGTGGGCATCGAGCGCGTGCGCGAACTCTCGGGCTACCACGTGGAGGTGAAGGTGGAGCGGCGGATGTTCGCGACCTTGGCGAAGAGCCTGCTGCCGCTGGGCATCCTGACGCTGATCATGTTCGCGTCGCTCTACTTCAGCGACGACGGCGCGAAGATCGGGGTGGCGATCACGAGTTCGCTCTCGGGGATGGTGCTGTTGTCCTCGGTGAACTCGCAGCTGGGCGGGGTGGGCTACACGATCGCGGTGGAGTACGTGTTCTATGCCTTCCTGGGGCTGTGCCTGCTGTGCATCGTCTCGGTGCTGGCGGCCGAACGCCTGCGCGGTGCGGAGCAGCACGACGCGGCGCGGCTGATGCAGCAAGGCACGCGGGTGCTTTTCGTGTCGGCGGTGCTGGCGACGGTGGCGGTGGGGGTGGTCGTGGATTTCAGCGGCTAGTGCTAGGCTTGCGCTATTGTCTGACGACGCCGTGTGCGAACGGCCTTTCCAATCGCACGAAAGCCAGGACGCAGCCGCAAGAAAATGGATTTCAAGGATTACTACAAGGTTCTGGGCCTCGAACGCGGCGCATCGGAAGAGGAGGTGCGCAAGGCCTACCGCAAGCTCGCGCGCAAGTACCACCCCGATGTCAGCAAGGAAGCCGACGCCGAGCAGCGCATGCGCGACATCAACGAGGCGAACGACGTGTTGCGCGACAAGGAAAAGCGCGCGGCCTACGACCAGCTCGCCGATCACGTGGCACGCGGGGGCAGCCCGGAGGGCGGCTTCCAGCCGCCGCCGGGATGGGACGAGGGGTTCGAGTTCCACCGCCGCCCGGGGGCTGGGCCGGCCGACCACGCGGAGTTCAGCGAGTTCTTCTCCTCCCTCTTCGGCGCGGCGGAGCGCCGGGGCGCCGAGCGGCGCAACTACCGCGCGCGCGGGGAGGACCATCACGCGGCGATCGAGATCGCGCTGGAGGATGCGCTCAAGGGGGCGGAGCGCGAGATCTCGCTGCGCTCGCAGGAGATCGACGCGCAGGGCCGGCCCGAATGGAAGACACGCACTCTGAGCGTGAAGATCCCGGCCGGCGTCCATCCCGGGCAGTACATCCGCCTGGCCGGGCAAGGCATGCCGGGCATCGGCGGCGAGCCGGCGGGCGACTTGTACCTGGAGGTGCGCATCGCGCCGCACAAGCTCTACCGCATCGAGGATCGGGACCTCTACATGACGCTGCCGATCACGCCGACCGAGGGCGCGCTGGGCGCGCAGGTGCAGGTGCCGACGCCCGGCGGCGGGGTGGTGGAGGTGACGGTGCCGAAGAACGCGCGCAACGGCCTCAAGCTGCGGCTGAAGGAACGCGGGCTGCCGGGCAAGCCGCCGGGGCATCTCTATCTTCTGCTGGAGATCGCCCTGCCCCCGGCCGACACCGAGGCGGCGCGCAAGGCGTATGAGCAACTGGCGCAGGCGGCTCCTTTCGACCCGCGCCGCCACCTGGGAGTGTGATGAGCATGGTCACTGTTTCAACCACGGCCGGCACGCTGGAGTCGGCGCGTCCGCTGGTCGCCGATGAACTCGCGCATGCGTGCGGCGCGGAGATCGAATGGGTCGTGCAGCTGGTCGAAGTCGGCATCATCGCGTCGCGCGCGCCGGCCGAGGAGCCGCGGGACTGGCGCTTTCACAGCGCGGACTTGCAATGCGCGCTGGCCGTTCGGCGGCTGGAGCGCGATTTTGGCGTGGGGCTGGATGCGGCGGCGCTGATCCTGGATCTGCAGCACGAGGTGCGCCGGTTGAAGGCGGTGCTGCGGGCGCAAGGCCTGGGGCGGGAGATCTGAGAAGACCGGGCCAGGAAGGGCCCGGCGTCTTCAGCCCAGCCTGCTGCCGATGGAAGAGGGCGAAAGGGCAGCGGGAGAGGTTTCACTCTGGCACTGCTGCATGACCCGGCGCAGCCTGCACAGCTCGGCCGACGCGCCGGGCACGTGCCGGCGCAGCGCTTCGAGTTGCAGCACGAAAGCATCGGAGGCGGATTGCCAGTTGTGGAAGGAGGTGGTCATTCCGTCGGCTTGTGTCATGGGGTACCTTTCTGCAACGCACGAGGCATCGCATGGGGTCACCGTAGGGCATCGGGCGCGGCGGATACGCTCCGAAGGTGCCGAAGCGACGTAGGCGGTGCGCGCGTCGCGCCGCCGCCGCCCTGCGCCTTGTCCTACGCGGCGTACTTCTTTTCCAGCGCGTCGATCTCCGGTTTGCGCACCAGCCGCTGCCGCTCCGCGAAGGAGACCACCAGGGCCGGGTCCTCGTCCAGCCGGCGCGTGTCGCGCAGCACGGCCAGCGCCTTCTGCATGCCGGCGACCGCGCCTTGCAGCGCCGCGTTGGCGTACAGCACGATGCCGTAGCCCAGGCCCGCGAGTTCCTCGGCGCTGAAGATGGGCGTCTTGCCGCCGATCACCATGTTCATGAGCTGGGGCTTGTCCAGGCGCTTCGGGAGCGCGCGGATCTCGTCGGCCGTGGTCACGGCTTCGACGAAGAGGATGTCGGCGCCGGCCTCGCTGAATTGCTGCGCGCGCTCGATCGCGGCCTCGAAGCCGTGCACGGCGGCCGCGTCGGTGCGGGCCATGATGAGCAGGTCCGGATCGCGCCGCGCGTCGACGGCGGCCTTGATCTTGCCGAGCATCTCGCCGGTGTCGATGACTTCCTTGCCGGAGAAGTGGCCGCAGCGCTTCGGGCTCACCTGGTCTTCGAGCTGGATGGCGTCGGCGCCGGCGCGTTCGAGCATGCGCACGGCATGGCGCACGTTGAGCGCGTTGCCGAAGCCGGTGTCGGCATCGACGATGAGCGGCAGTTCGACCGCGTCCCGGATGCGCGCGGTGTGTTCGGCGATCTCATGCAGGCCCATGAAAGCCTGGTCGGGCAGTCCGAACCACATGTTGGTGACGCCGGCACCGGTGACGTAGATGGCCTCGAAGCCGAGGTCCTCGATCACGCGGGCGGAGAGCGCGTTGAAGGCGCCGGGCACCAGCACGCCGCGGCGGGCTTCCACCAGCTTGCGCAGCCTCTTGCGGGAGTTGTCTGCTGTCATGGTCCTCAGTCTTCCTTCATGCCGGTGGCCTTGACGACGGCGCCCAGGCGGGCACGCTCCTCGTCGACGAACTTGACGAAGGATGCGCGCGTGCCGCCGATGGGCTCGATGCCCATGCCCTTCAGGTGCTCGGCGGTGGTGGGCATCTTCATGGCCTTGTCGACCGCGTCGGCCATCTTGTCGAGGATGGCGTCGGGCGTGCCGCGCGGCGCGTGCACGCCGGCCCAGTGGGCGATGCGGATGTCGGTGAAGCCCTGCTCCACGGCGGTGGGGAGTTCGGGGTAGGCGGAGATGCGCTGCGTCCACGTGTCGGCCAGGGCGCGGAGCTTGCCGCTCTTGATGTAGGGCAGCACGACGATGCTGGCCTCGGAGGTGGCTTCGACCTGGCTGCCGAGCACGGCGGTGATGGATTCGGAGCCGCTCTTGTAGGGCACGAGGTCGAGCTTGGCGCCGTACTTGGTGGTGAGCAGGCCTTCGACGAAGTGCGGCGTGCTGGCGGTGCCGGCGGTCGACCAGTGGAAGCCGTTGGGCGACTTCTTCGAGGCCGCGATGAATTCCTTCAGGTCCTTGTAGGGCGCGCTGGCGGGCACCACGATGACGGAGGGCGCGAGGCCGATCATCGCCACGGGCACCAGGGCTTCGTCCTTGTAGGGCATGCTCTTGCGGACCATGCTGTTGGAGACCACGCCGGCGCCGCTGATGAGGAAGGTGTAGCCGTCGGGCGCGCTCTTGGCGACGATGTCGGAGCCGAGCACGGTGCCGGCGCCGGGCTTGTTGTCGATGATGACGGGCTGGCCGAGCACCTTGGAGGCGCCTTCGGCGGCCGCGCGCGCCATCAGGTCGTTGGCGCCACCGGCGGCGAAGGGCACGATGACGCGGATGGGCTTGGTGGGCCAGGCCTGCGCGAAGGCGCCGGTGGCGCATAGGCTTGCGGCGAGGCCGGCGAGTAGAGCCATGCGGCGGGTGGAATTCATGGGGATCTCCTGGAGTTCTGAAGTGTTTGGAGCGCCGGCGGACGCCGGGGCGGGCATCATGCCACCCCGGCCCAGGCCCCGTCCTGCCATCGGGAACCCTTCCCCGGCGGTTGCCGGGCAGGCTTCATGCTCGTTCTCTCTCCCGAAAAGTCGCCTCGGTGGCCGCCGCGAAATGTAGGCGGCGGCTGGCAGACAAGATGTATCAGATGTAGAAAGTGGGACACATCCCGTTTCGATATGGAGTGTCTGGATGTCCGTTGTCTGTGCCGCCTGCAAGACCGAGAACCGCGACAGCGCGAAGTTTTGCCATGGCTGTGCGGGCAAGCTGCCTGCTTTCGAAGCCACCGGTCCCTCCGCCCTGCAGGCGATGAACACCTGGCGGCCGCCGGATTCGCCCTCGCGGCGCAGGGCGCTGGAGAGCCCGGAAGTCCTCCCCGCCGAAACCGCGGGCTTCTGGGTTCGCGTGGGCTTGATGGTGCTCGCGTGCGGAATCGGGCTGATCGCCTGGTATGCCTACGTGACGCGCAGGATCACGCCTCCGACGCCGATGGCGACCGCCGTCGCGGCGCCGGCGCCGCGCGTGCCGGAGAAAGCCGTGCTGCCGCCGGCGCCCGTGGCGCAGCCGGCCGTTCCGCTGGTGTCCTCGCTGCAGCCCGGTGAACTCGCGGTCGAGCCGGGGCCGGTGCCGCCGGTTGCCGCCTTGTCACCGTTGCCGCAGCAGCCAGCCCTTCGCCCGCCCTCGCCCAAGGCCGCCGCCCCCCGCTTCGCGGCCGCGGACCCGCGCAGCGGCTGCGGCAACCTGAACTTCATCGCCGCCGCGCGCTGCGAAGCCGCGCAGTGCGACAAGGCGCAGTTCGCGCGCCATCCGCGTTGCGACGCCGTGCGCGAGGAGCGCCGCCGCGACTGGGCGCGGCGCAACCACACGCTGGGGACCTGAAGCGCCGGCTCAGGCGGCAGCCATCGCGGCGCGCGGCAGCGCCCGCCCTCAGGACTTCCGCACGAGCTTGATGATGCTGGAGAAGTCGAGCGCGCCGTGGCCACCCAGGCTGTGCGCCGCATAGAGATTGCGCGCGAGCCCGCCCAGCGGCGTCGCGGCGCGAACGGCGGCGGCGTTCTCCTGCGCGAGGCCGAGGTCCTTGAGCATCAGGTCCGTGCCGAAGCCGCCGGCATAGTTCTTCGAGGCCGGCGAGGTCTCCATCACGCCCGGCATCGGGTTGTATTTTTCGAGCGCCCAGTTGCCGCCCGAGCTGCGGCGCATGATCTCCGACAGCACCTTCGGGTCGAGCCCGTTCGCGACGCCGAGCGCCAGCGCCTCGGAGGTGCCGATCATCAGGATGCCCAAAAGCATGTTGTTGCAGATCTTCGCGGTCTGTCCGGCACCAGGGCCGCCGGCGTGGAAGATGTTGGCGCCCATCTTCTCTAGCACCGGCCGGGCGCGTTCGAGATCGGCTTCGGCGCCGCCGACCATGAAGGTCAGCGTGCCCGCGATGGCGCCGCCCGTGCCGCCCGACACGGGCGCGTCGATGACCGCCACGCCGCGCTTCGCGCCGGCTTCGGCCACCTTGCGCGAAGTGGCGGCGGCGATGGTGCTGCTGTCGATGACCAGCGTGCCGGCGGCGATCTTCTCCATCAGGCCAGGCTTGCCGCCGCTGCCCAGATAGAGGCCCTCGACATGCGCGCTGGCCGGCAGCATGCTGATGACGATCTCGGCACCGGCCAGCGTGGCTTCGGCGGATGCGGCGATGGGCATCCCCTCCGATGCGTGCTTGTCGCGGGCTTCTGCCGAGAGGTCGTAGGCGCTGAGCAGGTGGCCGGCCTTGTGCAGGTTCATGGCCATCGGGCCACCCATGTTGCCGAGGCCGATGAATGCGATCTTCATGTCTGTCTCCGTTTCAAGATTCCTGGTGATTGCCTGCGCGCCATCCCGCGGCCGCCTCAGACGAGCCCGACGAGTTCCTCCGCCATCTCGCCACGCACGCGAAAGTGGTCCTCGACAAAAGCCGGCGTGACGTCTTCGAGCGTCGCCGGGCTCCACTTCGGATTCCGGTCCTTGTCGATCAGCACGGCGCGGATTCCCTCCGCGAAATCCTTGTGCGCGCAGAAACCGAGCGACACCCAGTATTCGAGGCGGAACACTTCGGCCAGCGACATGCGTTGCACGCGCTGCCACAGCGCGAAGGTCACGGCCGCCGAACTGGGCGCCCCCTTGGAGAAGGTCTTCGCGGCGTTCTGCAGCCACGGATCTTCGCTCTGCATTGCGCGCAGGCGCCGCGCGATGTCGTTCAGGTCGTCACCAGCCATCAGCGCGTTGATGGTGTCGAAGTGCTCCCGCACCTTGGAGGCCGGCAAGGCCGCGCCCTCGCCCGCCTGCGCCAGGATGCGCGACAGCGCGGCACGGTCGGCACCGGCCTCGGCCCCCCACGCCGTGCCGCCGATCGCCTCCAGCACGCGCGCCTTGTGCTCGTGGGGCACCATCAGGTCGGCCAGGCCGCAGAAGATCGCATCGGCCGCATTCAGCGGTGCAGCCGTCAGCGCCAGGAACAGGCCGGCGCGTCCCGGCATGCGCCGCAGGAACCAGCTGCCGCCCACGTCGGGATAGAGGCCGATGCTGATCTCGGGCATCGCGACGCGGCTTTGCGGCGTGACGACGCGGTGCGAGGCGCCGGACATCAGTCCCACGCCGCCGCCCATCACGATGCCATGGCCCCAGCAGAGCATGGGCTTGGGGAAGGTGTGGATCAGATGATCGAGTTCGTACTCCTCGCCGAAGAAGCGCTCCGCGTAGGCGTTGCGCCCCGCACCGCATTCGAGCAGCGTCTGATAGAGCTGGCGCAGATCTCCGCCTGCGCAGAAGGCCTTCTCGCCCGCCGCGTCCAGCAACACGCCGGCGATGCCATCGTCGGCGGCCCACGCGCGTAGCCTGGGCGTGAGCAGGCGCACCATCGCGACCGAGAGCGCGTTGAGGGAAGCGGGTGCATTGAGCGTGGCGACGCCGAAGCGCTGGCCGCCGGCGGTCTTGATTTCGTCGAAGAGAACTACGGATTCGGTCATGTCAGGGCGGGGAAAGATCGGCTTCAGCGGATGTCGCTGTCGCCTTCCAGGAGCTTGCGCGAGACGATCACGCGCATGATTTCATTGGTGCCTTCGAGGATCTGGTGCACGCGCGCATCGCGCACGAGACGCTCCAGCGGGAACTCGCTCAGATAGCCGTAGCCGCCATGGAGTTGCAGCGCGTCGTTGCAGACATTGAAGCCTGCATCGGTGGCGAAGCGCTTGGCCATGGCGCAATAGGTGCTCGCATCCGCGTGGCCTGCGTCCAGCTTGCTCGCGGCGAGCCGCACCATCTGGCGCGCCGCGACCAGCTCGGTCGCCATGTCGGCCAGCTTGAACTGCAGCGCCTGGAAGCTCGCGA
>CBIHOG010000070.1:0-20453 GCA_966211435.1 uncultured Variovorax sp. | reverse complement strand
CGCGGGGGGGGGGGTTTGGGGGGGCCTGCCCGGCGGAGCCCCCCGGCCGTCCCTTGGGGGCGCTGGCCCCGGCGGCGGCGGGGGGCGGCCCGCCAAGGCGGCCGCGCCTCCCCCTCGGAGGCTGGCGAATGACGCCCAGCGAAGCGAAGTGAAAGCCCGGTGGAGCTACTGCTCCTCGCCCCAGGCGAAGCCGTCGCGGGCGATCATGGCGCTCGATGCGCTCGGGCCCCACGTGCCGGCCGCATAGGGACGCGGCGCGCCATCCGAGGCCCAGGTGTCGATCAACGGCTCGACCCAGCGCCACGCCTCTTCCTGCTCGTCGCTGCGGACGAAGAGGTTCAGCCTGCCGTCGATCACATCCAGCAGCAGGCGCTCGTACGCGCCCACGCGCTCCGTGCCGAAGCGCTTGTCGAAGTCCAGGTCCAGCTGCACCGGTGCCAGTTGCGGACCGGCGATCCGGTTGCCGTTGCGCTGCCGGTTTTCCTGCGCCTGCGCCAGCAGGTGAAGCTCCAGCCCATCCTTCGGCTGCAGGTTGATCACGAGCTTGTTGACGGCGTTGGCGGGCGCGCGGTAGATCGCGTGCGGCGTCGGCCTGAAGTTGACTTCGATGCGCGCGTCGCGCGACGCAAGCCGCTTGCCGGTGCGGATATAGAGCGGCACGCCCGCCCAGCGCCAGTTGGCGATTTCAGTGCGCAGCGCGACGAAGGTCTCGGTGCGGCTGTCCGGGTCCACGCCCGGCTCGTCGCGGTAGCCCTGCACCCGTTCGCCGTAGGCCGTGCCGGCGGTGTACTGGCCGCGGATCGCATGCAGCCCGATCGATTCGGCCGTCCACGGTTTCAGCGCGCGCAGCACCTTGAGCTTCTCGTCGCGGATCGCATCCGCGTGCGCGTTGATCGGCGGCTCCATGCCGATGGCGCAGACCAGCTGCAACGCGTGGTTCTGCACCATGTCGCGCAGCGCGCCCGTCTGGTCGTAGAAGGCGCCGCGCTTCTCCACGCCCAGGTCCTCGGCGATCGTGATCTGGATGTTCGCGATGTGCTCGCGCCGCCAGATCGGCTCGAAGAGCGCATTGCCGAAGCGCATCGCGAACAGGTTCTGCACGGAGGGCTTGCCGAGATAGTGGTCGATGCGGAAGACCTGGTGCTCCGCCAGCACCTTGCACACAGCCTTGTTGATGGCGCGGTTCGAGGCCAGGTCGTGGCCCAGGGGCTTCTCCAGCACCAGGCGCGTCTTCGGACTGTTGAGACCCGCCGCGGCGATCTGTTCGACGACCTGGGTGAAGAGGGCCGGCGCCGTGGCCAGGTACATCACCACCGTGTCGGCGTCGCGGGACATGAGCGTCTCCGCGAGCTTCTGGTAGTCCTTCGGCTGTGAGAGGTCCATGCGCACGAAGTACAGCATCGAGGCGAACTTCTTGAACTCCTCGGGCGATGGCCGCTTGGCGCCCTCGACCGCCTCGAAGCGCGACTGGATCAGCTCGCGGTACGCGTCGTCGGACAGGTCGTCGCGCGCCACCCCGATGATCCGCCCGCCCTCGGGCAGGCTGCCGTGCCTGAAGGCCTGGAAGAGCGCAGGCATCAGCTTTCGCCAGGCGAGGTCGCCGGTGCCGCCGAAAAGTACAAGGTCGAAACTCATGGATACATCCGTGTTGTTGTGGCTTGCCACCGAATGGTACTTGTACCGATCCCCCATGACGGATGGGGCGCTAAGCTGAAGACTGGCCCGCGGGGCCTTTTTTATTTCCGGCAGTGGAGACACGACATGAAGAAGCTTTTCGTCGCCGCGGCGCTCGCCGCACTTTGCGCGGGCGCATCGGCGCAGACCGTCAACGTCATCTGCTCGGTGCAGGCCGAATGGTGCAACGTCATCTCCACCGTCTACGCGCGGACCACCGGGGTCAAGATCAACATGTCGCTCAAGGGCTCGGGCGAGGCGCTGGCCCAGCTCATCGCCGAGAAGGACAACCCCAAGACCGACATCTGGTTCGGCGGCACGGGCGATCCGCACCTGCAGGCCGCGGAGCAGGGCCTGACGCTCGAATACAAGTCGCCGTCGTTGTCGCAGTTGCATCCCTGGGCACAGCAGCAGGCGAAGCAGTCGGGGTACAGGACAGTGGGCATCTACTCGGGGCCGCTGGGCTTCGGCTATAACCCGGAGCTTCTCGCGAAGAAGAAGCTGGCCGTGCCGAAAACCTGGGCGGATCTCCTCAAGCCCGAATACAAGGGTGACATCCAGGTCGCCAACCCGGCCTCCAGCGGCACGGCCTACACGATGATCGCGACGCTCGTGCAGCTCATGGGCGAGGACAGGGCCTTCGAATACCTCAAGGGCCTGCACAAGAACGTCGGCCAGTACACCCGTTCGGGCACCGGCCCCATCAAGGCGGTGGCGCGCGGCGAGACGGCGGTGTCGATCAGCTTCGTGCACGATGGCCCGGGCGAGAAGATGCAGGGCTTTCCGGTCGAGACCATCACACCCTCCGATGGCACCGGCGCAGAGATCGGCTCCATGAGCATCATCAAGGGTGCGCGCAACCTCGACGCGGCGAAGAAGTTCTACGAATGGGCGCTGACGCCCTCGGCGCAGGAGCTTGGTGCCGCCAACAAGCAGTTCCAGCTGCCGAGCAACGTGAACGCCAAGCTTGACCCGCGCATCCCGGACTTCAAGAAGATCAAGTTCATCGACTATGACTACGCGAAGTACGGCGCCAGCGCTGAGCGCCGGCGCCTGATCGCGCGCTGGGAAAAGGACGTCAACTCGCTGCCGCGCTAGCGTGTCGGCTTCCGCGGCGAGCCGCCATCCGGGGCGGCCCCTCTGGATCTGCATCGCGGCCGGCCTGGCCGGCTATCTCGCGCTGCCCTGGTATGCGATCCAGGACACCGCATGGTACGAGGCCCTGCCGCAGGTCTTCGGCACCGCCGAGGGCGCCAACGGGCTCATGCAGGCCGGAACGCAGGGCCGCGTCTGGCTTTTCTACGGCCTCATCGGCCTGGCCATCTGCGTCCTCGGCGCCTTGATGCGGCCGGGGCGGGCGCAAGGCCGCGTGCTGCTCCTGGGCGGGGGCGTCGGGGCCATCGGTCTCGCCATCAGCGGCTTCCTGATCGGCGCGCGCGGCTGGCGCTTCCCGCAACTGGACGCCTGGTTCGGCGAACTCGCCGTCCACCAGTTCGGCATCGGCGCGGGCGGCTTCGTCGCGCTCGCGGCGCTCGTCCTGCTCGCGGCCTTCGGCCTGGCGCGGCAGGGCTTCTTCAAGGGCGACCTCTTCGTCGCCGGCGCGGTCGTCGGATGCGGCTTGCTGATGGCGCTCTTCATCGCCTATCCCGTGAGCAAGGCACTCGCGGGCGCCTTCCTCGACGAAGACGGCCGGTGGTCCATGGCGGCGCTGGCCGCGCGCATCGGCACCGAGCGCGTGTGGGGGCTCGGCTGCCTGGCGGGCGGCGTGCGTTGCGGCGTGGCCTGGAACACCCTGGCCCTGGCGCTGCTCACGGCCGCCGGCACGACCTTCCTGGGCACCTTGATCGCGCTGATGGCCGAGCGCGGCGGCCGGCGCTGGCAAGGCCCGCTGCGCGTGCTCGCGCTGCTGCCCATCATCACGCCGCCCTTCGTGGTCGGCCTGGGCCTGATCCTGCTCTTCGGCCGCGCAGGCGTGGTCAACCAGGTGCTCGAAAGCAGCTTCGGCATCGAGCCCACGCGCTGGTTCTACGGCATGCCCGGCGTGCTGGTCGCGCAGCTCTTCGCCTTCACGCCCATCGCCTTCATGATCATGCGCGGCGTGGTGCAGGGCGTGTCGCCCAGCCTGGAAGAGGCCGCGCAGATGCTGCGCGCCGATCGCCGGCGCACCTTCTTCACCGTCACGCTGCCGCTGCTCAAGCCGGGGCTGGCCAATGCCTTTCTGGTCGGCTTCATCGAGAGCATCGCGGACTTCGGCAACCCGGTGGTGGTGGGCGGGCAGTTCTCGGTGCTGTCCACCGACATCTTCTTCGCGATCGTCGGCGCCCAGTACGACCAGGGCCGTGCCGCGGCGCTGGCCTGGGTGCTCACGCTCTTCGCGCTCGGCGTCTTCGCGATCCAGCGCTGGGTCCTCGGCAATCGGAGCTACACGACGGTGAGCGGCAAGGGCGATGCCGGCCTCCCCATGCCGCTGCCGGACGGTGTGCGGCGCACGATCTACTGCGTCGCCTTCCCCTGGATCGCCTTCACCCTGGTCGTGTACCTCTTCGCCTTCGCGGGCGGCTTCGTGCAGACCTGGGGGCGCGACTACACCTTCACCCTCCAGCATTTCAAGACCGCCTTCGCGCTCGAATGGGGCCAGTTCGGGCTGGTGTGGGCCGGCACCGCGTGGAACTCGCTCATCACCACCGTCAAGCTGGCGGGCCTCTCGGCGCCGCTCACGGCCGGGCTGGGCCTGCTCATCGCCTGGCTGCTGGCGCGAAACGAGTTCAAGGGCCAGGGCGCCTTCGAGTTCGCGGCGCTGCTCGCCTTCGCGATTCCGGGTACCGTGCTGGGCGTGAGCTACATCCTCGCCTTCAACGTGCCGCCTCTGGAGCTGACCGGCACCGGCCTCATCATCGTGCTGTGCTTCATGTTCCGCAACCTGCCGGTCGGCGTGCGCGCGGGTACCGCTGCCTTCAAGCAACTCGACCGTTCGCTCGACGAGGCCTCGATGATGCTGCGCGCCTCGACCTCGCAGACGCTCTTGCGCGTGGTGCTTCCGCTGCTCAAGCCTGCGCTGGCGGCGGCGCTGGTCTACAGTTTCGTTCGCGCGATGACGACGGTGAGCGCCGTCATCTTCCTGGTGACGGCGGAGAATGAACTGGCCACGACCTACATCATCGGTCGCGTCGGCAATGGCGACTACGGCATCGCACTGGCCTACTGCACGGTGCTGATGGTGCTGATGTCGCTGGCCATCGCGCTGGTGCAGCTCGTCGTGGGCGAACGAAAGCTGGGCCGGCGCAAGGCCGGCGTGGCGGCCATCGCCGTACCGGCGACACCCTGAGGACGGATCCACACATGAGCAACGGCATCGAACTGCGCAACGTCGCCAAGCGCTACGGCCGCGCGTCCAACGCACCTCTGGCCGTGAAGGGTGTCAGCTTCGAGGTGCCGGAGGGCACGCTGACCACCATCCTCGGGCCCTCGGGCTGTGGCAAGACGACCACGCTGCGCATGATCGCGGGCCTGGAGTCGCCCACCTCGGGCTCGATCATCATGGGTGGCCGCGACGTCACCACCCTCGGCCCGGCCGAGCGCAACGTGAGCATGATGTTCCAGAGCTACGCACTCTTTCCGCACATGAACGTGATCGAGAACGTGGGCTACGGCCTGCGCATGAGCGGCCTGCGCAAGAACGAGGCGCAGGCGCGCGCGCGTGATGCCCTCGCAGGCGTGGGCCTGGTCGGCTTCGACGAGCGTCTGCCGGGCGAACTCTCCGGCGGCCAGCAGCAGCGCGTGGCGCTGGCCCGGGCTTTGGTGCTGGAGCCGGCGGTGCTGCTCTTCGACGAGCCATTGTCGAACCTCGACGCCCGCCTGCGGCGCGAGATGCGCGAGGAGATACGCAACCTGCAGCAGCGCCTCCGCCTCACCGTCGCCTACGTCACCCACGACCAGAGCGAGGCGCTCGCGGTGAGCGACCAGATCATCGTGATGGACCAGGGGCTGATTGCCCAGCAGGGCACGCCCGAGCAACTCTATGGCCATCCCGAAAGCGAGTTCGTGGCCGGCTTCATGGGCGAGGCCATGGTCTTCCCGGCGGTGGCGCAGCCGGAAGGGCGCGTGGAACTCGGGCCGCTCACGCTGGTGCCGCGCTACGATCTCGCCCCGGGCGTCGTCAAGGTGGCCGTGCGACCGGAGGCGTGGCAGATCGGCGCGGCCATCGGCCTGCCCGCCAAGCTGCTGAAGGCGGCCTACCTGGGCAGCTTCTACGAATATGTGTTCGAGACGCCGCTCGGCCATGTCTTCGTCGTCTCCACCGACCTCGCCCGGCCGCTTGCCGCTGGCGCGAGCACGGTCCTTTCCCTTGGAAGCCACGGCGTTTCCGTCGTCCCCGCGACCGCATGAACATTGTTTTCGACCTGGGAGCGGTGCTCCTGACCTGGGCGCCTGTCGAACTCGTGCAGTCGCAGTTCGCGCACCACGCGCCCACAGCCGAGGCGGCGCACGCGCTCGCGCGGCAGATGTTCCATCACGAGGACTGGCTGGGCTTCGATCGAGGCACGCACAGCCTCGACGACGCGATCGGGCGGATGGCGCTGCGCCTTTCGCTGCCGGCGGACCGGCTCGGCGAGGCCTTGGCGCCGATGGGCGAACGGCTGGAGCCGATCCCCGTCATGGTCGACCTTCTGGCCAGCTTGCGTGCGCGCCGCGATGCCGGGGAGAAGCTCGGGCTCTACTACCTCTCCAACATGCCCGCGCCGTATGCGCGGGTGCTGGAGCAACGCCATGCCTTCTTCCAGTGGTTCGACGGCGGGATCTTCTCGGGCGACGTCAAGGTGATCAAGCCGCACCGCGAGATCTATGAAATGCTGGCGCGGCGCCATGGGCTGGAGGCAGGCGAGACACTCTTCATCGACGATTCGCTGCCCAACGTGGAGGCCGCGCGCGAACTGGGCTGGCACGCCATCCACTGCGCGGTGCCCAGTGCCGTGCCGGCGCTCGTCGCGGCCTACCTGCCGGTGAATTCGACCTTGTCGACGTCGAAGCCCAGCGTGCGCGCGTAGTCCAGTTCGGCTTGGAGCAGATGCTCGTCGAGCCGCGGCGCACGCGAAAGCACCCACAAGAAGCGGCGGTTCGGCGTGCCGACCAGCGCGACCTGGTAGTCGCGATCCAGCTTCAGGATCCAGTAGTCGCCCCAGACCGCGGGTAACCAGCCCAGCCATTCGGGCGCGAAGCGCACCTCGAGCCGGCCGGCGCCTGGCAGGCCGGCGACAGGGACCACGCGCGCCGTCCCCACAGCCTCCTCGAAGTTCCCATCCTTCAAGATGCAGCGGTTGCGCACCTGCACCGTGCCGTCTTCCTGCAGCGTGTATTCGGCGGTGACGGGGCCGGTACAGCGATCCTGGAAGCGATTCGGCAGCCGTGCCTGCTCGTGCCAGAGCCCGGCGTAACGCTTGAGATCCACCGGCGCGACGACCTGAAGCGGCGCCCGCATCAGTGGAGCGCCGTCGGGCGGTCCGACGACGGTCTCGCCCTGGGCGGCGCGGCGCGTGGTCAGCGCCAGCAGCGTCAGGAAGCCGCCGACGCAGAAGGCAGCCGCCAGCGTGCCGATCGATGCGCTGTGGACGCGGTCATCGAATACCACGGTGGGTGGCGGGTTGCGATGTTTTTGGAAAGACATGGGCTTCCTCCGGATGCGGTCAAAGCATGACCTTATTCCCCGCGACCGGCGCCACTTCGTCAGCCATGGACGACACGCCCTGTAGTTTTGCGGCTGGATAATGGCCGCATGAACCAACTCGATGCCCTTCGCCAGTGGACCACCGTCGTCGCCGACACAGGCGATTTCCGCCAGTTGGCGCAGTTCAAGCCCCGGGACGCGACCACGAATCCTTCGCTCATCCTCAAGGCCGTGCAGATGGCCCACTACCGCCCGTTGCTGGACGAGGCGGTGAAGAAACACAGGGGCCGGCCGGTCGACGAGGTGATCGACCGCCTGCTGGTGCGCTTCGGCGCGGAGATCCTCTCCATCATCCCGGGCCGTGTTTCCACCGAGGTCGATGCGCGGCTGAGCTTCGACACCGCCGCGACGGTCGAGCGCGCCGAGCGCATCGTCGCGCTCTACCGCGCCGAAGGCGTGGACATCGAGAAGCGGCTGCTGGTCAAGATCGCCTCCACCTGGGAGGGCATCGAGGCTGCGCGCGTGCTGGAGCGCAAGGGCATCCACACCAACCTGACGCTGCTCTTCTCCTTCGCGCAGGCCGTGGCCTGCGGCGCGGCGGGCGTGAAGCTGATCTCGCCCTTCGTCGGGCGCATCTACGACTGGTACAAGAAAGCGGCCGGCGCGAAGTGGGACGAGGCGGCGAGCGCGGGTGCCAACGATCCCGGCGTGAAGTCGGTGCGGCAGATCTTCGATTACTACAAGAAGCACGGCGTCGCGACCGAGGTGATGGGCGCGAGCTTCCGCAACGTGGGCCAGATCGCGGCGCTGGCGGGCTGCGACCTGCTGACCATCAGCCCTGAACTCCTGGCCGAGCTGGCCGCCAGCGACGCACCGCTCGCGCGCGCCCTGGACCCCGACGCCGCCGCAGATCACGACATCCCGAAGCTCACGCTCGACGAGTCCGCCTTCCGCTTCGCCCTCAACGAGGATGCGATGGCGACGGAGAAGCTGGCCGAAGGCATCCGGGCCTTCGCGGCGGACGCCGTGAAGCTGGAGAAGCTGATGGAGTCTTCGTCATGACCACCCGCTGCGACCGGACTGGGGCCTGGGGCCAGTTGCAGGCGCACTACGACGCCGCTGGCCGCGGCTTCGACTTGCGCGAGGCGTTCGCCCAGGATGTCGGGCGCGTCGCGGCCTTCAGCCAGCAGGCGCCCTATCTCTTCGCCGATCTCTCGAAGAACCTGGTCGACGTGCGCACCGAGGAACTGCTGTTTTCGCTTGCGCGGGAGGTCGGCCTCGAAGCGCACCGCGATGCGATGTTCACCGGCGAGCGCATCAACCTGACGGAGGACCGCGCCGTCCTGCACACTTTGCTGCGCGCCCCTGCCTCGGCCGCCGTTCCCGGCAAATTGGGCGAAGCCCTGGGCGAGGTGCACGCCACGCTGGATGCGATGCTCGCCTATGCCGAGCAAGTGCGCGCGGACCACACGATCACCGACGTGGTCAACATCGGCATTGGCGGCTCCGACCTCGGCCCGCAGATGGCGGTGCTGGCGCTCGACCAGTTCGTCGCGCCGGGCAAGCGCTTCCACTTCGTCTCCAACGTCGACGGCCACGAGCTGGCGGCCGTGCTGCGCGGCCTCGCGCCGGAGCACACGTTGTTCCTGATCGCCTCCAAGACCTTCACCACCGCCGAGACAATGGCGAACGCGCGCTCCGCCAAGCGCTGGTTCGAGCAATCCGGCAACGCCGACATCGCGCACCACTTCGCCGCCCTCACCACCAACGTGGATGCGGCGCACGACTTCGGCATCGAGACCACCTTCGGCTTCTGGGACTGGGTTGGCGGCCGCTACTCGCTGTGGTCCGCGATCGGGCTGCCCATCGCCCTGGCGATCGGCGCGGAAGGCTTCCGCAAGCTGCTCGCCGGCGCGCACGCGATGGACGAGCATTTCCGCACCGCGCCGCTGGAGCGCAACCTGCCCGCGCGCCTCGGCCTGCTGGATGTCTGGTACCGCAACTTCCATCGCTTCACCAGCCGCTGCATCGCGCCGTACCACAGCGCGCTCAGGCGGCTGCCGGCCTACCTGCAGCAGCTGGAGATGGAAAGCAACGGCAAGCAGGTCGATGTGGAAGGTCAGCCCGTGCCCTTCGGCACCTCGCCCGTGCTGTGGGGCGAGCCCGGCACCAACGGCCAGCACGCCTACTTCCAGATGCTGCACCAGGGCACCGACGTGATTCCGCTGGACTTCATCGCGGTGCGCGACGCGGCACACGACCTGGAGGGCCATCACGCCAAGTTGCTGGCCAACGCGATCGCGCAGGCGCAGGCGCTGATGGTCGGCCGGCGCGACGCGGGCGGGCACCGCAACTTTCCAGGCAACCGGCCGAGCAGCTTCTTCGTGCTGCAGAAGCTGACGCCCGAATCGCTCGGTGCCTTCCTGGCGCTCTACGAGCACCGCGTGTTCACCAGCGGCGCGCTTTGGGGCATCAACAGCTTCGACCAGTGGGGCGTGGAACTGGGCAAGGTGCTGGCGAAGGACGTCGAGCCGCGTCTTTCATCCGGCGACGGCCAGGGCCTGGACGCTTCAACGGCCGGCCTGATCGCGCGGCTGAGCCAGCCGTCGTAGTCATCTGGGACGCCGACTCCGCCCGATATGATCGCCACGGGAGTTTGACCGTGGGAACTATCTAGAGGAGTTGTTCATGACTTTCCAACAGGCCGTCCAGACCTGCTTCAGCAAGTACGTCGATTTCTCGGGCCGCGCGCGGCGATCCGAGTACTGGTGGTTCGTGCTCGCCTACGTGATCCTGGCCATCGTGTCCGGCTTCATCCACGAGTACATCTACGTGATCGTGGTGCTTGCCTTCATCCTGCCCTTGCTGGCCGCCGGCGCGCGACGCCTGCATGACATCGGCAAGAGCGGCTGGTTCCTGCTGATCGGGCTGATCCCGATCGTGGGCGGCCTCGTGCTCCTCTATTTCATGGTGCAGCCCGGCCAGCCGGACGCCAACGCCTACGGCGAGCCGCAGCTGACAGACGCGTCTGTCTGAGGCGAGCGCGTGGCGGCGCCCGTTCAGGCGCCTGTCCCCACCAGCACGGGTTTCGCACGGTAGCGATCGGGAAACACGCGCTTCAGGTTGTCCACCTTCGGCAGGTCGTTGATCGCGATGTACGGATGGTCCGGGTTGCGGGTCATGAAGTCCTGGTGATAGGGCTCCGCCGCATAGAAGCCCTTGAGGGGCTCGATGGTGGTGGCGATCTTCTTTCCGAAGACCTTGGCCTGGTCGAGCTGCGCGATGTAGGCGCGTGCGATGCGCGCCTGCTCGGCGTTGGCCGTGAAGACGGTCGAGCGGTACTGCGTGCCCGTGTCCGGGCCCTGCCGGTTGAGCTCCGTCGGGTTGTGCGCGACCGAGAAGTAGATCTGCAGCAGGCGGCCGTAGCTGACCTGCTTCGGGTCGTAGGTGATCTTCACCGACTCGGCGTGGCCGGTGTTGCCCATGCCGACCTCGTCGTATCTGGCGGTGGATGACTCGCCCCCGGCATAGCCGGAGACCGCGCCCGTCACGCCCTTGACGTGCTGGAACACGCCCTGCACGCCCCAGAAGCAGCCACCGGCGAAGACGGCGGTCTCCGAACTCGCGCCCGGCGCGGCAGCCAGGTCCTGCGTGGGCGCCGGAATGACAACTGCGGCTTCCGCCGCCATCGAAGGCATGGCGTGCCACACCGCCGCCCCGGCCCCGAGGGCCAGGGTCGCCAGCACGACGCGGCGTGAGAGGGGGGAGGGGGTCGTCAGCGACTTGTCCATGGCGATGGGCTCCTTGCGTGTTCTTCCATTGTTGTCGATTCGCGCGCCCCCCGCCCGCGGGCGGCGCCTCGGATCTGCTTCCTACTTCTTCATCTCGTCTTTCTTCATGGCGTCTTTGCCCATGGCGTCCTTGGCCATCGAATCCTTCTTCATCCCGTCCTTCGCCATGGCGTCCTTGCCCATTGCGTCCTTGCCCATGGCGTCTTTCTTCATGCCGTCCTTGTGCATGGCGTCCTTGGCCATCGAATCCTTGGCCATGCCGTCGTCCTTCTTCATCTCGTCGGCGGCGAAGGCCGATGCGCAGCCAAGGGCCACGAGGCCGGCGAGCAGAGTTGCGGTGAGCTTGTTCATTTGAAAGTCCTCAAGAGTCGTGTTTCATGAAAATCGGCCGGTCCGAAGTGGACCCGGGCCGCGCGTTGTCAGCAGCGTCGAGCCCGTGGGCTCAGCTGCCGCCGAACCAGTTGTAGCCCTGGTCTTCCCAGTAGCCGCCAGGGTAGGTGTTGGTGACGAAGATCGCCTTGATGTGCTTCGGGTTCTTGTAGCCCAGCTTGGTGGGCATGCGCAGCTTCATCGGGAAGCCGTACTTGGGCGGCAGCGGCTGGCCGTCGTAGCTGAGCGTGAGCAGCGTCTGCGGGTGGAGTGCCGTCGGCATGTCGATGCTGGTGTAGTAGTCGTCGGCACACTTGAAACCCACGTACTTCGCGCTCGTGTCGGCACCCACGCGGCGCAGGAAATCCGCGAAGGGGACGCCGCCCCACTTGCCGATGGCGCTCCAGCCTTCCACGCAGATGTGGCGCGTGACCTGGTCGCGCTGCGGCATGGCCCGCAGTTCGCCGAGCGTCCAGCTGCGCCGGTCGGCGACCATGCCGGTGACTTCGAGCCGGTAGCCGGCCTCGTCCACCTCGCGCACCTCGTCTTCGCCGTAATAGGCGTTGAAGGGGAAGGGCCGGGTGATCATCGATTCCGGATAGGTCGGCGCGAGCTGCCGCGGGTCGAAGAGCCAGGCCTGCGCCGCGTCGTTGAAGCGAGAGATGCGCGTGAGCGCGGCCTCGACCCCACTGTTGTCGCTGATGCCGCAGCCGCTCAGCAGCGACAGCCCGCCGAGCGTCAGCGTGCGCTGCAGGAAGGCCCGGCGCGCGGGCTGCTCGACGCGGCGAGCGATGATCTTGCGCGCTTCCACCAGCGCGGCGTCGCCGTCGATGCCGGTGATGACGGGGCGATTCAGTGCTTTCATGCGGTCTCCGCCTTGCGGCCGTAGAGCATCGCCAGCAGTGTGCGCGGCACCAGCGCCACCATCACGAGGTGCACGGCGACGAAGCAGACCAGCGCGGCCATGGCGAAGAAATGGATGCGGCGCGCGAACTCGTAGCCGCCCAGCAGTTCGCGCAGGAAGGCGAACTGCACCGACTTCCACAGCACCAGGCCCGAGAGCACGAGCAGCCCGATGTCGAGGATGACGAAAAGGTAGGCCAGGCGTTGGACGTTGTTGTAGTGCCGCGGGTCCGCGTGGGAGAGCTTGCCGCGCAAGGCTGCCAGCGCGTCGCGCCAGATGCCACCCGCCGACAGCGGGAAGAACTTGCGTATCAACCGCCCGCTTGCCACGTTCAGCGCAAGGTAGACAAGCCCGTTGGCGGCCAGCAGCCACATCGCGGCGAAGTGCCATTGCAGCGCGCCGCCCAGCCAGCCGCCCAAGGTGATCGACGCCGGGATGGTGAAAGGCAGGAAGGGCGAGGCGTCGTAGATCCTCCAGCCGCTGGTCACCAGCACCAGCACCGCCAAGGCGTTCAGCCAATGGGTGATGCGCATCCAGAGCGGATGGATGGGTGTGCTGCGCTGCGGCGAGGCGGTGCTGTTCATGGGGCGGATTGTTCGCCGCCGCGGGTGGCCGAATCCTCACCGAAAGTTCAATTAATCGTGACAACTCGGACTTGCGCGCCGGGGGACAATCCGCCGCATGGAGCTTGCCAAACGTGTCCTCCTCGTCGAAGACGATGCCCACATCGCCGAACTGCTGCGCATGCACCTGCATGACGAGGGCTATGCCGTGACCCACGCGGCAGACGGACACGCGGGCCTGCGGGAACTGGAGCACGGCAACTGGGATGCGCTGATCCTCGACCTGATGCTTCCGGGCGTCGACGGGCTGGAAATCTGCCGCCGAGCCCGAGCCATGACGCGCTACACGCCCATCATCATCACCAGCGCCCGCTCCAGCGAGGTGCATCGCATCCTGGGCCTGGAGTTGGGCGCGGACGACTACCTCGCCAAGCCTTTCTCGGTGCTCGAACTCGTGGCCCGCGTGCGCGCGCTGCTGCGGCGCACGGAGGCCATGGCGCGCAATGCCCGCATGGAATCGGGCCGGCTTGATCTGGACCGGTTGAGCATCGATCCGATGGCGCGCGAGGTGCAAGTCGACGGCAAGGGCGTCGAACTCACGCCCAGGGAGTTCGACCTCCTGTACTTCTTCGCCCGCCATCCGGGCAAGGTGTTCTCGCGGCTCGACCTGCTCAACCAGGTCTGGGGCTACCAGCACGACGGCTACGAGCACACGGTCAACACCCACATCAACCGTCTGCGCCTGAAGATCGAGGCCGACCCCGCCGCGCCGCGCCGCATCCTCACGGTCTGGGGACGCGGCTACAAGATGTCGGCGTCGGCGAGCGAGGGGGGCGCGCCGTGAACCTTCTTCGCTCGGTTTCGCTGTCCTGGCGCTTCTCGGCCGTCTTCGCGGTGCTGCTGCTGGCCTGCTTCGGCACATCCGCCTGGCTGCAGACCTGGGCCAGCGGGCGGCACGAGCAGGAAGTCACCCAGCGGCTCTCCGGCGGGCTGGCCGCGCACATCGCCGAGAACTCGACGCTCATGGAGCGCGGCGGCTTGAACGATGCCGCGGTGCACGACCTGTTCGACAAGCTGATGGCGGTGAATCCCAGCGTCGAGGTCTACCTGCTCGCGCCGGACGGCCGCATCGTGGCGCAGGCCGCGCCGCCGGGCCATCTGAAGCGCACGCGCATCGACCTGGCTCCGATTCGCCGCCTCCTGGAGGGCGGTCCGCTGCCGATCCTCGGCGACGACCCGCGCAGCGACGGACTGCGCAAGGTGTTCAGCGCCGCGCCGCTCAGGATCGATGGCCGCGACGCCGGCTATGTCTACGTGGTGCTTCAAGGCGAGGATCGCGACGCGCTGGCGGCCCACGTCGCCGCCGACAGCGTCCTGCGCACCACCCTGTGGTCGATGGCGCTTGTGGCGCTGCTGGGGCTGCTGGCGGGGCTTGCGGCCTTCCACTTCATCACGCGTCCCTTGCGCGAACTCACGCTCGCCGTGCGCAAATTCGAGACCGAGGGCGTGGCCGCGCTCGATGGCGCCGCGCCCGCGCTCGCGCAGGCGGGCCGCAGCGGCGGCGAGATCGCCACGCTCGCGCTGGCCTTCACGAAGATGATGCGGCGCATTGCCGAACAGTGGCGCGAACTCACGGCGCAGGACCAGCAGCGGCGGGAGCTGTTCGCCAACATCTCGCACGACCTGCGCACGCCGCTCACCTCGCTGCACGGCTATCTCGAGACGATGCAGCTCAAGGCCGATTCGCTCGGCGCGGACGACCGGCGGCGCTACCTGGAAATCGCGCTGGGCCAGAGCCGCAAGGTCGGGCGGCTGGCGCAGGAGCTGTTCGAACTGGCGCGTCTTGAATACGGGGTCGTCAAACCCGAGAAAGAGCGCTTCGCCCTGGCCGAACTGGTGCAGGACGTGTTCCAGAAGTTCGAGCTGGCTGCCGAGGCGCGGCAGCAGCGCCTCGTGCCCGACGTCGCGCCGGGGCTCCCGGCCGTGAACGCCGACCTGGGAATGATCGAGCGCGTGCTGACCAACCTCCTGGACAACGCGATCCGCCATACCCCGCATGGCGGTGAGATCGTGGTGCGGCTGTGGAAGGAGGATGAGGGGGTGCGGGTGGAAGTGAGCGACACAGGGCCCGGCATCCCCGACGAACTGCGCAAGGGGTTGTTCACGCGGCCGGCCTTCTCGTCGTCCGGCAGCCGTGGTGGCGGTCTGGGACTGATGATCGTGCAGCGCATCCTGCAGTTGCACGGCAGCGACATCAGGCTGCTGCAGCGCCCCGAGAAGGGCGCGGTCTTCTCCTTCGAGCTGACGTAAAAAAGCCCCGCGGCTCTCGCTGCGGGGCTTTCTTTCATGACTGGCGTCAGCGGCGACCCATGTGGCCGCCGCCGGGCTGCCCCAAGGCGAGCCGGGGGGCCGACATTACATGCCCATGCCGCCCATGCCACCCATGCCACCCATGTCGGGCATGCCGCCGCCGCCGGCGGACTCTTCCTTCGGTGCCTCTGCGACCATGGCTTCGGTCGTCAGCAGCAGCGACGCGACCGATGCAGCGTTCTGCAGCGCGGTGCGGGTGACCTTCGTCGGGTCCAGGATGCCCAGCTCGAGCATGTCGCCGTAGCTGTCGTTGGCGGCGTTGAAGCCGTAGTTGCCCTTGCCTGCCAGGACTGCGTTCACAACCACGCTGGCTTCGCCGCCGGCGTTGTTCACGATCTCGCGCAGGGGCGCCTCGATGGCCTTGAGCACCAGCTTGATGCCGGCGTCCTGGTCCGCGTTGTCGCCCTTGAGCTTGTCGCCCACGGCTTGCTTGGCACGCAGCAGCGCCACGCCGCCACCGGCCACGACGCCTTCTTCCACCGCAGCGCGGGTGGCGTGCAGGGCGTCTTCGACGCGGGCCTTCTTTTCCTTCATCTCGACTTCGGTGGCAGCGCCGACCTTGATCACGGCCACACCGCCGGCCAGCTTGGCCACGCGCTCCTGGAGCTTCTCGCGGTCGTAGTCGCTGGTGGCTTCCTCGATCTGAACGCGCACTTGCTTCACGCGGGCTTCGATGTCGCCAGCGGCACCGGCGCCGTCGATGATGATGGTGTTTTCCTTGCCCACTTCGATGCGCTTGGCCTGGCCGAGGTCGGCCAGCGTCACCTTCTCGAGGGTCAGGCCCACTTCTTCGGCGATGACCTTGCCGCCCGTCAGGATGGCGATGTCTTCGAGCATGGCCTTGCGGCGGTCGCCAAAGCCAGGCGCCTTGACGGCCACGACCTTCAGGATGCCGCGGATCGTGTTGACCACCAGGGTCGCCAGGGCTTCGCCTTCGACTTCCTCGGCAATGATCAGCAGCGGACGGCCGGCCTTCGCGACTTGTTCCAGCGTGGGCAGCAGGTCACGGATGTTGCTGATCTTCTTGTCGAACAGCAGCACGAAGGGGTTCTCGAGCAGCGCGGATTGCTTCTCGGGGTTGTTGATGAAGTAGGGCGACAGATAGCCGCGGTCGAATTGCATGCCTTCGACGACGTCGAGTTCGCTTTCGAGCGACTTGCCGTCTTCGACGGTGATGACGCCTTCCTTGCCGACCTTGTCCATCGCATCGGCGATGAGCTTGCCGATGGTGTCGTCGCTGTTGGCCGAGATGGAGCCGACTTGCGCGATTTCCTTCGAGGTCGTGGTGGCCTTGGAAGCCTTCTTCAGCTCTTCGACCAGGGCCGTGACGGCCTTGTCGATGCCGCGCTTCAGGTCCATCGGGTTGATGCCGGCGGCCACGTACTTGAAGCCCTCGCGAACGATGGCCTGGGCCAGCACGGTCGCGGTGGTGGTGCCGTCACCGGCGTTGTCCGACGTCTTGGAGGCCACTTCCTTCACGAGCTGGGCGCCCATGTTCTGGAGCTTGTCCTTGAGTTCGATTTCCTTGGCGACCGACACGCCGTCCTTGGTCACGGTGGGGGCGCCGAAGGAGCGCTCGAGCACCACGTTGCGGCCCTTGGGGCCCAGGGTCACTTTGACTGCGTTGGCGAGGATGTTGACACCCTCGACCATGCGCGCGCGGGCTTCGCCGCCGAAGACTACGTCTTTTGCTGCCATGATATTTCTCCGAATTCAGTAGGTTGGATTACTTCACGACGACCGCGAACAGGTCGTCTTCCTTCATGACCAGCAATTCGTCGCCGTCGACCTTGACGGTCTGGCCGCTGTACTTGCCGAACAGGACGCGGTCACCGACCTTGACGCTCATCGCGCCGATTTCGCCCTTGTCGTTCTTCTTGCCGGGGCCGACGGCCAGCACTTCGCCCTGATCGGGCTTCTCTGCGGCGTTGTCCGGGATCACGATGCCGGAGGCGGTCTTGGTTTCGCTTTCGACGCGCTTGACGATCACGCGATCGCCCAAAGGCTGAAGTTTCATTGCATCTCCTGAATAGAAACTGGGGTTGTTCTGGGGCGCAGGCTGGCTGCCGGCCTCCCATCGACTGGAATCGAGGTGCTTGTTAGCACTCAACTCCGGCGAGTGCTAATGATAAGGGCATTTGGCACGCTTTCAAGCCTCGCGGCGTGTACGGCTGCTGTCGGTTTTCAGAACGCTTTGAATTTTTTGCAGCTTAGCTTGAACTCTGAGGGGTGAACGTCCGTTGTCGGTTTTCAGAACGCTTTGAATTTTTTGCAGCTTAGCTTGAACTCTGAGGGGTGAACGTCCGTGCGGAACGCCACTGGACTTTGGTGAACGCGCCACTAGACTTGCGTTTTTGACGTGTGCGCCCCAGGGACACTGTCGAACACCGTCAACTCCCGAACTTTCATCGCTGAACTCTGAGCCGCGGCGGTGGCACGCGTTAGAGGTACGCATGGACGCCGGGGCTCGGCTTGGGCATGCGACTAGCTGCCCCCGTGCTGGTCAGCTGAGGTCATGCGCCTGAGGCTGACAGCCGCAGGCGTTGCCCCAATTTAGGAGCGCGGCTGCTGCTGGATCGCTCCTACTGCCGGTGGTGCTCGAACTAGGAGCCGACTCGCAATCTCGGCCAGGCTCGGCCGAGCTCGACTACGGCCTACGCGATCCTAAGTGCGAGGTCACGTCCCCATGCGTGCTGTAGGCCCCTCCTTGCCGCCACGCCCTTTCGTGCGATCTCTGATGACGGCGACGATCGGCAGAAGATCGCCGTTCAAATCCTCGCCGCCGAGCCAGTCGGCCTTCAAGAGCCCGCCTTCGTCCGATTCGCACCATTGCCGCGCCGCCTCCATGAGGGCGAAGGCGCGAAAGTTGGTCTGCCCGTGTGGCCTTCCTATGTTGCGCACTCCCGTTTCCGTGTCTGCTGCAATCCACTTCGACAAAACGGGGTGCGGCCTGTAGAGCGCGCAGAGCCTTCCTGGACGTCGCGAGCGGCTGGATGTTGAGCCATCGACGTGGGCGAAAGCTACACTGGTGACCAGATAAAAACCGCAGGAAGTAAATGAATGGCTAGCTTCACCTCATTAGAGATTTGCACCGGCGCTGGCGGACAGGCTCTGGGCTTGGAACAAGCCGGTTTTGACCACGTTGCCTGTGTCGAAATCGAGCCTCCCGCATGTGCGACGCTGCGGCTCAACCGCCCTGAATGGAACATCGTGGAAGGCGACCTCCGCGAATACAGCGCGATGCCCTTCCGCGGCGAAGTGGATCTATTGGCGGGTGGCGTGCCGTGCCCCCCGTTCTCCAAGGCTGGCAAGCAGTTGGGGCATGAGGATGAGCGCGATCTTTTCCCCACCGCCATCCGCCTCGTGGACGAGTGCCGACCCAAGGCTGTGATGCTGGAAAACGTCCGCGGCCTGCTGGATGCCGTCTTTGAGGACTACCGGAACAAGGTGGAGAAGCAGTTGAAAAAGCTAGGCTACACCCCCGGCTGGCGCCTGCTCAACGCCTCCGATTACGGGGTTACCCAGCTCCGTCCCCGCGTGATCTTCGTGGCGATCCGGAAGGACCTTGGCGGAGCCTTCCACTGGCCCAATCCGTTGGAGCAAGAGCCCCCCACCGTGGGCGAACTGCTGCACGACTTGATGAGATCAAAAGGCTGGCGTGGAGCGGACAAGTGGCGCGAGCAAGCCAGCGCGATCGCTCCTACCCTCGTGGGCGGTTCCAAGAAGCACGGCGGGCCGGACCTTGGACCGACTCGCGCGAAGAAGGCATGGGCGACGCTCGGAGTTGACGGCATGGGCATCGCGGACGACGTGCCAGGCCTTAATTACGTCGGCATGCCACGGCTTACAACCCGCATGGCTGCGCGCATCCAAGGCTTCCCGGACGACTGGCAGTTTTCCGGCAAGAAGACCGCCGCGTATCGGCAAATCGGCAATGCGTTCCCGCCTCCGGTCGCTGCCGCCGTGGGTCGGCAAATCAGAGCGGCTCTTGAAAGCGCCGTCGTGGTCCGTCCGATTCGCAAAGCCGCATGAGCACCGCGAGCGACAAGCCAGCGCGCCAGCCCGGCGCTCGGTCGAAGCTGCGGGCCTACATTCTCGCGAACATGGGCAGAGTCATGACCTCGGACGAGTTGCGCGAAGCCAGCGGCAACACGAGCGAATGGGGCCGACGCCTGCGGGAATTGCGGGACGAGGAGGGTTTCGAGATCCTTTCCCACAACGATCGCTCCACACTCAGACCGGGCGAATATCTGCTTGAAAATCCCAAGCCTCGGCCGGCGTTCGCGCGCGAGATCTCCAAGGAGACCCGGGCGTATGTGTTGGACCGAAACGGCTTCACGTGCCAAATGTGCGGCGCGGTCGCCGGAGAGCCGCACCCTTACGACCCCGGCAAGAAGACGCGCCTACAAATCGGGCACATCATCGACAAGAGCGCCGGCGGATCCGACGAGCCGAACAATTTACGAGCGCTCTGCTCCGTGTGCAATGAGGGTGCGTCCAACACCACGTTGCAGCGGCCTGACCTACTGAAAATGATGACGCAGGTTCGTCGGGGCGCCGCCACCGATCAAGTGGAAGTTTTGAAGTGGCTGGCTACCAAATTCCCCAAGCAGACGGCGGAAGAGGCAGCGAAGTCTAAGAAGTAGCGCATGGCCGACAAGCTCGACCCCGAGCGCCGGTCGGAAAACATGCGGCGGATCCGGAGCAAGGACACGTCGCCAGAGCTGACGGTTCGTCGGGAGCTGCGCGCGCTGGGCCACACGGGCTACCGGCTCCACCGCAAGGAGCTGCCGGGCAAGCCCGATATCGTGTTCCTAGGCCAACGCAAAGCCATCCTCGTTCACGGCTGCTTTTGGCACCGTCACGACTGCAGGGAAGGGCGCAGGGAGCCCAAGAGCAACCTCGAATATTGGCGCCCCAAAATCGCCCGCAATCTGCAACGAGACGCGGGGCAGCTGGCTGCGCTTGCTTCCGCGCAATGGGTTGTTCTGGTGGTTTGGGAGTGCGAGCTGCGCGCGCCTGACGCGCTGCGCAGCAAGCTCGCATCGTTCATGGCCTCTTAGGAGTGTTGAGTTCCGTCGATCTCTGACCCAAGATTTCCACTGAATGCTGACCCACCC
>CBIHOG010000069.1:0-20886 GCA_966211435.1 uncultured Variovorax sp. | reverse complement strand
CAGCAGCGCGCAAGCGACCACAAGCCGGACCCTGCGAAAGCAGGGCCCGGCTTTTTCACGTCCTCGCATTTACTTGCAACTCGCAATTAATTGGGTTACCGTACATCCAGATGGGCAAGCCACCAGCCCACAACCGGAGACAAGATGACCCGCGAAGAAAACGAGCTTCTGACGCAGACGAATCCCGGCACGCCCATGGGCGCCTATCTGCGATCCTTCTGGATTCCCTGCATGGTGCTGCACGAGGTGCCCGCCATCGACGAGCCGCCGGTGCGCCTGCGCCTGCTGGGCGAGGATCTCGTGGTCTTCCGCGATACCGCCGGCAAGGTCGGCGTGCTGGAGGAGCTCTGTCCGCACCGCCGCGCGAGCCTCTTCTTCGGCCGCAATGAGGAGTGCGGCATCCGCTGCGTCTACCACGGCTGGAAGTTCGACACCGCCGGGAACTGCATGGACATGCCCAACGAGCCGCCCGAGAGCACCTACAAGACCAAGGTGAAGGCGGTCGCCTACAGTGCGCGCGAAGCGGGCGGCCTGCTGTGGATCTACATGGGCCCCGCCGAGCGGCAACCGGAGATGCCCGATTTCGAATGGCTCGGCCTGCCGCCCGAAAAACTCTACGCATCGCGCTGGGAGCAGGAGTGCAACTCCGTCCAGGCGATGGAAGGCGAGCTCGACTCCGCGCACGTAAGCTTCCTGCACCGCCGTGTCGACCGGATCGACGAGAAGAAGCATGCGCTCTCGGGCAGCTACTTCCAGGAAGACCGCTCGCCACGCTGGCACGTCAAGGACACCGACTACGGCTTCGTCGCCGCGTCGCAGCGCCGCGTGGAAGACGACAAGGCCTACTGGCGCATGAACCAGTTCCTGCTGCCCTTCTACACGATGATCACCTCCGAACCCGGCAACGCGCGCATGACGCGAATGTGGGTACCGAAGGACGACACCCACTGCTGGGTCATCGCGGTCAACTTCCGCCACGAACACCCGCTCGGCGAGCAGGAGCTCAAGGCCTGGCGCAACGGCGACAACACGCACCGAAAGGTGATCCCCGGCACCACGCAACCGGTCGAGACGCGGGCCAACGACTACCTCATCGATCGCGACGCGCAGAAACGCATCTCCTTCACCGGCATCGCGGGCGTGCGCGCGCAGGACGCGATGGCCACCGAGAGCGCCGGCCCCATCGTCGACCGCACGCGCGAGCATCTCGGCACCAGCGACCTCGCCATCGTCAAGATGCGCCGGCGCCTGCTGGCCGAGGCCAAGGCGCTGCGCGACGGCGGCAAACCGCCTGCGGCGGCGTCTTCCGGCAAGCTCTACCGGGTGCGCGCCCACCAGGCCGTGCTGGACCGGGAGATGATGTTCGACCAGGAAGAAGCAGTCGTCGCGGCCATGCGTTCCTGAAGAAGGTCCGCCCCGATGCGCCGCCATGTGGCCCTGACGATCCTGATCGTCCTGCTGGCCTTCCTCTCGCTGTACCCGTTCGCCATGCTGATGTATGGCAGCCTTCACTCCACGCCGCCCGGCGTGCCCGGCAGCTTCGACCTGAACGGCTACCGCTCGCTTTTCAGCGGCGAGTACCTCGCGATCATGCGCGACTCCTTTGGCATCTCGCTGGTGAAGACGATCCTGTCGCTCACGCTCGCGACCCTGCTGGCCTGGATCGTCGCGCGCACCGACACGCCGGGCCGCCGTACGCTGGAGGTGCTGATCACCCTGCCCTTCTTCATCCCGCCCATCCTCACCGCCACGGCCTGGGGCATGCTGGGCAGCCCGCAGTCGGGCACCATCAACCTGGTGTGGAAGGCACTCTCCGGCAGCGAGACGCCACTGGTCAATGTCTACTCCTACGGCGGCGTGGTATGGCACATGATGCAGTACTCGACGACCTTCCTCTTCCTCTTCATCGTCGAGGCCTTCCGCACCATGGACCCATCGCTGGAAGAGTCCAGCCGCATGTCCGGCGCCTCCAACGGCCGCACCTTCTGGCGCATCACGCTGGTGCTGATGCTGCCGGTACTCACCAGCGCCTTCATCCTGAGCTTCATCCGCGGCGTCGAGTCCTTCGAGTCGCCGATCTTCTTCGGCACGCCGGCGGGCATCGAAGTGCTGACGACCAAGATCTACAGCCTGCTGAACCACCAGGCACAGCCGCAGTACCAGGTCGCGACCGCCCTCGGCTTCGTGGCGATGTTCCTGATGTTCCTGCTCATCGTGGTGCAGTGGCGCCTGCTGCGCGGGCGCAATTTCAGCACGGTATCGGGCAAGGGCTTCTCGCCGCGCGTCATGAAGCTTGGCTGGATGCGCTGGGTCACCTTCGCGATCTGCGTGCTCTTCTTCTTTGTCACGGTGCTGCTCCCGGTCGGCCAACTCCTGCTGAGTTCCTTCTTCAAATTCTTCGGCTTCTACTCGGCCGACATGTTCACCTTCGACAACTACGTCAATGTCTGGAACAACCGCGACTTCTGGACAGCCCTGCGCAACACGCTGTGGCTGGGCGTCGCCGGTGCCTCGGCCACCATGGTGCTGGGCAGCATCGTGGCATACGTCACGGTGCGCACGAAGTGGCGCATCCGCCGCTTGATCGATGCGCTGGCCTGGCTGCCGTGGATGATGCCGGGCATCGTGCTGGGCATCGGCTTCCTGTGGGCCTTCTCGCTGCTGCCGGCGGGCATTCCGATCTACGGCACGCTCTGGGCGCTGTTCCTGGCCTACATGGCACTGGGCACGCCGGTGGCGGTGCGCATCATGTCTGGGGCCTACGCGCAGCTTTCCTACGACCTGGAGGAATGCTCCCGCGTGCACGGCGCGAGCTGGCTGCAGACGCTCACACGCATCCTGGTCGCGCTGGCATGGCCGTCCTTCGCCGTGGGCTGGATGCTGACCTTCTTCGGCGTGCTGCGCGAGCTGAGCGCGTCCATCCTCCTCTACTCCGCCGGCAGCGAGGTGCTCTCCGTGCTCATGCTCCAGATGTGGGCCGGCGGCAAGCCAGAGGAGGTGAGCGTCATCGCGCTCTTCATGCTCGGCCTCGTGCTGGTCTTCCGCTGGGTCCAGTTCAACCTGATCAACAAGCGCATCAGCAAACTCTAGAACGAGGAGACGACATGGAACCCGACAAGCGAAAGACCCTGGCCTGGCTCGGCGCCGCGGCGACGGCCGCCGCGCTTTACCCGGCGGCCGGATCAGCGCAGCAGGAGGGGGAATGGCAGAAGGTGATCGAGGCCGCGAAGAAGGAAGGCCAGCTCACCTTCTACACCTCCAGCGTCGGCTCGCGCTTCCACAAGGAGGTGGGCGCGAGCTTCGAGAAGCAGTACGGCATCCGCTTCGAGTCGCTGGAAGCACGCGCCAGCGAATTGCGCGAACGCATCCGCGCGGAGCAGACGGCCGGCCGCTTCCTCGGCGACGTGCACCACAACGGCGGCACCACCGCGTACCTGATGGCGAAGGACGGCAACTTCCAGCCGCACGGCGGCGTGCCCAATATCCGCAACCTGGTGCCTCCATTCGATGCCGACGCATTGCGCGTGCCCTCCAACGTGCAGAGCTACGGGATCCTGGTCAACAGGAATCTGGTAAAGCCCGGCGAGGCACCGAAGAGCTGGCAGGACCTGCTCGACCCGAAGTGGAAAGGCAAGATCCTGTCGGACGACATGCGCGCGCTCGGCGGCGGCTCGGTCTTCTTCATGGTCATGTACGACGCCTTCGGCAAATCTTTCCACGACAGGCTCGCCACGCAAGGCCTGGTGTTCTCGCGCAACCTGCGCAACGACGAGCGCCGCACGGCGCGCGGCGAATACCCACTCTACATCCCGCAGCTGCTGCCCTACTACACCGAACTCAAGGGCCTGCCGGTCGATTTCGTCGTGCCGGCGGAAGGGCGACCCTTCGTGCGCTTCGATCTCTCGGTGCTCAAGAACGCGCCGCATCCCAACGCAGCGCGTCTCTTCATCAACCACTTCCTTGAGGTGCAGTCGCAATTGGTGTTCGCCAATGCCGGCTTCACCCCCACGACCAAGGGCGTGGTCGAGTTGGCCAACGACGACGTCAAGGCCATGCTGCGCACCAAGGTGATGGGCACCACCGTGCCCGAGCGCCAGGACGAGATGCTCGCGCTCGCCGGCACCATCTACAAATAGACGGAGACAAGCCATGCCCGCAGTCCTGCTCGATCGGATCAGCCGCAATTTCAACGGCGTGAAGGCGGTCGACGAACTGAGCCTCTCCATTGAGGACAACGAGTTCGTCACCCTCCTCGGCCCGTCGGGCTGCGGCAAGACCACCACGCTGCGCATGGTCGCCGGCCTGGAGCAGAACGACGGCGGCCGCATCAGCATCGGCGACAAGGTCGTGAGCGATGCCGGCAAGGGCCTGTTCGTGCCGCCGGACAAACGCGAGCTGGGAATGGTCTTCCAGTCCTATGCGATCTGGCCCCACCTCACCGTGTTCGAGAACGTGGCGTATCCGCTGCGCGTTCGGCACGTCGCGGCCGTGGAGATCGCTGCCAAGGTCAGTGCGGCGCTGAAGCTTGTCGAGATGGATGCCTTCGCGCAGCGCCCCGCGCCGCTGCTCTCCGGCGGGCAGCAGCAGCGCGTGGCGATCGCGCGCGCGCTGGCCTTCGAGCCCCGGGTGCTGCTGCTCGACGAGCCGCTTTCCAACCTCGACTCCAAGCTGCGCGCCACCATGGGCGACGAGTTCCGTGCACTGCAGAAGCGGCTGAAGATCACCACGCTCTATGTCACCCATGACCAGGACGAGGCGATGGCGCTGTCGGACCGCGTGGTCGTGATGCAGCAGGGCCGCATCCTGCAGGTGGGCGCACCCGAGACCATCTACCAGCGCCCTGCGAACCGCACCGTCGCCGCCTTCTTCGGCTCGCCCAACCTGCTGCCAGCGCAGGTCGTCTCGGCGAGGCGGATCGATGCCGACACGCACAGCTTCCAGCTGCGCGGCGAAGGTGGCTGGAGCGGCACCTGCCTCGGCGGCGAGGAGTTCAATGCCGGCGACGCGGTGCTGATGATGGCCCGGCCCGAGAACCTGGTGCTGGCCGACCCAGGCCGGCCGCCCGATGCCGCGCAGGCGGCCTGGTCCGGCCGCGTGGTCGACAGCATCTTCCGCGGCCCGCGGCGCTCCATGGTGGTCGAATGCGAGGAAGGCGCGCGCCTCCACGTGGAGACGCCGGCCATGCGCACGGCGCGCGTGGGTGACAACGTGACCGTCACGGTCAATCCGGCGAGCGCATGGGCCATGCGCTCCTGAAGTAAATTGAGCTCCTTTGAGCAATGAGAGGGGCGGGCCGACGGGCCCGCACGAGGATGGACAAGAAGACACCGAGGAAAACCACGCCGACGAAGCCCACGAAGCCGAAGGCGCCGGTATGCCGCCCGCTCGACCAGTGGGTGGCCTACAGATTCGGCCTGATCGCCGCGCGCATGGGCGTGATCGGCCAACAGGCCTACCAGGGCAAGCACAAGCTTTCGACCTCGGCCTGGCGCGCGATGGCCGTGGTCGCGCGCTACGAGCCCTGTTCCGCCGCCGAACTCTCCAGCCATTCGCGCCTGGACCCGCCGAAGGTCTCGCGTGCCATCGAGGTGCTGGCCCAGCGCAAGCTGCTCCAGCGCAACAAGGACCCGCTGGATCAGCGCCGCGCCGTGCTGACGTTGACACCGCGTGGCCGCGAGATGTACGACAGCATCTCCGAACAGGTCGAGGGCACCGAGTCTTTCATGACCTCGACGCTGACAGCCGGCGAAGTCAAGACCATGTGGACGATCGTGGGAAAGATCGACGCGCAGATCGCGAAGTTCATGCACCCTGACGCGCCGCCGCCGGAAGAGTGAGCGTCCAGCGGGCGGCGGGGCGCGTGAGCAGCACTATTTCGCGCCGGCCTCCGCGCCTTCTTGCTTGCTGCGCTCGCGGTAGAAGTTGCCGGCACCCACCACGTTCAACGCCTTTTCAGGATCGAAGGTCACGCCGATCGGATCGCCGCCCTGCTGCACCAGCCGGATCTGCTGCCGGATCAGCCGGCGCAACATCGAGACGCCCTTGTCGCTGCTGGCGAGGTGCTCCTCCGAGTGCAGCGTGATCGGCCCCTGGCCCAGCTGCGCCTCCCAGTCGTGCGGGAAGTCCTGGTGCTCTTCTTCCGTCATGTCGCCCCACAGCTTGTCGCCCACCGTGCGGCCACGCTGCTTGTTCCAGCCATCGAAATCCGCCGGCACGCGCAACGCGTTGAAGTGGCGATGGTGCGTGTCATCCACCGGCACGCACCACCGCATGCGCCGCGTAAGACCGGGCTGCAGGTGCACGTCCGGCACACTGCGCACGTTGGGGAAGAGCACAGGCGACACACGGTCGACCTCGCGGCCGTCCTCCAGTGTGCGATGCGCGGTGTAGATCATGCCCAGGGGCGTGTACTCCCAGGTCACGTCCGGCATGATCGCCATCTCCGGCGCGAACTGCGGGCCGCTGAAGCTGGTGTGGAGGATGGGCACATGGAAGGGGTCCATGATGTTCTCCCAGTCCTGCATCCAGTTCCACGGCACGATCTCCGGCGGGCCGTCGGCATCGCCGTGGTCGTAGCTCGTGAGGTGCGCGAACACAGTCTCGCCCGGCGCCAGTTCCTCCAGCACGTCCCAGCGCGGCAGCACAGGCTTCTTCGCGGGCGGCCCCATGTAGGCGAAGACGAGCCCGTAGCGCTCCTCGACCGGATACCAGGGCTGACGCACCTTGTCGCGGTGCGCGGCGCCATGGTCGGGCTCGCAAGGTTGGTCGATGCAGCGGCCCTGCACGTCGAACTGCCAGCCGTGATAGCAGCAGCGGATGCCGTGGTCGTCGACCTTGCCGTAGTAGAGCGAGGTCCCCCGATGGGCGCAGCGCGGCAGCAGCAGGCCGGGACGGCCCTGACCGTCGCGGAAAAGGATCAGGTCCTCGCCGAGGATGCGCACGTTCTGCGGCCGCGTCGTCACGTGCCTGGAGATCGCGACCGGGTGCCAGTAGCGCCGCAGGAACTCGCCACCGGGCGTGCCTGGTCCGACCTGCACGAGTTCGGCGTCGAAGCTTTGCGGCGGGCGGCCGTAGCCCGTGCCTTCGTCGAGGATGGGGATGACTCTGTGTTCCATGATGTTCCTGTGGGTGTAGGTGCTGGAATTACTTGTAGATGTCCTTCGCGATCTTCAGCATCTCGTCCTGCCGCGAGGCATCGGTGGTGCCGAGCAGCTTGCCGTTGCGGCGCGCGTTCTCTTCCTCGTTGCCCGCCGGCGGGGCCGTACCGGTCACCATCGTCAGGCCCTGCTTGTCGTGGATCAGCTGCGCCTCGTCGCTGAGGAAGAAATCCATGAAAAGCCGCGCGGCGTTGGGCCGCGGCGCGTTCTTCAGCAATGCGACCTCGTAGGTGATGTACGGGTAGCCTTCCTGCGGGTGCAGCAGCTTCACCGGCAGGCCCTTGAGGTCCGCGTAGGAATTGGTCGTCATCGGTATCCAGACCGCATAGTCGCCGCGCGCGACGCGCCTTTCGCTGGCACGCAGGTCGCGACTGAAGACGAGCTGGTTCGCCGCCAGTTTTTCGTGGAAGCCACGGCCGAGCTTGTCGTAGAGCACGAAGAAGGCCACCTGGCCACCGCCGAGCGCGCGCATGTCGTCCGAGAGGATCTTGCCCTTCCACTTCGGATCGGTCAGGTCCGCCCAGGTCTTGGGCTCGTCCGCCGGCTTCACGAGGTTGGTGTTCACCAGGATCGAATAGGCACTCGCGAAGACCGGTACGCGCACGTCGGTCGCCGTGAACGGCGCGCGCAAGCGCGCGAGATTGGGAAGCGAGCCGAAAGGCTGGAAGGCGCCGTCCTGCGCTTGCAGCGTCGAGGTGGTCGAGCCGTTGTGCGAGAGATCGCCGATGAAACGGCCGGCCGTCTGCTCCGTACGCACGCGCTCACGGATCTCGCTGGCCCGGGCCTCCAGGTAAGTGACCTCGATGCCGTACTTCTTCTCGAACGCCTTGGCCACCAGCACATGCGAGGGCTGCCCGACGGCCGCGGTGTAGACCACCAGCTTGCCTTCCTTCTTCGCTGCCTCGACGAGCTTGCCCCATTCCGCGCCGCCCTGCGCTCGCGCACCAGAGGGGAAGGAGGCGGTGCTCATTCCAGCCACGCCGGCCAGCATGCACGCGAGCGCATGCCTTCGATCGGTCTTCATCATGGTCTCTTGTCTCCTTGTCGGATGGCACGGATCGTTGTCCGTTTTTTTCATCATAAGCATTTACTTTCGATTTGCAAATGATGAGCAACCCTGGGTGACCCGGCTTTACAGGTCGAGCACCAGCTTCGCGTCGAGGCTGCCGGAGCAGCAGATCATCATCGTGTTGTTGGCCGCGCGCTCGCCGGCCGACAGGATGCCGTCACGGTGGTCGGGCCGGCCCTCCAGCACACGCGTCTCGCAGGCGCCGCAGATGCCCTGCAGGCAGGAGCTGGGCACCTCGACGCCGGCGTCGGAGAGGCATTCGAGAATGGTCCTGCCGGGCGCCACCGCCACCTGCCTGCCTTGCCTGGCGAGCGCGACCACGAAGCCGCCCTCGGTTGCAGCGGGCTCCGAGGCCTGAAAGCTCTCCAGCCGCGCGCGCCCCTCCGGCAGTCCGGCTGTTGCCTGCCGGAAGGCGTCAAGCATGCGTTGCGGACCACAGCAATAGAAGGTCGAGCCGGCAGGGGCCTCGCGCACGACACGGGCGATGTCCAGTTGCCCCGGGCCGGGCGCGCTCCCTGTCCGGAAGCGCACGCGCTCGCCGTAGTCCGCGAGCGTCCCCGCGAAGGGAGGTGAAGGCTCGGGACTGGCGTAGTGAAGCTCCCAGGACGCGGCATGCGCCGAGAGCCGGGCGAGCATCGGGATCATGGGCGTGATCCCGATTCCGCCAGCGATGAAGACCGAGTGCGACGCGCCTTCGACCAGTGGGAAATGGTTGCGCGGCGCACCGATGCGAAAGTGCTCGCCCGCCCGCGCCTTGTCGTGCAGGTACAGCGAAGCTCCGCGCCCTCCGGCATCGCGCTGGACGGCGATCACGCATGCGTCGGTGCGCAGTGCAACCAGCGAGTACTGACGCACCGCGCCGTCCGGGAAATGAAGGTCGACGTGGCTGCCGGGCGCATGCTCGCTCATGGGCAAGCCATCCAGCAGCCGCAGTTCGTACAGATTCACGGTCGGCGACAGGTAGCGGACCACCTCCAGCCGCACCTCGCGCAGGGCCTCGCTCACGGTCGCCATCAGTCGCTGAAGAAGTTGCCGGCGCGCACCCTGACGAGCCCATCGCCCGCCGGGTCGGCGGTGCCCAGCGCCGCCTGGCCCTCGGCCACCGCCTTGATCTCGTTCGCGAGCAGACGGCGCAGCATCGCGACGCCCTTGTCCGAAGTCGCCAGATGTTCCTCGGAGTGCAGGTTGACCGGCCCCTGGCCCCGCTGCGCCTCGAAGTCATCGGGGTGGCGCTGGTGCTCCGCCTCGCTCATCTCCGTCCAGATCTTGCCGTCGTGCTGCGCCAGGCGCGACCTGCGCGTGTAGAGGCCGGGCTCACGCACCTTGGCCACGCCGAAGCTGCGGTGCGTGGCATCGTCGACCGGCACGATCCACGCGATCTCGCAGCCCGGCCCGGCCGTCAGCTCGATGGTCGGCACGATGCGGATGTTGGGCAGCAGCACCTGCGTGACCCGGTCGTAGCGTCGGCCGTCTTTCAGCGTGCGTGCCGAATGCGCCGCCACGCCGTGGTCGTGGTAGTTCCACTCGACCTTCGGCGCGATCGCGAATTCGTCGCGGAACTGCACGCCCGCGAAGCGCGAATGCAGGATCAGCACGTGGTACGAATCCATCACGTTCTCGTAGTTCTGCAGCCAGTTGTAGGGCACATGCGGGTTGTCGCTGGTGAAGCCGCCGCCGCCGACGTAGAAGCTCTTGTCTTCCTGCTCCAGCGTTTCGCCCGGCGCCAGGTCTTCCAGCACGTCGTAGCGCGGCAGCGCGGGCTTCTGGTCCAGCGGGCCCATGTAGGCAAAGACGAGGCCGTAACGCTCTTCCACCGGATACCAGGGCTGGCGCACCTTGTCGCGGTGCGCGCCGCCCTCCGGCTCGCAGGGCTGCTCCAGGCAATGGCCCTGCACGTCGAAGAGCCAGCCGTGGTAGCAGCAGCGGATGCCGCTCTCCTCCACCTTGCCGTAGTAGAGCGTGGTGCCGCGGTGGCAACAGCGCGCATGGACGAGCCCCGGCCGGCCGGTCCCGTCGCGGAAGAGGATGAGGTCTTCGCCGAGGATGCGCACCGCGCGCGGGATGGCACCGGCACTGCTGCTCAGGCCGACCGGCTGCCAGTGACGGCGCATCAGTTCGCCGCACGGCGTTCCGGGGCCCGTGTCGGTGAGCAGGCGGTTCGGCGCACCCTGGGCGCGGCCATAGCCGCCGCCCTCCTGCTGCCGCGGATGAGGGGTCAGGGGGATCACCCGGCGTGGCGCCGGCGGCTTCTCGTTCAAGGCTTCTGTCTCCATAGGTCGTACGGAGATGATGCGGCAATTGCTTTCGAAACGCAAATAATCTGCGTCACGCAGCCGTACGCCGCCCGCGCCGCGGCGGCGGTCGGATGCGCGATGGATTCAGGCCAGGGAACGCAGCAGCAGGTGGGCCCGCGCGATGTCTGGCAGGGGCGACTGGCCGGCGAATCGCTCACAGACCGGCGCCAGCAGTTCGTGCGCCTGCTCGCGCGCACCACCCTCCGCGCGCAAGAGCGCGAGATCGCAGGAGGCACGCAGCGCCCACAGCGCCGCGCCTTGCCGGCCCGCGATGGCGCATGCCAGTTCGAGTTCCGCCAGCGCCTCCTCGCGCCGGCCGCGCGCCAGCAGCAGTTGCCCGCGCACGCGATGGATCTCCGCCTCGTCCCAATGCTGCCGCGTGGCCTTCATCAGCGCAAACGATTCGCCGATGTACTCCAGCGCGGCCGCCTTGTCGGTGCCGCGCGCGAGCGACTCGGCCGTCATGCGCAGGAAGCCGGCGAGGTAGAGCCGGCTGCCGGTCGCGCGGTAGGCCTTCATGCCCTGTTCCAGCAGCACGCGGGCCTGCGCGGCCTCACCCATCGCCGCAAGGCACCAGCCTTTGAAAAGCAGACCAACGGCGCCGTAATAGGCAATGCCATGCTCCTCCAGCAACGGCATCATCTCGTCGATGCGCGCCAGGCCAGCCTCGGGCGAGTCGATGGTGAGGGCGACGAAGGATGCGCCGTTGAGCGCATGGGCGAGGCTGTACACCTGTCCCAGCCCGCGCGCCTTCTCCAGCCCCCGCGCGCTGCAAGCGCGGGCTTCGTCCAGCTCGCCCATGCACATCAGCGCCCACGAGAGGTAGGTCAGCATCACGATCTCCGGGTCGTCCACCGTGACCGAGGCATACGTCGCCCGCTGGGCCGGCTCGTAGAGCGTGATCCCGCGCCGCAGGAAGCCGACCGCTTCAGGGAAGGCGCCCAACGGATGATGGGTGACGCCGCAGAAGCGATGCCCCATCAGCAGCCACAGCGGGTCCTCCCTGGTCCGCCCTCTTTCGAGCAGCGTCAGCGCCTGGTCGCGCGCGGCAACCATGTCGGCCGTCATCAGCGCATTCGTCCACAGTCCATGCAGCACCGACAGCAGTTGCGGTGGATCGTTGAGGCCTTCGCACAGGCGACGCGCCCGCTCGAAAGTCTCGCGCGTGCTGTCGACCGCGTAGCCCTGCGTCGCGATTTGCGCCTGGCCGAGTGCAATGGTCAGCTGCAGTTCCAGCTTCAGCGTCGGCGCCCCGGCCGGCAGGTCCTTCAGCGTGTCGAGTCCGCGCCGCAGGTAGACCAGCGCTTCCGTCATGGCCGAGCGGCGCATCGCCTGGACGCCGGCCAGGAACCAGTGGCCCACCGCCTTCTCGAACAGGCCGCCCTCCGCGCAGTGGTGCGCCATCAGGTCCGGCTGCGCGGCGACGCGTTCCGGGAAATGCCCCTCCAGCGCCTGCGCGATGAGCGCGTGCAGCGCCCGCCGCTTCTCCCGCACCATGCTTCGATACGCCACGTCGCGCAGCAGCGCATGCCGGAAGACGAGCGATTCCCCATCCTGGCCCGGTCCCGAGCGCGGAAGGATCAGGCTGGCCTCCACCAGCTGGTGCAGCGCCTGGTCCATCTCGGCCGGCGCCCGGTTCGCGACCGCCGCCAGCAGCGCCCCCGGGAACTCGCGCCCAATGCAGGCCGCGACTTCCGCGATGTCCCGCGCCTTGCCCAGCCGGTCCAGCCTCGCCTGCAGCGAGGCCTGCAGCGAGGTAGGTACCGTGCCGTCGGAAGACGGGTTTTCAAGGCCGCTCTCGATCACCGACTGCGTCAGTTCCTCGATGTACAGCGGGATGCCGTCGCTGCGCGAGAAGATGTCGCCGGCCACGTGCGCGCTCAGCGGCCTGCCGGCGGCGACCCAACCCGCCAGCGCCACGCTGTCGCCCGCCGAAAGCGGCCCCAGCGAGAGCCTCGCCACGTGCGGCAGCGCAGACCAGGGCGGGTCGAACTCCGGCCGCGCGGTCACCAGCAGCAGCAGACGGAGCTCCGCGCAGCGCACGGCGAGTCGTCCCAGCAGGTCCCGCGAGGACTCGTCGCTCCAGTGCGCATCCTCGAACAGCATCACCAGCGGCTGTCGCGCGCAGACGATGTCCACCACGCTCAGCAAAGCCTCCATCTGCAACTCGCGCCGCTTCTGAGGGCCCAGTTGCAGCACCGGGAAGCGCCCGGCAGTCGAGATCAGCAGCATCTCCGCGATCAGCTGCAGATCCCGCGCCGGAATGACCGGCAACGTGTGCTCCAGCTTCGCCAGCTTCTCCTGCGGCCCATCCTCGCGGGCAAAGCCCGCGATGTGCTCCAGTTGCTGGATGAACGGGTGCAGCGGCGAGTGCAGCCGGTGCGGTGAGCTGTAGTAGCGCAGCCGCGCGTGATTGTCCCCGCGCAGCCCGTCCAGCATCTCCATCGCAAGGCGCGACTTGCCGATGCCGGCTTCCCCGCCGACGAGCACCACGCGTCCACGGCCTTCGCGTGCATCGTCCCAGGCGGCCCGCATGCGCGCCATCTCGGCCTCGCGCCCGAGCAGCGGCGCGAGCGCGCCCTCGTGCTGCGCATCAAAGCGGCTACCCACCGCGTGCAGGCCCATCGCCTGCCAGGCACGCACCGGCTTGGCGATGCCCTTTACCGACATGAAACCGAGGTCGCGCCATTCGATCAGGTCGCCGACCAGGCGCCGCGTGCTGTCCGCCACCACAACCGCATTCGGCGCGGCCAGGTTCTGCAGCCGCGCGGCGAGGTTCGGCGTCGCCCCGGCCACGTCGATGTCGATGTCGCGCCCCATCCCGACGATGTCGCCCACCACCACCAGGCCGGTCGCGATGCCGATGTGCGCCTGCAGCGAACGGCCGCCTATGGAGAGCGAGGACACGATCTCCAGCGCCCGCAACGCCGCCCGCACGGCGCGCTCGGCGTCGTCCTCGTGCGCCTCCGGATAGCCGAAGTAGGTCAGCGTGCCGTCGCCCATATGCCGGGCGACGAAGCCATCGAACTCGGACATCGCGCTGCGGACCGCGCGGTGGAACTGGCCGATGATGTGCGTCAGGTCCTCCGGGTCGAGCAGTTCGGCGAGTGCCGTGGAATCCACCACGTCGCAGAACACCAGCGTGATCAGCCGCCTCTCCGTCCGGGAATGGGGTTGCCTCCCACCGGCCGGCAGCCCGGCGGCGTCTGCCGCCACGCCACAGCGGGAGCAGAACCTCGCGCCGCGCGCGATGGCCGCGCCGCAGGCGCGGCAGTTCAGTTCGCGCCGGGCGCCTCCTCGCACGCTCGATGGCTGTTCTTCTTGCATCGCATCCCTCAGGCGAATTGAATCGGTGCGCGGCCGGGCTCGGCGATGGTCTTCTTGTTGTGCTGGCCGCCGGCGCCGTCGTGCGGCGGCACCGGACCGAGCCGTCGTGACGCAGGCCACGGAAAGGCCGGCGCTCGGCCTCGGCGGATGTTGATCGCTGCGGCAAGGCCCGTCAATAGAGCTTCCGGCGCAAACCCCTTCAGAGCCGTCGTGTACGCCGTCCCGCGGCGTGACGAGGTCGCGCGGAAAAGCGATGATCCGATCCATGGATCCCATCACTCCCATCGATCGCTACGAACCCGACTACGCGCACGAATGCGAGGTGTGCGGCGCCGTGCCGGTTGTCTCCGGCATGAAAGACGGCAAGTTGGTCTACCGGGCCACCATGTGCGGCCCCTGCCTCTGGAACGAGCCGAAGGCGGCCGATCCAGCCAGCTGGAACGAGACGCCGTCAGCCTAGGCGCGGCAACCCCCTCAGGACGCCGGCACGCGGACGACGCGGGTGGCGGCCGGAGGCGCCAGCGGGTCGTTCGCCTTCAGGTAGTCCAGCACTGCGTCGAGATCCTGGACGCCGACGAAGGATTCCGTTCCCTGCGTGAACACCGTGAAGCCATCCCCGCCGTCGGCGAGGAAGGCGTTCATCGCGACGCGGTAGCGCTGCGTATCGTCCAGCGCGGCACCGTCGAGCACCGCGTCGAAAACCCGGGAGCCCGGCGCCCGCGAGAGGTCGTAGCTGTAGCCGAAACCGGCGGAGGGCGCCAGCAGCCAGGGGTCGGCCGGATCGGGCCCGACGGTGAATTGCTGCTCCAGCACCGCCTTGATCTGCGCGCCTGTCATCGTCTTGACCACCAGGTCATTGCCGAAGGGCTGCGTGTTGAAGACCTGCTCGTAAGTGACGCTTCCGTCCGCCGCCGGCAGCAGATCGGCCCGAACGCCGCCGCGGTTCAGGAAGGCGATGCGCGCGCCGCCCTTGTCGGCCGCGCGCGTGGCGGCAAGCTGCGCGTCCGCGATCAGGTCGCCCAGAACGCTTTCACCGGAGACCAAGGGCCGGCGCGTCACCGGGCCGCCCGGCACCTTGCCCACGATCCGCCGGGCCAGCGGCGCCGCCGCTGCCGCGTAGCGCGCGACCAGCGCCGCGACCTGCGGATCCTTGCCGAAGACGGGATAGCGGCCGTCCAGCGCCACCTCCGTCGCCCCCCGGGCGAAAGCCTCGCCCTGGACGATCACGTTGCGCGCCGTCCTGCCCGTGACCTTGTGCGCGCGCGTGTCGATCGCCATGTCGATGCTGGTCACGAGCGTGCCGTACTTCCCTGCGCTGGTCAGCAAGAAGGGCCTGGCGGCGTTGTAACGCGCGTAGTCGCAGACATAGGCGCGATGGGTGTGGCCCGAGACGACCACGTCAACCGCCGTGTCCAGCCGGTCGAGGATCGGCCGGATGTCTCCGGTCAACCCCGCGCATTGCGGATCGTTGTCCACCGGCGTCGTCCCACCCTCGTGCAGGACCACGACGATGGCGTCCGCCCCCTGGGCCTTGAGCCGGGGAACCAGCGCGTTGGCCGTTTCCGCCTCATCCAGGAAGCGCAACCCGGCGACGCCGCTGGGCGTCACCACCTTCGGCGTTCCCTTGAGCGTCATGCCGATGAAGCCGACCTTCACCGTGACGCCGTCCTGCGTGAACGTCTTCATGCCCGTGGCTGGAAACAGCGTCGATCCGTCGCGCGTCACGGTATTCGCGGCCAGGAAGGGAAAGCCCGCGCCGGCAAAGGCCTTGCTGACCCGGCACGGCTCCAATGTGATTCCGGGCGACTTCGCGCAACCGCCGTTCTTCTTGCGCAGCAGCTCGGGCTGCCCGCGATCGAACTCGTGGTTGCCGATCGCATTGAAGTCGACCCCGATGGCGTTGGCGACCTCGATGGTCGGCTCGTCGAGGAACAGGGCCGACACCAGCGGCGAGCCGCCGATCAGGTCACCGGCCGAGACCACCACGTTGTTCGGATTCTCCGAACGCAACGAGGCGATGGCGGACGCCAGGTAAGCCGCACCGCCGGCCGGAACCGGCACCGTGCCCCCGGCCGCCGAGGGCGCGTCGATCGAGAGCTTCGGCGGCTCCAGGTTGCCGTGCAGATCGTTGAATGCGATGAGCCTGAGCCTCATCGTTCCAGAGGCGGCCGGTGCGGGCGGCGGCCCGCTGACGCAGGCTGCAAGTGACAAGGCGACGGCCGCGTTGGCGAACGCCCGGAGTGTCCATGACAAGCGCATAGCAAGCCTCCTCCCTTTTCGTTCCGGAAGAATGCCAGCCACCCTCGCCCGGCGCAAGCCCCTTGCCGGGCTTCTCGGGAATGTCATGCGGCCTTTCGACAATCCGGCCATGGCCCACCGTCTTCTCTCCATCGCGCTGACCGTCGAACAGCACGACAACGGCAACTTCTACTGGATCCTGCTGGAATCCTTCGACTACTCCATGGAATTCGAGTCGCTGATGGAATCGGCCACCGGCTTCACGACCTACATCGAGGCGCTGGAGGCGGGTTTCGCGATGCTCAAGAAGCTGCCGGGCGACCTCAGGCTCGGGCCGCAGGACGAGACGGACGACTACGGCGAGTACGCCTGAGGCGTCTCGACAAGACGCCCCAGCGCCTCCAGAAGCTGTGCACCGGCCGCCGCCAACGCGCCGTCGTTGCGGATCTCGACGGCGTGCGCGGGCGGCTGGAAGGCGAGCGCGCGCCGCACGCGCGCCTCGACCATCTCCGGCGTCTCGCGTCCCCGCGCGAGCAGGCGCGCACGCAGCGTCTCGACCCCTGCGCTCACGTGCACCACGGCCAGTTCGGGAAACTTCTTCAGCGCCTGCGGCAGGTAGGCCCGCGAGCCATTCACGAGAACGCAGCCCCCTGCATGCCAGGGCGCCAGCTCGTCCTTGTGCACACCGTAATGCAGGCCGTTCGCCTGCCAGTCGAAGACGAAGGCCTCGGCCCGGCGCAAGCCCTGGAAGGTCTCGGCATCCACGCTGTGATGCTGCTCATCGCCGGCGCGCACGGGCCGCGTGATGGTGCGACGCGCCAAGTGGACAGCCGCCTGCGCCGGCAGGTTGTCCGCCAGCCAGGCCAGCAGACTGTCCTTGCCCGCGCCGGACGGACCCATCACGTAGACGAGCCGGCCCTTCATGCGCCCAGCCTCATCTGCTCCACCAGCACGAAGTCGGCGCCCGGCGCAGGCTCGGCGAAAAGCGAGAGCGTGTCGAAGAGGCAGGCCGGCAAGGCGCCGAAGAAAGCCCCCGCCGCCGCGCGCATCGCATCGACGGTGGCCGCATCCGCATCGCGCAGCGCGCCTGTCAGCGACAGGTGGAAGCGGAAGCGCTCCAGCACGAAAGGGTAGCCCCATCGCAGCAGCAAGGCGTCCTCCTCCGGTGTGAGCTTCGCGGCACGGCGCCGCTGGAGCTCGGCCTCCGAGAGCGGCGCGGCCAAGTGCTGCAGCCCGGTCACGCACGCATCCGCCACCGCCTGGATCGCGCCGCCGCCGCGCTCCGGCACCAGCGCGAGGAAGTCGTCGAGCCGCACCGCCCTCAGCGCGGGCATCACGAAGGGCTCATGCGCCTCGCCGATGGCGCGCAATCCCTCTCGCAGCGCCGGCAAGCCCACACCCGGCGCCGGCGCGAATGGCGCCTTGAGGGTCGCGTGCCAGCCATAGCGCCTGGGCGCCGTCGTCAGGCGCTGCTGCGCCTCGGTCGACACGCCCGCGATCGCGGGCTGCGCCAGCGGCTGCGCGCTCGCGGCATCGCGGCCCAGCCATGCGCTGCCGGCCCGCCACCAGGCGCTATCGACGGCGGGCGCGAAATAGACCGCATAGCGGTGCGCGAGCCTTTCATTCGTCATGGTTCACCGTCAGCGTCACGCGGTCGCCCGCGAACCAGGCGCGGGCGAACTCGATGGGCACGCCCTGCGTGTCCACGTTCACGCTCTCCACGAACAGCACCGGCCGCGTGACCGGCTGACGCAGGTGCGTCGCCACGCCCGGCTCCGGCATCTGCGCCGTGATGCGGCTTTCATGCCGCGTGTAGTCGGCCACGCCGTGCGCGCCGAAAGCAGCGGTGATGGAGCCCGTCTCCCGCACCACGGTCTCCAGCTGCGCGAAGCGCGGCAGCGGAAAGCAGCGCTCGCTGTAGTGCAGCGGCTGCTGCTCCGCCTCGCCCAGCACGTGCAAGCACAGCAGGCTGCTGCGGGGCGCCACCCGCAACGCGACGGCCTGCGCCGCATTCGCGCGCACCGTGCTGGCATCCACCACGCGCAAGGCACCGCGCACGCCGGCCAGCGCCATGCTCTGGTGGTTGCGCGTGCGCCGGGCGAGCACCAGGTCCACGGCGAACTCCTCCACGTAGGTGCCGCTGCCTTGCGTCACGCGCAGCAGGCCCTGGTTGCACAGGCTTGCGAGCGAGCGGCGGATGGTGTGGCGGTTCACGCCGAACTGCTCCGCCAGTGCGTGCTCGGAAGGCAGGCGCTGCCCCGGCGGGTACACGCCGCGCGCGATCGACTCGGCCAGGTCGGCCGCGATGCGGGTCCAGAAACTGTCGCGCGCGGCGCGCTGCGGAGGAGATGCGGAAGTCGTGGTGATGGCTGTCATGAAAGCTACATGCATGCGCTCTAAGCTGGCGCCAGTTGCTCGATTTGTCTATACAACTTCTCCAGAGTATCACCTCCATGTTTCATGCCTTTGACAATCATCCCGCCGACCCGCCGCTCGGGCGCGCGCAATGGATGGCCGTGCTGGCGAGGGCGCCCCTCTCGCTGCTTGAGCCCGCCCTCGGCGCGCACGCCGGCGCCGCGCCGCAGTGGCTGCGCGCGCCCGAGACCGGGCTGATGATGGTCCAGGCCCGCGCGGGCGGCACGGGCGAGCGCTTCAACCTCGGCGAGGTCACGGTCACCCGCTGCGCGCTGCGCCTGGCCGGCCAGCCCAGGCAGGACGCGGCGGTGGGCGTCGCCTACGTGCTCGGCCGCTCGCACCGCCATGCGCAACTGGCCGCCGTGGCCGACGCGCTCTTGCAGGACCCGAAACAACAAGCCGCACTGAATGCGCAGTTGCTCGCCCCGGTGCGCGACCACCTGGAGCGTGAACGCGCGCGGCGCCAAGCGCGCGCGATGAGCAGCAAGGTCGAATTCTTCACCGTCGCGCGCGAAGCGGGCGGTGCCGGCGATGACGAAGAGGACAGCGAATGAACCCCCAGGATCTTTCCACCATCGGCGCGGGCTTCACGGATCTCGCGCGCGGCAGCCAGGCGGTGTTCCGCGCCGCCCTGGAAGCGCTCTCGCATCCGGGCCGCCCGGTCGACGTGCCGCACGATGCCGAGGTACCCTCGCGCGGCAACCCCGCCTCCGCCGCCTTGCTGCTCGCGCTGCTGGACCCGGACTGCAAGCTCTGGCTGTCGCCCTCGCTAGCCGGCAGCGACGCCGCCGCCTGGCTGCGCTTCCACAGCGGTTGCGTTCTGGTCGACGAGCCGGCGCAGGCGCAGTTCGCGTGGGTTGCCAGCGGTGACGAGCCGCCCACCCTCGGCAGCTTCGAGCAGGGCAGCGACGCCTACCCCGATCAGTCCGCCACCTGCGTGCTCGACGTGCCCGCGTTCGCCGAGGGCGACGACGCCGGCTGCTGGACGCTGAGTGGCCCCGGGATCCGGGAAGAGGCGCGGCTGGAGGTCTACGGCCTGCCGCACGAGCTCGCGCGCCGCCTGGTCGCCGAACGCACTGCAAGCCAGGCTGCCTTCCCGCGCGGCGTCGACCTCTTCCTCGCCACCCCGCGCCAGATCGTCGGCCTGCCGCGCACCACCCGCATCAACGTGGAGGCCTGAGCATGTACGTCGCCGTCAAGGGCGGTGAATCCGCCATCCTCGCCAGCTACCGCCTGCTGGCGGAACAGCGCCGCGGCGCGGGCGGCACGCCGGAGTTGTCGGTCGCGCAGATCCGCGAGCAACTCAAGCTCGCCGTCGACCGCGTGATGACCGAGGGCTCGGTCTACGACCCCGAACTCGCCGCGCTGGCCATCAAGCAGGCCTCGGGCGATCTCGTCGAGGCCATCTTCCTTCTGCGCGCCTACCGTGCCACGCTGCCGCGCCTGGGCACCAGCGTGCCGCTGGACACCTCGCGCATGCAGCTGGACCGCCGCATCTCCGCCACCTTCAAGGACCTGCCCGGCGGCCAGGTGCTGGGGCCGACCTACGACTACACGCAGCGCTTGCTGGACTTCTCGCTGCTCGCCGAAGGCCATGAACCGTCGCAGGCCGACAGCCCCGCGCCCGCGCAGGCCGCCCCGCTCGCGGCGACGCCGCGCGTGGTGGACCTGCTCAACCATGAGCGCCTGATCGAGACCCGCCCGGTGCCGCCCGGCGACCCCGCGCCCGCGGACCTCACGCGCCAGCCCCTGCGCTTCCCCGCCGAGCGCGCCACGCGCCTGCAGAACCTCGCGCGCGGCGACGAGGGATTCCTTCTGGCCATGGCCTATTCCACCCAGCGCGGCTACTCGCACAGCCACCCTTTCGTCGGCGAGATCCGCTTCGGCGGCGTGGCACTGGAAATCGAGCCCGAGGAGCTGGGCTTCCCGATCTCGATCGGCGACATGGAGATCACCGAGTGCGAGATGGTCAACCAGTTCGCCGGGAGCAAGACCGAGCCGCCGCAATTCACGCGCGGCTACGGCCTGGCCTTCGGCCACAGCGAGCGCAAGGCGATGGCCATGAGCCTGGTCGACCGCGCGCTGCGCGCCGACGAGCTCGGCGAGGACATCCAGTCGCCCGCGCAGATGCAGGAGTTCGTGCTCTCGCACAGCGACAGCCTGGAGGCTTCGGGCTTCGTGCAGCACCTGAAGCTGCCGCACTACGTGGACTTCCAGGCCGAGCTGGAGCTGGTGCGCAGGATGCGCGCCACGGCCGGCGGCGCGAGCAGCACGGATATGGCGCCCGCGGGAGACGACGAATGAACGACAGCAACATCAACTTCGCCTACCTCGACGAGCGCACCAAGCGCATGATCCGCCGCGCCATCCTCAAGGCCGTGGCCAT
>CBIHOG010000068.1:0-21822 GCA_966211435.1 uncultured Variovorax sp. | reverse complement strand
CCAGCTGGTCGTCGGTCATGTTGGGGTTGTCCTTCTTGATCAGCGCGTTGGCCGGCGCCGGATCGGCGAGGTAGCTCTTCCAGCCTTCGGCGGATGCCTTGACGAAAGCGGCCACCTGCTTGCCGCGCTCCTTGACCGTCTTGTCCATGCACGACACCGTCGTCGCATAGGCCGGGAAGCCGTGGTCGCTGAACATCAGCACCGTGCTCTTCACGCCCGCCTTCTGGATGGCATAAGGCTCCGAGGTCAGGTAGCCCTGCTGCGCCGTGTTCTTGTCGGCGACGAAGGGCTGGATGTTGAAGGTGTAAGGCCGCGTCTGCTCATCGGTCAGGCCGAACTTCGCCTTCAGCCAGGGCCAGTAGCCGCGGTTGGCCTGCGCGCCGATCAGCAGCGTCTTGCCCTTCAGGTCCTCGAACTTCTTCACGTCGTCGTGCGCGATCAGCACCTGCGGGTCCTTCTGGAAGAAGGCCGCCACGTTCACCACCGGCACGCCGCCTTCGCGCACCTGCATCATCTGGATGTCGCTGGAGCCCATGATGCAGTCGGCCTGGCCGGCGGCCATCATCTGCGTGATGTTGACCTGCGGGCCGCCCATCTTGATCGTCACGTCCAGGCCGTACTTCTTGTAGATGCCCTGCGCGAGCGCCTGGTAGAAGCCGCCGTGCTCGGCCTGCGCATACCAGTTCGTCATGTAGGTGAACTTCTCCTGCGCCTGCGCTGGCGCGGCGGCGGCGAACACGAAGGCGGCTGCGGCGGCCAGGTGGCCGAGGCGGAAGGCGGAACGGTGGCGCATGGTGAGGACCTCTCTCTTTGATGGATGCAATGGAAAACGGGAAGGAAGGCGGGGCCGATGCAAATAGCGGGCCTCAGCGCATCAGCGCGGACACGGCGCCGGCCGTGGACTGGATGAAGCCTGTCTGGTTGCCGCGGCCCCAGGTGGCTTCCTCGCGCACGACCCAGCGCAGTGCATGGAGCTCGGTCAGCGCCTGCACCCAGCTGGCCGACAGCGTGTCGAGGATCTCCTCGCCTTGCTCGCGCGTCGCGCTCGTCGGATCGCCGATGACGCCGCTCGGTCCGAAGTCCCGCGACGTCCACGCGCAAGCCGGCCGGCCGTCCGGCGAGAGCAGCTTGATCGGGAAGGGCGGTGGAAAGTTGGCGGCCGCGCGCTCCATGTGCACCGTGTCGGGCGCGAGCGCGAGCATCAGCGCCGTCTCCGAATGGCCTGCGTGCATCGAGAGCTTCTTCTCCTGCTCGCTGATCTGCTTGCTCGACGCGTTCGGCAGGCGCGACACGCCGTGGGGCACCACCACGAAGTCGCCGTGGCGCAGCCGCAGCTCGCGCGCCGCCATCTCCAGCACCTGCGGCTGGCCGCCGTGTCCGTTCGCGAACAGCAGCTTGCGGAAGCCCGAGCGGTAGACCGACTCGCCGATCTCGATCACCGTCGACAGCAGCGTGGTCCCGGTCAGCGTCATCGTGCCGGGGAAGTGCAGATGCTCCTCCGACTTGCCATAGGTGATGGTGGGCAGCGCGAAGGCGCGCACCTCCGCCGGCAGGCGTTCGAGCGCCTTGCCCATCACCCCCGAGGAGATCACGCTGTCCACCGAGCAGGGCAGGTGCGGCCCATGCTGCTCGATCGCGCCGCAGGGCAGCACGATCACTGTGTTCTCCCGGTCGGGGAGAGCGTCGATCTCGGTCCAGCTGAGATAGGGAAGGAAGCGGTGGGGTGGGATGTAGCCGTGGAGCATGCGATGTCCTCTGTTCGATCCGGCGGATCAGTTGGGAAGAAGGGCTTCGCCGCGCGGGACGTCCGGCGAAGCTGGAGCGGGCAGCCACGCGGACGGCGCGCGGCCATGAGTGACCACGCCGTCGCGCAGCACCACGCGCGCCGCACTGCGCGAGGGAAACCCGTGGATGTCGGCTTCGGCAAAGAGCACGAGGTCCGCGGGCATGCCGGCCAGGGAAGGCGCGTGCGCAGGGACCGGCCCGCGTCGCAGCCAGTCGCCACGGCAGATGCCGGCGGACCAGGTGTCGAAAGGCTCGTCCAGCTGCGCCGCCAGCGCCGCCGTGCCCATCGCCTCCATCGGGTCGAAGCTGCCGAGACGGCAGAACGGATCCTGCACGTTGTCGCTCGCGAACAGCAGCGGAATGCCGCGCTCGCGCGCTTCTTTCACCAGCGTGATGCCGCGCTGGCGCGGCGTGCGGCCGGTGACGGCATCCTGCAGCAGCAGGTTGGTGGCCGGCAGCGAAACCAGCGTGATCGGTGCGCGGGCCACGGCGTCCAGCGTGGCAAGTGCCTGTCCATAAGGTTGCGCGGCAAGCGCGCAGGTGTGGCCGCAGACGACGCGGCCCTCGAAGCCGATCTCCCGCAGGATCCGCGCGGTCGCCGCCAGGCCGGCGGCCTCGGCGTTGAGCTCCTCGTCCACATGCAGGTCCACGTCGAGCCCGCATTCCTGCGCCGCGAGCAGCAGATTGCGCAGCGCCGGCTCGCTCCAGATCGTCGAATGCACGAAGCCGCCCAGCAGCGCCTGCGGCCCGGTGTCCGCGACCCGCCGCGCCAGGCGGCGGGCCTGCGCCATGTCCGCGAACAGCGGCAGCTTGATCAGGCTCACCTGCTCCAGCCGCACGCGCCCCGCCCATTCCCGCGCCAGTTCCGCCATCAGCGGCCAGGCCAGCGGCAGCGCATCGGGCTCCCACCAGTCCACGTGCGTGCGCAGGTGCGTCGTTCCATATTCCCAGGCCCAGCGGATGCCGCGCGATGCGCGCGCCAGCACGTCCTCCGCGCTCCAGCGCGAACGGTCGTCCAGCATGGCCTCGATGGCGCCAAGAAGCCCGGGCTGCACGTTCTTCATGCGCGGCAGCGTGAAAGCCTTGTCCAGATGCGTGTGCGCGTCGACGAAGCCCGGCAGCACCAGCGCGCCGTCGAGCTGCCAGGCGCCGGGCTCGGGGGGCAGCGTGCCCATCGGCAGCACTTCCTGCACGCGGCCGTCGCGCACGGTGATGTGCGCGTCCACCGGCTTGCCGCCGCGCGCGGGCCAGGCGGCGGGTAGCAGCCACCTCGGAAGCCGGGCGTCGTCGAGCCGTGCGGGGGAGGGGGCCTGCATCGCCGGGTCTCTCAGGCGAAACGCGCCATCGCCTGCCCCACGCGCTGCATGAAGCGCTTGAGCTGAGGCTCGGTCGCCACGTTCATGTGGTAGTGCGCGTGGTAGTCCACGCGCGCGCGCTGCCCGGTCAGCCGCTTCATGTAGCGCGTCACGATCTTGCGCGGCGGATCGCCCATGTACCAGGCCATCCAGCGCGGCCTGCCGTACGTCACGACGGCCGAAATCCGCTGGATGTGCGTCAACATCGGCTTCACGTTCGCCGGGTCGCTGATGTCGAAGGCCACGCCCGGCATGAAGAGCCGGTCGAAGTAGCCCTTCAGCATCGCCGGCAGGCCGAAGCACCAGGTCGGGAAGCAGAACACGATGCCCTCGGCCCATTGCAGCCGCTCGATGTAGGGCTTCAGCGGCAACTGGTTGCTGGGCACGTCGTGATAACCGAGGCGCTCTTCGCGCGACAGCACCGGGTTGAAACCCTCGGCGTAGAGGTCGCAGTCGTCCACCTCGTGCCCCGCCGCCCGGAGATTGCGCAGCACTTCCTGGTGCAAGGCTGCATGAAAGCTGGTTTCGACCGGGTGGCAATAGACGACAAGCACGCGCATGGTGTGTTTTGACCGCTTAATCAGAGCAAGTGGTCAAGTTACGCAAGCAGCGTGCCAGCGCCCCTGCGCCGTCTTGGTGCGCCGGCGGCCTTCCCGTCCGAGGTCGAAAAGCGAAAGCTAGGTCTTGATCCCGCAGCCGCCCAGCACGAAGGCGACCAGGTCCCGTGCGATCGGCTCGCGCTCGATCTGCGCGTCCGGCGGCAGCCCGAGCATCACGCGCGTCTGCAGCGCGTAGTCCGCGTAGCTCTGCGTCATGGCCCAGATGTGCATCAGCAGCAGCCGCGCATCCATCGGCCGCATCAGCCCGCGCGCGATCCAGCCGTTGATGATGTCCACCTTCTTCTGCGTCCACGCCCGCGCGTTCGGCCAATAGCGCTCCAGGTTGCGCCCGCCGTCGAGCACCTCGCGCGTGAAGATGCGCGAGATCTCCGGGTTGTCGAAGGCGTGGTCCAGCTTCTTGCGCACGTAGTCGTTCAGCACCGCCGCCGGGTCGTTCGCATGCTCCTCGAAGGAGAACACCACCTTCCAGTCGTGCAGCACCTGCATCAGCAGCTCCTCGTAGAGCTCTTCCTTGCCGGCGATGTAGTAGTGCAGCTGAGGCTTGGTGATGCCGGCACGCGCCGCGATCGCCTGGGTCGAGGTCCCCTTCAGCCCGTGCAGGCTGAACTCGGCGATGGCCGCGCTTCGGATCGCGGCGAGGATGCGCTCGCGGCCCGGCCGCGCACGGGACAAGGGGCCGACCGGCGCGGGCATCTCGTGCGCCGCCACGGGCGAGGTGGAAAGAGTGTCGGTGGTCATCAGTACGGCGGCGGCTGCCGCGTCGCGATGGTAGCGCGTGGGGACATGACCGCATGCACGCTCGGCATCCCGGCCGCGATCCTTGCGGCCTTCCAGCCGCTATCGTCTTGCCGCCCGTCCACCGATCCACACCACCGCAGACAGGAGCCGTCATGTACCTCTCGCCCCGATTCCGCGCCTTCGCCGCCACCGCCGCGCTCGCTGCCGCCAGCGTGATCGCGCAGGCCCAGCCGGCCCAGCCGGTGCTGCCCAACGTCGTCATCCTCGCCACCGGCGGCACCATCGCCGGTGCTGGCGCCTCGGCCGTCAACAGCGCCACCTACGCTGCCGCCAAGGTCGGCGTCGAGAAATTGATCGCCGGCCTGCCCGAGCTCTCCAAGGTCGCCAACGTGCGCGGCGAGCAGATCTTCCAGGTGGCCTCCGAGAGCCTGACCAACGACAACCTTCTGGTGCTGGCCAAGCGCGTCTCTGCGCTTTCGAAGCTGCCCGAGGTCGACGGCATCGTCATCACCCACGGCACCGACACGCTGGAAGAGACTGCCTACTTCCTCACCCTCACCGTCCACACCTCCAAGCCCATCGTCGTGGTCGGCTCGATGCGCCCTGGCACCGCGCTGTCGGCGGACGGCGCGCTCAACCTCTACGACGCCGTCAACGTGGCCGGCAGCAAGGACGCGATGAACAAGGGCGTGCTCGTCACGATGAACGACGAGATCCACAGCGGCCGCGACGTGAGCAAGACCATCAACATCAAGACCGAGGCCTTCAAGAGCCAGTGGGGTCCGCTGGGCATGGTGGTCGAGGGCCGCAACTACTGGTTCCGCGCCCCCGTCAAGCGCCACACCATGGCTTCCGAGTTCGACATCGACACCATCAACGCCCTGCCGCTGGTCGAGATCGCCTACGGCTACGAGGGCGTGTCCTCCACCGCCATCGACGCGCTGGGCAAGAGCGGCATCAAGGCGCTGATCCATGCGGGCACCGGAAACGGCTCGGTGGCGGACCGCATCGTGCCGAACCTGCAGAAGGTGCGCGCAGACGGCATCCCCGTCATCCGCAGCTCGCGGGTGCCGGATGGCTTCGTGATCCGCAACGCCGAGCAGCCGGACGACAAGTACGACTGGGTGGTGGCGCATGACCTGCGTCCGCAGAAGGCGCGCATCCTTGCGATGGTTGCGCTGACGAAGACGGCCGACGCCAAGGAACTCCAGCGAATCTTCTGGGAGTACTGAGCCCCGGCTTCCCACGCCGCCGCACTTCGTGCGGCTCGCCACCCCGCTGGGCGGCGGCGCCGCCTTCGGGTGGCCCGGCGGCGGCTCCTGCGTCGGCACGCTCTTAAAATGCCCGGTTCGCCGCGTCGCAGGCCGCCCGCCTCGACCGGCCACCGGGCACACCATGCTGACTTTTCAACAAATCATCCTCAAGCTCCAGTCCTATTGGGCCGACCAGGGTTGCGCGCTGCTGCAGCCCTATGACATGGAGGTCGGCGCCGGCACCTCCCACACCGCCACCTTCCTGCGTGCGCTCGGGCCGGAGCCCTGGAAAGCCGCCTACGTGCAGCCCAGCCGCCGCCCCAAGGACGGCCGCTATGGCGAGAACCCCAACCGCCTCCAGCACTACTACCAGTACCAGGTGGTGCTCAAGCCCGCGCCCGGCAACATCCTCGAGCTCTACCTCGGCTCCCTCGAAGCCCTCGGCTTCGACCTGAAGAAGAATGACATCCGCTTCGTCGAGGACGACTGGGAGAACCCCACGCTCGGCGCCTGGGGCCTGGGCTGGGAAGTCTGGCTCAACGGCATGGAAGTGACCCAGTTCACCTACTTCCAGCAGGTCGGCGGCATCGACTGCAAGCCCATCACCGGCGAGATCACCTACGGCCTGGAGCGCCTGGCCATGTACCTGCAGGGCGTCGACAACGTCTACAACCTCACCTGGACCGACGGCCTCAGCTACGGCGACGTCTACAAGCAGAACGAGGTCGAGCAGTCGACCTACAACTTCGAGCACAGCGACGCCGACTTCCTCTTCACCGCGTTCGCCGCCCACGAGAAGCAGGCGAAGCACCTGATGGAAGCCCAGCTCGCGCTGCCCGCCTACGAGCAAGTGCTCAAGGCGGCCCACAGCTTCAACCTGCTGGACGCACGCGGCGCCATCAGCGTGACCGAACGCGCGGCCTACATCGGCCGCATCCGCAACCTCGCGCGCAGCGTCGCGCAAAGCTACTACGAAAGCCGCGAGCGGCTCGGCTTCCCCATGGCACCGCGCGAGTGGGTCGCACAGATCACGAAGAAGGCGGCCTGAGCGATGACCACCCGGAACAACCTGCTCGTCGAACTCTTCGTCGAGGAACTCCCCCCCAAGGCCCTGAAGAAGCTCGGCGACGCCTTCGCCGGCGTGCTGCGCGACCAGCTGGTGGCCCAGGGCCTGGCCGATGCCGGTGCGGTGCTCACGGCCTACGCCTCGCCGCGCCGCCTCGCCGCGCACCTGACGCACGTGCTCGCGCAGGCCGCCGACAAGGCCGTCTCGCAGAAGCTCATGCCGGTGACGGTGGGGCTCGACGCGTCCGGCCATGCGACTCCCGCGCTGCTCAAGCGCCTGGGGGCGCTGGGCGCCGACGCCTCCGCCGTGCCGGGCCTGCGCCGCGCCATGGACGGCAAGGCGGAGGCCCTGTTCTTCGAGAGCACCGCCAAGGGCGCGACGCTCGCCGAAGGCCTGCAGAAGGCGCTGGCCGAGGCCATCGCCAGGTTGCCCATCCCCAAGGTCATGAGCTACCAGCTCGAAACCAACTGCGAGCTGCCCGGCTGGAGCAGCGTGAGCTTCGTGCGCCCGGCCCATGGCCTGGTGGCGCTGCATGGCGACACCGTCGTGCCCGTCGAAGCGCTGGGCCTGAAGGCCGGCCGCGAAACCCACGGCCATCGCTTCGAGGCGACAGTGGATCCCGTCGTGCTGCGCGATGCCAACAGCTACGCCGTGCAACTGGAGGACGAAGGCGCCGTCATCCCCGGCTTCGAGGCACGCCGCTTCGAGATCGCGCGCCAGCTCGCCGAAGCGGCGGTGCGCGTCGGCGGCGGCACGCAGCCGATCCACGACGACGCGCTGCTCGACGAGGTCACGGCCCTGGTCGAGCGACCGAACGTGCTCGTGTGCGAGTTCGAGCGCGAGTTCCTCGACGTGCCGCAGGAATGCCTCATCCTCACGATGAAGGCCAACCAGAAGTACTTCCCGCTGCTGGACACGGCCGGCCGGCTCACCAACAAGTTCCTGGTCGTGAGCAACATCCGCCCGGATGACGCCAGCGCGGTCACCGGCGGCAACGAGCGCGTGGTGCGCCCCCGCCTCGCCGACGCCAAGTTCTTCTTCGACCAGGACCGCAAGAAGTCCCTGGCCTCGCGCGTCGAGTCGCTGGGCAAGGTGGTCTACCACAACAAGCTCGGCACGCAGGGCGAGCGCGTGCTGCGCGTGATGCACATCGCCCGTGCGCTGGCCGGGCGCCTGGGCGACGCCACGCTGGCGGCCCACGCCACGCAGGCCGCGCAACTGGCCAAGGCCGACCTCGTGACCGACATGGTCGGCGAGTTCCCCGAACTGCAGGGCACCATGGGCCGCTACTACGCGCTCCACGACGGCCTGGACGCCTCGGTCGCCGACGCCATCGAGGACCATTACAAGCCGCGCTTCGCCGGCGACGAACTGCCGCGCGGCACCGTCGGCATCGTCGTCGCGCTGGCCGACAAGCTCGAGACCCTGGTCGGCATGTTCGGCATCGGCAACCTGCCCACCGGCGACCGCGACCCCTTCGCGCTGCGCCGCCATGCGCTGGGCGTGATCCGCATGCTGGTCGAGCGCCAGCTTCCGCTGGAGCTGCGCGCCGTGCTCCGCGACGCCTTCGCCGCCTTCGCCACGCCCAAGGCCGGCGAGGCCGCGCTCGTCGACCCGACCGATGCGCTCGAAGCCTTCATCTACGATCGCCTCGCCGGCAGCCTGCGCGAGCAGGGCGCCAGCGCGCAGGAGGTCGATGCCGTGCTTGCTCCAAACCCCCAGCGCCTGGGCGAAGTGCCCAGGCTCCTCGCGGCCGTGCGCGCCTTCGCCGCGCTGGCCGAAGCGCCGGCTCTCGCAGCCGCGAACAAGCGCATCGGCAACATCCTGAAGAAGTCGCCCGAGGCCGACGCGCACGTGAGCGAACTGCTGCTGCAGGAGGATGCCGAGAAGGCGCTCTACGCCGCGATGCGGCAGGTCGTGCCCGTGGCCAACGCGCAGTTCGATGCCGGTGACTACACCTCATCGCTCCAGACCCTGGCCGCCCTGCGCGCGCCGGTCGACGCCTTCTTCGACGGCGTGATGGTGAATGCGGAACAATCGGACCTGCGCCTCAACCGGCTGGGACTGCTGATGTCGCTGCATGCGGCGATGAACCGCGTGGCGCAACTCGAACGGCTGGCGACCTGATCGCCGACGCACCATGAAACTCGTCATCCTCGACCGCAACGGCACGCTCAACGTGCATCGCGAAGACTTCGTGAAGAGCGACATCGAGTGGACGCCCCTGCCCGGTGCGCTGGAAGCGGTCGCGCGCCTCAACCACGCCGGCTGGCACGTGGTCATCGCGTCGAACCAGTCGGGCCTCGGCCGCGGCCTCTTCGATGTGGCATCGCTCAACGCCATGCACGCCAAGATGCACAAGATGCTCGCCGCCGTCGGTGGCCGCGTCGACGCCGTGTTCTATTGCCCGCACAGCCCCGACGAAGGCTGCGACTGCCGCAAGCCCAAGCCGGGCCTGTTCCACCAGATCGGCGAGCGCTATGGCGTCGACCTGGCCAACGTGCCGACGGCCGGCGACAGCCTGCGCGACCTGCAGGCCGGCGCCGCGGCCGGCTGCGAGCCGCACCTGCTGCTCACCGGCATGGGCGCGGCCTGCCGCGGCTTCGACACCCTGCCGCCCGAATACCCGCCGAAGACCAGCGTCCACGAGGACCTCGCCGCCTTCGTCGATTTCCTCCTCGAACGCGAACAACGCGCCGCCCTGAAGGTGGCCATCTGATGTCCTTTCTCCGCTCTCTCGTCCACGCGCTGTGGATGCTCGTCACGGTGGTCCCCTGGGGCATCCTCATGGTGGTCAGCTCGCTCTGGAAGCGCGGCATTCCGCTGTACTGGATGGCCGTGCGCTGGCTCAGCTGGGCCATCGGTGGCGCGCGCGTCCTGCTGGGCATCCGCACCCGCGTCACCGGCATGGAGAACCTGCCGACCGATGCGCTCGCCGGCGCCGTGCTGCTGGTGAAGCACCAGTCGACCTTCGAGACCTTCCTCATGCCCACGCTGATGCCGCACCCGCTGGCCTTCGTGTTCAAGAAGGAGCTGATCTACGTTCCCTTCTTCGGCTGGGCCATGGCGCGGCTGGACATGATCCACATCGACCGAAGCCAGCGCACGCAGGCCTTCAACAAGGTCGTGGCGCAGGGTCGCAAGCTGCTCGCCCAAGGCATCTGGATCATCATGTTCCCCGAAGGCACGCGCATCCCGCGCGGCCAGCAGGGTACCTACAAGACCGGCGGCACGCGCCTCGCGTGCGAGACCGGCGTGCCGGTGATCCCGGTCGCCGTGACCTCCGCCAAGGTCTGGCCCCGCAAGGCCTTCATCAAGCGCCCCGGCATCGTCGACGTCTCCATCGGCCCGCCGATCTCCAGCGTCGGCCGCCGGCCCGACGAGCTGATGCGCGAGGTCGAGGCATGGATCGAGGGCGAGATGCGCCGCCTCGACCCCGAGGCCTACGCGGCGGCGGCGCCCGCCGCCGTGTCGACCACCGCCTGAGATCCGCCATGCGCAGCCTGCTGCAGTTCACGTTGGACCTGTTCGACGAACCCGCAGCCGCGCCCGCGCCGCCGCCCGTGCCGGAGCGGATGTCCGGGCCGGGCGTGCCGCCCACGCCCCTCGCCGACACGCTTGCGCCCGCGAACTTCGCCCACCCGCGCGCCACGCGCGAGCTCATGCTGGGCGATGCGCGCGTCGCCTACGAGTTCACGCGCGGCAAGCGGCGCACCATCGGCTTCGTGGTCGGCGCCGAGGGTCTGTCGGTGCGCGCGCCGCGCTGGGTCGCGCTGCGCGACGTCGATGCGGCCGTGCGGGAGAAGGGTGACTGGATCCTGCGCAAGCTGGCCGAAACGCAGCAGCGCCACGCGCGGCTCGAAGCGGCGCGCATCGAGTGGAAGGACGGCGTGAGCTTCCCCTTCCTTGGCGAGCAGGTCGTGGTGCGGCTCGACCCGCACCACGCGTTCGAAGGCATCGGCGCCGTGCTCGACGCAGGCACCGGTGACGCGCCGCACACGCTGCGCCTGGCCGTCTCGCAGGAGGCGAACGCCGCGCAGATCCGCGACGCGGCGCAGGCCTGGCTGATGCGGCAGGCCCGGCGCATCTTCACCGAGCGGCTCGACCATTTCGCGCCGCGGCTGGACGTCAAGTGGAACAAGCTCTCGCTGTCGAACGCCTCCACCCGCTGGGGCAGCGCGAGCGCCGACGGCGCCATCCGGCTGCATTGGCGGCTGGTGCACTTCCGCATGCCGGTCATCGACTACGTCGTCGCGCACGAGCTGAGCCACCTGCGCGTGATGGACCACAGCGCGCGCTTCTGGGAGACCGTGGAAAGCGTGATGCCAGACTACGGCGAACTGCGGCAGCAGTTGAAGGACCAGCCTGTTCCGAAGTGGTAGGCCGGGGCTGACGGCTCAGCGGCCATGTGTGACGCCGCCATCGACGATCAGCGTCGAGCCCATCACGTAGTCGCCCGCGCGCGAAGCCAGGTAGATCGCCGCCCCCGCCATGTCCTCCGGCGTGCCGATGCGCCCTGCCGGAATGCGCGCCTTGACCTCGTCCCCGTGGTCGCGCGCGTCCTTGTTCATGTCCGATGCAAAAGCCCCCGGCGCGATCGCGCTCACCGCGATGCGGTCCTGCGCCAGCCGCAGCGCCATGCGCCGCGTCAGCTGGATCAGGCCCGCCTTGCTCGCCGCATACGAATAAGTCTCCAGCGGGTTCACCGAGATTCCGTCGATCGAGGCGATGTTGATGACCTTCGCGAGGTGGTCCGTCGCCGCCTTGCGCAGCATCGGCGTCAGCGCCTGCGTCAGGAAGAAGGGCGTCTTGAGGTTGAGGTCCACCACCTTGTCCCAGCCGCTCTCGGGAAACTCGTCATAGGCCGCTCCCCAGGCCGCGCCCGCGTTGTTCACCAGGATGTCGAGCGAACTCTCGTGCTTCGCATAGGCCGCGACCAGGCCCTTGGCCCCTTCGAGCGTCGACACGTCGGCCGGCAGCGAGACGCAGGGCCCGAAGGCCGAGAGCTCCTTGGCCGTCTGGTCGCAGGCCGCTGCCTTGCGCGCCGAGATGTACACGCGCGCGCCCTGCGCGAGGAAACCTTCGGCGATCATGCGGCCGATGCCGCGCGAGCCGCCCGTGATGAGCGCGGTGCGCCCCTTGAGAGAAAAGAGTTGGCTGGTGTCCATGCGTTTGTCTCCGGATGCGCGGCGGGTGCCGCGCTCGCGGGAGCATAGTGCGCGGCGCCGCCCGGAGGCGTCACCTTGGCGTCCGCTCAGGCGGGCAGCCGCATCAGCGAGCGCGCGCTCTCGAAGCGACGCTCCTCGCCGCTGAGCGGGTCGCGGAAGGCGAGCGACTTCGCCAGCAATTGCAGCGGCCGCTCGAAATCGTCCGCGCCCTCGGGGAGCAGGCGCGGATAGATCGCATCGTTGAGGATCGGCATGCCCAGCGCCGCGCAATGCACGCGCAGCTGGTGTCGGCGCCCGCTCACCGGCGACAGCCGCAGCCGGGCCAGCCCGCCGCGTGCTTCCAGCAGTTCGAGGCGCGTCTCGGAGTTCGGCTCGCCCTCGGTCTCTTTCATGAGCATGAAGTGCTCCTCATCGTCCATGAGGCGGCTGCGGTGGACGGGCGGCAACGCTTGGCCTTCCGTCCATGGCACGACGGCCTCGTAGTGCTTGACCATCGCGCGCTGCGAGAACAGCGCGTGGTAGACGCCGCGGCTCGCCGGCTCGGCGGAGAACATCACCAGGCCCGCCGTCTCGCGGTCGATGCGGTGAACGGGCACCAGGTGGTCCAGGCCCAGCTTGCGCTTCAGCCGGACCAGCAAGGTCTCCTGCACATACTTGCCCACCGGCGACACCGGCAGGAAGTGCGGCTTGTCCGCGATGACCAGTCGCTCATCCTGGTAGATCACGCTTTCCTCGAAGGGAATGCGGCGCTCCGTGTCGAGCGTGCGGTAGTAGTAGACGCGCAGGCGCGGCTCGAAGCGCCGCGCCTGCGTCACCGCAACGCCGTGTTCGTCGACCACGTCGCCGGCGCGCAGCCGCGCTTCCCACGATGCGGGCGGAATCGCCGTGAAGCGCTCGGCCAGAAACGCCGAAATGGTCGGCCACGGCCCCTCCGGCAGCGACACGCAGCTGGGCCCGACGCCGTCGCGCGTGGGCAGCGGCAGCGGGCGCGCGGGCGGCTTCTCAGCGGGCGGCCGGCGCTGCCGCATCCTGCGCGGCGCCCAGCGCGGACGCGATCTCGTGGAACAAGGGACGCGCGTCCGGCGACGGCTGCACGCAGCGCAATTGAAGCCGCGTCAGCAACGCGATCGCTGCCTCGTCATCCGCGTCTTCCGCATCATCCTCGCGCCGGCACAGCGCAACCAGCTCCTCCAGCAGGCAACCGAAGGCGCGCACCTCGAGGCGCTGCAAGGCCAGCGCCTGCGCCACGTCGCCGCGCGGCAGGAAGGACGCGGCGCCGAAGTCGCCCAGCAGGCCGTGGCCCTCGCCGTCCCAGAGGATGTTGTGCGCGTAGAGATCGCCATGCAGGATGCCGTGCGCATGCAGCTGCGCCGTCGCGGAGGCGATGCCCGACGCCATGCGCAGCGCGTGCTCGACCGGCCAGCCCTGGTCGCCGGTGTAGACATCGCGCGTGCACGATGCGAGGCTGGGCGGCCCGGCCAGGCCGCGGAAGCGTGCGTGGTCCACCAGTTCCAGCACCAGGCCATCGGCCTTGTCCGGATGCCCGCTGATCCGCCCGTGCACCGCGATCAGGTTCGGATGTGCGCCCGCCGCGACGCAGGCGGCCATCTCGCTGTGCGGCCAGCCGTCGCTCGTGACCTTGCCCTTGAAAAGCTTCACCGCGACGGCTTCGGCACGCCCATCGGCGCGCGTCCACCGCGCCCGATGGATCACGCCCGAGGCGCCTTCGCCCAGGCGCTCTTCGAGCGACAGCGCATGCCAGTCGATGGAAGGCACCGCCTGTGCCGCCAGTGCGGCGGCCTCATCCCTGTCGTCGAAGGGATTGCCCGCGAAGGCCAGCCACGAGAGCCTGGGCAGCGAGGCGAGCCAGCCCGGCAGGGCCTCGAAGCGATTCGCCGAGATGCGCAGCAGCTCCAGCCTGCGGCACCCGGCCAGTTCGGCCGGCAGCGCGCGCAGCCGGTTGCCCGCGAGCATCAGCTTCTGGAGCCGCGCGCACTGGCCGAGCGCGGCCGGAAGTTCCTCGACCTCGTTGTCCGTGAGGATCAGCCAGCGAAGCGAAGCCGGCAGCGCGCCCGCGGGAACGCCTCGAACCCGGTTGGCCTTGAAGCCGATGATGTCGAGTTGCGCGCAGCGCCCCAGCGCCTCGGGCAACTCGGTGAACTGGTTGTCCGAGCAGAAGACCACCCGCAGCCTGTGCAGCCGGTGCAGGTCGTCCGGCAGGCTGCGCAGCGCATTGCCGGAGAGGTTCAGCACCTCCAGCGAATCCGCCAGCGTGAAGATCTCGCGCGGGAACTCGGTCAATCCGCAGCTCAGGTCCAGCCGCCGGATGCCCGCCAGTTCGCCCGAACGCAGGCGCTCCAGCGTGTTCATGCCGGCACGCCGAAGCGGTAGACACCGTCCTCGCCCAGCCGCCGCTGCAGCTGGCCCGAGAACCACAGCAGGTGCAGGTGCGCCACCGTCTCACCCATCGCGAAGGTCATCTGGTGCAGGTCCAGCGCACGCTTGAACAGGATCGGCAGCCCCTCGGCCGCGCTGTGCGGGCGCTGAAGGCAGGCTTCCAGCAGCTCGGCCAGCCGGTCGCGGTGATGTTCCTTCAGCTGTTCGACACGGCGGTGAATGCCGGTGAAGGGCTTGCCATGCGAAGGCAGGCCGAGCGTGTCCACCGGCAGTTCCTTGAAGCGCTCGATGCTGTCGAGGAACTGCCGAAGCGAATTCGCCTCCGGCTCGCCCGCGTGCACGCTCACGTTGGTGGAAATGCGCGGCAGCATCATGTCGCCGCCCAGCAGCGTGTTCAGTTCCTCGCAGTACAGCGCGATGTGCTCGGGCGCGTGCCCGTAGCCGCTGATGCAGCGCCATTCGCGCCCGCCGATGGAGACGGGATAGCCGTCGAGCAGCCGCACGAAGCTGGCCGGCACGGAGGGCACCATGTTCACGTAGTAGCTGGTGCGCGCGCGGATCTTGGCCACCGCCTCCGGGTCCGTGAGGCCGTGCGAGGCGAAGAAGTCCGCCGCCGCGTCGCCGCCGGCCAGCGTGTCGCCGCTGGTCGTGAGCACGCGCGCCACGTGGTAGTCGGTCGAGCTGATCCACAGCGGCGCCTTCCAGCGCTCGCACAGCCAGTGCGCCAGGCCGATGTGGTCCGGGTGCATGTGCGTCACGAGCACGCGCAGGATGGGCTTGCCCTCCAGCTGCGTCTCGAAGATCCGTTCCCATTGCGCGCGCGCCGCGTCGTGCGCGATGCAACAGTCGACCACCGTCCAGCCTTCCACGCCGTCGATGGTGTCGCGCAGCAGCCAGAGGTTGATGTGGTCCAGCGCGAAGGGCAGGGCCATGCGGATCCATTTCACGCCGGGCGCCACCTCGATCGTCTCGCCGGGGGCGGGCAGGGTGTCGCCCAGGGGGTAATGGAGTTCGCGTTCGAGCAGGTTCATGTACGATTGACGTTAACGTAAACGTCATGGGGAAGAGACGACATTGTAGGCAGTGCGGCCTGAACGCGCTGTCACCCCGGAAACCGCCTGGAACCGAAGCCCGATGCCTCCGCAGACCGCCAGCACCTACACGATAGGTGAACTCGCCCGCGAGTTCGACCTCACGACGCGCGCGATCCGCTTCTACGAGGACCTGGGCCTGCTCACGCCCGAGCGTGCCGGCGCGCAGCGTGTCTACACGGCGCGCGACCGCACCCGTCTCACCCTCACCTTGCGCGCCAAGCGCCTCGGCCTGAAACTGACGGAGGTCAAGGACATCCTTGACATGTACGACAGCCCGCGCGACACGGCGCCGCAGCTGCAGCGCTTTCTCGGCGTGCTCGGCGAACACCGCGCGCAACTCGAGGCACAGCTGGAGGAACTGCAGACCAACCTCGCCGAAGTCCGCGCACAGGAGAAACAGGCCCGCGCCGCGCTCGCGCGGGCCCTCAGGCCGAAGGCCCGCTGAGCGCACCGTCCCAACCACCACTTCAAGCATGCCCATGGAAAACGACACACCCGACTCCCTCGAAGACCTCTTCTCGCACAACCGCAGCTGGGCCGCGCGCATGGAGCGCGACCGCCCCGGCTTCTTCACCAGCCTGGTGAAGCAGCAGACGCCGCGCTACATGTGGATCGGCTGCTCCGACAGCCGCGTGCCCGCGAACCAGATCACCGGGCTGGAACCCGGCGAGGTCTTCGTGCACCGCAACGTGGCCAACATCGTCGTGCACTCCGACCTCAACGCCCTCTCCGCCATCCAGTTCGCGGTGGAGCGCCTGAAGGTCGAGCACATCATGGTCGTCGGCCACTACGGCTGCTCGGGCGTGCAGGCCGCGCTGGAAGGCGCGCGCATCGGCATCGCCGACAACTGGATCCGCCACATCCAGGACGTGCGCGACCGCCACCGCGTCATGCTCGAGACCTTCCCCGAGGAAACGCGCGCTGACGCGCTGTGCGAGCTCAACGTGGCCGAGCAGGTCGTCAACGTGGCGGTCAGCACCGTCATGGTCGATGCCTGGACGCGCGGCCAGAAGGTCACCATCCACGGCTGGGCCTTCGGCGTGCACGACGGCCTGCTGCAGGACCTGGGCATCACCGTCGACGGCACCAAGCCGCTGGAGAACCTCTACCGCGCCTCCGTCCAGCGCATCCGCTACAAGTGGGGCAAGCCGCCGGAAACCGCGCTGCGCAGCCCGGACGAAGTCCCGGCCCAGACGGCCGCGCCGTCGCGATCCGAAACTCCGGCACAGGTCCAGCCCGCCGAATAGCGGCCATGTTCCCGCAGCGCCTCGACTCCCCGCTGGCCTACGACATCGCGAAGGCGATGCGTGACGGTTTCAACCGCCACTACCAGCTCTTTCGCGCGGAGTCGGCGCGTGCCAAGCACCGATTCGAGACGGCCGACTGGGCTGGCCAGCAGCGCGCCCAGCGCGAGCGCATCGAGTTCTACGACCTGCGCGTGAGCGAGGCCGTGCAGCGGCTGGAGAAGGAGTTCAAGGCCGGCGAGCAGCCCATGGAGGTCTGGCACCAGGTCAAGCTGCACTTCATCGGCCTCCTGGTCGACCACCACCAGCCGGAGCTGGCCGAGAGCTTCTTCAACTCGGTCACCACCAAGATCCTGCACCGCACCTACTTCCTGAACGACTTCATCTTCGTGCGGCCCGCCATCAGCACCGAGTACATCGAGCCGCGCGACGCGCCCACCTACCGCGCCTACTACCCCGCGCGCGAGACCCTGGCCGACACGGTGGAGACCCTGCTCGCGGACTACGGCCTGCAGGGCGCCTGGGCCGACCGCCGCCGCGATGCCGAGCGCGTGGCCGCCGCCGTCCTCGGCCGCTTCCACCAGGACAGGCTGCGCGCCAACTTCCAGCTGCAGGTGCTCTCCGGCCTCTTCTACCGGAACAAGGGCGCCTACGTCGTGGGCAAGATCATCAACGGCTTCGTCGAGCTGCCCTTCGCGCTGCCCGTCCTGCATGACGGCGCCGGCTGCTTCTACATCGACGCCGCGCTCTTCGGCGAAGACGACCTGCAGATGCTCTTCAGCTTCGCGCGGGCCTACTTCATGGTCGACATGGAGGTGCCCTCGGCCTACGTGCAGTTCCTGCGCTCGCTCATGCCGCGCAAGCCGCGCGCCGAGATCTACAACGCGCTCGGCCTGGCCAAGCAGGGCAAGACGCTCTTCTACCGCGACTTCCTCTATCACCTGAACTATTCCACCGACAGGTTCCGCGTCGCGCCCGGCATCAAGGGCATGGTCATGCTGGTGTTCGACCTGCCGTCCTTCCCCTATGTGTTCAAGGTCATCAAGGATTTCTTCCCGCCGCCGAAGGACACCACGCGAGAGCAGGTCAAGGGAAAGTATCTCCTCGTGAAACGGCACGACCGTGTCGGCCGCATGGCCGACACCCTGGAGTACAGCGACGTCGGCTTCCCGCTCGACCGCTTCGAGCCCGCCCTGGTCGAGGAGATCCGGCACTACGCGCCCAGCCAGCTGGAGATCGGCGACCGCGACGGCAACGGGGAGATGGAGCTCGTGCTCAAGCACGTCTACATCGAGCGCCGCATGATCCCGCTCAACATCTACCTGCAGGAAGCCTTCGACCAGATGGCGCATCCCGAGCACGCGCGGCGTGCCGGCAAGCAACTCGAACATGCGGTCGTGGAGTACGGCAATGCCATCAAGGACATGGTCGCGGCCAACATCTTTCCCGGCGACATGCTGTGGAAGAACTTCGGCGTCACGCGTGGCGGCAAGGTCGTGTTCTACGACTACGACGAGATCGAGTACCTCACCGACTGCAACTTCCGCAAGGTGCCCGCGCCGCGCAACGAGGAGGAAGAGATGAGCGGCGAGGTCTGGTATTCCGTCGGGCCCAAGGACGTGTTCCCCGAGACCTTCGGCCCCTTCCTGCTCGGCAACCAGGCCGTGCGCGAGGCCTTCATGGCCCACCACGCCGACCTGCTCGAAGCCTCCTTCTGGCAGAGCCACAAGGAGCGCATCCAGGCCGGCCAGATGCTCGATGTTTTCCCCTACGACGAATCGCAGCGTTTCCATCACGATGGGCACGCGCCCTACTTCTGACACCCTCTGACACACCACCCAAAGGAGATCCACATGCCTGAATCCATCGTCATCGTCGGCGCCGCCCGTACCCCCATGGGCAGCTTCCAGGGCGACTTCTCTTCCCTCGCCGCGCACGACCTCGGCGGCGTTGCCATCAAGGCGGCCGTCGAGCGCGCCGGCATCACGGCCGATTCGGTCGGCGAAGTGCTCTTCGGCAACTGCCTGATGGCCGGCCAGGGCCAGGCGCCCGCGCGCCAGGCGGCCTACAAGGGCGGCCTGCCCGACAGCGCCGGCGCCGTCACCCTCAGCAAGATGTGCGGCTCGGCCATGAAGGCCGCCATGTTCGCGCACGACATGCTGCTGGCCGGCACGCACGAGATCATGGTCGCCGGTGGCATGGAGAGCATGACCAACGCGCCCTACCTCATGCTCAAGGGCCGCGGCGGCTACCGCATGGGCCACGACCGCATCTTCGACCACATGATGCTCGACGGCCTCGAAGACGCCTACCAGCCCGGCCGCTCCATGGGCACCTTCGGCGAGGACTGCGCCGCCAAGTACAAGTTCACCCGCGAGCAGCAGGACGCCTTCGCCATCGCCAGCGTCGAGCGCGCCAAGGCCGCCACCAGCTCCGGCGCCTTCAAGGCCGAGATCGCGCCCGTCACCGTCAAGGGCCGAGGCGGCGACACCGCCATCGAGATCGACGAAGGCCCGGGCAAGGTCAAGCTCGACAAGATCCCCGCGCTCAAGCCCGCCTTCAAGAAGGAGGGCGGCACCATCACCGCCGCCTCCAGCTCCAGCATCAACGACGGCGCCGCCGCGCTGGTCATGATGACCGAGAGCACCGCGAAGAAGTACGGCGCGAAGCCGATCGCCCGCATCCTCGGCCATGCCACGCACGCGCAGCAGCCCGAGTGGTTCTCCACCGCGCCGGTCGGCGCCGTCGCCAAGCTCTTCAAGAAGACCGGCTGGGGCGTGAAGGACGTGGACCTGTGGGAAGTCAACGAGGCCTTCGCCGTCGTGCCCATGGCGCTGATGCAGGAGCTCTCGGTGGCGCACGACATCGTCAACGTGAACGGCGGCGCCTGCGCGCTGGGCCATCCGATCGGCGCCAGCGGCGCGCGCATCATGGTCACGCTCATCCACGCGCTGCAGCAGCGCGGCAAGAAGCGCGGCATCGCGACACTGTGCATCGGGGGCGGCGAAGGCACGGCCGTGGCGCTCGAACTGGCCTGAGGCCGGTCCCTAGAATCGGCCCCTTTCGACACCCCGGAGTCACTTGCCCATGCATTCGGCCTTCCCCCGCGCGGCGCTCGCCGCGCTGCTCGCCACCGCCTTCCTCACGCCCGCGCAAGCGCGCGACGATGCCCTGCTTGCCGCCGCCAATGCCGAGAAGCCGGCGGTCATCAAGACGCTGGAGACCCTCGTCAACATCGAGACGGGCACGGGCGATGCCGAAGGCCTGGCCTCCGCGGGCAACTACCTCGAGGGCGAACTCAAGGCGCTGGGCTTCACCGTCACGCGCAGCAAGTCGGCGGGCATCGTGGTCGGCGACAACATCGTCGGCAAGCTCCAGGGCAAGGGCGGCAGGAAGCTGCTTCTCATCTCGCACATGGACACCGTCTACCTGAAGGGCATCCTCGCCCGGGCGCCGTTCAAGGTCGAGGGCGACAAGGCCTACGGCCCCGGCATCGCCGACGACAAGGGCGGCAACGCGGTCATCCTGCACACGCTCAAGCTGCTGAAGGCGCGCGGCTTCCAGGACTTCGGCAGCATCACCGTGCTCTTCAACACCGACGAGGAGAAGGGCTCCTTCGGCTCGCGCGACCTGATCCAGGAAGAAGCCGCCAAGGCCGACTACGTGCTCTCCTTCGAGCCCACCGGCGCCGGCAAGGAAGACTTCTCGCTCGGCACCTCCGGCATCGCCTACGTGCAGGTCAACATCACCGGCAAGGCCTCGCACGCGGGCGCGGCGCCCGAACTGGGCGTCAACGCGCTGGTCGAGGCCTCGGACCTCGTGCTGCGCACCACCAGCATCGACGACAAGGCCAAGGGCCTGCGCTTCAACTGGACCATCGCCAAGGCCGGCGCCGTCTCCAACATCATCCCGGCCAGCGCCACGCTCAACGCCGACGTGCGCTACGCGAAGAACGAGGACTTCGAGGCCGCCATGAAGACGCTGGAGTACAAGGCGCAGCAGAAGAAGCTGCCCGAGGCCGACGTCAAGGTGCTCGTCACCCGCGGCCGCCCGGCCTTCAACGCGGGGGACAGCGGCAAGACGCTGGTGGACAAGGCGGTCGGCTTCTACAAGGAAGCCGGCGGCGAGCTCGGCGTGGTCGAGCGCACCGGCGGCGGCACCGACGCGGCCTATGCGGCGCTCTCCGGCAAGCCCGTCATCGAGAGCCTGGGCCTGCCGGGCTTCGGCTACCACAGCGACAAGGCCGAGTACGTCGACACCAGCGCCATCCCGCGCCGGCTCTACATGGCCGGCCGGCTCATCATGGACCTGGGCCAGGGAAAGTAGGAACACCATGCTGCTCAGCGCCGACCAGGAAGCCATCCGCGACGCCGTCCGTGCCTTCGCACAAGCCGAACTGTGGCCGAACGCGCCGCGCTGGGACCGGGAGCACAGCTTCCCGAAGGACGCGCACGAGGGCCTCGCCGCCCTCGGCGCCTACGGCATCTGCGTGCCGGAAGAAGACGGCGGCGCGGGCCTCGACTACCTGACGCTGGCCCTGGTGCTGGAGGAGATCGCCGCCGGCGATGGCGGCACCTCCACCGCCATCAGCGTCACCAACTGCCCCGTCAACGCCATCCTCATGCGCTACGGCAATGCGCGGCAGAAGAAGCAGTGGCTGCAGCCGCTGGCGCAGGGCCGCATGCTCGGCGCCTTCTGCCTCACCGAGCCGCAGGCCGGCAGCGACGCCTCCTCGCTGCGCACCACCGCGCGCAAGGACGGCGACGGCTGGGTGATCGACGGCGTCAAGCAGTTCATCACCAGCGGCAAGAACGGCCAGGTCGCCATCGTCATCGCCGTCACCGACAAGGGCGCGGGCAAGCGCGGCATGAGCGCGTTCATCGTGCCCACCGACGCGCCCGGCTACCAGGTCACGCGGCTCGAAGACAAGCTCGGCCAGCACTCCAGCGACACCGCGCAGATCAACTTCGACGCCTGCCGCATCCCGGCGGAGAACCTCATCGGCCAGGAGGGCGAGGGCTACAAGATCGCCCTCGGCGCTCTGGAAGGCGGGCGCATCGGCATCGCCGCGCAGAGCGTGGGCATGGCGCGCAGCGCCTTCG
>CBIHOG010000067.1:0-21861 GCA_966211435.1 uncultured Variovorax sp. | reverse complement strand
CGTGCTGCGCACTGCGGTGCGAGCTTGCTTGGGGCGGCCCGGCGCCGCGCTCATGGAAAAACCTCCGCGCTGCGCACTGCGGTGCGAGCTTGCTTGGGGCGGCCCGGCGCCGCGCTCACAGAACAACCTCCGTGCTGCGCACTGCGGTGCGAGCTTGCTTGGGGCGGCCCGGCGCCGCGCTCATGCCGCACTCACCGCGTCATGCCGCGGCCCCCGCTCGGATTGCTTCAGGCGGACCATGCGGAACACCATCTCGATGGAAAGAAGAACGAACACGACGGGCAGCGGCGCGAGCCCCCACCACTCGGGCGTGACCAGCGTCTTGATGTTGACCGCCCCCGAGGCATAGCTCGACCAGGCCGCCTGCGCGCCGTACCACGCGATCACGATGCAGCAGGCCAGCCCGATCAGGTCGCCCACCCATTCGAAGTACCAGGCGAGTTGCCTCGGCAGCGCCTGCAGCACGATGTCCACCCGGATGTGCTGGCCCTGGCGCAGCAGCCAGGGCGCGACGCACATGGTGATGAGGTAGAGCATCAGCTCCGAGACCTCGTTGCTCCAGGCCAGCCCGCGCGGCAGGCCTGGAATGGGGATGTTGCGCAGCGCCACGTCGGCCACGATGACGAGCATCATCACCAGCAGGATGGCGCACCCCAGCAAGGCCATCCCCGCGAGGAAGCGGCCGTACGCGCCCGAGAGCCGCCCGCTCACTTGGAGAACAGCGGCTTGAAGCGCGCGGCGATCTCCGGGCTCTGCTTGGCGGCGCTCGCCCAGCCCACCTCATAGGCCTTGTCGTGGAAGGCCTTGGCGGTCGCGGCGTCGAAGCTGATGGTCTGGATGCCAGCCTTCTGCTGGCGTGCGATTTCCTCGGTCGTGTACTTCGCCCAGAAGGTGTTCTCGGCTTCCAGCGCCAGCAATTGCTTCTGCAGGTAGGCGCGCTGCGCGTCGCTGAGCTTCTTGTAGGCGGGCAGGTTCATGACGAGCGAGACCTCGGCGTCGTAGAAGCCGGGGTCGACGCGGAACTTGGTCTTCTCCTGCCAGTTCAGGTCGAAGATGCCGCCGATCGGCCAGCCGTAGCCGTCAACCACGCCGCGCTCCAGCGCGGTGTAGACCTCGCCCGGCGGCGTGGTGATGACGTTGGCGTTCAGCGCCTGGAAGAAGTCGCGGTACACCGGCGTGATGCGGATCTTCTGCCCCGCCAGGTCGGGCTTGTCGATCTTCTTGTTGGTGTAGATGTGAAAGGGCTGGTTCTCGACCATGCGGGCGAGATACTGCATGTTGCCCTTCTCGTTCCAGACCTTGTTGATGGCCTCGAAGGCGCCATTCTTGCGCTGCTCGGCGACCGGCACCTGCGTGAGCTTCAGGAAGTCCGCTTCAGGCATCACGTTCGTGTAGAACGCGCCGGTGGCCAGCGCCATGTCGACCACGCCGGTCTTCACCGCGTTGCCGGCCTCGAAGGTGGGGATGGCCTTCGGACCGCCGATGAAGTTGATCTGCAGCACGCCCTTGCCCTCGGCGTTGACCTTCTGGATCCACGGCAGCATGCGCTGCACATAGATGCCGTTCTCGGCGAAGGCGCTGACCAGGCGCAGCGTGGTTTCCTGGGCGCTGGCCGCGGCGCAGAATCCCGCGGCGGCGAGGACGAGGGCGAGGCCCTTCAGGGCGCTGGATTTCTTCATCGTTGTCTCCTTCTTTGGGTATGGCGGCCGAGAATCTAGCCAGCCGGCGTTCATCTGGCCAATGGATTGTTTGTATCCGTCATATCCAGCGCGTGAATAATCCGGTGCAACCCTTAGCCCCGTCTTTTCCATGCGTCGCACCAATTTCCGGCAACTCGACCTGAACCTCCTGCGCGTGCTGGCCGCGATTCATCGCACGCGCTCAGTCACCGTCGCCGGGCGCAGCCTGTCACTGTCGCAATCGGCCACCAGCAACGCGCTCGCGCGGCTGCGGCATTTCTTCGACGACGACCTCTTCGTGCGTTCGCCCGCGGGTCTGCAACCGACGCGCCTGTGTGAGCGCGTCGCGCCCGGCGTGATGGCGCAGCTCGGTTCGCTGGAGTCGTTGGTGGCGGGCAAGGAGGACTTCGATCCGAAGACGAGCGACATGCACTGGAAGCTGTCGCTGTCGGACCTGGGCGAAATGATGTTCCTCCCGCCGCTGGCGGCTGCGCTGCGGGCCGAGGCACCGTTCGGGCGCCTGTCGAACATCTCGGTGGCCGCGGGCGACGTGGGGAGCGCGCTGGAGACGCGCGAGATCGATTGCGCGATCGGCATCCTCCAGCCGCGACACCGCGGCGTGCAGGCCGACTTGCTTTTTCGCGAGCAGTACGTCGCCATGACCGCGCCGGACTGGCGGCCAGCGGGTGGCCGCGCGGGCAAGACGCTGTCGCGGGAACAGCTGGCGGAGGCATCGCTGGTGGTGGCCTCGCCCACGGCGACCTTCCACAGCAGCGTGGACCAGATGCTCGCGCGGATGAAGCTGGCGGACCGGATCGTGCTGCGCGCCCGGCACTTCGGCGCGCTCCCGGAACTTGCGCTGACGACCGACCTGCTGGCCATCGTGCCGGAGATGTATGCGCGCAACCTGAGCCAACGCTTCGACTTCAGGCTATGGCGGCTGCCGGATGCACCCTTCTACGATGTGCGGCTGGTGTGGCATGCGAGCACCGCGCGCGATGCCGCGCACCAGTGGATGCGCGCCCTGCTCCACAAGCTCTTCGGGCAGGCCGCTTCGCCGTGAGGGCCGGGCTCAGCGCCGGCGCCGGCTGGAGCGCGTGAGCGTGCCGAGGTTGCTGCGCTGGCGGTCGATGCGTTCCTGCCGACGCTCATTCTCGCGCTCGACCACCTTGCGCTTGGTGTAGCCGGAGGAGTCGGCCCACGACCACCAGGCGACCGCCAGCGCGAAGGGGATCAGCACGATCCACCAACTCAGCGTGCCCACATAGCCGACTTCGAAGTATTTGAGGCCCAGCCCCACTAGGCCCAGTATCAGAAACCACATCGCGAATCCCTCCGGTCTTGTCCAGGGACGCGTCGAGGCGGCGGTGCACCGTGCTACCTACAATCGCGTTGCATCGACTTTAACGCACCCCACGCCAATGAACCGCATTCACAAGACCCTCGCCGTGGCCCTCCTGGGCTTCGGTTGCGCAGCTCCCGCCCTGGCGGACCTCGCTCTCGCCACCTCCAAGAACTGCATGGCCTGCCATGCGGTAGACCGAAAGCTGGTCGGACCTGCCTACAAGGATGTCGCCGCCAAGTACAAGGACAACGCGGGCGCGGCCGACATGCTCGCCGCCAAGATCATCAAGGGCGGCTCGGGCGTCTGGGGCCAGATCCCCATGCCGGCCAACCCCCAGGTGAGTGAAGCGGACGCGAAGAAGCTGGCGGCCTGGGTGCTGTCGACGAAGTAACCGGAAATCCCGTCAGACGGCCGGCGGCATGCCGGCCGGCATGACGGGCTGCGACGCGCCCGGGCGGCGGTCGAACCGGTCCTCCAGCTGGCCGATATGGGCCGCGAGGGTGTTGTCTGTCTGGTCCGAGCGCACGCGGATCGCCGTCTCCAGCTGCTCCACGCGCGCCAGCAGCGCGGCGTGGCGCTCTGCATTGCGGGCCATGTGGGCGTTCTCCTGCGCCTCCAGGAAGTTGCGCAGCTCGGTGAAGCGCGAAGCCTCGGCCCTGTCGGCCAGCTCGCGCTGGGCCTGCATTTCCTTCGTGTGGCGGCGCGTCTCGAACAGCACCGAGCTTTGCAGGTACACGACGTAGGCGACGAAGAAGACGCTCAGCAGAGCGGTAAGCCCCAGCATGATCAGCCCGAGCGGCGCCGTCACTTGCATGAATCCGACCGACATCGCCGTCGGGGTGGCGAGCACGCCCCAGTTCAAGGCCGCCAGTGCCGCGATCAGCAGCACGACGACCAGCAGCACACCGGTTCTCAATCCCATGGCCTTGTCTCCTCAACAAACGATGGGACGGTTGTAACGCATCCTGGCGCACCGCCCTGTCGGACGGAGGCGCTCACGGGGGGGGCGCTCAGTAAGCCTGGCCGAGTTGCTCGAGGATGGCAGGGTTCTCCAGCGTCGAGGTGTCCTGCGTGATGGCTTCGCCCTTGGCGATGCTGCGAAGCAGGCGCCGCATGATCTTGCCGCTGCGGGTCTTGGGCAGGTTCTCGCCGAAGCGGATGTCCTTGGGCTTGGCGATGGGGCCGATCTCCTTGGCCACCCAGTTGCGCAGCTCGGCGGCGATCTGCCGGGCCTCGTCCCCGGTCGGGCGACCGCGCTTGAGCACGACGAAGGCGCAGACGGCCTCGCCCGTCAGGTCGTCCGGGCGGCCGACCACGGCGGCCTCGGCCACGAGGTCGGTCTTGGCGACCAGGGCGGATTCGATCTCCATCGTGCCCAGCCGGTGGCCGGAAACATTGAGCACGTCGTCGATGCGGCCGGTGATGCGGAAGTAGGCCCGGTCCGCACTGCGCACGGCGCCGTCGCCGGCCAGATAGATCGTGCCGCCCATCTCCTCGGGGAAATAGCTTTTCTTGAAGCGCTCGGGGTCGTTCCAGATGGTGCGGATCATCGAGGGCCACGGCCGCTTGATCACCAGCATGCCGCCCGCGCCGTTGGGGATGTCCTTGCCCGTCTCGTCGACGATCGCGGCCATGATGCCCGGAAGCGGCAGCGTGCACGAGCCCGGCACCAGCGGCGTGGCGCCCGGCAGCGGCGTGATGACGTGGCCGCCCGTCTCGGTCTGCCAGAAGGTGTCGACGATGGGGCATTTCTCATGCCCGATGTTCCGGTGGTACCACATCCATGCCTCCGGATTGATGGGCTCGCCCACCGTGCCGAGGATGCGCAGGGACGACAGGTCCCAGTTCTTCGGATGCACTTTCTCGTCGCTGTCCGCCGCCTTGATGAGCGAGCGGATGGCCGTCGGCGCGGTGTAGAAGATCGAGACCTGGTGCCTTTCGATCATCTGCCAGAAGCGCCCGGCGTGCGGGAAGGTGGGCACGCCCTCGAACACCACCTGCGTGGCGCCGGCCGCCAGCGGCCCGTAGGCGACGTAGGTGTGGCCGGTGATCCAGCCGATGTCGGCGGTGCACCAGAACACGTCTTCCGCACGGAGGTCGAAAGTCCAGTCCATCGTGAGCTTGGCCCACAGCAGGTAGCCGCCGGTGGAATGCTGCACGCCCTTGGGCTTGCCGGTGGAGCCGGAGGTGTAGAGGATGAAGAGCGGGTGCTCGGCGCCGACGGGAACGGGCGCGCATTCGGTGTCTTGCCCCTTCAGCGCCTCGCCGAAGGTCTTGTCGCGGCCGGCGACCATGTTGCAGGCGGTGGCGGTCCGCTCGTAGACAAGCACGGTCTTGATCGACTCGCAGCCGCCCAGCGCGATGCCGTCGTCGACGATGGCCTTGAGCGGCAGCTCCTTGCCGCCGCGCAGCTGGAAGTTGGCGGTGATGACGGCCACCGCGCCGGCGTCGATGATGCGCTCCTGCAGCGCCTTGGCCGAGAAGCCGCCGAACACCACGCTGTGCGTGGCGCCGATGCGCGCGCACGCCTGCATGGCAACGACGCCCTCGATGGTCATCGGCATGTAGATGATGACGCGGTCGCCCTTGCGGATACCCTGCGCCTTCAGCGCGTTGGCGAATTGCGAGACCCGCGCGAGCAGTTCCTTGTATGTGACCTGGGTGATCTTGCCGTCGTCTGCCTCGAAGACGATGGCGGTCTTGTTCTCGACCGGCGTGCCCATGTGCTTGTCCAGGCAGTTGGCCGACGCGTTGAGTTCGCCGTCGTCGAACCAGCGGTAGAACGGGGCGTTCGACTCGTCCAGCGTGCGGGTGAAAGGCTTCGTCCACTCGACATTGGCGCGCGCCAGGCGGGCCCAGAAGCCTTCGAAGTCGTCGGCGGCTTCCTTGCACAGCGCGTCATAGGCGGCCATGCCCGAGATGCGCGCCCCCTTCGTGGCACGCTCATCCGGCGGAAACACACGGTTCTCGACGAGGACGGACTCGATGGTGGATGCGCTGCTCATTCTTTGTCTCCTTTTCCAGGGGCTGCCAAGGGGTAATACGGGCGGTAATGTGGGCGCCGGCACTTACGGGGGTCTGACGGGCATGTTACCCATCGGGCCGTCACATTGTGGGCCGGGCGCGCACCTAGAATCGCGCCCTGATGGCAAAACCCGATCCTCTTCTTCCTCCCGGCGCGGCGTCGCCCCTGCGGCCCCTGCCCAACCTGATTTTCGCGAGCCGCTGGCTGCAGTTGCCGCTGTACCTCGGCCTGATCGTGGCGCAGGGCGTGTACGTGGTGCATTTCCTGGTGGAGCTGCTTCACCTGGTCGAGGCCGCCTTCGGCAGCAAGGAGGCGCTGCAGTCGCTGATCACCAGCATCGGCTACAAGACGACCGCGCCGATCACGACGCTGAACGAGACCGTGATCATGCTGGTGGTGCTGGCGCTGATCGACGTGGTCATGATCTCCAACCTGCTGATCATGGTGATCGTCGGCGGCTACGAGACCTTCGTGAGCCGCATGAACCTGGAAGGCCACCGCGACCAGCCCGAGTGGCTGAGCCATGTGAATGCGTCGGTGCTGAAGGTCAAGCTGGCGACGGCGATCATCGGGATCAGTTCGATCCACCTGCTGAAGACCTTCATCAACGCGGACAACTACACCGACCGGGTGCTGATCGCGCAGACGGTGATCCACATCACCTTCCTGCTCTCGGCCATGGCGATCGCCTATACCGACAAGCTGATGGCGCACCCGGCGCCACGGGATCACTGAAGGGGCCGAGGCGCCCGCGGGCCTCAACGCCCCGTCATGTTCTCGGGGATCACCCAGGCATCGAACTGCTCCGCGCTCAGGTGCCCCGAGGCGATGGCCGCATCGCGCAGGCTGCTGCCTTCCTTGTGCGCCTTCTTCGCGATGTAGGCCGCCTTGTCGTAACCGATGTGCGTGTTGAGCGCCGTCACCAGCATCAGCGAGCGCTGCACCAGCTCCGTGATGCGCTCGCGGTTCGGCTCGATGCCCACCGCGCAATGGTCGTTGAAGCTCACCATGCCATCCGCCAGCAAACGCACGCTCTGCAGGAAGTTGTGCGCCACCATCGGCCGGAACACGTTGAGTTCGAAGTTGCCGGAGGCGCCGCCGAAGTTGATGGCGACGTCGTTGCCGAACACCTGCGCACCGAGCATCGTGACCGCCTCGCTCTGCGTCGGGTTGACCTTGCCCGGCATGATCGACGAACCAGGCTCGTTCTCCGGAATGCTGAGCTCGCCAATGCCGCTGCGCGGGCCGCTGGCGAGCCAGCGCACGTCGTTGGCGATCTTCACCATGCTGGCGGCCAGGGTCTTCAGCGCGCCGTGCGCATGCACGAGCGCGTCGACGGATGCCATCGCCTCGAACTTGTTGGGCGCCGTCACGAAAGGCAGGCCCGTGAGCTTCGCCAGCTCGGCGGCCACCTGCTCGGCGTAGCCCTTCGGCGCGTTCAGGCCCGTGCCCACGGCCGTGCCGCCCAGCGCGAGCTCGCACAGGTGCGGCAGCGCGGCGCGCACATGCACCTCTCCGTGCGCCAGTTGCGCGACGTAGCCGGAGAATTCCTGGCCCAGCGTGAGCGGCGTCGCGTCCTGCAAGTGGGTACGGCCGATCTTCACGATGTCGGCGAAATCCCTGGACTTCTTGTCAAGCGTCGCGCGCAGCTTGCCGATCGCCGGCAGCAGCTTGTGCGTGATCGCATCGACGGCTGCCACGTGCATCGCCGTCGGGAACACGTCGTTCGAGGACTGGCTGCGGTTCACGTCGTCGTTCGGATGGACCAGGCGCCCTTCGCCGCGCTCGCCGCCCAGGATCTCGCTCGCGCGGTTGGCCAGCACCTCGTTCACGTTCATGTTGGTCTGCGTGCCCGAGCCCGTCTGCCACACGACCAGCGGGAACTCGCCCGGATGCTTGCCGGCGATGACTTCGTCGGCCGCCGCGACGATGGCCTTCGTCTTCTTCTCGTCCTGCAACCCGAGCGCGTGGTTCACCACCGCCGAGGCCCGCTTGACCTGCGCCAGCGCCTTGATGATCTCGCGCGGCTGCTGCTCGCCGGAGATGTCGAAGTTCTGCAGCGAACGCTGAGTCTGCGCCCCCCAGAGCCGGTCGGCCGGCACGTCGATGGGGCCGAAGGTGTCGCGCTCGCTTCGGGTCTTGGAGGATGTCGTCATGAAAAATGCTCCGCTGTCAAAATGGAGGGCGCGCGGCGCGCACCGGGTGAATGCCCAGTATCGTCGCAAACAAGAATGGCTCGCATCGAGCGAGTGCTTTCCCCTCCCACGGACCTTGCAATGACCATCATCCAACAAGCCGATCTGATCGAGTCGGTTTCCGCCGCGCTGCAGTACATCAGCTACTACCACCCCGCAGACTACATCGCCCACCTGGCCAAGGCTTACGAGCGCGAGCAGAGCCCCGCCGCCAAGGACGCGATGGCGCAGATCCTGACCAACAGCAAGATGAGCGCCACCGGCCACCGCCCCATCTGCCAGGACACCGGCATCGTCAACGTTTTCCTCAAGGTCGGCATGGATGTACGCTGGGGCGGCTTCACCGGCAGCCTGGACGACGCCATCAACGAAGGCGTGCGCCGCGGCTACAACCACCCGGACAACATGCTGCGCGCCTCCGTCGTGGCCGACCCGCAATTCGACCGCAAGAACACCAAGGACAACACGCCCGCGGTGATCTTCACCGAGATCGTGCCGGGCAACACGGTCGAAGTCACCGTCGCGGCCAAGGGCGGCGGCAGCGAGAACAAGAGCAAGCTGGTGATGCTCAACCCCGGCGACAGCGTGGTCGACTGGGTGCTCAAGACCGTGCCGACCATGGGCGCGGGCTGGTGCCCGCCCGGCATGCTGGGCATCGGCATCGGCGGGACGGCGGAGAAGGCCGCGCTGATGGCCAAGGAAAGCCTGATGGACGACCTCGACATGCATGAGCTGCAGGCCAAGAGGGCTTCGGGCGCGGAGCTGACGAAGGTCGAGGCGCTGCGCATCGAGATCTACGAAAAGGTGAACGCGCTGGGCATCGGGGCGCAGGGCCTTGGCGGCTTGGCCACCGTGCTCGACGTGAAGATCCAGATGTACCCCACGCATGCGGCCAGCAAGCCGGTCGCGATGATCCCGAACTGCGCCGCCACGCGGCACGCCCACTTCGTGCTCGACGGCTCCGGTCCCGTTTACCTGGAGGCGCCCTCGCTCGACCTGTGGCCGAAGATCGACTGGGCACCCGACTACAACAAGAGCAAGCGCGTGGATCTGGACAAGCTCACGCCGGCCGAGGTCGCCAGCTGGAAGCCGGGCGACACGCTGCTGCTCAATGGCAAGATGCTCACCGGCCGCGACGCGGCGCACAAGCGCATCGCCGACATGCTGGCCAAGGGCGAGAAGCTGCCGGTGGATTTCACGAACCGCGTCATCTACTACGTGGGCCCGGTCGACCCCGTGAAGGACGAGGCCGTCGGCCCGGCCGGCCCGACCACGGCCACGCGCATGGACGGCTTCACCGAGATGATGCTGGCGCAGACCGGCCTGATCGCGATGATCGGCAAGGCCGAGCGCGGCCCGGTCGCCATCGAGGCGATCAAGAAGCACGAGAGCGCCTACCTGATGGCGGTGGGCGGAGCGGCCTACCTGGTGAGCAAGGCCATCAAGACGGCGAAGGTCGTGGGCTTCGCGGACCTGGGGATGGAGGCGATCTACGAGTTCGACGTGGTGGACATGCCGGTCACCGTCGCGGTGGATGCCGGCGGCACGAGCGCCCACATCACAGGTCCGGCCGAGTGGCGGAAGCGCATCGCCAGCGGGGAGTTCAAGACCATCATGATGGAAGCGGCTTGAGAACTGCGCGCATCGACAGCGCTCGGCCGATCGGCGTGTTCGACAGCGGCGTCGGGGGACTGAGCGTGCTCAACGCGCTGCGTGCGACGCTGCCGCGCGAGCGCTTCGTGTACTTCGCGGACACCGCCTACGCGCCCTACGGCGAGCGAGGCGATGCCTATGTGATCGAGCGCAGCCGCGCGGTCACGCGCGACCTGCTCGACACGCACGGAATCAAGGCCCTGGTGGTCGCCTGCAACACGGCCACGGCGGCCGCCATCCACGAACTGCGCGCCGATCATCCGGCGCTCCCGATCGTCGGCGTCGAGCCCGCCCTGAAGCCGGCGGTGGCGATCACGCGCACCGGCCGCATCGCGGTCATCGCGACGCGCGGCACGGTGGAGAGCCGCAAGTTCGAAGCGCTGCGCGCATCGCTGGCGACCAAGGCCGACTTCATCATCGTGCCCTGCGACGGCCTCGCCAGTGCGATCGAACGCTCCGACGCCGAGGCGATCGAGGCGCTCTGCGCCCGCTACCTTGCCGCCGCGGGCGAATTCGGCACCGCGCCAGGCCAGATCGACACGCTGGTGCTCGGCTGCACGCACTACCCTTTCATCTCCAGCGAACTGCGCCGCCACACTGGGGATGCCGTGCGCTTCATCGACACCGGTGCGCCCGTCGCGCAACAGACACGACGGCTGCTCGCACAGGCGAATGCACTTGGCGATGAAGGCGAAGGCACCGTGGCGCTCCTCAGCAGCGCCGGCGCCGGCGCCCTCGACGCGGCAGGCGCGCGCTGGCTCATGCTTCCCACGACTGCCGCGCATGCGCCCTAGCGTCTTTGCCGCCGCCCTGCTCGCCACCTTCTGCATCGCAGGCCACGCCGCCTGCGACACGGGCCTGGCGGAGCGCATGCACGCCAAGCTGCACCCCAAGCGCGCGCTCGACCATGAGCGCGCCGTCTGCGAGCCCTGGCGCGGCGTGCCGGGCCGCTTCATCGTCGTGCTGCCGCTGCCGCGGCCGGCCACTCAGCCGGACTCCACCGAGTTCGACCTGGACGTGCTCGTGGTGCAGCAGGCGGACAACGGCAACACCGAGCGGGCGAAGATCGTCAGCCGGCTCTTCGAGGAAGCAGCGCTGGCCGAGGACGCAGTGCGCATTGCCGAGATCAAGGTCGACACCGCACGCTACCTGCTGGCCCCCGACGCACGCGCCTTCGGCCTGCGCATCCTCTACCAAGGCTCTTCGCGCGCGAATCCCTTCTCGAGCGAGAACCTGTCGCTCTACCTGCCGCGCGGCCCGAAGCTCGCGAAGGTGCTGGACAAGCTCGAAATGACGCTGGAGCGTGGCGAGTGGGACACCAATTGCGCCGGCAGCTTCGAGACCGTGCGCGGCACGCTTGCGCTCTCGCGCGCCACCAGCAATGGATTCGCCGACCTTGTGCTGCGGCAGACGCGCACTGAAAGCCTGTCTGCCCTGTTGAACGAGGAGTGCGTGACGCATGAGCGGCCCGCCAGGTTCGCCACGAAGACGCTGCGCTTCGACGGCACGAGCTATCTTGTTCCGAACGGCGCCAAGGGCGACCAATGAACCGGCGCGAGCCGCGGTCTTCACGGCTCTGTCATATGTAACGGTCAGCATCCGCGCTTTGTTTTGAGCCGGACGAATGACTTCTACCTACAACTCCCGCATCCCCTTCAAGCCCTTGTTGATCGCCAGCGCATTGGCCCTCGCTCTTGCGGCCTGTGGCGGCGGCGGTGACGCACCTGCCGCGCCAGCGAACAACCAGCAGCCGAGCGGTAATCCGCCGGTGACGCAGAACCCGCCGCTTCCGCAGCTTGTTTCCTCGCAGACGCTCAAGCCGAACAACGGCACGACCGAAGGCTCGTCCGATGCCTCGACCGCCTTCGCGCTGCCGAACGACTGGATGCTCGTCGCCGATGACGAATCGAACGTGCTGCGCGTCTACCCGCGCGCCGGCGGCGCGGCCGTGCTGGAGTGGAGCTATGAACTCAACGGCCCGGCGTTCCCGAAGGAACTCGACCTGGAAGCCGGCGTGCGCATCGGCGACACGCTGTACCTCACGGGCTCCAACAGCAACAAGAAGGACGGCGGGGACGCGGCAACGGACCGCTCGCACTTGTTCGCGGTCAAGGTCGGCGGCACCGGGGCCACCACGCAGTTCAGCTACGTTGGCCAGTTCTCGGGCCTCGAGTCGGACCTTATCGCCTGGGACACCGGCAACATGCACGGACTGGGCGCCAACCACTTCGGCTTCGCCGTCTCGGCTGGCGCGGGCGTGATCCCCGAGCGCGTCGACGGCTTTTCCATCGAGGGCATGACCTCGGCGCCCGGCGACAGCGCGCTGTGGCTCGGCTTCCGCGCACCGCTCATGAACACGACGGTGCGTAGCAAGGCGCTGATCGTTCCGGTGCAGAACTACACGGCACTGGTGGCGGGAACGGCCACGCATGCGAGCTTCGGCACCCCGATCGAACTGGACCTCGGCGGCCGCGGGATTCGCTCGATCGACAAGGGCACGGACGGGCGCTACCTGATCATCGCGGGCCCTGCCGGCGCGGCCAGCCCCGACGTCGCGCGCAACTTCGCGCTGTTCTCGTGGGACGGCGTCGCGAGCCACGCGCCGGTGGAACTGGACAACGATCTCGAAACCCTTCGCAAGGCGAGCGGTGGCAGCTTCGAATCCACCGTCGAGGTCGCGGGCCCGGTGGCCGCCGGAACCGAGGTGCAGTTGCTGCTCGACAACGGCGACACCGTGTGGTCCGGCAAGACGGTCGCGTCCAAGGATCTGCCTCCCGCGGAGCAACAGTTCCTGGGCTTCGTCGTGCGCCTGGGTGCGCCGCTGGTGGACACGGCCGGCCCTGTGCTGAAGGCCGCGTCGCCCGCCGACAACCGCAGCGGCGTGAACCTCGATGCGCAGATCACCCTGACCTTCAACGAAGGCGTGCGCTTCGGCGCCGGCAACATCGTGCTGCACAAGGGCGACGGCAGCGTGGTGCAGAGCTTCTCGGCCGCGAGCCCTGCATCGCAGGCACAGGTGGGCTTCAACGTCGTCACGCTGACGCCGAGCCAGCCCCTCGCCCCGAACACGAGCTACTACGTCACGGTGGATGCCAATGCGCTGACCGATGCGAAGGGCAATGCCTATGCGGGCATCGCCAACGAAACGGAACTCAACTTCATGAGCGCCGACGCACCCAGCACGCTGGCGCTGGGCGACGTGCTGTTCATGGCGGCCAATGCGCAGCCCACCGACGCCTTCGCCTTCGTGCTGATGAAGCCGGTCAACGGCGGCACGCGCATCACCTTCACCGATCGCGACCGCGGCTCGGGCACGGACACCGAGTTCGCCGGCATCACGAACGAGACGGCCTTCGTCTGGACCGCCGACCGCAACCTGCCGGCCGGCACCATCGTCACCATCCAGACGGACGTCACCGGCAATCCGGTGGCCGACAAGGGCACGACCCTCGGCGCACCGGGCGGCCTCGGCAAGAGCGAGACCATCTTCGCCTTCTGGGGCGGCACCATCGCCGGCCTGGGCAATGGCGCCGCAGGCCAGATCACGGCGGTCGGCGACTACCTGGCCAGCATCACGCTGGGCGGGCAGGCAGGCACCATCCCGACGGTGCTCACCACCGCGGGCACCGCGATGTCCTTCACGGTGACGCCGGCCAACCAGACCAACGCGATGTACACGGGTTCGCTCGACCGCTCGAACCTCGCGGCCTTCGCGGCGCTGGTGAAGGACCCCGCCAACTGGACCGCGTTCACCGATGCGCGGCCGGGTTTCCCGCTGACCAACGGCAGCTTCTATCCGGGCAACTGATCAGGCGTCGGCCTGCTCGCCACGCAGCGCGGCCTCGCGGCCGCGCTGCATGTCGATCGGGATCAGCAGCAGCAAGCCGCCGATGAAGAGTACGGAGGTGGAGAGGATCGCGATGCGCTGGTTCCCTCCCGTCATCCAGGTGATGGCCCCGTAGCTCAAGGGCCCGACGATGCTTGCCAACCGCGTGGCGAAGGTCCAGAGCCCGAAGAACTCGGCGAGTTGCCTCGGCGGCGCCAGGATGCCCGTCATGGCACGACCGGCGGACTGACTCGACCCCATGGCGAGGCCTGCGATCGCGGCAGCCCACCAGAACCCGCCTTTGGTGGTGACGGCAGCGGCGATCACGCACACCGCCAGCCAGGCCACCAGCGCGCCCGAAAGTGCGCGCCTGTGGCCGATGTGGTCCTGCAAGTAGCCGAAGCCGAAGGCGCCGAGCGCGGCGGCGATGTTGAGCACGAAGATGAGGATCATGGTCTCGCTCGGGACGAAGCCGATCACGTGCTCGGCATAGATCGCCGCCAGCGTGATCGCCACCGCTACACCACCCTGATAGCAGACGGTGCAAGCGAGCAGCCACATGAAGTCGCGGTAAGCGCGGGCCTCGCGGAAGGTCTCGCGCAGTTGCGCCCACGCGCCCTGCTTCTCGCCCGCTTCCCGCGGCAGTGCGCGCTCGGGCAGCAACGCGAAGGTTGCGCAGGCAGCCACACCGTAGATCGCTGCCGTGATCAGCATCGTGACCGGTACGAAATGCGCGGCGGGCAGGCCCTTGGCCTGCGCCGAGAGCACGTAGGCCAGGCACAGGCCCAGTGCCAGCATGCCGCCGATGTAGCCGAAGCCCCACCCCCAGCCGCTGACCTTGCCCATGCCGTCGGCGGTCGCCAGCTCGGGCAGGAAGGCACCCGTGAGCGACTCGCCATACGAATAGAACGTGTTGGAAACGATGACCAGCCCCATCGCCAGCGCCACGGCGTAGGGCCCGCTGAGTTGTGGCGTGAGCGCAAGCGCGGCGGTGCCGAGCACGCAGCCGGCGGTCACGATGGCCAGCACGCGCTTCTTGGCCGCGTGCAGGTCAGCCCACGCGCCGATGGCCGGCATCGTCGCCATGACAATGGCGTACGAGATGCTCAGCGCGACAGTCCAGGCGAAGGTGGCCCAGGGCGCGCTCCTGGCGACGCCGCCGACAAAGTAGGCGGCGAACACCGCCGTGATGACGACGGTGGTGTAGCCGGAGTTGGCGAAGTCGTACATGGCCCATCCGAAGACCTCGCGCTTGCGCACGCCGGGGCGGAGGGCAGACTGGGAAAACAGGGCCACGCGACGTCTCCAAGGACAGAAGGTCGCCGAGCATAGCGGAGCGGCCTGACCGCTCCGTGTCGCGCGAAGCGCGACCGCGCGTGCTAGTGGAGGTGGCGCGGCCTGCGGCCGCCGCCGTGCCCGCCGGCCCCTGACCCGCCAGTGCCGCCGCGCGGGCGCTTGCCGATCTCCAGCGAGTTCACCAACGCGTCGAAGCGGTCGCCGAACAGCTTGTCGATCTCAGCCACCACGCCGCCGAGTTCTGCGCCGTCGAAATGACGCTCCATCAGGTTCACGACATCTTCCACCAGCAGATCGCGTTGCACCTGCATGATCGCAGCGGGGTTCGGGCCGACGAAGAGCATGATGAAGTCGTCACGCGATTCTTCCTCAGGATCGCCCTCTTCCTCGTCGAAATCGGTGTCGTAGAAGGTGACTTCGAGCGCCGCGCCCTGCTCGGCGAGTTCGTTCAACGCCATGCACATTTCATCCAGCGCCTGGCGGAAGTCTTCGTCTCCAGCGACGGTCCAGCAGATCTGGAGCATGTGCTCCTTCTGCTCGAAACGGATACCGGGCTCTTCCTCGTAGACGCTTGTGGCGCCATCGGCCAGCGACTTGGCGCCGGCGTATTTCCACAGCGGCTTGAGCGCTTCCTGGATCTGCTCGAAGCTCACGTCGGACCGCAGCGGCACATCGCCGTGTACATGGATTTCGAACGGAGCGTTATAGCGAGGCATGTCTTGCTCCCTTGTAGTGTGGTGGTGCCCGGAACCGGGGTCGAACCGGTACGCCCCTTATGCAGGAAGCGGCGGATTTTAAGTCCGATGTGTCTACCAATTTCACCATCCGGGCCTCGGGTCGAATACCGACGATACCGCAAACGAAAACAGCCCCGACAACATTGGTTGGCGGGGCTGTCTTGTTGATGCTGCCGTCGGCAATTTCGGTGGAGGCGCGACCCGGAGTCGAACCGGGCTAGACGGATTTGCAATCCGTTGCATAACCGCTTTGCTATCGCGCCACGCTGTTCTTCCATCCCCGCGGGTCCTTGCGAACCCGCGAAAAAAAGGGAAGCCAGAGCTTCCCTTTTTCAAAACTGGAGCGGGAAAAGAGTCTCGAACTCTCGACCTCAACCTTGGCAAGGTTGCGCTCTACCAACTGAGCTATTCCCGCGTTTCGAGCCTCGAATTATATAGCATTTTTTCGAGGCTCGGCAAGCTCGCGCATGCTTCCGATCAATGCTTGACCGATCCTTCCACGGGCTGGGCCGCGCGTTGTTTCGCAAGCTCCGCCACCGCCGCGGCGGAAGCTGCGACCTCTTCATCGGAAAGCGGCGTCGGCATCTTCTCGAGGGCGATCTCGAGGACCTTGTCGATCCACTTCACCGGCACGATCTCGAGCCCGTTCTTCACGTTCTCGGGGATATCCTGCAGGTCCTTTGCGTTCTCTTCCGGAATCAGCACGGTCTTGATGCCACCGCGCAGTGCGGCCAGGAGCTTCTCCTTCAGGCCGCCAATTGCCGTGACTTCGCCGCGCAACGTGATCTCGCCGGTCATCGCGACGTCGCTGCGCACCGGGATGCCGGTAAGTGCCGAGACGAAGGCCGTCGTCATCGCGGCGCCCGCGCTCGGGCCATCCTTCGGCGTGGCGCCGTCGGGCACGTGGATGTGGATGTCGCGCTTCTCGAACACTTCGTCCTTGATGCCGAGCCGACGCGCGCGGCTGCGCACCACCGTGCGCGCGGCCTCGACCGACTCCTTCATCACGTCGCCCAGCGAACCGGTGCGGCTGATGACGCCCTTGCCGGGCATCGTGACGGCTTCGATCGTGAGCAAATCGCCACCGACTTCGGTCCATGCGAGACCGACCACCTGGCCCACCTGGTTCTGCTTTTCGGCAAGACCGAAGCTGAACTTGCGCACGCCAAGGAAGTCGTTGAGGTTCTCGCCCTTGACGATGACCTTCGGCTCCATCTTCTTGAGCAGCAGGCCCTTGACCACCTTGCGGCAGATCTTCGAGAGCTCGCGCTCGAGTGAGCGCACGCCGGCTTCGCGGGTGTAATAGCGCACGATGTCGCGCACCGCCTCTTCGGTGATGAGGAGCTCTTCTTCTTTCACACCGTTGTTCTTCATCTGCTTGGGCAGCAGATACTTCAGCGCGATGTGGGTCTTCTCGTCCTCCGTGTAGCCCGCGAGGCGAATGACTTCCATGCGGTCGAGCAGCGCCGGCGGGATGTTCATCGAGTTCGACGTCGCGACGAACATCACGTCGCTCAGGTCGAAATCCACCTCCACGTAGTGGTCGCCGAAGGTGTGGTTCTGCTCGGGGTCGAGCACTTCCAGCAGCGCGCTCGACGGGTCGCCGCGGAAATCGGTGCCGAGCTTGTCGATCTCGTCGAGCAGGAACAGCGGGTTGCGCGTGCCGACCTTGTTGAGGCTCTGCAGCACCTTGCCCGGCAACGCGCCGATGTAGGTGCGGCGGTGCCCGCGGATCTCCGCCTCGTCGCGCATGCCGCCCAGCGCCATGCGGGTGTACTTGCGGCCGGTCGCCTTGGCGATCGACTGGCCGAGCGAAGTCTTGCCGACCCCCGGCGGCCCCACGAGGCAAAGGATTGGCGCCTTCACCTTGTCGACGCGCTGCTGGACCGCGAGATATTCCAGGATGCGGTCCTTGACCTTCTCCAGGCCGTAGTGGTCTTCGTTGAGCACCGCCTCGGCATTGGCAAGGTCATGCTTGATCTTGGTCTTCTTGCTCCACGGCAGGCCGATGAGCACGTCGATGTAGTTGCGCACCACGGTCGCTTCGGCGGACATGGGCGACATCAGCTTGAGCTTCTTGAGTTCGCCCTCGGCCTTCTTGAGCGCTTCCTTCGGCATCTTGGCGAGCTTGATCTTCTTTTCGATCTCCTCGATGTCCGCGCCCTCCTCGCCTTCGCCGAGCTCCTTCTGGATGGCCTTGACCTGCTCGTTGAGGTAGAAGTCGCGCTGGTTCTTCTCCATCTGGCGTTTCACGCGGCCGCGGATCTTCTTGTCGACGTTCAGAATGTCGACTTCGCGCTCCAGTTGGCCGAAGAGATTCTCCAAGCGGGCCTTGATGTCGGAGAGATCCAGCACGGCCTGCTTGTTGTCGAGCTTCAGCGGCAGGTGGGCGGCAATGGTGTCGGCCAGGCGGCCCGGATCGTCGATGCTGGAGATCGAGGTCAGGATCTCGGGCGGGATCTTCTTGTTGAGCTTGACGTACTGGTCGAACTGCTGCATCACCGCGCGGCGCAGCGCCTCGACCTCGGTGCCCTTTTGCGTCGCGACCTCGGCAACCTCGACCGGCGTCACATTGGCGGAGAAATGGGTCTCGCCGTCATCGATACGGTTCACGCGGGCGCGCTGCTGGCCCTCGACGAGCACCTTCACGGTGCCATCGGGCAGCTTCAGCATCTGGAGGATCGTCGAGATGCAGCCAACCTCGAACATGTCTTCCACGGAGGGCTCGTCCTTGGCGGCCGCTTTTTGCGCCACCAGCATGATGCGGCGCTCGGCTTCCATAGCGAGTTCGAGCGCCTTGATGCTCTTCGGACGCCCGACGAACAGTGGAATCACCATGTGGGGGAAAACAACAACGTCGCGCAGCGGAAGCAGCGGCAGATCGATCTCGTCGGATGGCAGGGGTGTATGACCGGACATGGGAATCCTTTACTTGATCACGGAAAGATGGTCGGCCGCGCGCGCTTTTCAAGCCCGCAGGCACGGTATTCGACGAAGACGCCGGACGCCTCTTGTATATCGGCTGTCCGGCGCTTCACTTAAGCCTTCTTGGCTGCTTCGCGGTAAACGAGCAGCGGCGGCTTGTTTTCGTCGATGGTCGACTCCTCGACCACCACCTTGTCGACATTGCTGGCGTTCGGCAGTTCGAACATGGTGTCGATCAGCGATTGCTCCAGGATCGAACGCAGGCCGCGGGCACCCGTCTTGCGAGCCAGCGCCTTGCGTGCGATCGCCTTCAACGCCGCCGGCCGGATCTCCAGGTCGACGCCTTCCATCTGCAGCAGCTTGGTGAATTGCTTGACCACCGCGTTCTTCGGCTCGGTCAGGATCTGGACCAGGGCATCCTCGCTGAGTTCGGCGAGGGAGGCCACTACCGGCATCCGCCCGACCAGTTCGGGAATCAACCCGAACTTGATCAGGTCCTCGGGCTCCACTTCCCGGAACACCTCGGTGATGCTGCGCTGCTTCTTGCTCTTGACCGCCGCGCCGAAGCCTATACCCGAGGCCTCGGTACGGTTTTCGATCACCTTTTCAAGGCCTGCGAAGGCGCCGCCGCAGATGAAGAGGATGTTCGTCGTGTCGATCTGCAGGAAATCCTGGTTCGGGTGCTTGCGCCCGCCCTGCGGCGGCACACTGGCCATCGTGCCTTCGATGAGCTTGAGCAGGGCCTGCTGCACGCCTTCGCCCGACACGTCGCGGGTGATCGAGGGGTTGTCGGACTTGCGGGAAATCTTGTCGATCTCGTCGATGTAGACGATACCGCGCTGCGCGCGCTCAACCTCGTAGTTGCAGCTTTGCAGCAGCTTCTGGATGATGTTCTCGACGTCCTCGCCGACGTAGCCCGCCTCGGTGAGCGTGGTGGCGTCGGCCATGACGAAGGGTACGTCCAGCATGCGCGCGAGCGTCTGGGCCAGCAGGGTCTTGCCGGAACCGGTCGGGCCGATCAGCAGGATGTTGCTCTTGTTGAGCTCCACATCGTCGGCTTTCGCCTTCTCCTTGTGACGCAGGCGCTTGTAATGGTTGTAGACCGCGACCGACAGCATCCGCTTCGCGGGCTCCTGCCCGATCACGTAGTTGTCGAGATTGGTCTTGATCTCGAGGGGCGTGGGCAGGTCGCTGCGCGCCTCGCGAGCTTCCTCACCGGCGGGCAGTTCGTCACGGATGATCTCGTTGCAGAGATCGATGCACTCGTCGCAGATGAAGACCGAAGGTCCGGCAATCAGCTTCTTGACCTCGTGCTGGCTCTTACCGCAGAACGAGCAGTAAAGCGTCTTTTCGCTGGAGGAGCCTTTTTTCTCGGCCATGGGCAGGTGCCTCGTAACTGGGGTTTAACAATGATAGCGAAGATGGGAGCCCCCCGGGCTCGCCACTCCGTGTGCGTCGCCACCCCCGACGAGGGGGCGGCCCATGCCTCATGCGGCGGCCCTGATGCCCCCAGGGGGAAAAAAAACGGCGTTCTCCGTGTGGACAACGCCGTCGTTGCTCGGACGCCTCAGCGCCTGGAGGCTCAAGCGCGCTTGGAAATCACCTGGTCGATCAGCCCGTATTCCTTGGACTCGTCCGCCGTCAGGAAGTAGTCACGCTCCGTATCACGGGCAATCTTTTCCAGCGATTGGCCGGTACGCTCGGCGAGGATGCGGTTCATCTGCTCGCGCGTCTTCAGGATGTCGCGGGCGTGGATCTCGATGTCCGTCGCCTGGCCACGGGCGCCGCCGAGGACTTGGTGGATCATGATCTTCGAGTTCGGCAGCGAGAAGCGCTTTCCCTTCTCGCCCGCCGCCAGCAGGAAGGCGCCCATGCTGGCCGCGAAGCCGATGCACAGGGTCGACACGTCGGGCTTGATGAACTGCATGGTGTCGTAGATCGCCATGCCGGCGCTGACGCTGCCACCTGGAGAGTTGATGTAGAACGAGATGTCCTTGTCCGGGTTTTCGCTTTCCAGGAACAGGAGCTGCGCCACCACGAGGTTGGCGGTCTGGTCGTTCACTTCACCGACCAGGAAGATCACGCGCTCCTTGAGCAGGCGCGAATAGATGTCGTAGGACCGCTCGCCGCGGCCCGACTGCTCGATGACCATCGGAACCATGCCGAGGCCTTGAATTTCCTGTGCGCTCATGTCTTGCTCTCCAGAGGGATGGGGTACTGTACCCAGACGAGATGGGGCTCGGGCGTCGAAGCACAAGCCCCTCGGACCGCCAAGGGTGATCAGCCCTGCTGCGCCATGAGTTCGTCGAAGGACACGGACTTGGTGTTCACCTTGGCCTTGCCCAGGACGAAATCCGTGACGTTGTTCTCGATAACGACCGCCTCGACTTCCGCCAGGCGACGGTTGTCGCCGAAGTACCAGCGCACCACGTCGGCCGGCTTCTCGTAGCTGGCGGCGAGTTCGTCGATGTGCGCCTTGATCTGCTCCGGCTTGGCCTGGAGGTTGTTGGCGCGGACCAGCTCGGCCACCACCAGGCCCAGGCGCACGCGGCGCTCGGCTTGCGGACGGAACACGTCGTCCGGGATCGGTGCCTTGTCGGCGTCCTTGATGCCGCGCTGCTTCAGCTCGGCGCGGGCGCCTTCGACCATGCGGTCGACTTCGGCCTGCACGCTGGACTTGGGCAGGTCCAGTTCGGCATTGGCGATCAGCGTGTCCATGACGGCATTCTTGTTGCGCGCCAGCAGGCGGAACTTGACTTCGCGTTCGAGGTTGCGCTTGATGTCGGCACGCAGGCCTTCGACCGTGGCGTCGGCGATGCCAAGCGACTTGGCGAGCTGTTCGTTGACTTCGGGCAGGTGCGAGGCCTCGATCTTCTTCACGGTGACCATGAAGTCGGCCTGTTTGCCGGCGACGTCCTTGCCGTGATAGTCGGCGGGAAAGGACAGCGGGAAGGTGCGGCTGTCGCCGGACTTCAAGCCGCGCACGGCATCCTCGAATTCCTTGAGCATCTGGCCTTCGCCGACGATGAACTGGAAGTCGTCGGCCTTGCCGCCCTGGAAGGGCTCGCCATCGATCTTGCCTTCGAAGTCGACAGTGACGCGATCGCTGTCCTGGGCGGCGGCGTCCTGCGCGCGCTGCGCGAAGGTGCGGCGCTGCTTGCGCAGGATGTCCAGCGTCTT
>CBIHOG010000066.1:0-22764 GCA_966211435.1 uncultured Variovorax sp. | reverse complement strand
GCGACAGCAACAAGGACGGCGGCATCTTCACCAGCAACTGGGAGCTCTACCGCGCCGGCCTCGCGCTGGCCGCGCTCTTCGACGATCTCAACAAGGACGGCGGCGCCCCCATCCGGCTGCGCATGTTCCACGGCCGCGGGGGCACCGTCGGCCGCGGCGGCGGCCCCAGCTACCAGGCCATCCTGGCGCAGCCGCCAGGCACCGTGCGCGGGCAGATCCGCCTCACCGAGCAAGGCGAGGTGATCGGTTCCAAGTACGCCAACCGCGAGATCGGCCGGCGCAACCTCGAGACGCTGGTCGCCGCCACGCTCGAAGCCACGCTGCTGCCGGCGGCCAAGGCCGCGCCCACCGCATTCGTCACGGCCGCGGGCGAGCTTTCGGCCGCCAGCATGGCCGCCTACCGCGCCCTCGTCTACGAGACGCCCGGTTTTGGCGACTACTTCTTCAGCGCCACGCCCATCCGCGAGATCGCCGAACTCAACATCGGCTCGCGGCCCGCCTCGCGCAATCCGAGCCGCAGCATCGAGGACCTGCGCGCCGTGCCCTGGTCCTTCAGCTGGGGCCAATGCCGCCTCACCCTGCCGGGCTGGTACGGCTTCGGCTCGGCCATCGAGCAGTTCCTCGCCGCGGCGGGCAGCGCGTCGGCGCGCAAGGAGCGGCAGGCGCTGCTGCAGCGCATGTATGCGCAATGGCCCTTCTTCCGCACGCTGCTGTCCAACATGGACATGGTGCTCGCCAAGAGCGACCTGGCGCTCGCCTCGCGCTATGCCGAACTGGTCGAAGACCGCAAGCTGCGGCAGAAGGTGTTCTCCATGATCGACGCGGAATGGCACCGCACCTCCGATGCGCTCACGCTCATCACCGGCGCGAAGCAGCGGCTGGAGGGCAACGCGGACATGCAGCGCTCCATCCGCCACCGCTTCCCGTACATCGACCCGCTGCATCACCTGCAGGTCGAGCTGATGCGGCGCTACCGCGCGGGGCAGGCCGAAGAACGGCTGCAGCGCGGCATCCACATGTCGATCAACGGCGTCGCCGCGGGGCTCCGCAACACCGGTTGAACGGCCAACGCGGTGGCGGGTAGCTGCCGCGTACGTGGTCTCCTACGCCAAGTGACGGCGGGGGCGCAGAAAAAGGGCAATCCGATAGGAGTACCCTGGCCCGGACGTTCGCAGTTGCCGCAATCGCGCGGCAACGCAAAAGAACGACCCCCTAGGAACCCGCCATGTCTTCGCCGCAATCGCTCGCCTCGCCTCCCCTGTCAAAGAACGATTTCGTGCGCGTTGACTTCGATGCGCTCGCATCCCACATGCGGCATTGCGCACTCGCGCGAGGCCGCTGGTTCGGCCTCAGAAGCACCCTGCAGCGTGCCCGGTCGCTCGCGGCCGGACACATTGTGACCATGGCCTGCGGGGCGGCGGTCCTCGCCATCGGACTGTTCGTGATCGCTTGAGTGCCGCGGCGGTCGTCGACCGGCTCGACACACTCACCCACTACGCCCGCAACCTCCTTCTCAGCCCGCACGAACCCGTCGAGGCGCCGATCCGCGCCGAACTCTTCGGCGCGCAGCGCTTCGAGGAGCACGGCCACAGCCTCGCGCGCGCGCAGGCCGTGCGCGAGGACAACGACCGCGGCGAGGCGACACCCTTCTTCCCCCGCGTCGATGAGAACCTCGAATCGCTTCGCGGCGCCTTTGACTACATCGCGCTGATCTCGCGAAGCGGGCGCTATGTCACGCCCGCGGCCGAATGGCTGCTCGACAACTTCCACCTGGTCGAGGCCCAGCTCCAGCAGATCCGCGAAGGCGTGACGCGCAGCTACTACGCGCGCCTGCCCAAGCTCGCCGCGCCGCCACTGGCCGGCCTGCCGCGCGTCTATGGCATCGCCTGGGCCTACGTGGCCCACACCGACAGCGTGCTGAACAAGGACCTGTTCACCGCCTTCCTCAACGCCTACCAGGACATCGACGAACTCACGCTCGGCGAACTCTGGGCGCTGCCGACCACGCTGCGCGTGGTGCTGCTCGAGAACCTGCGCCGCGTCGCCGAGAGCATTGCCGAGAACAAGGTCGCGCGCGAAGTGGCGCATGCCGTATGGGACGCGGCCGACACGCTCTCCTCACAGGACCTCGACGTGCTCTATCGCGCGCTGCAAAGCCGCGGCATGCAGGAAAGCTATCTCACGCAGCTCTGGCAGCGCCTGCCGGTGGAGCATGGCGAGAACGCGCCCGCGCTGCTGAAGTGGACCGAGCAGCATTGCCCCAACGGGCCCGCGCTCATCAACGGCGCGCAGGGCGCGCAGGCCGCCGCCAACCTGACGGTGGGCAACATCATCACCACGCTGCGGATGATCGGCCAGGTCGAATGGGCCGACCTCATCGAGCCCGTCAGCCGTTCCCTGAGGGCGCTGCGCGAGTTGCCCAGCTTCAGCCATGAAAGCGAGATCACGCGCCAGCAGATCACGCATGCCATGGAGCAGGTGGCGCGCGCCACCCGGCGACCGGAACGCGAAGTGGCCGAGACCGTCGTGCGGCTGGCCTCGGCGCCGTCCGGCGACGAGGAGACCGCCGCCGATGACGGCGAGGAGGCGCGCCCGCGCGCCGATCGCACCGCCGGCTACCACCTCTTCGGCCAGGGCCGCGCCGGACTCATCGCCGCGCTGCTGCCCGAGCGCGCGCGCGGCGCATCGCGCGCGTGGCTGCGCCATGGTGCCTGGGGCGCATGGCGGCCGGCGCTCTACGTGGTCACGGTGCTGGCCGGCACGGCGCTGCTGCTGGCGCAGGCCATCCACCGCCTCCATCAGACCGGCTGGCCCGGCGGCGGCTGGCCGACCGTGGCCGCGCTAGTGCTGCTCGCCTGGCCGCTGTCCGAGGCCGTCATGGCCCTGGTCAACCGGCTCATCGCGGAATCGACCCGCGTGCAGCCGCTGCCCCGGCTGGACTTCGCCGGCGGCATCCCAGCCGCGCAGCGCGTGCTGGTCGTCATCCCTTCCCTGCTGAGTTCGACGGCCTCCAACGCGCAACTCGCGCAGCGGCTCGAGCTGCACTGGCTCGCCAACCGCGAGGACCACGCGCAATTCGCCCTGCTCACCGACTGGACCGACGCGAAGACAGAGTCCATGCCCGGCGATGCCGCACTGCTCGACGACGCGCAGCGCCGCATCGACGCGCTCAACGAGGTCTATCCCGCGCCCACCGGCGCTCCACCCCGCTTCCTGCTGCTGCACCGCCCGCGCACCTGGAGTGGCACCGAGCAGCGCTGGATGGGCTGGGAGCGCAAGCGCGGCAAGCTGGAGACGCTGCTGCGCCTGCTCGCCACCGGCGACGCGAGCGGCTTCGTGCCCGCCGCGTCCGGTGCGCGGCTCGCCCCGCGCATCCCCTACGTGATGACGCTCGACAGCGACACCGGCCTGCCGCCGGGCGTGCTGCGCGAGATCGTGGCCGTCGCCGCGCATCCGCTCAATGCGCCGCGCATCGATGCGGACGGCCGCCGCGTCAGCGCCGGCTTCGGCATCTTCCAGCCGCGCATCGTCACGCCCTTCCCGCAGCGCGACGAGCGCTCGCTCTTCCACTGGATGTTCGCCGGCCAGTGCGGGCTCGACCCCTATGGCAGCGGCACCTCCGACATCTACCAGGACGTCTTCGGCAGCGGCTCCTTCACCGGCAAAGGCCTGCTCGACGTGCGCGCCGTGCATGCCACGCTCGACCGGCGGCTGCCCGAAGGCGCCGTGCTCAGCCACGACCTGCTCGAAGGCACCGTCGCGCGCTGCGCGCTGGTGAACGACCTCGTGCTGGTGGAAGACCACCCGCACCACGCCGGCGTGGCCGCCTCGCGCGTGCACCGCTGGACGCGCGGCGACTGGCAACTGCTGCCGCTGATGCTGCGGGCGCGGCGCCATGGCATCGGCGCGCTCGGCCTCTGGAAGATGAGCGACAACCTGCGCCGCGCGATGGTGGTGCCCGCCTCGGCGCTGCTGCTGGTGCTGGTCGTCTTCACCGATGCACTGCCGCTGGCCTGGTCGTTCGCGGCCGTCGCCTCGGCACTCGTGTTCGGCCCCCTGCTCGGCGCGCTGGCGGGCCTGGTGCCGACGCGGCGCTCGATCGAGCTGCGGCACTTCTTCGACGTCGGCGCCACCGAGCTGCTGCGCGCCCTGGCCGGCGCGGCCTGGCAATTCGTGCAGCTCGGCGCGCAGACGCGCCTTCTGCTGGATGCGACGGCGCGCGCGCTGTGGCGCCTGATGGCAAGCCGCCGCCACCTGCTCGAGTGGACCACCGCCGCGCAAGCCCAGGCACAGGCGCGCTACGGGCTCACGGCCTTCCTTCGAAGCGCAGCGCCCGCCAGCATCGTCTGCCTCGCGCTTGCCGTGGCCGCCGGCTGGAGCCCGCATCCCTGGCTGGGCGCGGCGCTTTTCGTGCTGTGGGCGCTGGCCCCGGTCGCGGCCTGGTGGAGCAGCCGCGTGCCGGCGCACACGCAGGATGCGATCGACCCCGAGAACCGCCGCTACCTCGAAACCCTGGCCCACGACACCTGGCGCTTCTTCGAGCATGCCGTCGGCGCGGAAGACAACCACCTCCCCCCGGACAACCTGCAGCTCGAACCCGAGCCCACCGTCGCGCACCGCACCTCGCCGACCAACATCGGCATGTACATGCTCGCCTGCTGCTGCGCGCGCGAGTTCGGATGGCTCAACACGCCCGGCCTCGCCGCGCGTCTGGCCGCGACGCTCGACACCGTCGACCGCCTGGACAAGCACGACGGCCACCTCTACAACTGGTACGACACCCGCAGCCTCGCGATGCTGCCGCCCGCCTACGTCTCCAGCGTGGACAGCGGCAACCTCGCCGGCCACCTGGTCGCCGTCGCGCAGGCCTGCCGCGACTTCGCGCGGGACGACGCCACCAGCGTGGAACTCGAAACCCTCGCCCTGCGCTGCGAGGCCCTCTGCGCGGGCATGGACTTCCGCGGTCTCTACGACGCCAAGCGCCACCTCTTCCACATCGGGCTGCGCGTGGAAGACAACACGCTCGACGCGAGCTACTACGACCTGCTCGCCTCCGAGTCGCGCCTGCTGAGCTTCCTCGCCATCGCCAAGGGCGACGTGCCGCGGCGCCACTGGATGGCACTGGGCCGCCCCTTCATGTCGGTGGGCGTGCGGCCGGGGCTCAAGTCCTGGTCGGGCTCGATGTTCGAATACCTCATGCCCGCGCTCGTGATGCATGAGCCCGCCGGCGGACTGCTGCAAGCGGCCAACCGTGCCGCCATCAGCGAGCAGCAGGTCTTCGGCCACACGCAGAACCTCCCCTGGGGCGTCTCGGAATCGGCCTACTTCGCGCAGGACCACTCGCTCGCCTTCCAGTACTCGCCCTTCGGCGTGCCGCGCCTCGCGTTGCGCCGCACGCCTCCCACCGACCGGGTGGTCGCACCCTACGCCAGCATGCTGGCCACGCCGCTCGCGCCCGCCGATGCAGTGGTGAACCTGCGCCTTCTTGAATCCCTGGGCGCGCGCGGCGAGTTCGGCTTCTTCGACGCGGTGGATTTCACCGTTTCGCGCCAGCCCGCCGGCCAGCCCTACACCGTGGTGCGCAACTTCATGGCGCATCACCAAGGCATGTCGCTGGTCGCGCTGTGCAATGCGGTGCGCGAAGGCGCGGCTTGCCGCTGGTTCGGCAGCGCGCCGCTGGTGCAGGCGCACGAAGCGTTGCTTCACGAGCGCACGCCTCGCCAGATCATCGGCAGCGCCGACCCTCGCACCCCGCCCGAGCCCGCCACCGGCGAGCCGCCGCCCGTCTTCCAGCCGCGCACGGTCGACCCCATGGTGCCGGGCTTCCAGCCCACGCACCTGCTCTCCAACGGGCGCTACACGGTCGCGCTGCGCGCCAACGGCGCGGGCGTGAGCCGCTGGCGCGCATTCAACGTCAGCCGCTGGCGCGACGACCCCCTGCGCGATGCCTATGGCAGCTTCTTCTACGTGCGAGACGCCGACACGCACGAAATCGCATCCCTCACCGCCCTGCCCGCACCCGGCGCGGACTGGCGCTACCGCGCGCGCTTCCTCGCCGACCAGGTGCAGTTCGAGGCCGCGGGCCCCGGCCTGCAGGCGCGCGTGACCGTGCTCATCAGCCCCGAGGACGACACCGAGCTGCGCACCGTCGCGCTGCACAACACCGGCGGCGAGACCCGCACGCTCGAACTCATCTCCTACTTCGAGCCCGTGCTCTCCAACCCCAAGGCCGACGAGGCGCACCCCGCCTTCGCCAACCTCTTCGTGGAGACCCGGTGGGTACCTGGCCTGCGCACCCTGCTGCTGTCGCGCAAGCCCCGCCTGCATGGCGACGCGGTCGTGGCCGCGGCGCACTTCCTCGCCTCGGTGGATGCGCAAGTGATCGCCATCGACTGCATGACCGACCGACGCGCCTTCATCGGCCGCAACCGCACGCTGGCCACGCCTGCCCTGGACGCACAGGCGCCAGGGCCGGACGGCACGCCCGTCAACGGCCTGGACCCCATCGCCTGCCTGCGCGTGCGCCTCAGCATCGCGCCGGGCGCCACCGCGCGCCTGACCTTCGCCACGGCGGCCGACGAGAACATCGAAGCCTTGATGCCCGGCATCGATCGCTACCTGCAGCCCATGCACGTGGAGCGCGCGGGCCGGATGGCCGCGACGCTCGCCCAGGTGCGCCTGCGCGACCTCAGCATCGACCCGGCCAAGAACCTCGCGCTGCAGGACCTGACCACCATCCTCACCTACACCACGCCCCGCGTGATGCGCGACCGCGGCCTGGTCGACCTGCGGCAGATCTGGCGCTTCGGCATCTCGGGCGACAAGCCCATCGTCCTGGTCTACATCCACTCCATGGCCGGCAAGGGCCTGGTCGACACCCTGCTGCGCGCGCAGCCCTGGTGGGGTTTCGGCGGCGTGGCCTGCGACCTGGTGGTGCTCAACAGCGAGCCGCAGTCCTACCTGATGCCGCTGCAGCGCGAGATCGAGGCGCTGCGTGCCCGCGTCGCGCAGCAGACGCAGAACAGCTTCCCGCGCAACGACGCGGCCGGCTTCTACCTGCTGCGTGACCAGGACGTCGCGCCCTCCGAGAAGGCCGCGCTCTCCAGCCTGGCCCGCGCCGTCTTCACCGCCGATGGCCGCGCGCTCGAAGTGCAGGTGGCCGCGCTGCTCGAAGCCGCCAACGGCCGCCTCGGCGAAGCGCCCGAGCCCCGGCGCCCGCCCGCGCGCGTGCCCCTCGCGGCGCTGCCGCCGGCCGCGCACCTGGCTGGCCAGGTCCACGCGCCGCAAGGCGGCTTCGACGCCGCGAGCGGCGAGTTCCGCTTCGAGGTCGACCCCAACCGGCGCACACCGAAGCCCTGGATCAACGTCATCGCCAACGCGGGCTTCGGCTTCCAGGTGTCCGAATCCGGCACCGGCTACACCTGGGCGGTGAACAGCCGCATGCACCAGGTCACGCCCTGGTCCAACGACCCGGTGCAGGACCCGGCCTTCGAGCACTACCTGCTGCAGGACCTCGACTCCCGCGAACTCGTGCCCTTGACCCCCGCGGGCAGCGGCGCCACCGCCGCGCGCCATCGCGTGCGCCACGGCCAGGGCTACACCGTCTTCGAATGCCTGCACCGCAACATGGTGCTGGAGACCACCTTCTTCGCCGACCGCGACGAGCGCATGAAGCTCGTGCACGTGAAGGTGCGCAACGAAGGCATCGGCCCGCGCCGCCTGCGCGCGCTGGCAATGGCCGAATGGCAGCTCGGCGCCGCGCGCGGCGAGCGCCGCACCGTCCACACATGGAAGCCCGAGGACCTGCCCGCCGTCTTCGGCCAGCAACGCGAATCGAGCGCCGGCTTCGGCGGCAGCACGGCCTTCGTGATGCTCGCGGGCCTGCCCGGCTCGACCGACTGGACCTGCGAGCGCAGCGAATTCTTCGCGGGGCGCGGCGCCATCGAACTGCCCGACGACCTGCTGCAACGCGCGGGCAGCGGGCTCGACGCCTGCGCCGCCGTGGCCGGCCAGCTGAGCCTGGCGGCCGGCGAGAGCGCGAGCTTCACCTTCATGCTCGGCCATGCGGACGACGCCGAGGCCGCGGTGCAGCTCGCCCGCAGCTGGCAGCAACGCAGCGTGCCCGAGGCGCTGGCACAGGCCCGCGGCTTCTGGGACGAGCTGCTCGGCCGCCTTCAGGTGCGCACGCCGGACCCGCTCTTCGACGCCATGGTCAACCGCTGGCTGGTGTACCAGACGCTGGTGTGCCGGCTGTGGTCGAAGGCCGGCTTCTACCAGGCCGGCGGCGCCTTCGGCTTCCGCGACCAGTTGCAGGACGCGATGGCCTTCGCGCTGACCGACCCGGCGCGGCTGCGCGAGCAGATCCTGGTGAACGCCGCGCGGCAGTTCCCCGAAGGCGACGTGCAGCACTGGTGGCACATGCCCGGCGGCGCTGGCGTGCGCACGCATTTCTCGGACGACCTGCTGTGGCTGCCCTACGCGGCGGCGCACTACGTGCAAGTGACGGGCGACCGCACGGTGCTGGACGAGCCGGTGAGCTTCCTGGAAGGCCCGGAGATCCCGGCCGGTGCAGAGGACGCCTACTACGCGCCGCAGGTGAGCGTGCAAGGCGCGACGGTGTACGAGCACGGCGCGCGCGCCATCGACCGCAGCCTGGCCACCGGCGAGCACGGGCTGCCGCTGATGGGCACGGGGGACTGGAACGACGGCATGAACCGCGTGGGCCACGAAGGGCGCGGCGAGTCCGTGTGGCTCGCGTGGTTCCTGTGCAGCGTGGTGGAGCACTACGCGCCCTTCGCGGAGGCACGCGGCGAACGCGGGCGCGCGTCGCGGTGGCAGGCGGCGCGGATGGGCTGGATCCGCGCACTGCACGGCGCGGGCTGGGACGGCGCGTGGTTCCGCCGCGCCTTCTTCGACAACGGCGCACCGCTGGGGTCGTCGGCGAACGAGGAATGCCGCATCGACCTGATCGCGCAGGCGTGGTCGGTGCTCTCGGGGGCATCGGACCCGGCGCACATCGAGCCTGCGATGGCGTCGATGAAGGAGCACCTGCACGACGAGCGCGCGGGGCTGCTTCGCCTGCTGGCGCCGCCGCTGGCGCGGTCGGAGAACAACCCCGGGTACATCCAGGCGTATCCGCCCGGGGTGCGGGAGAACGGCGGGCAGTATTCGCATGCGGCCGTGTGGGGGTTGATGGCGCAGGCGTTGCAAGGGGATACGGCGGCCGCCTGGGAGAGCTTCGAAGGCTTGAGCCCGGCGCACCGGGCGCGGCATGCGCAGCGCGGGCCGGCCTATGAGCTGGAGCCTTATGTGATGGCCGGGGACGTGTATGGGGCCGCGCCCTATGTGGGGCGCGGCGGATGGAGCTGGTACACCGGGTCGGCGGCGTGGCTGCATCGCGCGGCGGTGGAAACGCTGCTGGGATTGAGCGTGCGCGGGGACCGGTTGTCGGTGACGCCCCGGGTGCCCGCACAGTGGCCGGGGTTCGAGATCACGCTGCGGCTCGGCGGGCGTGAACTCCGGCTGCAGCATGGGGAATTGCCGGGCGGTGCCGAGCCGACGCATCGTGTGGCAGCCGGGGAGTGGATTCTTTGGCGGCAGCTGGCGGACAAGTCCGTGCTCCGCGTCACCTGAGTCGCGCCACCGCCCCTCGAATGCGGTGCGGGAGGCCGTTTCCTGAGCCGTCGCCGCGACGCCAAAGCACGGACTGTCCGGCACCAGTGATCTGCATCACACCTGCCCGCAAGTAGCTCGTGGCGCCACGGCAATGCCCAGTTACGGTCGACAAAACGACCCGACAGGACATCCGCACATGCTTTCCGCAACGCTCCTCAAGTGCTCCGCCGCACTTCTCGCACTCTGCCTCGTCACCGCTTGCGGTGGAGGCAATGACGACCGCCCCGCGGAAGGGCCGCCGCCCCCGCAAGCCGTGCAAAAGCCCCCTGTCCTGAGCGGCACGGCGGCGGTAGGTGCGCCTGTCTCGGGCGGCTCCGTCATCGTCCAATGCGCGGCGGGCATCGACATGCGCGCCGTCACTTCCGGCGCGGGCGCATGGTCGGTACAGACCTCGGGGCAGACCTTTCCCTGCATCATCACGCTCACGGGCGGTGACCTGGATGCGGCCAAGTACCCCACCGGCCTGCACTCCTTCGCCCTCGAAGCGACCCGCGCCAATGTGACGCCGGTGACGGAACTGATCATGGCCAAGGCGCTGGGCAAGGATCCCGCCGCCTGGCTCAGCGCGCAGGGCACCGGCGTTGCGGCACAACTGAGCCAGGTGAGCGCCAGTCTCACGCAGGCCAGGGCTTCCCTCTCGCAATGGCTGGCCACCGGCGGCTACGTGATGGATGAAGTCGATCCGCTGACCGGCACCTTCTCCCCCCAGGCCGGCGATGCCTACGACGACGTGCTCGAGGCGCTCAGCGCGAACCTGGCGCAGGCCGGTTCCTCGCTCGCCGACCTGGTGGTGTCGGTGGCCGCGACGTCGCCGGACGAGGCTCCTGTCGCGCTGCCTGGCGACTATGTCATCTCCGCCGCCGATGCCGCCGCCATGCCGCAGTTGAACAGCGCCACGCTCACGGTGGCCAACGGTGTCCTGACCATGGCCGCGCCGAGCACCGCGGCGCAGCCTGTCGGCGCCTTTGTGGGCGGCGGCACCGGCAACAAGGCGGTGCTTCAGCTCCATGGCCTCAACGGCCTGAAGCTGGCCGAGTTGAAGTCGATCGAGATCGTCGGCCGGCACATTTCAGGCAACACCAATCTCGCGCCGTACTTCAACTTCATCGTCGATCTCCACTGCTCGACGAGCTCGCCGGGCCCGACGATCGGAGACCTGCGCCAACGCCGCGTGATCGGCTTCTCGCCGGGAACCGCCGAGTTGTACACGCACGCCTTCGAGACGGCATTGACCCGGCTGTCGATCACCGATGAGACGCCGGGCTGGTACATCGTCGGAACACCGCAACTGGGCGTTCCCGCGCCGAACAGCAACGGTGGACACCCTTTGAGCGGCGTGAACACCTTCGATTTCGCGAGCTACCCGAATGCATGCATCGTGGATGGACCTTCGGGCGACGGAGGCCTGTTCCGCCAGAAGGAGGAGCCTGGATGCGATACGGGTGCGGCACTGACCCCCGGGGATCCGGCACGCTGCGCGAAGCCGCACGCTGGCGCCTTGGTCACGATGGGTGATTCAGTGAGCACGGCCGCTCGGGAATGGGAGATCCAGACCGTCTCGATCGCCGGCCGCAGATACACCTTCAAATAGACCTTGAAAAGACGAATAACGAGTATCGATATGCGCAATTCGAGCAAGACGAGACATCGGCTTCAGCCGCCAATTCGATGACTTCGGCTTGCGCAATGAATATCAACCGAGAAGCGACGTGAACCAGTTCTCCGGTTCTTCTCCGGGCCGGTGGCGAGCCGACGCTGACACCGGCGCCCGGACTTGCCCGGCCTGCAAGTCGCTCGCGTTGTAGCCGAAGCGGCGTCGAAACGCGCGACTGAAATGTTCTGCATTCCTGAAGCCATGGTTCCAGGCCATCTGGCCCAGGTTGATACGGCCGGATGAAGAGACGAGCAGGTCGTGGATGCGCAAGAGGCGCCTTTCCTTGACGTACTGCGCCACACCGCCAAGCGGCTCGAAGAGCCGATAGAGCGTGGTGCGCGAGATGCGGCAGAACCGGCTGATCTGATCCGGCGAAAGTTCCGCCTCCGTCAAGTGGACCTCGACGAAATCGCGCGCCTGCCGCAGCAGGGTGCTGTCGATGAACGGCCGCGCGGCTTCGAGCGTGCCGGCCACCGGCGCCAATGCCGCGGCCACCATGTGCAGCGTCGCATCGACCACCCCCGGTGCGTCATCGAGCGTGAATTCTTCCAGGCGCGATGCCAACGAGCCGAGGTAGTCCGCGAGCAACCGCGCCGACGCGCCCTGTGGCTGCGCGCCGTGCAGGTCGAGCGGCCGGGGCAGGAGCGCATCGAGCTTCTCACGCGGCAGATACAGCAGGAGGCTCGCGCCCGCCTGTCCGTCATAGGCTTCGGGGCGTGACAGGTCGGTCAGCAGAATCCGCCCCGCACCGATGCGCCGACGCCGCCCGTCGGCGTCGCTTTCCAGTTCGCCCCGCATGCGCAGCACCACGCGATAGTGGTCGATCTGGTCGGCGCGGATCTTCCGCCGCGAGCGAAGCTGCGACTGCGCCGTGAAACTCCCGAGCGACAGGAGCATGCCGCCGAAATTCCAGAGCGAAGACCGGACAAGGAACTCCGACGCCTGCGCGCCGCGAGGCAATCGCGCCTCGCCGACGCTCGCCACGGCTTCGCGCCAGGCGTCGAAGCGGTCTTCCGGTGCCAATGCGCGGGAGTCGAATTGCCCGTTCGGAATGCGCGCGGTGTCCGACGTTGTGGGGTTCATGTGCTCCTCGCGGGCCACGACGTTCAGCAGGAATCGGAGGGCGCGAGTATAGCCGCGGCCCATGCCGCGGGACGCACGATCAAGAGGCAGGACGCATCGTCATTGATCGGATCCGATCCGGCACCAATAATTTTCTTCTCCAACCGTCCACGTCGAATGCCCGCGCGGGCACTCACTTCATATGAGAGATATCCGAAGGAAGTACTCCTTCGACAAAGAGAAGCCACGTTCTTTCAATGCATTGATTCGGACTTGAATCCCGAGAAGCAATTCGAGGTTCATTTCCATATGTGAAGCGCACCACTATTCATGCAAGAAAGGGAGTTCGGACTACGCGGGAAGACTGCACCGCCATGCAACCATCGGAGTGCGTCGTTCGGGCCCCCGCCGCGGGGGGTGACGCAGCGGCGCCCTCGTCGGCTTTGATCGACATCGCGATCTGCCGCAAACGCACGAACCCTGATGTATTTGCACCCACTTCTTGCCGCCGTTCCGTCTGGTGAACGCCTCGAACTGATTCGACACATTGAATTGCGCTCTTGCCGGCGCAATGAGGTGGTGATGGAGTCGGGCGCGACCGCGGGCAATATCTACTGCGTCGCGAGTGGTCTTCTTCGCGTGGTCGTCTCCGACAGCGCCGGAAACGAGGAGGTCACCACGGACTTCGTGAAGCGCGACGAGTTCTTCCTCGCCTCCGCCTTCGGCGAGCCGCCGAAGGGTTCCGGCGCCTCGCTGGTCGCGGCTCTACCCTCGTCGGTCTATGTGATTCCCTGGCAGGCCTTTCACCGCCTTTGCGGCAATCATCCGGAGTTGCTGCTGGGGCTCGTCAAGACGGCGGTGAATCAGACGGTCATGCTTCGCAAGCAGCTCCGCCGCGTCTCATGCTCCGCATCCGAGGCCTTGATCAGCCGCGCGCTCCACGAGTTGACGCTGCTCGCGCCGGCCGGCAACTCTGGATATGACAAGCGCATCACCCAATCGGTCATCGCCTCGTACACGGGCCTCTCGCGCGAGCAGGTCAACAAGACGATGAGGGAGTTCGAGAGCCGCGGACTCGTCCAGAAAGACGAGGCCGGCGTGCACGTCCCGCCGGGTTTCGCCTGCTCCGACTACCACGGGCCGAGCACGCCGCCGCCGTCGGCCTCGTCCGCCGGCGACTTTCCCATCGCGGACGCCGACTTCCTCGACACCTTTCTCGGATAGCCGCGAGATGACTGCGCTCCACGAAGACGATGAAGTCCCGGCGGATGTGAGCGGGGCCACATGTGGGCTGCTTTCGAGGTCGGCGGACCGTGGGCGCCTTCGGTGCCGCATGCAACCATTGCCCCACGGACAAGTCGTCGTGTTGAACTCAATCGGGCCATGGCATCGAAACAGCAAATCGAAAGCTCGGACGTGAAAGGGACGTCCACCGCGACCGCGGTGATCGCCGCAAAGGAGCGCACCGGCCGCGCCGGACGTTCCGCGAACCGGATGAACGGCGCCGGGCCCCACCGCCCCTCCCACCACAGCGGGGATGCACTCCCCGCCTGGTCGGGTCGTGCCTGGGCCTTCATCGTCATCCCGAATTTCCGCCACCTGGCGCAAGCCTATGGGTCGTCCTTCGCCCGCGGCGTCAGCCAGGAGATCGAGCAAAGGCTGCGGACCTGCTTCGCGACGGCGCACGGCGCGGACCTGGTGCGCGTTCGTGACGACGGCTTTCTGCTGCGGACCAACGAAGCCTTCGCGGCCGGCGTCTCGCCGGCCTCCCTCCAGGCCAGCGAGCACATCGAGACCTTGCTGGCGACCCTGAGCGGCGAGCCGGTTCACGTGGACGGCACCGTCGCCCTCGCGCACGTCCATGCCGGCTGGATGCCGCTCTCCGGCGCGCAGGCCCCGACGCCCTCCGACATGGAACTCATCTCGTGGGTGTGGGCCGCGCAGCCTCTTCCGGACGAGCGCAACGCAGCAAGCCGGGAAACGTGGGGCGAGCAATACCGCGCCGACATGCGCATGGCGGTGCGCGTCTACAACGCCATGGCAAAGGGAGGCTCCACCCTGGCATGGCGTCCCGTCATCGATGCCGAGGCACCCGCGGCCGCGTTCTATCGCGAAGCCGCCGTGCAGATCCCGCATGGCGCGTCCGAGGCCGCGCCCTTCGCCGCCGCGGACTTCATGCCTTGCCTGGAGCGCCTGGGCCTTGGCCGGGGTTTCGACCGCATGGCCGTGCGGGATGTCGCGAACAGGCTTCGCGACTGGCCGGAGGCCTCCCTGGCGACGAAGATCTCGGCATCGAGCGCGCGGCTTGACCACTGGTGGGCCTCCCTGCTCTCTTTCCTGAAGGCCCATCCGGCGCTGGCGAAGCGCCTTGTCGTGGAGATTGGCGGCAGCGCTCTCGCGCGCGATCCGGAGGCCGCCCGCGAGTTCTGCGATGCGCTCCGGCAGCATGGCGTGCGCATCGCCATCGGCCAGCTCGGCAGCGACGCGATCGGATTGGAAATCGCCCGTTGCCGTCCCGAGATCATCAAGCTGGATGCATCGTTCGTGCGCGAGGCGCGCGAAAGCGATCTGGGGCAGGACCGCCTGCGCGAGCGGCTGTGGCTTTGCGGCAGCCTCGCGCCGCTCGTGGTGGTCGACGGCGTCGACGGCGAGGACGAGCTGGGCATCGCCTTGCGCGCCGGCGCCCGATGGCTCCAGGGCTACTACCTCGGCGGCCCGCGGACGCCGGCAGCCGCCGCGGCGCGGACGCCGGAGGGAGGCCATGACCTCGTCCGCGCACCGGCGGACGAAGACATCCTCTTCCCTGCGGCCGTCGTCCTGGCAGGCGTGTTCTCCATCGCCGCGGCAGCCCTGGCCGTCACGCTGCAGGGCACCCTGAATCTGCCGACCCTGGCCATCGCGTCCGCGGGGTTGGGGGCGTGCGCGCATTGGTCCTTCATCAGCTGAGCTGCCGCATGCCTGTCCTCTTCCAACGCATCCTGACGCCTCGCCGCGTCGGCCTGGCGGCGCTGGGCGCCGCCTCGGGCCTGATGACGGGCTTGCTGGTCACCGGAGCGTGGCCTCATGCGCTTTTCGCGGCGGGCTTCCTGCTCCTCGGGGGATGGGCAGGCCTGCTGCGTCATCGGCTCGGGGGCCGCACCCGGGCCTGCCTGCGCGCACTGCGCCGCATGCCATTGCCCGACGCGCCGCGAGGCGATGCGGGGGACCGCGTCATGGTCTGCATCGACGCCGCCCATCGCCTTCTGAGCGGCCTCGCGGGCCGCGACGGAATGCCGACCGCACCGGCTCTGATGACTTATGTGCGCGGGATTTCGGAGGGCTACTACGGTTCCCGCTTCGACAGCCCACCATGGTCGGAGCAGGAAGTGCACGGCGCGACGCTCTGGGGCGCCCCGACCTTGACGGCCATCCGGACCATCGGCATGGATCAAGGTCGCCGCATCCGCGACCGTGCCGCCGTCGTCGCCTCCTCATTCGCGCCCTCCGCGCGCCCCGCGCCGGCCAGGCCCGCCCGGCAATCGTCGTATGCCTGGAGGGCATGGTGCCGCCTTTAGCGCAATCAGTGATGAGAACGAGCATGCAGCGCACGGACTATCCGCACGAGACGCCAGGAGTCCCGTGCACCGAAGACCCTAAGGAGCAGGCGTGAGTGCCCTTGTCGCCGAACTCAAATCGCTCGCGAGGAACAGGAGCGATCTCAGCCAGACCGAGGCCGCCGCGATCCTGCGCGTTTCAAGAGCCAGGATCTCGCAGCTCGCGAAGGAGAACAACCTGCGCTTCAGGGACGGCCGCCAGGCCCATGGGCGTCCGCTCCAACCCTGGGGCGGAGCCAACGAGGATGCCGTCGCGATCAACGATCTGCTGGAGCGGGGGCTGCGGGTGTACCGCGCCGCGACGTCTGCCTCCAGGGTCGCGCTGGTGGTGGACCACGGCGGGGCGCTCTTGCGGGTCATGGTCCTGGGCCCGTCGCGTCAGCAGGCTGCGAGTCATCCCGCGACCGCGGCCGACGAGCGAGACCTGTGCGACGTGCTGGCGATCGTGTCCGCGGACGGATCGATTGCGTACCAGCCCCGCCCTGGTGTCGACTGGGAAACTGGAACGCGCGACCGGCCGGCGCCGCCGTCGTCGCACGCAAATGAAAGGACGCCGGAATGATCTCGGACGAAGTCAGGAATATCGAGATGGCGCGCAACGCCATCGAGACGGCACTTGCGGAGCGTGCGCTCGGCAGGAATCCCGTGCCCTATTTCGCCCCGACCGATCTGGGGAGCATGTCGCCGACGATGCAGGAGGCCGAGTTGCGCGTGCGCGACGACACGATGCGGTTCAATCGGACGCGCGCCTCCATCTACATGTGCCTCACGGCGGCCCACGCCGCGCTGGAAGTGGCGCTCTCCCTCATGGACCACGGCCCGGCGCTGCCGCACCGCGACAACGCGCGCCGGCTCATCATGCTGGCCGAACATGCCGAACTGGCCAGCGAAGCCGCGCACCATGCGAACCAGGTGCTCCTGGGCCGGGAGCAACCGGCCTCCGACGAGTCGTTCGAGGTGAAACGAGGTCGAATCGAGGATCATCACCGTGCAGACCTCGACCGGGCATAGGCCCGCGGGCTGGCGTGCTTCGGGGAACTCGAATGAAGGTCCGCCGGGGCGCGCGCACTGCATCCGCGAATACACCAACGACGATTGGACCTTCCGCTTCTTCCTGAGCAGGCCCGGGTCCGGCGCGACCTTCGAGGCCCGCGCGGAGATTCATCGCCGGGGGGTACTCATGTGCCACCTCGTCTCGAACCTCCACACCTCGGACAGGGAAGCCGTGCTCGCATCATTGATGCAGACCTGCCGGGACTGGGTGCGCGCCTGGCGGTGGCGGCTACAGAATGCGGAGACGGTGCCTGGCGAGCTGCGCTGATGGGTCAGGCGTGCATGCCCGCTCTCTTTCCGAAGCAGAATCCAGCTTTCTCAACCCAGGCCCGGGGAGAATGCACAAATGGAACTGGAAGAAATCAGCACCCGGCTCCGCGCGCTCGAATTGCGCGCCGTTGCCCAGACGGCGGCCATCGCCGTCCTGCTCCAGGAGCAGCCCAATGCCGCGGCCAAGCTGCACCTCGTCGCCGAGCGGCTCGTCGATGCGCCACCGGTCCCGATGTCCGACGAGGACCTGGTGAAAGTCGCGGCCTACATCCAGTCGATGCTCGGGGGACCCTGGTTCGACTAGCAGGGTCAGGCCGAGGACGCCGACGTCCAGGCCGGCCAGACGCCGGCTCGACGGCGCGCGGGCCGCCACGCGATGACGCCTTCCGTCCGGCTCCGTACCTCGGGGGCGGCCAGGCAGCTGGCGACGGCCTCGTAGCCGGGCGCACCCGGCACGGGCGCCACCTGCGTGGGAGGGCTGTGATTCGCGGGGCAGAAGATGATGGATTCGTCCGCCCCCACGGCCGCCAGGTCCAGGATGACGCAGGAACGGGTGAGCAGGAAGAGCGTGCGGCCATCGGCGCGGCGGCGGCGCAGATGGGCGGCCAATGCCTGCTGCGTGGCGGCGTCCAGGCCCTGCTCCACCAGGTCGACCACCAGGGTGGCCGGGCCCTCGGCCTCGAGCCCGGCCAGCAACGCGCGCAGCGCTTCGGACACGGTGGCACCGTCCTCGACCAGCCAGGCCAGCGCCTGGTCGACTCGCATTGCGAGCGCCGGGTCGGCCTCCAGCCGTGCCGTCGCGCCGCGGTCCGCGACGCGATCCAGGCCCAGGAACGCGGCGGATGGCAGAAGCTCGGCCAGCCGCATCGCCAGCCGGGTCTTGCCGCTGCCCAGTGGCCCGACGATGTAGTTCAGCGGCCGGATGTCGCGCAACCTGAAAAGCTCGCCGCCCCAGGGCCAGGGCAGTTCGAACTCGATGCCCGGTTCGGCGGTCGCGCCCTTCAGGCGCGTCAGCTCTTCGAGCGTCGGCTGGCGCCCCCGCGCGAGATCGGCCCGCAGGCCGCGGACCTTCTCGATGGCGCCAGCCAGTTCACGCACGCGCGCTTCGAGCACCGCCTGATGCGCAGCCAGGGCCGGTGCGAGTTCCGCGGCTTCGCCTTGCAGCACCCCCGCCACCTGCGCCAGGCTCAGGCCCAGCGCCCGCAGGGCCACGATGTCCGCGCCGCGCCGCATCTCGTCGGGACCATAGGACCGCCATCCGGCCGCGTTGCGCGCCGGCGTCACCAGGCCACGCTGCTCATAGAGACGCAGCGCCTTGGCGGAGACGCCGAGCCGGTGGGCGGCCACCGCGGGGCTCAGGAATCGAACGGAAGCATTCAAGGGTCACCTCATCTTGTCTTGACTGGAGGATGCTCTTTCTAAAGGTGGCCGCAGGGGCCGGGTCAAGCGGGATGGAAGATCAAGCGTCGGCATCCTGCGGTGAAGGGAAGCCATGTCGAAGCGTGGGTCAGGCATGCGCGGATCGCTGCTCGAACCACTCCAGGATGCCGTCCAGCGCCGGGCACAGCTCCTGTCCCCAGGCCGTCATGCGGTAGTCGACCTTCGGCGGCATCAGCGGATGCACGGTGCGCTCCACGATGCCATCGGCCTCGAGCTGGCGCAACTGCTGGGCGAGCATCTTCTGGGAGATGCCCGGTATCCGCTTCTCAAGGTCGGAGAAGCGCTGCACCTGCCCGCCGAAGAGATGGAACAGGATGACCAGCTTCCACCGCCCTTCAAGGAGGCTGAAGCACGCCTCCACATCGATCGCCGCCGCGAGTGGCGTGTAGGCCTTGCGCTCCCTCGCCGGCGGAGCACTTACTTCCTGGTGCGTACTTGTCATCGGCCGAGCATAGGTCGAGCATCCGGGCACCGCAACTTGCCCACAGGACACCATGACGCTCGCGCTTCCGACAGCCATCGCACGCTACCTCGAATCACATGAGACCCTTGGCGCGAACTCGCTGGACGATTGCTTCGACGCGGCCGCCGTCGTCCAGGACGAAGGTCGAAGCCATCGCGGCCTGGATGCCATCAAGGCGTGGAAAGCCGCCGCGAAGGCGAGGTACGCCTACAGCCTGACGCCGCTCGGTCTCTCGCGCGACGGCGAGACCTTCAAGCTGCTGGCGCACATCCGCGGGAACTTCCCCGGCGGCCAGGCCGAGCTGATGCATGTCTTTCGCCTCGTGGGCGAACGCATCGCGTCGCTCGAGATCCGCAACCCGGTCGAGCTCGAAGGCCGTCGCGCGCTGGTGACGGGCGGCACCAAGGGGATCGGGAAAGCCGTCGTGGCCGAACTCGCGCGGGCAGGGGCCACCGTGCTCACCACGGCCCGGTCCCGCCCCGCTGACCTGGCAGGCGCCGATTTCGTCGCCGCCGATCTCTCCACGGCCGACGGTTGCGCGACGGTCGCGCAAGCCGTCGAGCAGGGCTTGAACGGCGTCGACATCGTGGTCCATGTGGCCGGAGGTTCTTCCGCGCCGGCCGGCGGCTTCGCCGTGCTCGACGATGCCGAATGGCAGGACGCGCTCGACCTCAACCTCTATCCCGCCGTGCGCCTCGACCGCGCCTTGCTGCCCGGCATGCTGGCCCGCCGCGTGGGCGTCATCGTGCACATCACCTCCATCCAGCGGCAGATGCCGTTGCCGGAGGCGACCACGGCGTACGCGGCCGCCAAGGCCGCCTTGTCGACCTACAGCAAGAGCCTGTCGAAGGAGGTCGGCCCCAAGGGTGTGCGCGTGGTCCGTGTCTCGCCCGGCTGGGTGGAGACCGAGGCCGCGGTGGGTCTTGTCGAGGCCATCGCCAGCAAGAACGGGACGGACCACGACGGCGCGCGCGACGCGCTCATGCAGTCCCTCGGCGGCATTCCGCTGGGTCGTCCCGCCAAACCGCATGAGGTCGCGGAGCTGGTCGGATTCCTCGTGTCGCGGCGCGCGGCATCCATCACGGGGGCCGAGTACGTGATCGATGGAGGAACCGTTCCCGTCGCCTGAGGCACGGTGCGCTCCAGCTGGGCACATCGAACGCGGGAAGAATCCACGACAGCGGACGGAAGAGGTTGACCGTCCACGCCGCCACGCCGGCCGGAACGAGGTGCACGCCGATGCGCGGCGCACAGGCCCGGCGAGAAGCAGACCGCCACCTTGCAGCAGGCGACCGGGCTTCGGACATATCCCCTTTGAGTGATGCGCGGCAGACCATCGCACGCCACGATGCGCCTCGGGGAGTTTGAGGTGGGGCGGGCGTCCTTCGATGGAGATCGCCGACCTGCGAACTTGGAGAAGCGATCATGGTCGGTGACCGGCTGGCTGCTGCGCAACGTGGAGTCGCGCTCGCCGAAGTCGTCGCGTCCGCAGGTGCCGCGCCAGCACCGAGCGAGCGCCTTGCACGTGCCGCCAAACCCGTGGGCCGCGGGAGCGCGCCCCTATCCGCGAAGACCGGGCGAACATTGCCGAACGGCGCCGCCGCCGCATTCACCGGCCCGTTCCTGCTGCCGTCCTCCTTGACGAAGGCCGAGCGGCTGAAGCTCGTCGACGGCGTCGGGCGCGTCATCGAAGGCGTGTTCGCGCACCTGCCGCTGAAGCGGGCGCGCTACGGCGTCGACCCCGTGCAGCGCCTGCGCATCCTGCGCACGCAGGTCGGCCAGCTGTCGAGCTATGAATTCCACATCGAGCTGGCCGATGTGGTGACGCGGCTGCGCGATGCGCACACGCGCTACGCCGGCCCCGCGAGCCTGGCGAACAAGGTCGCGGCCTTGCCTTTCCTGGTCGAGACGTTCGGCCCCTCAGCCGCGCCGACCTATGTCGTCACGCGGGTCGGCGCCGGGCTGGACGCCGCCTTCAAGCCCGGCGTGGTGCTGGAGTTCTGGAATGGCGTGCCGATCGACCGCGCGGTGCGCCGCCACGGGGACGAAGAGGTCGGCGGCCGGCCCGACAGCTTGCGCGCATGGGCGGTGCAGAGCCTGACCTTGCGCTCGCTCCAGTACGGCCCGCCGCCCGACGAATACTGGGTGGTGGTCGGCTATCGCAGCACCCGCGCCGACGGCACGCCGACGGGGCCGGCCAGGGAGATCAGCATTCCTTGGCGCGTGGTCGATCCGGGCGAGATCGATGAGGTGATCTCGGCCGGCGCCTCGGGCCGCGCCGCCACGCGCCTTCGGCGCACGCGCGCGGTCGATCCGGCCGCCGCGATCACGCGGCGCGCGAAGATGCTGCTGTTCGCGCCCGGCGCGCTGACCGGGCAGCAGGCCAGCACGCAGCCCACGCCCACGTCGCCGTCGGGGCGCAAGGCGCCCGGCGCGAAAGTCATCGAGACCGCGCTCACCGGCACGCTCAAGGCCGAATCGCTGGCCGCGCCGGGCGGCGCCATCGGCTACCTGCGTATCTACGGCTTCGACGTTCCTCCGGAGGACTTCATCCCGGAGCTGCGGCGGCTCATCCCCCTGCTGCCCGACAACGGGCTCATCATCGACGTGCGCGGCAATCCGGGCGGCTACATCCTCGCGGCGGAGACGGCCTTGCAGCTCTTCACGCCCAAGCCGATCCAGCCGACGCGCTTCTCGCTCCTGAGCACCGCTTTCACGCGCGCGCTCGCCGCGCTGCCGGCCATGAAGGAAGAGCTCGGCCCTTGGCGGGAGTCGCTCGAGGCGGCGGTGCGCAACGGCGAGCTCTACTCGCAACCGCTGCCCATCACCAGCATCGCGGAGTGCAACGCCATTGGCCAGCAGTACGGCGGGCCGGTCGTCCTGGTGGCGGACTCGACCACCTACTCCTCCGGCGATCTCTTCAGCGCGGGCTTCGTGGACAACGGCATCGGCCCCTTCGTCTGCGTCGGCGAAGCCACCGGGGCCGGCGGCGCGAACGTCTGGGACTACGAGGACCTGCGCCCGCTCGTGGCGGGCACCGAGTTCGCGTTGCCGGCCCTGCCGGACGGCATCGGCATGTCCTTCGCCTTCCGCCGCGCGACCCGCGCGGGCCCGTCGGAAGGCCTGCCGATCGAGGACGTGGGCATCGGCGGCACGCCCTACGCGATGTCGCGCGACGACCTGCTGGCCGGCAACCCGGACTTGCTGGCCCATTGCTTCGCGCTGCTCGGCAAGCAGCGGCGCAGCAGCCTGGATGCGAGCGCCGACAAGACCGCGCGCGAGATCACGGTGCGCTCCGCCGGGCTCGGCCGGCTGGACGTGCTCTTCGACGGCCATCCCGGCAGCAGCCTGCCCTTGCGCACGCAGGCGCCGGTGGTCGTGCCCTACCCGGCCGGCACCAAGGTGGTCGAGCTCTTCGGCTTCGGCGGCGATGAACTGCTGCAGAAGCGGGGCGGGGGCACGCGCCCCGGACCCCCCCCACCCCCGAACCAGCAGCACCCCCAGGCATTAAGCCAAAACACGGTCGCGCGCGCCACCGCCCCCAACCACGGGCG
>CBIHOG010000065.1:0-24957 GCA_966211435.1 uncultured Variovorax sp. | reverse complement strand
GGATGATGAACATCATGCGTTTCTCGACCTGCACGGCCGCGAACCAGGTCTTGTTGGCGCGCGTCCAGTCGCGGATCAGGAAGGAACCGGGCAGCGTGGCGGCGAGCTGGTCGGCCACCTCGCGGGCCTTGTGCAGGTCCTTGAGCTTGATGCGCACGCCGCTCGGGCCTTCGAGGCGGAAGACGCGGGCGGCGTCTTCCTCGTGGATCATCGCGAGCGCGGAGTCGTATTCGTAGTGGCCCGAGTCGAAGGTGCCGACCACGGTGAACTGCTTGAGCCGCGGCACCACGCCGGCGGGCGTGACCTGGCCGCCGGGCGCGATCAGCGTGACCTGGTCGCCCTCGCGCACGAAGAGCGAGCGCGCGAGTTCGATGCCCAGCACGATGCCGAACTCGCCCGGCACCAGCTTCGCGAGCGCGCCGTGGCCCGCCGTGCCCGAGATGTCGGTCACCTGCGGCTCGAGCGCGGGCTCGATGCCGCGCACCAGCGTGCCCTTCATGTCCTCGCCGCGCGCGATGAGCGCCTGTGCGGCGATGTATGGCGCGACGCCGACCACTTCCGGGTTCTTGCGCGCGGCGGCCATGATGGCGTCGATGTCGCCCAGGGCCTGGCCGTCGCGCGAGAAGATCTCGATGTGGGAGATGACGCCGAGCATGCGGTCGGTCACCTCCTTCTGGAAGCCGTTCATCACGCTCAGCACGATGATCAGCGCGGCCACGCCAAGCGCAATGCCGAACATCGACACGCCGGAAATGAAGGAGATGAAGCCGTTGCGCCGCGTTGCGCGGCCGGCGCGCGTGTAGCGCCAGCCCAGTTGCAGTTCGTAGGGGAGTCGCATATCAGGCCTGCCGCCGGGCAAGGTGCCGAGCGTGGGGTTTGTTCATTCGGGCATTGTGGCATCCCGGACAATAGGCCTATGTCAGCCTTGCCTACCTCGCCTCATCTCCTGATTCCGTTTGCCGGCCGAAGCTCCCCGGCGTGCCAGGAGGCGATGGGCAAGTTGGCGCTGCCGAAGCTGGAGGCGCTGCTTTCCAGGCTCACGCTGGTGCACGAGGACACGCAGGAAGACAGCACGCGCTCCCCGCCGCACGAGCGGGCGCTGGCCGAGGCGCTGGGCATTCCGGCCGCCGACGGCTGCATCCCCTGGGCCGCGCTCGAAGCGCGCCACGCGGGTCTCGGCACGACCGGCCCTGGCGATGCCTGGGGTCTCGCGACGCTGTGCCACTGGCAGGTCGGCATCGACGACGTGGTGCTGGGCGACCCCGCCGCCATCGAGATCGAGGCCGCCGAGTCCGCCGCGCTGCTGGCTGCCGCCCGGCCCTTCTTCGAGGAGGACGGCATCGCGCTCCATGCCACCGCGACGCCGGGCCGCTGGCTCGCGTGCGGCAAGGTGTTCGACGGCCTCGCCACGGCATCGATCGACCGCGCGATCGGCTACCCGATCTCGCAGTGGTCGCCTCTCTCCGACGACGCGCGGGCGCTGCGGCGGCTTCAGAACGAGATGCAGATGCTGCTCTACACCGAGCGCGTGAACGACGAGCGCGCCTCGCGCGGGGTGCCGGCCATCAACTCCTTCTGGCTCAGCGGCACGGGAAGCCTGCCCGCGTCCCTTGCCGTCGGGGAGGCGCCCCGCGTTGCCGATGGGCTGCGCGCGCCCGCGCTGCGCGACGACGGCGCGAGTTGGGCCGCCGCCTGGCAGGCATTGGATGCCGGGCCCGTGGCCGAACTGCTGGCCGCGTACACCCAGGGCGCCGAAGTCCGGCTCACGCTGTGCGGGGACCGCGGCGCACGGCGCTTCGAAGTGCGGCAGCGCGGCTTCGGCCGCTGGGCGAAAAGCCTGTTCAAGCACGAAAGCGCGTCCGGCGTGCTGGGAGGGTTGTGATGAAGATCGTAGCCCGTGCCATCCCGCCACGCAGCGCCTGGGTGCTGGAGCAGGCCGGCGTGCATCCGCTGCTCGCGCGGCTCTATGCAGCGCGCGGCGTGCTCGCGAAGGAAGAACTCGACGACGGCCTGCAGAAGCTGCTGGCGCCCGTTACGCTGCACGGCGCGCGGGAAGCGGCCGTGCTGCTGGCCGACGCCATCCGCGACGACAAGCGCTTGTGCATCGTCGCCGACTACGACTGCGATGGCGCGACGGCCTGCGCCGTGGCGGTGCGCGGCTTGCGCCTGCTGGGCGCGAGGAACGTGGCCTACCTGGTGCCGGACCGCGTGGTCGACGGCTATGGCCTCACGCCGCCGATCGCGGAGCGTGTCGCGGACAGCGGCGCCGAAGTGCTCATCACGGTCGACAACGGCATCGCGAGCGTCGAGGGCGTGGCCGCCGCGAAGGCGCGTGGGCTCGCGGTGCTGGTGACCGACCATCACCTGCCCGGGCCCGAACTGCCCGCGGCCGACGTGTTGGTGAACCCCAACCAGCCGGGCTGCGACTTCGAGAGCAAGAGCATCGCGGGCGTGGGCGTGATGTTCTACGTGCTGCTGGCGCTGCGCTCGGAACTGCGCACGCGCGGCGTGTTCGACACGGCGACGCAGCCGAAGCTCGACGCGCTGCTGCCCCTGGTCGCACTGGGCACCGTCGCCGACGTGGTGCGCCTCGACGCCAACAACCGGCGCCTCGTCGCGCAGGGCCTTCGCCGCATCCGCGCGGGCGCCCTGCCGGCGGGCATCGCCGCGCTCTTCAAGGCCGCGGGGCGCGATGCGGCGGCCGCTACCACCTTCGACTTCGGCTTCGCGCTCGGCCCGCGCATCAATGCCGCGGGCCGCCTGGCCGACATGACGCTCGGCATCGAATGCCTGCTGACCGACGATGCAGCCCGCGCCGACGAGCTCGCGCGAACGCTGGACGGCATCAACCGCGAGCGGCGCGACATCGAAGGCGGCATGCGCGACCAGGCGTTGCGGGTGGCCGAATCGCTGCTGGATGCAAGCCAGGCCGCGCCGCCGGCCATCAGCGTGTTCGGCGCGGACTTCCATGAAGGCGTGGTCGGCATCGTCGCTTCGCGCATCAAGGACCGCTTCCACCGGCCGACCTTCGTCTTCGCGGCGAGCGCGGCGGCGGGCAAGGAGGACGAACTCAAGGGGTCGGGCCGCTCGATCCCGGGCTTCCATCTTCGCGATGCGCTGGACCTGGTGGCCAAGCGACATCCCGGCGTGCTGCTGCGCTTCGGCGGCCACGCGATGGCGGCCGGCTGCACGGTGTCGCGCGAACACTTCCCTGTGTTCGAGAAGGCGCTGGCCGAAGTCGCGCAGGAGTGGCTGGACGCCGCCACGCTCACGCGCCGGCTGGACACCGATGGGCCACTGGCACCGGAATATCTGCGTGTGGATCTGGTGGACACGCTGCACCGCGAGGTTTGGGGCCAGGGCTTTGCGCCGCCGACCTTCAGTGAAGAAGTGGAAGTGCTGTCGCAGCGGCTCGTCGGCGAAAAACATCTCGCGCTGAAGCTGCGGCACCAGGGAAAACCGGTGGACGGCATCTGGTTTGGCCATACCGAGCCATTGCCGCCGCGGGTGGTGCTCGCTTTCCGCCTCGATGCCGATGAATGGCAAGGCGTAAGGCGGGTGCGATTCCTGGTGGAGGGGGCTGAAATCTAGCCCCCCGGGAATTCAGCCCGCAAGTTCTTCCAGCGTCTTGCCGCCGGCGATTGCATCCTTCAGCCATTGCGGGCGGGGACCGCGGCCGGTCCAGGAATGACCGGCATCATCGCGATAGAGCACGCTGGAAGGACGTCTTTTCTGCGGCCCCTTGGCCTTCTTCTTCGAAGGCGTGCCGACGGGTGTGGCCGCGGCCGCCGGCGACGCACCCAATGCGAATTCATCGAGCGTCCGACCCGCCTTCAACGCGTCGCGAAGCCAGTGCGGACGCGGGCCGCGGCCCGACCAGTAATTTCCGCCACCGTCGCCGAACTTCGCACCGGCGGCCGAACCTCTTTTTCCAGCCGACTTGGCGCGCGCGGCGCTGCCAGTGAAACCGAGTTGCGCGGCACTCAGGCCGTAATGCGCAATCGCGGTCTTGATGCGGGCGACAACACCCTGTATTTCCTTATTCCGGAGTTGGTCGGCTTGGCGCTGCAATGTTTCAATTTTCTTCTGTATCTGGCTGTAGCTTTGCGTCATGTAGAGGTCCTCGCTGGGAATCAATTGGAAGCGTCGTAGCTTAATGCAATTGCAACCCGGGCTGAATCAGTTCGAATCAAGAGTGGAGGCTGAATTGAAACTGAACGATGGAGGAGATTTCTCTCGACTCTGCAATGCCTCCGCAGACCAAAGATGCTTGCCGTTCACCTGCGGTTGTCAATTGGCGACGAAGAATCACCTTTTATCTGCCGAACTCGTGATTCAGACCGACCATCATTCCTCGGGACCTGCCCGGCCCGGCGCGCGAGACGCTGAAATCAATGCTGATCATCGGCGTGACGCTCAGGCGGGTGCCGATGCGGGAGGTCCACAGGCCATAAGCCCGATTGCGCTCCGCGATCAAGGACAACATGTCGTTCACGGCCCACTCGCCGGCCATGCCGTGGCGAACCGTCCGCGCACCGCTGGTAGTCGCCCAGTCGGCCCCGGCGTTGAAGTGGACTTGCAGGCTTCCCGTCGCATGCCAGGTAACGGGCAACACGAACTGGCCGCCCATGCCGCCACCGTGGCGCGGGAAGTCGAAGGCGGTGCTCACGGAGAGGGCGGCGCTCAGCATGGCGTCGGGTGCGCTGCCGAGGAAGGTCCATTTGAGTTGCGGCCCGACGGTGTCGGTGCGCCCCCCGTTCACCGAGACGCCGTCGTAGTTCAGGCCGAGTTCGACCGGGCCGACGCGGCAGGACGGGCCCGCGTGCCAGACGTTCGCACGCGCATCGCGGAAGCGGCCGGCCCACAGTTCGTACTGGCAGCGGCCCGGGTCGAGCGTGCCCGCATCGTCGACATCGAAATGCCCCGCCGCCTGGGCCGCGGCGGCGCCGAGCCACAGCGGCAGGATGAGGGCGTGTCGCATCATGGCGGCGCATTCTAGGAGTGCGCCGTGTCAGCACGGCGTCGGCCCCGGCGGGCTCAGATCTCGAACTGCGGCTGCAACTCGCGGATGCGCTTCATCGCCACGCCGGCCGCGGCCGTGCGGGTCTCGACGCCGAGCTTGACGTACACGCGCTCCAGATGCTTCTTCGCGGTGGCAGGGCTGCTGCCGAGGATCTCGCCGATATCCTTGTTGGTCTTGCCCTTGACGACCCAGTAGAGCACCTCGGCCTCGCGCGCGGTGAGCTTCAGGCTCAGGCTCATGGCCTCGATCACGGCCGTGTCGGACACCTCGCGCATGATGATCAGCCAGTCGTCGCCGTCGTCGTCGTGGCCGGTCTGCTGGTGCAACCGCAGGCTGAGGCTGTTGGTGCCCTGCGGGATGGAAAGCACGGGGGGCTCGATCTGGCGCTGCTGCGCATCGGGCAGGTGGCGCAGCAGCCATTCGAGCACCGCGGGCGGCGTGGCGGGCGCGCTGGTGGCGCAGTAGCGCTGCAGCAGGTCGCGCGCGAGCACGGTCTGCCAGATGATCTTGCCTTCGGGCATGCGCACGGTGAAGCTGGCGTAGCCGAAGGCGTCGAGCGCGTTGCGCGCCTGCCCGGCCTGCTGGGCCGCCTGCCGTGCGCGGCGCGCGCCCTGCAGGTGGACGTTCATGCGGGCCAGCACTTCCTTGGGCTTGATGGGCTTGGTGACGTAGTCGACGCCGCCTGCCTCCAGCGCGGCGACGAGGTGCTCGGTCTCGGTCAGCCCGGTCATGAAGACGATGGGGATGTGGGCCGTCGCGGCATCGGCCTTGAGGCGGCGAGCGACCTCGAAGCCGTCGATGCCGGGCATCATGGCGTCGAGCAGGACGATGTCCGGCCGCGCCTGCGCGGCGCGCTGCAGGGCCTGCTCGCCGCTGGTGGCGACCAGGACCGTGTAGCCGGATTCGTCGAGCGCGTCGTGCAGCACCGCGAGGTTGTCGGGCACGTCGTCGACGATGAGCACCAGGTCGCTGTTGCCCGCGCTCTCGCGCAGGCTGTGGACCAGGGGTGGCATGCGCGGTTCGCTCATGGCGTGCCCGCGGCCGCCGTCAACGCACGGCTCATCGCCTCGAACTGGAACTGGCGGGCCAGCGCACGCTGCGCGGCCGTCCAGGTGGTGCATTCGGGCTGCGCGGCATCGATGTCGTCGAGCTGGTTCATGATGCCGCGAAAGTAACCCAGGCTCACGGCCTCTTCAAGCGCGCGCAAGCGGTGCGCGGCGGGGATCACCTGCGCGGGCTGCTCGGGCACGGGCGCGGCGACGGGCACGCTGTCGCTCCACTGCAGCTTCAGCTTGCGCTCCAGCCAGTCGAGCAGCTCGCTGTGGCGCACGGGCTTGACGAAGAAGTCCTCTGGCGTGATGCCGGCGTCGTTCTCAAGCCGCTTGTCGAAGGCGTTGGCCGAGACGATGGCGACGGCCGCGCCGGCAAGGCCGAGGCCGCGCGCGCGGCGGATGGTCTCCCAGCCGTCGATGCCCGGCATGGCGAGGTCGACGAACATCGCGTCGGGCCGCCAGCCGGCGGCGACCAGGTCCAGCGCATCGTGGCCGCTGGCGGCAGTACGCAGCTCGAAGCCCAGCGGCGCAAGCACCTGGACGAGCAGTTCACGGTCGGCCTCCTCGTTGTCCACGACCAGGATGCGCCGCCTCTGTCCTTCATAGCCCCGCCGCGCTCGAGGCGCTGGCGACGGCGCGGGCACGGCGCGCCTGGCGCCGGCACCCTCGTGCACGTGCGGCAGGAAGAGCCGCAGGCGGAACACCGAACCGGCGCCAGGCATGCTCTGCACGCTCATTTCGCCGCCCATGAGATCGATCAGCATCTTCGCGATCGTGAGGCCCAGGCCGGCGCCGGGCGCGGAGGGGCCGGCGACGGTGCCGCGCGCGAAGGGCTCGAAGATGCGGCTGAGTTCCTCCTGCGTCATGCCGGGACCGGTGTCCTCGATCTCGATGGCGGCGAACTCCCGCGCGTAGCGCAGCCGCAGCGCGACCTGCCCGGCGGCGGTGAACTTGATGGCGTTGCCCAACAGGTTGATGAGGATCTGCCGCACGCGTTTCTCGTCGGCGCGCACGAGCTCGGGCAGCGTGCCACTGGGCTCGAAGCGGAAGGCCAGGCCCTTTTCCGCCGCCTGCAGTTCGAACATGTCGGCGAGTTCGCTCATGACTTCGGCGAAATGCATGGGGCGGGCGTTGAGCGTGAGCTTGCCGGCCTCGATGTGGGCGATGTCGAGCGTGCCCTCGATGAGCGAGAGCAGGTGCTCGCCGCCGCGCTTGATGACGGCGACCGCCTGGCGGCGATGCGGAGGCACCGCGGCGTCCTCGCCCATGAGCTGCGCATAGCCCAGGATGCTGTTGAGCGGCGTGCGCAGCTCGTGGCTGATGGCGCTGATGTAACGGCTCTTCGCCTGGTTGGCCTGGTCGGCCTGCTCGCGCGCCTCGTCGGCGGTCTGCTTGGCGGCCTGAAGGGCGCGGTCAGTCTCGCGGTGCAGCTCGATCTCGCGCACCAGCAGGTGGGTCTGGCGGTTGGATTCTTCCTGCGCGACCTTGCGGCTCTGGTGGGCGAGCACCAGCCACCAGGCGACGATGCCGGCGATCAGCAACAGGGCCATGTAGGCCTTGAGGAAGCCGGAGCGCAGCGAGACGGCCTGCTGCAGTTCGGCCTGCTGCAGCTCGGTGAGCACGCTGTCGCCGATGCCGCGCATCTCCTGCTGGTAGAGCACGCCGAAGACGGCGGCCAGCAGCGGCACGACGATCAGCATCAGCAGCAGGAAGTGGCCGAGGCCGGTGTCGAGGTACGGCCACACGCGGCGGGGCAGCAGCCAGCGCAGGGCACCCGACCACTGGGCCGAGAGACTCGCCTGCGGCTTGCACAGGTCGCCGCAGCGCGCGTCGAGCGTGCAGCACAGCGAGCAGATCGCGCCCTGGTAGGCGGGGCAATGGGCCATGTCGGGCCCTTCGTACTCGCGCTCGCAGATCACGCAGCGCTGGGTGGTGAGGCGGCGGTAGCTGCCGGCCTCGGATTCGACACGCGCCCAACGCACCGCCGAGCGGCCGGGGGGCGGGGAGAACGACGAGGCGCCGTCGTCGCCGGAGACGCGCGCGATGTAGTACTTGCCGCGCGTGGCCCAGGCGATGAGCGGCGCGGTGACGAGCGCCGTGCCCAGCGCGATGAGCGAGGAGAAGGCCTGTGCCAGCGGGCCGAAGACGCCCAGGTGCGCGGTGATGGAGAGCACCGAGGCGAGCGCCATCGCGCCGACGCCGACCGGGTTGATGTCCCAAAGGTGCGCACGCTTGAACTCGATGCCCGGCGGCGAAAGCCCCAGCGGCTTGTTGATGACCAGGTCGGCCACGACCGCCATCATCCATGCGATGGCGATGTTGGCGTAGAGGCCGAGCACGTCGCCCAGCGCCTCGAACACGTTCATCTCCATCAGCATGAAGGCGATGAGCGCGTTGAAGACCACCCACACGACACGGCCGGGGTGGCTGTGGGTGACGCGGGAGAAGAAGTTGCTCCAGGCGAGCGAGCCCGCGTAGGCGTTGGTGACGTTGATCTTGAGCTGCGAGATGACGACGAAGAGCGCGACTGCAGCGACCGCCCAGCCGTAGCGTGGGAACACGTACTCGTAGGCCGCGAGGTACATCTGGTTGGGGTCGACCGCGCGCTCGGGCGGCACCATGTGGGTGATGGCGAGGTAGGCCAGCAGCGCGCCGCCGAGCATCTTGAGAACGCCGAGCACCACCCAGCCCGGGCCACCCATGAGCACGCCGCCCCACCAGCGGCCGCGGTTGGCGGAGGTGCGCACGGGCATGAAGCGCAGGTAGTCGGCCTGCTCGCCCATCTGCGTGATGAGCGCGATGCCGACAGTGAGCGCGGCACCGAAGAGGTGCAGATTGAAGCCCGTCGAGCCGCTTCGCACCCCGTTGTAGTGCGCGATGCCCGCGAACGCACCGGGATCGCGCGCCAGCACGAAGCAAAAAGGCACCACCAGCAACACCAGCCAGATGGGCTGCGTCCACATCTGCAGCTTGCTGATGGCCGAGACGCCATGGGTGACCAGGGGGATGACGACCAGCGCACAGACGAGGTAACCCCAGACCGGCGGTATGCCCAGGGCAAGCTCGAGGGCATAGGCCATCACGGCGGCCTCGAGCGCGAAAAAGATGAAGGTGAAGGAGGCGTAGATCAGCGAGGTCAGCGTGGAGCCGATGTAGCCGAATCCGGCGCCGCGCGTGAGCAGGTCCATGTCGACGCCGTAGCGCGCGGCGTAGATGCTGATGGGGAGGCCGGCCAGGAAGATGATGAGGCCGGTCATCAGCACCGCCCAGAAGGCGTTGACGAAGCCGTACTGCACCAGGAGCGTCGCGCCGACGGCTTCCAGGATCAGGAAGGAAGCGGCGCCGCCGAAGGCCGTGTTGGCCACGCGCCACTCGGACATGCGGCGGAAGCGCTGGGGCGTGTAGCGCAGGGCATAGTCTTCGAGCGTCTCGCGCGCCACCCAGCTGTTGTAGTCGCGCCGGACCTTGACGATGCGCTGCGGCGCCTCTTCGGCACTGGGGGCGGGGTTGACGGCGACGGGCTCCACACCGCCAAGGTGCAGTTTCCGTGCCACTGGACGGATCTGGCAGGCCGGAGGCATGACTGTTGCATCAGCAGCGCGTTGCCCAATAATGGCCGGCCCTGTCGCCACCCGATCTGCTCCATGGAACTCACACCACGCGAAAAAGACAAGCTGCTGATCTTCACGGCGGCGCTGCTGGCCGAACGGCGCCGCGCCCGCGGACTGAAGCTCAACTACCCCGAAGCGGTCGCGCTGATCTCGGCCGCCGTCATGGAAGGGGCGCGGGACGGCAAGAGCGTTGCCGCGCTGATGAGCGAGGGGCGCGGCGTGCTCACACGCGCGGACGTGATGGACGGCATCGCGGAGATGATCCCGGACATCCAGGTCGAGGCGACCTTCCCCGACGGCACGAAGCTGGTCACGGTGCACCAGCCCATCGTCTGAACCCTCCACGACAAAACCAAGGACCTTCATCCATGCGAACGATCCGTACCGCTCCCGTCCTCGCCCTGCTGTTGGCCACGCTGCCGCTGGCCGCCGGCGCCCACACCGGCGTCGACGGCGGCATGCACCATGGCTTCGTCACCGGCTTCTTGCATCCGCTGACGGGCGTGGACCACCTCGCCGCGATGGTGGCGGTAGGCCTGTGGAGCGCGCTCACCGCGCGCCGCGCCTGGCCCGACCTGCTGTGGGCGCCGCTGGGTTTCGCGGGGATGCTGCTGTGCGGTGCGCTGGCCGGGCTGGCGGGCGTGCAGTTGCCCGCCGTCGAGCCGATGATCGCGGCCTCGCTGCTGGTGGTGGGCCTGCTGGTCGTCACGCGGCGGCGCCTGCCTGCCTTGGCCGCAGCGGCGCTGGTCGGCGTGTTCGCCGTGTTCCACGGCGTGGCGCACGGGCAGGAGCTTGCCGGCGAATCCAGCGCCGCGCTCACGCTGGCCGGCATGCTGGCGGCCACGGTTGCGTTGCACGCGGCCGGCATCGTGGTCGGCTGGTCGCTGCGCCATGCCAACCGCTGGGTGCCGCGCGTCGCCGGCGCCGCGGTCGCGATTTGCGGCCTCGCACTGCTCGGCGGCCTCGCATGATTCCAGGCGAACTCCTCACCGACGAGGGCGACCACGTTCTCAACCCGGGCCGGCGTGCCATCACGCTGGTGGTGCAGAACACCGCCGACCGGCCGATCCAGGTTGGTTCGCACTATCACTTCGCGGAAACCAACGGTGCCCTGGGCTTCGACCGCGAGGCCGCGCGCGGCATGCGGCTGAACATCGCATCGGGCACGGCCGTGCGCTTCGAGCCAGGCCAGCAGCGCACCGTCGAACTCGTCGACTTCGCCGGGGATCGCGTGATCTACGGCTTTCGTGGCCTCGTGCAAGGAAAACTCTGATGGCGACCATCGGCCGGCGTGCGTACGCCGAAATCTTCGGGCCCACCGTGGGCGACCGCATCCGCCTCGCCGACACCGAGCTGGTGATCGAGGTCGAGGAGGACTACACGCTGCGCGCCGGCGGCTACGGGGAAGAGGTCAAGTTCGGCGGCGGCAAGACCATCCGCGACGGCATGGCGCAAAGCCAGCGCATGCGCGCCGAGGGCGCGGTGGACACGGTGATGACCAACGCGCTGATCCTCGACCACTGGGGCATCGTGAAGGCCGACATCGGGCTCAAGGGCGGGCGCATCGTCGCGATCGGCAAGGCCGGCAACCCCGACGTGCAGCCAGGCGTGGACATCGTCATCGGGCCGGGCACGGAGGTGATCAGTTGCGAGGGCAACATCGTCACGGCCGGCGGTATCGACAGCCACATCCACTTCATCTGCCCGCAGCAGATCGAGGAGGCGCTGTCCTCCGGCGTCACGACCATGCTGGGCGGCGGCACGGGGCCGGCGACCGGCACCTTCGCGACCACCGCGACGCCGGGGCCGTGGCACATCGAGCGCATGCTGCAGGCGGCCGACGCCTTTCCGATGAACCTGGGCTTCCTGGGCAAGGGCAATGCAAGCCTGCCGGCAGCGCTGCATGAACAGATCGATGCGGGCGTGATTGGCCTCAAGCTGCACGAGGACTGGGGCACGACGCCGGCGGCGATCAGCAACTGCCTGGACGTGGCCGACGCCACCGATACGCAGGTCGCGATCCACAGCGACACGCTCAACGAGTCGGGCTTCGTGGAGAACACGATCGCGGCGGTGAAGGGCCGCGGGATCTGCGCGTTCCACACCGAGGGCGCGGGCGGCGGGCATGCGCCGGACATCCTGCGCGTGGTAGGCGAGGCGAACTTCCTGCCCTCCTCCACCAACCCGACGATGCCCTACACGGTGAACACGCTGGACGAGCACGTCGACATGCTGATGGTGTGCCACCACCTCGACGCGGGCATCCCGGAGGACCTGGCTTTCGCCGAGAGCCGCATCCGCAAGGAGACCATCGCGGCGGAAGACATCCTGCACGACCTGGGCGCGATCAGCATGTTCAGCTCGGACAGCCAGGCCATGGGCCGCGTGGGCGAGATCATCATCCGCTGCTGGCAGACAGCGCACAAGATGAAGGGCCAGCGCGGCAAGCTGCCGGAGGACGCGGCGCGCAACGACAACTTCCGGGCGAAGCGCTACGTGGCCAAGTACACGATCAACCCGGCCATCGCGCATGGCATCGCGCACGAGGTGGGCAGCATCGAGATCGGCAAGTGGGCGGACCTGGTGGTGTGGAAGCCGGCCTTCTTCGGCGTGAAGCCCTTCACCATCATCAAGGGCGGCACGATCGCGATGGCGGCGATGGGCGACCCGAACGCCTCCATCCCCACGCCGCAGCCGGTGCACTACCGGCCGATGTTCGGCGCCTACGGCGGCTCGCTGGCGAAGAGTTCGCTGACCTTCGTGTCGCAAGCCGGCATCGCGGCGGACATCGGTCGGCGCTACGGCCTCGCGAAGAACCTGAGCGCGGTGAAGAACATCCGCGGCGTGCGCAAGCAGCACATGATGCACAACGCGTACACGCCGAAAATGGAGATCGATGCGCAGACCTACGCGGTGCGGGCGGATGGGCAGTTGCTGACTTGCGATCCGGCGGTGTCGCTGCCGATGACGCAGCGGTATTTCCTGTTTTGAAATCTGTCAGGCAACAGGAGCCCTGGCCCATGCTCACAGCCAACAAACTCATGCCCCAGGGCGGCGGCCTCGCCGCGGTCCTGCTCAAGCGCGCCGCCACGATCGAACTCGACTGGGATGTGCGCCAGAAGAGCCGCTTCGATGCGACCGATTCACAGGGCCGGCAGCTCGGCGTGTTCCTGCCGCGCGGCACGGCCGTGCGGGGCGGGGACGTGCTGGTGGCGGAGGATGGCTCGCTGATCAAGGTCATCGCCGCGCCGCAGCCGGTGCTGGTCATCACGCACTGCACGCAGCACGGCACGCCTTTCGACCTGACGCGTGCGGCGTATCACCTGGGCAACCGGCATGTGCCGATCGAGCTCAAGCCCGACCACCTGAAGATCGAACCCGACCATGTGCTGGCGGGCATGCTGCGCTCGATGCACCTGATCGTGCGCGAGGCGCAGGAGGCCTTTGAGCCTGAAGGCGGTGCGTATGGCGCGCATGGCGGCGGACACGGGCACTCGCATGGCGCGGCGCCGGTGGGGCCGGTGCTGCATCCGGATGCCTATGCGGCTGCGCATGCGCATGACGACGCTGACCATTCGCGCCACGGCCATTCGCACTGATGGCTGATGCGCCGGGCGCGCTCAGCGCCGCGAGTCTCCTGCAGCTGATCTGGCTGGCGTCGCCGGCCCTGCCCATCGGCGGCTTCTCCTACTCGGAAGGGCTGGAGGCAGGAATCGAATGGGCCGGGCTGGGAACCGAAGACGCCGCCTCCGGCTGGCTGGTCGACCAGCTTCATCTGAGCCTCGCCCGCGGCGACCTTGCGGTGGTGGCGCAGGCTGTCACGGCCTGGCGCGGCGGAGACAAGGCGCGCGTCCATGCGCTGAACGATTGGGTGTTCCAGACCCGGGAGTCGGCCGAGTTTCTCCTTCAGACCGAGCAGATGGGCCGCTCCTTCGTCGAATGGCTCAAGCTGCACCACGGCGACATCGCGACAGTCTTCGAGGCCCTGCCCGCGAGCTATCCGGTGGCCTTCGCCTTTGCGGCCAGCCGCACCGACGCGCCGGTGCGCGACGCCTGCCTCGCCTTTGCCTTCGGCTGGGCCGAGAACATGGTGAGCGCCGCCGTCAAGGCAGCGCCGCTCGGACAGAGCGCCGGGCAGCGCATGCTCGGGCGCCTGGCCGCGGAAATCCCCACGGCGGTCGATCATGCGATCACACTCCGGGACGACGACCGCCAGGCCTTTTCCCCCATGCTCGCCGTGCTTTCCGCGAGGCACGAAACTCAGTACTCGCGTCTCTTCAGAAGCTGATCAAACCATGTCCTCCGCCCTCCACCACATCGCCAACCGCACCAAGAGACTGCCGCCGCTGCGCGTGGGCATCGGCGGCCCGGTCGGCTCCGGCAAGACCACGCTGCTGGAAATGCTCTGCAAGGCGATGCGCGACAAGTACGACCTGATCGCGATCACCAACGACATCTACACCAAGGAAGACCAGCGCCTGCTCACGGTCGCGGGTGCACTGCCGGCGGAGCGGATCATGGGCGTGGAGACGGGCGGCTGCCCGCACACCGCGATCCGCGAGGACGCGTCGATCAACCTGGAGGCCATCGACCGCATGCTGGGCGACTTTCCTGATGCGGACGTGGTGTTCGTCGAGAGCGGCGGCGACAACCTGGCGGCCACCTTCAGCCCCGAGCTGAGCGACCTCACGATCTACGTGATCGACGTCGCGGCGGGCGAGAAAATCCCGCGCAAGGGCGGCCCAGGCATCACCAAGAGCGACCTGTTCGTCATCAACAAGACGGACCTCGCGCCGCATGTGGGCGCGGACCTGGGGGTGATGGAGGCGGACACGAAGCGCATGCGCAAGCAGCGGCCCTACGTGATGACGAACCTGAAGACGAACGCGGGGCTGGCCGAGGTGGTGTCTTTTATCGAGGAACGCGGGATGCTGGCGGCGCATTGACCAGCGCTTCGACAGGCGAGCGAACCGATCCGGCAGGCGCTCGCGGCATCGTCGCAGCCCACCCGACGGTGCCTTGCGCCTCGACGCGCTGCGGCTCGGAGCAGGCATTCGCATGGCGAACAGTGCCATCGACCCAAGAATTGGTTGCCGTCGCATGCGAGACCTGCGGCCACGCATCGGCCTCAGGCTGAGCAGGTCGATCGGACGCATTGGGGCACCGCCGCCACGAGCGGACGCACGGCGATCGTTGAAGACATCGCACCCGCGACCGATGTGCCGACGTCCCGCAAAGTTGAGCCGAGGGTGCGGTGGATGGATCGCGGGGAGCATCGGCTATTTCCATCACACCGTGGCCGTAGGGTCCAGACCTTGGCGACAGCCCCGAGATTGGCGAGGCGGTGTACGCGTGCGGGCTAAAGCTCGCTCGCGTCCTTGAGCTGCCTCGCCTTGTAGACCAGCCGCACGCTTGCGTGGCGCGGGTCGCTGACGCGCTGCGCATAGATATCGGTGTCACCCTGCACCCAGGCCGCGTAGGCGCTGCCGGGGTCGCTCGAGCCGAGCTCTGGCCCGAAGTTGCCGCGGCCCCAGGCGACGAGTTCCGCGAAAGCCGCCGCACCGAGATCCGGCAGCGCGTTGGCGGGCGCGGCCCATTCCACGCGGCGCAGCAGGCCTTCGGCGAAGAAGAACACAGGCTCGAAAGACAGGCCAGCCACGCGCATCGGCGCGGCCCGCCACGTGCCCGACAGGCCGCCCGCGAGGCGTTGCGGTCGGTGCACGCGTTCCGCGCCGGGCACAGCAGCCTGAAGCTGCTGCGCCGTCATCCCCAGGCGCACGCCGGCGGGCAGTGCCTGCGCATGCGCCGCGCCCATGACGGCCGTCAAAGCCAGGGCACCGAGCGCGCGGAACAATCGGGTGCGAAAGGATGAATGCATGGAGGGGTTGAACGGACGAAAAGGCCGGGTGTGACCGCACGGAGGGCCGGAAGTTCAGCTGGGGACGCGCGGTGCGGCGCACCGCCAAACCTCGATTATCGCCAGCACCGAGAAATGTTCCACTTGTTGCAATGACATACGTCTTCAGGCTTATTTCTTGCTGACGGAGGAAATCAGATACTGCGTGCACGAATACGGAAGTTCACACCATGGCCTGCGAAGCAATCTTCCTCCCTGCGACCGGCAGCGTGCAATTCGCCATCTACCCTGACGGTTACGACGGCGCCCGGATCATTGCCCGAATCGATGAAGAAGCGCTGCATGCGCGCTTCGATGCGCCGGATGGCGGCGACGCCATCCTGGTGCAGGTCTACGCGGCGAACGCGGATTCGATCGACGCCAAGGCGACGGCGCGCTACCGCGAGAATCCCAATGCCGCCATCTGCCTGCACGCAGAGGATTTCCAGGGCAGCGGCTTCGGGGCCATCGACTTCTGAGCTGTAGGACCCGATCGCATTTACCGGGCTTTCACAACCGGACGCCATTCCGGCGCACAGGTTTGTCTAATCTCCTCTTGTCGAAGCGAACATCGAGAAGAAGGAGATCGGCGTGAACACAATGCAATCGACCAAGCCCCTGTGGGCGACCATCGGCGGCCTCGTGGTGGCCGTGGGTGCGCTGGGCGGCGTACTGGTGCATCAGCAATACAGCGGAAACAAGACGCCTCGGCCGCCTTCCGTGGCAAGCCTGGAGCCGGTGCGGGCGCCAGAACCACCGCCAGTTCAGCAGGCACCGCCGCAGCCGCCTGCCCAACTCGCGCAACCCGTCGCGGCGCCGCCCGCGCAGGCATCCGCGCCCGCGCCCGTAACTGCGCCGGTCTGCGCCGTTTGCGGCCACGTGGAATCGGTACGCACGATTCAGCGCCCGGCTCCCACCACGGGTGTCGGCGCGGTCGCCGGCGGCGTGCTGGGTGGCGTGGTCGGCAACCAGTTCGGCCATGGCGGCGGGCGCGCGGCGACGACGGTCCTGGGCGCGGTCGGCGGCGGCTTCCTGGGCAACCACATCGAGCAGCGCACACGCACGGTGACTTCCTATGACGTCCGGGTGCGCATGGCCGATGGCTCCCTGCGCAGCGTCGAGACGCGCACGGCGCCGCCCGTCGGCAAGGCGGTCACGCTCGAAGGCAAGGTGCTGCGGGCGGCCGACGGCCGCCGCGGCTGAGCCGCGCTGTCCCCGTCTCAGGGCAGGCCGAGATCCCACGGCGGCGTGCCCTTGAAGGCATCGGCCAGGAAGTCGATCATCACGCGCACCTTGGCGCTCAGGTGGCGGCGGCTGGGATAGACGGCGAGGATGTCGATGTCCGGCATGCGGAAGCCCGGCAGCACGCGCACCAGCCGGCCTTCGCGCAGGTCGTCGCCCACCAGGAAGGTGGGCTGCCAGATGACACCGACACCCGCGACGGCAGCCGCCCGGGCGGTGTCGCCGTTGTTGGCGCGCATGATGCTCGGCACCTTGACCATGTACTCCAGCCCGCGTTCGTCTAGCAGGTGCCATTCGTCGCCCGTGAGGGCAAAGGTGTAGCCAATGCAGGCGTGTCCGGCGAGGTCGGCCGGCGATTGGGGCGTGCCGTGCTTTTGCAGGTAAGCCGGCGAGGCGCACACGATGTTGCGCGACACCGCGAGCTTGCGCGCGATGTGAGTGGTGGAGCCGGCGCGCGAGATGCGGATGCCGAGGTCGAAGCCCTCCTCCACCAGGTCGACCACGCGGTCGATGAGCGAAATTTCGAGTTCGACATCCGGGTACTTTTGCAGGAACCTGGGCCAAAGCGGCGCGAGGTGGCGAATGCCGAAGCTCACCGGGGCGTTGATGCGCAGCCGGCCGCGCGGCTGCAGCGTGCTCGATGCGGTAAGCGCCTCGGCCTCGGCCACTTCGTCCAGGATGCTGCGCGCGCGCTCATAGAGCGCCTGACCGCTGTCCGTCAGCGACAGCTTGCGCGAGTGACGGTTTAGCAGTCGCGTGCCGAGGTGAGCCTCCAGTTCCGCGATGTAGCGGGTGACATTGGCGGGTGAGGTGTCGAGCGCCTCGGCCGCGCGCGCAAAGCCTTGCTTGCCCACCACGGTGACAAAGACTTCGAAGGCGCGCAGGCGGTCCATGGCCGTTCTTGATTCATTAAAGCTGAATGAATTCCGTACATTCTGCCTATTTATTCTGAAGAAGGTGAATCTTACAGTTCACCCACGGCAGAACAAGGCCGCGACAAATCCTCAACCCATTAAGGAAGCATCATGGAAAGACTCACCGGCAAGCGTGCACTCATCACCGGCGGCACCAGCGGCATCGGGCTGGAAACCGCACGCCAGTTCATCGCGGAAGGCGCGCGCGTGGCCGTCACCGGCACCAACCCAGCCACCATCGAGCAGGCGCGCGCGGTGCTCGGCAAGGAAGCGCTGATCCTGCGCGTGGACGCGGGCAGCGTGGCGGACCAGCAGCGGCTGGCGAAGGCCCTGGGCGAATCCTTCGGGCAGATCGACGCCGTCTTCGTGAATGCCGGCATCGCGGACTTCCGCCCGGTCGGGCAATGGGACGAAGCGGGCTTTGACCGTTCGATCGCGATCAATCTCAAGGGGCCGTTGTTCCTGGTCCAGGCGCTGCTGCCGATCCTGGCGAACCCGACCTCTATCGTGCTCAACACCTCGATCAACGCGCACATCGGCATGCCGAATTCGAGCGTGTATGCGGCGACCAAGGCCGGGCTGATCTCGCTGGCACGCACGCTGTCGGGTGAACTGATCGGCCGCGGCGTCCGCGTGAATTCGGTCAGCCCCGGCCCGATCTCGACGCCGCTCTATGGCAAGCTCGGCCTCGCGCAGGCGGACCTGGACAAGATGGCCGGCGCCATCCTCGGTCAGGTTCCTGCAGGGCGCTTCGGCGAGCCTTCGGAGATCGCCAAGGCCGTGGTCTTCCTTGCTTCGGATGAATCGAGATTCACGGTGGGCAGCGAACTGGTGATCGATGGCGGCATGGTCAACGTCTGAAGAAGCCCTGCCGATCCGCCTGCGAGACCACGTTGCCGGGAAAGGCTCTCCCGGCCTCAGTCCGGCCGGCGGTCGTTGAAGATCCACAGGCGCTGGTTGGCGAACACCGCGTTCGGATACGGCGCCTTGCCGCGGCTGCCGTTGTAGCGCCCGAGCGTCATGTAGAGGTCTCCAGCCTCTCGGTCGAGGTAGTGCCGCAGGATCACGCAGCCGAAGCGCAGATTGGTCTGCATGTGGAAGAGCTTGGCGGGGTCGCTGTCCCCGATCACGCGCGTCCAGAAGGGCATCACCTGCATGTAGCCGCGCGCGCCGGCGCTGGAGACCGCGAACTTGCGGAAGTTGCTCTCCACCTGGATGAGGCCGAGCACGAGGCTGACGTCGAGGCCGGCGCGGCGCGCTTCGTACCATGCGGTCTGCAGGAATTCCTTGCGGGTTGGCCAGTCGGTCAACTTCTTCTTGAGCCGCTCGCTCATTTCGCCGAGCCAGCGCAGGTAGGCCAGCCGCGCCTCGGTGTTGGTGAACTCCGGAACTGGCGGCGCCTTGTTGTGAATGGCCGAACTGAGCGCGGTGCGCACCGAATCGATCAGCGGCTCCTCGATCTGCGCGCCGGCGCGCGCCTGTCCAGGCAGCACGAGCGCAAGCGCCCCGGCGGCGGCACCGCCAAGGCACAGGCGCCTGGAGAGGTGGCGCGGACCAACGGGCGCTCCGCCGTTCATGCCGCCAGCTTGCCCTCGATGAATTCGGCGATGCCGGTCGCTGGAACCTTGGTCGCGGCGGTGTCGCGGCGATGCTGGTATTCGAGCTGGCCTTCGTTCAGGCCGCGGTCGGAGATCACGACGCGGTGCGGCACGCCGATCAGTTCCCAGTCGGCGAACATCGCGCCGGGCCGCTCGCCGCGGTCGTCGAGAAGCACGTCGACGCCTGCGCCGAGCAGCTGCTCGTAGAGGGCCTCGGCGGCGAGCTTGACCTCGGGGCTGCGGTCCATGCCGATGGGGCACACCACCACGGTGAAGGGGGCGAGGGCGTCGGGCCAGATGATGCCGCGCTCGTCGTGGTTCTGTTCGATGGCGGCCGCCGGCAACCGCGTGATACCGATGCCGTAGCAGCCCATTTCCAGGAACTGCGGCTTGCCGGCCTCGTCGAGGAAGGTGGCGTTCATGGGCTTGCTGTACTTGGTGCCGAGAACGAAGACGTGGCCGATCTCGATGCCGCGCTCGATGGCCAGCAGGCCCTTCCCGTCGGGCGAGCGGTCGCCGGCCACGACGTTGCGCAGGTCGGCGACGTGTTCGGGCTCCGGCAGATCGCGACCCCAGTTGACGCCGGTGATGTGGAAGTCGACTTCGTTCGCGCCGCAGATCCAGTCGGCCATGACGGCGACCTCGCGGTCGGCGACGATCTTCACGGGCTGCTTCAGATGGAGCGGGCCGAGGTAGCCGGGCTTGCAGCCGAAGTGTTCCTCGATCTCGGTGACGGTGGCGAAGCGGAAGCCCTGGTCCAGGCCCGGCACCTTGCTGACCTTGATCTCGTTCATGTCGTGGTCGCCGCGCAGCAGCAACAGCCAGACCTGCGCGCCCTTGATGTTGCCGGCCGGGTCCGTCAGGTCGGTGGCGAGGACCAGCGACTTCACCGTCGTCGCCAGCGGCACGCCGAGGAGCTCAGCCACGTCCTCGCAGGTGCTCTTGCCCGGCGTGGACGTCTTCGCCATCGGCAGGCCGGGCGCCGGGTGCGGGCCGGCAGGTGCGAGCGCCTCGGCCTTCTCCATGTTGGCGGCGTAGTCGCTGTCAGGCGAGTAGACGATGGCGTCTTCGCCGGTTGCCGCGATGACCTGGAACTCCATGCTCACGTCGCCGCCAATGGCGCCGCTGTCCGCCGCAACGGCGCGGTAACGCAGGCCGAAGCGATCGAAGATCCTGCGGTAGGCGTCCGCCATGACCTGGTAGCTCGCCTTGGCGGCGTCGAGGTCGCGGTCGAAGCTGTAGGCGTCCTTCATGATGAACTCGCGCCCGCGCATCAGCCCGAAGCGGGGGCGGCGCTCGTCACGGAACTTGGTCTGGATCTGGTAGAAATTCTTCGGCAGCTGCTTGTAGCTGCGGATTTCCTGCCGGGCGATGTCGGTGACGACCTCCTCACTCGTCGGCTGGATGACAAAGGCGCGATCGTGCCGGTCCTTGATGCGCAGCAGTTCGGGGCCGTAGCCCTGGAAGCGGCCGCTTTCCTCCCACATCTCCGCAGGCTGTACGACCGGCATGGTGAGCTCGACGGCGCCGGCGCGGTTCATTTCCTCGCGCACGATGGCCTCGACCTTGCGGATGACGCGCAGGCCCATGGGCATGTATGTGTAGATGCCGGTGCCGAGCTTCTTGATCATGCCGGCCCGCATCATCAGCCGGTGGCTTGCGACTTCGGCGTCAGCCGGCGCTTCCTTGAGGGTGGAAATAAAGAATCGGGAAGCTTTCATCGGTCGCGCGAAGCCTAGAAGATATACAGGGCAAGGGGCAGGCCACATGACGGGCCCGGAACTGGTCGCTTGCCGAGTGCAAACCGGCATGCATAATCGACTCAGTTCAAAAAATTGGGGTTTGATTATGCTCGACCGGGACGGCTTCAGGCCCAACGTCGGCATCATCCTGCTCAACCAGAGAAACCAGGTTTTCTGGGGCAAACGTATTCGCACCCATTCCTGGCAGTTTCCGCAAGGCGGCATCGATCGCGGCGAAAGTCCCGAGCAGGCGATGTTCCGGGAACTGCATGAAGAAGTAGGTCTCCATCCGGAGCATGTGCGCATCGTTGCCCGTACCCGCGACTGGTTGCGCTACGAGGTGCCGGATCGGTTCATCCGCCGTGACGCACGGGGTCATTACAAGGGGCAGAAGCAGATCTGGTACTTGCTGCAATTGATCGGTCACGACTGGGATCTGAACCTGCGCGCCACCGACCATCCTGAATTCGACGCCTGGCGCTGGCACGACTACTGGGTTCCGCTGGACGTGGTGGTGGAGTTCAAGCGTGGTGTCTATGAAATGGCGCTGACCGAACTCGCCCGCTACCTGCCACGGCAGGACTTCCGCAACCGCTTCCTGCGCAGCAACGTGCGCGCCCGCGAATTCGAGCGCCATCCGCCCGGCGTGGGCCAGGACCCGAATTTTGAGCTGCCGCCCGGCGCCAGCTTCGATCCCAACCCGAATGCCAATCTTGCAAACGAACCTCCCACTGCCGATCCGTTTCAACTTCCGCGCTAGCCGCCGGCTGGCATTGCTTGCCTGCTCGCTGGGCTTCTCCTGCCTCGCTTTCGCCCAGTTCCAGATTTTTCCGCCAGATCCCAACTGGAAGGAGTCCGAGGCGCCCCCGCCGCCAGCCTTCAGCGAAAGCCGCCTGGTGCCGATCGAGATGCCGGCTTATTCGAATCTCAAGTTCGGGGTGGACCCGGCGACCATCACGATCACCGGCGATGGCGTGGTGCGCTATGTCGTGGTCGGCAGCAACCGCGCGGGCGGAGCGACCAACGCCTTCTACGAGGCCGTGCGCTGCGCCACCGGCGAGTTCAAGACCTACGCGCGCTGGGGCGAGGATGGATGGCAGCCCGTGGCGAATCCGGACTGGAAATCCATCGAGGACCGGAACTCCCGTTACACCAAGGCGCTTGCGTCCCAGGGTATCTGCCGCGGTGCCGCGCCACGCTCCAGCGTGCGCGACATGCTCCAGAACATCAAGAATCCGTCCCGCGAACTTCAGTGAAGGCGCCTCAGCGCGCTTCTGGCATCAGCACCATGTTGTCGCGGTGGACCATCTCGGGCTCGGCAACGTAGCCCAGCAGGCGCTCGAACTCGGCTGAAGGCTTGCGGCAAAGGAGCCGCGCCTCGGCGCTGGAATAGTTGGCCAGCCCGCGCGCGAGTTCCGCGCCATGCTCGTCGCGCACGGCAATGACGTCGCCGCGCGAGAAGTCGCCTTCCACCGCCGTCATGCCGATCGGCAGCAGGCTCTTCCCCTCGCCGCGCACCTTGGCGGCGGCACCGGCATCGACCATGACCGCACCCCGCAGTTGAAGGTGATCGGCCATCCAGCGCTTGCGCGCCTGGTGCTTGGGCGTCTGCGCGAGCAGCAGCGTGCCGATGGACTCGCCGCGCGACAGGCGCAAGAGCGCATCAGGCTCGCGGCCCCAGGCAATCACGGTGGAGGCGCCAGAGCCCGCAGCGCGCTTGGCCGCGAGAATCTTGGTGATCATGCCGCCACGCCCGATGCTGGATCCCGCGCCGCCAGCCATGGCCTCCAGCGTCGGATCACCGGCCGTCGCCTCATGCACGAACTTTGCCTCCGGATTCTTTCGGGGGTCGGCGGTGAAGAGACCTTTCTGGTCGGTCAAGATGACCAGCGCGTCAGCCTCCACCAAATTGGCGACCAGCGCACCGAGAGTGTCGTTGTCGCCGAACTTGATCTCGTCATTGACGACGGTGTCGTTTTCGTTGATTACCGGGACGACACCCAGCGCCAGCAGGGTCACGAGGGTGGAGCGCGCGTTCAAGTAGCGTTCGCGATCGGCCAGGTCGGCGTGCGTCAGCAGGACCTGCGCGCTGCCTGTGCCGTTCTCGCGCAACTTGGTCTCGTACATCTGGACCAGCCCCATCTGGCCCACCGCTGCGGCGGCCTGCAACTCGTGGATCTCGTGAGGACGCGCGCGCCAGCCCAGGCGCTTCATGCCTTCGGCGATGGCGCCGCTGGAGACCATCACCACTTCCCTGCCCTCGCGCACCAGGGTCGCGAGTTGGCGGCACCACTCGCCGATGGCGCCTTCGTCCAGGCCACGGCCATCGTTGGTCACGAGGCTGGAGCCCACCTTGACGACGATGCGGCGGGCATCACGCAGCGCGGCGGAACCAGTACTTGAGGTCATATCGGCAGTTCAGGAGAAGCGCGGATCGATCTCCGTGGACGGCCGCTCGGCTACCTGCTGCGCCTTGACGTGCTGGTAGATCGCCTGCACGAGCGGCTCGCAACCTTCGCGCGTCAGCGCCGAGATCTCGAAGACCGGGCCCTTGAAGCGCAAGCGCTTGACGAAGTCCTTGACACGTGCCGCGCGCTCATCGCCGGGGACCATGTCGAGCTTGTTCAGCACCAGCCAGCGTGGCTTCTCGTAAAGGGCCGTGTCGTATTTCTTGAGTTCCCCGACGATGGCCTTGGCCTGTGCCACGGGATCGACGCCTTCGTCGAAGGGCGCGAGATCGATGACGTGCAGCAGAAGACGGGTTCGCTGGAGGTGGCGAAGAAAGAGATGGCCAAGGCCCGCGCCTTCGGAAGCCCCTTCGATCAGGCCCGGCAGGTCGGCCACGACGAAGCTCTGCTCCGGGCCGACGCGGACGACGCCCAGATTGGGATGCAGGGTCGTGAAGGGATAGTCGGCGATGCGCGGCCGTGCATTGGAAATGGCGCTGATCAGCGTGGATTTGCCGGCATTTGGCATGCCCAAGAGACCCACGTCGGCGAGCACCTTCAGCTCAAGCTTGAGGTTCTTCTTCTCGCCGGGCCAGCCCGGCGTCTTCTGGCGCGGCGCGCGGTTGATGGCGCTCTTGAAGCGCATGTTGCCGAAGCCGCCGTCGCCGCCCTTGGCGATGGTGATTACTTCACCGGGCGTCAGCAGTTCATACAGCACTTCACCCGTCTCGGCATCGCTGATGATGGTGCCGACCGGCATCTTGAGCGTGACGTCATCGCCCGCCGCGCCGAACATGTCCGAGCCCATGCCGTGCTGGCCGCGCTTGGCATCGTGGCGGCGGGAGAAGCGGAAATCCACCAAGGTGTTGAGATTCGGGTCCGCCACCGCGAACACATGGCCGCCGCGGCCGCCGTCGCCGCCGTTCGGGCCGCCGAACTCCTTGTACTTCTCATGGCGGAACGACACGCAGCCGTTGCCGCCGTCGCCCGCGGCGACGTCGATGAAGGCTTCGTCAACGAACTTCATGAGATGTCCAAGTTTACAAATGAAGAAGCCCCGGCAAAGCGGGGCTCCGGGCAGGTCGAGGTGACTGGCTTACGCCGCCGGGGTCACGTTGACCGTGTGCTTGTTGAGCGCACCCTTGACGCCGAACGACACGTGGCCGTCGACCAGGGCGAACAGCGTGTGGTCCTTGCCCACGCCGACGTTCACGCCGGGGTGGAACTGGGTGCCGCGCTGGCGCACGATGATCGAGCCTGCGCTGATCAGTTCGCCGCCGAAAGCCTTCACGCCGAGCATCTTGGGCTTGGAATCGCGCCCGTTTCGCGTTGAGCCGCCGCCTTTTTTCTGTGCCATGGAATGTGCTCCTTAGCCGGCGATCGCGCCGATTTGCAGTTCGGTGAACTGCTGGCGATGGCCTTGACGTTTCTG
>CBIHOG010000064.1:0-25060 GCA_966211435.1 uncultured Variovorax sp. | reverse complement strand
GCAACCCCCTCAGGAATCACTCAGCTACTCGTCTTGAGCGGAGCCTTCGATTATGCCACTAGTTTTTCGAAGACTGCAAGGACTCGCCAAAATTTTTGTGAAGGCCGCTACTGCCGCGCGGTACGCGCATTGCCTGGCAGCGCTTGCGGCCAACTTGCACGGAAGGGATTGATATCCAGGCCCCCACGCCGGGTGTATCGGGCATACACCGAGAGTTTGGTGGGGCGGCACTGCCGCAAGATGTCCATGAACATGCGCTCCGCGCAAGGCTCGTGGAACTCGTTGTGGTTGCGAAAGCTCACGATGTAGGCCAGCAGGCCGGCCTGGTCGATCGGCGGGCCGCTGTAGCGGATCTGCACACTCCCCCAATCGGGCTGCCCTGTCACCAGGCAATTGCTCTTGAGGAGGCGGCTCGTCAGGGTCTCCGTCACAGGCACCTGGCTCGCGTCGCTGGCAAGCAGTTCGGGCGCAGGCTGGTAGTGCGTGCACTCGATGTCAAGGCGATCGAGGTCCAGCCCGTCGAGTTCGTGCACCTGCTCCCGATCGAACATCTCCGGCGCCAGCAGCTTCACGCCGATGCTTCCCGCGCGGTCGCTGCCACGCCAGACAGCCTCGGTCAGGTCGATTCGCAACCGCTCGCGCACCGCTTCCAGGTGTGGAAAGACGGTACTGTTGAAGCTGTTGAGGTAGAGCTTGAATGACTTGCTTTCGATGATGTTCGGCGTCTCGCAAGGCATCGTGAAGTGCGCGATCGCCAGTTGCGGCTTGCCGCGCGCATTCAGCCAGCTTAGCTCGAAGGCAGTCCAAAGGTCCGCGCCAAAGAAAGGCAAGGCGTCCGCCGAGACACCCATGGCTTCGCGTTGCGTTGCCCGGGGAATGGGAAAGAGCAGGCCAGCGTCATAGCGGTCAGCGTAGGCGGAACTGCGCCCCAATTGTGATTGCTCAGGTGTGTTGTCGAGGCTCATTGATGTTTCTCTTCGCTCGCATGCAGGAAAGGAACGATGCTCCGCAGGAGGATCTCGGTCACCTGCGGCGGCAGGTCATGGCCCATGCCCGGCACCGCAACGAAGCGCGCACCGGGGATGCGTCGCGCCGTGTCCTCGCCGCAGGCGATCGGCACCAGCGGGTCTGCATCACCATGCAGCACCAGCGCTGGCGCGGCGATCCGCGCGAGCACGCCGTGCCTGTCGCGATCGGCCCCGATCGCCAGCATCTGCCGAACGACGCCCGCGGGACGATAGGCACGTCTCAGCGCCTCGGTGATGCGTTGGGATTGCACCATCTCGTCCTGCGGATACGCCGGACTCGAAATCAGCCGAACCAGCCCCAGGCTGTGCGCCACCAGGGCCGCTTCAGTCCGGCCCGCAGGCCGGCGCATCAGCGCCGCGGCCACGTCGGCCCTCGGTCCGGGAAGGTGACGGGCGCCGCTCGAACTCATGATGCTGACGAGGCTGGCCACGCGCGCAGGCGCTGAGGCGGCCAGGCGCTGAGCGATCATCCCGCCCATCGATGCGCCAATCACGTGTGCGCGCCCAATCCCCAGCGCGTCGAGCACGCCGAGCGAATCGGTCGCCATGTCCTGCAAGGTGTAGGCAGATCGCACCGGCAACCCGATCCGATGTCGCACGCTCTGCCAGATCAGATTGCCAGTTCCAGCCTCGTCGAATCCCTCGCTCAACCCAATGTCGCGGTTGTCATGGCGCACCACCCGAAAGCCTGTATCGACCAATGACCGAATGAAGTCTTCAGGCCATGCAATCAGCTGCATGCCAAGGCCCATGATGAGAAGAATGACGGGCCGCCCCTCGCCACCACTGTCTTCGACTTCGATCTGGACGCCGTTGGCCGTAACCTTCATCGCCCGCCCCAGCCTGGATTGACCTGCGCGTGAGTCATCAGGTGAACTCCCGCTCGCGCAGCCACTTGGTCGCCACCCACTTCTCGCCTGCAAGCACCGGCGCACCACCATGCAAGGTCCGCGTTGCCGGATCGGGACGGTCGTAGCTGAAGAAGACGCCGGTGCCACGCTTGGGAGCGACTTCCAGGCCGACGTCCGGAAATGTCGTTCCGCCACCCTGCGCCGGCTCCTGCAAATACATTACGAGCGTCGCCACCCGCTGCCCGCCGCGTCGAAGAATCGTTGGCGTGCCGGGCTCGCCGGGGTCAAAGTAGTCGTAGTGAGGCCGGTATTGCGCACCCGGCGAATAGCGCAGGATCTGCAATCCCTCGCCGAATTCCAGCGGCCATTGCAGCAACGTAGCGATGCGCTGCTCGAGCCGGGCCACGACGGGGTTCTCGCCGCGTTCAAAGAACATGCCGTCGCTGGTGCGATCGACGTTCAGCGCTTCGCCGCCCGTCTGGGTCTCAACCGTGAGAGAACGCGCAAGTCGCACCCGCGCCGCCGCGATCAAGGCCTCGCACTCCTCATCGGAAACCAGGTCGCCGAACACGATGACACGCGGATGCTTCATCGTCTGGAGCACCTGCACCCGGCGATCCCCGGTCTCGACATACAAGGGCGACGCCGACAGGTCCGGCCCGGGCATCCTGGCACGCGGCGCGGCAACCGCGACCATGCCTGACGCCCGCCCCTCGACTTCTGCCAATGCGGCGTTGGCCACGTCATCGTTCCAGCCGGCGTCGCGCATTGATGCCCTCAGTGCCGGCACAGAGTGGCCGGCAGCAAGCTGGGCCACGATCCATTCGCGCAGTTCCGGGCTCAGCGCCTGGCTGTGGTTCATGTAGTCCTCCGTCTAAAAACAAGTCGCTCTGACGTCGATGCCTCCGCATCGAAACCATAACCCTCGAGATCGAACTTCTCCAGTGCCTTGGGTGTCGCCGCCCTGTGAAGCACGGCCCAGCGCGCCATCAACCCGCGCGCGCGCTTCGCGAAGAAGCTCACGATCTTGTAGCGCTCGCCCTTCCATTCCTCGAATACGCATTCGACCACGCGCGCCTTGAGCACCGACAAGTCGACGGATCTGAAATACTCCTGCGACGCGAGGTTGATGACCACCGGCGTGCGATCCGCAGCCAAACGACTGTTGAGATGTTCCGCGATACGTGCGCCCCAGAAAGCATACAGATCCTTGCCGTGGCGATTGGCCAGCTGCGTGCCCATCTCGAGCCGGTATGGCTGCAAGCGATCGAGCGGGCGCAGCACGCCATAGAGCCCGCTGAGTATGCAGACATGGTCCTGCGCCCAGGTCAGTTGCGCCGGGGTCAGCGATTTCGCGTCGAATCCGCCATAGACATCGCCGTCGAAGGCCAGCGCAGCCTGCTTTGCATTCCTCTGGGTCCCCTTCGAGGCCCACGCCGCGTAGCGCGCGACATTGAGGGCAGACAGCTTGTCGGACAGATGCATCAGTTCGGCGACTTGCTGCGGCGACTTCTCGCGCAACAGCTTGATGAGTTCGGCCGCCGGACCTCGCGGCCCTTCGAAGTGGGCTTGGGTCGAGGGGAGCCATTCGGGCGCGGGGATGTCGTAGTCGAGGGACTTGGCGGGAGACAGGAGGAAAAGCATCGCGGAATTATCTGCGGCTCCCCTTCCAGGCGGCCCATTTGCTCACCTCGCACGAAGCCGGGGCAGGTCAAGAAGGCCCTGGACAAGTCCCATCGCCAGCGCCCACTCAGGCCGGAAAATCGTCTTCGGAGGTGACCTGAAGGGCTATGCCGGGATACCCGTCGACTACGTTCCAGCACGCTGAGCGCGGACGGGCCCGCAGTCGAATAAAATCCACCAACTTCCACCCCCACAAGCGGCATCCTGAGGGATGCCGCTCGTCTTTGTACCGCCATGAGCGACACCCTGCCCCAGCCCGGCCTCGAGAGCCTTTCCAAATCCTTCGAACCCGCCGCCATCGAGGCGCACTGGGGTCCCGAATGGGAGCGGCGTGGTTATTCCGCCGCAGGCTTCCGCGGCACGCAACTGCCGAAGGAAGGCGCCCCCTCCTTCGCCATCCAGTTGCCACCGCCGAACGTGACGGGCACCCTGCACATGGGCCATGCGTTCAACCAGACGATCATGGACAGCCTCGCGCGATATCACCGCATGAAGGGCGACAACACCTTGTGGGTGCCCGGCACCGATCACGCCGGCATCGCGACGCAGATCGTCGTCGAGCGGCAATTGCAGGAGCAGAAACTCAGCCGCCACGAACTGGGCCGCAAGAACTTCGTCGCGCGCGTCTGGGAATGGAAGGAGAAGTCAGGCAACACCATCACCAGCCAGATGCGCCGCATGGGCGACACCGTGGACTGGGGCCGCGAATACTTCACCATGGACGAGAAGCTCTCGAAGGTCGTCACCCAGACCTTCGTGCAGCTCTATGAAGAAGGTCTCATCTACCGCGGCAAGCGCCTGGTGAACTGGGATCCGGTGCTCAAGACGGCTGTCAGCGACCTTGAAGTCGAAAGCGAGGAGGAAGACGGCTTCCTCTGGCACATCGCCTACCCGCTGGAAGACGGTTCCGGTGCGCTGACGGTCGCGACCACCCGCCCCGAAACCATGCTGGGCGACGTCGCACTCATGGTCCATCCCGAAGATGAGCGCTACAAGCACCTGGTCGGCCGTCGCGTACGCTTGCCGCTGGTCGAGCGCCTGATCCCGGTGATCGCCGACGACTACGTCGACAAGGCATTCGGAACCGGAGTCGTCAAGGTCACGCCCGCGCACGACCACAACGACTATGCCGTCGGTCAGCGCCACGGCCTGCAGACCATCGGCGTGCTGACGCTGGATGCCACCATCAACGACAACGCCCCGGAGAAGTATCGCGGCCTCGACCGTTTCGTGGCCCGCAAGGCCGTCGTCGGCGACCTGGAAGCGTTGAACCTGCTCGTCGAAACCAAGAAGCACAAGCTGATGGTGCCGCGCTGCACGCGCACCGGCGCCGTGATCGAGCCCATGCTGACCGACCAATGGTTTGTCGCGATGACGAAGCCCGACGCGAACGGCCACTCGATCGCACAGAAGGCGATCGACGCCGTGCAATCGGGCGAAGTGAGCTTCGTGCCAGAGAACTGGGTCAACACCTACAACCAGTGGATGAACAACATCCAGGACTGGTGCATCAGCCGCCAGCTCTGGTGGGGCCACCAGATTCCCGCCTGGTACGACGAGGACGGCAAGGTCTATGTGGCTCGGGACGAAGCCGAGGCCCAGGCCAAGGCGCCGGGCAAGACGCTGCGGCGCGACGAGGACGTGCTGGACACCTGGTACTCCTCCGCCCTCGTGCCTTTCTCCTCCCTCGGCTGGCCGGAGAAGACGCGGGACCTGGACCTCTACCTCCCGTCCACCGTGCTGGTGACGGGCTACGACATCATCTTCTTCTGGGTCGCCCGGATGATCATGATGACCAAGCATTTCACCGGTCAAGTGCCCTTCAGACACGTCTACATCCACGGGCTGGTGCGCGATTCGCACGGCAAGAAGATGAGCAAGTCCGAGGGCAACGTGCTCGATCCGGTCGATCTGATCGACGGCATCGCGCTGCCCGAGTTGCTGGACAAGCGCACCCAGGGCCTGCGCCGCCCAGAGACCGCGCCGGCGGTCCGCAAGAACACGCAGAAGGAATTCCCTGACGGCATTCCCGCGTTCGGTGCCGACGCATTGCGCTTCACCTTCGCCTCGCTCGCCTCGCTGGGAAGAAGCATCAACTTCGACCCCAAGCGCTGCGAGGGCTACCGCAATTTCTGCAACAAACTCTGGAACGCGACGCGCTTCGTGCTGATGAATTGCGAAGGCCAGGACTGCGGCCTAAGGGAGCACACAAAGGACGAATGCGCCGTCGGCGGCCCGGCGCATGGCTACCTGCAGTTCAGCCAGGCGGACCGTTGGATCGCCTCCCGGCTTCAGCGCGTCGAGGCCGACGTGGCCAAGGGCTTCGAGGAGTACCGCCTCGACAACGTGGCCACGGCCATCTACCAGTTCGCCTGGGACGAGTTCTGCGATTGGTACCTCGAAATCGCGAAGGTGCAGATCCAGCAGGGCGACGACGCGCACAAGCGCGCCACGCGCCGCACCCTTATCCGCACGCTGGAGACGCTGCTGCGCCTTGCGCATCCGATCATTCCCTTCATCACCGAAGCGCTGTGGCAGAAGGTCGCACCGGTCGCGGGCCGCGAAGGCGAATCCGTGATGGTCGCGGCCTATCCCAAGAGCCAGCCCGAGAAGATCGACGAGGCGGCAGAAGCGCACGTCGCGCGCCTGAAGTCGTTGGTCGACGCTTGCCGCACGCTGCGCGGCGAGATGAACGTCTCGCCCGCGACGCGGTTGCCGCTCTACGCCGTCGCGGACGACGCGGCTGGAGCCGCCTTCGTGCGCAACGCGGCGCCCGTTCTGCAGGCCCTCGCCAAGCTCAAGGAAGTGAAGGTCTTCGACGACGAGGCCGCCTGGGCCGCGGCGGCGGAAAGCGCGCCAGTGGCAGTGGTCGGCAACGCGCGCGTCTGCCTGCACATGGAGATCGACAAGGCAGCCGAGAAGTTGCGCATCGGCAAGGAAATCGCGCGCATTGAAGGCGAAATCGCCAAGGTGAACAGCAAGCTCGGCAACGAAGCCTTTGTCGCCAAGGCGCCGCCCGCAGTGATCGACCAGGAACGCAAGCGCCTCGCCGAGTTCAGCGCGACGCTCGACCGCCTGCGCGACCAGCTTGTGCGCCTCGGCTGACAGCCTTGGCCTTGGGAAGCCTTTAGTATTCGGGTTTCCGATCTTTCCGATTCATCTTTTTTGATCTGACGAAAAGCACATGTCCACCTCCCCGACGCGCATTCGCAAGGCCGTGTTCCCCGTGGCGGGGTTTGGCACCCGTTTTCTTCCGGCCACCAAGGCCCAGCCCAAGGAAATGCTGCCGGTGGTGGACAAGCCGCTGATCCAGTACGCCGTCGAGGAGGCCTACGCCGCTGGCATCCGCGACATGATCTTCGTCACCGGCCGCAACAAGCGAGCGATCGAGGATCACTACGACACCGCCTACGAACTCGAGAGCCAACTCGAAGCCAGCAACAAGACCGAACTGCTCAATATCGCGCGCTCGGTGATGCCCGACGACATGACCTGCTCCTATGTGCGCCAGCCGCGGATGCTGGGCCTCGGGCACGCGGTGCTGTGCGCGGAACATCTCGTGGGCGATGAGCCCTTCGCGGTTCTCCTTGCGGACGACCTGATGGTCGGCCCGGTGGGTGGCGAGCCGGTACTGGCCCAGATGACGCGCACCTTCGCCCGCCTCGGCGGCTCGCTGCTCGCCGTCCAGGAAGTGCCGCTCGAGCACGTCAAGCGTTATGGCATCGTTGCTGGCGACGCGATCGAGGAAGGTATCGTCAAGGTCACCCGCATGGTCGAGAAACCGAAGCCCGAAGATGCACCTTCGCGCCTGGGCGTGGCGGGTCGCTACATCCTCATGCCCGGCGTCTTCGAGGAGATTCGCAAACAGCCCAAGGGCGCGGGCGGCGAGATCCAGTTGACCGACGGCATCGCGGCACTGATGAAGAAGGAAAGCGTCTACGCCTATGCCTACCAGGGCATCCGCTATGACTGCGGCAGCAAGGAAGGCTTCCTGCAGGCCACCGTCGAACTGGCCCTTGCCCACCCCGAAGTCGGCGAACAGTTCCGCGCCTACCTCAAGAGCCTGGAGCTCTAGGCGGATTCGCCACCAGCGGGGCGAGGAAGCGATCGATCTCTTCCTCGCCGATCGGCGTCAACGGCAAGTTGAAAGCCTCCCGCAGCCGGTCCACCAGCGACTGGGCCCACAGCGTATTCACGGCCAACCCTCCATGGTGATCTCCCAGCAAGACATTCCGGGGCTCATCGCCCGCCGTGTTCGTCACCCGCAGCATTGATCCGACGGTGACCGTCTTGTAGTCCGGCTTGCCATCTGCGGCGCGCGCCCCCCAGCGTGACTTGAACCAAGCGGCGTCGTCGAAGAAGGCGGCGCGCGGGTTTCCGGTGATCAGCCGGCGCAGCGCGTCGTTGAAGCCATCGAGCGCCCGCGCGATGTTGAGGGTATCGGATGCCGACAGATAGCGATCGAAATTGTCCGGATCGTCCGCCTCGTTGCCGACGCCCACGAGCATGATTCGAGTCGAAGGATGGCGAGCCTGAATCGCCGCGATCGCCTTGCCGATCTCACCAGTGCAATAGTCGATGGCGGCCCGCAGTTCCGGCGCCCCGGGGTCGCGCGCCTGGAGATCCAGCAGGCCGCCCCAATTGTTCAGGCCAATACGGATGACGACAATGCCGCGCTCCCAGCGCTTCGGATCCTCATCCATCAACGCCACGAGCCGGGGCGCCTGTCGGAAGCGGCCTCCCATCAGGTTCTTGCAGCCGGCCCCTGAATTCGCGAAGTTGTAGAGGTAGTCCTCCTTCTCCGGCGCCCGGCCGCCGCGCAGGCCCATCCACTCCCGCGCCAATGCCACGACGCCCGGGCGCCCCCAGCGAACCCATGGCCCGAGATCCAGTTCCTGCCCCCGCAAGCGGGCCAGCACTTCGGTCCACTGGAACGTGCTCGACCGCAGCTTCCCGCCGCGCTCGGTCGAACTGGCGGGGAACCATACATAGTCTTGGTAAGACTGACTGTTGGAGTCGCCCAGGACCGCGAGAGGAATGGCGGTCGTCGACGAAGACCTGAGTTCAGCGGCGTCCGAAGCCATGCCATCACTCCACATGATCAACATGAGAATCGCCGCGAGCCCCACGACGGCAAACGCGGCCACGACAGTGCGGAGGATCCGCTTCATGGCGCGCAGGTGTCAGCGGCGCCGCAGAACGTGGATGAAATCCGTGCCGACAGTCTGCTGCTCGACCAAATCGTTGCCCGTCTGCCGCGCGAACGCCTGGAAATCGCGTACCGAGCCCGCATCGGTGGAGACCACCTTCAGCAACTGGCCGCTCTGCATCTCGTTGAGCGACTTCTTCGCCTTCAGGATGGGCAGCGGGCAGTTGAGTCCGCGCGTATCGATTTCTTTGTGGATGTTCATGCGAGTTCCTTGCCGCGGGAATTCTAGGCCGAGGCCGCGTCGGGCAGTGGATTCGCCGGCCGAGGCCACTCCATGAACTGGGGCTCGTGGCCGCGGCTGCGCAGCCAGTCGGCCAGGGCATAGCCGGTGCCCGCCGGCCAGCAACGCAGTGCCTCAAGGTCGTAGAGCCTGTAGTCGACCAGTTCCGGCGAAAGCCTCACCTCCCCGTCGGCCACCGCATGGTAGGCAATGATCACCTGGTTCATGCGCTGGAAGTCATAGACGCCGACCAGGTTCAGCGCACGCGCATCCAGGTTCGTCTCTTCCTTGATCTCGCGCGCGATGCCCTCCTGCGGCGTCTCCCCTGCCTCCATGAAGCCGGTGATCAGCGCGTACATCTTGTGCGCCCACGCCGCGTTGCGCGCCAGCAAAACCTGCCCGCGGTACTCGACGATCGCGGCCAGCACCGGCGTTGGATTGTTCCAGTGCGTCCAGCCGCAGGCCGGGCAGCGAAGCCGCGACTTCGGCCCGCCATCCTCGGACAATTCGATGCGCGCCAGCGGCGTGGCGCAGTCCGGGCAGAACTTGGGATCGGGCATCGCCGGGCCGCGGGGATCAGGCGGGGAACACGCCGGTCGACAGGTAGCGGTCGCCCCGGTCGCACACCACGAAGACGATCGTCGCGTTCTCGACCGTGCGGGCGATCTCCAACGCCACCCACAGCGCGCCGGCCGCGGAGATGCCCGCGAAGATGCCCTCCTCGCGCGCCAGCCGCCGGCACATTTCCTCGGCAGCGTCCTGGCTCACGTTGACCACCTGGTCTACACGCCGGGGATCGAAGATCTTCGGCATGTACTCCTGAGGCCACTTGCGGATGCCAGGGATGCGTGAGCCCTCTTCCGGCTGCGCGCCGATGATGCGCACCGACGGGTTCTTCTCCTTCAGGAACTGCGAGACACCGGTGATGGTGCCGGTCGTGCCCATCGCGCTCACGAAATGCGTGATGCGGCCACCCGTGTCGGCCCAGATCTCGGGCCCCGTGGTCTCGTAATGGATGCGCGGGTTGTCCGGATTGGCGAACTGGTCGAGCACTCGGCCCTTGCCCTGCGCCACCATCTGCTCCGCCAGGTCGCGCGCGTATTCCATGCCGCCGCTCTTGGGCGTGAGCATGAGTTCGGCGCCGAAGGCCTTCATCGTCTGTGCCCGTTCGACGGAGAGGTCCTCCGGCATGATCAGCACCATGCGGTAGCCCTTGATGGCGGCAGCCATCGCCAGCGCGATGCCGGTGTTGCCGGAAGTCGCCTCGATCAGCGTGTCGCCCGGCTTGATCTCACCGCGCTCCTCGGCGCGCTTGATCATCGAGAGTGCTGGCCGGTCCTTGACCGAACCGGCCGGGTTATTGCCTTCCAGCTTGCCCAGGATCACATTGCCGCGCTTGGCGTTGGCATCTGCATCGATGCGCTGCAGCGCGACCAGCGGCGTCTTGCCAATCGCGTCTTCGATCGTCGGATAGTTCATGGCAGGCACTGTGCCATAATTTTGGGCTCCCTTCCTCCCGTGCCCGGGTGGTGAAATTGGTAGACGCAGGGGACTCAAAATCCCCCGCCGCAAGGCGTGCCGGTTCGATTCCGGCCCCGGGCACCATGGCTTTCATGCTATGACTTGAGGAGCATGTTGCGCAGAACCCTGCGGTATTGCGTGATTGCGTGCCTGCCGCGGATGAGCGCAGCACCGAAGCAGAATCGTTCGGCAGCACGGGTTGGATGACAGTCGCAGCCATCGAGCGACCCTCCTGCCGCTTCACCGGACGCTTCGAGAGCCGCGAGCGACGGCACGCCCTTCTGTGGGTGTTGAGCCCGCCAGCCGCATCGCAAAAGCTCGCTCGCTGGCAGGCGAGAGCGCCTTTGGATCGGCCGTCTGCGCGAAATCGCCGAACGCCTTCGCGCGCTGCGGCCACTTCCTACAAAAGTCCCCGCCCGACGCGTTGTACGTTCCCGAAGTCACTCACGGAGAACTCGATGCCAGACGACCTCAGCCAACGCGGGCCGCGTGACCGCGCCGAAATCAATGTCACGGAAGACCACGAAGTACAGTACTGGACCGACGCGCTCGGCATATCGGAAGAGACGCTGCGTATCGCAGTCGCCGCGGCCGGCACTTCTGCACAAGACGTCCGGGATCATCTCGGCCTGAGATGAATGATGCCCAGCCGCTGGCGGATGAAAACGGCTTCACGCCGTTCCGCTATCGCGGATGGAATTTTCTTTGTAGCGCGATCGGCGACGAGGACGGCCATTTCTGGTCCGTCGTGATGTGCGAACTCGTGTGGCCCAGCGGCATGCCGGTCTTTCTCATTCAGCCCAGTCACCCCAGGAATACCAAGGCAAGTGCCCTCGTCCAGGCTCAGGTGCAGGCCATGCGCTGGGTCGATGAACGAACGGCCCCGCTGCACTTGCTTGTACGCTGAATTCTCAGGTTCCCCATGCACCGGCCTTCGCAGTCGACTCCATCAGCACGGCACCGAGATGCTTGTGCAGCGACTCCTCAACCAGGGTGAGCCTTGCAAAGCTTTGGAGATCCGCGTCCGTGGGTCCCGGTCCCATGCCCTGTACTTCGGCGCCGAAGGCCACGACGATTCGTTGTTGCGCGAGTTCCCGCATATGCGTTGCGGTGCTTGCGGCGGCTCGCAAGGCAGCGATTTCGGCATCGTAGGCGGCGTCCATTGGCTTCCAGCTTGAGTTCAAACTGAAAGCATTTTTCCTACTTGGGAAGCATGACTTGTAGGCGATTGGCGCTATCTCACGCCGTTACCTGCTTCGCGTGTAAAACAGATCATTAAGTTCTACTTTCCTACACCAAGTCGTGGCGATTGCGTCACAGGACACTTCAAACGCGCGCGAGCATCGTCAATAATTTAACGAGATGGTCGATTTTTTTTGGAAGCCGCATGCGGGAGATCGGAGCTTGGGCCACACTGCGCATCTCCCATAAACAGGGTAAGAGATGGAAATACCTGATTTGGACACCGTCATGAAGGCAAGGACGGCCATTGAACAGGTGATCGCAGGGCGGCACCTCGGGAACACGGCCGTCCCCTATTTCGCTCCGACCGATCTGGGCGTGCTGCCGCCTTCCATGCAGGAAGCCGAGCAGCGCGTCCAGCAAGACACAGATTTCGGCAATCGCGTCCGTGCCGCGATCCATGAAAGCCTGACCGCTGCCGCCAAGGCACTGAAGGTCAGCGAAGAACTGATGCGGGATGGGGTCTCGCTCGAGCCACATGAGCGCCAGCGCGAACTTACGCGCTGTTCCGCCAATGCGCGGGCGGCCAGCGAGGCTGCAGCGCATGCGGCCGCCGTGCTGGCAGGAGATGAAGCACCGAAGTCGGACTCGATGATGGAGATCAAGCGGATCGGCTCCGCGCTCTTCCAGCGCTTCGGCCAGCCTCCCAAGCCCTGATCAAGCCCAGTCAACCTCGGCTGGAAGCACGGACATCACCTCCGCGATGTCGAGTACCGTATCGCGGTACTCGATCTCGAACCACTGCTGGAACATCTCCCATGTACGGTCCGCGGGCCAATCCTCAGGGTTCTGGCTGCAGCGCTCAAGCATCTGCGCGAAGAAGCGTGGCCAGTGCTCGGGCACGACGCGGACGGTCTCGTGCGTGTTCATGCGATAGGGGATGAGGAAGGAGATGCTGTTGTGCTCCCTCGCCAGTTTCAGGCTGGCATCTTTCTCGCCCGGCCTGGTGCGCAGCCAGTCGACGAAGGGTTGCCGCGGCAGGATGGCGATGATGCTTCGGCGCAGCGGCCGGAAGCTACCCTGTGCTTCCGACTGCCATGGCCGCTCTTCGGGTGGAAGCGCATCGATGAGCGTCCTGCTCTGTTCGAGTTGGGAATCCTCCCAACCGGTTTCGGCTTGCCGAGCTGTCGTCGGTGCGGGAGCAGGTGCAAGAAGGAAGGGAGCCAAGACACGGCGCAATGAATCGGTGAGCATGGGAAGAATCGCGTAGGTGGTGAGGGGATGCGCGGCGATTCTGAAGCGAAATCGCCTTCTTGAATCTGGAGAATTCTTGAGCCCGGCGCGCGCGACAAGCGCGCGCGGGGCGGTGCGGAAACGGACAGCTGTCAGCTACCGCCGACGGCACGGGGGCACCGGAATGCGGACATGCGATTCGCGCATGAGCCCACGTGCGGGAGCGTTGAGTGCCGCTGGCTCTCGCATCGCCGATCTCCTAGAACCAAGGCATAGGAGGCACGCCATGAACAACATCACTTCCAAAGCGGCAACCACGGGCGGTGGCTACGAATGCTTCGGACCTGGAGGCACCGCAGTGCTGACGTCCAGTCAAGCCGAGGCGCTTTTCTGGCATTCGCTCGGCTACGTGGTTCTGCACATATCGCACTGGGCCCTGTGATGTAGCTGCGCGCGACAGACACCCCGTTCCCCCCTTTTTTCGAACGCAGGAGTTGCCACCATGCTCATTCCCATCAAGACCGTGCCGGTTGCCCAGGACCCTCACATCGTCCTGGCCTGCATCCGTGCCTGTATCTGGGCCGGCGTTGAAGGGTGGCCCTATTGCGTCCTCAAGAACTGAGTGCTCTGGCCCCCGTCACCCGACGCTCCCGCGTCACCCTGTTGAAGAGCGGTGTCGCCATCAGGGTCGTGAGGATGGCCATCAGCACCAGGATCGAGAACAGCCCGGGCAGGATCACCCCCGCCTGCAAACCGATGTTGATGATGATGAGTTCCATGAGCCCGCGCGCATTCATCAGCGCCCCGATGGCAAGCGCATCACGCGAAGGCTCGCCCGAAAGACGCGCCGCAGCCCAGCATGCGATGCCCTTGCCGCAGAAGGATGCGAGGAGAATCGCCACGGCGCCGAGCAGGATGCCGGGCTCGAAGAGCACCGCGAGCCGCGTGTTCAGCCCCGAATAGGTGAAGAACATCGGCAACAGGAAGATGACGACGAAGGGCTGGAGTTGGTCCCGCAACTTCGCGGTGAGCGCACCGCGCGGCAGCACGGCGCCCAACAGGAAACCGCCAAAGACGGCGTGTATACCGATGGCGTCCATGGCGAAAGCACTGAGACAGAACAACACGAGCACGAACGCTAGCAAGGAAGCGCTCAGTGGCGCATCCGGCCGCACATGCCGGGCCAGCCGCCGCAGCAGGCGCGAGCCAATGAACACCATGAAGAGCGCATAGGCAATCCCGCCGCCGATCGCGGAATACGCGCCGCCCCAGGCGCCGCCGAAGCTTGCCAGCACGATTGCCAGGATGCACCAGGCGGCTGCGTCGTCCACAGCGCCTGCCGTCAACGCCAGCGTTCCCAGCGACGTGCCCGCGAGCCCGCGCTCGTGGATGATCCGCGCGAGCATCGGGAAGGCGGTGATGGCGATGGCCGCGCCGAGGAAGAGCGAAGCCTCCAGCGTCTTCGCACGCTCCGAGAAGAGGCCGGCAATCCCGTGCAACCAGGGCACCAGCGCAAACGCGAGCACGAAAGGCACGAGGATGCCCGCAGCCGACACTGAAGCTGCGCTGCGGAAGCGGCTCTTGAAATGGTCGGCGCGGAACTCCGTGCCGACCAGGAACATGTACATGCCGACGCCAAGCTGGCCGCCCACGTAGAGCATGTTCATCGTGTCCTTCGGAAAAAGGGCGCGTTGCAACTCAGGGAAGAAGAGGCCGAAGAGCGAGGGGCCGAGCATGACCCCGGCGATCATTTCCCCGACCACCTGCGGCTGGCCCATCCGTTGCGCCAGGCGACCCACCAGCTGACAGACGCCGATGATCACCGCGAGCTGGAGAAAGAAGTAGACCGAAAGCTGCGTGGTTGGCATTCATGGACCTCGATTCGACGTTTCGATGCTGAACTCAAGGATGCGCTTGCAGCCCCGACGCGACAGTGGGATGAAGCAGGCGCACCCGCAACTCGCGCTTGAGCCGGGTGTTGTCCATGCGACGGGACTCGCCCATGAAGCTGAGAAGCGACAAGGGCACCTGTGCCTGCGCCGCGTCGCGCGCGATCCGCGGCGGCCGCGGCAGGCCATAGAGATCGGCGGCAAGATCGATGTAGTCGCCCATCTTGATCTCGCTGTCGTCGTTCACATGGAAGACACGTTGCGGACCGCCGCGCCAAAGCGCGGCAACGCAGGCGCGCGCAAGATCATCGGCGTGGATGTGGTTGGTGAAGACATCATCTTCCGTGCGCAGCACGGGCGTCCCCTTCAGCAAGCGTTCGCGCGGCGTGCCGCGTTCGCGGTCCGGCGCATAGATGCCGGGGATGCGCAGGATGCGCGCCGCCACGCCGGCGCGGCCGAACCAGCGCACGGCCCGCTCCGCATCGACCCGGCGGTGCGCGCGCGGGGTGTCAGGGTGCACGGCGCGCGTCTCGTTGACCAGGGCGCCACCACAGTCACCGTAGACTCCGCTGGTGGAGCCGTAGACCAGCACCGACGGCAGCGACCGCAAGCGCAGTACGCGCACCAGGGCGGCGGTCCGTGCGTCGCGCCACCAGGCGCCAGCCCCTTCACGCGCCGGCGGCGCCAGGTGCAGCACGCGGGTGGCCAGGCCGGAGAGCCGCCGGAGCGTGGCGGGCATGTCCAGGTTCGCGACGATCGGCGTGATGCCGGCCTGCCGCAGCAAAGGCGCTCGATCAGGCGATGAAGTGGTGGCGATGAGTCGCACCCGTCCCTCCATCGCGCGCGCCGCCCTGAGGCCCACGTCGCCGCAGCCGACCACGAGGAGCCGCTCCCGGCGGAAGCGGGAGGGCTTTGCGCCGAGCGGACTGTTGATTGAGGGCAAAATCGGTCTCCCTTTTCCTGAAGCAGAGTCGAAGAATAACCATGACCAGTGCAACCCCAGACGAGGCGGGTTTCCACATCACGGTAGAGCCTAGCGGCCGCCATTTCCTTGCACATCCCGACGAGACGATTCTCGCCGCTGGCATCCGGCAAGGCATCGGCCTGCCTTACGGCTGCAAGGATGGCGCCTGCAGTTCTTGCAAGTGCAAGAAGCTCTCTGGCGTGGTGACCATGGGCGTGCACCAAAGCAAGGCATTGAGCGCGGAGGAAGAACTGGCCGGCTACGTGCTGACCTGCTGCGCGCGAGCCGAAAGCGACGTGGTACTCGAGTCCCGCCAAGTGACGGAGGCCGGCGCCTTCCCCATCCGGAAGATGCCGGCGCGCGTGCTTTCGCTGGCGAAGGTCTCGCACGATGTGATCGTGCTGCGGCTGCAACTGCCCGCGGGCGAGCCCATGCAGTTCCACGCCGGGCAGTACATCGAATTCATCCTGCGCGACGGCGCTCGGCGCAGCTACTCGATGGCCAACGCGCCGCATACGCTGCAGGAGCCCGGCAAGGGGGTGGAGTTGCACATCCGACACCTGCCGGGCGGCAAGTTCACGGACCACGTGTTCGGCGCGATGAAGGAGAAGGAAATCCTCCGCATCGAGGGCCCCTACGGAAGCTTCTTCCTGCGGGAGGATTCAGCAAAGCCCATCGTGATGCTGGCCTCGGGCACCGGCTTCGCGCCGATCAAGGCGCTGCTGGAGCACATGAAGTTCAAGGCCATGGACCGGCCAGTCACGCTCTACTGGGGTGGCCGGCGGCCGGAAGACCTCTACATGGATGATTGGGTGAAGGCGCAGATCGCGGAGATGCCCAACGTGCGCTACGTACCAGTGATTTCCAACGCCGTGCCCGAGGACAACTGGCGCGGCCGCACCGGCTTCGTCCACCGCGCGGTGATGGAGGACTTCGCAGATCTCTCCGGCTTCCAGGTCTATGCCTGCGGAGCTCCGGTGGTCGTGGACTCCGCAAGGCACGATTACGTCGCGGAGCGCGGCCTGCCCGAGGACGAGTTCTTCGCGGATGCATTCACGACGGAGGCGGACAAGGCGGTGCCTTGAGCTGTTCGACGAGAGGCTCAGGGATAGTCAGCGTCCGATACTTGCAAACAGAAAGCACAATCGGATACATGAAAGCCCGACACTTCCTCCTGACCCTTCTCTCCACCGCTGCCCTTCTCGCCGCCGGCCAGGCCCCGGCCCAAGTCCAGCAACGCCCGATCCGCCTCGTGGTGCCCTACGCCGCCGGCGGGCCCATCGACGTCACGGCCCGCATCCTCGCCGAGCGCGTCAAGGATGTGCTCGGCCCGGTCATCATCGACAACAAGCCCGGCGCCGGCGGCAACATCGGCGCGGACGCCGTGGCCAAGGCCCAGCCCGACGGCTTGACCATCGGCATCGCCGCGACCGCGACGAACGCGGTCAACCCGTGGCTCTACAGCCGCATGCCCTTCAACGCGGCCACGGACTTCGCCCCCATCACGCAGATGGTCCGCGTGCCGAACGTGCTGGTGATGAATGCCGACGCGGCGCAACGCCTGAAGATCAACACCGTGGCCGAACTGATCGCCTATGCCAAGGCCAACCCCGGCAAGCTCAATTACGGCAGCGGCGGCAATGGCAGCGCGGGCCATCTCGCGGGCGAGATGTTCAAGAAGGAAGCCGGCATCTTCGCCGTGCACATTCCCTACAACGGCGGCAATCCGGCACAACTCGCGCTGCTCTCGGGCCAGGTGGACTTCAACTTCGACAACCTTGCGACCGCCGCGCCGAACATCCGCTCGGGCAAGCTGAAGGCAATCGCCGTGACGACCGCGCAGCCGAGCGCCTCCCTGCCCGGCGTGCCAGCGGTGGCGGCGACACTGAAGGGCTTCTCGATTGACACGTGGTGGGGCCTCGTGGCGCCGGCCGGCACACCGGCCGACGTGGTCGCGAAGCTGAACCACGCCTTCGTCGCCGCGCTCGAGGCGCCGGAGACGAAGACGCGCTTTGCATCGCTACTGGCCGAGCCGGTGGCTACCACCCCCGAGCAGTTCGGCTCTTTCATGAAGAGCGAACTGAACAAGTACGAGAAGGTGGTGAAGGCTACCGGGGCGAAAGTGGACTGACCCCCCGGGCTGCACACCTCGCGTCGCTTCGCCCTCCCCCCGTCCACGGTGTTTGCGACAGGCGGGCTTCGGGCGTCTAGCTATTCGCCCAGGTAGGCGGCGCGGACCTTGGGATCGCTCAGCATCACCTTGGCATCACCGCTCATGGTGATGAGGCCGGACTCCATCACGTAGCCGCGATCGGCGAGTTGCAGGGCGCGGCTTGCGTTCTGCTCCACGAGCAGCACGGTGACGCCCTGGTCATAGACCTGCTTCACTACCTCGAAGATCTTGTCGACCATGATCGGCGACAGGCCCATCGACGGTTCGTCGAGCAGCAGCACCTTGGGGCGTGCCATGAGTGCACGGCCCATCGCGAGCATCTGCTGCTCGCCGCCGGACATGGTGCCGGCCAGCTGCGTCGCACGCTCCTTGAGGCGCGGAAAGGTCGCGAAGACGCGGTCGATGTCCTTCGCGATCTCGGCCTTGTCCTTGCGGATGTAGGCGCCGATCTGCAGGTTCTCGGTGATGGTCATGCGCGTGAAAACGCCACGGCCTTCGGGCACCATCACCAGCCCCTCGCCCACGAGATCCCAGGCGCCGCGGCCCTTGATGCTCTTGCCGAGGAATTCGATGTCACCGCCCAGGAAGGGCAGCGTGGCGGTGATGGCCTTCATCGTGGTGGTCTTGCCAGCGCCGTTGGAACCAATGAGCGACACCAGTTCGCCTTCGCGCACCTCGAAGTCGATGCCTTTCACGGCCTGGATGCCGCCATAGGCAACCTTCAGACCACTGACTTTCAAAAGGGTTTGCGCCATCTCAATGTCCTCCGGTGCCGAGGTAGGCCTCGATCACTTTTTCATTTCTCTGCACGTCCATCGGCGTGCCCTCCGCGATCTGCTTGCCATAGTCGAGCACGGTGACGCGGTCGCACAGGCCCATCACCAGCTTCACGTCATGCTCGATCAGCAAGATGGTGCGGTTGTCCTTGCGGATGCGGTCGATGAGCTCGCGCAGCATGACCTTCTCGGTCGCGTTCATGCCGGCGGCGGGCTCGTCAAGCGCGATCAGTTGCGGGTCGGTCGCCAGCGCGCGCGCAATCTCGAGGCGTCGCTGGTCGCCGTAACTCAGGGTGCGCGCCTTGTAATCGGCGAATTTGCCGATGCCGACGTAATCCAGCAGTTCATGCGCGCGCTCGGCGATCGCAGCCTCCTCGGCCTTGAAGCTTCCGGTGCGCAGGATCGCGCCGATCACGCCCGAATGCGTGCGGATGTGGCGGCCCACCATCACGTTTTCCAGCGCGGTCATCTCGGAGAAGAGACGGATGTTCTGGAAGGTGCGCGCGATGCCGGCCTTGGCGACCTCATGGACCGCGGTGGGCTGGTACGGCTTGCCGGCCAGTTCGAAGCTTCCGCTGTCGGGCGTGTAGAGGCCGGTGATGACGTTGAAGAAAGTAGTCTTGCCCGCGCCATTGGGGCCGATGAGCCCATAGACCTGGCCGCGGAGGATCTTGATGCCGACGTCGGAGAGCGCCTGCAAGCCACCGAAACGCTTGGAGATGCCTTGAACGTGGAGAATGGTTTCAGTCATTTTCTGATGCTCCCGCCGCTCAGGGATTGATCGACATGGGTCGCGATGCCGCACCGGGCAGCTCGTCCGACGGGACGTCGATGCCCGGCGCAGCCGCGGGCATGCCGGAAGCCGGCGCCATGCCCCGGCGCGCAAGCGACTTGCCATGCTCCGGCGACGGCCAGAGGCCGCGCGGGCGAACCAGCATGATGATGATCATCGCCAGCGCAATGAACAGCTGGCGCAGGATGGAGGCATCCAGGCGCCCATCCGTCAGCGACTGCAGCGGGCCGGCGACATAACGCAACACTTCGGGCAAAGCGGCCAGCAGCACCGCGCCGAGGATCACCCCGGGCAGATGGCCGATGCCGCCCAGCACCACCATCGCGACGATCATCACCGACTCCATCAAACTGAAGGACTCGGGCGACACGAAGCCCTGGAAGGCCGCGAACATCGCACCCGAGACGCCGCCGAAGCTCGCGCCCATGCCGAAGGCCAGCAGCTTCATGTTGCGGGTGTTGATGCCCATCGCCTTGGCGGCGATCTCGTCCTCGCGGATGGCCATCCAGGCCCGGCCGACGCGCGAGAGTTGCAGGCGGTGCGAAATGATGACCGTGAAGACCACCAGCACGAGGAACAGGTAGTAGTAGAGCGTGACCGACGAGATCGAGTAGCCGCCGATCTTCAGCGTCTTGCCGAGATTCAGCCCCCAGAAATGCACGGCGTCGATGGCCGTGATGCCCTTGGGCCCGTTCGTGAGGTTGACGGGGTGGTCCAGGTTGTTGAGAAACACACGGATGATTTCGCCGAAGCCGAGGGTCACGATCGCCAGGTAGTCGCCGCGCAATTTCAACGTGGGCGCCCCGAGCAGCACACCGAAGAGTGCTGCCAGCCCGAGGGCCAGCGGTATGACCAGCAACAGCGAGCTGTGCAGGCCGTTCGGGAACATGGCCTTGATGGCCGGAAAAGTGTCCGTCAGGTGCGGCGAACCCAGCAACGCAAACAGGTAGGCACCGATGGCGAAGAAGGCCACATAGCCCAGGTCGAGCAGGCCGGCGTAGCCGACGACGATGTTCAAGCCCAGTGCCAGCAGCACATAGAGCAGCGCGATGTCCGCGATGCGGACCCAGGCATTGCCCTGGCTTTGCAGCAGCAGGGGCAGCACCAGCAGCCCGATGGCCGCGATCAGGAAGAAGACGATGTTCTTGCTGTTCTTCATGGCGCGCTCCTCAGGCCCGGTCCGCCACGCGCTCGCCAAGCAGGCCCGAAGGGCGCAGGGTGAGCATGATGATCAGGACGATGAAGGCGAAGATGTCGCTGTAGTGGCTGCCGAGCACGTCGCCGGTCAGGGCGCCGATGTAGCCGGAGCCGATGGCCTCGATCAGCCCCAGAAGGATGCCGCCGACCACCGCGCCCGCGAGGTTTCCGATGCCGCCGAACACCGCCGCGGTGAAGGCCTTGAGGCCCGGGATGAAGCCCATCGCATGCTGCGCGATGCCGTAGTTGGAGGCGTACATGACGCCGGCGACCGCGGCGAGCACGGCGCCGATGATGAAGGTGGCCGAGATGACCATGTCGGGCCGGATGCCCATCAGCGCGGCGACGCGTGGATTCTCCGCCGTGGCCCGCATCGCGCGCCCGAGCTTCGTGTAGTTGACCAGCCACATCAAGACGACGAGGCAGAAGGCCGTGACGCTGAGGATCATCACCTGCGTCGGCGAGATCACCGCGCCGCCCAAGTGGATGGGCGTGGTGGACAGCAGGTTCGGGTAGGCCTTGTTGGTCGGCTTCCAGATGATCATCGCCAGCGTCTGGAGCAGGATCGACATGCCGATCGCGGTAATGAGCGGCGCCAACTTGGGGCTGTTGCGCAGCGGCCGGTAGGCCACCTTCTCGATGATGAAGTTCAGCGTGGCGGCTACAACGCACGCGATGATGAGGGCGATGATGAGGATCAGCCAGCCCGGCGTGCCCGGCATGGATTCCTGCATGAGACCGATGATGCTCCAACTGGTCAGCGCACCGACCATGAGGACTTCGCCGTGGGCGAAATTGATGAGGTTGATGATGCCGTACACCATGGTGTAGCCCAAGGCTATCAAGGCGTACATGCTGCCGAGGACCAGACCGTTGATGATCTGCTGCAGCAAGATGTCCATATAGAGAATCCCTTTTTTGTCGTGGAAGCACCCTTGCGAGGCGCCCGGCTTTCAGGACGCACTGGTTTGGCGCCCTGGTTTCACTTAGCAAAAAACCCGCCAGCATGTGTCGACGGCGGGTTTGTGGGCGGGATTGTAGTCACGCCGGAACGGCATTCCGGGGCCCGGGCGCCGGGGGTTTTCCCGCTGGCAAAGGCCCGAATGAGCCTGTCGCGCAAGCCGATACAGGGACGTCCGCAATCCCGTATCGGCCCTCACACACAGGTAACTTTTCGTGCCCGTCGCATCGCCGCGACTCCGTGGCTCAATCGCCGGCTTGGTCGTTGCGCCTGCGCAATTCCCGCAGCTTTTCCGCGATCCGGATCTCCAGGCCGCGCTCAACGGGCCGGTAGAAGGCTGTGGGTGCCATGCCGTCTGGCAGGTAAGTCTCGCCTGCCGCGAAGCCGCCCTCCTCGTCATGGGCATAGCGGTAACCCTTGCCATAGTCGAGCTGCTTCATCAGCCTGGTGGGCGCATTGCGCAGATGCATGGGCACGGGGCGCGTACTGTCGGACTTGATGAAGGCCTTGACCTCGTTGTAGGCCTTGTAGACCGCATTCGACTTGGGCGCGATGGCGAGATAGACAACGCATTCGGCCAGCGCGAGTTCACCTTCAGGCGAGCCGAGGCGCTCGTAGACCTCAGCGGCATCCAGTGCGAGGCGCAACGCGCGCGGGTCGGCCAGACCGATGTCCTCGCTCGCCATGCGCACCAGCCGACGCGCCATGTAGCGGGGATCCGCGCCGCCATCGAGCATGCGCACGAACCAGTAGAGTGAGGCATCTGGATCGCTGCCGCGCACGGATTTGTGCAGCGCCGAGATGGTGTCGTAGAACTGCTCCCCTCCCTTGTCGTAGCGGCGCATGCGCTCGCCAAGCACGCGCATCAGCCAATCGTCCGTGATGTGGCCGAGCTTCTCGGCGGAGGCAGCGACGGCCAGCGTTTCAAGAGTATTGAGGAGCCGGCGCGCGTCCCCATCGGCATAGGCGACGAGCCTGTCGATGGCACCTTGCTCGATGGCGGGCACGGCCTGGATATCCTGCGCGCGGGCGACGATCTGCTTGAGATCCTCCTCGCCGAGCGGCTGCAGCACGTATACCGCGGCCCGGGACAAAAGCGCGGAGTTCACTTCGAAGGATGGGTTCTCCGTGGTCGCGCCAATGAAAGTGAAGAGCCCCGACTCGACGTGCGGCAAGAAGGCATCCTGCTGGCTCTTGTTGAAGCGATGGACCTCGTCGACGAAGACGATGGTGCGGCGCTGCTCGAGTCCGTCGCGCGCAGACGTCGCGCGCTCCACGGCCTCGCGGATGTCCTTCACGCCGCCGAGCACCGCGCTGATGCTGAGGAATTGGGCATCGAAGGCATCGGCCATGAGGCGCGCGATGGTTGTCTTGCCGACGCCCGGCGGGCCCCAGAGAATGCATGAATGAGGCTGGCCCGACTCGAAGGCAATGCGCAGCGGCATTCCGGGGCCGAGCAGATGCTGCTGCCCGATGACATCGCCGAGGGTCTTGGGGCGCAGGCTTTCGGCGAGGGGTTGGTGCGTGGTGGCCATGGAAGGCCCTAGTTTCGCACCCCGTGCCGCAGGCTTACTGGCGGAGGACATCGGCGCCCGCCGGCGCCTTGAACGTGAACGCGCTTGCGGGAATCGAGGGGTTCACCTCGAACTTGCTGAACTTCAGCACCGACCGTTGACCGAAGCTGTCCAGGATCTCCAGCGCGGCGAGCGCATCGCCCTGGAAGCCGACGAGGACGCTCTGCAATTGGCCGTCCTTGTTCTTCGGGCTGGCCTTGATCCATTGCAGGCCATCACGATCGGCCGCGGACTCCAGCGCGAAGTCGGCCTGCAGCGCGCGCAGGTCCGATGCGGCCGCGATCAAGGCTGCCGGCGTGGAGCCGAGGGCCTGGGCCTGCTTGCGCTGTGTGACCTGATTCAGGTCGGCGTCGTAGAGCGACAGGGTCTCGCCGTCGGCGACGATCAACTGCGCGAAGGGCTTCCTGTAGTCGAACTTGAACTTGCCCGGCCGCTGGAACTCGAAGGTACCGGTAGACACCTTGGCGCGCGAGGGCTGGCCCTCCCGTGGCGGAGCCGTCACGGTCTGTGTGAATTCGGCACTGCCTGATCTGACATTCTTCATGAAGGCCTCAAGGCTTTCCAGGCCACCAGCCCAGGCGCCCCCCATCGCCGCCGTCATCCACATGCCCACCCACAGCTTCTTCAACGCCATCCCTGTTCCATTCATTCGGTTCGCGCGGGCACGAGAATCTCGCGCTGGCCGCTGCCGCTCATGGCGCTGACCAACCCCGCTGTTTCCATGTCCTCGACCAGCCGCGCGGCGCGGTTGTAGCCGATCTTCAGGTGGCGCTGCACCAGCGAGATGCTGGCCTTGCGGTTCTTGAGCACGACTTCGACCGCCTGGTCGTACATCGGATCCTTCTCTCCGCCTTCGCTGCCGCCTTCACCCAATAGATCACCATCACCGTCCACGGTTCCGCCTTCCAGCACCCCTTCGATGTAGTCCGGCTCCCCTTGTGACTTGAGGTAGGCGACGACACGGTGCACCTCGTCGTCGCTCACGAAAGCCCCGTGCACCCGGACCGGCAGGCCCGTGCCGCTGGGCATGTAGAGCATGTCGCCCATGCCGAGCAAGGCCTCGGCGCCCATCTGGTCGAGGATGGTGCGGGAGTCGATCTTGCTCGACACCTGAAAGGCAATACGGGTCGGGATGTTGGCCTTGATGAGGCCGGTGATCACGTCGACGCTGGGGCGCTGCGTCGCCAGGATCAGGTGAATGCCGGCCGCGCGCGCCTTCTGCGCCAGGCGGGCGATGAGTTCCTCGATCTTCTTGCCGACGACCATCATCAGGTCGGCCAGCTCATCGATCACGACCACGATGTGCGGCTCGCGCGCGAGCGGCTCGGGGCTGTCGGGCGTCAGGCTGAAGGGGTTGTAGATGAACTCCTCGCGCGCCTTCGCCTCGTCGATCTTGGTGTTGTAACCAGCCAGGTTGCGCACACCAAGCTTGCTCATGAGCTTGTAGCGGCGCTCCATCTCGGCCACGCACCAGTTGAGGCCGTGGGCCGCCTGGCGCATGTCGGTCACCACAGGCGCCAGCAGGTGCGGAATGCCCTCGTAGACCGACATTTCGAGCATCTTCGGGTCGATCATCAGCAATCGCACGTCACGCGCCTCGGCCTTGTACAGCAGGCTCAGGATCATCGCGTTGATGCCCACGGACTTGCCGGAACCGGTCGTGCCGGCCACCAGCACGTGCGGCATTTTCGCGAGGTCGGCCACCACCGGGTTGCCGACGATGTCCTTGCCGAGGCCCATGGTGAGCATCGACTTGCCTTCGTTGTAGACCTGCGAGCCGAGGATCTCGCTGAGCTTGATCGACTG
>CBIHOG010000063.1:0-26223 GCA_966211435.1 uncultured Variovorax sp. | reverse complement strand
ACTTCCAGGTTCACCAGGTGGCGTGCCACGCCGAACTCGTCGCTGATGCCGTTGCCGCCCATCATGTCGCGCGCGAGGCGGGCGATGTCCAGCGCCTTGCCGCAGGAGTTGCGCTTGAGCAGCGAGGTGACCTCGACCGAGGCCGTGCCCTCGTCCTTCATGCGGCCCAGGCGCAGGCATCCTTGCAGGCCCAACGTGATCTCGGTCTGCATGTCGGCCAGCTTCTTCTGGATGAGCTGGTTGGCCGCGAGCGGCCGGCCGAACTGCTTGCGGTCCAGCGTGTACTGGCGGGCGCGGTGCCAGCAGTCCTCGGCGGCGCCGAGCGCGCCCCAGGAGATGCCATAGCGCGCACTGTTGAGGCAGGTGAAGGGGCCCTTCAAGCCTTGCACCTCGGGGAAGGCGTTTTCCTCGGGGCAGAAGACGTTGTCCATCACGATCTCGCCCGTGATCGACGCGCGCAGGCCGACCTTGCCGTGGATGGCCGGCGCGCTCAGGCCCTTCATGCCCTTTTCCAGCACGAAGCCGCGGATCGGGCCGACGGCGCCGCCCTCGCTCACCTCCTTGGCCCAGACGACGAAGACATCGGCGATCGGGCTGTTGCTGATCCACATCTTGGCGCCGGTGAGCGCGTAGCCGCCGGCCACCTTCTTGGCGCGCGTGACCATGCTGCCGGGGTCGGAGCCGTGGTCGGGTTCGGTCAGGCCGAAGCAGCCGATCCATTCGCCGGTGGCGAGCTTGGGCAGGTACTTCCGCTTCTGCGCCTCGGTGCCGAATTCGTTGATGGGCACCATCACCAGCGAGCTCTGCACGCTGGCCATCGAGCGGTAGCCGGAGTCGACGCGCTCGACTTCGCGCGCGATGAGGCCGTAGCAGACGTAGTTCAGCCCGGGGCCGCCGTACTGCTCGGGGATGGTGGGGCCCAGGAGGCCCAGGGCGCCCATCTCGCGGAAGATGGCCGGGTCCGTCTCGCCGGTGCGGAAGCCTTCGAGCACGCGCGGCGCAAGGCGCTCCTGGCAGTACGCGTTGGCGGCATCGCGCACCATGCGCTCGTCGTCGGTGAGTTGCTGGTCGAGCAGCAGCGGGTCTTCCCAGTGAAAGGCGGCGTGGGCCATGTGCGGTCTCCGGAGTAGGGCTTGAGGTTGGCTCCGATCGTAAGCGCGCGGCGAGCGGTGCGCAAACGAGGATTCGACACCCAGTTATGCGCGGCACGCACTTCAAAGCACAATAGGGCGGCTCACCTCCCTGAGCCGCGCTGAGGCTCACCATGTAATCACCGCATACCATGCGCAGGAAGATCCCTTCGACCCAGGCCCTGATCTGCTTCGAGGCCGCCGCCCGCCACGAGAGCTATACGCGCGCGGCGCAGGAGCTCGCGCTCACGCAAAGCGCGGTGTCGCGCCAGATCACCGCCCTGGAAGCCTTTCTGGGCATGGCGCTCTTTCGCCGCACGCGCCATGGCGTGGCGCTCACGCCGGCGGGCGCCGACTACGCACGGCAGATCGCGCGGCAACTCGACACGATGGAGCGCGACACGCTCGACGCGATGGCGCGGCAGGGGCTGGGCGGCTCGCTGCAGCTCGCGGCGGTGCCCACCTTCGCGACGCGCTGGCTGATCCCGCGGCTGCCGGATTTCGCGGCGCGGCATCCGGACATCACGGTACACATCGAGACGCGCACGCGGCCCTTCCTGTTCAACGACACGAGCTTCGACGCCGCGATCTATGCCGGGACGCTCGCGCAGACGGCCAACTGGGCGGGTACGCAGTCGACGGTGCTGCTGCACGAGGACGTTGTGCCAGTGTGCAGCCCCGCGCTGCTGCGGGGCGGAAAGGCGCTGTCGCCGCTCGCCGTGGCGCGCATGCCGCTGTTGCAGCAGAGCACGCGGCCCGAAGGCTGGCGCCAGTGGTTCGATGCGCAGCGCGCAGAGGCGCCCCACGCGCACGGCGGTCCGCGCTATGAACTCTTCTCGATGCTGGCCATGGCCGCGGCGCACGGCCTGGGCGTGGCGCTGATGCCGCGCATGCTGATCGAGGACGAACTCGCGCGCGGCGAACTCGTCGTGGCCTGCGACCGGCCGCTGCGCGGGGAGCGCAGCTATTTCCTGGTGACGCCGGCCGCGCACGACGAACGCGCCGCGCTCAAGCTCTTTCGCGACTGGCTGCGCGCGCAGGCCGCTTCGCCGGCCGATACGCACAAGCCAGCGCATCCAGCCCCGCCATCACGTAGCACATCAGGTCCTCGATGAAGCTTGCGCTGCCCCGGTCGATGGCCGGGAGCAGACGCGCCGGAATTTCCTTCGGCACGATCAGCATCAGGATGCTCGGCAGCACCGAGAACGCCAGCGCGCGCTGCACCGCCGAATGATCCGGCGGCAGCTCCAGCACCTCGCCCATCAGGGCCAGCAGCATGCGGGACTTGGGCCGGATGGCCTTCTCGACAACGGCTGGCACCATCGGCGACGGGGACATCACCTCGCGCAGCATCACCCGGAAGCCCCAGTGCGCCGTGCGGCGGGTGGCCAGGCCGGCCAGATGGGTGAGCAGCGTGCGCAGCTTGAGACGCGGGTCGCTGATCTCGCGCGTCAGCTCGACCAGGTCTTCCACGTCGACGATCTGGCCGTGCGCCTCGATCAGCACCGCCTCGTACAGCGCGTCGCGGCTGCCGAAATGGTAGTTGACCGAGGCCATCGGCGTGCCCGCGCGTTCGCAGATTTCCTTGCTGGTCGCGTCCGCGAAGCCGCGCTCCGCGAAGACCTCGCCTGCCGTCTCCAGCAGGTGCATGCGGGTGGCGGCGCCGTCCGTGCGCGGTGCGCGGACGGCGGCCTTGACGGGCGCGGACGCTTTCTTCCGGGAAGGTGCGGGCATGGCTCGAATCGGGCTTCGCGAGAAATTAGTTTGAATTGAAATTCAAATTCGATATCATCCAGTCTACTATCGACGGCGCGTCACCCCAAGCCATGAACAGGAAATCCCTCATCGCCGCGGCCCTCGTCGTGCTGGCCGGCGCAGCCTTCGCGGCCTGGTACTTCAATCGCGCGCCGGAGGATCCGCGCAGCCTGGTGCTCTATGGCAACGTGGACCTTCGGCAGGTGTCGCTGGCCTTCAATGGCAGCGAGCGAATCGGCAAGCTGAACGTGCAGGAAGGTGAGCGCGTGAAGGCGGGGCAAGTGCTTGGCGAACTCGACACGCGAACCTTGTCCCTGCGCGCCGCCCAGGCCGAGGCGCAGATCACCGTCCAGCAGCAGGCCTTGCAGCGGCTGAAGACGGGCAGCCGGCCCGAGGAAGTGGCGCAGTCCCGCGCGCAGGTCGCCGCCGCCGAGGCTGATGCCGAGCTCGCGCGGCAGCAGCTGGACCGGCTGCAGGCGATCCGCCAGACCACTGCCGGCCGCGCGGTGAGCCAGCAGGATCTGGATGGCGCGCAGGCCCGCCGGAAGGTGGCGCAGGCCCAGCTCGATGGCGCCCGCAAGGCACTGCAGCTGGTGGTCACCGGCCCGCGCAAGGAAGACATTGCACAGGCGCAGGCGCAGCTCGAGGTTTCGCAGGCAGCGCTGGCGCTGCTGAAGCACCAGTTGCAGGAGTCCAAGTTGCGCGCGCCGATCGACGCCGTGGTGCGCGCGCGCCTGATGGAGCCGGGCGACATGGCCTCGCCGCAGCGCCCGGTCTTCACGCTGGCGATCACCGATCCCAAGTGGGTCCGCGCCTATGTGACGGAGGCCGATCTCGGCCGCGTCAGGCCGGGGATGCGCGCCACGCTGAGCACCGACAGCCATCCCGACGATCCGCTCTCAGGCAGGGTCGGCTACATCGCGTCGGTGGCGGAATTCACGCCGAAGACAGTGCAGACGGAGGAATTGCGCAGCAGTCTGGTCTACGAGATTCGCGTGCTCGCCGATGACGCGCGGGACCGGCTGCGTCTGGGCATGCCGGTGACCGTGCGGCTTTCGCTGTCGGACGACGCGGCCGGCACCGGGAGCAAGCCGTGAACGCAGCCACCGCGCCGGCGCTGGCGGGCCGCGGCCTGCACAAGGCCTTCGCGGTGAAGGGTTCGCAGAGCCCGTCCCACGCGCTCGACGACGTCTCGATCGAGGCGGCAACCGGGGCGCTCACCGCGCTGGTCGGCCCCGACGGCGCCGGCAAGACCACGCTCCTGCGTCTGGCGGCCGGCCTGATGCGCGCGGACCGGGGCACGCTGCAGGTGCTGGGCATCGACGTCGCCGCCGATCCGCAGGCCGTTCAAGACCGCATCAGCTACATGCCGCAACGCTTCGGCCTCTACGAGGACTTGAGCGTGCAGGAAAACCTGGACCTCTACGCCGACCTTCACGGCGTGCACAAGGACGTGCGCCGCGAGCGCTACGCGCGCCTGATGGAGATGACCGACCTCGGCCGCTTCACGGCCCGGCCCGCCGGCAAGCTCTCGGGCGGCATGAAGCAGAAGCTCGGCCTGGCCTGCACGCTGGTGCGTTCGCCCGACCTGCTGCTGCTCGACGAGCCCACCGTGGGCGTGGATCCACTCTCGCGCCGCGAGCTCTGGCAGATCGTGCAGCAACTGGTGGACGAGGAGCGGCTCTCGGTGATCGTGAGCACCGCCTATCTCGACGAGGCCGAGCGCTGCGCGCAGGTCTTCGTGCTGCGCGGCGGCAAGCTCATCGCGCAAGGCACGCCGCGAGACATCCGCGCGAGGGCGGAGCATCTGTGCTTCGTCGCGCGGCCGCCCGCGGGCACCCCTGCGCGCACGATGCAGGCCCGCCTGCTGGACGCGCCCGGCCAGATCATCGATGCCGTGCCGCACGGCGGCGAGGTGCGCTTCATCCGCCGGCCGGAGGCCGACGCGTCGGCCCTCTCCGCGCTCTTCGATGGCGTGCCGGTGACGCCGGTCGCGGCGCGACTCGAGGACGGCTTCATGATGCTGCTGCGTGCGCAGCATGGCGCGCCCGCCGCGCCATTGCCGGCACCAGCCAGCGCCGCCGCCGGCAAGCAGGCTGAAGTCGTGATTGAGGTGAAGGAACTCGTGCGCAGGTTCGGCGACTTCGTCGCCGTCGCCAGCACCAGCTTCGACGTGCGGCGCGGCGAGATCTTCGGCCTGCTGGGCCCCAACGGCGCGGGCAAGACCACGACCTTCCGCATGCTGTGCGGCCTGCTGCCCGCGAGCAGCGGCTTCCTGCAGGTGGCGGGCGTCAACCTGCGGCACGCACGCGCGCAGGCCCGAAGCCGCATCGGCTACGTCTCGCAGAAGTTCGCGCTCTACGGCAACCTCACCGTGGCCGAGAACCTGCGGTTCTTCGGCGGCGCCTACGGCTTGCGCGGAGAGCACTTGCGCGAGCGCATGCGCACGGTGTTGCGGCAGTTCGACCTCCTGGGCCAGGAGAAGGCGACGAGCGGCCAGTTGCCGGGCGGCTTCAAGCAGCGCCTCGCGATGGCGACCGGCCTGCTGCATGAGCCCGAGATCCTGTTCCTGGACGAACCCACCAGCGGCACGGACCCGGTGGCGCGGCGCGAGTTCTGGCGCCGCATCACGGCGCTGGCCGAAGCGGGCGTGACCGTGGTCATCACCACCCACTTCATGGAAGAGGCGGAGTACTGCGACCGCATCGTGATCCAGGACGCCGGCAAGCTGCTGGCGATCGGCACGCCGCAGGAGGTGCGCGCGCAAGCCGGTGGCGTGCCAGGCGATCGCCTGGACATGGAGGAAGCCTTCATCGGCATCGTCTCGCGGGCGCGCGAGCAAGGGCGCGAGCAGGAGCTCGGGCGACCTCGCGCGGGAGCCGCGGCGTGAGCGGCGATTCGCAGGGCGGCCGCTTCTGGCCCCGGCTTGCCGCGCTCACGCGCAAGGAGACGCGCCAGTTGCTGCGCGACCCGAGCAGCCTGGCCATCGGCATCCTGCTGCCCATCATCCTGATCCTGATCTTCGGCTACGGGCTTTCGCTGGACGTGAAGAACGCTCCATTGGCCGTGGTGATGGAAGACAGCTCGCCCACGGCGCTCGACGCCGTCTCGGGGCTGCAACTCACGCCCTACCTGTCGCCCATCTTGCTCGGCTCGATGCACGATGCCGAGCAGCTGATGCGCGAGCGAAAGGTGGACGGCATCGTCCGCGTGCCGGGCGATTTCTCGCGCCGCCTCGCCGCCGGTGACGCGCGCATCCAGCTCATCCTGCATGGCGCCGATGCGGGCCGGGCCAGCATCATCCAGCGCTATGCCACAGGCGCGCTGGCCCGGTCGGGGCCGCGGCAGGCCGACCGGGACGGCGCATCCGCGGGGCTGCCCGCGACCTCCGGCATCGGCAGCGTCAGGATCGAGGAGCGCATGTGGTTCAACAGCGCCAACACCAGCACCTGGTACCTGGTGCCGGGGCTGATCGTGCTCATCATGACGCTGGTCGGCGCCTTCCTCACGGCGCTGGTCATGGCCCGCGAGTGGGAGCGCGGCACGCTCGAATCCCTTTTCGTCACGCCGGTGCGTCCGGCGGAGATCCTGCTGGCCAAGATCATCCCGTACTTCGGCATCGGCATGGCCGGGCTGGGGCTGTGCCTCCTGGCCGCGCGCTTCCTCTTCGAGGTGCCGATGGCCGGCTCGATCGCGATCCTGGTGCTCAGCGCCATGCTGTATCTCGTGGTCGCGGTCGGCGTCGGCCTCGTGATCTCTTCCGTGACGCGCAACCAGTTCCTGGCGAGCCAGGTCGCGCTGCTCGCGAGCTTCCTGCCCTCGCTGATGCTCTCCGGCTTTCTCTTCGACCTGCGCAACGTACCGCTGGTGGTGCGCATCGTGGGACAGGCGCTGCCCGCGACCTATTTCATGGAGCTGATCCGCACGCTCTTCCTCGCCGGCAACGTCTGGCCGCTGGTGTGGCGCGACTGCGCGATCCTGGCCGGCTACGCGGTGCTGCTGCTGGCGGCCGCGCGCCTCGTCACGCGCAAGCGGCTGGACTGAGGGCGCGGCCGCCGTGATGGACTCCCTGCTCGACTTCCTGCGGCGCGTCGCCAACCTCGTGCGCAAGGAACTGCTTGCCGTGCTCAAGGACCCGTCTAGCCGCGCGATCCTGATCGTGCCCGCGTTGATGCAGAGCCTGCTCTTCGGCTACGCCGCCACCTACGACCTCGTGCGCATCGACTATGCGCTGCTCGACCAGAACCACGGCGGCGCCTCCACGGCATTGGTCGCGAAGCTCGACGGCACCGGCGTGTTCCGCCGCGCCGCCACCTTGCGCACCGAGGCCGACATCGCCCCGGTGATCGATTCGCAGGCGGCGCTGCTGGTAGTGCAGATCGGCCCGCGCTTCGAACAGCAGCTGGAGGCCGGCGAAAGCGCCGCTCTCCAGCTGGTCATCGACGCGCGCAATTCCAATACGGCCGGTTCGGCGGCGGGCTACGTCAGCGCCGTCGTCGCCGCCTTCAACGACGAGTGGCGCGAGCGGCACGGCGGCGCGAAGGCGCCGCTGACCGTCGTTTCGCGCGCCTGGTTCAATCCGAACCTGGAGACGCGCTGGAACTTCATGCCCGGCATGATCGCCGCGCTCAGCATGGTGCAGACGCTGCTGCTCACGGCGCTCTCCGTCGCGCGCGAACGCGAGCAGGGCACCTTCGACCAGTTGATGGTGACGCCGCTGTCGCCGACGGAGATCATGATCGGCAAGGCCGTGCCGCCGGTGCTCATCGGCCTCGCGCAATCCACCATCGTGCTGCTCGTCACGCTGCTGTGGTTCAAGGTGCCGATGGCGGGGTCGCTGTTCACGCTGTATGCCGGGCTCGCGTGCTTCACCATCGCCAGCGTGGGTGTCGGCCTGTCGATCTCGGCCGTTTCGGCGAACATGCAGCAGGCCATGCTGTATACCTTCGTGCTCATCATGCCGATGATGCTGCTGTCCGGCCTCACCACGCCCGTCAGCAACATGCCGCGTGCCTTGCAGATCGCCACGCTGGCGAACCCGCTGCGCTTTGCCATCGACCTGGTGCAGCGCGTTTACCTCGAAGGCGTCGGGCTGCTCACGGTCTGGCACAACCTGATTCCGCTCGTGATCATCGCGGCCATCACCCTGCCGCTGGCGGCGTGGCTCTTTCGCCATCGGCTTGTTTGAAACGGGGCCATTGCCATGAACCCATTCCCTTGCCGCACGCTGGCCTCCCGCACCACGGGCCTGTGCGTCTCGCTGGTGGCGATGGTGCTCGCCGGCTGCGCGGCGGGGCCTGACTTCCAGCCCGTGGTGCCCGAGGCGCCGGCGGATTTCTCGGCCTGGCACGGCGGCGACGAGTCGCTGTCGGACAGGATGCTGCGCGCCGCGCCGGGCACCGCGGCGCCGGTCGGATGGGCGTTGTTCCACGACCCCATCCTGGACGCGCTCGAGGCGCAGGCGCTGCAGGCCAACCCCGATGTCCGGACCGCCGCGCTGCGCTTCGCGCAAAGCCGCGCGCAGCGGCTCGTCGCGCAGGCCCAGCGCGGCGCGCAAGTTCAGGCGCGGGCCGGCGCGTCGAGGCAGCGGCAGAGCGAATCCGGCGCGGGCACCCGGCTGATCGACGCGCTGAACCCGCCCGATCGCGATGCGCTGATCGGGGCCCTGAGCGAGCCGCACAACCTGTACCAGGCGGGCTTCGACGCCTCCTGGGAACTCGACCTCTGGGGGCGCGTGCGGCGCTCGGTGGAGGCGGCCGAAGCGGATGCCGCCGCCTCGGAGGCCCTGTTGTCCCAGGTGCGGCTGAGCGTGCAGGCCGAGGTCGCGCGCTGCTATGTGGAGTTGCGCGCCGCGCAGCGCCAGATCCGCATCGCACGCGCCGACATCGCGGCCGCCGAGGAGACGCTCGCGCTCGTGAAGGCACGCGCCGACGGCGGCCTCGGCACCGATCTCGACGTGACACGCCAGGCGGCGCAGACGGCCGACCTGCACTCACGTCTGCCGCAGCTGCTGGCCCTGGAAGCGCAAGCGCTCAACCAGATCACGCTGCTGCTCGGCGAAAGGCCGGGCGCGTTGCAGGCACGCCTCGCCGCCCGGCCGGAGGACGATGGCGTGCCCCTGCCCGATTTCTCGCTGGGACTGCCTTCGGAGGCCGCGCTGCGGCGGCCGGACATCCAGCGCGCGCAGGCGCAGCTTCACGCGGCCACGGCCGGCATCGGCATCGCGATGGCGGAGCTCTACCCGCGCATCACGATCGGCGCGAGCTTCGGCTACGAGTCCGTCGACGGTGGGCGTTTCGGTGACTGGGGCAGCCGCCAATGGTCCATCGGGCCCAGCCTCCAGCTGCCCCTCTTCGACGGCGGCCGGCGCCGCGCGACCGTCACCTTGCGACAGTTGCAACAGCAGGAGGCGGCGGTGGCCTACCAGCAGACCGTGCTGAGGGCCTGGCATGAGATCGACGACGCCTTGACCGCCTACACCGCGGAGCGCCAGCGCAACCTGCGACTGGCCGACAAGGAACGCAACAGCCGCGAGGCCCTGCAACTCGCGCGCGTGCGCTACGAGAACGGGCTCACGGACTTCCTGGTCCAGCTGGATGCGCAGCGGGGCCTGTTGCAGGCCCAGCGGGAGCATGCGGACAGCACGAGCCGGCTGGCGCTGGGGCTCGTGGCTGTGTCCAAGGCTTTGGCCGCACGCCCCGGGTGAAGCGCCGGGGCGTGGCATCGGGCGGAGGCAAGGCCGCGCCCCTCTCCGCCCGACTGCTCGATCAACTGAAGCGGTGGCCAGCGTGTTGTTGGCATCGTCTTCCTCGATTTCGCCGTTGGCGTTGATGACGGCCTTCTTCGTGACCGAGAGGTCCAGTTCGTAGCAACCGGTCGCGCCGTTCTTGCCAAGATCGGGGCGGGTCGGCCAGCCGCTCCAGGCCGACCGCCCTACCCGCACTTGGCACGCCCCTTGCATCTCATCTTGTACACAAGACAGGATGCCTGAAGATGGTGCATGAAAGCCCCTCGCCCGCCGATACGCGAAAGCCGCCGCCGACCTCAGCCGCGCGGGCCTGGATCACGCGCCTGCCCGTCCCCGTGCAAGGCGCGGCCTCAGGCTCGCTCGCCGGGCTGCGCTTCGCCGTCAAGGACAACATCGACGCCGCGGGCATCCCCACCACGGCAGCCTGCCCGGCCTTCGCGCGGACGCCGGCGCGCAACGCGCATGTGGTGCAGCGTCTGCTCGATGCCGGTGCGGCGCTGCTGGGCAAGACCAACCTCGACCAGTTCGCCTGCGGCCTGAACGGCACGCGCTCGCCGTACGGCGCGGTGCCCAACAGCTTCGACGCGCGCTACGTGTCCGGCGGGTCGAGTTCCGGCTCCGCCTACGCCGTCGCGGCGGGCGAGGCGGACTTCTCGCTCGGCACCGACACCGCGGGCTCCGGCCGCGTGCCGGCGGGGCTCAACAACATCGTCGGCATCAAGCCGTCGCGCGGCCTGTTGAGTGCACGCGGCGTGGTGCCGGCCGCGCAGAGCGTGGACTGCGTGTCGATCTTCGCGCGCACCGTCGGCCTGGCCGCGCGCGTGCTGCACGCCGTCATGGGCTTCGATGCCGAGGACCCGTATTCGCGTCGGCTCGCGCTGGCAACGCAGCCCTTGCGCGATGGCTTCCGCTTCGGCGTGCCGGCGCAGCTCGACTTCTTCGGCGACGAGGCCGCTGCCGCGGCCTTCGAGCACGCCGTGCGGCAGATGCGCGCGCTCGGCGGCGTGCCAGTGGCCATCGACTACACGCCACTCGCGGAAGCTGCCGCGCTGCTGTACGACAGCGCCCTGGTCGCCGAGCGCTATGCCGCCGTGCGCGAGTTCTTCGATGCGCACGAAGAGGAGGTCATCGAGCCGGTGCGCGGCATCCTGGCGCAGGGCCGCCAGTACAGCGCGGCCGACTTCGTCGATGCGCGCACGAGGCTGCACGCCCTCGGCCAGCGTGCCGCCGCGATGTGGAGCGACATCGACGTGCTGCTGGTGCCGACCGCGCCCACGCACTACACGATCGAGGCCATGCGGGCCGACCCCGTCGCACTCAACCGGCATCTCGGCGAATACACCAACTTCGTGAACCTGCTTGACTATGCCGCGATCTCCGTGCCTTCGAGCCTGCGCGCGGACGGCATGCCCTTCGGCATCACGCTCATCGGGCGCTGTGGCAGCGACTTCCAGCTCGCGGAACTCGGCCAGCGCTTCCACCATTCGACCGGGCTGCCGCTGGGCGCGACCGGCGAGCCGATGCCGGCGCCGGAGGCGCTGCCCGTGATCGCGCCGCAGCCGATGGTCAAGGTGGCGGTGGTGGGCGCGCATCTCTCCGGCATGCCGCTGAACACGCAGATGACAGAGCGCGGCGCACGGCTGCTGGAGACGACCACCACCGCCGCGCAATACCGTCTCTACGCATTGCCCGGCACCGTGCCGCCCAAGCCCGGGCTGCTGCGCGTGCCGGTGGGCGGAGCAGCCATCGCGCTGGAGGTGTGGGAGATGCCGCTCGCGCACTACGGCAGCTTCGTCGCGCTCATTCCCGCGCCGCTGGGCATCGGCAGCCTCACGCTCGCCGATGGCGGCAGCGTGCAAGGTTTCCTGTGCGAGGCACTTGCCATCGCGGGCGCGGAAGACATCACGCACCACGGCGGCTGGCGCGCCTACATGGCTTCGCGCGCGGCGCTCGCGACCTGAAGACACAGTCAACTTCTTCTTCAACCCTTCCGGAGGACTCCATGCCCATCGACGACACCACGCTCCCGCCCGCCGCGCGACCTTCCCGGCGGCAGGCCCTCCAGGCTGGGGCCGCGGGGCTCGCGCTGCTGGCCTCGCCGGCGCTGGTGCGCGCCCAGGCCGGACCGAAGATCCGCATCGGCTACTGGCCGGTCGCGGCCGGTCTGCCCTTCTTCGCGGCGGTGGACCGGGGCTATTTCAAGGAGGCCGGCCTTGATGTCGAGGCGCTCAAGTTCGCCGGCGCGCAGCAGGTGATGGAGGCGATGCTCTCCGGCCGCTCCGATGGCAGCTCCAACGGCACCGGCTCGGCCAACCTCGCGATCGGCGAGATCGCGCAGCCCGGCCTCTTCAAGATCTTCTGCACCAACCCGAGCAATGCCAGGTTCGTGCTCGACGAGTTCATCGTCGCCAAGGACAGCCCGATCAAGACCATGGCCGAACTCAAGGGCAAGAAGGTCGCCTCCGGGCCGGGTATCCAGAACGTGACCTTGTGCAAGACCATGCTGGAGCGGGCGGGCGCGACCGGCGCCACGGTGTCCGAACTGCCGATCGGCCAGCACGTGGCCTCGCTGGTGGCCGGGCAGGTCGACGCCTGCTATACGCTGGAGCCCACCGGCACGGTCGGGCGCATGAACGGCACGACGCGGGTGATCGAGGCCGGCGTGGTCGCCAAGTACATCCTCGGCGACCCGATGGCGCCGTGGCATGGCGGCGCCGCCAGCCTCACGACGGAGTTCATCAAGAAGAACCCCGACGCGACGAAGAAGTTCATCGCCGCCTACGCCCGTGGCGTGGAGCTGGTGCGCACCAAGCCGGAGGACGCACGCCAGCACATGAAGGGTTACACCGCCATCGAAGGCCCGCTCACGGCCGAGGTGCCGCTCGCTTCCTACATGCTCTACAACGAGTTCAAGGCCAGCGACGTCGCCTACTTCCAGAAGTTCTACGACCTCTTCACCGAAAAAGGGATCTTCGAGAAGAAGGTGCCGGTGGACGCTCTGCTCTACAAGGCCTGACGCCATGGCCGACACGAGCACCCCCTCCGCCGGCGCCGCACCCTGGGCACCGCCCTCGGCCGCCGCCTCCGCCGCCGTGCCGAAGAAGGCTTCGTGGGACAAGCTGCTGCCCGTCGTCGGCCCCCTCGTGCTCTTCATCCTCTGGGACCTCGTCGTGCGGCTGGGCTTCATCAAGCCGATCCTGCTGCCGACGCCGGCCGACACCATCGCCGCGCTGATCACCGGCCTGGCGGGCGGGCCGCTGCTGCTGGACTTCGCGGTCACGGTCTGGCGCACGCTGCAGGCCTTCCTGATCGCCGCGGCCATCGGCGTGCCGCTGGGCGTGCTGCTAGGCAGCAACGAGAAGGCATACCGCAGCGTGGAGTTCCTGATCGACTTCTTCCGCTCGACGCCTTCTTCCGCGCTGATCCCGCTCTTCCTGTTGATCTTCGGCGTTTCGGACGTGAACAAGGTCGCCATCGCCGCCTTTGGCGCGCTGCTGATCGTGGTCTTCAACAGTGCCTACGGCGTCATCAACGCGCGCAAGCAGCGGGTGATGGCGGCGCGGGTGATGGGCGCCTCGCGCTGGCAGATATTCAAGGACGTGCTGGTGTGGGAGAGCCTGCAGCCGTCATTCGTCGGCCTGCGTTCGGCGGTGTCGATGGCGCTGGTCATCGTGATCGTGGCGGAGATGTTCATCGGCTCGGACAACGGCCTGGGCCACCGCATCATCGATGCGCAGCAGGTGCTCAACGTCAAGAGCATGTATGCCGCCATCCTCGCGGCCGGGGCGCTGGGCTATGCGCTCAACATCCTGTTCCTCGTGGCCGAGCGCCGCATCGTTCACTGGAGCGGAAGATGAGAGCCACTGAAACCGTGATCGGCGGGCCGGTGTATGCCGACGTGCCCAGGCCCGTCTTCAACCCCGGCCCGGCGGGCACGCACATCACGATCCGCGGGCTCACCAAGTACTTCGCGGGCTGGCCGCTTTACGAGAACTTCGACCTCGACATCCCGAAGCACAAGATCGTCTCGGTCTTCGGTCCCAACGGCTGCGGCAAGTCGACGCTGATCAACATGATCGCGGGTCTGATCCCGATCGATTCGGGCGAGATCCTGTTCGACGGCAAGTCGCTGAAGGACACCAAGATCGGCTACGTGTTCCAGAACTACCGCGAGGCGATGTTCCCGTGGATGCGCACCATCGACAACATCGCCTATCCGCTGAAGCTCGAAGGACGCTCCAAGGCCGAGGTGGATCGGCGCATGGAGGAGCTGGTCGCCTCCTTCGACGTGAAGTTCGACCTGAAGCGCTATCCCTACGAGCTCTCCGGCGGACAGCAGCAGACGGCCTCGATCATGCGGGCGCTGGCGCCGAACCCGGAGGTGCTCTTCCTCGACGAGCCCTTCTCGGCGCTCGACTTCGAGATGACGCTCTTCATCCGCGAGAAGCTGCAGGAGGTGTTCATGCAGACCGGCACCACGATGCTGCTGGTCTCGCACGACCTGGAGGAGGCCGTGTACCTGGCGGACCAGGTGCTGCTGCTGACCAAGCGGCCGACCCGGGTGGCGGAGATCCTCGACTACCGCGACGCGCGGCCGCGCACGCTGGACACCCTGAGTTCGCGCAGCTTCGTCGACATGAAGAAGCTGAGCCTGGAGATCTTCCAGCGGGAGGTGCGGCGATGACGCCCGCGCAGATCGAGCGCTATGTCGATGCCGCCGCCGCGGCCTTGTCGCTGCCGCTGGGGCCGGACCACCGGCCCGGCGTGCTGCGCTTCTTTGCCCTGGCCGCCGAGTTCGCGGCTGTCGTGGAGGCCGTGCCGCTCGACGTGCACACGGAGCCGGCCGTGAGTTTCGCGCCGGTTTCTCCCGAGGAGAAGCAGGGATGAGCGCGGACGCCCTGCTCCGGAAGGATGCGGCCGCCATGGCGGCCGCCGTCCGCGGCAACAGCATCAGTGCCGTCGCGCTGGTGCAGGCCAGCCTCGAGCGCATCGCCGCGACGGACGGCCGCGTCAACGCCTTTACCGACGTGGTGCGCGAGCGCGCCCTGCGGCGCGCGGCCCAGGTCGATGCATCGCTCGCCTCGGACAAGGGTGCGCGCACGCGCGAGCTGCCTTTGCTGGGTGTGCCTTTCGCCGTGAAGAACCTGTTCGACATCGCCGGGCTGCCGACGCTGGCAGGCTCGAAGATCGAACGTGACAGCACGCCCGCGCGTGGCGACGCGGCACTGGTGCGCCGGCTTGAAAGCGCGGGCGCGGTGCTGGTCGGCGCGCTGAACATGGACGAGTACGCCTACGGCTTCACGACGGAGAACAGCCACGTCGGCGCGGCGCACAACCCGCATGATCTCTCGCGCATCGCAGGTGGCTCGTCGGGCGGCTCCGGCGCGGCGGTTGCCGCGGGACAGGTGCCGCTCGCGCTGGGCTCGGACACCAATGGTTCGATCCGCGTTCCATCATCGCTGTGCGGCGTGTTCGGCCTCAAGCCCACCTTCGGCCGGCTGCCGCGCACGGGCAGCTACCCCTTCGTCTCCAGCCTCGACCACCTCGGACCCTTCGCGCGATCGGCACGCGACCTCGCGCTGGCCTACGACGCGATGCAGGGGCCCGAGACGCTGGGGCCGCGCGACCCCGGTTGCGCGCAGCGCGCGGTGGAGGCCACCGTGCCCGGCCTGGCGCACGGTCTCCAAGGGCTTCGCATCGGCGTCCTGGGCGGCTACTTCCGCGAGCGTGCGCAGCCCGAAGCGCTGGGCGCCGTGGACAGGGTGGCCGAGGCGCTCGGCGCGACGCAGACCGTCGAGCTGCCGATGGTCGAGGCCGGCCGCGCGGCGGCCTTCCTCATCAGCAACTCAGAAGGCGGCGCCCTGCACCTGCCCGACTTGCGCAGGCGCCCGCACGACTTCGAGCCGCTGTCGCGCGACCGTTTCCTGGCCGGCACGCTGCTGCCCGCCGCCTGGATCGCCCGCGCGCAGCGCGTGCGCCGCCTCTATGCCGAGCGCGCCGCCCGGCTTTTCGAACGTTTCGACATCCTGCTCGCCGCGGCCACGCCCTGCGCCGCGACGCCGATCGGCGCCGAATGGTTCGAGCTCAATGGGCAGCGCCTGCCCGTGCGGCCGAACATGGGCTTGCTGACCCAGCCCATCTCCTGCATCGGCCTGCCCGTGTGCGCCGTTCCGGTGTGGGGCGCGCACGCGAGCCTGCCGATCGGCGTGCAGGTCATCGCCGCACCCTGGCGCGAGGATCTCGTGCTGCGCGTCGCCGCCGCCTTGGAGGCAGCAGGCGTCGCGCAGGCGCCCGTGGCCGCTCTGTGAGATCACGCCTTGACATCCCGTTGAAGAAAGAACCGAAAGAACCGATGACGCCCCTCATCAACCTCCCCGACGTCGTGGCCGATGTGACCGCCGCCTTCGCACGCTATGAAGACGCGCTGGTGAACAACAAGGTCGATGTGCTCGACGAACTGTTCTGGAACAGCCCGCACACGCTGCGCTACGGCGCCACCGAGAACCTCTACGGCTACGACGAGATCCAGGCCTTCCGCGCCGGCCGCCCTTCGCAAGGGCTTGCGCGCGAGGTGCTGCGCACCGTCATCACCACCTATGGCCTGGATTTCGCGACCGCCAACATCGAGTTCCGGCGCGAGGGAAGCACTAAGACGGGGCGCCAGAGCCAGACATGGATGCGCACCGCACAAGGCTGGCGCGTCGTGGCGGCGCACGTGAGCCTGATGGCCTGAAATTTGGACCACCCGCCTTGGTACGGTTTATGCACTCACTCTTGTATCCAAGAAGGTACATCGCCCATCCCACCTTCCCGCTTCTCTTCATTCATTCCTCGGAGCACTCGCATGAGCCAGATCAACCGTCGCGATTCCCTCAAGTCCCTCGCAGCCCTCGGCGCCGCCGGCACGCTGGGAGGTTGGAGCGCGCTCGCCCGCGCGCAGACGCCGCTGACCGTGGGTGTCATCTACGTCGGCCCGCGTGACGACTACGGCTACAACCAGGCGCATGCGCAAGCCGCCGCCGAACTCAAGAAGATGCCCGGCATCAAGGTGGTCGAGGAAGAGAACGTGCCCGAGACCGCGGCCGTGCAGAAGACGATGACGGGCATGATCGCGCAGGATGGCGCCAAGCTGCTCTTCCCGACTTCCTTCGGCTATTTCGATCCGCATATCCTGGCCGTGGCGCCCAAGCATCCCGACGTGCGCTTCTCGCATTGCGGCGGCCTCTGGACCGAAGGCAAGCATCCGAAGAACGCGGGCAGCTTCTTCGGCTACATCGACGAGTGCCAGTACCTCAACGGCGTGATCGCCGGCCACATGACGAAGAGCAACAAGATCGCCTTCGTCGCGGCCAAGCCGATCCCGCAGGTGCTGCGCAACATCAATGCCTTCACGATGGGCGCGCGTTCGGTCAAGCCCGGCATTACCTGCAGCGTGATCTTCACGGGCGACTGGTCGATGGCGGTCAAGGAAGCGGAGGCCACCAACAGCCTCGCCGACCAGGGCTGCGACGTCTTCACCATGCACGTCGATGGCCCGAAGGTGGTGGTCGAGACGGCGGCCAAGCGCGGCAAGATGGTGTGCGGCTATCACGCGAGCCAGGCCAAGCTGGCGCCCAACGCCTACCTGACGGGTGCGGAGTGGAACTGGCTGACCGCGTACAAGACCATCGTCGATGCGGCGCAGACCGGCAAGCCGCACCCGAACTTCCTGCGCGGCGGCCTGAAGGAGGGCTACGTGAAGATGTCCGCCTACGGGCCGATGGTGACGGACGCGGCGAAGAAGAACGCCGACGACATCAAGGCGAAGATGATCGCGGGCAGCTTCGACATCTTCCAGGGCCCGCTGAAGGACAACAAGGGCGCCACGGTCATCCCGGCCGGCAAGGTCTTCAAGCAGACGGACCTGGAGCTCGAGAAGATGAACTACCTCGTCGAAGGCGTGATGGGCTCGATCGCCTGATCGCGGCACGCCGCGCGAGCCGACGATGCGCCACGCATTGAAAGAAGCCGCCCTGCCGGTGTTCGCCATCGCGGCGGCACTGCTGCTGTTCGGCGTGTTCGTCTGGTTCGCCGGCGCGAGCCCGCTCGACGTGTGGCTCATCCTCTTCAAGGGTGCCTTCGGCGACTGGTTCTCCTGGCAGAACACGCTGCAGCGCGCGGCACCGCTGATGCTCACCGCCCTGTGCGTCGCGATTCCCGCGCGCGCCGGCCTCGTCATCATTGGCGGCGAGGGCGCGCTGGTGCTGGGCGGCCTGGCCTGCGCGGCACTGCCCTACGCGTTGCCCTTGCCGGCCAACGCGGCGGGCACCGTGCTGCTGTGCGTCGCCGGCGCGGTGGCCGGTGCCGCGTGGATCGCGCTCGCGGGATGGCTGCGGCAATACCGTGGCATCAACGAGACCATCAGCAGCCTGCTGCTCGCCTACATCGCGATCGGCCTGTTCAAGCATCTGGTCGAAGGCCCGCTGCGCGACCCGGCCAGCCTCAACAAGCCGGCGACGCGTTCGCTCGCCGAAGGCCTCGGGATCGGCGGCATCGCAGGCTCCGACGTGCACTGGGGCCTGGTGATCGGCGTGGTCGCTTGCGTTCTTTCGGGGTTGTGGCTGCGCCTCACGGCCACGGGCTTCTCGGTGCGCGTGGTGGGCGGGAACCCGCGCACGGCGCAGCTGGTGGGGCTGCCGGCGAACCGGCTGATCCTTGCCGCCTGCGGCCTGGGCGGCGCATGTGCCGGTGTCGCGGGCGCGGTGGAAGTGGCGGCGGTGCATACCAATGCCAATGCCTCGCTGATCGCGGGCTATGGCTACGCGGGCATCCTGGTGTCCTTCATCGCGCGGCACAACCCGGTGGCAGTCATCCCGGTGGCCATCCTGTTCGGCGGCTTCGGCGCGGCCGGCAGCCTGCTGCAGCGGCGGGCCGGCCTGCCCGATGCGTCGGTGCTGGTTCTCCAGGGGCTGGCCTTCGTGCTGATTCTCGCGAGTGAAGGGCTGCGCATGATCGACTGGAAGGCGCTGATGAAGAATCGCGCGCCGCGCGCTTCGTCCGACACGGTGGTGGCGGTCAAGGAGGTCGCGCAATGACCGCAGACCAATGGATCGCGCTGGTCGCCGGCATCGTCGGCGGAGCCTTGCGCGTGGGCGCCCCTTTTCTTTTCGTGAGCCTGGGCGAGTGCCTGACCGAGAAGTCGGGTCGCATCAATCTCGGGCTCGAGGGCGTGCTGGTGCTGTCGGCCATGGCGTCCTTCGGCGGCGCGTGGCTCACCGGCTCGCCGTGGCTCGGGGTGCTGATCGGCGCCGCGGCCGGCGCCTTGCTGGCGCTGCTGCACGGGCTGCTGTGTTCGCTGGACCGCGTCAACGACGTGGCGACCGGCATCGCGCTGATGCTCTTCGGCACCGGCCTGGCTTTCTATCTCGGCAAGCCGCTGATCCAGCCGCAGGCGCCGCAGTTGCCCGCCATCCCGCTGGGCAACTGGAGCGACAACCCGGTGATCCGCTCGGCGCTGCAGGTCAACTCGCTGGTGCCGATCGGCATCGCGTTGGCAGTGCTGCTGTGGTGGGGCTTTGCGCGCACGCGCGCGGGCCTGCTGGTGCGCATGGCGGGCGATTCGGCCAATGCGACGCGGGCGCTCGGTTACTCGGTGGCCGGCCTGCGCATCGCCGCCACCACGGCGGGCGGCTTCATCGCCGGCCTGGGCGGCGCATCGCTCACGCTCTTCTATCCGGGCAGCTGGAATGAAGGCATATCGAGCGGCCAGGGCCTGATCGCGGTGGCGCTGGTGATCTTCGCGCGCTGGAGTCCGCTGCGCTGCATCGGCGCGGCCTTGCTTTTCGGCGGCGCGGGCGCGATCGGCCCGGCGCTGCAATCCATCGGCGTGGGCTGGGGCTACCACCTCTTCAACACGGTGCCCTACGTGCTCACGCTCGTCATCCTGGTGCTGACGTGCAAGCCGGGCAGCGTGGCCGTCGGCAGCCCCGGCGAGTTGTCTTCCACACGTTGAATATTGGAGTTTGCTGATGAGTGGCCTGGGTGGTCTGAACAAATCGGAGAACGGCGTCGTCGTCGGTCTGGTGCAGTTGCAGCTGCCGGTCGTGAAGACGGCCGCCGATCTCGCGGCGCAGACGCGTCGCATCTGCGATCTGGTCGCCAAGGCGCGGCGCAACCAGGGGACGATGGACCTCGTCGTCTTTCCCGAGTACGCACTGCATGGGCTGTCGATGGACACCTCGCCCGAGATCATGTGCTCGCTCGACGGGCCGGAGGTCGCGGCCTTCCGCCAGGCTTGCGTCGACAACCTGATCTGGGGCTGTTTCTCGATCATGGAGGCCAACCCCGGCGGCAACCCATACAACAGCGGGCTGATCATCGACGACAAGGGCGCGATCCGCCTCTACTACCGCAAGATGCATCCGTGGGTGCCGGTGGAGCCCTGGGAGCCGGGCAACCTCGGCATCCCGGTGTGCGACGGGCCGAACGGCAGCAAGCTCGCGCTCATCATCTGCCACGACGGCATGCTGCCGGAGATGGCGCGCGAAGCCGCGTACAAGGGCGCGGAGATCGTCATCCGCACGGCAGGCTATACCGCGCCGATCCGCCACGCCTGGCGCATCACCAACCAGGCCAATGCATTCTGCAACCTGGCCTATACCGCGAGCGTGTGCATGTGCGGCAGCGACGGCAGCTTCGACTCGATGGGCGAAGGGATGTTCTGCAACTTCGACGGCACGGTGCTGGTGGAAGGCGGGGGACGGCCCGACGAGATCATCACGGCCGAACTGCGGCCCGACCTGGTGCGCGAGGCGCGCACCGGCTGGGGCGTGGAGAACAATATCTACCAGCTCTACCACCGCGGCTACGTGGCGGTGAAGGGCGGCGCGCAGGACTGCCCCTACACCTACATGCAGGACATGGCCGCCGGCCGCTACAGCCTGCCGTGGAGCGCGCAGGTGAAGGTGACGGACGGCACGGGCTTCGGCTTTCCGGCGCCGGTGCGCGCGTACAAGGGGCCGGAGGAGCATCCGCTGGTCCCGCACGCTCCGAGGATGCCGGGCGAATCATGAACACCGCCACGCAACCCGGGCGCCACGTCGCCGCCGAGCCCTACGCCTGGCCCTACGACGGCGCACTGCGGCCGGACAACACCGCGCTGATCGTCATCGACATGCAGACCGACTTCTGCGGCAAGGGCGGCTATGTCGACGTGATGGGCTACGACCTCTCGCTGGTGCAGGCGCCGATCGACCCGATCGCGCGCACGCTGGCGCGGCTGCGGCCGCTGGGTTTCCACATCATCCACACGCGCGAAGGCCATCGGCCCGACCTCTCGGACCTGCCCGCCAACAAGCGCTGGCGCTCGCGCCAGATCGGCGCCAACGGCGTGGGCATCGGCGACGACGGGCCGTGCGGCCGCATCCTGGTGCGCGGCGAGCCGGGCTGGGAGATCATCCCGGCGCTCGCGCCGTTGCCGGGCGAGGTGGTGATCGACAAGCCGGGCAAGGGCTCGTTCTATGCGACCGATCTCGAATTGATCCTGCGCACGCGCGGCATCGAGAACCTGATCCTCACCGGCATCACGACGGACGTGTGCGTGCACACGACGATGCGCGACGCCAACGACCGCGGTTTCGAATGCCTGCTGCTGTCGGACTGCACGGCGGCGACGGACCACGGCAACCATCTCGCCGCGCTCAAGATGATCACGATGCAGGGCGGCGTGTTCGGCGCACATGCAAGCTCCGGCGCGCTGCTCGAAGCGCTGCCGGAACGCAAGGAGCCGGCCACATGATCGCCCCCGTCGCCCCCCCTTCCCATGCCACCGGCGCCCTCGCGCTGGACACTTACGAACTGACGAAGCGCTTCGGCGACTTCACGGCGATGGACCGTGTGACGATGCGCGTCGAGCCCGGCACCGTGCATGCGCTGCTGGGCGAGAACGGCGCGGGCAAGAGCACGCTGGTGAAGTGCGTGGCCGGATTCCAGCGCGCCGAGGAAGGCAGCATCCTGATCGACGGACGCGAGCAGGACATCGCCAACCCGGTGGTGGCGCGCACGCTGGGCATCGGCATGGTGTACCAGCACTTCACGCTGGCGCCGGGCATGACGGTGGCGGAGAACCTGTTGTTGGCGGGCGGCAAGACACCGGCGGTGATCGACTGGAAGTCGAAGCGCGCGGAGCTGAAGGATTTCCTGGCGACGACGCCTTTCACGCTGGACCTGGACGTGCGGCCGTCGGAGCTGGCGGCGGGCGAGAAGCAGAAGCTCGAGTTGTTGAAGCAGCTCTACCTGAAGCCGCGCCTGCTGATCCTGGACGAGCCGACCTCGGTGCTGACGCCGCAGGAGGCGGACGAGGTGCTGGGCCATGTGCGCGAGTTCGCGCGCAGCGGCATGTGCACGGTGCTCATCATCACGCACAAGTTCCGCGAGGTGATGGCATATGCGGACAGCGTGACGGTGCTGCGGCGCGGGAAGGCGGTGCACCATTGCGCGGTGCCGGCGACGAACCCCGCGCGCCTCGCCGCCGCGATGATGGGCGAAGGCGAGGCACCGCCGCCCGAGAGCGACGTGGCCGCACCGACAGGACGCGCGCTGCATGCGATGAAGGACACGGCGGCGGACGCGAGGATCGCATTGCAGGTCGAGGGCCTTCAGGCGCAGGGCGACCGCGGGACGTTGGCGGTGCACGATCTCAGCCTGTCGGTGCGCGCGGGCGAGATCCTGGGCGTGGCGGGCGTGTCCGGCAATGGGCAGCGCGAACTCGTGGAAGCTCTGGTCGGGCAGCGTGCGCGGCTTGCCGGCCGCGTCACGGTGATGGGCGAGCCTTATGCCGCAAAGCGCGAGGAGAACCGGCGCTTGAAGGTGAGAAGCCTGCCCGAGGAGCCCTTGCGCAACGCATGTGTCGGCGACTTGAGCGTGGCCGAGAACATGGCGTTGCGGGATTTCGACCAGGCGCCGCTGGCATGGCGTGCGCTCGGCGCCGGCTTCCTCAACTTTCCGTTGTGGCGAAGCCGGGCGCGGGAGTGGATCGAGGAGTACGGCGTCAAGACGCAAGGCGAAGGCGCGCCGATCCGCAGCCTGTCCGGCGGCAATGTCCAACGCGCTGTCCTGGCGCGCGAGCTGGCGGGGGACATCAACGTCCTGATCGCGGCGAACCCGGTCTTCGGGCTGGACTTCGCGGCGGTCGCCGAGATCCACAGCCGCATCGTGCAGGTGCGGGCGCGGGGCGGGGCCGTGCTGCTGATCAGCGAAGACCTCGACGAATTGCTGGAGATGGCGGATCGGATCGTGGTGATGAGCGAAGGGCGGATCGTGTTCGAGACCGCGGCTGCCACGGCTGAACGGCATGTGCTGGGCGCGCACATGGGAGGCGGGGATCATCACGCTCCCGCTGCCGCCGCCGCGGCGGCGGCATGACGTTGTCGCACGGGAGCACGCCAGCCTCCATCCCCCCATCATCCAACCGAAGGCCCGACATGCAAATGGAAGCCACCCCCTTCCCTTACGAATTCGACCTGAGCAAGACCGCGCTCGTCCTCATCGACATGCAAAGGGATTTCATCGAGCCCGGCGGCTTCGGCGAAACGCTGGGCAACGACGTCTCGCTCCTCGAAGCCATCGTCCCCGCAACGCAAAAGACACTCAACGCATGGAGAGAAGCAGGCGGGCTCGTGGTCCACACGCGCGAAGCCCACAAGCCCGACCTCTCCGACTGCCCTCCCGCCAAGCGCAACCGCGGCAACCCCACATTGCGCATCGGCGACGAAGGCCCGATGGGTCGCATCCTCGTCGTCGGCGAACCCGGCAACCAGATCATCGACGCGCTCGCACCCATCGATGGCGAGATCGTCATCGACAAGCCCGGCAAGGGCGCCTTCTACGCCACCGGACTGCACGAGACACTGCGGCGGCGCGGCATCACCCACCTGCTCTTCGGCGGCGTGACCACCGAAGTGTGCGTGCAGACCAGCATGCGCGAAGCCAACGACCGGGGTTACGACTGCCTGCTGCTGGAAGACTGCACCGAAAGCTACTTCCCCGCCTTCAAGGCGGCCGCCGTGGAGATGATCCGCGCCCAGGGCGCCATCGTCGGCTGGACCGCGCCGAGCGCCGCCTTGCTGGCCGCGCTCCGCAAGCACTAACATCCCCACGTGCCAACCGCTCGAACACCCTCCCCCGACGCCCTGCCCCACGCCCCGGACCCGGCCTTCCGCACGCGCGCCGACGAGGTCTACGCGCAGCTCAAGCGCGACGTGGCGGAGTTCAGCCTCGTGCCGGGCGACCGCTTCACGGAGAACGAGATCAGCGAACGACTCGGCGTCTCGCGCACGCCCGTGCGCCAGGCACTCTTCAGGCTGCAGCAGGAAGGCTTCGTCGAAGTTCTCTTCCGCAGCGGCTGGCGCGTGCTGCCCTTCGACTTCGACCAGTTCGAGCAGCTCTACGACCTGCGCATGGTGCTGGAGACCACCGCCGTGCACCGCCTCTGCGAGACAGACCGCCGCGTCAACCGCGGGCTGCTCGACACTCTCTCGGGCATCTGGCTGGTGCCGGCGGCGCAGCGCAGTTCGGACACTGCCCAGGTCGCGCAATGGGACGAAGCCTTCCACTGCTCGCTGGTCGAGGCAGCCGGCAATGGCGAGATGGCGCGGGTGCACCGCGACGTGACGGACCGCATCCGCATCATCCGCCGGCTCGATTTCACCAAGCAGACGCGCATCGACGCGACCTACGACGAGCACGCGAAGATCCTGAAGGCCATCCGCGCGAACCGCGGCGACCAGGCCGCGATGCTGCTGCGCGCGCACATCGAGACAAGCCAGTCCGAAGTGCGCAAGATCACGCTGCACGAAGTGCACATGGCGCGGCATGCTGGCCGCGAACGGGCGCTGTTGCAGCGCCCGCGCTGAGAGCGGCGGTTCGCGGGATCAGTCCGCGGTAATGTGGCCGCGCTGCACCACGCCGGCCCAGCGCTTGGCGTCCTTGTCGATCAGCTGGGCGAATTCCGCGGGGGTGGAAGATGCCGGCACCATGCCCTGCGATTCGAAGGCGGTCGCCAGATCGGGCTGCTTCAGGATCGCGCCGATCTCCTTGTTGAGCCGGTCCACGATCGGCTGCGGCGTGCCCTTGGGTGCGAGCACGCCGTACCACATGTCGACGTTGCCGCCCTTGATGCCGGCCTCGGCCAGGGTCGGCACGTTCGGCAGTTGCGCCAGGCGCTTGTCGCTGCCGGTGGCGATGGCCTTGAGCTTGCCGGCCTTGATGTGCTGCAGCGCGACGTGCACCGGCAGGAACATGTAGTCGATGCGGCCGCCCAGCAGGTCCGTCACCGCGCCGGCCGTGCCCTTGTAGGGCACGTGCAGCATCTCGGTGCCGGTGCCTTGCAGCAGCATCGCCATCGACAGGTGGTGCGGCGTGCCGACGCCCGGCGTAGCGTAAGTGAGCTTGCCGGGGTTGGCCTTGGCGTCTGCGACCATCTGCGCCACCGTCGCGGTCTTCTGCACGTTCGGATTGGTGACCAGCAGCAGCGTGCCCCACGACGTGAGCGAGACCGGCGTGAAGTCGTTCACCGGGTCGTACGCGAGCGACTTGTAGAGGCTCTTGTTCATGACCAGCGTGTTGACCTGCACCATCAGCGTGTAGCCATCGGGCTTGGCGCGCGCGACCTTTTCGCTGCCGATATTGCCGCTGGCGCCGGCCGTGTTGTCGACGATGACCGGCTGGCCCAGCACGGCCGGCAGCCGGACGGAAAGCTGGCGCGCGATGAGGTCGATGCCGGTGCCCGGCGTGTAGGGCACCACCAGCGTGATCGGCTGGTCGGGCCAGGCCTGCGCGGCCGCGGCCCCGGCGGCCATGAGCAAGGTGGCGAGGATCTTCGTCAGGGAACGCATGCAGTCTCCGTCGATGGGTTCAGATGTAGGAAGGCCGGGCCTTCAATGCGGCGGGGTCGAAACCGGCGACGCGCTTGTAGTTGTCAGAGATCGCCTGCAGCTCGGGCTGCGTGACGAACTCGTCCAGGCGCTCGAAGCGCTTGCCTCCCGTGCGCTCGAACACTTCGCGCAGGATGGTATCCGGCGGATTGCTGCGGTTGGTCAGCACGACGTTGGTGGTCGCCTTCACGCGCACCGCGTCGTAGGCGTCCAGCGCCTCGGTGCCGATGCCGCAATCCTTCAGCGCGCCCGCGAGGAAGCGCGCGTCGATGATGGCCTGGCCGGCGCCGTTGGAGCCGCGCGGCACCATCGGATGCGCCGCATCGCCCAGCAGCGTGAGGCGGCCATGCGTCCATTTCGGCAGCGGGTCCTGATCGACCATCGGGTATTCGAGGATGGCGTCGGAGGAGCGGATCAGCGCCGGCACGTCGAGCCAGTCGAAGTGCCAGTTCTCGAAGGAAGGCATGAAGTCCTCGATGCGGCCGGGGCGGCTCCAGTCCTGGATGGCGGGTTGCGGCGCATGGATCTCGGCGACCCAGTTGATGAGCTGGTTGCCTTCGGCGTCGATGTTGTCGCGGATCGGGTAGATCACCATCTTGCCCTGGTCCAGCCAGCCGGCGCGCACCATGCTCGCGCCCGAGAGGAAGGGCTTGTGCTTCGCGGTGCCGCGCCACATGTT
>CBIHOG010000062.1:0-26772 GCA_966211435.1 uncultured Variovorax sp. | reverse complement strand
GCTCCTCGGCAAAGCGCTCCCAGCGCTCGCCACTCTCCGGCTGCCAGACGCCGGCTTCCGCGCTCAAGGAAGGTGGTGGACCGTCTTCCAGGGAGACCGCCATTCCATAGCCAATGCGTGGGCCCGACTGGAGCGTCCGCAACCAGGTGGTCGTCCGTTCATCCAGCGGGTTGCCTTCCACATGGAGGCTCAACGACGCCGGCAGCGTGGCGACCCAGCGCGGAAGCGTGGGGATGGCATTGCCGAAGAGCATCACGAGGTTCAGTTCCCGCAGGCCGCGCAGGTCGGGCAGGGCTTCCAGGGCGGTCGATGTCAGATCGAGGTGCTGGAGCCGGGTCAACCCGCGCACATCAGGCGGTATTCGGATGCCGCGATTGTTGGCCAGCGTCAGCTCTTGAAGCGCGCTCATGCTCTCCAAACCTGAAAGATCCGTCAGGCAGTTCTCTCCCATTTCGAGGCGGCGAAGTCTTTGAGGATTCGCCAGCCTGGGCAGGTGGGTGAATTGATTCTGACCGGCACTCAGGTGCTCAAGTGCCTCGAACATCGTGAGATCGAGTGACTCCCCCAGTTGGTTGCAACCGAGATCCAACGCCCCGATGGTGCGAAGTTCAGGTATTTCGTTCATGCGTGGCGGCATCTCCGTCAACTCGAGGCCGTAGAACGAGAGTTCCGGGAACCGCGACTGCCGCGCGGACGCATCGTCGCTGAGCGCCTTGATGTACCTCACCGCTTCCTCACGCCTTTCCCCCAGCGGCCCCTGGCTTGCCCACCGCTCCCAGGTCTGGTCGATCGATTCTCTTTCGGGCACTGCCTCCACCTGTGCGATCGCGCTGGGGCGGCCCGGCGCGCGGGAGGCATTCAGGCCGTCCAGCGGGCCACTGGACGGCTGCGCAGTCGATGCGGTCTCACCCGAGGTGCCAGGGGCGGACGAAGCGCCCGCCGGGTCCTCGGCGGTTCGTTCGGGTGAGTTGCTGCGGCTGGAAGACAGAGGCGGACGAAGCGGGAACATTGACCTGGGCTCTCTTGAGCATTTGTTGACGGGATGTCGGGCTTGCGAGCTTAGAAGGCCATTGCGCCGCGCAGCGAGAGACCTGCGAAGCAAGGCGCGCGGCGGCGAAGCGCAACGCGAGGTCGCTCCGTGCGCGCGGCCGCAACGGCCCGCGGTCTTGCGCGTCGGGCTCGCGTCGCGCATTGCGGCGCGTGGCGTCGGTCCTGTCCCACAGGCCCCCTCGTTAGAATTGATCAAGTTTTCTTATATCCATCCACATCCCTGCGAGGTATCCATGGCACTCGTTTCCATGCGCGAACTGCTCGACCATGCCGCCGCCAATGGCTACGGCATCCCGGCCTTCAACGTCAACAACCTGGAACAGGTGCAGGCCGTGATGTCGGCGGCCGACGAGGTGGGCGCGCCGGTGATCCTGCAGGCCAGCGCGGGCGCCCGCAAGTACGCCGGCGAGCCCTTCATCAAGCACCTGATCGAGGCCGCCATCGAGACATGGCCCCGCGTGCCGCTGGTCATGCACCAGGACCACGGCCAGAGCCCCGACGTGTGCCGCGGCGCAATCGACCTCGGCTTCAGTTCCGTCATGATGGACGGCTCCCTGCAGGCCGACGGCAAGACCATCGCCAGCTACGAGTACAACATCGAGGTCACCAAGAAGGTGGCCGACATGGCGCACCGCGTCGGCGTGACGGTCGAAGGCGAGCTCGGCATGCTCGGCTCGCTGGAAACCATGCGCGGCGACAAGGAAGACGGCCACGGCACCGACGCCACGATGACGCGCGACCAGCTGCTGACCGACCCGGAGCAGGCCGCCGACTTCGTCAAGCGCACGCAGATCGATGCCCTGGCCATCGCCATCGGCACGAGCCATGGCGCCTACAAGTTCACCCGCAAGCCCACGGGCGACATCCTGGCGATCGACCGCATCAAGGAAATCCACCGCCGCATTCCCAACACCCATCTGGTGATGCACGGTTCTTCCAGCGTGCCACAGGACCTGTTGGCGGAGATTCGCAAGTACGGCGGCAACATGAAGGAAACCTACGGCGTGCCGGTCGAGGAAATCCAGGAAGCCATCAAGCACGGCGTGCGCAAGATCAACATCGACACCGACATCCGCCTGGCGATGACGGCCGCGATCCGCAAGTTCTTCGTCGAGAACCCCGAGAAGTTCGACCCGCGCGACTACCTGAAGCCGGCGCGCGAGGCCGCCAAGCAGGTTTGCAAGCAGCGCTACATCCAGTTCGGCTGCGAGGGCCAGGGCCCGAAGATCAAGGGCGAGACCCTGCAGGTCGTCGCCGCCAAGTACGCCAAGGGCGAACTGGCGCAAGAAGTGGTCTGAGCACGCCTGCTGCCGCGCAAGCCACCTTCGCGGTGGCTTTTTTCTGCGCGCCGCCCGGGCGCGCGCACAATCTCCAACGTCTTCCGCCCCCGCTTCAACGCCACCCCGCCATGACCACCGTCCACACTTCCTCCATCCAGAGCCTTCCCTTGCTCGCGCGCGGAAAGGTGCGCGACAACTACGCGGTCGGCGAGGACCGCATCCTGATGGTCGCGAGCGACCGCCTCTCGGCCTTCGACGTGATCATGGGCGAGCCGATCCCCGGCAAGGGCGTGATCCTGACGCAGATGGCGCTGTGGTGGTTCGACCGGCTCGGCCACCTGTGCCCCAACCACCTGACCGGCGACGCGCCCGAGAGCGTGGTGAAGCCGGAGGAAGTCGCCCAGGTCAAGGACCGCTCCATGCTGGTCAAGCGCCTGAAGCCCATTCCGGTCGAGGCCGTGGTGCGCGGCTACCTCGCCGGCAGCGGCTGGAAGGAATACCAGGAGAACCGCGCCGTCTGCGGCGTGCCCCTGCCCGAGGGCCTCACCAACGCCAGCAAGCTGCCGCGGCCGATCTTCACGCCCGCGGCCAAGGCCGTGGCCGGCCATGACGAGAACATCAGCTACGAGCGCGTGGTCGAGATCGTCGGCCCCAGGCTCGCGCAGCAGATCCGCGAGACCAGCATCACCATCTACGAGACGGCCGCGGAGATCGCCCTGGCCAAGGGCATGATCATTGCCGACACGAAGTTCGAGTTCGGCCTGGACGAGGCCGGCACGCTGGTGCTGATGGACGAGGTGCTGACACCCGACAGCTCCCGCTACTGGCCCATCGAGGGCTACGAGGCCGCGCTCGCGACCGGCGCCAACCCGCCCAGCTACGACAAGCAATTCGTGCGCGACTGGCTGGAAGCCACCCGCATCAACGGCAAGCCCTGGGACAAGACGCCGCCCGCGCCGCGCCTGCCCGCCGAGGTGATCGAGAAGACGGCGGCCAAGTACCGCGAGGCGCTGGAGCGGCTGACCGGCTGAGCCGCCGGATGTGAAAAAGTCACAAACCTGGCGGCAATAGTCACCACCCATCGGAGGCAGGATTCGGGACACTTTCCTCACCCTAATGGATGAGGAGAGCGACATGACCCCCACCGCCGCCATCGCAGCAATCGCCGGCACCAGCGCCATCCCGGCGGCGCCCGATGCCCTCCAGGCCAGCATGCTGGCCCGCGTTCTCGACGAGATAGACCACGGCCTCGTGCTGGTCGACCTGACGGGCCGCATCCTGCACGCCAACCATCCCGCGCGGCGGGAGCTGGCCGCCGGACGGGCGCTGCGCAGCGTCGAAGGCATGCTCTGCGCCAGCGACCCGGCCTCTCAGCCCCGGCTGCGCCAGGCGCTGAAGGACGCGGAACGCGACTGTCGCAGCATCGTCGAGCTCGACCATGCGAGCGAACAGCTCTCGCTGGCCTTCATCCCGATGGCCGCGGTGCATGGCGGCGGCACCATCGACACCGTGCTGATCATGTGCAGCCGGCGTGCGGGCTGCGAGATGCTCACCATGCAGATGTTCGCGCGCGCCAAGCGGTTGACCAAGGCCGAACAGGGCGTGCTCGCCCAACTGTGCGCCGGGCAGCGGGCGGAGGAAATCGCGGGCCTGCAGGGCATCCGGCTGTCCACGGTCCGCACCCACATCAAGAACGTCCGGCAGAAGACCGGCAGCAGCAGCATCCGCGAAGTCGTGCACCAGGTGTCGCGCATGCCGCAGATCGTGTCGGCGCTGAGACTCTCCGCGATGGATTGACCCGTCGGCGCGGCGCGCGGGCCGTATAGTCCGCGCATGCCGCCTGCCTCCTCCGGCTCCTCCCGCGCTCCCCGCGCCGACCCGGCCGCCGCGCTGCCGCCGCAGCTGCGCAAGCTCGCGGAACTCGGCGTCCAGCGCCGCTACCGCAGCCACGCGGTGCTGATCGAGGAGGGCGACCACGGCGGCTCCATCTACATCGTGCTCTCTGGCCGGCTGCGCGCCTTCGTCTCCGATGCGCGCGGGCGCGAGGTCACGCTCGGGCTGCACGGGCCGGGCGAGTACGTGGGCGAGATGTCCCTGGACGGCGGGCCGCGTTCCGCGAGCGTGCAGGCGGTCGAGCCCACGGTCTGTGCCGTCGTCACGCGCGAGACGGTGCTGGAATACATCGCCGCCGACCCTGACTTCGCGATGGGGCTGATCGTGCGGCTGATCCGTCGCGCGCGGCTTGCCACCGAGAGCGCCCGCAGCATGGCCCTGCTCGACGTCTACAGCCGGCTCAAGCGCCTGCTGGAAGATCGCTCGCGGCCGCAGCCCGACGAGACCCGCGCCATCACCGAGCGCCTGACGCACCAGGCCATCGCGAGCGAGATTGGCTGCTCGCGGGAGATGGTGAGCCGGTTGATGAAGGACCTGGAAGGCGGCGGCTACATCGCCCGCCGCGAGCGGCTGCTGGTGCTGGCGAAGCCGCTGCCCATGCGTTGGTGAGCGCGCGTCAGCGCGGCGCTGCCCGGCCCAGCGTGGCGAGCGTGCGGCCGCCCGCGTCCAGCAGCGCGAGCCGCGATGCTCCCTCCAGCCGGTAGCTTGCCGTGGCCTGCAGGGCAGCGAAGAACTGCGTTTCGCTGGCGCTGCGCGCCGGGTCGATGCAGGCCATCCGCGTGGAGGCGAGCTGGCTGAAGCGCAGCGAATAGCCGGTGCGCTGGAACATCCCCGAGACCCGGTTGCAGCCGCCCGCGCCATTGAGCCGTCCGCTGTTGCCGTCGAACTGCAGTTGCGCATCCCGCTGGGGGTCGTTGCCCGGCGGTACCGGCTCGCCGCCCAGTTGCTCCAGGCGCCAGGTGGGGCCTTCGATCGGCTCGTCGAGACTGATGCCGCTGCCGCAACCGCTGGTCAGCGCGGCGACGAGCAATGCGGAGGTGAGGTAGCGCATGGCCGGTCTTTCCTTCTGCAACAAAATGAAATCCCCGCCATCGTATGCGAGCCGGATCAGCGCGCCAACGCCACGCCGCCTTCCAGCCGGGAGAGAACGCTGCGTTCCACGCCGGGCGGCGCATCGCGCAGCAAGGCCGGCCAGTCGGCTTGGGCCTGGCGCACCGTCTCCCTGGCGATCGCGACCAGCCGCGCCGACCGCAGCAGACCTGCCGAGCGCAGGAGGGCGCCGAGCGCGGGCCAGTCGAAGGCGGCAAGCTTCGCGTCGATGGCGCGGTTCACGGCGTAGTCCGTGGGTGCGACCCCCTCGAAGAAAGCCGTCACGCAGACGGGGTCGTACAGCGGCGCCAGCCGGGGCGCCAGGCCGTCGGGATAGCGCAACGCCCAGTTCTTCAGGTGCGCGTCGCTGTTGCCCAGCAGGATGAAGGCCACGATGCGCCGCACGCACTCCCGCACGTCGGCCACCGGCTCGGGCGAGAGGCGGTCGAGCACGCGCAGCATCTGCGGCCAGTCCGTCTCCAGGCCGCGGCCGTATTTCTGGCGCGGCTCGTACTGCAGCACCTGCGCGAACTCCTCCATGTGCACGCGGGCGCCGTCCGGCGTGCGGTCGAAGCGGCGCACGGCGAGGATCTGGTCGAAGGGCAGGGCTTCGGGCAGGTCCGCCTCGGCGCGCGGGATGACGGCGGCCTCGGCGCAGTCCAGCCCGAGCGTGCCACACAGCCGGTAACCCGCGAATTCGTTGGCGACCAGGTCGGGATGCCGTCTCGTCGGCAGCTTGAGAATGAAGGAACCGGCCGCGCCGTGTCGCTTCACGACATAGCGCCGGCCTTCCTGCACCGCGGAGAACTTGGTGACCACGCCCGGGATCGAGGCCGCGTCCTCGACCGGCGCCTCGACGAAGCCGGGCTCCAGCACGTCGAGCCCGAGGGCCGTGTGCCAGTGGCGCACCGTGTCCGGGATGCCTTCGGCCGGCGACACGGGCTCGACCTCGATCGCGCCCATCAGGTCGTGGCCGGCGGCGGCCAGCAGCTCGAACTCGTCGTCGGCGCGGCAGCCGCGCTGCTGTGCGAGGCGCTCGCGGTTGTGGCCTTCCGGCAGCAGGTTCTGGAAATAGGTCGGCCAGTGGCCGTCGCTGCGCGACAGGCGGATGTCGCGCGCCGAGGACAGGATGGCGCGCGTCGCCGCCTCGTCCGCCCCCCGGTAGGCGAGCGACAGCGTGGGCCGGGCCGGGTCGTCGATGTAGCCGGCGTCGAAGGAGACGCGGAGGATGTCGCCGTACTGCGAGAGATAGCCGATGGCGCGGCGTCCGCCGCCGGGCAGGTGGAGCGACATCCGCAGGTAGCGGATGGTGGTGGTGAAGCTGGAGCCTGCGCTCACTTGTCCGCCAACACCTGTGCGATCGAGGGTGGTGCGCCCACGCCCGGCGGCTGGCCGAGGAGGCGGCCACCCGAGCGCACGAAGTCCTCGAGCTGGGGGCGGAGGGCGGTGGGCACGGGCATCAGTTCGAGGCCGAGTGCGCGGAACATCTCCTGCAGCGTGGAAAGCCGCGGGTCGATCTGGCCGGCTTCGATGCGCTGCACGGTCATGCGGGACAGGCCGGCGCGCTGGGCCAGCGCTTCCTGGCTCAGGAGAGCGGCCATGCGCGCCGCCTTCAATTCGGATGTGATCACGTGGCTACTCATTCGTACTTATATGAGTAGCAATATTATCTTTCTCAGAAGCAAAGAGCAAATAAAAAGCGACTGTAAAGTCGCTTTTTATGAAAATTGCGTAGCCTTATACGCGTCAGCTCAGCACCACGCTGCTCAGCCGCCGGCGGTAGCTCGCCACCGTCGGATCGTCCGGCGGGATCTGCCCGTCCGCCACCTTGACCTTCGGCGGTTCGATGATCTCCAGGATCGCGATGTAGGTCTTGCGCGCCAAGTCCTCCTTCCAACTCTTGTCGCGCATCAGGATGTCCAGCAGTTCGTCCATCGCCTCGGTCCAGCGCTGCGCGGCCATCAGCAGCCGGGCGCGGTCGAAGCGGGCCTCGAAATCGCGCTTGTTGGAGGCGATGCGGGAGTCCGCCTCCGCCAGCGTGGGGGCCGCGCCCGCCGCGGGCGCGGCGAAGTCGATCGCATCCATCCAGCGCTGCAGCGCATCGAAGCGGCGCACCAGCGTGGTCTTCGCGATCACGGGTGCGAATGCGACCTTGGCCTCGTCGACCTGGCCTTCCTGCAGCAGCAGCTTGACGTAGTCGAAGCGCAGGTCGTCATTGGCGGGGTCGGTCGCGACCGCATGCTGGAGCCTTTCCAGCGCGCCTTCGGTATCGCCCTCGGCCAGCGCGGCCTGGGCGGCATCTTCCTGCTCCAGCGCCTCGACCTCTTGCGCGCCGGGCACGTGCTTGTCGAGGAACTGGCGGATCTGGTCGGCCGGGATCGCGCCGACGAAGCCGTCGACCGGCTGCCCGTCCTTGAACATCACGCAGAAGGGGATGCTGCGCACGCCGAACATCTGGCTCAGCTGCTGGGAAATTTGCGGCACCTTGTCGGCGTCGAGCTTGGCCAGGGTGAAGCGGCCGGCATACTCGACCTCCAGCTTTTCGAGCACCGGGCCGAGCTGCTTGCACGGTCCGCACCATTCGGCCCAGATGTCCAGCAGCACCGGCGTGGTCATGGAGCCGTCGATCAGCTCGGTCTGGAAGTTTTCAAGGGTGATGTCGATCATCGCGGGCAGTTGAGGGTGAAACGTAAAATTGAAAGCATGAAGCAATCAATCCAGGTCGGCGTGGTGATGGGCTCGAACTCCGACTGGGAGACGATGCGCAACGCCGTCGAGATTCTCCAGCAATTCGGCATCGCTCACGAAGCGCGCGTGGTCTCGGCCCACCGCATGCCGGACGAACTCTTCGCCTATGCCGAGAGCGCCGCGCCGCGCGGCCTGGCGGCCATCATCGCGGGCGCCGGCGGCGCCGCCCATCTCCCGGGCATGCTGGCGTCCAAGACCACCGTGCCCGTGCTCGGCGTGCCCGTGGCCAGCCGGCACCTGCAGGGCGTGGATTCGCTCTACAGCATCGTCCAGATGCCCAAGGGCGTGCCGGTGGCGACCTTCGCCATCGGGAACGCCGGCGCAGCCAACGCCGCCCTCTTCGCGGTGGCGATGCTCGCGGTGGCCGACCCGGCGCTGCGCGCGCAGCTCGATGCCTTCCGCGCGAGGCAGACCGAGGCCGCGCGCGCGATGACACTGCCGCCGGCCGAAGCCGCCGCCGGCGCGGCCGTCTCGCCCTTCTCGCCCCAGGGCGGAGGCGCGCTGTGAGCACCGTGCTGCCGGGCGCCACCCTCGGCGTCCTGGGCGGCGGCCAGCTCGGCCGCATGTTCGTGCACGCGGCGCAGCGCATGGGCTACGCCACGGCCGTCCTCGACCCCGACGCCGACAGCCCCGCGGGGCGCGTGAGCCACCACCACATTCACAGCGACTACTCCGACATCGATGGCCTCGCCCGGCTGGCCGGCCTGGCCGACGCCATCACGACCGAGTTCGAGAACGTGCCCGCGCAATCGCTGGAACACCTCGCCGTTTCACGGCCCGTCGCGCCTGCCGGCAAGGCCGTGGCCATTGCGCAGGACCGCATCCGCGAAAAGCGCCACTTCGTGCAGTGCGGCGTCGAGTGCGCGCCGCATGCGGTCATCGAGACGGCGGCGCAGCTGGCCGCCGTGCCCGCCGATCTCTTGCCCGGCATCCTCAAGACGGCCCGGCTCGGCTACGACGGCAAGGGCCAGCGCCGCGTCACGACCCGCGAGGAACTGGCCGCCGCCTGGGATGAATCCGGCGGCGTCGCCTGCGTGCTCGAAAAGCTGCTGCCGCTCGACTACGAATGCTCCGTCGTCCTCGCGCGCGGCGAGGACGGCCAGATCGTCAACTACCCGCCGCAGCGCAACCTGCACCGCGACGGCATCCTCGCCGTCACCGAAGTCCATCCCGACAACATGCCTCGCAACACCGCGCGCCATGCGGTGGAAGCCGCGCGTGCCATCGCCCAGGGCCTGGAATATGTCGGCGTGCTGTGCGTCGAGTTCTTCGTGCTGGCCGACGGCTCGCTGGTCGTCAACGAGATGGCCCCGCGCCCGCACAACAGTGGCCACTGGACCATGGACGCCTGCGACGTCTCGCAGTTCGAGCTGCAGGTGCGCACCCTGGCCGGACTGCCGATGAACCCGCCGCGCCAGCACAGCCCGGCCATCATGCTCAACTTGCTCGGCGACCTCTGGTTCGTCGATGGCGACGTGCAGCAGGAGCCGCGCTGGGCCGACGTGCTCGCGCTGCCCGGCACGCACCTGCATCTCTACGGCAAGGCGGAGGCACGCCGCGGCCGCAAGATGGGGCACCTCAACATCACGGGCGCCGACATCGACGAGGTCCGCGGCACGGCCGACTTCGCCGCCGCCTTGCTGGGGCTTGCCATCCCCCTGTCCGAATGATCCGCGACGGTCAGGCGCCCGGCGCCATCGATGAAGCCACGCATGTGCTGCGTGCCGGCGGGCTGGTCGCCTTCCCGACCGAAACCGTCTACGGCCTCGGCGCCGACGCGACCAGCGACGAGGCCGTGGCCGGCATCTTCCGCGCCAAGGGCCGCCCGAGCGACCATCCGCTGATCGTCCACGTCGCGGCGGGAATGAAAGGCACGGAGTTGCTCTCGCGCTTCGCCCAGCCGCTCCCCGACTTCGCGCGGAAACTGGTGCTTGCCTTCTGGCCCGGCCCGCTCACGCTGATCCTCACGCGCCAGCCCGGCGTGGCCGCCGCGGCGGCCGGCGGGCAGGACACCATCGGCGTGCGCTGCCCTTCGCATCCCGTGGCGCAGGCGCTGCTCGCGGCCTGCGCCGAGCAGGGCGTGCCCGGCGTGGCCGGCCCGAGCGCCAACCGCTTCGGCCGTGTGAGCCCGACCACCGCCCAGCACGTGCGGGAGGAGTTCGGCGACGAACTGCTCGTGATCGACGGTGGCCCCTGCAACGTAGGCATCGAGTCGACCATCGTCGACTGCAGCCGCGGCGCACCCGTGCTGCTGCGCCCCGGCGCCATCACCCGCGCGCAGATCGAGGCCGCCTGCGGCGAGGCGTTGCGCGACAGGCACGCCCTGGGCGCCCCCGACCCGCGCGCCTCCGGCACCCTCGAATCGCATTACGCGCCGAGCGCCAGGCTGCGCCTCATGGACGCCAAGGCCATCCAGACCGGCCTCGACGTGCTCGGCGCCAACGCGGCCCACATCGGCATCTGGTCACGCGCGCCCATCAAGGCCCGCTCGCAGCGCGTGCTGCAACGGCGCATGCCAGACGACGCCGCAACCACGGCGCGGCAGCTCTTCGCCGTCCTGCGCGAATTCGATGCCGAAGGCGTGAAGCTGATCTGGGTCGAAACCCCGCCCCCCGATGCGGAGTGGGAAGGCGTGAGAGACCGCCTCCAACGCGCCGCCGCATAGCGACCCGCACCCAGCCGTGGAATACCGCGGACCCGGCGCCGCCGGTCCGCCGGTATTGCCCCCTGCAAGGGGGTAGGCGGCTACACGAAGTGGGCAAGCCTTGGGGCGTGCTACTTCACCGTATCGAAGAGCGCGCGCGCATTCGCGTGGCAGAACGGCGGCTCGAAGGTGCCGTGGTAGTTGCCGAAGTACGTGCCGTAGAACGACGAGGTCGGATCCGTCGGGGCCACGCCGCCGATGCCGAACGCGGCCTGGATTTGCGCATCGACGTCGACGGTGCTCACCGTCGTCACGCCGCGCGCGTCGAAGTCCGCCTTCATCGGCACCATGTGGATCGCCGGAGGCACCGTCGGGTCACCCGCGCCGCCGCACAGCAGCGTCTTCGCCTTCGGGCTCCAGCCGAACATGTCGTTCTTCTGCGCGTCCTTGTAGAGCGGGCTGTTGGCGTTGGTCTGCGCATCGGCCAGGAAGGCGGCCTGGAACAGCGCATCGCGCGCCTGGGCCGGCGTGCCGCCCGGCAGCGCGCCCGTCGACACCAGGGTGGTGGTGTCGAGCGTCGGATTCGGCAACAGGTTCTCGATCGTCGCGGCGTAGGGCTGCTTGAAGGCGACGTTGACGTTGCTGTAGACGTCGCCATAGACCTTCTGCCACGAGGTGACCATGAAGGGCACGAAGAACTGATAGCCGAGGATGGCCTGCGGGACCTTGAAGGAACCCGAGAGGTTGTAGGGCCCGGCCAGGTGCGCGCCAGCCACCACGTTGAACTCCGCCGGGTAGTCGCGCTCGGCCGCGCGTTGCGCCGCCATCGAGGCGTGCCCGCCCTGCGAATACCCGGTGAACATCACCTTGCCCGACAGCTTGGATGCCGTGCCGAGCAGCGCGAAGCGTGCGGCGCGGACCGCGTCCAGCACGGAGCGCGCCTCGGAATCCGCGTGCAGGTAGGGGTGGTAGGGGAACTCCGACTTCGCATAGCCCAGGTAGTCGGTTGCCACCACCGCATAGCCCTGCGCGGCGTACATCGCCATGAGCAGGATGGTTTCCGGGTCCTGCGGATTGGCCAGCGTGCGCGGCTTCTTCAGGTCCGTGCCCTTGGCATAGGCCACCAGCGGCGCGGCGGCGGTACAGGTGCCGGTGGGCACCAGCAGCACGCCCGATGCGTTCGTCGATTCGCTCTTCGGGCCCAGGGTGACGTAGTTGATGCCCATGACCGTCACGTCGCACTTGGCCTTGCCGCTGAGGGACTGCACGCCGGCCGCGGCGGTGACGACGTCGATCTGCGGTGCGGTCAGGGTGACGAGGGTGGTTGCCGGCTCCTTCAGCATGCCAGTGCCGGGCCCGGAACTGCCGCCGCGGTCGGCATCGTCGCCGCCTCCGCCGCAGGCCGCCAGGAAGGAGGCCGCGGCGATGGCGGCCAGAAGATGCAGACGCTTCATGGTTGTCTCCTTGAAGGGGGTTTCTAGAACACCTCAGTTGTCTTGTGCTGCCCAGTCTACCAATGCGTCGAAGGCAGGGCGCGCGGCGCCGGCGTTGCCGTGGTTCGCGATGGCGATGACCACGTAGCGCCGTCCGCTCGCGCCGTCCACGAAACCGGCCACGCCGGCCGCGTCGCGCAGTGTGCCGGTCTTCAGGTGCGCGGAGCCGCCGGAGCGCAGCGCGCGCTTGCGCAGGGTTCCATCCACACCCGAGGCCGGCAGCGAAGACACCAGCTCCGGCATCGCGGGCGAGCGCCAGGCCATCTGCAGCATCTTGGCGAGCGCGGCCGCGCTGATGCGCTCGTCGCGCGAGAGCCCGGAGCCGTTGTCCAATACCGGCTGGCCTTCGCCGGTGCCGATGCGATCGTTCCACCATTGCCGGACGGCCGTGCGCGCGCCCTCCAGCGTGCCGCGCTTCTTCTGCTGCAGGCCCAGCGTCAGGAAGAGTTGCTGCGCCATCACGTTGTTGCTGTACTTGTTGATGTCGCGAATCACCTCGGCAAGCGGCGGCGACGTCACTTCGAAGAGCGGCTTCAATTCCGTCGGCACGCGGCCCTCGCGCACCTGGCCCTTGAGCTTCGCGCCCATCTCGGCCCAGAGCCCGCCGACCGCGCGCGCCGCGTAGCTGCGCGGGTCCGCATAGGCCACGGCCCACACCTTCTCGCCGCAGGCGGCCGGGTAGCTGCCGGCGAAGCCCAGGCGCAGCGGATCGCTGAACGATGGCGCCAGCGTGGCCCGATAGTCGCCGCATTCGCCGTCGGACAGCGGCACTGTCGCCTGCGTCGCCACGCCGCTCAGGAAGGGCTCGAAGTTCACCTGCGCGGTCTGCGTGTCGCGGTTCGGCACGAAGGTCATCACGACCGACTTGAAGTTGATCAGCAGTGCATCCGGTGCGGCGTTGTAAGGCCGCAGGCCCTCGCCGTCGAACGCGGCCGGGTCCGCGTCGGCGACTTCGAAGGCGCTGCGGTCCAGCACGATATCGCCGCCGATGGCGTGGATGCCCAGGCCCTGCACGCGCCGCAGCAGCAGCCACAGGCGCTCCAGCACCAGCTTCGGGTCGCCCTGGCCCTTGATGTAGAGATTGCCTTCGAGCACGCCATTGCGGACGGGACCATCGGCATACACCGGCGTGGTCCAGGTGAAGGCCGGGCCCAGCAGGTCGAGCGCCGCATAGGTGGTGACCAGCTTCATGATCGACGCCGGATTGACCGGCACCTGCGTGCGCCACGCGAGCCTGGGCGTGCGGATGCCGTCTGCGTCGGCCACCAGCATGGTCACGGCGTCGCGCGGCACCTTCGCGCGGGCGAGGGCGCTCTCCACCTCGGGGGGCAGTGCCTGCTGGGCGAGGGCGCCGGTCCAGGCGGGCGCCGCGAGGGCGAGGAAGAGGCAAGCGGCGCGGCAGGCGCGGCCCACCACGAGGGGCGCGTCGAGGGACGGGGCGAGAGGCATCGGGCGATTATCCCGGCCGCCCGCCGGCGGCACGCATGCCCTCGATAATCGCGGGATGCCCGCCTTTCCACGCGCCCCCCGGCTCTCCGCACGCACGCTGGGCATCGGCGCGGCCGTCATCACGGTCGTGGTCTGGACGGCCTTCATCGTGATCGCGCGCGCCTCGGCCGGCCGCTCCATGACGCCGATGGACATTGCTTTCGCGCGCTTCTGCGGCGCGAGCATGGTGCTCATCCCCTGGGGCGCATGGCTCGTGGCGCGGGCGCGCCGCGACGACCCGGCACAGGGCTCGCTGTTCGGGCTCTCGCCGATCCCGCTGCGCGTCACCGCGCTGGCCGGCGCCTTCGGCGGCCTGGGCTACGCGCTGCTGGCCTATACCGGCTTCTTCTATGCGCCGGCGACGCATGCCTCGGTGCTCCTGCCCGGCAGCCTGCCGTTGTGGACGGCGCTGCTCGCAGCCGTCGTGCTTCACGACCGCATCACGCCGCTGCGTGCGCTCGGCCTCGCGCTGATCGTCGCGGGCGACTTGCTGGTGGGCGGCGCCAGCCTGCTGCACGCGCTCGAAGGCGGGGTGGTGTGGAAGGGCGACGTGCTCTTCATGTGCGCGGCCTTCTGCTGGGCCTGCTACAGCGTCGTGGTGCGGCGCCACGGGCTGGAAGCCGTGCGCGCGACCATCGCCATCAGCGTCTTCGCCTTCCTGGTCTTCGTGCCGGCCTACGCGGCCCTCGCGGCCGCCGGCGCCGTCCACAGCAGGCTCGGCTCGGCGCCGCTGGGCGAGATCCTCTTCCACATGCTCTTCCAGGGCGTGGGCTCGGTCGTCATCTCGGGCATCACCTTCACGCGGATGATCCAGTACTTCGGGCCGGTGCGCACCACCATGATCACGGCGCTGGTGCCGGGGCTCTCGGCGCTGGGTGCCGTGCTCTTCCTGAGCGAGCCGCTGCACTGGAACCTGATCGCGGGGCTGCTGCTGGTCACGGCCGGCATTCTCTTCGGCGTGCAGCGCGCGCGTGCCGGGGGCGCGGCGCCGGCGGCGGCCGCCAAGTCGGCCGCGGCGGGAACCGCGGGAGCAGCGGGAGTCGCCGATGCCTAGGCTGCTCGCTTTCGACACCAGCACCGAGCTGCTCTCCATCGCCGTGCGCCACGGCGACCGGCTGCTCGAACACACCGGCAGCGGCGGCGCCGCTTCCTCCGCCACGCTGATCCCGCTCATCCTGCGGATGCTGGCCGATGCCGGCCTGTCGCTGGCCGCGCTGGACGCCATCGCCTTCGGGCGCGGGCCCGGCTCATTCACCGGCCTGCGCACCGCCTGCGCGGTCGCGCAAGGCTTCGGCTTCGGCGCCGGCGTGCCCTTGCTGCCCATCGACACCTTGCAGGCCGTGGCGGAAGACGCCCACCACCGCTTCGGCGCAGCGCGCGTGGTGGCGGTGCTCGATGCGCGCATGGACCAGGTCTACACCGCGCGCTACGACTTCAGCCGCCCGCTCGCGGAGGCCGGCGAGGCGGAACTGCTGGCCCCGGAACAGGTCGTGGTGCCCGCCGGCTGGTCGCTCGCCGGCAATGCCTTCAACGCCTACGGCAAGCGCCTGCCCACGGCCGCCGTGCGCCACGACGCCCTGCCGACGGCCGCTGCGCTGCTGCGGCTGGCCCCCGAATTGCTTGCGGCCGGCCGCACGGTCGCGCCGGCCGAGGCCTGGCCACTTTATGTTCGCGATAAAGTGGCGCAGACCACCGAAGAGCGCGCCGCCATCAAGGCCGCAGCCACCGTCCAGCCATGAGTGCAGTCCTGTCCCAGCCGCCGCGCGAAGCGCGTCTCGAGCCGATCACCATCGACCGGATCCCGGCCGTGTGCGCCATCGAGAACACCGCTTTCACGCACCCATGGACCAAGGCCAACTTCATCGATTCGCTGGCCGCCGGCTACCACTGCCAGTGCCTGGTGGTGCCCGCGCTCGACGGGGAGCGCATGCCCTCGGCCCCCGGCGGCATGCGCGGGCTGTGGAGCCGCGCCGCGGCCCGCACCAGCGGCGAGATCATGATCGGCTATTTCGTGGCGATGAAAGGGGTCGACGAGGTCCACCTGCTCAACCTCACGGTCGCCCCGGATTTCCAGGGCCAGGGCTGGGCGCCGCTGATGCTGGAGGCGCTGGCCGGCTGGTCGCGCGGCCAGAACGCGCAGTGGCTGTGGCTCGAGGTGCGCGCCAGCAACCTGCGGGCGCTGGCCGTGTACGAGCGCAACGGCTTCCGCCGGGTCGGCATGCGCAAGGGCTACTATCCTGCGCTCGGCAACGCCCGCGAGGACGCGGTCGTGATGAGCCTCAGGCTCAACGAATCGAACAGCGCCTGGGGCGCATTGAGGTGAGGCTCTCCCCCAGGCTACCCTCGCTGCGCGAGGTCCGCCTGCCCCTCGCCCCGAGGCAAGCCCGGCGGCCCGGCGGAGACGGCTCCGCGGGGTATCCGGATTCGGGTGCGCCGGTTTGCTCGGGGCGGGGAGGCTGCGCAGTGCAATGGATGACTGGTAACTGAAATGACCTCGACGATGAATCTCGATGCGCGCCAGCGCGCCATGCTGGATGAGATGGGCGTGAAGGTCTGGTGGCCGGCGGCCGGTGCGGTCGAGGCGCGCGAGGCGGCGGCCGCGCCGGAGGCGGAGCAGGGCGTTGCGGTCGCGGTCGAAGCGCCGGTCGCCCTTGCCGTCGCGGTCCCCGCACCGGTGGCGGCGCCCGCGCCCAGGCCGGCCGCCGCGCCAGCGGCCCGCGCGGCAGCCCAGCCGTCCGCGCACGGTGCGGCGGTCCTCATCGACGCATCGCGCCTGCTCTACGGCGAAGCCGCGCCCGGGGGCGGCGGGTGGCTCATCGTCGCCGACATGCCGCCCGATCTCGACGGCCGCCACGGCGAACCGTTCGCGGGCGACGCCGGCCGTCTGCTCGACAACATGTTGCGCGCGCTGCAATTGCACGGCGGCGATACCCGCGTGCACCTCATGCGCACGCACCGCGGCGTGGCCTCCGGCCAGCCCGGCAGCCCGCGCCCCCTGGTCGAGAGCTTCGCCGAGGCCGTGGCCGCGCTCGCGCCTGGCGTCGTGCTCGCGATGGGCCCGCTGGCCGCGCAAAGCCTGCTGCAAAGCGGCGAGCCCCTGGGCAAGCTGCGCGGGCAGGCGCTGCCCCTGGCCGGCGTCGCCGCCGGGCAGGCGGTGCCCGTCGTCGCCACCTACCATCCGGCCTACTTGCTGCGCAACCCCGCCGACAAGGCGCGCGCCTGGTCCGACCTCTGCCTGGCCGCCGAGCGGCACCTGCGCGCGGGCTGAGCACCGGCGGTGGCGGCCTAGAATTCCGCCCCATGACCTTCCTGGACAAGCTGCGCGCCGCCGAGCGCCAAAACGGCTCGCTGCTGTGTGTCGGCCTCGACCCCGAACCCGCGAAATTCCCCGCCGATCTCAAGGGCGACGCCAGCAGGATCTACGACTTCTGCGCCCGCATCGTCGACGCCACCGCCGACCTCGCCATCGCCTTCAAGCCCCAGATCGCCTACTTCGCCGCGCACCGTGCCGAAGGCCAGCTGGAGCAGCTCATGGAGCACCTGCGCCGCAACGCGCCGCAGGTGCCGGTCATCCTGGACGCCAAGCGCGGCGACATCGGCTCCACGGCCGAGCAGTACGCGCGCGAGGCCTTCGAGCGCTACGGCGCCGACGCCGTCACGCTTTCGCCCTTCATGGGCTTCGACTCGGTCGAGCCCTACCTGCGCCATGAGGGCAAGGGTGCCTTCCTGCTGTGCCGCACCAGCAACCCGGGCGGCGCCGACCTGCAGGGCCAGCGGCTCGCGAGCGTCGAAGGCCAACCCTTCCTCTATGAGCACGTCGCCAGGCTCGCGCAGGGGCCATGGAACATCAACGGACAGCTGGGGCTGGTGGTCGGCGCCACTTACCCGGCCGAGATCGAGCGGGTGCGTGCGCTCGCGCCCACCGTGCCGCTGCTGATCCCTGGCGTCGGCGCCCAGGGCGGCGACGCGGTTGCCACCGTTCGCGCCGGCTGGCGGGCCGACGCGCCCATCATCGTCAATTCTTCGCGCGCCATCTGCTACGCCTCGGCCGGCCAGGACTTCGCCGAAGCCGCGCGACGTGAAGCCTTTCGTACTCGCGACGCGCTCGAGGCGGCCAAACCCTGAGCGACATTCCGCGTCACCCGCAAGAGCCCCCCGGTCCTTATGTGACGGAAAAAGTCACATTGTTTAACGTTTGTTGTCTGATCTTCGGTCCTTGAAGTCCCGCGGACCCGGCGCCCGCCCGGCATGCCACTTGCCTTTGAGCAGGCAGGCGCCGGAGCGCCGAGGAGCGAGGAATCCATGGTGGAAGAAATCACGACCGGCCGCGCCGAAGCGGCCGACGAAGGGCTGCACGCGTCATCCCCGGCGCTGATGGCCGCGCTGGCCGCGGCGGCGGCGCTCGCGGCCTGCGGAGGCGGTGGCGGCGGCGACGGATCGGGCGCGGCAGGGGGCGGCGCCCAGGCCGGCTCGCTGTCCGCCCTGACGAACACGCCCACCGGGCAGTCCTACATCTACACCCAGGCCAAGACGGACGACGAAGCCGCGCGCTTCCTGTTGCAGTCGCAGTTCTCGGCCTCCGAGGCCGAGATCGCCGCAGTCCGCGCCCAGGGCTACCTGCCCTGGCTGGGCACGCAGGTCGACCGCGCGCCGACGCAGACCGGGTGGGACTGGATCGCCAGCAAGCCCTACAACACCGTCTACACCGACGACATGATCTGGAACCAGCTCATGACCTCGGAGGACGGCTTCCGCAAGCGCATGGCGCTGGTCTTCACCGAGATCTTCGTGGTGTCGGCCAACGACATCGGCTCCAACTGGTCCGACTACATGATGGCCCAGTACTGGGACACGATGGTCAAGGGCGTCACCGGCAACTTCCGCCAGTTGCTGGAGGACGTCACGCTCAACCCGGCGATGGGCTACTACCTCAACACCCGCGGCAACCAGAAGGAGAACGCGCAGGGCCGCCAGCCGGACGAGAACTATGCGCGCGAGGTCATGCAGCTCATGACCATCGGCCTCTACCAGCTCAACGCCGACGGCACGGTGAAGACCGCCGCCGACGGCACGCCGCTGGACAGCTACACGCTGGACGACGTGACCAACCTGGCGCGCGTCTTCACCGGCTACGACCTCGATATCCGCGCCGACGAGAAAAGCGGAACGCCTGGCGCCTTCACGCCGCCGGGCGCGAACTACACCGTCGAGAGCAACGCGTGGACCCGGCGGCCGATGTCGCTCACGGCCTCGCGGCATTCGACGCTGGCCGCGACCTTCCTCGGCACCACCGTGCCTGCGGGCACCGAAGGCAAGGCGGCGCTGAAGATCGCGCTCGACGCGCTCTTCAACCACCCGAACACCGGGCCCTTCATCTGCAAGCAGCTGATCCAGCGGCTGGTCACCAGCAACCCGAGCGCGGCGTACGTGAAGCGCGTATCGGACATCTTCTCCAACAACGGCGCGGGCGTGCGCGGCGACATGAAGAGTGTCTTCGCGGCCGTGCTGCTCGACAACGAGGCCCGCAGCCCCGCGACCATGAGCGACCCGACCTACGGCCGCCTGCGCGAGCCGATGCTGCGTTTCGTGCAATGGGCGCGCACCTTCAACCCGGTCTCCACCAGCGGCAACTGGAAGATCGGCGATCTCTCGCGCCCCAACGACCAGCTGGGCCAGAGTCCGCTGCGCTCGCCGTCGGTCTTCAACTACTTCCGACCGGGCTACGTGCCGCCCTCGACAGCCATCGCCAGCGCCAAGATGGTCGCGCCCGAGTTCCAGCTGGTCAACGAGACCAGCGTCGGCGGCTACCTCAACTTCATGCAGAACACGCTGCCGCGCAACACGAAGGACGTGAACGTGAGCTATGCGAGCGAACTCGCGCTCGTGCTCGATCCGGCCGCGCTGGTGCGCCGCCTCAACCTCCTGCTCACCGGCAACCAGCTGCCCGCCGCCACGGTGACGCTGATCACCAACGCCCTCGCGCAGCCTGCCGTCACGGCGACGAGCAGCGACAGCGTCAAGCTCAATCGCGTCTATGCGGCCGTGCTGATGGTGATGGCCACGCCCCAATACCTGATCCAGAAATAAGAGAGCGCGCGATGTACCTGATCAACCCCGCCGCCCACACCCGCCGCGCCTTCCTTCGCCGCACCGGCCAGCTCGCCATGGCAGGCACCGCGGTGCCCTTCGCGCTCAACCTCGCGGCGATGGGCGAAGCCGCCGCCCAGGCCGCGCCCGGCGACGACTACAAGGCGCTGGTCTGCCTCTTCATGTTCGGCGGCAACGACTACGCCAACACCGTCATCACCTACGACGACCCGAGCCATGCCGCCTACAGCACCATCCGCGTGCCGCAGGCATCGGGCGGCGTCGCGATCGCGAAGGCCGACCTCGCGGCCACGTTGCTCACGCCGACCACCCCGCTGGCCAACGGCCGCCAGTACGCGCTGCATCCGGCCATGACGCAGCTTGCCGGCCTCTTCAACACCGACGGCAAGGTCGCGGTGCAGCTCAACGTCGGCCCGCTGGTGGTGCCGCTCACGCGCGACCAGTACAACAACAGCAACAAGAAGCTCTATCCGCAGCCGCCGAAGCTCTTCTCGCACAACGACCAGCAGTCGACCTGGCAATCGTCCTCGCCCGAAGGCTCGACCATCGGCTGGGGCGGCAACGTCGGCGACCTGATGCTCACGCAGAACACCAACTCGCTCTTCACCTGCATGTCCGTCGCGGGCAACGCGGTGTTTCTCTCGGGCGACACCGCACTGCAGTACCAGGTGAGCACCGGCGGCGCGGTCGGCATCAACAGCGTGAAGAACAGCAATGTGTTCGGCTCGACCTCCGTCAAGGCCGCCATGGCCCAGCTCGTGCAGCAGGCGAGCGGCCACACGCTGGAGAACGAGTACAACCGCATCACCAAGCGCGCCGTCGAGGCGGAGACCACCGTCACCTCCGCGATCGGCGCGGCCACCTTCGCCACCGACACCTTCGCCGGCCTCAACACCGGCATCGCCAACCAGTTGAAGATGGTCTCGCGCATCATCCGCGGCCGCAGCACGCTGGGCGCCAAGCGCCAGGTGTTCTTCGTCTCGATGGGCGGCTTCGACCTGCACGACAACCTCATCGCCGGCCAGGCCAGCGTGATGAAGCAATTGAGCGACGCGCTGGCTGCCTTCCACCGGCAGATGGTCGCGCAGGGCATGGCCGACAAGGTCACGACCTTCACCGCCTCCGACTTCGGCCGCACGCTGGCCTCCAACGGCGACGGGTCCGACCACGGCTGGGGCGGCCACCACTTCATCGTCGGTGGCGCCGTCAAGGGCAAGGAGTTCTACGGCACGCCGCAGGTGGTCAGCATCAACAACGACTCGAAGCTCGACGGCTACCAGGGCCACGTCGGCCAAGGCCGGCTGATCCCCACCACCTCGGTGGACCAGTACGGCGCCACGCTCGCCAAATGGTTCGGCGTGCCGGACGGCGACCTGCCGAACATCCTCCCCAACCTGAAGAACTTCGGCGGCATCGTCAACGGCGTCAGCTATCCGAAGGACGTCGGATTCATGGCCGCCTGAACGCGCACGGCGCCGAGACCGCTTTCGTTGGACATCGCCTACAGCGCGCCGCGCCGGCCGCGCGCATGCTCGGGGACTTCAAGGACAAGAAGGAGAACTCCGATGCAATACCCGAAGGGCAACGCGACGGGCGCGGTGAACATCCGCTGCCTCGAAGGCATCGATCTCGCGTCGGTGCCCGTCCAGCGCTACGACGGCCCCGCATCGTGAATCCTGCGGCGCCCGACCCCTTCCCCCTCGAAGGCGGCTGCACCTGCCGCGCGGTGCGCTACCGCATGCTGACGCGGCCGCTCTTCGTGCACTGCTGCCATTGCCGCTGGTGCCAGCGCGAGACGGGCGCCTCCTTCGCGCTCAACGCGATGATCGAGGCCGACCGCGTGGAGATCCTGCAGGGGGCGGACCAGCTCGAACTGGTGATGACGCCATCGCTCAGCGGCAAGGGCCAGAAGATCGCGCGCTGCACCCGCTGCCGCAATGCGCTGTGGAGCCACTACGCCGGCGCCGGCGAGGCCGTGAGCTTCGTGCGCGTCGGCACGCTCGACGCGCCCGACCACCTGCCGCCCGATATCCACATCTTCACCATGTCGCGCCAGCCCTGGGTGGTGCTGCCCACCGGCACGCCCGCCGTGCGCGAGTACTACCGCCGCAGCGACCACTGGCCGCCGGAGAGCATCGCGCGCATGGAGTGCCTCAAGGCCGCGAAGCCGCCGCCCCCAGCCGCTGCGACACCTGCTGCGCGCACGCCTTGAGGGCGAGGGCCAGCGGGCTGTCCCAGCGCGTGTCGAAGATGGCCGCAGGCCCGATGGCGGTCAGTGCCAGCACGATCGCGCCGGTGTGGTCGAAGACCGGTGCCGACATCGCGTTCACGCCCGGCAGGATCTCGCCCTCGGAGCGGCTCAGGCCCGCGGCGCGCACCTCGTGCAACTGCGCCTCGAAGGCCTTCCAGCTCGGCAGCGGCTGCACCGGCGGCGTGCCCGGGTCCTTCTCCCTGCCCTTGTGCTCGCGGCGGCGCTCGTCCTCCAGCAGCCGCCTCACCACCTCCGCATCGAGGTAGGCGCCGAAGAGGCGGCCCGAGGCGGTGTTGGTCAGCGAGAACACCGTGCCGTGGCGCATGTTCACGTGCAGCGGCGCGGGCGATTCGGCGATGCGCACGATGGTGGCGCCTCGGTCGCCCCACACCGCGATGGCCACCGTCTGCCCGATCTCCTGCGCCAGCTCGGCGATCAGCGGCGTCGCGGCCTGCACCGGGCTGGCCTGCTGCAGGCTGATCAACCCCAGTTGCAAAGCCAGCGGCCCGAGCAGATAGTGCCCGCTGGTGCGGTCCTGCTCGATGAGCCCCAGGCGCCCGAAGCTGACCATGTACGGGTGCGCCTTGGCGGCCGACATCTCCGCCTCGCGCGCGAGGTCCTTCAGGGCCATCGGCCGGCCGTGGTGAACCAGGGCACGCAGCAGCTGTCCGCCCACCTCGATGCTCTGGATGCCGCGCTGCGCGCGTTCGCTGTCGCTGGCCATTCACCCGTCCCGTCGTTCGTTCATTCAGAAGGCATTAGACATTAACTGATCGCCGAATTACACTGCCACCCATTCGTCCCACGCGAATCCGTTTGCCTTAAACAAATCGACACATTGGAGACCACGATGACCGAAGCCAAGAAGTTCGCCAGCCAGGCCGACCTGGAAGAAAAGAAGATCACCTTCAGCCAGATCTCCGAGCACGCCTGGGCCTACACGGCCGAGGGCGACCCCAACACCGGCATCATCATCGGCGACGACTGCGTGCTGGTGGCCGACACCCAGGCCACGCCGGCCATGGCGGCCGACGTGGTGCGCCGCATCCGCGAGGTGACCGACAAGCCCATCAAGTACGTCGTGCTCACGCACTACCACGCGGTGCGCGTGCTGGGCGCCACCGGCTTCGGCGCCGAGCACATCATCGCCAGCCAGGACACACGCGACCTGATCGTCGAGCGCGGCGAGCAGGACAAGGCCAGCGAGATCGGCCGCTTCCCGCGCCTGTTCCAGAACGTCGAGACGGTGCCCCCCGGCCTCACCTGGCCCACCATGACCTTCAGCGGCAAGATGACGCTGTGGCTGGGCAAGCTGGAGGTGCAGCTCATCCAGCTCGGCCGCGGCCACACCAAGGGCGACACCGTCGTCTGGCTGCCGCAGGAGCGTGCGCTGCTCTCGGGCGACCTGGTCGAGTTCGACGCCACGCCCTATGCCGGCGATGCCTACTTCACCGACTGGCCGCGGACGCTCGACAACCTCGCCGCCCTCCAGCCCGCCGCGCTGGTGCCCGGCCGCGGCGCCGCGCTCACCACGCCCGAGCAGGTCGCCCGGGGTCTGGCCGGCACGCGCGACTTCATCGCCGACGTCTACAGCAGCGTGCAGGAAGGCGTGAAGGCGGGGCGTGACCTCAACGCCGTGTACAAGGACACCTACGCGAAGCTCAAACCCAAGTACAGCCAGTGGGTGATCTTCGACCACTGCATGCCCTTCGACGTGAGCCGTGCCTTCGACGAGGCCTCCGGCCACCGCGACCCGCGCATCTGGACCGCGGAGCGCGACATCGAGATGTGGAAAGCCCTCGAAAGCTGAAGCCATGGTTGGCATGCCCGTCACGACGGCCGAAGCGCCCGTCGACTACCAGTCCCTGCGCTTCGACTACCGGCACCACGCGGATCAGGACGCCGCGACGCCCGCGCGCCACCCGGTGGTCGTCGTGGGCGCCGGGCCCGTCGGCCTCGCGCTGGCCATCGACCTCGCGCAGCGGCAGGTACCCGTCGTGCTGCTCGACAACGACTGCACGCTCTCCACCGGTTCCCGCGCCATCTGCTTCGCCAAGCGCACGCTGGAGGTCTTCGACCGCCTGGGCTGCGGCGACCGCATGGTGGCCAAGGGGGTTTCCTGGAACGTCGGCAAGGTCTTCTTCCGCGACGAGCAGGTCTACCGCTTCGACCTGCTGCCGGAGACCGGCCACGAGCGGCCGGCCTTCATCAACCTGCAGCAGTACTACGTCGAGGGCTACCTGGCCGAGCGCGCCGCCGAGCTGCCGCTGATCGACCTGCGCTGGAACAACAAGGTCATCGGCATCGAGCAGGACGCGGCCCAGGCGCTGCTCACCATCGAGACGCCCGAAGGCAACTACCGCCTCGCCGCCGGCTATGTCGCCGCCTGCGACGGCTCGCGCTCCAACCTGCGCCAGCTGCTCGGCCAGGAAGCGAAGGGCCGTGTGTTCCGCGACCGCTTCCTCATCGCCGACATCGTGATGGACGCCGACCTGCCGACCGAGCGCCGCTTCTGGTTCGACCCGCCCTTCCATCCGAAGCAGAGCGCGCTGCTGCACAAGCAGGCGGACGGCATGTGGCGCGTGGACTTCCAGCTCGGCTGGGATGCCGACCCGGTGGAGGAACGCAAGCACGAGAAGATCATCCCCCGCGTGCGCGCGCTCCTCGACAGCATCGGCCACGCGGGCGTGCAGTTCGGCATCGGCTGGGCCAGCGTCTACACCTTTGCCTGCCAGCGCATGGAAAGCTTCCGCCACGGCCGCGTTCTCTTCGCGGGCGACTCGGCGCACGGCGTCTCGCCCTTCGGCGCGCGCGGCGCCAACTCCGGCGTGCAGGATGCGGACAACCTCGCGTGGAAGATGGCCGCGGTGCTGAAGGGCGAGGCGCCCGACGCGCTGCTCGACACCTATGCCAGCGAGCGCGAATATGCCGCCGACGAGAACATCCGCAATTCCACGCGCGCCACCGACTTCATCACGCCCAAGAGCGAGGTGAGCCGGCTCTTCCGCGATGCGGTGCTGGAGCTGTCCAAGCGGCACGCCTTCGCCCGCGCGCTGGTCAACAGCGGCCGGCTCTCGGTGCCCTCCACGCTCGATGCCTCGCCCCTCAACACCCCGGACGAAGACGCCTTCGCCGGACGCATGGTGCCCGGCGCCCCCGCCGCCGATGCGCCCATCGTGCGCGAGGACGGCGGCACCGCCTGGCTGCTGCGCGCGCTGTGCCCGGCAAGCGACGGCCCGGGCACGCGCTTCACCGCGCTGGTGTTCGGCGAGGGCGAGGCCTTGCAGCGAAGCCTCGATGCCATCGCGCAGGCCGATGCGCCGCTGCATGTGGTGCGCGTGCCCGCGACCGGCGAAGGCGAACTCGCCGCCCAGCGCTACGACGCGCAACCCGGCACCGTCTACCTGCTGCGCCCCGACCAGCACGTCTGCGCACGCTGGCGCCACCCCGCGCCGCAGGCGCTGCGCGCCGCCATCGACCGCGCCCTCGCGAGGGGATGAACACGCCATGGAAGCCACGCTGATCACCACCCCCCACCTCGACGCGCCCGACGACTTCTACGAGGCGCTGATCGAGGCCCACCAGGACCTCGGCACCGACGAGAGCCACGCCTTCAACGCGCGGCTCGTGCTGGTGCTGGCCAACCACATCGGGTCGCTCGCCGTGCTGCGCCAGGCCCTGGCCGCCGCCGCGCGGTCCCGTTGAATTCGCAAGAGAGGACAAGATGACCAACGCATCCGACACCGAGCGCCACTACCAGAGCGGCTTCGGCAACGAATACGCCACCGAGGCCGTGCCAGGCGCGCTGCCGCGGGGCCGCAACAGCCCGCAGCGCGCGCCCTTCGATCTCTACCCGGAGCTGGTCTCCGGCACCGCGTTCACCGCGCCGCGCCACGAGAACCGGCGCACCTGGCTGTACCGCCGCCAGCCCTCGGTCGTCGCCGGCCGCTACAAGCCCTACGCGCAAGCCGGATGGAAGACCGGCGCCGACCGCGAGATCCCGCTGCCGCCGGAGCCGCTGCGCTGGGCGCCGATCCCGCTGGACGGGGTGGATGCCGACTTCATCGACGGCGTGCACACGCTGGCGGCCAACGGCGATGCCGAGGCGCAGGCCGGCGTGGCCGCGCACGTCTACCTCGCCAGCCGCTCGATGGCGCGTCGCGCGCTCGTCAACGCCGACGGCGAGATGCTGCTCGTGCCTCAGCAAGGCCGCATCGTCATCACCACCGAGATGGGTGTGCTGGACGTGAAGCCGGGCGAGATCGCGCTGGTGCCGCGCGGCGTGGTCTTCAAGGTCTCGCTGCCGGATTCGGACGCGGGCGCGGGCCCCTCGCGCGGCTACATCTGCGAGAACTACGGCGCGCAGTTCCGCCTGCCGGAGCTCGGCCCCATCGGCTCCAACGGCCTGGCCAACGCGCGCGACTTCCAGGCGCCCGTCGCCGCCTTCGAAGATGCGGCCGGCGGCTACGAGCTGGTCAAGAAATTCGGCGGCCGCTTCTGGTCCGCGCCCACCAGCCACTCGCCCTTCAACGTCGTCGCCTGGCACGGCAACCTCGCGCCGGTGAAGTACGACACGGCGCACTTCATGACCATCGGCTCGATCAGCTTCGACCATCCGGACCCGTCCATCTTCACCGTGCTCACGTCACCGTCGGACACGCCCGGCACCGCCAACTGCGACTTCGTGATCTTCCCGCCGCGCTGGCTGGTGATGGAGGACACCTTCCG
>CBIHOG010000061.1:0-27028 GCA_966211435.1 uncultured Variovorax sp. | reverse complement strand
CGGAAGGCCGGGTCGATCTGCTCGATGCGGTTGGTGACCCACAGCGTGGGCACGGCATTGGATTCGAGGATCTGGTTGACCCAGGCCTTGCCGCTGACGCTGCCGCTGGCAGGCGAGGGCACTTGCTCGGCGCGCGCCATGAGCTGGGCGGCTTCGGTGCTGATGGGCGGGAAGACGTCCTCGACCTCGTCGAAGAGCAGCGCGGCCTGGGCGCTGCCCTTGAGGAAGACCTGGGCGATCTGCAGGGAGCGGTAGCGGTCGCGGCCGGAGAGCGAGTTGCCGTCGCGGTCGGCGTATTCGACTTCGAAGAGCTCGAGACCGGCCGCCTGGGCGACGACCTTGGCGAGCTCGGTCTTGCCGGTGCCGGGCGGGCCGTAGAGCAGCACGTTGACGCCGGGCTCCTTGCGGCTCACGGCGGCGCGCAGCAGCGTCACGAGCATCTGCGCGTCGTCCTGGACGAAGGAGAAGTCATGCACTGTCAACGCGCTCTTGGCCGAGGGCCGCGTGAAGACGGCCATGAGTTCGTTGTGGTCGCGGTATTCGCGCATCAGCACCGGCGGGAGTTTCTCGCTGACCTTCATGAGGTCGGCGAGATCGGTGATGTTGTGTTCGGAGATGAGGTTCTCGACCAGGCCGATGCGCTCCAGGCGCGAGCCGGCGCGCAGGGCCTCGCCGACTTCGCTGGCGTTGACGCCCGCCACTTCGGCGATGGCGGCATAGGCCTCGGGTGCGTTGTTGACCTTGAACTCGACGAGCAGCGAGCGCAGGTCGCGCTGGTAGCGCGCGAGGGTTCCGTAGAGCAGCAAGGCGCGCTCGGCCTTGTTGAGCTGCAGCAGGCCGGCGAGCGCGTCGATGTTCTTCTCGACCAGGGTCGACTGCTTGCGCAGCGCATGCGTGAGCCAGTCTCGGGTGACGGACAGAACCGCGAGCAGGTCCTTTGGCTGGTCCTTGGCGTATTCGTCAAGGTAGAAGAACAGCGTGCCTTCCTCGTAGGGGCCGCGCCAGACGCCATGGCGCTCCAGCAGCGTGCGACCGTCGAATTCCTCGACGCCCTTCCAGACTTCATTGCCGGCGCAGCGGCGGCCGAGGAATTCGCGCAGGCGCTGGAGCACGGGCAAGGGCCACACGAGGTGACGGCCGGTGAGCGAAAGCAGGCCGTTGAGGTCGCGACGCACGTTGAAGCGCGGGCCCTGCTTGGCCGCGAGCGTGAGCACGAAGTGCGAACACATGAGTTCGAGCACCGGCGCTTCCTTGAGTCCGGGCGACGGCAATGCGTGCCCGCGCGCGGCAGCGGCCACCACATCGACACCGGAACGCTTGACCATCAGACAACCTCCAGCTAGGAGAACCAGAAACTGGAGCGACCATAGCGCAGAGTTTTGGGTTGGGGAAGCCTTGGGAACCGTAAAAACCCTGGTGTTGCAAATACATCCACAATCCCGGCCATGGTTGGCATACATGACATCGAACGCGCGGCCGCGCGCCTGAGCGGGCAGCTGCTGGACACGCCTTGCGTGGAATCTCGCACACTTTCCGAGATCGTCGGCGCGCAGGTCTTCCTGAAATTCGAGAATCTGCAGTTCACGGCATCGTTCAAGGAGCGCGGCGCGTGCAACAAGCTGGTCGATCTGTCGGAAGCGGGCACGCGCGGCGTGATCGCGATGTCGGCTGGAAACCACGCCCAGGGCGTCGCCTACCATGCCCAGCGGCTGGGTTTGCGTGCACTGATCGTGATGCCGCGCTTCACGCCGGGCGTGAAGATCGAACGCACGCGCGGTTTCGGCGCCGAGGTCGTCCTGCATGGCGACACGCTGGATGCGGCGCGAGCGCATGCACTGGCGCTGGCGGCGCAGGAAGGATTGGTGTTCGTCCACCCCTATGACGACGAGGCGATCATCGCGGGGCAAGGCACCGTGGCGCTCGAGATGCTGGACGCCGTGCCCGACCTGGACACGCTGGTGGTGTCCGTCGGCGGCGGCGGGCTCATCGCCGGCATGGCTGTGGCGGCGCGCGCGCGCAAGCCGGAGATCGAGATCATCGGCGTGCAGACCACCCGCTTCCCGGCCATGGTGAACGCCGTGCAGGGCACGCATCACCCGCAAGGCAACAGCACGATCGCCGAAGGCATCGCGGTGGGAACGCCGGGCGTGCTGACGCGCGAAATCATCGCGGCGCAGGTCGATGACCTGCTGCTGGTGGACGAGGGCGACATCGAGCAGGCCGTGCTGATGCTGCTGGAAATCGAGAAGACGCTGGTCGAAGGCGCGGGCGCGGCGGGGCTGGCGGCGCTGATCCGGCATCCCGAGCGCTTCAAGGGCAAGCGCGTCGGACTGGTCCTCTCGGGCGGCAACATCGACCCGTTGCTGCTGGCCGCGATCATCGAGCGCGGAATGGTGCGCGCCGGCCGGCTGGCGCGCGTGCGAGTGAGCGCGCGCGACGTGCCGGGCTCGCTCGCCCGAATCACGGCGACAGTCGCCGAAGCGGGCGCAAACATCGACGAGGTACACCACCAGCGCGCATTCACCATGCTCGCGGCGCAGAACGTCGATGTCGAACTGGTGTTGCAGACGCGGGGCCGCCCCCATCTCGGGGCCGTGCTGGATGCCCTGCATGCGGCGGGATTCGAGGCCATCGAGCAGCGCTGAGGACCGCGTCCAGGGGGGCGGGCAACCTCCTACACCGGCGTCCGCGCAGGCGTCGGTAAAATGGCCTCAGTTTTGAGAACCCAAGGAACGCCAATGTCCCACCCCACCCCCGTCGAACCCGGCCATGACGCGCTTGTCGAGAAAGACGCGGTCGAGTCGATCGTCCCCCTCATTCCCCTGGTGCTGCCGCTGGTCGGCGGGGTGCTGATGCTGTTGCTGGCATCCATCGCCGTGTACATGGCCTGATCTCGCCGCGACGGCTGGCGCGACCATTCGCGCCACTTCGTCCGGCGGCCGTCCTCGCAGCCTGCTTCCGGCCGAGGGCAGCATCGATATCCCCGAGACGGGAAACGTTTTTTCCAACGGACCTCGCCTGCCCCAGGCGCCGAGTCCCGTTCGGAAAGACGATTTTTCAACTTAGGAGACATTGATGAACGCACCCTTGAAGGGCCTCGCCGTCCAGGCGCCCTCTTACGTCAAGAACGCGAAATTGATCGCCTGGGTGGCCGACATGGCCGCGCTGTGCAAGCCGGAGGCCGTCCACTGGTGCGACGGCAGCAAGGAAGAGTACGACCGCTTCTGCCAGCAGATGGTGGATGCCGGCACCTTGAAGAAGCTCAATCCGGCCAAGCGCCCCGGTTCTTTCCTGGCCAGTTCCGACCCGAGCGACGTCGCCCGCGTGGAGGACCGCACCTTCATCTGCTCCGCGAACAAGGAAGACGCCGGCCCGACCAACAACTGGATGGCGCCTGCGGAGATGCGCGCCACGCTGCAGCCCCTCTTCGACGGCTGCATGAAGGGCCGCACGATGTACGTCGTGCCCTTCAGCATGGGGCCGCTGGGCTCGCCCATCGCGCACATCGGCATCGAGCTCTCCGACAGCCCCTACGTGGCGGTCAACATGAAGATCATGACCCGCATGGGCAAGGCGGTGTATGACGTGCTGGGCGCCGACGGCGAGTTCGTGCCTTGCGTCCACACGGTCGGCGCCCCGCTCGAGCCGGGTCAGAAGGACGTGGCCTGGCCCTGCAACGAGACGAAGTACATCGTCCACTACCCCGAGACGCGCGAGATCTGGAGCTATGGCTCGGGCTACGGCGGCAACGCGCTGCTGGGCAAGAAGTGCTTCGCGCTGCGCATCGCCTCGAACATGGGCCGCGACGAGGGCTGGCTGGCCGAGCACATGCTCATCCTCGGCGTGACCAACCCGCAGGGCAAGAAATACCATGTGGCGGCCGCCTTCCCGAGCGCCTGCGGCAAGACCAATTTCGCGATGCTGATCCCGCCAGCCGGCTTCGAGGGCTGGAAGGTCACGACCATCGGCGACGACATCGCCTGGATCAAGCCCGGCGCGGACGGCAAGCTGCACGCCATCAATCCGGAGGCAGGCTACTTCGGCGTCGCGCCCGGCACCAACATGCAGACCAACCCGAACTGCATGGCCAGCCTGGACCGCGACGTGATCTTCACGAACGTGGCGCTGACCGATGACGGCGATGTCTGGTGGGAAGGCATGAGCGAAGCCCCCGCCCACGCCATCGACTGGCAGGGCAAGGACTGGACGCCCGCCATCGCCAAGGAAACCGGCGCCAAGGCCGCGCACCCGAACGCGCGCTTCACGGTGGCCGCCACCAACAACCCTGCGCTGGACGACGCCTGGGACGACCCGAAGGGCGTGGCGATCGACGCCTTCATCTTCGGCGGCCGCCGCTCGACCACCGTGCCGCTGGTCACCGAGGCGCGCAACTGGGTCGAAGGCGTGTACATGGCCGCGACCATGGGCTCCGAGACCACCGCCGCCGCCGCCGGCCAGCAGGGCGTGGTGCGCCGCGACCCCTTCGCGATGCTGCCCTTCGCCGGCTACAACATGAGCGACTACTTCCAGCACTGGCTGGACCTGGGCAAGAAGCTCGCGAAGTCCGGCGCGCGCCTGCCGAAGATCTATACGACCAACTGGTTCCGAAAAGGCGCGGACGGCAAGTTCGTGTGGCCCGGCTACGGCGAGAACATGCGCGTGCTGAAGTGGATGATCGACCGTATCGAGCAGAAGGCCGAAGGCACGGAGCACGTTTTCGGCGTCAGCCCGCGCTATGAAGACCTGAACTGGACCGGGCTGGATTTCAGCGCGGCGCAGTTCGACACCGTCACCAGCATCGACAAGGCCGCCTGGCAAGCCGAACTGAAGCTGCATGCGGAGCTGTTCCAGCAGCTGGCGCACCACTTGCCGAAGGAGTTGCCGGAAACCAAGGCAGCCATCGAGCAACGCCTGGCCGCCTGACACATCGGCCGCGCCAAAGAAAAAGCCGCCCGAGGGCGGCTTTTTCGTGGGATCGGCTGTATGGAATCGCGAGGGCCGATCAATAGTACTTGCCGAGATTCACGCGGCGCATCGCTTCGTAGAGCGTCGGGACGCGGACGTCAGCCGAGCGCTTGGCGACGATCTCGATCGAGCGCTGCGGCTGGGCCACGACGGCGGCGACTGCTTCGTCGGTGGCTTCCTGGCGCGTCGAGATCGCTTGCAGGTCGCGCAGGATGCGCTGGTCGAACTTGGCGTACGCCATGAATTCCTCGTCGGCGCGCTCCGCGGCGCGGCGGCGGGAATGAGCGCGGAAGGCGGTCACGGCGCGGGCGGCGAAGCTGCGCGCGCTGCCGGCGAACAGCGCCAGCGAGAGGAAGGCTACCGCCCAGAGCACGACCCAGGCCACCAGCAGGCCGCCTTCGTCGCTCCAGGTCGCCATCAGCTTGTCGGCGACCACCAGCAGCGAGGAGACGATGGCGGCCAGCAGCAGTGCAGCCAGACCGCGCGCACCATCCAGGCTCTTGCGGGTAGCGCGAACGCGCTCGATGAAAGCCTCGGCGCGGACGACGCCGGGGTGCGATTGGGGTTGGTCAACGTGGACAAAACTGGTCATGGTGCGTTCCTCCTAAGAACGATTGACGGAAGCCGATGCCGTGATATTAGGGGTTACCCTAGTACTTTGCCACTTTATCTTTTTGATGTTTATCATTCATGCCGCTGATGGATGTCAACTTTCGCACGCTGGATCTCAACCTGCTCCGCGTCTTCGACGAGGTGATGGCGGAGCGCAACCTGACACGTGCGGCCCGGAATCTCTCGATCACGCAGCCGGCTGTGAGCAACGCGCTGCGCCGCCTGCGGGAAATCGTGGGCGACGAGCTGGTGCGGCGCTCCGGTGCCGGGGTGGAGCCCACGCCGCGCGGCCTGGCCCTGTGGCCGACTGTCCGGGACGCCCTGCGGCAACTGCAACACGCCCTGGCGCCCGGCGAGTTCGATGCGGGGGTCGCCGACACCACCTTCTTGCTGGCCATGGCGGATTCGACGGCCGCAGAACTCATTCCCGGCCTGGTTCGCATCCTTGAGGAGGAGGCGCCCGCCGTCTCGCTTCGCGTCCTGCCGCTGACGACGCGCGACCCTCGCCGCATGCTGGAGAACGAGGAGGTCGACATGGCGATCGGCTATTTCCCGGCGCTGATCGCGAGCCTCGCCGCGCTGGGCCAGTCGGGCAGCGGAGTGCCCTTCGAGACGCAGCGGCTGTATGTCGGCCAGTACGTGTGCGTGATGCGGCGCGGGCATCCGCTGGCGGACGCGCCGCTGACGCTGGATGACTTCTGCGCCGCGCGCCACCTGCTCGTGAGTTTCTCCGGCCGGCCTTACGGCTTCATCGACCAGACGCTGGGGGCCATGGGGCGTGAGCGGCGCATCCTGGCCACGGTGAACCAGTTCTTCACCGCCGGCCGGGTGGTCGCCAGCTCGAACCTGCTGACCGTGCTGCCGCGCCACTTCATCAGCGTGACGGGCTTCGGCGGGCAACTGGTTCAGCGCGACCTGCCCTTCGACCAGCCGCTGGTGCACGTGGACGCCGTCTGGCATCGCCGTGCGCAGCATCGGCACGCGCATGAATGGCTGCGGCAGGCACTGCTGCGCTCCGCGACGGCCGCCTTCGCCAATGCGCGCGACCAGAGACCAGCGGGCTAGGCGTGGAGGTCTGGGCGCATCCGCCTCAGCGGACGACGCTCAGCCAGGCGCTGGCGGCAACGCGAAGTTCCTGGGCTTGATGGGCATCGTGACCGGCGCGCGAGCCGGCGCTTTCCATCAACAAGGCGGCAGGGCTGGCGGGGGCGACATCCACCGAAGGGCGGAGAAGTTGGAGAAACTGGGCGAACAGGCTGTACATGATGTTTGCGCGGCCGGAACCCGCGCTGGTGTTGATGACACAAGATTAAGGGTTTTCCCCAGTATTTCCAGTCCAATCTCATGCGCGATACGCATAACGCACTGTCCTAGACTGCATTCCCATGAAGCTTCAGCTGCTGTCGGATCTCCATATCGAGGTGCACCCCCGCCTGCAGATCCAGCCGGTGCCCGGCGCGGACCTGCTCGTCCTGGCCGGGGACATCGGTTCCTATCAGGAGGGTTCGCGCATCGACGACCCGGATTTCGCCCTCACCCGCTTTTCGCCACGCCACGGCTGGCCGACGCGGGTGCTGTACGTACCAGGCAACCATGAATACGACAACGCCGACTTCGACGATACGCACGCGCGCCTGCGTGAGACCTGCGACACGCTCGACATCGAATGGCTGGAGCGCGAGACGCTGGTGATTGACGGCGTGCGCTTCGTCGGAACGACGCTTTGGGCCGATTTCGATGCGCTGGTCACGCCGGAAGACAGCATGACGGAAGCCCTCACGAAGCAAGGCAAGGCGATGCGAGCTGCCAACTTCTATCTGGAGAAGGCGGCGACCACACGCGGGGGCGAACGCTTCCTCGCCGAGGCATTGAGAGAGCACTCACTGACGTGCCAAGCCTGGTTGCGACAGGCTCTCGCGGAAAATTTCGACGGGCCGACGGTGGCTGTCACGCATTTCGCGCCGACGCTGGCAAGCGCTGATCCGCGCTACGGCCTGCGGCCCGGGACGGCGGGGTTCTGCAATTCGCTCGACGAGTTGCTGCCTTCCGCGGACCTCTGGCTCCACGGCCACCTGCACTGCGCCTTCGACTATGTGAAGGACGGATGCCGCGTGGTCGCGAATCCGCTGGGCTACGTCGGCAAGGGCGAGCAGGAGGGCTTCAGGCCCGAACTGCTGATCGAGGTGCCGATCGCCTCGACGAGGTAATCCGCCAGGGCCCGCTGGGCGGCGTTGAGCGGCAACGGCGGCGCGATCAGCGCCAGCTCGGTTGGCGGCACTGCGGGGAAGCCCTCCTCCTCACCGAGCAGGCGGTGTTCCGGCAGGACGGCCGTGGTAGGCAGCACCGAGACGCCGAGCCCCGATGAGACGGCAGCCTGGATCCCGGTCAGGCTGTGGCTGCCGAAGCTCACGCGCCACGGTCTGCCGGCCCGGTCGAGCGTGCGCATGGCGCGCTGGCGGTAGACGCAGCCCTGCGGGAACACCGCGAGCGGCACGAACTCGCCTTCGAGTTGTGCACCATGCCCCGCCACCCAGGCGAGCGTTTCGGGCCACGACGCGATGCAATCGCCGCTGCCCGGCTCGCGCTTGACCAGCGCGACGTCGATCTCCGCGGCGTCCAGCTTGCGACGCAGGTCGGTGCTCATTCCACTCACCGTCTCCAGCCGGACGCCGGGCTGGACGGCCATGAAGCCCGAGAGCATCGCCGACATGCGGCGGGCGTCGAAATCCTCCGGCACGCCGATGCGCACCGGCGCGAGCGTGACCGGGCTGGCCAGCACGTCCTCCGCCTCCTGCGCGATGGACAGAAGCCTGCGGGCGTAGGTGGCGAGCACTTCGCCGTGCTCCGTCGCACTGACGTGCTTGCCGGTCCGGTCCCGCAGCAGCAGCGTACGGCCCACCTGCCCCTCCAGCTTGAGGATCTGCTGGCTGACCGTCGACTGCGTGCGGTGGACCCGCTCCGCAGCGCGCGTGAAGCTGCTTTCGTCAACGACGCAGACGAGCGTTTTCAGGAGTTCGAGGTCAAGCATGGCTTCTCATTCATTGTTCAACTGACGCTCGACTATAAATTTAATTTCCAAATATCAAGCATGAAACGCATAGTGGCCTCATCGCCACCTTCAGAACGCCGACATGCCGCTCGACAACACCCCCCGGCCCCGCTGGCTCACCTTCGATTGCTACGGAACGCTCATCCAATGGGACGAGGGTCTCCAATCCGCCGTCCGGCGGATCCTCCGCTCCAAGGGCCAGGGCGACCTCGACCCTGAAAGGCTGATCGGCGTCTACGACCGACACGAACACGCGCTGGAGCAAGAACCACCGCACCGCTCATTCCGCGAGGTCGCGGGCGAAGGCCTGCGCCACGCGCTGCTGGAGCTGGGCCTGCCGAGCGCGCCGGAGGACGCCCGCGTCCTTACCGACAGCATCGGAGCGATGCCGCCCTTCCCCGAGGTCGTCGACGCGCTGACGCGGCTGAAGAAATCTGGCTTCAAGCTCTGCATCGTCTCCAACACGGACGACGACATCATCGCGCGCAACGTTTCCCAGCTCGGCGGGACGATCGACCGTGTCGTCACGGCCCAGCAGGCGGGCGCGTACAAACCCGACAGGCGACTGTTCGACCATGCGCACGCGATCCTGGGCGTCACGAAGGACGAAGTCGTCCACATCTGCGCGAGCCCGCACCTGGACCACGCCGTAGCGCGCGACATCGGCTTTCGCTGCGTGTGGATCGACCGCGGCACCGGCCGGACGCTCCTGCCCGACTACAAGCCCGACGCGATCCTGCCGACGCTGGACCGCGTGCCGGCGCTGTTCGCCTCCTTGGGTTGGTAGAGGAGCTTCCGCATGGCTCACCTTCTTTCCGCCAATCCCGCTGGCGGTCGGGCAGTGCATCCTCGACTCGACACCGACGCCGCGAACCAGGCACGGACCGAACTTGCCGCATGCTTCCAGGCGGCCGCCAGTCTCGGCTTCGATGAAGGCATCTGCAATCACTTCTCCGCCATGGTGCCGGGACACGACGACCTGTTCTTCGTGAACCCGTTCGGCTTCGCCTTCAGCGAGATCACGGCCGAGCGGTTGCTGGTCTGCGACTTCGAAGGCCATGTTCTCGCAGGCGACGGACAACCCGAGGCAACCGCCTTCTTCATCCACGCACGCCTGCACCGCGCAAAGCCGCGCGTGCGCGTCGCGCTGCACACGCACATGCCGAACGCGACGGCCCTCGCCATGCTGGAGGGCCCGCCGCTCGCCTGGGCGGGCCAGACCGCGCTCAAGTTCTACGGCCGCACGGCGGTCGACGCGCACTACAACGGTCTCGCGTTCGATGAGGCCGAAGGCGACCGCATCGGCGCCGCCCTCGGCGACGCGGACGTCCTCTTCCTCAAGAACCACGGCGTGATGGTCACCGGGCCGACCATCGCCGAGGCCTGGGACGACCTCTATTACCTCGAGCGCGCGGCTGAAGTGCAACTCAAGGCGATGGCCTCGGGCCGGCCGCTGCAAGGCGTCCCGCACGCCGTCGCCCAGCGCAGCAGCGAGCAGATGCGCCGGGGTGACCCGCAGAGCGCGCGTGCGCACATGGACAGCCTGCTGCGGCGCCTGCGGGCCGAAGGCGTGCGCTTCGAAGATTGAGGCCGGCTCAGGCCGCGCGCACCCCGGCCCGCCCCGCCTCGACCACGAAGCGCGCCTGGGTCTCGAACACCGCGTCGGCGGCCGCCGGGAAAGGCGTCGCGCGGAACTCGCACTGCATCGCCTCAGGGGTCACCTCGATCAGCGCATGTCCACGCTGATCGCCGCGCGCGTGCGCGATGTCGGGGTTGTCGCGCCGCATGCGGTCCGTCGAGGCCAGGTCCGCGCCGCGCGAGGTGACCGAGCCGCCGACGAACTCACTGGCGATGACCGGCGAGGCCGGGTCGTTCGGCACCATTCGCAGGTTCGCGGCCACATGGCGATGCACGTCTCCGCCGAGCAGCACGAGGTTGCGCGCGACCGCGTCGCCCCCGCCCTGCAACAGGCGGCGCCTCGCCTCGGGATAGCCGTCCCAGCCGTCGGTCCATGTCGAGCGGCCCTGCGGATTGTCGAAGGCGGTGGAGCTGAGCTGGGTCGATTGCCCCAGCAGCTTCCACCGGCGCCGCGATCCCGCCAGGCCCTCGGCGAGCCATTGCTCCTGTGCCTCGCCCAGCATGGTCCGGCGCGGATCGGATAGTTCGGCGCAGTCCGTCACGATGCGGCCGCCGCCGCCGCCCTTGCCCGGCGCCGGGCAGGCCTGGTGGCTGCGGTACTGGCGGCAATCCAGCGTCCAGAGATCGGCGAGGCGGCCCCACGCGTACTGGTCGTGGATGCGCATCGACGCGCCCTGCGGCGGCAGGCTGAGGGGCATGTGTTCGAAGTACGCGCGGTAGGCGGCCGCGCGCCGTCGCAGGAACACCGCCGCATCGGTGCGGGCCGGGTCCTGATCGTCGGCATAGTCGTTCACGACTTCATGGTCGTCCCAGGTCAGGATCCATGGATGCGCGGCGTGGCAGGCCTGCAGGTCCGCATCGCGCTTGTAGAGCGCATGGCGCTCGCGGTAGGCCTCCAGCGTGTGCGGCACGGGCGCGCCATGCCTGCGCACGGCGTAGGCAGGGTTGCTGCCCTCATAGATGTAGTCGCCGACGAAGAGCACGAAGTCCAGCTCGCGCGTCGAAATCTCGCGGTGCGCGGCGTAGTAGCCCTGCTCGTAGTGCTGGCAGGAGGCGAGCGCGAGGCGCAGGCGCCGCACGTGCGCGTCGGGCGCGGGCGCGGTACGCGTGCGGCCGACGGGGCTCAGCGCGTCGCCGCACGCGAAGCGGTACCAGTAGTCGCGCTGCGGCTGCAGCCCCTGCGCCCGCACGTGCACGCTGAAGGCCCGCGCGGCATCGGTCACGATCTCGCCCTGCGCCACGCGGGTGCGCAGCGCCTCGTCGGCATGGATCTCGTATCGCACGGTGCAGGCGGGTCGCGCGGCGCGCTCCGCCTCGCTCTCCCCGGCCGGTGCAAGCCGGGTCCAGAGCACGACACTGTCCGGCCTCGGCTGCCCGCTCGCGACGCCGAGCGTGAAAGGGTTCGAGACCCAGCGCGGCGCGGCGCTGGCACAGCCCAGCATTGGCGCGCTCCAGCCTCCCAACGCAAGCCACAGCGCGGCACGGTTCAGTTCACGGCGATCGAGATTCATGGCGGCGATTGTCGCCAAAGCCGCTAGAGCAACTGCTCCTCCACCAGTGGGGACAACAGCCAGTTCTTGAAGCGCAGCCAGAAGTAGCCACCGGGCTCGTCCTCATGCACGACGTCCCCGCCGGCGTCGTCGTATTCGAGCCATTGCACGCGCTCGCCATCGGGCGCCAGCCGCAGGCGGTAGGCCAGGTTGGGATGGCCCCAGGTGATGAGCCGCATGTAGTCGGCCACGAGCGCCGGACTCTCGATGGCCACGCCCATCTCCGTATTCACGGAGGCGGAGCGGAAATCGAGGTTCATCGAGCCGATGAACAGGCGCTGGTCGTCGACCACCGCCAGCTTCGCGTGCAGGCGGCTGATGGATCGGCCAAAGTCCCCGAAGTAGCCGGAGCGTCCGCTGGATGGCGCGATCTCGCGAATGGTCACGCCGATCTTCAGCATCTCGGCGCGGTAGCGCGCGTAGTTGGCGTAGACCAGCGGCTCGTCCGTCGCACCCAGGGAGTTGGTGATCACGACGATGTTGCCGCCCCTCGCCCGCGCCGCCTTCATCATCGCCATGCCGCGCGCGCCGGGAATGAAATAGGGCGACACGATCATCACGCCATGCCGACCCGAGTTGAGCGTGTTGTGTGCCCCTTCGCTCACGCTGCCGCGATAGGCTTCCTCAGGACTCGCGCGCATCAGCTTGGCGGGATCGTCAAAGAACAGGCGTGCCTCGGCCCAGCGCAGTTCCATGACGCCGGCCTCGATTTCCTCGCCGACGGCGCGGCGGTCCAGCACATCGGCCGGCCGCAGGGCCACGTCGGGCCGGGCGCTGGCCGCCAGCTCCTCGAAGCGGCGGCGAGCCTCGGCCGGCGTCATCGCGGCCCCGACGACATTGGCGACGGGCCGCACCTGCGCGCTGTTCCAGTAGCGGTCGAAGGCCGCGGACATCTCGCGCACGATCGGGCCGGCGGAGAGCAGGTCCATGTCGATGAAGTTGGCGTCGCTGCCGCGCATGAAGTACTCATTGGCGATGTTGCGGCCGCCCGAGACCGCGAAGCTGCTGTCGGCGACGACCAGCTTGTTGTGCATGCGGTGGTTGATGCGCCGGAACTCGTGCAGCGAGAACAGCATGCGCGCGGCAAGCGAGGCGGCGCGCGAGGGCAGCGGGTTGAAGAGGCGCACCTCGACGTTCGGGTGCGCGGCCAGGGCGCTGAACAGCTCGTCCTCGCCGGCGCTGTACAGGTCGTCCACCAGCAGGCGCACGCGCACGCCGCGCGCGGCCGCGTCGCGCAACTCGCGCAGGAAGAGCAGGCCCACTTCGTCGGCCTGGATGAGGTAGTACTGCACGTCGAGCGATTTCTCGGCGTGGCGGACCAAGGCGATGCGAGCGTCGAAGGCGAAAGGTGCCTCCGGCAGCAGGCGGAAGCCGGAGAGGCCCGGGTCATGGGGTGGGGTCGCCGCCGCCGCGACGCGCGCGAGGCGGGTCTGCGCGACGTCGGTGATGGCCTCCGATGGCGCAGCCGGCACGAGCGGCGGCAAGGCCGCGCAGCCGCCGAGCAGCAACGCGGCGCACAGTGCCAGCCAGGCATGCGATTTCGCCAAGAGACGCATGCGCCGGAATTTACCTCCGCCGCACGCCTTTGTGAGCACCCTATGATCGGCGCGCATCGGCAGCAAGGGATTCGCGTGCTCAACGGCTTGTGGCTTGGTTTCTTCCTCGTGGCGGCGGCGGCGGCGCTCGGGCGCTGGCTCGTGGGCGGGGACGCGGGCGTCTTCGCCGCGCTGGTCGAGAGCCTGTTCGCGATGGCCCGGCTCTCGGTCGAGGTGATGGTGCTGCTCTTCGGCACGCTCACGCTGTGGCTGGGCTTCCTGCGCATCGCGGAGGCGGCCGGCATCGTCGACCGGCTGGCGCGGCTGTTCGGGCCGCTCTTCCGCCGGCTGATGCCAGAGGTGCCGGCCGGGCATCCGGCGCTCGGCCTCATCACGCTCAACTTCGCGGCCAACGCGCTGGGCCTGGACAACGCGGCGACGCCGATCGGCCTCAAGGCGATGCGCGAGCTTCAGACGCTGAACCCCAGCGCCACGACGGCGAGCAACGCGCAGATCCTCTTCCTGGTGCTCAACGCCTCCTCGCTGACGCTGCTGCCGGTCACGATCTTCATGTACCGGGCTCAGCAGGGCGCGGCCGACCCGACGCTGGTCTTCCTGCCGATCCTGCTCGCCACCAGCGCGTCGACGCTGGTGGGCCTGCTGTCGGTGGCCTTCGTGCAACGGCTGAAACTGTGGGATCCGGTCGTGCTCGCCTATCTCCTGCCGGCTGCCCTGATGCTTGGCGGCTTCATGGCGCTGCTGGCCACGCTCTCCGCCGCCGCGCTGGCCTCGCTCTCATCGCTGCTCGGCAACCTCACGCTCTTCGGCCTGATCGTCGCCTTCCTGCTGGCCGGGGCCATCCGCCGCGTGAAGGTGTATGAATGCTTCGTCGAAGGCGCGAAGGAAGGTTTCGACGTCGCGAAGAACCTGCTGCCCTACCTGGTCGCGATGCTGTGCGCCGTCGGCGTGCTGCGAGCGTCGGGCGCGCTCGACATGGCGTTGGGCGGCATCCGGTGGCTGGTCGGGCTGACAGGCTGGGACACGCGCTTCGTCGATGCGCTGCCCACCGCGCTGGTCAAGCCTTTCTCGGGCAGTGCGGCGCGAGCGATGCTCATCGAGACCATGAAGAGCCAGGGCGTGGACAGCTTCCCGGCCCTGGTCGCTGCCACCATCCAGGGCAGCACGGAGACCACCTTCTATGTGCTCGCGGTCTACTTCGGCGCGGTCGGCATCCAGCGTGCGCGGCATGCGGTGGGCTGCGCCCTGCTGGCCGAGCTCGCCGGGGTGCTCGCGGCGATCGGCGTGGGCTATTGGTTCTTCGGCTAGGCGAGTTGCTTCGCATCCGGGTGGAAGGCTTCCGGGCGAGCGCCCGTGCCAAAGAATGGATCGCCTTAACCTGCCCGTTCTCGGACAGGAAACCTGAATGCGGATCAACGGAATCACGAACTTTGCAACCCATCGCCAGCCGGCGGTCGACGCAGCCATCGCGGCGAGCAATGCCAAGGGCGCGCCCCTGGCATCGCCAGCAAGCGCCGAGGCTGGCGGACTCTCTGGCTTGCCGAGCAGGGCAAGGACGGCCGCCCTGCATCCAAAGGATCTCGACATGTCCCGGGCGGTCAAGGTGATCTCCGCCGCACAGAAATTCATCCTCCCGATTCCACGGCTCCCGGACGGCGTGCCGCTGGTCTATCCGGGCGGTCAACGGGACAAGGACGGCGGATCGATCGAAGGCCAGCCGATATCCGACTGGCAGGGCAACCCCGTCGGCACCAGCGGCGTCGTTTTCCGCAACTGGAAGGATCAGACCATCCAGGCCGTCCCGGGCGACGGTACCGGCGTCATCATCTTCAACGAGGCGACCGCGGAGCAGGCGGCAGCACTGACGGCAAGAATCACGGCGCTGGCCGGCACGCCGGCGGCATTGACCCACGCCCAGGTCGAGGCGGTTCTCGATACGGCGAAAGAACTCGGCCTGACGGACAGGTACAACTCCGACCGGGGGTTCATCGCAGGAAAGATGACCCCCGTCGGAGACCTTGGAGCGGATCACTTCGGCCTGTACAAGCGCGATGACCGGGACATCTGCCTGGCGGTCCGGCTGGAGGGCCGAGGGACCTTCACGGGCCCCGCGGGCACGCCCCAGAGGTACGAGGACGGCGCGGTCATTGTCAAGCAAGGCGATGCGTTCCGCCTGATCCAGACGGAGGTGTTCGAACGGACCTACCGCATGGCCGGCAATGAACCAGTCGACGCACGAACATTGCCCGAGGGCCGGAAGGCGCAAGGCCCGGCCGGCATGCCCGGAGACAATCGGCCAGAATAGGAGCCTCACGCCCCCTCTTCCCCGCCTTCAGTGACCGCTTCCGATCCGACGCCGCCGCCCTCCTTCTCGAGTGACGAATTCCGCGAAGCGCTCGGCATGTTCGCCACCGGCGTCACCATCGTCACGACACGTGCCGCCGACGGGAAGCTGGTCGGCCTCACGGCCAACTCCTTCAACTCGGCCTCGCTCAACCCGCCGCTGGTGCTGTGGAGCCTCGCGCGGGGCGCGGCGTCGATGGTGGCGCTCAGCACCGGCTCGCATTACGCCATCAACATCCTCGCGGCCGACCAGGTGAAGCTGGCGGAGCGTTTCGCGACCAAGGACGTGGACCGCTGGGCCGACGTGGCCTTCACCGAAGGACTGGGCGGCGCACCCGTGCTGGCAGGCTGCGCGGCGAGCTTCGAGTGCTTCAACCGCAGCCGCTACGACGAGGGCGACCACGTGATCTTCGTGGGCGAAGTGGAACGCTGCTCGCACCGGGCGGGCGCCTCGCCGCTGCTCTTCCACGGCGGACGCTTCTACACCGAGCACCCGCTCTGAGGCGGCGCGCTCACTGCGCGAGCGCGGACTCGTGCCAGTTCCTGAGCAGCATCCCGCCGATCCAGCTCACCAGCAGGAAGAAGAGAAAGCCCAGCAGCGTCGCCGCGATGACCTCGGCGAAGAGCAGCGCGGTGTACATGCGCCCTTGCGCGAAGACAATCTGCACGCCCAGTCCGCCCTGCGCATTGCCCGAGCCGATGATGAACTCGCCCACGATCGCGCCGATGACCGAGAGCCCCGCCGAGATGCGCAGCCCCGCGATGATGTGCGGCAGCGCGCCCGGCAGCCTGAGCTTGCGAAAGGCGACGAAGCGGCTGGTGTTGTGCAGCGCGAAGAGTTCCGTGAGGTTGCGCGACGTCGAGCGCAGCCCCAGCAGCGTGTTGTTGACGATGGGGAAGAGCGACATGATCAGGCTGATGATCACCACCGACAGGTCGTTGTAGCCGAACCAGAGCACGATCAGCGGCGCGATCGCGACCACGGGCACGGTCTGCAACAGCACGGCGTAGGGGTAGATGCTGCGCTCCAGCAGCTTCGACTGGCTCAGCACCGCGGCCAGCGAGATGCCGCCCACGATGGCGAGCAGGTAGCCGAGGCTCGCCTCCTTCAGCGTCGTGAGCGTGGCAACCAGCAGCACGCCGGCATTCTCGCCCACGGCCGCGGCCACCTCCTGCGGCGAGGGCACCAGGTAGCCCTTGCCCTTGTAGACGGTCTCGGTCAGCAGCCACCAGGAGCCGATGGCGAGCAGCGCCACGACGAGCACGGGCCAGGCGTCGCGCAGGAAGACAGCCAGGCGCGAGGGACGCGGCTGGGCAACGGGAGTCGGATCGGACACGGTGGAACCCTCAGGCGATTTGCTTGCGCCGCAGCGCGGCCGTGACCTCGCCCGTCAGCCGCGCGAATTCAGAGGTGGCGCGCAGCTCCGGCGCACGCGGAAAGGCGAAGGGCACCTCGATCACATCGAGGATGCGACCCGGCCTCGGCGACATCACGATCACGCGGTCCGAGAGGTAGACCGCCTCGTGCACGTTGTGCGTGACCAGCATGCCGGTGAAACCAGCCTGCTTCCACAGCAGCGACAGCTCCTCCTGCAGCACGTCGCGCGTGAGTTCGTCGACCGCGGCGAGCGGCTCGTCCAGCAGCAGCAGGTCCGGCCGCAGGGCCAGCGCGCGTGCCAGCGACAGGCGCATGCGCATCCCGCCCGAGAGCTGGTGCGGATAGGACTTCTCGAAACCCGCCAGGCCGACGAGCTGGAGCGCCTCGGCGGCGCGGGGCTTGTAGTCCTCGGGCCGGAAGCCCTCCAACTCCATCAGCAGTTGCGCGTTGCGCTCCACCGTGCGCCAGGGCAGCAGCGCCGCCTCCTGGAAGACGAAGGCCGTGGCGATACCGGCGGGCCGCTGGCAGGCGCCGGTGCTGGACGCGACCAGGCCCGCGACGATGCGCAGCAGCGTCGACTTGCCGCAGCCCGATGGGCCGACGATGGAGACGAACTCGCCGGCGCGCAGCGCGAAATCGATCTGCGCGAGCGCCTGCAGCCCGCTGTCGAAGCGCTTGGAAACGCCCCGCAGGTCGATCGCGGCGCCGGCGCTCATGAATTGCAGCCCGGCACCATCGTGCGGTCGTAGCCCTGCTTTTCGTCGAAGCCGGCCGGCAGGAAGGCCACGCTGCGCAGCTGGCCCGCCAGCTCGGCCCAGCGCGCATCGCTCATGCAGCCGATCCTGCCGAGATCGTGCGAAAGCAGCTTCTCGATCATCTCCTTGTTCGCCGCGTCGTAGACATCGCCGGAGATCTGCTTGTTCATCTCGGTCAGCATCGGCTTCAGGCCCGAGGGGTTGCGCACGTAGTTGCTCCAGCCCTTCTGCACGGCGGCGATGGTGGCCTTCACCAGGGCCGGGTTCTTCCGGATCATCTCGTCGGTGGTGAAGAGCACGTTGTAAGGCCGGTAGCCCAGCGAGGCCAGCGTGATCTGCTGCACCGGAATGCCCGCGGCCGCCATGCGCGCCGGCAGGAAGAGCGAGTAGCCCTGCTGCACCATCTTCGGGTCGTTGCGGAACAGGCTCAGATCGCCGGTGACCGGGATCTCGCGCGTGCCCGCGAGCTTGTACTGCTTCTTCGTCCACTCCCAGTAGGCGTTGCCGATGTTGACGGCGAAGGTGCGTCCCTGGAGATCGGCGATGCCCTTCACCGCCGGGTCCGCGTGGTAGACGAGCGTGTAGGGCACGTAGTCCAGCGGCGCGAACACAGCGCGCACCGGCGCGCCGCGCAGGCGGGCGAGCAGCACGTCGTCGGCGTTGCCGATGCCGAACTCGGCCTGGCCGGAGGCGACCTGCGGGATGGTCTGGATCTTCGGGCCGCCCTGCAGCACCGCGATCTTGATGCCTGCGTCCAGGCCGAGCTTGTCCTCCTGCGCCTGCCAATAGCCGGCCTGGTCGGGCTGCGCGAACCAATTGCTGAGGATGCGCACGGTCCTGGGCTCCTGCGCGGCGGCGGGCAGGATGGCGGTGAACGCGGTGGCGGCGCAGGCCACCGCGATGGCGGTACGGCGAAGGGTCGGGATTGCGGTCATGGCGGTTCCGGGAGGGCGTGGATGTGTCGAGGAATGACGAGCAGGGTTCATGCCTTGAGCCAGGGCAGTTGGGCGCGGCTGTAGCGGAAGGTCTGGAAGACACTGTTGAGGCGACCGGGCCCGGTCTTGCGGGCCGCCTCGTCGGGGTACTCGGCGAACCAGGGAATGATGTATTCCCAGACCACCTCGCAGGCAGGCGTGACCTCGAACAGCCGGCCGGTGGCCGACTCCGTGATGTGCGTGTTGCCATTGGGCAGGCGCTGCGCGTTGCCCATGAAGGCCGTATAGAAGGAATTCACCATCTCGTCGGCATAGGCCCACACCACCTGGTTGTTCGCAGGGTCGATCTCCAGCACGCGCGAGAAGGCCACGTGGCTGCCGGCGCGGAAATTGCCGTTGTCGAAGGCCAGGATGTTGCCGTTCGGCAGCGCGACCGGCGCATGCTGGTGCGACACCACGCTGGGCGGGATGTGCAGCGTCACGCCGCCGGAGGCCTTGTCCACGCCGATGATGCCGGCGGTGGTGCGCAGGCTCATGAGCACGAGGCCATCGGGCGTCAGGTCCAGGCCATTGATCAACGGCCAGTGGTAGCGGCCGAAGCCGGGGTGGATCGGGAAGTCCTCCGGCGCGAGGTGCTCCCAGCACTTCCATTCCCAGACGACCTCGCCGGCACGGTTGACCTCGCGGACCACGTCCCCGTAGGTTGTCTCGTCCGCGCCGTGCGCGGTGCCGCCGGGAATGCGTTCGGCGAAGCCGGGCGGCAGCGGCGCGCAGGCGGCGTAAAGCAGGTTGCCGTTGTCCAGCCAGCGGGCGTCGTGATGGTGCGCCGGATCCTCGTAGTGCCAGACGACCTCGCCCCCGGGCGTGACTTCGGAAAAATCGCCGCCGTGCCACATCGACCAGGCGGGGTAAAGGTCGGGCGAGTGTGCATGGTTGCCGTTGTAGCCCATGTTGCCGTTGGGCAGGATGACGGCGTGGCGGCCCGCGCGCAGCGGCATCTTCCACTGATGCACCACCTCGCCGCGGATGTCGATGAGGTAGACGTGGCCGCCGGCTGTCTGCGGCGCGATCAGCGTGTAGCCGCCGGCGGACAGGGCGGGATCATGAGCGATCAGGCCGACGCCGCGGCGGCGCTGGGTGACTTGGTCGACGGTGGTGGTCAAGGACAGGCTCCGGAGGTGCGTTCGGTGGATCAGGGTGGAATCTAGGGCGAATCAACCGTCCGGAAAATCTGATTGTTTTGAACGCCATGTACGATTTATCCGTACACTCCGCCGCCATGCGCGCGATTTCCCAGTCATTCCGCTGTTTCGACGAGGTGGCGCGGCGCGGCTCGATCCGCAAGGCGGCCGAATCCCTGCACCTCACGGCCGCCGCCGTGCATCAGCAGGTGCTCAACCTGGAAGAACAGGTCGGCACCCTGCTCTTCGACCGCCTGCCGCGCGGCATGCAGCTCACGACCGCCGGCGAGATCATGGTGGCCGCCATCCGGCGCGGGCAACGCGACTTCGACAACGCGCTGGCGCAGGTGGAAGACCTGCGCTCGCTGCGGCGCGGGCATATCAGCCTGGCGGTCTCGCATTCCTCCGCTGAGCAATTGGTGCCCGAGGTCATCGAGACCGCGATGAAGAGCCACCCCGGCGTGACCTACAGCGTGCGCTCCGGCAGCGGCGAGAACATCCTGAAATGGGTGGCCAACGGCGAGGCGGACATCGGCTTCTGCCTGCGTCGCAGGGTGCCGCCAGGCGTGGAAGAGATCCGTGCTTTCCCGCAGCAGCTCGGACTGGTGACACCGCCGGGGCATCCGCTTGCGCGCCTGGGCAAGCTGCCGCGCCTGCGCGACTGCCTGGACCACCCGCTCATCCTCATGACGCCGGATACGGAGCTGCGCGCGATGGTCGACCAGATCGACCACCGCGAGCACCGCAAGGCACGGCCGCTGGTCGAGACCAGCTCGGTGGCGATGGTGCGGCGGCTGGTCGCGGGCGGCACCGGCATCGGCTTCATGATTCCGGAGAACGTGGCCGAGGACGTGGCCGCAGGCAAGCTGGTGTGGACCGGACTGGCCGACGCTGGCGCGCGCTCCTTCAGCTGCCTCTACCAGCGCACCGGCCAGACGACGGCGGTGGCGATGGGCATGTTCCTGCAGTTCCTCGAGAGCGCACTGACGACCATCGGCAAGCGCTTCGAGGTGAACGCGCAGACGCTGAGCCTCGACAGCTTCGCTCACTAGGCGTCCGCGGGCGGCTACGATCGGTGGATGAGTTCCCGCCGCCAACGCCTGCGCACCCCGCCCGTGGCGGCGCTCGTGCTCGCCGGCATGGCGGCCCTCCCCTCGGCACATGGCGCACCGGACGGCGAGCGGACCAACTTCTTCGACGACCCTTTCTTCCAGATGGCCTCGGGCCTGCCTCGGTGCCCCGCGCCGCTCGGCCCGCTCTACACCGCGCAGGAAGTACGTTCGCAGATGCATGGCCGCCTGGAGCGCGGCACCAGCTGCTGGCTCGCGGGCCGCTGCAAGGACAGCAATGCCTACCGCTACGACAAGGCCATCGCGCCCGTGGTCCGCAAGGCCCTGGCAGGCGTGCCGGGCGTGCGGCGCACCAGCGTATGGGTGACGGTGCAGCGGCGCTGGGTCTACCTGCAAGGCTGCGTACCGAGCCGCGACGCGGCAAGGAGGCTCGAACGCGCGGCACGCGCCGTGCCGGACGTGGAGACCGTGGTCACCGACCTCATGGTCGGCACGCGCGGCAAGCCGCCCTATCCTGTCGCGCCGCCCTGAAGCCGCGCGGCAATGAACAACGACGAAGACATCGACAACAAGAAACGAATGATCGAACGCAAGGACCACCTCGACCCCCGCGCCACCACGCTCCTCATCGCCTGCTGCGCATTCTGGGGACTGCAGCAAATCCTCATCAAGACCACCGTCACCGAGGTGCCGCCGCTGTGGCAGGCCACAATCCGGATGGTCGGCGCCGTGGTGCTGCTGTGGCTGTGGTGCGCGTGGCGGCGCGTGCCGCTCTTCCAGCGCGACGGCACGCTGCCCGGCGGGCTGCTGGCGGGCGCGCTGTTCGCGGGCGAATTCGTCTGCATCTACATCGGCTTGCAGCACACGACGGCCTCGCGCCTCACCGTCTTCCTCTATACCTCGCCCTTCGTCGTTGCCCTGCTGCTGCCGCGCTTCGTGCCGGCCGAGCGGTTGCAGGGCGTGCAGTGGGTCGGCCTCGCGATCGCCTTCGCGGGCGTGGTGCTGGCGTTCAGCGAGAGCTTCGGCCACAGCACCTCGGGGCAGTTGCACGGCGACGCGCTCGCGCTGCTTGCCGGTCTGCTGTGGGGCCTGACGACATTGGCGATCCGCACCACGCGGCTCGCGACGGCGAGGGCGGAGAAGACGCTCTTCTATCAAATCGCCGTCACCGCCGCCGTCTCGCCGCTGCTGTCGCTGCTGCTGGGCGAACGCTGGGGTTTCTCATATTCGAACTACGCATGGCTCTCGATCGCGCTGCAGACCGTCATCGGCGCCTTCGCGAGCTACCTGGCGTGGATGTGGATGCTGCGGCACTATCCGGCCACGCGCATTTCATCCTTCACCTTCCTCACGCCGCTGTTCGCGCTGGTCTTCGGGGTCGCGCTGCTGTCCGAGCCGCTCACCTTGCAGCTGGTGCTGGCGCTGGCTGGCGTGGCGCTCGGGATCGTGCTGGTCAACAGGCGCGGAGGCCCCAAGGAATGAACTTCCAGCCCGTGCTCGACGAGATCGATGCCGCCATCCGGCCGATGCTGGGGGCCGGCGGCACCGTCGCCAGCTACATCCCGGCGCTCGCGCGCGTGCCGGCGCCACGGTTCGGCATCGCGCTGCGGACCTGCCAGGGGCAGGAGGCCAGCGCGGGCGATGCGGCAACGCCCTTCTCGATCCAGAGCATCTCCAAGCTCTTCACGCTCACGCTCGCGATGCGGCGCATGGGCGACACGCTGTGGGAGCGTATCGGCCGCGAGCCGTCGGGCAACCCGTTCAACTCCCTGGTGCAGCTGGAGAACGAGCAGGGCAAGCCGCGCAACCCCTTCATCAATGCGGGCGCCATCGCGGTGGCCGACCGGCTGCTGAGCGAGGGCGACGCGAAGGCCGACATCCTCCAGCTCATGGCGAGTCTCTGCGGCGAAACGATCGCCTTCGACGCCGAGGTCGCGGCATCCGAGGCGGCGACAGGCTACCGCAACTACGCGCTGGCCAACTTCATGAAGAGCTTCGGCAAGCTCGACAACGCCGTGGAGGCGGTGCTGGACGTGTACTTCCACCAGTGCGCGCTGCGCATGAACTGCATCCAGCTCGCGCGCGCCGCGGGCTTCCTGTGCCGCGACGGCGCGCATCCGCGCGACGGCGAACCGGAGGTCGCCACCGAGCGCCACGCGCGCCGCATCAACGCGCTGATGCTGACCTGCGGAACCTACGACGCCGCGGGCGACGTGGCCTTTTCCATCGGCCTGCCCTGCAAGAGCGGCGTGGGCGGCGGCATCGTGGCGGTGGTGCCCGACAAGCTGACCCTCTGCGTATGGTCTCCCGCGCTGGACGCCACCGGCAATTCGCTGCTCGGCATGAAGGCGCTGGAGATGTTCGTCACGCGTACCGGCCTTTCGATTTTCTGAAGAGATTTTTCAAATGACAGAACCCATCGACCTCATCCAGGAAGCCACTCTCTGGCGCGACGAGCGCTGGACCGCGCGCGTCATCAAGAACGAGGAAGACGACGGCTGGGCCGTCTCCATGACGCGCCAGGGCGACCAGGAGCCGGCGCTCGTCGGACCGTGGACCATGGGCCGCGACAAGAAGAACCCGAAGCCGCTGGACGCGCCGGCCTTCCATACGCTGGTGAAGACCGCGTCCGAAGTGCTGCGCCGGCACGAGCAGCAGCTGCATGCGCGGCTCAACAAGAGCGTGAGCGTCGGCGTGGGCTCGGAGCGCATCCGCGTCTCGCTGCGGATCGTGCCGGACGAGGACAATCCGCACGGCCTGCTCTCGGCGCTCGACGAACTCGGCAACACCGTGGGCGAGGCGCGCGTGCGGCCGGACTTCAAGCTCGGCGCCGCCAGCGCCGAAGCCTGGATCGAAGGCGGCTACCAGAAGCCGCGCTGAAGCGGGCGGCGGCGCGCGGGACTGTTCTGGACTACGCTCGGCCATGCCCATCCTTCTCCCGATCCTTCTCTTCCTGCACCTGCTTGCCGCCGCCTTCTGGGTCGGCGGCATGGCGACGATGCACTTCGCCACGCGCCCGGCCGCCGTCGCGACGCTGGAGCCGCCGCTGCGCCTGCCCTTCATGGCGGATGCGCTGTCGCGCTTCTTCATCGGCGTATCCGTCGCCATCGTCGTCCTGCTCGCGAGCGGGCTGCTGATGGTGTGGGTGGCGGGCGGCTTCGCGCGCGTGCATTGGAGCGTGCACGCGATGATGACGCTCGGCCTCGTGATGACGGCGCTGTTCCTGCACCTGCGCTTCGCGCCCTACCCGCGCCTTCGGCGCGCGGTCGCCGCGCGCGAATGGCCGGTGGCCGCCGCGAACCTCGGCACCATCCGCAAGCTGGTCACGCTCAACCTCGCGCTGGGCGTGCTCGTCTTCGCGCTGGCCGTCATCGGCCGCGCCTTCTGAGCCTTCAGGCCTGGCGGAACTGCGCCAGGATCCGCAGCACGGTGTCGGTGGCGCCGTCCATCTGGCCGCGCGGCCGGTGTGCGATGCCGAGGTGGCGCGTGAGCGGCGGGCTCAGCGGGATGGCCTGCATCCGCCCGTGCAGCGCGACATCCGTGATCTGGTTCAACGGCAGCACGGCCGCGCCGTAGCCGGCGGCGACAAGGCTGCGCATCGCCGCGTCGTAGTTGAGCTCGATGCGCGCACGCGGCGCCTCGCCGGCCGCGGCAAACCATTCCATGGTGAGCCGGTACATGTGCGTGCTCGCATCGTTGAAGATCAGCGGCTGCCGCGCGAGCCACGCCGGCGTGACCCGCTTGGGCGCCTTCCACTTGCCCGGCACGAAGGCCCGCATCGGCTGGCTGCGCCAGCGCGTGACGACGAGGTCGCGCAGCGGCGGCTGCGGGATCGCCACCAGGCCGACGTCCAGCGTCCCCGCGGCAAGCCGCGACATGGTCTCGGCGGAGCCGAGGATGCTGACTTCCACGTCGATGCCCGCATGCCGCTCGCCCAGCGCTTCCAGCACCTGCGGCAGAAGGTCGACCACCACGCCGGTCGAGGTGCCCAGGCGTACCCGGCCGACCCGCCCATCGGCTTGGCGCCGCACGGCATCGACCGCGTCGTCGGCATCGCGCAGCAGGCGGCGCGCGCGCTCCACCAGGGCCGCGCCAGCCGCCGTCGGCGTGATGCGCCTGCCGCCGCGAACCACGAGCGCCGCGCCGAGGCGCGATTCGAGTTCGCTGATGTGCAGGCTCACCGTTGGCTGCGCCAGGTGCAGGGCGCGCGCGGCGGCCGAGAAAGTGCCGAGGTCGGCGATGGAGACCAGCGTGCGCAGTTGGTCGAGGTTGAGGTTTCTCATCAGGAAAGCTGATTGCCCGTCTCAGGATTCTCAACTTCCACAATAGCATGCGGCGCTGGAAGATGGCGCTCCGTTCAAGGAGTCCGCCATGCAACCCATCATCCCGTTCCCGATCTCCACCCTGCTGGCGTCGCTGAAGCGCGGCCGGGTCCGCGCCATGGCGGCCCGCGCGCAACGCGCGCAGCAACTCCAGCTCAAGGGCATGAGCGAACACGAACTCAAGGACCTCGGCATCGGCAGGAGCGAAGTGCCGGAGTTGTTGCGACGCCGACCCGGAGCGACGTCTGGCGCTGAGCGACGCCCGCGCGCCGCGATGCGGATCTGCGCCGGCTAGAGCACGCCGGCCGCGCGGAGCGCCGCGAGCCGCTCGGGCCCGACGCCGAACTCCGCCAGCACTTCGTCAGTGTGCTGCCCGAGCGCGGGCGGCGCGTTGCGCAGCACCGGCGGCGTGGCTTGCAACCGCAGCGGACTCGCGACGCCGAGGATGCTCTCGATGCCGTCGCCGGCATCGCGCGGCAGCGCCACGGCCAGGCCGCGTGCCTTGACCTGTTCGTCCTCGAAGGCCTGCGCGATGTCGTTGATCGGGCCGCAGGGCACGGCCTTGTCCTCCAGCAGCGCGATCCATTCGGCGGTGGTGCGCGTGCGCGTCACCGCCTGCATCTGAGGGATCAGCACTTCGCGGTGACGCACGCGCAGCGTGTTGGTCGCGAAGCGCGGATCGCTCGCCCAGTCGGCATGGCCGGCCGCTTCGCAGAAGCGCGCGAACTGGCCGTTGTTGCCGATGGCCAGCAGCATCGCGCCGTCCTTCGTGTGGAAGTCCTGGTAAGGCGCCAGGCTCGGATGACTGTTGCCCTGCCGCCTGGGCGCGACGCCGGTGTTGAGGAAGGCACTGGCCTGGTTCGCGAGGATCGCCATGCCCACGTCGAGCAAGGCCATGTCGATGTGCTGGCCTTCGCCCGTGCGGTGGCGCACTTCGAGCGCGGCGAGAATCGCGGTGCTCGCGTAGACGCCGGTGAACAGGTCGGTCAACGCCACGCCCACGCGCAGCGGCCCGCCGCCCGGCTCCTCGTCGGGCCGGCCGGTGATGCTCATCATGCCGCTGGTGGCCTGGATCATCAGGTCGTAGCCGGCGCGCGTGGCGTGCGGCCCGTCGTGGCCGAAGCCCGTGACGCTGCAATAGATGAGGCGCGGGTTGGCGGCACGCAGGCTTTCGTGGTCGAGGCCGTACTGCTTGAGGCCACCGGTCTTGAAGTTCTCGACCAGGATGTCGCTCTGCGCGGCCATCTGACGCAGCAGCGCCTGCCCGTCGGGCGTGGCCATGTCGATGGTGACCGAGCGCTTGTTGCGGTTGCAGGCGGTGAAATAGGTCGCCTGGTTGGTGTCGCGGCCGTCGGCGTCCTTCAGGAAGGGCGGGCCCCAGGTGCGGGTGTCATCACCGACGCCGGGGCGCTCGATCTTGACGACGTCCGCGCCCAGGTCCGCGAGGATCTGCGTGCACCACGGACCCGCGAGCACGCGGGAGAGGTCCAGAACCTTGAGGCCCGCGAGGGCGCCTTCCTTCGTCGGCGCGGCCATGTCAGTTCGCGAAGGCGGCGATGCCGGTCTGCGCACGCCCCAGGATGAGAGCGTGGATGTCGTGCGTTCCTTCGTAGGTATTCACGACTTCCAGGTTCACCAGGTGGCGTGCCACGCCGAACTCGTCGCTGATGCCGTTGC
>CBIHOG010000060.1:0-28303 GCA_966211435.1 uncultured Variovorax sp. | reverse complement strand
TCGGCCGCACCACCGACCCCGTGCGCATGTACATGCGCGAGATGGGCACGGTCGAACTGCTGACGCGCGAAGGCGAAATCGAGATCGCCAAGCGCATCGAGGGCGGCCTCATGGCCATGATGGAAGCCATCTCCGCCTCGCCCGCGACCATCGCCGAGATCCTGCGCCTGGCCTCCGACATCCGTGAAGGCAAGGTCGTGATCTCCACCGTCGTCGACGGCTTCTCGAACCCCAACGAGGCCGACGACTACGTGGCCGAAGAAGACTTCGACGAATTCGACGAGGAAGACGACGACGACGGCAAGGGCGGCTCCAAGGCCCTGACCAAGAAGCTCGAGGAACTCAAGCGCGACGCGCTGGAGCGCTTCGACCGCATCGCCTCGCTGTTCGAGAAGGTCCACAAGATCTACGACAAGGAAGGCTACGGCACCCCCGGCTACCAGAAGGCCCAGCATGCGCTGTCCGAGGAGCTGATGACCATCCGCTTCACGGCCCGCACGATCGAGAAGCTGTGCGACCTGGTGCGCACGCAGGTCGACGACGTCCGCAAGAAGGAGCGCGAACTGCGCCGCATCATCGTGGACAAGTGCGGCTTCCCGCAGGACGAGTTCATCCGCGACTTCAGCGGCTACGACAAGAACGGCAACCGCGTCGCCTCCAACCTGCTCAACCTCAAGTGGGTCGAGAAGCAGGCCGCCGCCGGCAAGCCGTGGAGCGCCGTGCTCGCGCGCAACATCCCGCCGGTGCAGGAGCTGCAGCAGCGCCTGGCCGACATCCAGTCGCGCGTGGTGGTGCCGCTCGCCGAGCTGAAGGACATCAACAAGCGCATGAACGAGGGCGAATCGTCCTCGCGCGATGCCAAGAAGGAAATGATCGAGGCGAACCTGCGCCTCGTGATCTCCATCGCCAAGAAGTACACCAATCGCGGCCTGCAGTTCCTGGACCTGATCCAGGAAGGCAATATCGGCCTGATGAAGGCGGTCGACAAGTTCGAATACCGCCGCGGCTACAAGTTCTCGACCTATGCGACGTGGTGGATCCGCCAGGCCATCACACGCTCGATCGCCGACCAGGCGCGGACCATCCGCATCCCGGTCCACATGATCGAGACCATCAACAAGATGAACCGCATCAGCCGCCAGCATCTGCAGGAGTTCGGCTTCGAGCCCGACGCCGGCATCCTGGCCGCGAAGATGGAGATCCCGGAAGACAAGATCCGCAAGATCATGAAGATCGCCAAGGAGCCGATCTCGATGGAAACCCCCATCGGCGACGACGACGATTCGCACCTGGGCGACTTCATCGAGGACAGCAGCAACACGGCCCCCATCGAGGCCGCGATGCAAGCCGGCCTGCGCGACGTGGTCAAGGACATCCTCGACAGCCTCACGCCGCGCGAAGCCAAGGTGCTGCGCATGCGCTTCGGCATCGAGATGTCGACCGACCACACGCTGGAAGAGGTGGGCAAGCAGTTCGACGTGACGCGCGAGCGCATCCGCCAGATCGAGGCGAAGGCGCTTCGCAAGCTCAAGCATCCGAGCCGCTCGGACAAGCTGCGCAGCTTCATCGACACGCTCTAGAGCGCACCCCCAGGCTGCGCGCACTTCGTGTCGCTGCGCCTTCCCCCTTGCAGGGGGCAACACCTGCGGACCGGCCAGGCCGGATCCGCGGTGTTCTCGAATAACAAGGATCCGGGGACTGCATGAATCCTGACGCGGGGAAAATCTGGCAGGCGCCTCGATGGGCGCTGGCCGTGCTGCTGGCGGTGCTCGGGATGCTGGGGCCGTTCTCCATCGACACCTACATTCCGGCGTTCTCGGGCATCGCCCGGTCCATCGGCGCGACGCCGGTGGAGATGCAGCAGACGCTCTCGGCCTACCTGTTCGGGTTCGCTTTCATGAACCTGTTCCATGGGGCGCTGTCGGACAGCTTCGGGCGGCGGCCCGTCGTGCTGGTCGGGATCGGGGTGTTCACGCTCGCCTCGCTCGGGTGTGCGCTGTCGCAGACCATCGGGCAGCTGGTGCTGTTCCGGGCGCTGCAAGGCTTGTCCACGGGCGCGGGCATCGTGGTCTCGCGCGCCGTGATCCGAGACATGTTCCCGCCGGCCGAGGCGCAGCGGGTGATGAGCCAGGTCACCATCTACTTCGGCGTGGCACCGGCCATCGCGCCGATCATCGGGGGTTTCCTCTTCGTGCACCTCGGCTGGCACGCGGTGTTCTGGTTCCTGGTGGCAGTGGGCATCGTGCTGTTTGCGGCCAACTACAAGCTGCTGCCGGAGACGCTGCATGCGAGCCAGCGCCAGCCCTTCCACGTGCGCCACCTGCTGCGCGGCTACTGGGACCTGTGCTCGGATCCGCGCTTCCTGTTGCTGGCGCTCGCCAGCGGCGTGCCCTTCAACGGGATGTTCCTTTACGTGCTGGCCGCGCCGGCCTTCCTGGGCGACCACCTCGCGCTCGCGCCGACGCAGTTCTTCTGGTTCTTCCTGCTGACCATCGGCGGCATCATGGCCGGCGCGTGGGCCAGCGGGCGCATGGCAGGCAAGGTCGCGCCGAAGCGGCAGATCCGCGACGGCTTCGTGATCATGCTGGTCACCTCGGTCGTCAACGTCATCGCCAACGCGCTGTTCACGCCGCATGCCGCCTGGGCGTTGTGGCCTCTGGCGGTGTTTGCCTTCGGCTGGGCGCTGATGGTGCCCGTCGTGACCCTGCTGGTGCTCGACCTGCATCCGGAGCGCCGCGGCATGGCCTCCTCGCTGCAGGCCGTAATCGGCTCGACCGCCAACGGCATCGTGGCCGGCGTCATCGCGCCGCTGGTCATGCATTCGACGATGGCGCTCGCACTCACCTCCATCCTGATGCTGGGCATCGGCCTCGTCGCCTGGGCTTGGCTGCACGCGCGCTGGCCCGCCATCGGGCGACTGGTCGCGACGGAGGCCTGAGGCCGTGCAGCGGATCGCGGCGCTTCGTGCCTATGCGCGCAGCTGGCTGCCGGGCCCGGCAAGCGTCAATCGGCGCGAGCGCGCCCGCGCGGTGGCCGGCGCCGCGCTCGGGCTGCTGGTCACCGGTCTGTTGTGCCGACTGGCGGCCGAATGGTCAGCGGGCGCCGCGTGGATGGTCGCGCCCATCGGCGCCAGCGCGGTGCTCGTGTTCGCCCTGCCCGCCAGTCCGCTGGCCCAGCCCTGGCCGGTCGTGGCCGGCAACACCTTGTCGGCCCTGGTCGGCATTGCCTGCGCGCGCTGGATCCCGGACATCGCATGGGCCGGCGCGGCGGCCGGCGCCGCCGCGATCGGCCTCATGTTCGCTCTGCGCTGCCTGCATCCGCCGGGCGGTGCCGTGGCCCTGCTGGCGGTGCTCACGCACGCCACCGATCTCTCCTTCGCGGCCTTCCCCGTGCTGGCCAATTCGGCGCTGCTGATGCTGGCAGGCGTGGCCTACAACAGCCTCACCGGGCGGCGCTATCCGCATGTGCAGGTCGGGCTGCCCCAGGCACCCACCCATGCGCGTTTCAGCCAGGCCGATATCGACGCGGTACTCGCCCGCTACAACCAGGTGCTCGACATCAGCCGGGATGATCTCGAGTCGCTGATCCAGCAGACCGAGATCGAGTCCTACCGGCGCCGGCTCGGCACCGTGCGCTGTGCCGAGATCATGTCGCGCGAGCCGGTCGCGGTCGAATTCGGCACGCCCCTGCAGGAGGCCTGGGCGCTGATGCACGAGCGGCGCATCAAGGCCCTGCCGGTCACCGACCGCACGCGGCGCGTGGTGGGCATCGTCACGCAGGTGGACTTCTTCCGCCAGCTCGACCTGCAGCTCCACGATGGGCTCGCGGGCCGGCTGCGGGCCTTCATCCGAGCGACACAGACAGTGACATCCAGCAAGCCCGAAGTGGTGGGCCAGATCATGACTCGCCAGGTGCGCGTGGCCAGCGAGGACCGGCCCGTCGTCGAGCTGATGCCGCTCTTTTCGGAAGGCGGCCACCACCACATCCCGATCATCGACGGCGAGCGCCGCCTCGCCGGGATGATCACGCAGTCGGACTTCGTGCGCGCCCTGTCCCGCGCCGTCGAGCCGCGGGCCTGAACGCCGGCGCGGCCGGTCCCGGCGGCCAGTGCGCCGGATCGGCGAAGCGCTCCACCAGGAAATCGAGCATGACCCGCAGCGAGGCCGGCATCTGCCGGCGCGAGCTGTAGAGCCCGTGCACTCCCAGCCCCTGCGGCACGAAGTCCGGCAGCAACGCGACGAGCCGCCCCGACGCGATCAGCGCCCCTGCCGAATACACGGGCTGCATCACAATGCCCGCACCCTCGGCCGCGGCGGTCAGCAGCACCTGCGGCTCGTTCGCGCTCAAGTTGCCGCTGACCGGCACCGCGATGCGCCCGCCCACATGGTCGAACTCCCACAGGCTCTTGCCGAAGTACGAATAGGTCAGGCAGTTGTGCGATGCCAGCTCCAGCGCATGCCGAGGTGTGCCGTGCGCCGCGAGATAGGCCGGCGAGGCGCAGATGACGGAGGCGCAGTGCCCCAGCGGCCGCGCGATGAGATTCGGATCGAGATCATTGGTGATGCGGATCGCCAGATCGATGCGCTCCTCCACCAGGTTCACCGGCCGGGCGCCCACATGCAGGTCGATGGACGCCAGCGGATAGCGCCGAAGGTAGTCCGCGACAGCCCCGGCCAGCACGTCCTGCGCGAGCGAATGCGCGCAAGCCAGGCGCAGCAGGCCGCGCGGCTCCGCGGCCCCCGGGCCCGGCGCCACCGCCATGCCGGCCGCGACTTCGAGCATGCGGCGGCAGCGCGCCAGCGTTTCCTCGCCGGCCTCGGTCAGGCTGATCCTCCGCGTGGTGCGGTGCAGCAGGCGCGCACCGGCCCATTGCTCCATCTGCGACAGATAGCGCGTGACCATGGCGCGCGACATGTCCATCACATCCGCCGCGGCGGTCATGCTTCCTCGCTCGGCGATGCAGACAAACACTTCGGCGGCGGTAAGACGGTCCATATTCGATCGAATCATGCAATAAACATGCGCATCCTATGGGCTTTTTCGATCGATGGACGAAACCTACGATGAGCCTCATTGCCCATCCCTCATCCCGTTCAAGGAAGTACCCATGACCTCCATCGCCATCCTCGGCATCACCGGCCGCGTCGGTTCCCGCATCGCCAACGAACTGCTCCAGCGCGGCCACGCCGTCACCGGCATCGCACGCGACGTCTCCAAGGTGCAAGCCCGGCCCGGACTGACGCTCAAGCAAGCCGACGCGACCAGCGTCGAGGCCCTTGTTCCCTTGCTGCGTGGGCACGGCGCCGTGATCAGCGCCACCCATTTCGCCGGCGGCAGCGACGCGCCCACGCTCATTGCCGCGGCAAAGCAGGCCGGCGTGTCGCGCCTGCTGGTGGTCGGCGGCGCCGGCAGCCTGGAAGTCGCGCCCGGCAAGGCGCTCGTAGACGCGCCTGACTTCCCAGCGGCCTACAAGCCCGAAGCGCTGGCGGGCCGAAGCTTCCTGGACGCACTGCGCCCGGAGACAGGGCTCGACTGGACCTTCCTCTCCCCCTCCGCATTGCTCGAACCCGGAGAGCGCACAGGCAGCTATCGCACCGGCGGCGACCAGTTGCTCGCCGATGCACAGGGCAAGAGCTGGATCTCGATGGAGGACTACGCGATCGCGATGGCAGACGAACTCGAATCGCCGAAGCACACGCGCCAGCGCTTCACCGTAGGCTACTGAGCCCGCGCCGCGGACGCCTCGAGCGTCCTCTTCATCGCGCGCATGCCCTCGCCGATCATCCCGGAGATGGGGTCCGCCATCTCGTTCGGCAGCAGATCGGCGATCCAGACCAGGCGACTGTGCCCGCCGTCCTCCGCGAAAACCTGCAACGAGGCATTGTGGTGTGAAAGCCGCCCCCCGCTGGCCGACCACGCCACACGGCGCGCGGCATCGTCGACGTCCACGATCCGCTCGCGCGCCACGATGCCGTTGCCGAAGGTGACGACGCGCGTGTCGCCCTCCAGCCGGCAGTCGGTGACGAAACCCGGCACCAGCCGAAGGTGGATCTCGCCGACCTCGCGCACCGCGTCCCAGATATGCGCCGCGTCCGCAGCGACCTGGATCTCCTGCCGAATGGATGCCATCTCGCCGCTCCTGTCTGAATCAGGAGCGCATCCTAAACCGGCGCCGCGCCTCAGCGCGCGACGCCGAGCAGGCGATCCAGCACATCCGGTTGCGTACGCAAGGTCGCCGCGCGGTCGGTGTGCACCACCGTGCCGTGGTCCAGCACCACCGCCTCGTCCGAGATGGCGAGGATGGCTTGCGGATGCTGCTCGACGATGATCGCCGCCAGTCCTTCGTCCTGCGTGATGCGGCGGATGGCCCGCAGCAGCTCTTCCACGATGATCGGCGCCAGCCCTTCGAGCGGCTCGTCCAGCAGCAACAAGCGAGGATTGACCACCAGCGCCCGCCCCACGGCCAGCATCTGCTGCTCGCCGCCCGAGAGTTGCGTCCCCAGGTTGCCCTTGCGCTCCGCCAGGCGCGGGAACATCTCGTAGACCCGCTTGGGATTCCACTTGCCCGGCCGCTCCACCGCCGTGAGGTTCTCGTGCACGGTGAGCGACTTGAAGATATTTCGCTCCTGCGGCACCCAGCCGATGCCCGCCGCCGCGCGCTGGTGCGGCGACAGCTTGTGCAGCGCGACTCCGGCCAGCGTGATGCTCCCGCCGTGCTGCCGCGTGGCACCGGCCAGCGTGTTGATGAGCGTGGTCTTGCCCGTGCCGTTGCGGCCCAGCAGCGCCAGCGTCTGACCCTCGCCCAGCGCCAGCGCGACGTCGTGCAGGACCACGGCCTCGCCGTAGCCCGCGCTCAGGTCCTCGATGCGAAGAAGCTCAGACATGTTCCGCTCCATGGCCGAGGTAGACCTCCTTCACCTTCGGGTCGTTGGCGATCGAGTCCGGATCGCCTTCCGTCAACAGCGTGCCGTTGACCAGCACCGTCATTCGGTCGGCAAAGCTGAACACCAGGTCCATGTCGTGCTCGATCAACAGCACCGACACTTCCGCCGGCAGCGCGGCGACGGTTTCGAGCAGCTCTTCGCGCTCGCCCGCGGGCACACCCGCCACCGGCTCGTCGAGCAGCAACACGCGCGGCTCGCAGGCCAGCGCGATCGCGATCTCCAGCAGGCGGCGCTTGCCATAGGCCAGGTGCCGCGTCGGCTGCCGCGCCACATCCGTCAGGTGGAACTGCTCCAGCAGTTGCGCCGCACGCTCGACCACCTTCTTCGACGCGCCCAGCGGCCGCCACCATTGGGTGCCGATGCCCGCATGCTGCGACACGACCAGCGCCAGCGTTTCCAGCGGCGTCATCGAGTCGAACAACTGGTTGATCTGGAAGGTGCGCACCATCCCGCGCGCGACGCGGCGATGCGGCGCCAGGCGCGTGATGTCCTCTCCCTCCAGCACGATGCGGCCTTCGGTCGGCGTGAGCACGCCCGTCAGCAGGTTGATCAGCGTGGTCTTGCCGGCGCCGTTCGGGCCGATCAGCGCGTGGCGTGCGCCGCGCTTCAGGTTCAACGTCACATTGTTCGTCGCGGTGATGCCGCCAAAGCGCATCACCAGCCCCGTCGCGGACAGCACGGTATCTTGTGTCGCGCTGCTCATGACTTCGCGCTCCCGCGCGCACCGAACCAGGTCCACGGCTTCAGCAGCCGGTCGCGCCCGACCAGCACCAGCAGCACCAGGATCAGGCCGATCCAGAACATCCAGTACTGCGGCGTGACGGTGGACAGCGTGTCTTGCAGCAACTTGAACACGATCGCGCCGGCGATGCCGCCATAGAGCCAACCCACGCCGCCGATGACCAGCATCAGCAGCACGTCGGCCGAGCGGTCGAAGGCCAGCACGTCGAGCGAGGCGAAACCGGTGGTCTGCGCCAGCAGTGCACCCGCCGCGCCCGCGACCGCGGCGGCCACGGTGTAGATCACCGCCAGTCGCGAGATCACCGGCACGCCGATCGCCATGGCGCGCAGCCGGTTGTCGCGCACCGCCTTCAAGGTCGCGCCGAAAGGCGAATGAACCAGGCGCCGCATCAGCAGGAAGAGCAACAGCATCACCGCCAGCGAATACCACGCAGCCGTGCGCCCATAGAGATCGAAGTCGAAGAGGCCCAGCACCGGCCCCATCACCACGCCTTGCAAGCCGTCGGCGCCGCCGGTCAGCCAGTCAAGCTTGTTCGCGAGTTCGAGCAACAGCAGCGCGGTGCCCAGCGTGACCATGAGCCGTGTCAGGTCGCTGCCGCGCAGGATGGTGATGCTGGCCACCGCGCCCAGCGCGGCCGAGAACGCGATCGCGATCAGCAGCCCGACCGTTGGGTCAGGCATCACCAGCTTGGCGAACAGCGCCGCGGCGTACGCACCGAAGCCGAAGAAGGCCGCATGCCCGAGCGACACGATCCCCGCATAGCCCAGGATCAGGTCCAGCGACATCGCGAACAGCGCGACGATCGCGATCTCGTTGATCATCAGCGCATGCGAAGGCACGATAGCCGGCAGCGCGAAGGCCACCGCCCAGACCGCGAACTCCCACGGCCTCCACCGCGCCTTGCGCAGCAGTTCCTGCTGGAAATCCATCACCGTCCTCCCTTGCGGGTGAACAGGCCCTGCGGCCGCCACATGAGGATCAGGATCATCAGCAGGTAGACGGTGAAGGCGCCCATCTTCGGGATGAAGTACTTGCCCGCCACGTCGGCGATGCCGAGCAGCAGCGCGGCCAGCAGCGGGCCCGTGATCGACGAGGTGCCGCCGACCGACACCACGATCAGGAAATAGATCATGTACTTGAGGGGGAAGGTCGGGTCCAGCCCCAGGATCTCGGCGCCGAGCGCGCCGCCCAGGCCAGCCAGCCCCGAGCCGACCGCGAAGGTCAACAGGAACACCACGTTCACGTTGATGCCCAGCCCCGCGGCCACGCGTGGGTCGTCCACCGCCGCGCGCAGCCGGCTGCCGAAGCGAGTCTTCGAGAGGATGAGCTGCAGCACCACCGTCAGCAGCGCGCACACCGCGATGATGAAGATGCGGTAGTGGCCCATGCCCAGCAGCAACGCACCGTCGCCGATCTCGGTGCGGCCGCGCAGCCAGTCGGGCAACTGCACGTTCTGCTGCGAGGAGCCGACGAAGAAATCGATCGCCGCCACCGCCATGAAGGCCAGGCCGATGGAGAACAGCACCTGGTCGAGGTGCGACTTGCCGTACATCGGCCGGTAGAGCGTGCGCTCCAGCAGCGCGCCGGCCAGGCCGACGACGATGAAGGCCAGCGGCAGGCAGGCCAGGAAGGGCACGCCCAGCTTCTGCATCGCGAACACGGTCAGATAGCCGCCCGCCATCGCGAAGGCGCCGTGCGCGAGGTTGATGAAGTTCATCAGGCCCAGCGTCACGGCCAGGCCGACCGCGAGCACGAACAGCAGCATGCCGTAGGCGATGCCGTCGAAAAGAATGGTCAACATATCAGGGGCGGAGGCGAGGCAAGGGACGGTCGGGCCGACCCCACCCATTCGGGCTGGACGTCGAAGACTCCGACGGCCCGAGCCTGAACAGGAGGGCCCATTTACTTGGCCTTGCCCGGGTCCTTGACGGACTTGATCACGTCGAACTCGACGTTGTAGAGCTGGCCGTCCTTCTTCTCGACCTTGCGCAGGTACACGTCCTGCACCACGTCGCGCGTCTGCGCGTCGATCAGCACCTGCCCGCGCGGGCTCTCGAAGACCTGGCCCTTCATGCCGGCCAGAAGCGCGTCGCCGCCCTGGCCCTTCGAGGCCTTGGCGGCCTCGTAGATCACGCGCATGCCGTCATAGCCGCCGATGGCCATGAAGTTCGGGCGCATGCCCTTGTTCGCCTTCTCGAAGGCCTCGACGAACTTCTTGTTCATCGCCGACGGGTGCGCGGCCGAATAGTGGTGCGAAGTGACCACGCCCAGCGCGCCGTCACCCATGTCGTTGAGCTGGTCGTCGTCCGTCACGTCGCCGGTCGCGATCAGCTTGATGCCGGCCTTGTCCATGCCGCGCTCCAGGAACTGCTTCATCACGGCCGCGCCGGCGCCCGAGGGCACGAAGACGAAGAGCGCGTCCGGCTTGGCGTCACGCACCTTCTGCAGGAAGGGCGCGAAATCCGGGTTGCGCAGCGGCACGCGCAGCTTGTCGATGACCTTGCCGCCATTGAGCGCGAAACGTTCGCTGAAGAACTTCTCGGCGTCATTGCCCGGGCCATAGTCGGCGACCAGCGTGACGACGGACTTGATACCGTTCTTCGGCGCCCAGTCACCCATGGGCACGGAAACCTGGGGCAGCGTGAAGCCCGAACGCACGATGTAGGGCGAAGCCTCGGTGATGCTCGATGTGGCCGCGGCCATCACGACCTGCGGCGTCTTCGACTGCGTGGCGATCGGCGCCACGGCCAGCGCCAGCGGCGTCAGGCCGAAGCCGGCGAGCACGTTGACCTTCTCGTTGACCACCAGTTCCTGCGCGATGCGCTTGGTGACGTCGGGCAGCCCGGTGTCGTCCTTGACAATGAGTTCGACTTTCTTGCCCGCGACCGTGTCGCCGTTCTGCGCCATGTAGAGGCGCGCGGCGGCCTCGATCTGGCGGCCCGTGGAGGCCGACTGCCCGGTCATCGGCAGGATCAGGCCGATCTTGAAGCTGTTGCCCTGGGCATGGGCGAGCGGCAGAGCCAGCGCGATGGCGGTCAGGCTCGCGGCCTGGATGAGATGGCGACGTTGCATGGAAGCTCCTGTTTTATCGATGAAGCGGAACGGGGGGTATTGTGACCAGATGCAAGCAAGCCCGCGCCGCGACAAACACCTATCGCGAGACAGGGGCACCGGCTTTCTGCGCGATCAGCAATGGATCTGCGCGATGATCGCACAAAGCTTTGAAAGCCCTATCGACTTTCAGGCCGCCAGGAGGAGTCGATGGTGACCGTGCCGACAGCGCGAGACACGCAGGCGCACATGCGGCGCCCCTCTTCCTTCTCGTGCGCGCTCAGGAAGACGTCGCGGTGGTCGATCTCGCCCTCGACGCCGAGCACGTCCACCGCGCAAAGCCCGCATTCGCCGCGCTTGCAATCCCACAGCGTCTGGACGCCGGCGGCGTCGAGCGCCTCCAGCAAGGTGCTGTCGGCCGGCACGGTGATGCTGAGTTCATGGCGCGGAATGCGCACCTGGAAGGCCTGCGCCGCGAGCCGGCCGCTGCTGCCGAAGGTCTCGAAGCGCAAGTCGGCCTGCGCGCGGCCGGCCGCGGCCCAGGCGCGCTTGACCGCTTCCAGCATCGGCACGGGGCCGCAGGTGTAGAGCTGCCCTTCCGCGGGCAAGGCCGCGATCTCGCTGGCGAAGTCGATCGGCGCGCTGCCGGTGAAGGCCTGCACGCTGCCCGCCGCCCCGCCGCTCAGGGCCTCCTGCAGTGCGGGCAGATAGGCCAGTTCTTCCTCGCTGCGCGCACCGTAGAGCATGCGCACGCGCACGCCGCTGCGCGCGGCCAGTTCGCCAAGGCGCTGCGCCATGAAGACCAGCGGCGTGATGCCGATGCCGCCGGCCACCAGCAGGTAGCCGGGCGCCTTCATGTCCAGGCCGAAGTGCGTCTGCGGCTCGCACACCAGCAGCCGGTCGCCGGCCGCGAGACGCCACATCGCGAGCGAGCCGCCGCGCCCGTCGTCGAGGCGTTTGACCGCGATGCGCCAGGCCTTGCCATCCGGTGCGCCGACCAGCGAATAGGAGCGCGTCTGCACGCGCCCCGCGCCGGCCTGGCCCACAAGCAGTTGCACCTGCAGGTGCGCGCCGGGCTCGTAGCCACCGGCAATGCCGCACTCGGGCGTGATCTCGAACTCGCGGACGGTGGGCGTCACGTCGCGGATGGCGCTGACGCGCGCCGGCATCCAATGGGTATCGCTTTTCATGTTGAAGTCTTCAAGCGCGCCGCCGAATGAGCTGCACGCCGGGGAGAGGATGGGTTTCGGCGCCGTGCAGCGCCTCGCGGAGGTTGCGCTGCGCGATGCGGCTGTGCTCGCGCATCAGCGCCTCGGCGCGCGAGCCTTCGCGGTTCTCGATCGCGTCGAGCACCTGGCCATGCTGGTCCTGGGCGATGAGCAGCATGTCCCGCGCGGCCGCCGAGTTGGCCTGCACGACCACGAAGCCGGAGGGCGAGGCAAATGGCAGGTTGACCACGCGCTCCAGCTGCTGCGTGATCAGCGCGCTGCCCGACATCTCGGACAGGAGCTTGTGGAACTGTTCGTTGAAGGCCACGTAGCGCGAAAAGGCAGCGTCGTCGAGCGAAGGGTTGCGCAGCAGCTCATCGATGCGCCGCAGGCACGCACGCGCCTCGCGCAGCACCACCGGCGATGCGCCCCGCTCGGCCGCGAGACGCGCTGAAAGGCCTTCGAGCGTGCCGCGCAACTCGATGGCATCCGACACGTCGCGCTCCGAGAAGGTCCGCACCGCGTAGCCGCCATTGGGCAGCGCCTGCAGCAGCCCTTCCTGTTCGAGCCGCATCAAAGCGCTGCGCACCGGGGTGCGCGAGACGCCCAGCAACTCCGAGATCGCCACTTCCGCGATGCGCGCGCCGCCCGGAAGCTCGCCGGCCAGCACCATCTCGCGCAAGCGCAACTGCGCCTTGACCGCCTGGGAACTCCCCGCCTCCGGCGCGTCCGCGCCCGGCACGCCGGCTGCGCTCACGAGCGCTCCGCCACGGCCTCGGCCACCACAGGCCGGATAGGGATCGTCGGCATGCGCGGCTTCTCCGCGGCGATCATCTGGTCGATGAGCCGCCGCGCCCACAGCGCACCCGCGTCGATGTTGAGGTTGTAGAAGCTGTAGTCCGGCCGCTCGTCGATGGCCTTCTGCTGCGCTTCCAGCACCAGTTCGTCCTCGCGGAAGATCCCGGCCACGCCTTCGCGCAATTCGTGCGTGAGCCGCTGCTCGCCGATGCAGTAGTTACGGGTGAAGGCCCAGAAATAAAGGCAGGTCTTGTCGGTCTCGGGCGTGATGGTGTTGAGCACGAAGCCGTTGACGCCCTTGCCGCGATCCCCCGCCGAGCCCTCGCGCGGCACCGCGCCGCTGCCAGCCTGCGCCACGCCCACATCGATGTTGACCGTGCACGGCCCCTCGAAGCGGATGATCTGCCAGCGGTCCACCTTGCCCGTGTAGCCGTGTGCGTGCTTGATCTGCGCGGCCCAGAACGGCGGCGCGTCGATGTTCTCCATCCAGCGCGTCACGGTCGCCGAGCGGTCGCCGTGCGTGGCGACGAAGGGAGCCTCGGCAACCGCGCGGTTGCCGATGGAGGAGCCATGCACGAACGTTTCGTGCGTCAGGTCCATCAGGTTGTCGACCACCAGCCGGTAGTCGCAGTTCACTCGGATCATCTTTCCGTCGCCTGCCCATTCGGGATCGTCGTTCCAGTGCATGTCGGGCACCAGCGCCGGGTCCGCCTTGGCCGGGTCGCCGGGCCAGATCCAGATGAAGCGGTGCTTCTCGACCGCCGGGTAGCTGCGCACGCAGGCCGACGGGTTCAGTGTCTCCTGGCTCGGCATGTGGATGCAGCGGCCCTGGCTGTTGTAGACCAGGCCGTGATAGCCGCACACCAGCTCGTCGCCTTCCAGGCGGCCGAGCGACAACGGCATCAGGCGGTGCCAGCAGGCGTCTTCCAGCACGGCGACCTCGCCGTCGGTGCGCCGGAAAAGCACGACCTTCTGGTTGCAGATGGTGCGGGGGAGCAACGCATGCCTGACCTCGACGTCATAGGCGGCGGCGTACCACGCGTTCAGGGGAAACGGGCTCGTGGAGGTGTTCATGGGATACGCAATGTATACAGCCGCACCAGAATGTCCAGCCTTTTACCTCATTTCAAGGGTAAACCCCAGTCACGATGTACACAGCACGCACAAGTCCGGTGCGGATACGATCGACCGTTCTTTTTCAGCATTCGCCGGAGTCCATCCATGTCCCAGCACGCCGCCTTGCCTGCCCGCTACGACCACGTCGGCAGCTTCCTTCGCCCCCAATACCTCCTCGAAGCCCGTGAGCAGAAAGCAAAGGGCGAGATCACGCCCGAGCAATTGCGCAAGGTCGAGGACAAGGCCATCACGGAGATCGTGAAGTTCCAGGAGGACATCGGCCTCAAGAGCATCACCGACGGCGAATTCCGCCGCACCTACTTCCACATCGACTTCCTGGAGCAACTCGGCGGCGTGAAGACGGACATCCCGGTCACCATCCGCAAGCCCGACGGAACCGAGGAGCTTGCCCCGCCGGTGATGCGCGTGATCGACAAGGTCCGCCACGCCAAGGACATCCAGCTGGCCGACTACCTCTACCTCAAGAGCCAGGTCTCGGCCGGCAATACGCCGAAGGTCACGATCCCCTCGCCCACCATGCTGCACTTCCGAGGCGGCCGCGCCGGCATCAGCAAGGAGGCCTACCCCGAGCTCGACCCGGTGTTCTACGACGACGTGGCCAAGGCCTATGGCGACGAGCTGCGCTCGCTCGCGGCCGCCGGCTGCACCTACGTGCAGATGGACGACACCAATCTCGCCTACCTCTGCGACGAGAAGATGCGCGAGGCAGCACGCCAGCGCGGCGATGACCCCAACGAGCTGCCGCACCGCTACGCCGCATTCATCAACAAGGTGGTCGCGCAGAAGCCCGCAGGCATGACGCTGGCCATGCACCTGTGCCGCGGCAACTTCAAGAGCACCCATGCCGCGGCGGGGAACTACGAGCCCGTGGCCGAGGCGCTGTTGAAGGAAATGGACCTGGACGCCTACTTCCTCGAGTACGACGATGCGCGCTCGGGCGACTTTCGGCCGCTGCGCTTCCTTCCCAAGGGCAAGACGGTGGTCCTCGGCCTGGTGACCACCAAGTTCGGCGAAATGGAAGACAAGGACGAACTCAAGAGCCGCATCGAGGCCGCCGCCAAGTATGTGCCGCTTGAGCAGCTCGCCCTGTCGCCCCAGTGCGGCTTCTCCAGCACGGTGCATGGCAACAACATCGCCGTCGAGGCGCAGCGCGCCAAGCTTCGGCTGGTGGTGGAGACCGCGCAGGAAGTCTGGGGCTCGACCTGAAGGCCTGATCTGTGGTGAAGTAGCGCCATGACCCTGAAGCTCTTCACCGGCCCCCTCAGCATGTTCGGCGCCAAGGCGCAGATCGCGGCGCTCGAAAAGGGCGTCGCGCTCGAAACCGTCATGGTGCCTTTCGACCGCGACGACCGCTACGAGCCCAAGCACCCGGAGGTGCTGCGCATCAACCCCAAGCGACAGGTGCCGGTGCTGATCGACGGCACAGTCGAAATCTTCGACTCGACGCAGATCTTCGAGTACCTGGAAGACATCGCGCCGGAGCCGCCGCTGTGGCCCGGCGACGCTGCCCAGCGTGCCCTGGCCCGGCAGCTCGAACACCTTTCGGACGAGGTCTTCTTCCCGCACGTGATCCGCCTCATGGGCCTGCAGCATGACATGCAGGGCGAGGCAGCGCGCACCGCCTGCGAGGCCTGTGCCCGCTTCTACGAGCGGATGGAGCAGCGCCTGGCCGACGGCGACTACCTGGCCGGCGCCTACTCCTTCGCGGACATTGCCTTCTACATGGCCCACGTCTTCGCCGACCGCAAGGGGGCCGGCATGACGGACGCCACGCCGCGGCTCGTCGCCTGGCGCCAGCGCGTCGGCGCCCGGCCGCCCGTGCGGCAAGTGGTGGGGCCGATGATGGCCTTCCTGGCCTCGCAAGGACGGCCGGTGCCCCTGTTCCTCCAGTCCCTGCTCGACGCGTGAACCGCATCGACGACCTGCTCGACTGGCTGCCCTCGCCGTCGCAGCACCTGCTGGTCGTCACCGTCGCGTTGCTGGTCTACGTGCTGTCCACGCGCGCGCGGCGCGAGCAGCGCGCGCCCACCACCGCCATCGCGTGGGTCATGGGCCTCGTGCTCATGCCCTACCTGCTGCTGCCGATGTACCTCATGTTCGGCCAGCGCAAGCTGCGGCCCGCGGGCTCGCCGCGCCAGCCGCGCTCGGTGCCGGCCGGCCACTGGGCCGCGGACCTGATCGAGAGCTTTGGGCTCGCGCCGCCGGGCCGCTGCGGCATCCGCCTGCATTCCGACGGCGGCGCCGCACGAGACGCGCTGTGGCAGGTGATCGAAGGAGCGAGGGAACGCATCGACGTCGGCACCTTCATCATCGGCGACGACGCGCTCGGGCACGAGGTCATCAACCGCCTGTCGCGCCGCGCGCGCGAAGGCGTCAAGGTGCGCGTGCTGCTCGACGGGTTCGGCGCCCTCTCGCTGCCGCGCCACCACTTCGAGACGCTGCGAGAGGCCGGCGCCGAAGTGGCGGTCTTTCGTCCCATCTTCAGCCTGCGCCGCACCGGCCCGCGCAACTTGCGCAACCATCGCAAAGTCACGATCGCGGACGACAGCTGGCTGTGGTCAGGCGGGCGCAATCTGGCGGGAGAGTACTTCCTCGGCAACGACGAGCATCCCGTCGCGTGGCGCGACCTGTCCTTCGACCTGCGGGGCAGCGTGGCAGTGGCCGCCGCGCGGCAATTCGACCACGACTGGGCGTCGGTACGCACGCGCAAGCCGCGCGCGATCGGCGGGTCCGTCGCGCCGATCGAAGAAGGCAGCCTTGCGCAGTTCCTGCCCAGCGGGCCGGACCAGACCGAGGACACGGCGCACGCGCTGCTGATCGACGCCTGCTTCCGCGCCGAGCACCGCGTGCTCGCCGTCACGCCCTACTTCGTGCCGGGCGACGGCCTGCGCGACGCGCTGCGCCTCGCGGCACGGCGCGGCGTGCAAGTGACCATCGCGATCCCCGCGCGATCCAACCACCGGCTGACGGATTTCGTGCGCGCCCGCGCCATGCGCGACCTGGCGCGCGCGGGCGTGACCTTCCGCATGCTGCCCTTCATGGCGCACGCCAAGGCCGTGGTGGTCGACGAGGACCTCGCGCTGTGCGGCTCGATCAACCTCGACCTGCGCAGCCTGCTGCTGAACCACGAGGCGGCGGTCGTGTTCTATGGCCGCACGGAGATCGACTGGCTCGCGCAGTGGATCGAGACCACCGCCTCCGCGGGCGAAGCCTACCGCGCGCGGCGGCCCGGGCTGCTGCGCGACGTGGCTGAAGGCCTGCTGCTGACGATTGCCTTCCAGCTGTGAAGCGGCGCCTGCCTCCGCCTCACAGCCGCGCGATGCCGAAGCGCCGGCTGAAGCCGAACGGGCGCGAGACAGCCATCGGCTCGCCGATCCAGGGAATGCGCGGGCGGCGTTGGCGAAAGAGCGTCACGCGCCAGCGCTCGGGCGAGGCGAAGGCGAATTCCAGCGTGTCCGGCTCCTTGAACACGAGGTTGGAGAAGCCGGTCCCCACCGACACCATGCCGATCTGCGCCGTGTCGAGCAGCTGGATTCGCGCGTCGAGCAGGTGAATGTGGAGCGCATCGTCGAAGTCGACCCCGTCGCTCGCGAGAAGGACGATGTGCTGGTTCCATTCGACCGCCGCCTCCAGGATGGCGCCGCGCACGACGCGGCCGGTCGCGCGGCGGCCCACCAGGACCTCGCTGTTCGGCGCATCGGGTTCGTCGACACCCATGCGCACGCGCAGCCTGATCTCGTGGGCCAGGCGCATGGGCCGCCCCGGTCCGGTCAGCATCGCGCACACGGGCCGGTACACGGCCGCCTCAGCACGAACATGGGAATGGCCGCGCAGCCGGGGGGCCGCGCGCGTGACAGTGCATTCATCTCGAAATCTCCCTTGATGCGCGGCCTCTGTCATTGGCAGACATTGGAGGCACGACGCGGGCAAATTATGAAGCCCTTCGCGGAGATTGCAGAGGCGCGGGAATGTCAAACTTTGTCGACCTCGCCCGCCTGCTTCTTGTTGGTGTAGCTCGCGTTGCCGAGCCCCGTGCCGATGGTCAGCACGGCCCAGTGTTTCACGTCCCGCATGAAAGGCAGCTCGCTCAGGCCCTGCACCACCGCATCGTTGTGCATCAGGGCGATGGTCGCCTCCTCGCGAATCATCGGGATGCGCTTGCACAGCTCGGTCGGGAGGTGGAAGTTCTCGCTCTCCCAGTCGCCCGGCAGGTTCTGCGCGCCGCGCGCGATCGAGCCGTCCTTGCGGATCAGCCCCGGACAGGCGATGCCAATGAAAGGCGCGAGGCGGATACCCTTCTTCTCGGCGTAGCGAATCTGGTCCTCCAGCATCTCCACCAGGCGCTCGACCAGCACCTTGCGGTTCGGGCCATCGTCGGCGTGGCGCCATTTCTCGCGCCGCACCACCTTCGCGCGCGACAGGTCCGGCGCACGCTTGATGCGTGTCTTGACGATGCCGCAGCGCACGTTGGTACCGCCGATGTCGAGCGCGAGGATGGCGTCATGGCCCTTGAACAGCGGCGGCGGCACCAGATGCACCCAGCCGAGCAGTCCGCCGTCGTCCGTCGCATGGCAAATGCGCGCCAACTGCACGTTCACCCCCATGTGCTGGAGAATGGCCCCGGCCTGGAGAATTGCGCGCTCGCCGACATCGCTCTCGGGGAAGCCGCCGCCGATCACGATGCGCTGCACGCCCTTCCACGAAGGCTGGCGCAGGAAGCGGTCGATCACCCAGGCCAGCTCCTGCGAGAACTCCTCGATCGCGCCTTCGAGCAGATCCGCCGCTTCCGCGGCGGCCTCGTGCTTCAGTGCCGCATCGAGTTGCCGCTTGCTCAGGTCCTTCGAATGCTTGCCGCCCAGCGGATCCTTGCCCTTCCTGCGGCGTCGCATGCGCCATCGCTCCAGCAGTTTGCGGAAGGCGGTCTGGCTCGCCTGATCGCCGACGAAGCCATCCTTGTCACGCAGCTGCAGGCTGTAGCCCTCGACGATGACCGAGGGCAGCTCGCGGGCGCCATGCAATTCCACGACGAGGCCTGGCGGCGGGGGTTTGGGTGCCATGAACGCTTTCCTGAAGAAGTTTGGATTGGGGGAACGGAGGGAAATCGGGTCTCTCAGTCGCCGGTCGACTCAAGGATCAGGCGCGCGGTTTCCTCCGGCGCATCCCAGTGCGGAAAATGGCCGCAACCCTCGAACCAGTGCAGCCGCGCGTCCGGGAAAAGCTCTCCGGCGCGTGCCGCCTGGCGTGGCAGGCACACCCGGTCCAACCGGCCCCATCCGATCACCAGCGGCTTGCAGAGACTGCCGGCAGCGGCGCCGAGCTGCGGTGCGCCATGCACCAGGTCTCTCAGCAGGGGATCGAAGGACGAGGAAGTCGCGTAGCTGCGCATCTCCTCCAGCACCAGGGAGGGCGCCAGCGAGGGGGCGCGCGCTGAGAACTGCGCCAGCAGCAAGGCGCGCGACCAGCCATGCGCCACGATGCCGGGCATGGCGAACTGCAGCGCGCGAACCGCGCGGATCGAAAGCCAGAGCGAGCTGTAGAAGACCTGCCGCTCCCAGCCGGCCCAGAAGCCTCCGGGGCCAAGCGAGACCACCGAGCCCAGCACCCGGCCGCGGCGCGCGAGCTCCAGCACCAGCCGCGCGCCCATCGAGCTGCCGACCGCGTCGGTACCCGTCAGGTCGTGCTCTTCCAGGAACTGCGTGACCGCATCCGCCAGCGTGCGGATCGACACCTCCCCGTCCAGCGGCGGACTCTTGCCGAACCCGGGCAGGTCGATGGCCACCACGCTGCGCCGCGTCGCCAGCGGATCGAGGATGGTCTGCCATGAGCGCCAGTTGCTGCCGAGCCCATGGACGAGCAGCAGCGTCTTTCCGTGACCGCGTCTAACGTAGTTGATGAGCACATGTTCAGAGTGCGTTCAGCCTCTCGCGCAAAGCATCAGCACGCCCCACGACACGCTGTAGGAGAAGGGGCCCTACACTGCCTGCGATGCAACCGTCGCCCCGATCGCCGCAGCGCGCCTGGCCGCGCCTCCTGTGCTGTCTCGGCCTGCTCCTTTGCGCCGCCGCGGCGTCGCGGGCGCAGGCGCAAGACGCGAGCCTGCGCATCGGCTCCAAGCGCTTCACCGAGTCGTACATCCTCGCGGAAGTGCTGGCGCGCACCGCGGCCCCGCACCTGCCCTCGCCGCCAGTCGTGCGCCAGGGCCTGGGAAACACGGCCATCGTCTACGAGGCGCTTCGTTCCGGCGGCATCGACATGTATGCCGAGTACACCGGCACCATCGCACAGGAAATTCTGAAGAGCCCCGGCACCCTGACACCCGAGGCCATGAACGCCGCGCTCGCGCCGCTGGGACTGGGCGCCGCGATCCCGCTGGGCTTCAACGACGGCTATGCGCTCGCGATGCGAGCGGCCGACGCCGAGCGCCTGGGCATCCGAACGCTGGGCGAACTCGCGGCGCACACCGAGCTCAAGCTGGGCCTGTCGAACGAATTCATCGGCCGCGCCGACGGCTGGGCGGGCCTTGCGGAGCGCTATGGCTTCCGGCAGAAGCCGACCGGCCTGGACCACGGCCTCGCCTACCAGGCAATCGCGGCGAAGGAGATCGACGTGATGGACATCTACACGACCGACGCCAAGATCGACCACCTCGGCCTGCGCGTGCTGGAGGACGACCGCCGCTACTTCCCCCGCTACGACGCCGTCGTGCTCTACCGGCTCGACGTGCCCCAGCGCGTGCCGCAAGCGTGGGCCGCACTGCAGAAGCTGCAGGGCCGCATCGACGAGCAGGCGATGATCCGCATGAATGCGCGCGCCGAGCTGCAGGGCGTGGCCTTCGACGTCATCGCACGCGACTTCCTCGCGCATGGCAAAGAGCCCGCAACCGGCGAGGCGCCGCGCGGCCTGGCCGCCAAGCTCCTGGGCGAAGATCTGGGCCGGCTCATGCGGCAGCACCTCTTGCTGGTCGCCGTATCGGTGGGCCTCGCGATCCTCATCGCGGTGCCGGTCGGCATCCTGGTGTTCCCGCACGTGCGCGCACGTGCCGTGGTGCTCGGCCTGACCGGCTTGCTGCAGACCGTCCCTTCCCTGGCGCTCCTGGCCCTCCTGATCTCCCTCATCGGCGCGATCGGCACGCTGCCGGCGCTGATCGCGCTCACGCTCTACTCCCTGCTCCCCATCATGCGCAACACCGTGACCGGGCTGGCCGAGGTGCCTGCGGGCCTGCGCGACGCCGGCACCGCGCTGGGCATGACGGGCGCGCAAAGCCTGCGGCTGGTGCTGCTGCCGCTGTCGTTGCCGACGCTGCTCGCCGGCGTGCGCACGGCGACGACCATCGCCATCGGCACCGCGACCATCGCGGCCTTCATCGGCGCGGGCGGCTTCGGCGAGCGCATCGTGACAGGGCTGGCGCTCAACGACCGCCAACTGCTCATCGCGGGCGCGGTGCCGGCGGCCCTGCTCGCGTTGCTGAGCGAGGCGGTGTTCGAAGTCATCGAGTACCTCATGCGCCGCAGCCGGCGCTGACGCGGGCCCTAAACTCGAGCACCCAAGGAGACATCCGCACATGCACATCGTCATCACCGGCGGCGCCGGCTTCGTCGGCGCGCGGCTGGCCCGCGCGCTTCTGGCCGGCAAGAAGCTCTCGATCGGGGGCGAGGCGCCCGCGCTCATCACGACGCTGACGCTGGTCGACCGCGCCGCGCCGCCCGCGGACCTCGCGGCCGATCCGCGCGTCGTGGCGGTCATCGGCGACCTCAATGAACTGCACGCCGCCATGCCGGCGCGCGTGCTGCCGAAGGACGTGGCCCTCGTCTACCACCTGGCCGCAGCCGTCAGCGGCGAATGCGAAGCCGACTTCGACCTCGGCATGCGAAGCAACTTCGCCGCCACCAACGCGCTGCTCGATGCCTGCCGCGGGCTCGGCACCGTGCCGATGCTCGTCTACTCGAGTTCGCTCGCCGTCTTCGGCGGCTCGGCCGAACAGCCGCTGCCCGATGTCATCCGCGACGACACCCTGCCCACGCCGCAGACCAGCTACGGCATCCAGAAGTTCATCGCCGAGCAGCTCATCGCCGACTACACGCGCAAGGGCTTCCTGCGCGGACGCAGCGTGCGCCTGATGGGCGTGAGCGTGCGCCCCGGCAAGCCCAACGGCGCGGCCTCGGGCTTCTTCAGCGGCATGATCCGCGAGCCCCTTGCCGGCCTGCGCGCGCCCTGCCCTGTCGCCGACGAGACCGTGGTCGCCATCGCCTCGCCCACGCGCACCATCGAGGGGCTGGTGCGCGCCGCGCAGGCCAGCGACGCGGAGTGGGGTCCGCGCACCGCGCTCAACCTGCCCTCGTTGTGCACCACGGTCGGCGAGATGGCCGCCGCGCTGGAGCGCGTGGCCGGCAAGGCCGCGACGGCGCTGCTCGACCGCACGCCGGACCCGGCCATCCGCCGCATCGTGAAGACCTGGCCCGGCCGCTTCGAGACCGAGCGCGCGCACCGGCTGGGCCTGCGCGCGGACGCGGACTTCGAGTCCGTCATCCGCGACTACGTCCGTGAAAATCCCGACGCTGTGAAGCTCCCGCTTGCGGCATAGTCGCGGGTCGCCCCGCGGGCAACGTCCGCATCCGTTCCAACTCAGGAGACATTCCAATGAATTTGAGCCGACTGGCCGCAGGCCTGGTCCTTGGCTTTGGCATCGCTGGCGCGGCCTTCGCGCAGACGACGATGAAGATCAGCATCTCCACCGCCCAGAACTCGCACCAGGGCGTCGCGATCGACGTGTTCGCCAAGGAAGTAGCCCAGCGCACCGGCGGCCGCTACAAGATCGAGACCTTCTACAACGGCTCGCTCGGCGGCGAACGCGAATCCATCGAGGCCGTGCAGCTCGGCACCCAGGAACTCGCCTTCTCCTCCACGGGCCCGGTGCCGAACTTCGTCCCCGAGACCAAGATCCTCGACGTGCCCTTTCTGTTCCGCGACAAGGCGCACGCGCGTGCCGTGCTCGACGGCCCCATCGGTCAGGAGATGCTGACCAAGTTCGACGCCAAGGGCTTCAAGGCACTCGCCTGGGCGGAGAACGGCTTTCGCCACATGACCAACAGCAAGCGCGACGTGAAGGCCCCGGAAGACTTGAAGGGTCTGAAGATGCGCACCATGGAAAATCCGGTGCACATCGCTGCCTACAAGGGCTTCGGCATCATCACCACGCCTATGGCCTTCCCCGAGGTCTTCACCGCCCTGCAGCAAGGCACGGTCGACGGCCAGGAGAACCCCCTGCCGGTCATCATCTCGGCCAAGTTCGACCAGGTGCAGAAGCACCTGACGTTGACGGGCCACGTCTACTCGCCCTGCATCTTCCTGATGAACAAGGCGACCTTCGACAAGCTGAGCGCTGCCGACAAGCAGGCCTTCCTCGATGCGGCCAAGGAAGGCACCAAGGCCAACCGCGCACGCGTGGACGAGGACGACGCCAAGGGCGTCGCCGACCTGCGCGCCAAGGGCATGACGGTGATCGACAACGTCGACAAAGCCAGGTTCGTGGCCGCCCTCGCACCCGTCAATGCCGAGTTCGAGAAGCAGTTCGGCAAAGCCAACCTCGACAAGATCCGCAACTACAAGTGACCGGCGGTGCCGTCCGCGGGGCGGCATCCTCCGCCCGCCCGCTCCATCCACGGCGGGCTTTTTTGTTTTCCCACACGGCTGTACATGAAAGAAAAATTCCTCGGCATCGAACGCTGGACCACCGGCGCCTCGATGCTGGCCGCGTGCGCGATGCTGGTCGTTGCGTCGGCCCTCGGCGTGTTCCAGATCATCACGCGCTTCGTCCTGGAGCAACCGGCCGAATGGAGCGAGATCCTGATTCGCGTGAGCCTCATCTGGATGGTCTTCCTCGGCATCCCCATGGCCTTCCGCCAGGGAGCGATGGTGAGCGTGGACGTGCTCTACCGCTGGAGCCCGCCGCGCATTCGTCGTGTGCTGGATGCGGTCGTCAGCGTCGCCGCGCTCGCGCTGATGCTGATCATCCTGTGGTACGGCTGGGACTACGCGATGCGTGGCCGCGTCCAGTCGATGGCGGGTCTTGAAAGCCTCTCGATGGTATGGGCCTACCTCGCGCTGCCCGTCGGCGCCGTGTTCTCACTGTTCGGCATCGCCGCCAATTTCCTCGACCCGAAGCGGCTCGAGCTGGAGACCGCGCAATGACGGCCACGATGGTTGCAACGATGGTGCTGTGCTTCGCGCTGTCGGTCTCGGTGGCGGTGTCGATCGGCCTGGCGTCGGTCCTCGGCATCCAGGTGACGAACGCCAACATGCTCATCTCCGCCAAGGAGATGTTCAACTCGATCAACAAGTTTCCCCTGGCCGCGATCCCCTTCTTCATCCTGGCCGGCAACCTGATGGAAACCGGCGGCATCTCGCGGCGACTGGTCGAATTCGCCAAGAGCATCGTGGGGGGCGTGCAAGGCGGCCTGCCGATGACTTGCGTGCTCACATGCATGATCTTCGCGGCGGTCTCGGGATCCTCGGTGGCGACCACCTTCGCCATCGGCGCGATCCTCATCCCCGCGCTCATCAAGCACGGCTATCCCACGAGCTACGCGGCCGCGCTGCAGGCGACGAGCGCCGAACTCGGCGTGATCATCCCGCCTTCGATCCCGATGATCCTCTACGGCGTGAGCGCGGAGGTCTCGATCGGCGAGCTGTTCATCGCCGGCTTCGGGCCCGGCCTGCTGATCAGCGGCGCGCTGATGCTCTTCGTCTGGGTCTACTGCAAGTTCAAGGGCTGGGGCAAGAACGACGGCGACGGCCGCATGCCCTTCGGCAAGGCGCTGTTGCAGGCCGGCTGGGCGCTGCTGATGCCGGTGATCATCCTCGGCGGAATCTACGGCGGCATCTTCACGCCCACCGAGGCCTCGGCCGTGGCGGTGTTCTATGCGCTGGTGGTCGGCATGGTGATCTACCGCGAGATCAGGCTCGCGGACCTCTACGCCATCCTGCGCAAGTCAGTGCTGTCCTCGGCGGTCATCATGTTCATCATCGCCAACGCGGGGCTTTTCGCCTTCCTGATCACACGAGCCGGCGTGCCCGACGCCATCGGCCACTGGCTGCAGGAAGTGCTCAAGTCGCCCGCGATGTTCCTGCTGGGCGTGAACGCGGCACTCTTCGTCATCGGCATGTTCATCGAGACCAGCGCGGCCATCATCGTGCTGGCACCCATCCTCGCGCCTGTCGCGGTGCACTTCGGCATCGACCCGGTGCATTTCGGCCTCGTGATGGTCGTGAACCTGGCGCTCGGAATGATCACGCCTCCCTTCGGCGTGAACCTGTTCGCGGCCTGCACGGTGGCGCGCATCTCGCTGGATCGCATCGTGAGACACCTGATCCCCTTCGTCATCGTGATCCTGTGCTGCCTGATGGTCATCACCTACGTGCCGGGAATTTCCCTCGGACTGCGTGACCTTGTCTACGCAAAGTAGCACCGCCTGAAGGCGGCGCGACGGCTTTCACGAAGCCGTCACGCACAGGCACGATGCTGCGGCGCTCCCCTACCAAGGCGCAGCATCCCGATGTTTCTCATCAAGACCGACAAGGCCCGCCAGGAACTCCAGCCGGGCCGCCGCACGCTGGGCCAGCGGGAGCGCGCCCTGCTGCTGATGGCCGACGGACAGCGGTCGGTGACGGATTTCGGGCAACTGTTCGGCAGCCGCGAGGAAGCCGGACGGGTGGCGATGCACCTGGTTCAGGAAGGCTTCCTGTTCGTGCCGAAGCAGCTCGCCCCCGCGGAGGCCATGCCCGCGCCGGTGCCGCTGCCGCCGGCTGAAGAGGCTGTGGCGGCGTCGGCCGCCGCGCCCGTCGCCGCCGACGTCTTCGACGGCAAGCGCTCCCTCGCCACCACGCGGATGTTCCTCTTCGACCTGTGCGAGCGCATGTTCGTGCGCCGCGACCCGGCGCTCGCCGCGCAGTTCCGCGAAACCTTGCGCGAGGCGCGCGACCGGGAATCCATGCTCTCCACGGCCAACGCCATGCTGGAGGAGATCGAGAAGGTCGCGGGGCCTGAGCGCGCGGAATCGATCCGCAAGCGCATCGGGATGCTGCTGCCGGTGGCCGACGCGTTGCACTGAAATCGCGGCCGGCGGCGCCGCGCGATCCCTTACACTCGACGGCGTCAGGAGAGAGCCTCGCCCGCCGCGAGGCCGCCGAAGGCGCAGGTCCCACCGTTGCAACGGGCCCGAACGCTCAGGCAAAAGGACTGACGAGGCGCCCTCTTCCGGGCGTTTCCTTGCTGGAGAGAGGTGGCCATGCATACGCATCGGCCGCCCACCGAAGGAGCAAACCCCGATCGTGGGGCGAATCTCTCAGGTAAAGCGGACAGCAGGGGTAGCCCCATGGCTCAGGTCATGGTTCGAGACTGCCCCTTTGCCCTGGAGAGTGCCTTGGCCTCCTCACCCGCTTCCGGCGACGCTCTGCAAAAGACCCCGCTGCATGACCTGCACGTCGAGCTCGGCGCGCGCATGGTCCCCTTCGCCGGCTACTCGATGCCCGTGCAGTACCCCGCCGGGCTGATGGCGGAGCACCGGCACACGCGCGAGGCCGCCGGCCTCTTCGACATCTCGCACATGGGCCAGTTGCGCCTGTCCGGCCCCGACGCGGCCGCCGCCTTCGAGACGCTGGTGCCTGTCGACGTGCTCGGCCTGGCGCCCGGCAAGCAGCGCTACGGCCTGCTGCTGAACGACGCGGGCGGCATCCTCGACGACCTGATGTTCTTCAACGAAGGCGACGGCTCGCTCTTCGTCATCGTCAACGGCGCCTGCAAGGTGGCCGACCTCGCGCACATCCAGGCCCGGATCGGCCAGCGCTGCCAGGTGCAGCCCCTGCCCGACCATGCGCTGCTCGCGCTCCAGGGGCCGCACGCGGCGGCCACGCTCGCGCGCTTGTCGCCCGGCATCGAGCGTTTCGTCTTCATGACCGGTGGCGCGGTGCAGATCGGCGGGCTGCCCGCCTTCGTCACGCGCAGCGGCTACACCGGCGAGGACGGCTTCGAGATCTCCGTCGCCGCGAAGGACGCCGAGGCCCTCGCCCGCATGCTGCTCGCGCAACCCGAGGTCAAGCCCATCGGCCTGGGCGCGCGCAATTCGCTGCGGCTGGAAGCCGGCCTGTGCCTCTACGGCAACGACATCGACGAAAGCACCACGCCCGTGGAAGCCGCGCTCACCTGGGCGATGCAGAAGGTGCGGCGCCAGGGCGGCGCGCGCGAGGGTGGCTTCCCCGGTGCCGCGAAGATCCTGGCGCAGCTCACGGCCTCCACGGGCGCCGCCGGCCACCTCGACCACGACACGCTGAAGCGCAAGCGCGTCGGCCTGGTCGCGCTGGAGCGCGTGCCGGTGCGCGACGGCACCCTGCTCGAATCCTTCGAGGGCCAGCCCATCGGCAAGGTCACGAGCGGCCTGCTGGGCCCCACGGTGGACCGGCCCATCGCCATGGCCTACGTCGCGCTCGCCTATGCCGAGCCGGGCACCCGCATCCAGGCCATCGTGCGCGGCAAGCCCGTACCGATGGAAGTCAGCACCATGCCCTTCGTCCCGGCGCGCTATTTCCGGGGATGATCGCTGTCCGAATCTTTTTCCAAGGAGCCTTCCCATGAGCATCAAGTACACCAAGGACCACGAGTGGGTCGACGCCGGCACCGACGGCATGGCCGTCGTGGGCATCACCGTGCACGCGCAGGACGCGCTGGGCGACGTGGTCTTCGTCGACCTGCCTGAAGTCGGCAAGACCTTCGCCCAGGGCGAGGTCGCCGGCGTGGTCGAATCGGTCAAGGCCGCCGCCGACGTCTTCATGCCCGTTTCGGGCGAGATCACCGAGGTGAACGAGGCGCTGCGCGCCGACCCATCCCTCGCCAACAGCGCGCCGGAAGCCGGTGGCTGGTTCTTCAAGGTGCGCATGAGCGACCTTGCCCAGGTCGACGCCCTGCTCGACGCCACCGCCTACCAGAAGTTCGCCGACGAGGCCTGATCCTTCCCGCCCTGAACCCACCCACTCCATGCCGACGCCCACCCTGCCCTCGCTCACCGCCCTCGAGAACGCCGAGGAATTCATCGCGCGCCACATCGGCATCGAAGCCGGCGACGAGGCGCGCATGCTCTCGGCCATCGGCTCGGCCACGCGGGCCGAGCTGATCGACGGCATCGTGCCGGCGGCCATCCGCCGCCGCCAGCCGATGCGGCTGCCCGCGCCGGTGACGGAGGCGGACGCGCTGGCCGAACTCAGGGCGATCGCTGCGAAGAACAAGGTGGCGAAGAGCTTCATCGGCCAGGGCTACTACGGCACGCACACGCCCGGCGTGATCCTTCGCAACGTGCTGGAGAACCCGGCCTGGTACACGGCCTACACGCCCTACCAGGCCGAGATCTCGCAGGGCCGCATGGAGGCGCTGGTCA
>CBIHOG010000059.1:0-28629 GCA_966211435.1 uncultured Variovorax sp. | reverse complement strand
GTCAGCCCGCGCCCGCACGACACCGGCATGGTGACGATGGCGACGCAGTGGCAGAACGAATTCGAGCTGCATGCCCGCGCCATCCTCGGCCTGCCGGTGGACACCACGCTCAAGAGCCCGGGCGCCAGCGCGGTGATCTACGGCGGCGTCGACGCCACGGGCATCGCCTTCGACGGCGTGGCTGAGGCGCTGCGCGTCCCGGGCACCGACGTGCGGCTCTTCGGCAAGCCCGAGAGCTTCGTCAAGCGCCGCATGGGCGTGGCCCTGGCGCATGCGGAGGATGTGGACACCGCGCGACGCAATGCCAAGGAAGCCGCGTCGCGCGTGAAGCCGCGCGAGGCCTGAGCGCGAGAGACACAACTCAACGACGGAGACCCCCCGATGCTTCATCCCCAAGCCCGCGCCTTCCTGGACCTGCTCGTCGAACGCAAGGTCGTGCCGACGCACCTGTTGCCGGTGGAAGACGCGAGGGCGGCATACCGCGACCGGCGCTCGCTCACGCAGCCCGAGGCGCCGGAGGTGGCCGAGGTGCGCGACCTGAGCGCCGAAGGCCCCCATGGCGCGATTCCGCTGCGGCTGTACCGTTCGCTCGGAAGCGACGGGGCGCGTGCACTGCCGGCGCTGGTGTACTTCCATGGTGGCGGATGGGTCATCGGCGATCTGGACACGCACGACACGCTGTGCCGCGAACTCGCCAATCTCTCGGGCTGCGCGGTCGTCGCCGTCGACTACCGGATGGCGCCGGAGCACCGTTTCCCGGCCGCGGTGGACGACGTGCTCGCCGCCACGCGCTGGGTGCGCGAGCAGGCCGCGTTGCTGCGAATCGACCCCGAGAGAATGGCTGTCGGTGGTGACAGCGCCGGCGGCAATCTTGCGGCGGTGGTCGCCATCGCGGCACGCGATGCGGGCGATCTGCCGCTGGCCTTCCAACTGCTCATCTATCCCATCACCGACGCGCGTTGCGCGCATCCGTCCTATGCGCGCAACGGGCAGGGCTACGGGCTCACGAGCGACTCGATGCGCTATTTCCACGACCACTACATCGTGGACCGCCTGCATGACCTCGATTGGCGTGCCTCCCCGCTGCTGCGCGAGCAGCTCGCGGGCCTGCCGCCGGCGCTGGTGCTCACGGCCGGCTACGACCCGCTGCACGACGAAGGCCTGGACTATGCGCGCGCACTCACGGCCGCGGGCGTCCAAGCCACATACGCGTGCTTCGAGCGCCAGATCCACGGTTTTGTGCTGATGGGCCGGCTGCTCGACGAAGCGCATGCCGCCGTCTCGCTTTGCGCGGCCGAACTGCGCCGTGCATTGAAGCCCTAGGCCGGCAGGCACTGGAGCCGGAACACTGGGCAGGGAAAGCCCCGCCCACAAAAAAAGCTCCCGAAGGAGCTTTTTTCATGAATGCCGGAAGGGCTCAGTAGCCGCCGCGGCCACCGCCGCCGCCGCCGTAGCCGCCACCGCCGCTGCGATTGCCGCCACCGCCGCCGCCGTAACCACCGCCGCCGCCGGCACCACCGCCGTAGCCGCCGCCACCGCTGCGGCCACCGCCGCCACCACCACCGAAGCCGCCGGGCGAGCGGGGCTCCATCGGACGGGCTTCATTGACGGTCAGGCTGCGGCCTTCGAGCGATTGGCCGTTCAGGCCTTCGATGGCGGCCAGCGCTTCCGCGTCGGTGCCCATTTCGACGAAGCCGAAGCCCTTGGAGCGACCGCTGTCGCGTTCCATCATGACCTTGGCGCTGGCGACGGAACCGTAGGCCGAGAAGGCCTGTTCCAGATCGTTGTCGCGCACGGAGTAAGCGAGGTTGCCTACGTAGAGTTTCTTGCCCATGGAGGGACTCCTGATTCAAACCAAAAAAACAAAGCGATGGAGTCCCAGAATCACAACAAACTAAAAGGCGCTGTGGCGCGAAACTGACCGATCACCGGATCACGAACCTGACGGCAAGCCGCCGGTACGTCCCGGCATTCTCGTTGACTATCGGCCTTTTGGGCGAAATGCTTTTTATTTTTGTACCCAATTGCTTCGAAATCTCGATTTTGTCGTTTTGGCGCCTTATTTCCTCCGGCGCAACGGCTCCAGCAGCCCCTTGAGCCCGTTATGGTCGATCTCGTGCATCAGGGCCAGCAGCCGGCCGATCTCGCCCTTGGGGAAACCTTCCCGGGCAAACCAGTTGAGGTAGTTGCCGGGCAGGTCGGCGATCTTGCAGCCCTTGTGCTTGCCGAAGGGCATGTCGAGCGTGAGCAGTCGTTCGAGGTCGTCGGGGTTCATCTGGCTATGCTCGCTCCTATTTGAAATCCTTCATGCCATTCACTTCGCTCGGCCTCGATCCGGCCCTGGCGCGTGCCGCGGCCGCGCAAGGCTACACCGCGCCCACGCCCATCCAGGCAGAGGCCATCCCGGCCATCCTGCGGGGGCGGGATCTGCTGGGCGCGGCGCAGACCGGCTCCGGCAAGACGGCGGCATTCTCGCTCCCGCTGCTTCAGCGCCTGGCAGCCGAGCCGGCCTCATCGCCGCGGCGGCTGCGCGCGCTGGTGCTGGTGCCGACGCGCGAACTTGCCGCGCAAGTGGGGGAGTCGATGCGCGCGCTGGCGCAGCATCTGCCGGAGAAGCCGCGGATCGCCGTGGCCTTCGGCGGCGTCTCGATCAACCCGCAGATGATGGCGCTGCGCGGCGGCGCCGACGTGATGATCGCCACGCCGGGCCGCCTGCTGGACCTGGTCGCCCACAACGCGCTCAGGCTTTCCTTCGTCTCGACGCTGGTGCTGGACGAAGCCGATCGCCTCTTCGACCTGGGCTTTGCAGAGGAGCTCGGCCGCATCCTGGCGCTGCTGCCCGCCCGGCGGCAGAACCTGTTGTTCTCCGCCACCTTCCCCCCGGCGATCGACGCGCTGGTCGACCAGCTCCTGCACGACCCCGTGCGCGCGGAGGTGCAGGCCGAGCCTTCCGCCGAGCCGGATATCGCCCAGCGCGCGATCGCGGTCGACGCCGGACGCCGCACCCAGTTGCTGCGCCACCTGATCCAGCAGGAAAAATGGGAACGCTTGCTGGTCTTCGTCGCCACCAAGCACGCGGCCGAGATCGTGGCGGACAAGCTGCGCAAGGGTGGCATCCACGCGGAGCCCTTCCATGGCGTGTTGAGCCAGGGCAAGCGAACGCAGGTGCTGGCGGATTTCAAGGCCTCCCGGGTACAGGTGGTGGTCGCCACGGACCTGGCGGCGCGCGGCATCGACGTGGTGCAGCTTCCGGCGGTGGTGAACTTCGATCTGCCGCGCTCCGCCGATGACTACCTGCACCGCATCGGCCGCACCGGCCGCGCGGGGGAAAGCGGGGTGGCGCTCAGCTTCGTCAGCGCGGACACCGAGGCGCACTTCAGGCTGATCGAGAAGCGCCAGGCAATGAACGTTCCGCGCGAGCTGGTCGCGGGGTTCGAGCCGGTCGAAACGGTCGCGCCGCCCGCCGCTGCGGGCAACGGCGGCATCAAGGGAAAGCGTCCGAGCAAGAAGGACAAACTGCGCGCGGCGCGCACGTCTTCGTGACCTGGCCGGACTAGGCGCCGCCTGGAAGGGCCGCGCCCTCCGGCGGCGGGGAAGGCATGCAGCCCAGGCCTCGCAGCGTGGTGGCAACGGCTGCGTCCAGCGGCGTGTGCGGCTCGCTGCCGAGCACTGCAAGCAGGCGCGCGTTGCGCAGCCGCACCGGCTGCTGCCACAGGTAGCGCATCTCCAGCAGTTCACGAAACACGGGCACGAAGGGCGCGGCAAGCCTCAGCACTCCCCATGGGAAGCGCCGCACGGGCAACGTGGGCCGGCCGACGGCGCGGCGGATGGCGGCCTGCATTTGCGTGCCGTCGGCATCCCAGTGGCCGTCCATGTGGAAGGTGTCGAAGGTTGCCAGGGCGTGCTCCCGCTCCACCAGTCGCACGATGGTTTCCGCGACGTCGGGCAGGTAGGCCCACTGGTGGCCAACGCCCCGTGCTGCAGGATCGGTGATCGCGCCCAGCGGCTTGCCCGGCTTCACCAGCCCTTGCGAGAACCAGTTGTTGCCAGCCCGGGGCCCGAAGAAATCCCCGGCGCGAACGACCAGCGCGCGAACGCCGCGCACTTCGGCCGCATCCCGCAGGCGCTGTTCGAGCTGTACGCGGATCGCCCCCTTTCGGGTGACCGGGTTCTGGGGCGACGCCTCGGAGAGGTCCGGGAAGGCATCCGGCCCGTAGTTGTAGACCGTGCCCGGGAGCGCGATGCGGGCGCCGGAGGCCTCGGCCGCGCGGATCGTGCTGTCGATCATCGGAAGAACGAGCCGTTCCCAGTCGCGGTAGCCGGGCGGGTTGACCGCGTGGACGATCAGTTGCGCGCCGCGTGCCGCCTCGACCACGCTTCGGGCGTCCATCGCATCGCCTTTGACCCATTCCGGCCGGGCGCTTCCGGCCGGCCACTGCGCTGCAGCACGGGCCGGATCGCGACCCAGTGCCCGTACTCGCCATCCGCGGCGCAGCAGCGCCGCCGCCGTTTCGCCGCCGATGCCGCCCGTCGCACCGAGCACCAATGCCAGACCCTGTTCCATGACGCGTTCCTTTCGTGAATGCGTCGATTCTTTGGTCTGCGGAGGCTAAGCACAATTGGCCAAAGCCATCCATCAGCTAGTATGAAATGTATGAGCATGGATTCCTTGGACTGGGAAAGTCAGCGCGCCTTTCTGGCGGTGCTTCGCGAAGGCAGCCTGTCGGCGGCGGCACGGGCGTTGAACGTCGCGCAACCCACGGTGCGGCGGCGGCTCGACGCGCTGGAACGCTCCATCGGCGTGGCCCTCTTCACCCGTTCGCCCAGCGGCCTGTCGCCGACGGATGCGGCGCGGGAGTTGGGTACGCATGCGCAGACCATGGCCGCCGCGGCCGACGCGTTCGCGCGTGCGGCTTCGGCCGACACCGATGCTGCTTCTGGCACCGTCCGCATCAGCGCCAGCGACGTGGTGGGGGCCGAGGTGTTGCCCGGCGTGCTGGCAGGCCTTCAGGACGCGCAGCCTGGGCTGGTGTTCGAGCTCAGCCTCACCAACCGCACCGAAGACCTGCTGCGACATGAAGCGGACATCGCCGTGCGCATGGTGAAGCCGACCCAGGCCGCCATCGTGGCGACGCGGGTGGGCGTGGTCGAGCTGGGCTTCTTCGCCAGGGCCGCGTTCCTCCGCAAGCACGGCACACCGGCGAGCCTGGACGAGCTCGCGCGCTTCCCGCTCATCGGGCCGGACCGCGAGACAGCCGACTTGCGCGCGCTGCGCGCGACAGGGCTGGACCTCAGGCGTTCCATGTTCAGCTGCCGGACTGACAGCCATCTCGCGCAGCTCGGCGCGATCCGCGCGGGCCTGGGCATCGGCGTCTGCCAGAAGGGCATCGCGCGCCGCGACTCGGATCTGGTGCCGGTCCTGGAGGACATGTTCAGTGCGGGCCTGGAGACCTGGGTCACGATGCACGAGGACCTGCGTCGCGTGAAGAGGGTGCGGTCGACCTTCGCCTACCTCGTGACCGCCTTGTCCGCCTACTGCGCGGCCACCTGATCCGCCTGCTGGCTGCCGCCTCAGGCCCGGAAACGCTTGCGCGTCAGGCCCAGCGCGACCCAGAAGGCGGCGACGGTGTAGACCGCCAGCACGAGCACGTGCCGCCACCATTGCTCGGGCCACTGGTCCATGAAGAGCGGCCGCACCAGCGCCACCGCGTTGGCCAGCGGCAGCCACGCTGCCACCGCGCGCACCGCGCCGGGGAGTTGCTCCAACGGGAAGAACACCCCCGAGAGGAACATCATCGGGGTCATGAAGAGCGTGAAGTAGTAGGTGAAGAAGTCGTAGCCCTTCGCCAGCGCGTTGAAGATCAGCGCGATGCAGGAGAAGGTCACCCCCACGCCGACCAGCACGACCCAGGCGACGATGAGCTTTGGGCTGTGGCTGATGCCCAGCCCCAGCATGACGAAGAGGATGGCCGTGGTCGTGAAGATGGCCTTGAATCCGGCCCACAGCATCTCCGCCATGACCACGTCGTCCAGCCCCACGGGGGCGTTCATGATGCCGTCCCAGGTCTTCTGCACGTGCATGCGCGAGAAGGCGGAGTACAGCGCCTCGAAGGACGCCGCGTTCATCGCGCTCATGCAGATGGAGCCGCTCGCGAGGAAGAGGATGTAGGGCACGCTGGTGCCGTTCACGTCCACCCGGCCCACCAGCGCGCCCATGCCGTAGCCGAAGGCCACGAGCCAGATCAGCGGCTCGGCGATGTTGCCGATCAGGCTCGGGATGGCCAGCTTGCGCCAGACCAGCATGTTGCGAAGGAACACGGGCCACCACCGCATCGAGATCTCGGGCGGGCGCCAGACGGAGGGCGCTTCGGGCGGCCGCGATGTGCGGGGTAGGGAAGAGGCGGGCATCGACATGGTGTTCAACCGTCCTCGCGGATCTGGCGGCCGGTGAGCTTGAGGAACAGATCCTCCAGGTTGGCCGGCCGGTGGAAGATGCGCAGGCCGTGGTGGTCGCCCAGCGCGGCCATCAGGCCCCGTGCATCCTGTGTGTAGAAGAACACGGTCTCGCCGCTGACCTCCACCCGCGCCGCGAAGCGCTTGAGAGGCGACTGGGCCAGCGCGATGGCGCCGTTGCCATACACCTCGACAACATCCGGCTCCAGGTGTTCGGCGATCAGGTCGCGCGGGCGGCCTTCGGCGATCTTGCGGCCGTGGTCGAGCACGAGCAGGCGCGAACAGAGGCGCTCCGCCTCGTCCATGAAGTGCGTCGTGAGCAGGATCGACTTGCCTTGTTGCAGCAGCACTTGCAACCGCTCCCACATCAGGTGCCGCGCCTGGGGGTCGAGGCCGGTGGTGGGCTCGTCGAGCATCAGCAACTGTGGGTCGTTGACCAGCGCGCGGGCGAGCGACAAGCGCCTGCGCATGCCGCCTGAAAGCTCGCCTGGCTTGGCGTCGGCCTTGTGCGACAGCGCGGCGAATTCGAGCAGCCGCGGAATGCGCGGCAGGATCTCGCGCCTGCTGATGCCGAAGTAGCGCGCGTAGACCATCAGGTTCTCGGCGCAGCTGAAATCCGGGTCGAGCGTATCGAACTGGGTCACCACGCCGAGCCGCGCCTTGATGGCGCGCGCGTCGCGCGGCATCGAAAGCCCGTCCAGTGCCTCGATCGTGCCCTGGTCGGGCAGGGTGAGGCCGAGGCACATGCGGATGGTGGTGGTCTTGCCGGCGCCATTGGGTCCGATGACGCCAAGGCATTCCCCTGGCGCAATCTCGAAGGACAGGTCGTCGACAACGGTCGTCGCGCCGTAGCACTTGCGCAGGTGGCGGGCTTGGAAGAGGGGCGTCGGCACCGGGGCATTGTGGCGCATGCGGGCCGGGGGCATTCCTCAGAGGCTGAGGCCGGTGAACTCGGCCTTCATCCAGTCGATGAAAGCCCGCGTGCGCGCAGGCAGCAGCCGCGCGTGCGGGTAGATCACGCTCACGGGGCGCGGCGGGGTCTCGAATTCCTCCAGCACGATGACCAGCCTTCCCTGCGCGACATGCGGAAGCACCTGGTAGGAGAAGAACATCCCGAAGCCCGTGCCGGCCGCGCAGGCCTCGATCGCCGGCGCGACGTGGTTGAACTCGAGGTTGCCCTTGGCCGCGACATGCAGCGGGCGGCTGCCCTCGCGGAAGGTCCAGTGCATCGTCGTGCTCGGATAGATGCGCACGCAGTTGGCCTGCAGCAACTCGCGCGGATGACGCGGCATGCCGTGCCGCGCGAGATATGCGGGGCTCGCGACCACCACGCGCCGGATGCTGCCGAGCTGCTGCGCGACCAGGGAGGAATCCTCCAGCGCGCTGATGCGAATTCCGACGTCGATGCCTTCCTCCAGCAGGTTCACGTTGCGGTCGTGCAGCAGGACACTGCAGCGCATCCGATCGTGGCGCTGCAGGAAGCGCACGACGGCCGGCGCGACGTACATGTGTCCGAAGAGCACGGGCGCCGTCACCGTGAGCTGCCCCGCGGGCTCCGAGGCATCGGCCTTCAGCGCGCTGTCCGCCGCGTCCGCCGCAGCGAGCACCTCGCGCGCGCTGTCCAGGTAGTGGCGGCCTTCCTCGGTCAGTGAGATGCGACGTGTCGTGCGATGGAAGAGCCGAACGCCTAGGTGCGCCTCGAGCGCGGCGAGCGAGCGCACCACGGCCGGAAGGGAACTGTCCAGCGCGTTGGCGGCGCGGGTGAGGCTGCCCTGGTCCGCGATCTGGACGAAGGTCTGCATGGCTTTGAGGCGGTCCATTGCGCGATTAGACCAAAAAATGCAGCAGTCAAATGCATTTCAGGCCATTACTTCAGATCAAAGAGCAAAACAGAATCGAGGCACGTTCAGAAAACCCACCAGAAGACCGCCATGACCCATTGCCTCCCCGCCCAGCCCATCAGGGTATACAGCTCCGGCATTTCCGGGCACTCGCACCGTGTGCGCCTCTTTCTTTCGCTGCTCGGGATGCCTTTCGAGACGGTCGAGGTCGACCTGGCGGCGGGTGCCCAGCGCGCCCCCGAGTTCCTGCGTCGCAATTCCTTCGGGCAGGTGCCGGTGATCGAGGACGGCGACGTGACGCTGGCCGACTCGAATGCCATCCTGCTGTATCTCAACGAAAGCTATGCGGCCGACCCGGCGCGCTGGCTGCCGCGTGATCCGCTTGGCGCGGCGCGCGTGCAGCGCTGGCTTTCGGTGGCGGCCGGCCCGCTGGCGAGTGGGCCGTCCATGGCGCGTGTGATCGTGCTGTTCAAGCTGCCCACCGATGCTTCCGAGGTCATCGCACGGTCCCACAAGCTCTTTCAGGTCGTCGAAGCCGAACTCGCCGGGCGTCCGTTCCTCGTGGGTGCAAACGCCACGCTGGCGGATGTCGCGAACTACAGCTACATCGCTCATGCGCCGGAAGGCAATGTGTCGCTCGATGCCTATCCGCGCGTGCGTCAGTGGCTGTCCCGCATCGAGGCGCTGCCGGGCTTCGTGCCCATGGCCGCCTCACCCATCGGGCTGGCGGCATGACCACGCCGGCGCGCGAGGTGTGGCACGACGGCGAGCGCGCGCTACAGGCGCGCATGGGCATCGCCGGACGCATGGAGGAGATCGGGCCTCGGGTGGTGCGTGACCACATGCCCGAGCAGCATCGGGCCTTCTTCCAGCAACTGCCCTTCGTGGTCGCGGGCAGCGTGGACGATGCGGGGCAGCCGTGGGCGAGTGTGCTGGCCGCGGCACCGGGCTTCGCGCATTCGCCGGATCCGTGGCATCTGCGGGTCGACGCGCGGCCGCTGGCACGGGATCCGCTGGCCAGCGCGTTGAAGGCCGGCGCACCGATCGGGCTGCTGGGGATCGAGCCCCACACGCGGCGCCGCAATCGGATGAATGGCGTCGTCGAGGCGGCCGACGCCCGGGGCTTCTCGGTGACGGTGCGCCAGAGCTTCGGCAACTGCCCCAAGTACATCCAGGCGCGCGAGGCGGTCTTCGTGGCTGGAGCGCCTTCATGGCACGTCCCAGAGTCCGCCGCGCGCATGGACGTGATCGCGCGGCAGATGGTGCGCAACGCCGACACCTTCTTCATCGCAAGCGTCCATCCCGAAGCCGGTGACGGCGCGGTGTCCCACGGCGTGGACGTATCGCATCGAGGCGGCCGCCCCGGTTTCGTCCGGCTGGATGGCGAGGGAACGCTGACGGTGCCCGATTTCAGCGGCAACGCCTTTTTCAACACGCTGGGGAACATCGCCCTGAATCCCCGTGCCGGGCTGCTTTTCATCGACTACGAGAGCGGCGATCTGCTGCAACTTGCCGTGACGGCGGAGGTGATCTGGGACGGCCCGGAGGTCGAGGCTTTCGAGGGCGCGGAGCATCTGCTGCGCATGGAGGTGGTGTCCGCGCTGCGGATGCCGGCCGCATTGCCGCTGCGCTGGGGGCCCGCGGCGCTGTCGCCCTATCTCGAAGCGACCGGACGCTGGGCCGGGGCTGCATGAGGCGCGCGTGCCAACTTGCTCAGCGGAAGATGGGGATGCGGGCGTTTGGCGACGGCCGATAGTCCCAGCCGCGTTCAAGCAGCGCGCCGGTGTCGAGTCCGGCGCTCAGCAGCGTCTCCACGCCGACCGCCGCCACGCTGCGGGCAAGCGCTTCGCCGGGGCAGGCGTGCAAGCCATGACCAAAGCCCAGGGTCCGGCGCTCGGGTCGCAGGGGCTCGAAGGTTGCCGGCACGGGATTGAGCGCTGGATCCCGGTTCGCCGCCCCGAGCACGAGCAGCACGGCATCGCCTGGCGCGAGGGCGATGCCCGCAACGATGGTCGGGGCCGCACTGAAGCGGCGCGTGTTCTGGATGGAGGGGTCGTGACGGGCCGTTTCGTCGACCAGCGCATGCAGCGCCTCTGTTCCCGAGCCTATCCTGCGCCGCAAGCCAGGCTCGCGTGCGAGCGCGGCCAGGCTGTTGCCCAGCAGGCCCGCGGTGGCCTCGCAGGTTTGCGAGAGCAGGCCCGCGAGGTTCGCGAGGAGGGCGCATGAACGATCGGACGGTGCTTCGGCTTGCAGGGCACGCAGAAGGCTGCCCTCCGCCGCCGGCCGTCCGTGGACGAGTTCTCCGAAGCGTGCCATCAAGGCCGAAGCCGCCGCGCTTGCGTCCCCCAGTTGCGCCGTGCTCGCGAGCGGGGACAGGCAGGCGACGAAGTCGCGCATCCATCGTGCGACGCGCGGCAGCTCCACATCGGCGAAGCCCAGCAGGTGGGCGACGGCGCTGACAGGAAAGTCCATGCAAGTATCCGACAGCGTCGCGGCTGGCATTTGTGCCGCGATCCGCCGCGCCGCCGCGTGCGTAGGTGCTGGTTGCAGGCTCGCCAGCGCGCGCTGGAGCACGGGCTTGTACCGGTCGTGCACCGCGCCATCGTTCATGCGCACCAGCATGCCGAACAGCTCGCCGGCCGGCGTTCCGGCGATCGCGCGCGGCACCGGTTCCGCCGGCGGCCGTACGCGCAGGGTCGCGCTGTCGAGAATCTCTTGCACGACGTCGGCGCGGCTCGCGATCCAGAGCTTCAGGCGTGGGTCGAAGACCAACGCGGGGCCGCTGCGAAGCTGGGCATACCAGGGATAGGGATTCGGGTGCGTGACGGCGGCGATCGCGTCCGCGGGTGGGGCGGTGTTCTGCATGACCGCAGTCTCCCGCTTTTGCGACGCGCACACTTCGCTTACGATCGAAACATGGATGCCTTCACCGCCGACACCCATCTGGCCCGCGTGGCGGGCGCGATCGCCGAACCCGCCCGAGCGCGCATGCTGTGCTGCCTGATGGACGGCCATGCCCGCACCGCGACCGAGTTGGCCGCCGTGGCCGAGGTCGCCGCCTCCACGACGAGCGCGCACCTGGCGCGGCTGAAGGACCAGCGGCTGGTCGAATCGGTGGCGCAGGGCAAACACCGCTACTTCCGGCTCGCGGGCAGCGAGGTCGCGGCCGCGCTCGAATCGCTGCTGGTGGTGGCCGGCGCACCGCACAGCGAGTTTCGCCCCTCCACCCCCAGCCGGTTGCGCACCGCGCGCACCTGCTACGACCACATCGCGGGCACCGCCGGCGTGGCGCTGCATGACCGGCTGCACGCGCAAGGCTGGCTGCAAGGCGTGGAGGAAGGCGGCAGCTACGAACTCACGGCCGATGGCGCGGTCGCGCTCGAAAGCCTTGGGATCGATGTGGCCGATGCGCGCAACTCGCGCCGGCGATTCGCTTGCGCCTGTCTGGATTGGAGCGAGCGCAGGCCGCACCTGGGCGGCGCGCTGGGCGCGGCCTGGCTGCAGCTTTCGCTTCGGCGGGGCTGGGTGCGGCAGGAGCTGGACGGCCGCGCGCTCGCCCTCACGCCCAAGGCGCGGCGCGAGATGCCGGAGCTTTTCGGGCTGGCCTGAGCGCCGCGCCCGGATGGGGTTACTGGAAGGCCACTTCGGCGAAGCTGCGCAGCTTGCGGCTGTGCAGCCGGCTCGAGCCTTCGTTGCGCAGGATCTCGATGGCGGCCATGCCGATGCGCAGGTGCTGCTCCACGCGCTCGCGGTAGAACTGGTTGGCCATGCCGGGCAGCTTGATCTCGCCGTGCAGTGGCTTGTCGCTCACGCACAGCAGGGTGCCGTAGGGCACGCGGAAGCGGAAGCCGTTTGCGGCGATGGTGGCGCTTTCCATGTCGAGCGCCACGGCACGGCTCTGGCTGAAGCGCCGCTGCGGCTGGTTCCCGGGCAGCAGCTCCCAGTTGCGATTGTCGGTGCTCGCCACCGTGCCCGTGCGCATGATCTTCTTGAGTTCGGTGCCCTGCACGCCTGTCACGGCGGCCACCGCGTTCTCCAGCGCGAGCTGGATTTCCGAGAGCGCCGGGATCGGCACCCACAGCGGCAGTTCCTCATCGAGCACGTGGTCCTCGCGCACGTAGGCGTGGGCGAGCACGTAGTCACCCAACTGCTGTCCCTGCCGTAGGCCCGCGCAGTGGCCGAGCATCATCCAGGCGTGCGGCCGCAGCACCGCGACGTGGTCGGTGATGGTCTTGGCGTTGGCCGGGCCGACGCCGATGTTGACCATGGTGATGCCGCTGTAGTCTTCCCGCACCAGATGGTAGGCGGGCATCTGCGGCAGGCGCGGCGGCGGCGTGCCCTGCGAGCCGTCGAGCAGTGCGCCGAAGGTGTCGCTCGCGCCGGCGGCCAGCCCGCGCCGGCGCGTGATCACGTTGCCGGGTTCGATGAAGGCGATGTACTCGCTGTTCTCGTCCGCCATCGCCTCGTGTCCCAGCCGCACGAACTCGTCGATGTAGAACTGGTAGTTGGTGAACAGCACGAAGTTCTGGAACCACTCCGGCGCCGTGCCGGTGTAGTGCCGCAGCCGGTGCAGTGAGTAGTCCACACGCGCGGCGGTGAACAGCGACAGTGGCTGCGCTTCTCCTGCCTTGGCTTCGTAGGTGCCGTTGGCGATGCCATCGTCCATGGCGCCCAGGTCCGGCAGGTCGAACACATCGCGCATCAGCGCGCGCCGTTCGGCGCTCATGGTTCCTTCGATGTGATCGTTCTCCGCGAAAGAGAAGTGGATCGGGATCGGCTGCGTGCTTGTCCCGATCTCCAGCTCGACCTGATGGTTCTCCAGCAGCAGCCGGAACTGCTCGCGGTAGTAGCGATGGAAGAGATCCGGCCGCGTCAGCGTCGTCTCGAAGCGCCCCGGCCCCGCCACGAAGCCGTAGCTCAAGCCCGCGTTCGCCACCGGCGTCCGCCGCGAGACCGTGTGCGTGTGCACCCGCACGAACGGGTAGCATGCCCGCACCCGCCCCGGCAGGCTTTCTCCCGCCACGAAGCGCTGCATGGCGTCCCGCAGATGCTGGAGCCCTCCGTTGTAGATGAGCCGCACCTGTTCCAGGGCCTCGGCGGGATCATTGAAGCGGGCGGGTGCGATAAACGCGGGCATGTAAGGCATGCGCCCATTGTGCAGCCTCCCCCCGCCCCGTCGCCCCCACCTCGCCACCCCGCCCCCGCCTCCCTTCGTGGGGCACCACGGGACCGGCTCCGCCGGCCCGCCGGTGCCGCCCCCTGCAAGGGGAAGGCGGCCACACGAAGTGGGCAAGCCTGGGGGTGTGCCGCTACCCCGGCATGGGCTCACGCATGGTGACGAACTCTTCGGCAGCGGTCGGATGGATGCCGATGGTGCTGTCGAACACCGCCTTGGTCGCCCCTGCCCGCATCGCGACCGCGAAACCCTGCACGATCTCGCCTGCATCCGCGCCGACCATGTGCAGCCCGACCACGCGGTCGCTGGCCTTGTCCACGACCAGTTTCATGAAGGTGCGCTCCTCGCTTCCCGACAGCGTGTGGCGCAGCGGGCGGAACTCGCTGCTGAAGATGCTGATCCTGCCGAACCTCATCCGCGCTTCGGCCTCCGTGTAGCCGCAGGTGCCGATGTTCGGGTGGGTGAACACGGCGGTCGGCGTGTACTCGTAGTCGAGTCGCCGTTGCCCCTTGCCGAAGAGCGTGTCCACGACGACCATGGCTTCGGCCAGCGCGACCGGCGTGAGCTGCTGCCGGGTCGAGACGTCCCCCACCGCGTACACCGAGGGCAGCGAACTGCGGTAGTGGGCATCGACGAGCACGGCGCCGCGTTCGTCCAGGTCGACGCCCGCGGCTTCCAGGCCCAGCCCTTGCGTGTTGGGCGTCCGGCCGGTCGCGTAGAGGATGGTGTCGGCCTCGACGCGCTGGCCGCGCGAGAGCATGGCGCACAGGCCGCTGTCGAGCCGCGTGATCATGTCGATCTCGGTGTTGAAGAGGATCTCGATGCCGGTGCGCCGCATTTCCTTGGCCAGGAACTGCCGCACGTCCTCGTCGAAGCCGTTGAGCAGGTGGGCGGTGCGCTGCAACTGGGTCACCTTGGCACCCAGGCCGTTGAAGATCGATGCGAACTCGCAGGCGATGTAGCCGCCGCCGACCACCAGCAGGCGCTTGGGGAAGGGGTCGAGGTCGAACATGGCGTCCGAGATCACCACGTGCTCGCGGCCCGGCACCTCGGGCACGTAGGGCATGCCGCCCGTCGCGACGAGGATGTGCTTCGCGGTGTAGCGCTTGTCGCCGACCTGGACGGTGTGCGGGTCCGCCAGCTGGGCCCAGCCCTGGATGATGCGCACGCCGGCGGCGTCGAGCAGGCTGCGGTAAATGCCGTTCAGGCGCGAGATTTCGCGCGCGCGATTGGCCTTGAGCAGGGCCCAGTCGAAGTGGGGCTTGGCGCCCGGCCGCCAGCCGAAGCCGGCCGACTCCTCGAAGGATTCGGCATAGCCGGCCGCGTAGCTGTACAGCTTCTTGGGGATGCAGCCGACGTTGACGCAGGTGCCGCCGAGTTCGGCGCATTCCGCCAGCGCCACCCGGGCGCCGCGCTGGGCCGACATGCGCGCGGCGCGCACGCCGCCGCTGCCGCCGCCGATCACGAAGAGGTCGAAGTCGAATGTGCGCATGAAGGTCTCCTTGGCGCCGACTGTATCCGGCGTCAGGAGGCTCCGCCGCGCAGGCCGCCTAGGGACGCACGCCGGGCGCGAAGAATTCGCGGCCGCCGCGCTGCTGGCGCTCGTCGTTGCGTTGCTGCTGCGGTGCCTCCCGTGCCTGCCGTGCCGCGTTCCGCTCTTGCTGCGCTTGCTGTTGGGCCTGCATCTGCTGCTGCTGTTGCTGTTGCTGCATGCGGAAGGTTTGCTGCTGCTGGATCTGCGCCTGCTGGGCTTGCTGCTGGGCCGCGCGTTGCTGGATCTCCTGCTGCTGCCGCGCCGCCTGTTGCTGCTGCTGGCGCTGGAGGTGCATCTGCTGCTGTGCCTGCGCCTGCGCGGCGCGCTGCGATTCCTGCTGTTGCCGCATCGCCTCGCGCTGCTGTTGTTGCGCCTGCTGCATCTGTTGCGTTTGCTGGGCCTGATGCATTTGCTGCATTTGCTGCGCCTGGGCGGCGTGCTGCGGAAATTGCTCGCGCTGCTCGACGCGTGCTGGGTTTCTGTCCTGCCACTGCGCCTGCCGCTGCCTCTGGGGTTCGCGTTGCTGCGGCGGCTGCACGACTTGCTGTGGCAGCTGGGCCTGGGGCTGCCGGGGCGTCAACGCAGGCGCGGCCGGCGCCGCAGGCGGGGCGGCAGCCAGGCGGCCGAATCCGCCGAAGCCCCGGTCGTTGCGCAGCGGGATCGGCGCGGCGGTGCCAACGGGTACGCGCGCGATGCGACCCTCCGGCAGGCGCACGGCGTCGCGCCGGCCGATCGGGCCGCGGCCGAACACGTCCACGGGAACGACCGTGAGGGCGCCAGGCGTATGGCGGTGCGCAAACGCCTCCGCGCGTGCCGGGTTCCGCCGGGCCACGGCGTTGCGGTTGGCCTCGTCGATGTAGCGCTGGCTGGCGCGGTAGCCCGGCCGCCAGGCCTCGCCCGGCGCAAGCGGGAACCAGCCCACGCCGTTGCGGCCGCCGCCGATGGCGAGGCCCGCGCTTGGACCCTGGCCGCCCACGAAGCCGACCAGCGCGGGCGCGTACACCGGGCGCCGGCCCGGGCGACCCGGCACCCAGGCCCAGCGCGGGCCGATGCGCGCCCAGCGGCCATAGTGCGAAGGGGCAAAGCCCCAAGGCGCGGCATCGATCCAGGTCCAGCCCCAGGGCGCGACGTCCATCCACTGGCCATCGCGGTAGGGTGCCCACTCGGCGTCCACGTTGCGCGGGTACCAGACGTTGCCGTAGTCCGGGTCGTTCTGCCAGTCGCCGTAGTTGTCGAGCTGCTGGTAGCCGACGACTTCGCGCGGAATGTAGCGGGCGGCGACGGACTGGTCTTCCAGGCGGTCGCGTTCCGCCACCCAGGTGTCGAAAGCGGTGGCGGCCGGCGCGGGTGCGCCGTTCACGATGGCGAGGTTGCGCCCCGACATGGTGTACTGCTGGCGGCTCGCGACAGCCACCGACTGGCCGCCCTCGCCGTACAGCGTCGCGTTGCCCGATGTCACGGCGACACGGGTCGTGCCGAGGGCCGGGTCGGCTTCGATGCGGTAGTCGCCGGGCGCGTGGATCACGACGGCGAGGTTGCCTGTGTCGATCTCCAGGCGCTGGCCTGCCAGGTCGTCGCGCACCCGCACCTGCATGTTGCCCTGCATGGTGGTGAGGCGCGCGGTATCGTCGTCCAGTTCGGACAGGACGATCTCGGACTGCTCGTCGAGCCGCACGGCGATGGAGCCGAGGTGAAGTTCGGCGCGGGCATCGCGGTCCGTCCAGAGCCGGTCGCCGGTGGTGAGGGGGCGGTTCGGGACGAGGTCGTACCAGCTGTCGTCGCCGGCTGGCGAGAAGCTCACCGTGCCTTGGTGGAAATCGAGGCTGGCGACGCGGCCGGGCGGGTCCTGCTGGGCGAGCGCGGGCGCAGCGGCGGCGAGCAGGGCGATGCCGAGCAGCCAGCAGGAGGCCACGCGGCGCCAGGAGCTTGGAATGATGTGTTTCATGGGTCGGTCCCTCGCATGTCCCTCCTCAACGCGCAAGGAGTGCTCCGCGCTGGCTTCCGCTTTGCAAAGCTTCTGGAACTATCTCGCGCCCCAGGCAACCGTTTGTAAGCCCAAGCCATCGATCGCCGTGCGGCGCGGCACGAGTGCGCAATGGCTATTGCACTGTCGCTGCCGCACGGGTATGCGCGAGAAAGAAGCGCAGCATCTCGGCACTGGCATCCGGGCCGGCAGGATCGGTGTACGACCCTTGGTTGCTGCCGCCTGCCCACGCGTGTCCGGCGCCGTGCAACAGCCAGTGCTCGATGGCCGGACGGCCTTGCGCGTCGGTGTAGACGCGGCGCGTGAAGGCGCGGCCCTGCGACGATCTGCCGCCCGATTCGCTGGGGAAAGGCGCTACGCCGAGTTGTCCGGCGAGCGCCGCCGCCACCACCTGCTCACCGTTGCGCCGGTGGACCGTGGTGTCCGCATCGCCGTGGAAGACGATGGCGGGCGTGGTCTGTGCGCCAGTCGCGGGCGCGGTCGCGCCCTGCTTCATCGCCGACATGGCGGACATCAGGTCGCTCGCGGCGCCGCTGGGCAGGCCCGAATGGACGCCGATCGCGGCGAAGAGATCGGGGTGCGTGCGCCCGAGGATATCCGCCATCGCGCCGCCGGCCGACAGGCCTGCGGCGTACACGCGGGCCGGATCGGCCGATTGGGCCTCCACGATGGAGCGGGTGAGTGCCGCGAGCAAGGCGGGCTCGCCGTGATCGCGCTGTTGGTGCTGGGACTTGAACCAATTCCAGCACTTCGAGGAGTTCGCGTGCTGTGTCTGGGCCGGATAGAGCACCAGGAAGCCATGCTCACGCGCCAGCGCGTTCATCCGCGTTCCCGCCGCGAAGTCGTCCGGATTCTGGGTGCAGCCATGCAGCATGAGCAGCAAGGGGCGCGGCGTGCCCGCGCCCTTCGCCGGAACGAAGAGCTTGTAGGCAATGGAGCGGTGCTGGTGGGCGAAGACGCCGTCGATCCATTGCTCGGCGCCGGGGTGCGCCTCAGGGGGGCGCGGCGCGGTCTCGACCGGCGAAGGTTCGACGACGCGGGCCGGCACATCGACCACCAGCGTGTCGTCATTCGCCGCGCGTGTCGTCGACCGGGGCGGGGCGGCTTCGGGGGGGTGGGGCAGGGCGTTGCCCAGCGCACGCTGGATGGCGCGCGTTGCGTCCTGGAGGTTCCCGTTGCGCGTCAACTGGGTCGCCTGGCGCATCAGCCGTTGCAAGAACTGGTTCATGGGAGCCTTGTAGAGAGAGGAAGGGGGAGAGGTTTCAATGCAACCGGTCGGCCAGCGCGGCCTTGACCGCAGGGCTGGCGTGCAGCGCGCCGAGCACGGTGATGGAGCCGATGGTTTCGAGCGCGAGTTCCGGCGTCACGTCCGCGGCGATGGTGGCGAGGCCGAGCACGCGGATCTCGAGCTTCTCGCCCGCCGCGCGAACGGCCTCCAGGTCGGCGGCGCCGAACTGCTGGAGCCCGAGCACCAGCATCTTGCGGGCGACCACCTGCTTCAGCGTGTCGCCGTGCGCCGCGAGCTGGTTGCGGATGGCCGTGCGGATGAAGTCGGTGCGGTTCGAATAGAAGCCCTCGGCGACCAGGAGGTCGACGTGGCCAAGGTCGACGAAGCCGAGGTTGATGGTGATCTTCTCGGCGTCGGGCGGCTTCGGGCGAAGCGCGGGGAGGGCGGTGGTTTGCATGCGGCCATCCTAACACCATCTGGTTGGATGGTGTGAGGATGGCCTATGGATGGAAAAGTGAAGCTGCTCAGCCCCCGTAGAGATACTGTGGCAACCAGAGCGTGAGCCCCGGCCAGATGTACATGAACACCATGCAGAGGATCACGATGAGCATGTACGGCATCATCCCGGCGAAGATCTGGTTGAGCGTCACATGCGACGGCGACACCCCTTTCAGATAGAAGGCCGACATCGCCACCGGCGGCGAGAGGAAGGCGGCTTGCAGGTTGACGAAGACCAGCACGCCGAAGAGCAGCGGATCGATCTGGAAGTGCGCCAGGAGCGGCAGGAAGATGGGCACGAAGATGACGATGATCTCGGTCCACTCGAGCGGCCAGCCCAGCACGAAGATGATGGCTTGCGACAGCAGCAGGAACTGCAGCGGGCTGAGGTTCATCCCCATCACCCACTCCTCGATGATCCGTTGCCCGCCGAGCAGCGCGAAGACCGCCGAGAAGAGCGCGGAGCCCACGAACAGCCAGCAGACCATGGAGGTGGTCTTCAGGGTGAGGAACACCGCTTCCTTGATCTTCTTGAAGTCCAGCGTGCCGGCCTGCCAGGCCATGAGGAATGCGCCGGCCGCGCCCACTGCCGCGGATTCGGTGGCCGTCGTGATGCCGAAGAGGATCACCCCGAGCACCACCAGCGTCAGCGTGGCCAGCGGCATGACGGAGGACACCAGCATGCGCAGGATCTCGAACTGCTCCGCGTCCATCTTCCAGTAGTACCACGCGAGCAGCAGGAGCGTGAGGGCGCATGCCACGGCGAAGCCGGTGTAGAAGGCCTCGGGCACGGCGGCTGTCTTCGGCCCTTCGACCGCTTCGCCGAGTTGCTGGAGGCCGCCTTCCGCGGCTGGCGCGGGTACGGCCTCGCTGCCTGGGGGTTCTTCGACGCCGCCGGCGGGCTCCTGGACGCCAGTGGATTCCGGCGCGGGCTCCTTCAGGCCGTCGTCCGAAGCGGCGGGTTCCGCCAGCCCGCTGGCCGAGGGTTCTGCCAGCGCTCCGCCCGGGTTCTTGTTCGCGGCCGTCGCCTGGGTCTGCTCGCTGACCGCCGCGGGGGCGTTGTTGTCCTTCTGCGAGTAGATCGTCACGTACCACCACACGGCGCCCAGCGTGGCCGCGGCCAGCGCCAGGGGGACCAGCGCGGTGAGCAGATTGCGCAACAGCACGGCCCAGCTGAGGCGCATGCCTTCGAACTGGCCGCGCAGCGCGCGGGCCGGGGAGAGCACGGCCGCCGCCAGCGCCGGCAGCATGCGCGGCGAATAGCAGGCCGCGACATGTGCGACCCACGGGGAGATGGGGGCACGCTGCTGGTCGGGCGGCAGCTTGGGCGCCACCTTGGGCTGCAGCACCGCCCAGCCGATCACGTAGATCAGGTAGAGGAAGGCGAGGAAGAAGCCGGGGAACATCGCCGCCGCGTAGAGCTTGACGACCGATTGCCCGGCCACGGCTGCGTAGACGATGATCATCACCGAGGGCGGAATCAGGATGCCGAGGGTGCCGCCGGCCGTGATCACGCCGGCTGCCAGCCGCGTGTCGTAACCGGCATTGAGCATCGGCCGCATGGCGATCACGCCCATCAGCACCACCACCGCGCCGACCAGGCCGCTCGCGATGCCCCAGAAGGTGCAGACGATGAGCGTCGTCACCGCAAGCGAGCCTGGCACGCTGCGGAAGGCCAGCTGCACACTGTGGAACATCTTGTCCACCAGCGCGCCGCGCTCCATCACGTAGCCCATGAGCACGAAGAGCGGGATGGACAGCAGGGTCTCGTTGGTCATCGCGCCGAAGGCGCGCTGGACCATCAGGTCGAACACCTTGTTGTCGAGCCAGGGCACGGCGGGGTCGTAGAAGGCGATGAAGCCGAAGAACATGCCCAGGCCCATGAGGGTGAAGGCCGTCGGGAAGCCGAGCATGATCACCACGACGATCAGGCCCAGCATCGTGAGGCCGAGTGCGGCTTCGCTCATGGCTGGCCTCCGGTGCTGCGTTGCTGCGCGGCCTGCTCGATCTGCCTGGCCTTCTCCATCACCTCTCGCTTGTCGGATTCGTCGACATAGCTGCTGCTGGCGAGTTGCTCGCCCACCACGTCCATCTCCTCCGCGTCTTTCAGGCGCGGCGGCCATTCGCCGGTCCGCAGGCAGACGATGCAGCGGACCATCTCCGCGATGCCTTGCAGCAACAGGACGGCGCCGGCCACCGGGATCACGAACTTGAAGGGATAGACCGGGATCGGGTCGGCGTTGAAGGTCTGCTCGTGCATGGCGAGCGACTCGCTGAAGTAGGTCCAGCCCGACCAGGTGAGCGCCACAACGCCCGGAAGGAAGAAGAGCACGAAGAGTGCGAGGTCGAGGCTCGCCTGCGTGCGCGGTTTCATGCTGCCGTAGAGGAAGTCGCCGCGCACGTGGCCGGCCTGAGCCAGCGTGTAGGCGCCGCCCATCATGAAGAGGGTGCCGTAAAGCATGTTGTTGGCATCGAAGATCCAGGCGGTTGGTGCATTGAGCGCATAGCGCTTGAACACCTCGCCGCACACCAGCAGCATCAGTGCCACGATGAGCCAGGCGAAGGTCTTGCCGACCACCATGCTGAAGCGGTCGACGGAATGAAGAAATCGTTGGATGGTCATGGGCGTGGTCGGCAGGCGCCTCAAAAAAAATCAGCCATCCAGAAATGTCCGGACGGCTGATGGCAATGGCGGCACGAAAGGCTCAGGCTTTCTTCTTGCTGAAATAGTGGTTGTAGGCCATCTTGAAATCGACCCCGTAGTCGTTCTGCCATTGCAGGGCGCGCTCGGCGAATGCCCTCTGCGAATCGAGCACCTTCTGGAACAGCGGGTTCTCCGAGGCCTTCTTGGCGACGGTCTTGTCCCAGGCGGCGAGCTGGGCGCGCAGCACGGCGTCGGGCGTCTTGTAGAACTTGATGCCCTGCTTCTTCATGTCCGCATAGTCTTGCGAATTGCGCTGCACTGCCTTCCAGCTCATGTCGGCGCTGGAGGCCTGCACCGCGTAGTCGATCATCGACTTGAGCTCCACCGGCAATGCGTTGTACTTGCCCTTGTTGAAGAGGATCTCGAACTGTTCGCCGGACTGGTGGAAGCTCTGCAGCATGCAGTTCTTCACCACGTCGGGAAAACCGAGCACGCGGTCGCTGGAGGCGTTGTTGAACTCGGCCGCGTCGATCAGGCCGCGGTCGAGCGCGGGCACGATCTCGCCGCCGGGCAGCGGATTCACCGCGGTGCCCATCTCGGTGAACATGTCGACCGCCAGGCCGACGGTGCGGAACTTGAGGCCCTTCATGTCCTCCACCTTGGCCACGGGCTTCTTGAACCAGCCGAGCGGCTGCGTCGGCATCGGGCCATAGAGATAGGACACGACGTCCATGTTGAGGCTCTTGTAGATCTCGTCGAGCAGCGCCTTGCCGCCGCCGTAGTTGTGCCAGGCGAGTACCGTGTTGGCGTCCATCCCGAAGCCGGGGCCCGAGCCCCAGAGCGCCAGCGCGGAGTTCTTCCCGTAGTGATACGCGACCACCCCGTGGCCGCCGTCGAGCGTGCCCTTGTTCACCGCTTCGAGCAGCTGGAAGGCCGGGACCACCGCGCCGGAGGGAAGCACTTCGATCTTGAGGCGGCCGCCGGCCATGTCGTTGACCCGCTTGGCGAAGTCCTGTGCGTACTCGTGGAAGATGTCCTTCGCAGGCCACGTGCTCTGGAAGCGGAACGACGTGGTCTGCGCCATGCTGACCATGGGCGCGGACATCGCGCCAGCCGCCACGGCTGCTCCCTTGAGCAGGCTGCGCCGGCGATTCGGCTTGTTTTCTGTCATTGCGTATGTCTCCGTTGGTGTGCCTGGAACGTCCAGGCGGCCATCTTTGACAGCCGAACATTCGCGACAAAGAGGGTTTTCACGAACTGGTGAAAAATGAGCGTGCGCGAGGAGGCCGTCCCAGAGGAAGAACGCCCGCGCGATCTTCAGTACCCCTAGGAATCGAAAGGATAGAAAAGGCCATGAGCATCACGAATACGACGCCCGGCGGCACGCCCGTGCAGGGTTATGCCGGTGATGTCACGCCGGAGCAGGCGGCGCAATGGGTCGCCAGCGGCGAGGCCGTGCTGGTGGACGTGCGCACCGATGCGGAGCGTGAATGGGTGGGGTACGTGCCGGGAGCCGTGGGCCTGGCCTGGAAGCAGTGGCCGGGCATGGCGTTGAACGCTGCCTTCGACGAAGGCATCCGGGCGGCCGTGCCGGCCGGGAAGAAGGCGGTGCTGCTGTGCCGCAGTGGGGTGCGTTCAGTCGCCGCGGCCCGCCGGGCGACTGAACTGGGCGTGGAAGCCTACAACATCCTCGAAGGCTTCGAAGGGGACGCCGACGGTGAGGGCCACCGTGGGCGCAAGGGCGGCTGGCGCCTGCGCGGCCTGCCCTGGAAGCAGAACTGAGTCCGTCGCTCCGGCTCTTCACTTGAGCGGCGGAATGCGCAGCTTCTGACCGGGGTAGATCTTGTCGGGATGGCTCAGCATCGGCTTGTTGGCCTCGAAGATCGCGTTGTACTTGTTGGCGTCGCCGTAGTACTTCTTGGAGATCGCTGAGAGGGTATCGCCGCGAACCACGTCGTGGTATTGCGCCGGGTCGGCTGCGGGCGCGCTCAGGTTGTTGTCGACCTGGGTCACGTTGGCCACGTTGCCGGCGGCGAGCGATGCCTTCTCGCTCGCTTCCTGCGACGGCGCGTTGCCGGCGAGCGTGACGACGCCCGAGGCCGCGACATAGGTGACTTCAAGATTGGTCAGGCCGAGGTTCTGCGTCTCGATGTAGGTCTTGATGGCGGCCGCGGCGGCCTTGTTGGCATCCGGCTCGGCGGCGTGCGCCGATGAACCGCCGAACAGCTTCTCGCCCGCTTCCTTGATGAAACTCAGCAAACCCATGGTGTTCTCCTTGCGCCTTGGTTGGTTGGGAAGAGGCACTTTAACGGCGGGGCGTGACCGGACCGCGTAGGCTTCGGCCGCAAATGCAAGCGCAGGTAAGCACAACTCGCAATAATCGCGCGCATGGCATTCCTCGCGATCGACATCGGCAACACCCGGCTCAAGTGGTCTCTCTATGACTCGGCGCGGCCGGGCGCCGCGTTGCAGGCGCACGGCGCCGAGTTCCTGGACCACATCGAACGGCTCGCGGAAGGCGCCTGGGCGGACCTGCCTTCGCCCGCCTCGATGCTGGGTTGCGCGGTGGCGGGTGATGCGGTGCGCCGCCGCGCGGAGGAACAGGTCGTCGAGCGCTTCGATTGCTCGCCGCGCTGGGTGGTGTCGAGCGCCGCTGAAGCCGGGATCGTGAATGGCTACGACCATCCGACGCGGCTTGGCGCGGATCGCTGGGTCGCGATGATCGGCGCGCGGCACAGGATGCTGGCGCAGGGGCCGGCACGGCCGATGGTCGTGGTGATGATCGGCACGGCCGTCACGGTGGAGGCGGTGGACGTCAAGGGCAAGTTCCTGGGCGGGCTCATCCTGCCCGGGCACGGGATCATGCTGAGGGCGCTCGAATCGGGGACGGCGGGGCTGCACGTGCCGACCGGCGAGGTGCGCGAGTTTCCCACCAATACCAGCGATGCACTGACCAGCGGGGGAACCTATGCCATCGCGGGCGCCGTGGAGCGCATGGTTCAGCACGTCCGCGCGCATTGCGGCGCGGAGCCGGCCTGCTTCATGACGGGCGGCGCGGGCTGGAAGATGGCGCCGAGCATGAATGGTGACTTCGAGCTGGTCGATGGGCTCATCATGGAAGGATTGCTCGTGATCGCGCAGGAGCGCCTGCTGCCCGGCTGAGCGCGCGGGCAGCGGATCAGAGCATTTCGTCCGGGGCGAGCGGGCCGAGCAACTTGAGCAGCAGGCGCAGGCCCGCGCTGGTGTCGGGCTCCGTCGTGGCGTCCTTCAGTTGGCTGCCTCGTGGCGCGCGCCATATGAGGCCGCTCTCCGCTCGCTCGACATGCCAGGCCCCGTCGCGCAAGGTGCTTTCGATCTGGTCGGACGCCATGCGGGAGAGCGCATTGCTGGCGATCAGGAGCGCGATCTCAGTGTTCTGGTGCTGCGAGCGCAGGTCGAGGTTCATTGACCCGATCACGAGCAATCGGCCATCCATCACCAGCACTTTGGAGTGCAGCATCGAACGGGACTCGCCGGCAACGTTGCTGCCTGAAGCACCTGACGCGCCGAATGCGCTCCCCAGACCGGCCTGCTCGCTTCGCAACTCGTAGAGTTCGATGCCCATCGCGAGCAGTTCCTCGCGGTGGCGGGCGTAACCGACATGGGCGACCGGGGCGTCGTTGGAAGCCAGCGAGTTCGTCAGCACACGGATGGTGACGCCTCGCGCGCGCGCCGACGCGAAGGCCTGCTTCATGTCCGGGCCGGGGACGAAATAGGGCGAGATGATGAGGAGTTCGCGCTTCGCTTGTCCGATCAGTTGGAGCAGGCCTTCGACGACGGTGTCGCCGCTTGAAGCCGCGTCGGCGGCGTTGTCCAGCGCGTTGCTCGCGCGAGTGTCGGAGGGCCGTCCGTACTGGCGCGTCACAATCAGTCCGGGAGCCTTGCCGGCGGCCGCGTCGGGGCTCGATTCGTCCGGTGCGATCTTGCCTGGCTTGTCGGCGAGGACGACGGCAGGCGCCCACACGAACGCGGCCTGGCCCAGGTCCATGGGCTTTTGATCCCAGGCCTGCGCACGCTGCTCGGGCGTGGGGCCATCGCCTGGCGGACGTGGCTCGCCATCGGGCGGCTTCGCCCCGTCGGTCCCCTGCGGCTCGCGACTGGATGTGTCTTCCGTACGTACGCGTTCGCGCAGATCATCCAGTTCCTTTTTAGAGACCAGGGATTGAACCGGGTAAGCGCGCTCATTGTTCCAATAGCTGTCGAAGCTGCGGGAGAGGTCCTGGACGATGGGGCCGGCGGCGAGGACGTCGATGTCGATGAAGTTGCTGTCCTTGGCGTTCCCGAAGTAGGCGTCGCCCAGGTTGCGGCCACCTGTGACGGCCATTGCGTTGTCCGCAATGAACAGCTTGTTGTGCATGCGCTGCTGGATGCGCGACGCATCATCGAACGAGGCGAGCACTCGGCCGAGCGACGAGCCACGGGCGCCGGCCAGCGGATTGAACATCCGCATTTCGATGTTCGGCACGAAGGCGAGCCGCATCACCAGCGCATTGCGCCCCGTGCTGTGGAAGTCGTCGAGCAGGATGCGCACGCGCACGCCGCGGCGGGCGGCGTCGCGCACGGCCGAGAGCAGGCGCGCGGTGCTGGCGTCGGCATGGATTGCGTAGTACTGGAGATCGAGCGTCTTCTGTGCTGCCTCGACCAGCGCGAGCCTGCTGCCATAGGCAGCCGGAGGCCCCGCAAGGAGCAGGAAGCCGGAATCGAAACGAGCCGCCGCCGTTTGCCTGCGTTGTTGGACCAGCGCGGCGAGCGGAGTGCCGTCAGGCGAGGCCAGTGCGCTGGAGACTGGCCGATCCACGTTTTGCGGGAGCTGCGCGCAAGCGGAGAAAAGAAGAAGCAGGCTTGAAGCCAGGTACCAGCGAAGCTGCGCCAAGGCGGATCGCTGGGGGAGAAGGAGTGATGACATGCGGCGTTCGGGAGCCTGAGGTGCCGCATATATAGCCGAGCCCGACCCCGCCAGGCGTCGGACAGGAGCGCTCTCAGGCCTGGCTCGAGGCGCCGAGTTCTTCCCAGCGTTCGAGCGCTGCCAGCAGCTCATCGTCGATCCGCGCGTGGCGCTCGCCGAGTTCGACCGCGCGCGAGGCGTCGTTGGCGTAGATGGCACCGCCGTCGAGTTCGAGCATCTCGGTGATGCGCTTCTGTTCTTCTTCCAGCGCTGCAATCCGAGCGGGGAGGGTCTCCAGCTCCCGCTGCTCCTTGTAGCTGAGCTTCTTGCGGGATGCTGGTTTCTTGACGTCTATCGCCGGTGGCGGCGACGGGACGGCAGGGGCGGGCGCTGGCGGCGAAGCGGCCGCGCGCTGTTCGGCGATTTCGCGCGCACGCTTCGACTGGATGAGCCAGTCCTGCACGCTGCCCTCGTATTCGCGCCAGCGGCCCTCGCCTTCGAAGGCGATCGTGCTGGTCACGACGTTGTCGAGGAAGGTGCGGTCATGGCTCACGAGGAAAACGGTGCCGTCGTAGTTCTGCAGCAGGTCTTCCAGGAGTTCCAGCGTGTCGATGTCCAGGTCGTTCGTAGGCTCGTCGAGCACCAGCACGTTGGCTGGGCGTGCGAACAGCCGCGCGAGCAGCAGGCGATTGCGTTCGCCGCCGCTGAGCGAGCGGACCGGCGAATGTGCGCGTGCCGGCGAGAAGAGGAAATCTGCCAGGTAGCTCTTGACGTGCTTGCGCTGGCTGCCGATCTCGATCCATTCGCTGCCTGGACTGATGAAGTCTTCCAGCGTGGCGTCGAGATTGAGCGCATTGCGCATCTGGTCGAAGTAGGCGACCTGAAGGTTGGCGCCACGGCGGATCTTGCCGCTGTCGGGTTCAAGCTCGCCGAGGATCAGTTTCAGAAGCGTGGTCTTGCCTGCACCGTTCGGGCCGATCAGGCCGACCTTGTCGCCCCGCAGGATGGTCCCCGTGAAACCGCGGATGACGGTCTTCTCGCCAAAGGACTTCGAGGCCTCCGTCAGTTCAGCCACGATTTTGCCGCTTGCCTGGCCGGAGGCGACGTCCATGTTGACGCTGCCGAGCGCATCACGCCGTGCGGATCGGCTGGAGCGCAGGGCCTCGAGCCGGCTGATCCGGCTCTGGCTGCGCGTGCGGCGCGCTTCGACGCCCTTGCGAATCCAGATCTCTTCCTGGGCGAGCAGCTTGTCCGCCTTGGCGTTGATCACTGCCTCCTGGGCCAGTTGCTCCTCCTTCTGGATCAGATACTGCTCGAAGTTGCCGGGGTAGGAACCGAGCTTGCCGCGGTCGAGTTCAACGATGCGCGTTGCGACGCGGTTCAGGAAGCTGCGGTCATGGGTGATGGTGACCACGCTTCCTTTGAAGTCGATGAGAAGTTGCTCCAGCCACTCGATCGAGTCGAGATCCAGATGGTTGGTGGGCTCGTCGAGCAGCAGCACATTCGGGGACGCGACAAGTGCCTGGGCAAGGGCGACGCGTTTGCGGGTCCCGCCGGAGAGGTCGCCGACACGGGCGCTTCCGTCGAGATGCAGGCGATGCAGGGTCTCATCGACGCGCTGCTCCCAGTTCCAGGCATCGTAGGCCTCTATCTGGGACTGCAGCGCGTCAAGATCCACGCCTGCGGCGCCGGAGAGGTATTGGTCGCGGATGGCGATGACCTCTCCCAAGCCCGCACTGGCTGCCGTGAACACGCTGGCGTTTAAGTCCAGCACCGGCTCCTGAGCGACGTAGGTGATGCGCAGTCCTTGCTGGACCTGCAGCGTGCCATCGTCAGGCTTCTCGAGGCCACCCAGTATCTTGAGAAGCGACGACTTGCCCGCGCCGTTGCGTCCGATGAGGCCGATGCGCTCCGATTCGATGAGTGAGAAGTCCGCATGGTCGAGCAGCGGGACGTGGCCGAACGCGAGTTGAGCGTCTAGGAGTGTGATGAGTGCCATGTGGGGACGATTATCGAGCGCGGCTCTACGCCACGCATCCAGCCTCGATGAAGGCCTGTCGATCTGGCATATACTCATGGGCTCGACTGGAAACGCGTTGGCGGCTCCGACCGATGACCCCGTGGGGTGTTGGTGTCGAGAAAAGCCGAGGTTGATTGACTGGGGTTAAAAAAACAAGTCATAATCCAAGGCTCTGCTGAAAACAGCAACGCGCTCAACCCTTCAGTGAGGTGAGTTGCACAAGTTGTAGTCGGCAGATGCGCTTCGAGGTTGATGTGAGTCGAAATTCATGTCATAATCGAAGGCTCCGCTCAAGACGAGTAGCTGAGTGATTCCTGAGGGGGTTGC
>CBIHOG010000058.1:0-29424 GCA_966211435.1 uncultured Variovorax sp. | reverse complement strand
TAGTTCCTGGGCCGCCTGGTCCAATTCCCTCAACGATGCGCTTCAAGCGCAGTCTTCCGTTGCACGCCGCGGGTTCCTATTCGCACCAACTCGCGCTGCAATGTCTGCATGCGCTCTACGATCTCAGCGCGGCCTTCGAGCTTCTTGGCGGCACCTTTCATTGGGATGCACGCGACAGTGGCATCTTGGTTGGCAATGCGGCCAAGCGAATGCTCGAGGTCTGCGAGATCCTGCGTGCCTACTTCGACCGCGATCCGACCGTCTCGGTCGGGCAGGCGGTTCGCTGGCTGAGGGAGTTCAAGGATGACCTGCCTCCCGCCGAGGTGCGGGACAGGCCTTGGTAGCGCGTGGGCTGCGCTTGAGCGCGTGAGCGCCTGACCGCACGAAGGCGGCGGATGGCGGGCCGTGGGGGCGGCCCGCTTCGCTTCACTCCGCCAGTTCCGCGCCTCGTTCCTTCAACAGCGCGCGAAGAAAGGACCGGTGGCAGTGCGATTCATCCTCGCAATAGCAACCGACGGAGAACGCGCTCTGGTGCGACAGCGCCGCGAGCAGGTCGAGGCTGCGGCTCGCATCGGCCTCGGCCATCTCGCTCCTGAATTTCCTGCCGAAGGCCGCCCATTGCGCGGGCGTCTCGGCCGCCTGCGCCATCTTCATGGTTTCGACGGAAGGCGCCAGGTTGGGGTACCACACGTCGTACCAGTCCTGCGAAGCGAACTCGCTCTTGGGCACGCCGCGCGGCGGGCGGCGCACGGTGCCGATGCGCAGGCCTTCGCCGGGTGTGCGTTCGCTGCCGAGTCGGACGATGCGGATGGGCATGGCTTGTCTTCCTTGTGGGTTGCAGGGTGTCGTTCCGGGAGGTCGACGATACCGCGCTCAGGGCCGCGTGCGGTCGTTCTTCAATGCGAAGTCGACGTTGTGGATCGCGGCCTGGACTTGGTGCGCGAGCGAGCCATCTTCGCCGAACTTCTTCATCACGCATCGCAGGCTCGCGCGAAGGTCGAGGAGTTGGACGATGCCTTGCGGTTCCCGGGCCAGTGCTTCGAGGCGGGCTGGGTCGCGGGTTTCTTGAAGGCTCATCGTGTCCTGCGTCTTGCCTGGCGGCAGGCAGGATGTTTCGACCGCGCGGCGGCGCGTGGCCTGGTGCGCGTTGACGAAAGCCGTGCGCGGGGCGCGCAGGTCTTCGCGGCGTTCAATGGCCTGTTGCCGGTTCATGTGGCAGAGGCTCAGGTATTTCTCGTGCAGCGCGTCGCGCCGTCGGGTGCGTTCGGCCGCGTCTTCGTTTTCCGGTGGCGGCGGCATGGTGGTGCCGATGTCTTCGCGTGGCGATTCAACGCCGGCCTGCCGCAGGATGTCTTGCATGTCTTCGCTCGTCAGCAGCGGCCGGCCGCCGATGCGGGTTGCCGCCAGCGCGTTCAGCACGCGCAGCAGCATGGCGGGCTCCAGCCGATCAGGAAACTCCAGGTGGTAGTGGTTCGCCCGCTGTCCGGACTGCATGGGGAGGCCCAGCGCGTGGTAGTAGTCGAGATCGGCCGGGTTCTCGCCCTTCCCGCCGTGCCGCCCGTGGTTCTGGTGCAGCGTCACCTGGGCCGCACCATCGATGGGGATCGCGGCGGTGATGGCGTGCTGGATGTCCTGTTGCCGTCCGCGCAGGGGCGGCGATGATTCCGGCGCGGCGATGAGGGTGAGGAGGCCGCGCCGGACGTGGAGCTCGACACGGCCGATCAGCGAGCGCGGGTCGCATCGCACTTCGCGCCACGCCGCGGGTGAAGAGCGCGAGCGCATGAGCACGCCCGCCAGCGGGTGGTGGGGCATGGCGTCCGCACGGGGCGAGGCGCGTGCGCCGCGCGGGTCGTGCTCCGCGGTGGCGGCGGATGGGGGGCGGAGGTGGGCGCTGGGCGAAACTCTCATGCTCGGGTTCCTGGGGAATCCCACGCATCCTCCAGCCCCGATACTGGAGGCCGAGGCAGAAAGCCGAAGGAGACAACGCATGAACGAACGCATTGAATCGGTCCGCCATGAAGACGGCGTGGTCGAGCTTCACCTGGCGCGCGCGGAGAAGATGAACGCGCTGGATCCGGCCATGTTCGAGGCCATCATCGACGCGGGCAGCCGCTTGCGCGACGACGCCGGCGTGCGTGCCGTGGTGCTGGCCGGGCGCGGCAAGGCCTTCTGCGCGGGGCTGGACATGCAGTCCTTCCAGCGCATGGGGCAGGGCGGCGCGGGCGAGATCCTGGGCGACTCGGCGGGCGCGGACATCATGGCGCGCACGCACGGCATCGCGAATGCGGCGCAGCAGGTGGCGATGGTCTGGCGCGAGGTGCCGGTGCCGGTCATCGCGGCCGTGCATGGCGTGGCCTTCGGTGGCGGGCTTCAGGTGGCGCTGGGCGCGGATATCCGGCTGGTCGCGGCGGACACCAAGCTGTCGGTGATGGAGATCAAGTGGGGCCTGGTGCCTGACATGGGCGGCATGGTGCTGATGCGCGAGCTGGCGCGCACGGACGTGGTGCGGGAGCTCACCTTCACCGGCCGCGTCTTCTCGGGCGAGGAGGCGGTGTCGCTGGGGCTGGCGACGCGGGTGTCGGCGGATCCGTTGGCCGATGCGCTGCGGATGGCGCACGAGATCGCTCAGAAGAGTCCGGACGCCATTCGCGCCGGCAAGCGGCTGCTGAACGCGGCGATGGCGCACAGCGCGGCGGACTTGCTGCTGGCCGAGTCGATGGAGCAGGGGCGGCTGATCGGGAGCGCGAACCAGACGGAGGCGGTGCGCGCCAACATCGAGCGCCGGGTTCCGTGCTTTTCCGCCACGGGCGGTGTGCACAAATAGGCTCAAAGGCGTCCGGCGTGCGCGGCGGGCGGCGGGACCGTCATTTGCAGCCGGCATACTCTAGCCCGTGCCTCTTACTCTCCTTCATCGTTTGGCAGCGCAAGAACTGCCGGTTTCCGTGACCAGTGGCGGCGACGTGGACACTGTCCGCATCCTGAACATGGCCGGCCACATCAAGGCGACGATCCCGAAGCCGGTGCGCACGCTGGACGGCTACGACCAGCCGCCGGCCACCGTGCTCGCCATCACCTCGCTCGGGCGCAGCATGCTCAAGCGTTTTCCGGTGCGGCCGCGCTAGTTTCGCGGCTCAGTCCCAGGCAGGGGCAAGGCCTTGCGGGCTGGTCAGGCGGCCGTTTCGCTCCAGGCCGGCGATGCGGGCCATTTCTTCTTCAGTCAGACGCAGCGCCTGGGCCTTGAGGTTGCCTTCGAGGTTCTCCCGCCTGGTGGACGAAGGGATCACCGCGTAGCCCAGCTGCATCGCCCAGGCCAGGGCGACCTGTGCCGGCGTGGCCTGGTGTGCGGCGGCGATGGCCTGGATGACGGGGTCCTTCAGTACGGCGCCGTAGGCCAGCGTCATGTAGGAGGTGATGGGGACACCCTGGCTGCGCGCGAATTCAGCCACCTTGCGGTTTTGCAGGTAGGGGTGCAGTTCTACCTGGTTCGTCGCGATCTCGCCCGCGCCGACGGCAGCGATGGCCTGGCGCATCAGGTCGATGGTGAAGTTGGACACGCCGATCCGGCGGGTCAGGCCCCGGGCCTTGGCTTCCGCCAGCGCGCCCATGAATTCCGCCACCGGCACGGCACCGCCCGGGGAGGGCCAGTGGATCAGGGTCAGGTCGACATGGTCGGTGCGCAGCTTGGCGAGGCTGTCCTTCAGGCTGGGGATGAGTTTGTCGCCGGCGTAGTTGGCGGTCCAGATCTTGGTGGTGAGGAAGAGCTCCTCGCGGGCCACGCCGCTTTCGGCGACGGCCTGGCCGACTTCAGCCTCGTTGCCGTAGATCTGGGCGGTGTCGACCAGGCGGTAGCCGAGTTCGAGGCCGGTCTTGACGGAGTCGATGACGGTCTGGCCTTTCAGGCGGAAGGTGCCGAGGCCGAAGAGGGGGATGCCTTGCGTGTTCATGCGGAAGTCCTTGGGTTGTGGAAATCGATCGAGAGGGTACGGCGGTCGAGCCGGCCGCTCCAGGAAGTGAGGGCAAGGGCGGCGAGCACGACCAGTGCGCCGATCCAGCCGGTGTGTACCAGGCCCAGGTGGGTGACGACCAGCCCCCCGGCGAAGGCCGCGCCCGCGATGCCGACGTTGAAGGCCGCGATGTTGAGGCCGGAGGCCACGTCCACCGCCTTCGGCGCGTAGCGCTCGGCCTGTTGCACCACGTACACCTGCAGGCCCGGCACGTTGCCGAAGGCGACGGCGCCCCACAGCAGCACGGTGGCGAGCGCCAGCCATTTGTGTGGCGCGGTGAAGCTGAAGGCCAGCAGCACCGCCGCCAGCAGCGCGAAGATGATCTTGAGCGCGGGAATGGGGCCCAGCCGGTCGGCCAGCTTGCCGCCCCAGATATTGCCCGCAGCCACCGAGAGGCCGTAGACCAGCATCACGCCGCCGACGGCGCCGGCGCTGAAGCCCGAGACCTCCTGCAGGATGGGTGCGAGGAAGGTGAAGGGGATGAAGGAGCCGCCGTAGCCGATGGCCGTCTTGGCGTAGACGAGCAGCAGGCGCGGCTCGCGGAGCACCTGGAGCTGCTGCGCCAGCGAGGCCGGCGGCGTGTGACGGATGTTGCCGGGCACGAAGAGCGCGCTGCCGATGAAGGCGATGAGCCCCAGGCCCGAGACGGCGAGGAAGGTCTCGCGCCAGCCGAAGTGCTGGCCGATGAATGTGCCCAGCGGCACGCCCGTGACCAGCGCCACGGTGAGGCCGGTGAACATGATGGCGATGGCGCTCGCGGCTTTCTCTCTGGGCACCAGGCCGGTGGCGATGGTCGAGCCGATGGAGAAGAACACGCCGTGCGCCAGCCCGGTGAGGATGCGCGCCGCGATGAGCGACTCGTAGCCCGGCGCCTTCCACGCCAGCAGGTTGCCGAGCGTGAAGAGCGCCATCAGCCCGAGCAGCAGCGCCTTGCGCGGCAGCCGGCCGGTGAGGGCGGTGAGCACTGGCGCGCCGATGGCGACGCCGAGCGCGTAGAGGCTGACCAGCAGGCCGGCCGAGGGCAGGCCGATCCCGAGGTCGGCCGCGATGGTGGGGATGAGGCCGACGATCACGAATTCGGTCGTGCCGATGGCGAAGGCGCTGATGGTCAGCGCGAAGAGGGCGATGGGCATTGGGAAGGCACTCCTTGGATCCGGGGGAATGGGCAGGAGTGTGGGCTTTTCGCCTTTGCAGAAAAACGCCGTTCCGCTCAGAATATATTTGCGTTTGAGTCAACAATCATGAAAACCACCATCGAGGAACTGCAGGCGTTCGCGTCCGTGGTTGACGCGGGCTCCATCACTGCCGCGGCGGAGCAACTGGGCCAGACGGTCTCGGGCATCAGTCGCGCGCTGGGCCGGCTGGAGCGCAAGCTGGACACCACGCTGCTGCGCCGCACCACGCGGCGGCTGGAGCTGACGGAGGAGGGGCATGCCTTCCTGGCGCACACGCGCGCCATCCTGGCTTCCATCGACGAAGCGGAGGAGCAGATGGCCGCGCGGCGGCAGCAGCCGTCGGGGCTGCTGCGGGTGAATGCGGCGACGCCTTTCATGCTGCACGCCGTGGTGCCGCTGGTGCCGGAGTTCCGGCTGGCCTATCCGCGGATCAGCCTGGAGTTGGACACGGACGACCTGAACATCGACCTGTTGGAGCGCCGCACGGACGTGGCGATCCGCATCGGCCACCTGCGGGATTCGACGCTGCATGCGCGGCCCATCGCGACGAGCCGCGTGCGGGTGCTGGCGAGCCCGGCCTACCTGGCGGCGCATGGGCGGCCGAGGAGCGTGGCGGGGCTGGCCGGGCACAGCCTGCTGGGCTTCACGCAGCCGGAGTCGCTCAACCGCTGGCCGCTGCGCGGGGCGCATGGTGACGAATGGCCGATCACGCCGGTGATGGCGGCTTCGAGCGGGGAGACCTTGCGGCAACTGGCGCTGGCGGGAGCGGGCATTGTCTGCCTGTCGGACTTCATGACGGCGGCGGATTGCGCGCGTGGCGAGCTGGTGCAGATCCTGGCGCGGGAGACGGTCGAGGTGCGCCAGCCGATCAACGCGGTGTACTACCGCAACACGCAACTGGCGGCGCGCATCACCTGCTTCCTGGAGTTCCTGGTGGCGCGGCTCGGCGGCAAGGACGGCTGGCCGGCCCGGCCGGTCACGGCCTAGCTTTCTCGCCCTTGCGGTTGCCCTTGCGGTAGGCGTCGACGACGTCGAGGAAGGCCCGCAGCACCGGCGACTTGTCATCGCGGCGGTAGAGGCAGCTCAGTTCCACGTCGCTGAGGTCGTGCGCGCGCAGCGGCCGGTAGACCATGCGTGGCAGGCGCAGGTTGGTCGCGGGCTCGGTGGTGATGCAGACGCCGAAGCCGGACGACACCAGGGCCACGCAGGTCAGCACGTCCTCCACTTCCTGTTCCACGCGCAGGCGCAGCCTGGCGCGCTGGAAGGCTGCGGCGATTTCCTGCGCCAGGCCGGCGATCGGCACGTTGGGGTAGAGGATCATGGGCTGGTCCTCGAGGTCGTGCAGCGTGATCGTCTTCTTCGCGCAGAGCGGATGGGTTTCGTAGAGGCCGACGACGAGCTTTTCCCGCAGCACGGGATCCACCGCGATGTCGGGCGACTCGGGCACCAGCCGGTTGAAGCCCACCGTGATGCGGCGCTCGCGCAGGGCCTGGAGCTGTTCGACCTTCGACATGGTGTGCAGGCCGATCTGCACGTCGGGGCGCTGCACGTGAAAGCGGGTGAGCAGTTGCGGGATGACGTCGAGCACGCTGGCGGTGAAGATGCCGACCTCGATCTTGCCGCTCAGTCCCTGGCCGGCGCGCACGGTGCGCTCCTCGGCGCGGCGCGCGAGCGAGAGCAGGTTGGGCACCTCCTGGAGAAGCGTCTCGCCGGCGGCGGTCAGGTCGACGCCCTTGGGGGTGCGGATGAAGAGGGGCACGCCCATGCTTTCTTCCATCGCGCGGATCTGGCGCGTGAGCGGCGGCTGGGTCATGTGCAGCCTTTCGGCCGCGCGGGCGAAATTGCGTTCCTCGGCGAGGGCGAGGAAGAGGCGCATCTGTCGGAGGTCCATGGGTGGCGGCCGTTCAATCCAATACCCAAAGGGTATCAGCCTCTCGAAAATCGGTATTGGACCGTATCGCGTTCCATGGGGATCATTGCGGCCACAAGGAGACCCGATTCCATGACACCCCAGCAACACGCGCAAGCCGCGTCCGCGCTGCGCGAGGCCGCGCGCACGGGCGAGTTCATCGCGCCGCTGCGCGAGCAGTTCGCCGGCATGACGGCGGATGATGCCTACGCCATCCAGAGGATCAACACCGACCTGCGCGTGCGCGAGGAAGGCCGGCGCATCGTGGGCTGCAAGATCGGCCTGACTTCACGCGTGGTGCAGCAGCAGCTCGGCGTGGACCAGCCGGACTTCGGCGTGCTTTTCGACGACATGGGTTTTGGCGACGGCGAGCCGGTGCCGGTCAATGTGCTGCATCAGCCCAAGGTGGAGGCGGAGATCGCCTTCGTGCTCGGCCGCGACCTGGACGTCGAGCTGCCGGGCCATGCGGACCTGATCCGCGCCATCGACTACGCGCTGCCGGCCATCGAGATCGTGGGCAGCCGCATCGCGGCGTGGAACATCAAGTTCGTCGACACCGTCGCGGACAACGCATCGTCGGGCGCCTACGTGCTCGGCACCACGCCGCGCAAGCTGGCGGAATTCGACCTTCGGCTCGCGGGCATGGCGATGATGCGGCGTGGCGAGCCGGTCTCCACCGGCGCCGGCGCGGCCTGTCTCGGCCATCCGCTCAACGCGGTGGTATGGCTGGCGCGGACCATGGCTCGCCTGGGCGCACCGTTGCGCGCGGGCGACCTGGTGCTCTCCGGCGCGCTCGGGCCCATGGTGCCCGTGGCACCGGGCGACGTCTTCGAGACGCACATCAACGGCCTTGGCAGCGTGCGCGCCGCCTTTGCCGCAGCCGCCACCGGAGACAAGGCATGAGCAAGACCACTTCCAATGACATCGACCGCTACGCCGGACTGCTCGACAGCGCGGCGCATCAGGCGCGCGAGCTCGCGCAGATCGATCCCGAGAACCACCTGGGCCTGGACGATGCGTATGCGATCCAGTCGGCCTCCATCCAGCGCCGCATTGCGCGCGGCGAGCGGCGCGTGGGCGTGAAGATGGGCTTCACCAGCCGCGCCAAGATGGTCCAGATGGGGCTGTCGGACGTGATCTGGGGCCGCCTCACCTCGGCGATGCAGGTGGAGGAGGGCACGGCCATCGATTTCTCGCGTTTCGTGCATCCGCGCTGCGAGCCGGAGATTGCCTTCGTGCTGAAGAAGCCGCTGGCGGGCGACGTGACGGGGCCGGAGGCGCTGGCCGCGGTCGAGGCGATCGCACCGGCCCTGGAGATCATCGATTCGCGCTACAAGGACTTCAAGTTCACGCTGCCGGAGGTGATCGCGGACAACGCGTCGTCGAGCGCCTTCGTGGTCGGGCCTTGGGCCGACCCGCGTGCGGTGGACTTCGGCAACCTGGGGTTGACGCTGAACATCGACGGCCGCGTGGTGCAGGTGGGCTCGACCGCCGCGCTGCTGGGCCATCCGCTGCGCTCGCTGGTGGCTGCCGCGCGGCTCTCGGCCGCGGCCGGCGAGCCCTTGCAGGCCGGATGGATCGTGATGGCCGGCGGCGCCACGCCGGCGGAATGGATTCGCCCGGGGCAGTATGTTTCGATCGAGATGGAAAAGCTCGGCCATGCCGGCTTCCACGTGAAGGGCTGAGGCCGGCCCTTCGTTCCCGATCCGCAACTTCCAGGAGATACGACACATGAGTTCCGCCCCCGCCAAGCCTTTCGACCCTTCCGTGATCCAGCGTGTGATCGGTCCGTACCTCGAAGGGCAGCAGAGTCCCGCCGAGCGCGGCGAGGTCTATCGCGAGTTGCTGGGCTACGTGCCGCCGCGCATCCAGTCGCGCTTCCATGTCACGGGCGCGATGGACCCGAAGATGCTCGACCTGCAGGAGCAGATGCGCACGCACGCGATGTACACAGACGTGCTGGACCAGAAGACGGTGCAGCTGATGCTCTTCGGCATGCTGCTGATGGACATGAACGACGCGGCGACGACGCACGGCCTGGCCGCGCGCAGGGCCGGCGCGAGCTGGGAGGAGATGCAGGCGGTCATCAGCCTGTGCTTCCTGTTCCGCGGGCTGCCGGCGGCAAACCGGGGCGCCGACATCCTGGCGGATCTCGCGCAGCGCGAGGACGCCGCTTCCAAGGCTTCGGCGGCGTGAGCGCGGCGAACATCGCGGGGGCCTCGGCGCCGCCGTGCCAGGGGCCGGACCGCAATCTGCGCCGGCCGCGCTTCACCATGCCGCGCGGCGCGGTGGACACGCATGCGCATGTCTTCGGGCCCCAGGCCAGCTACCCCTTCTCGCCAGAGCGCAGCTACACGCCCGAGGACTGCACGGTCGACCAGTACCGCGCCTTGCTGGACACGATGGGCATCGACCGCTGCGTGCTGGTGCAGGGCGGCCCGCACGGCACCGACAACCGCGTGACGGTCGATGCGATCCGCGAGCTCGGTCCGCGCGCGCGTGGTGTCGCGGTGATCCGGCCGGGGCTTTCGCGGGCCGAACTGCAGGCGCTGCACGACGGCGGCATGCGCGGCTGCCGCATCTCGACGGTGGTGCGTGGCGGCGCGAGCTTCGAGCACATGGAGGCGCTGGCCGAGGAGACGCACGAGCTCGGCTGGCACCTGGTGCTGCACCTGAAGCATTCGGCCGAACTGACCGCGCTGGCGCCGCGCCTTCGGGCCTTGCCGAACCCCTTCGTCATCGACCACCTCGGCCACGTGCTGGGCAGCGAGGGCACGGGCAGCGAGGGCTTCGCGGCCGTGATGCAACTGCTGGAGACGCAGCGCTGCTGGGTCAAGCTGGCGAGCCTCTACCGCTCGTCGTCGGAGCCCTATCCGCACCGCGACATGCTGCCGATGATCCACGCGGTCGCGAAGGCGCGGCCCGACCGGCTGCTGTGGGGCACGAACTGGCCGCATCCGATCTACGCCGGGCCGATGCCCAACGACGCGGACACCGTCGACCTGATTCCGCTCTGGGTACCCGAACCCGAGGTGCAACGGCAGATGCTGGTTTCCAACCCGGCGCGGCTCTACGGCTTCGACGATTGAACACACAGGACCAACTGGAACAAAGAATGAAGACAAACTCGATTCGACAATTCGTCCGTCTCCTCGCCTGCGGCGCGCTGATGGCCGTCGGCACCGCCGGGATGGCGCAGGGCTTTCCGGACCATCCCATCACCATCGTGGTGCCGTTCCCGCCGGGCGGCACGACCGACATCCTGGCGCGCGCCGTGGCCGAAGGCGTGGGCCGCGAGCTCAAGCAATCCGTGATCGTGGACAACCGGCCCGGTGCGGGTGGCAACGTGGGCACCGAGGTGGTGGCGCGCGCCAAGCCTGACGGCTACACCTTGCTGGTGAGCACGGCCGGCCCGCTGAGCATCAACCAGCATCTCTACAAGCGCCAGGGCTACGATCCGGTGAAGGACCTGACGCCGATCAGCATGCTGGCGTCGGTGCCGATCATGCTGGTGTCGAATCCCGGGCAGCCGTACAAGACGCTGGCCGAGTTCATCGCCTATGCCAAGGCCAATCCGGGCAAGCTTTCGTACGGCTCGCAGGGCAATGGGACCACCAGCCATCTCACGATGGAACTGCTGAAGTCGCAGGCCGGCATCGACCTCGTGCACGTGCCCTACCGCGGCAGCTCGCCGGCTTCCAACGACTTGATGGGTGGCGCGATCCAGGTGATGTTCGACAACTCGCCTTCGACCTTGCCTTTCGTCGAGGCCGGCCGCATGCGCGGCCTGGGCGTTGCCACGGCGCAGCGCGTGCCGGCGATGAAGAACCTGCCGGCCATCTCCGAGAGCGTGAAGGGCTTCGAGTCCGTCGCGTGGTTCGCCATCGTCGGCCCGGCGGCGATGCCCGCGGACGTGCTCAAGAAGCTCAACGCGGCCGTCAACGCCACGCTCAAGCGGCCTGACCTGGTGCAGCGCTTCGCGGCTTCGGGCGTGCAACTGACGGGCGGCGAGCCGAAGACGCTGGCCAGCTTCATGCAATCGGAGAGCGTCAAGTGGGGCAAGGTGGTGCAGACCGCCGGCGTGAGCCTCGACTGACCCGGCCCCGGACTTCTCATTTCATCCATCCGCAAGGGAAACCCATGCCCATCGTCCACATCAACATGCTCGAGGGGCGCGAACCCGCCGCCGTGAGCCATTGCCTCAAGGAGGTCGCGCGCGTGATCCACGAAACGCTGGGCGCACCGCTGGAGACCATCCGCGTCGTGGCCAGCGAGGTGCCGTCCACGCACTGGGCCATCGGCGACCGCACGCGCAGCGAGATCGACGCCGCGAAGAAGGCGGTGCAAGCATCATGAGCACCAAGGTCAAGGCAGCGATCATCGGACCCGGCAACATCGGGACCGACCTCATGATCAAGGTGATGCGCAACAGCAAGCACCTGGAGATGGGCGCGATGGTGGGCGTGGACCCGGCATCGGAAGGCCTGCAGCGCGCCGCGCGCCTGGGTATCGCGACAACGGCGCAGGGACTGGACGGGCTGCTCGCGCTGGATGTGTTCCCGAGCATCGACGTCGTCTTCGACGCCACCTCCGCCGGCGCGCACAGGCGCCACAGCGAGGTGCTGCAGCAGCACGGCGTGCAGGTGATCGACCTGACGCCGGCGGCCATCGGGCCGTATGTGATCCCGGCCATCAACCTCGAAGCCGAGAACGCGGCCAACATGAACATGGTGACCTGCGGCGGGCAGGCCACGATCCCGATCGTGGCGGCCGTCTCGCGGGTGGCGAAGGTGTATTACGGCGAGATCGTGGCCTCGATCTCCAGCAAGTCCGCCGGCCCCGGCACGCGTGCCAACATCGACGAGTTCACCGAGACGACGCGCGCGGCGATCGAGAAGCTGGGCGGCGCGCAGCGCGGCAAGGCGGTGATCGTGCTGAACCCGGCCGAACCGCCGCTGATCATGCGCGACACGGTGTTCGTGCTGTCGGAGCTGGCCGATCAGAAGGCAGTGGAAGAGAGCATCGAGAAGATGGTGGCGAGCGTGCAGGCCTATGTGCCGGGTTACCGGCTGAAGCAGCGCGTGCAGTTCGACGTGGTGCCGCCCGAGGCGCCGCTCAACATCCCCGGGGTGGGCCTTCGCCATGGCCTGAAGACTTCGGTGTTCCTCGAAGTCGAGGGCGCCGCGCACTACCTGCCTTCATACGCGGGCAACCTCGACATCATGACCTCGGCCGCGTTGGCCTGCGGCGACATGATGGCCCGGCGCCGCATCGACGCCGGCATCGCGCGTGGCGTGAAGGAAGCAGCATGACCCGAAAGAAGCTCTACATCTCCGACGTGACGCTGCGTGATGGCAGCCACGCGATCCGCCACCAGTACAGCGTGGCGAACGTCAAGGCGATCGCCGCCGCGCTGGACGCCGCCGGCGTCGACAGCCTGGAGGTCGCGCATGGCGACGGCCTGGAAGGCTCTAGCTTCAACTACGGCTTCGGCGCGCACACCGACGTGGAGTGGATCGCCGCCGCCGCGGAGAGCGTGAAGCAAGCGAAGATCGCGACGCTGCTGCTGCCCGGCATCGGCACGACGCACGACTTGCGCAATGCGTATGACGCCGGCGCGCGCGTGGTGCGCGTGGCGACGCATTGCACGGAGGCCGACGTCTCGCGCCAGCACCTGGAATATGCGCGCGAGCTCGGCATGGACCCGGTGGGCTTCCTGATGATGAGCCACATGACCACGCCGCGGAAGCTGGCGGAGCAGGCGCGGCTGATGGAGAGCTACGGCGCCACCTGCGTCTACGTGGTGGATTCCGGCGGCGCGTTGGGGATGCAGGACGTGCGGGATCGCTTCCGCGCCTTCAAGGAGGTGCTGAAGCCTGAGACGGAGACCGGCATCCACGCGCACCACAACCTGAGCCTGGGCGTGGCCAATTCCATCGTCGCGGTTGAAGAGGGCTGCGACCGCATTGACGCGAGCCTGGCCGGCATGGGCGCGGGCGCGGGCAATGCGCCGCTGGAGGTGTTCATCGCGGCGGCCGAGCGGCTGTCGTGGAACCACGGCTGCGATCTCTATCGCCTGATGGACGCGGCCGACGACCTGGTGCGCCCGCTGCAGGATCGGCCGGTGCGGGTGGACCGCGAGACGCTGGCGCTGGGCTATGCGGGCGTGTATTCAAGCTTCCTGCGTCACGCCGAGGCGGCGGCGGGCAAGTATGGGCTGAAGACGGTGGACATCCTGGTCGAGCTGGGCAATCGCAAGATGGTCGGCGGCCAGGAGGACATGATCGTCGACGTGGCGCTGGACCTGCTCAAGGGCCGCGAGGCTGTGGCCCGCGGCTGAAGCGCGCTACTTCGCCGGGGTGATCCAGCCGGCGATCTGCGCCACCACCTCGCGCTCCAGGCCGTTGAAGCCGTGGTACGCCAGGGCTTCGCAGGCGTCGCCCTTGCTCAGGCCACCCTTGAAGCTGAGCAGCTGGCTCCTCGGGGCGTTGCCGAGCTTCGACATCAGCGCCGGCATGTCGGAGAAGGCGCAGAGCCGGCAGCCGTCCTGCTCGTGGTGAACGACGAGGACGGGGATGTGGATCGTCTCCAGCGGCATCGCGGGTACCGGCCGGCCCTTCTCGTCGGTGAGGATGGTCGAGGTCAGGACGATGCCGTCCGGGCCGTCGGCGCCTTGCAGTTGCGTTGCCGCATAACCGACGGACTGGGTGCCGCGGCTGGTTCCGACCAGCCAGACCGGCACTTTCGCCTGCTCGCGCGCCCAGGCGATGACCGCTTTCAGATCGGCGGCGTGCTGGGGCGTCTGGCGGAAGCCCTGCAGGAAGGGGGCGCTCAGGCGGTCGGACGGCGCATCGACCACCGCGACCGACAAGCCCTGGTCGGCGAACAGCTGGCGGGTGCGCACCAGGAAGTTTCCGGCACCCCAGCCGAAGTTTCCGTCGGGCGAGATGTTCAGGCCGCCGTGGCCGCCAGCCATCAGGATCACCGTTGCCTTGGCGCCGGGCACCTGCAGAAACAGCATGCGTTGCGTGACGCCGGGGCGCGTCGGAATGTCGACGACCTTGGCGGTGGTCTGTGCGTTGGCGAAGGGGAGCAAGGCCAGCAGCGCGGCTGCGATCCAGGATTTGATGAGCGGTTGCACGGCGTTGTCTCCGGGTGCGTGTCGGGCGGTGCGCGGAATTTACGCCTTGGAGCGCGGGCATGCTTGAGTAGGATGAGCCCAAGTCCGGAACTCACATGACCTTGCAAGAAAATCCCCCGCGTCCCCGCATCTACCTGGCTGGCCCCGACGTCTTCTTCCCGGGCAGCGAAGCCATCTTCGAGGCACTGGAGGCGTGCTGCGAGCGGCTGGGACTGGTCGGCGCGCGGCCGTCGGACGGCGGCATCCCCGAGCGCTTCAATGGCAGCGACGACGAGCGCGCGCAGCGCATCTACGAAGGCAACGTCGCGCTCATCCGGGGTGCCGATGGCGTCATCGCCAACCTCGTGAATTTCCGTGGCCATGAGCCGGATTCGGGCACGGTCTTCGAGATCGGCTTCGCGACCGCGCTGGGCAAGCCGGTGGTGGTCTACAACGTGCCGAGGGGGAGCTACCGCGACCGCGTGTGCGCCGCGATGCAATGCACGGACGATGCTGACGGCGTCACGCGCGAGACGGGGAGCGGCGTCGTCGTCGAAGGGCTGGGGCAGCGGCTCAACCTGATGCTGACGCGTTCGACCGAGATCGCGCCGACAGCGGAGGCTGCGCTGGCGCGGCTCGCCGCGAGGCTCCGGCCATGACGCGACCCCGACGGATGGCCGGCTGAGACGCTCAGCGCGCCGATGCGGCGCGGGCCAGCGCGTCGGCCAGGGTGCCTTGCATGTTCATGCTCTTGACCATGCCGAGCGCGTTGCTGCTCGCGTTGATCACGGTCTGGTTCACGATGTGCTGGTTGTTCAGCGTGTTCTGGATGATGGTGCCGCCGTTCGCGCTGGCAGCGACCGCGGGGTCGACGACGTTGCCGGGGCCGGTCTGCACCAGGTTCAGCGTGGCCATCTGCCGGTTGAGTTGCGCGGCCTGTGCCGGCGTGAGTTCCGAGATGCGGCCGAAGTTGAGTGTGGTCTGGGTGATCAGCTCGCCGTTGATGTAGACGGCCCGCGTGATGCCGAAGCTCACCATCAGACCTGCGCCCGCGTCGAAGCCGCCGCGCAGTTCGTCGAGCTGCCGGTCGCCCACGGCCATCCAGATGGCGCCGGCAGGCGGCGGGTCGGCCGCGTGCACCTGGATGCAGAGGGCGCCGGCGAGCAGCGGCGCGATCGACAGCATCCGGCGGCGTGCTTGCGGGGCCATCAGAACTCCCCAGGTCCCAGCTTTGGCAGGCCGACGCCGCCGTCGCGGTTGAGGCCGCTGCCCATCGGCGCGCGCGGCGCGACGCGCCAGTCGGCGGCGAGGTTGAATCGGGCCTGCTCCATGCGGTTGTGAATGACGAAGAGCAGGTCGTTCTTCCAGCTCGCTTCGAAATCTTTGCGCGGCAGGGCGCGCGTGCCGCTGGCCGGATCGCCAATCAGCACGCGGTCGGGCTGCACGCCCTTGACGACCACGAAGTGGTGGTAGCCGTTCTCGTTGATGAGCACGATGGCGGGGACGCGCGCCTCGTTGAGCTTTTCGAGGGGCTGCTCGAAGCCGTCGGCCTGGAAGCCGTGCGCGGCGAGGAAGCGCTTCATGTCGAGCAGCGAGAAGCCCTCGATGTGGATCTTCTTCTTGTCGCCGCGTTCGTACATTTCCTCGAAGACAAACTGCTCGGTGACGGGGTAGTCGTAGTGGTGCGTCAGCAGCGTCGCGAGGGCTGCTGATCCGCAGCTGAAGTCGTATTGCTGGAGCAGCGTTCGCGCCTGCCGCGCTTGTCGCATGCTCGTCACAGGCATGACGACGTCGCCTGCCCCCACGGAGGGGAAATAGGCCCGCTGGGCGGCCGCCGGAGCGACCGCCGCGAGCAACGCGAGGAAAGTCCATGGCAACCGCATGGCAGGCTCCTCAGTTCATCTGCATGTGGACGATCAGCGCATTCTGGATCAGCACGTTGGCGCCGGTGTTCTGAATCACGACCGGTATGCCGCTCATGCTGGAGAAGGCGCCGGTACCGATCGCGTTGTTGCCGGTGTTGACGTGGTTGGCCGTGTTCTCCGCCGTGGTGCCGGCGAGCGTCATGTCGTTGTGCACGACCTGGGCACCGCCGCGATAGCTGGCAAGTGCGCTCGCATCGACCGGCCTGGCGACGAAGGCGACAGCCGAAGGGCCGTCGTCCACGTTCGCATCGCCGATCGGTGCGGCCGGGGCCTGCGCCAGGACCGGGGCTGTCCATAGGACCGCCAGCGCGAAGCCGGCAGTCCGAGACCAGAGGATGGGCTTCATGGTGTCTCCCTTTGTTCACCGGGAAAGCGAGCCGGCGACATCCCGCCGCCCGCATTGCCGCGGGCTGCATAGTGAGTCGCCGGCGAGCGGCTTACCTTCCGACCGAAAGGTTCGCCTGCACGTTCACGCTTTGCTGGACCAGCGAGGAGATGCCGCTGTTCTGGTTGGCGATCATGATGCCGGCCGCGGACTGCCCGACGCTCGTCATGGTGTTGGCCATGCTGAACGATCCGGCGTTCACGGTGTTCGTGCCGCCCGCGCCGCCAGTGCCGCCCTGGCCTGCGCCACCGGTGCCGCCTTGCGCGGTGTTGGTGCCGCCGCTTCCGGCGCCGCCTGCGCCGCCCGTGCCGCTGCCACCTGATCCGCCCGCGCCGGCCGTGTTGTTGCCGTTGCTGGCGCTGCCATTGGTGGCGCTGCCGTTGGTGCCGCTGCCGCCTGCGCCGCCCGTGCCCGCGCCGGCCGTGCGGGTTCCGCCGCCGGTGCTTGTCGCCGTGCCGCCGCCGCCTCCTGCGCCACCCGCGCCGCCGGAAGCGCCGGAGCCGCCGCCGCCACCAGCGGCGCCAGCGCCAGCCGTGCCGGAGCTGCCCGAGGCGCCCCCATCTCCGCCGAGTCCGCCCGCGCCGCCAGCGCCGCTGTTGCCACTGGCGCCGCCGTAGCCGCCCGAGCCACCGCTGCCGCCTGCACCACCACCGCCGCCGCCGCCGCCGTAGTCGCCATTCGCGCGGGCTTGTCCGCCGGCATTGCTGCCATTGGCATTGCCGCCGGCGCCGTCACCCCCATAGCCCGCGGTTGCACTGCCGTTGGTCGCGCTGCCATGGCTGATGGCGCCGTTGGAAGCGCTGCCGCCTGCGGCTCCCACCGCACCGTTCCCCACGGCGCCATTGCCGCCGGTCCCGGTACCGGAAGACTGGCCGCCCTGGCCGACGCCGCCATAGCCGCCATTGCCGGTGCCGCCGTTGGCCGAGCCTGTGTTGTAGGCGCTGTTGCCGATGTAGGACACGCTGTTGCCAGTCACCGTGCCGCTGAGGTTGCTGCTCGCGGTTGCCGTCGTCACATTGAAGGCGTTGGTGAAGGTTCCGGTCGAGCCGTTATTGAGCGCGGCGGAGCGTGCGGCATCTGCGTTGGCGGCGCCGGATTGCCGGTTCGTGCTGCTGTCGGTTTGCGTGGACGTAGTCGTACTCGTACTGGTGCTGGTATTGGTATTGGTGCTCGTACTCGTGTTGCTGCCCCCGTCTGCCGTTTGGTCGGTCGCCGTGTCGGCCAATGCCAACCCGCTGAAGCCGAACGCGACTGCGATGGCCGAAGCCAGTAGTGTCTTTTTCATGAACCCTCCAGGAAGTGGATGTGACGAAGCTTTGGTATTGAATTGCGCGGCGGCAATTCGAGGCGGAGGGTGCAACTTCGGTGCCAGAAGGCTTTTCACTCTGTTTCCTTTTCGCGGCCGCCGGAGACAACCTTGTGTTTCGACGGCAACTGCGACGAGGGACGAAACAGCCTTGCAATCGGCTTTGCGCCGCTTTTTGGCGAAATCTGTCACAACGAGGTGACAGTGGCCCGGGCGGCACGTCGCGGTTGCACAAGTGCTTTGCTTGAAAACCTTGGTTCACAGATCGAGAGTGCGTGATGACTTGGGTTGTCACATGGATGTGACACCAATCTTTCGCGTCCTCACTTGAATTCTTCGAGTCAGGTTGCGGCGCCCAATGGATTGGCGGCTTCATTTTTTTTCCACAGCAAGCATCTTCAATTTGCTTGAAACGTCACATCCATGTGACAGCAAGGGAAGTTGTTTATCTTTGTTTCATTTGTTTTCAAATTCGCTCTTGCCGTTGTTCGGATGGCACGCTTACGCTGCCCTCGCCAGACTCGGTCGCAAAGAAACAGAGGAGGGGCAGCATGGAGACAAATCGCCTGCAGAGAACCCTGGTTCTGCTCGCTTGCTCGTCGGTAGCGTTCTCGGGCGCCATCGCGCAGACGCAAGGCGGCCCGGCGGCCAGGAGCACCAGCAAGCGCGTGGACGCGTTGCAGCAGCAACTCAAGGAGCAAAGCCGCCAGATCGAGGCGCTCCAGCGTCAGACTCAGGAACAGGAAGTCAGGTACCGCGAACTGCTCGAGCGCATGGCGAGCCAGGAGGCGCGAGGGGCGCCGCCGCCAGCCGCGGCTCGCCAGGCCGAAGCCGCGGCTCCCGTGCCGGGAGAGCAGGCGGACAGCGGCCCGCGGCCGGTACGCGTGGGTGTGGCACCGACCGTGGACGCGCCCGTGCCGGCGGTCGCGCCGCTCTTCGACGAGCCCGGCGTACTGACGCCGCGCGGCAAATTCGTCTTCGAGCCTTCGCTGCAATACGGCTATTCCTCAAGCAATCGGGTGGCGCTGGTGGGCTACACGGTGATCCCGGCCCTGCTCATCGGCCTGGTGGACGTGCGGGAGGTCAAGCGCAACACGCTGACGGCGGCGGTCACCGGCCGCTGGGGCGTCACGAACCGATTCGAGGTGGAGGCAAAGCTGCCCTACGTCTATCGCTCGGACTCCACCATCAGCCGCGAGATCTTCACGGGTTCGGCGAACGAGAACGTGTTCGACACCACCGGCCGGGCGCTGGGAGACATCGAACTTGCCGCCCGCTATCAGTTGACGGACGGCAAAAGCGATTGGCCTTACATGATCGGTTCGCTGCGCTTCAAGACGCGCACGGGCAAGGACCCCTTCGAGGTAGTGACGGACTGCATCACCCGTTGCGTGGGCAACACCACTGGCACGGGCCTGCCACTGGACCTGCCGACCGGCTCGGGCTTCTATTCTCTGCAGACTGGCCTGACCTGGCTGTTCCCTACCGATCCAGCGGTGTTCTTCGGTACCTTCAGCTACACCCACAACTTCGGCCGCAGCAACGTCAGCCGACTGGTGCTCAATGGGGAAGAGGAATTCATCGGCGCGGTCAAGCCTGGCGACATCGTTGGCATCAACTTCGGCATGGGCCTGGCGCTCAACGACCGTTCCTCGTTCAGTGTGGGGGTGGACCTCAACTCGATCGGTCGTACCAAGCAGAACGGGCAGCCGGTGGTGAGTTCGGTGCGAACCCAGCTCGCGCAACTGCTGCTGGGCTACTCCTATCGTTACAGCCCCAAGACCACCTGGAACGTGACGGTTGGGGCCGGCCTGACGCGGGATACGCCCGACCTGACGCTGACGCTGAGGGTGCCGATGTCTTTCTGACGCAATAGGCAGCGGGTACTGGATTGGACCGGCGTCATTATTTGTTTTATTGGTCGAATAGATGGAAATTCGCTGAAATAAACAACGGATTTTTCATTCAATTTGCCGCGCGGAAAAAATAGGTCCAATATTTGTCACTCGCGTTGGACGGCCGCAGAGGCCGTGCTTCTTGATCCTCGCTGTTTCGCTAGGGGCGGTCGGGTGTGACGACGGGGCCGCGTCTAGCGCATCTGTCACCCTGGTGTGACACCCGGTTCCGGCTCCATTGAAGAGGAAACAATGAAGGCATGGGCGCACCGCCGAATGCGGTGGCGGACTGAGCAGCGTGAAATTGTCTGTGTAGACGTGATCAAACCCGATTGCATCAGTTGTGCGACGTGCTCCGTGGCCGCCCGAAGCGACATTACGTTTGATTACAACTTTTCAATCACAAGCCTCGGCTTTCTCTTGGGAATCGGGCTACGCTGCCCCGCAATGCTTGGCAGGAGACAGAACCAGATAGGAGGAGGGGATATGAAGAAAGCCAGATTGCGCGTCACGCTGATTCCAGCTGTCGGCGCGCAAACATTCGAGTTGCCAGTTGTCCATGTTCAGAATTTCTTTTTGTCAGCCCGAGGCATGCCATGCAATTTCGCAATCTCCTTTTCGTAGCGGCCGGGGACGCCGGGACCGGCGTCAGGGACTACCTGGCCGACAAGGGCTGGGATGTGGTTCAAGCCAATCTGGTGAGCGCCGGGCGTATCCAGGCCCAGCGGCATTTCCCGGTAGGGCTGCTGCTGATCGGCTCGGGCCAGACCGTGTCGGACGCCGTCATCGAGGCCTGCGTCAATGCTTCGAACGGTTCGGAATGGGTGATCGTGTGCGAGAAGACGAGGCTGGATGTGCCCGATTTCCGCGAACTGGTCCTGGGCTGCTTCTTCGCGCACCAGGTCCTGCCGCTCAACTGGGACGTCCTCGAGCCAGTTCTGGAGCAGGCGAGCCAGCGCGCGATGCTGCGGCATCAGCATGATGCGCGCATGCACGCGGTGGACGCGCTTGGGATGGTCGGGCAGGGACCGACGATGACGCGCCTGCGCCATCAGATTCGGAAGGTGGCGGTGACGGACGCGCCGGTGCTGATAGGCGGCGAGAGCGGCAGCGGCAAGGAACTCGCCGCCGGCGCGATCCACAAATGCTCGCATCGATCTTCGGGCCCGTTCGTGGCGGTCAATTGCGGTGCGATCTCGCCGACGCTGATCCAGTCCGAGCTCTTCGGTCATGAACGCGGCGCGTTCACGGGCGCTTCGACGGAGCACCGCGGATTGATCGAGGCGGCGAACGGCGGGACCATCTTCCTGGACGAAATTGGCGATCTCCCCCTGGAACTGCAGACCAACCTGCTGCGGTTCCTGCAGGAGAAGACCATCAACCGCGTGGGCGGGGTGCGGCATTTGCAAGTTGACGTGCGCGTGCTGGCGGCGTCCCATGTGGCGCTGCCGGAAGCCGTGGCGATGGGGCAATTCCGGGACGACCTGTTCTACCGGCTCAACGTGCTGTCGATCGAACTCCCGCCGCTGCGGCGGCGCATGGAGGACGTGCCCGTGCTGGCGGAATACTTCCTGCAGCGCTGCCTGGCCTCGCACAAGACTCGGGTGCGAGGCTTCAGCCGCCAGGCGCTCGCGGTGATGATGGCGCATGGCTGGCCGGGCAATGTCCGCGAGTTGTACAACCGCGTCCAGCGCGCGGTCGTCATGACGGACCGTCGCTTGATCGGGCCTGTCGATCTTGGTCTTGCGCTGGTCGACAGCCCGGTCGGCATCGGGCTGGACGCGGCGCGGACGCTCGCCGAGCGGGACGCGATCTGCCTCACGCTGACGCGCGTGGGTCGCAACATCACACATGCGGCGCGTGAACTCGGCGTGTCCCGAATGACGCTGTACCGGCTGATGGACAAGCACAGCATCGCCCCGGGCTCGGAATGGCGCTCGCCCGAATCCGATTGGATGCCCGCTACAACGGTGGCGCCTTCGCGGACTCCATCCTCCAACGCCGCCGCGCTTCGCGCCTAAAGCGTCGCCGCGGCCGCAAGGGCGCTGCGCACCGCGCCTTCGAGCGTGGCTGGGTACGGTCCGTCGACATAGTCGCCGCATGCGACCAGGCCTGGTTCGAGCTGCATCGGCGGACGAGGCAGCATCGGCTGGCAGGCAAAGGTGGCGCGGCGCTCGACAACCGTCAGGATCGCGCGCGGCTGCGCGAGCTTTAATTCCTCGCGGGCCTGTGCCAGCACCAGTCGCTCGATGGTTTCACGATCGCCGGTGCTTGCGCTGACCACGAAGGCCAGCAGATTCCGCGGACCACCAAGTTGTCCCCGATCGAGCACGAACTGCGCCGGCGCATTCTCGCAACTGCGCAGCGCGAGCAGTGGGCCGCGCAGCGGACGTTCGCCCTGCACGAAGACAGTGGCGATGGCTTCGTGAGGGAGCGCCTTCGCCATCGCGGACCAGGCGGGCGAGATGTCGGCAGTGAGGCGCGCGGCCTCCCAAGGGGGGCAGGCGAGCACCACGCGATCGAATGCGCTTTCAGCGATGCGCCATCGCTCGCCTTCACGGGCGATCGCGAGCACGCGGCGGCCCGGCAGGGCCTTCGCGCCGTGCTGACCGAGCCACCGTCCGGCTGCATCCGGGAACAGCGTGCCGAGATCCACACGTGGCAGCAGCAGTTGGGAGCCGCCGGGGTCGTCGAAGAGCGCATCGCGCAGTACGCGCAGGAACACGGTGCCACTGGCCCGCTCGGCTGGCGTGTTGAGCGCGGAGACGCATAGCGGCTCCGTGAGTTCCGCCCGTACGCGCGGCGTGAGCCTGGCACAGATGTCGGCCACGGTGGCCGTGCCGGCGCACGTGAAGGCCTCGTGCCGCCATTGGTTCGCGGTCGCGAGCAGGCTGAGCTTGTCCCGCCACGACCAGCCGCGCGCGCCCAGGATTCCGGCCAGGACGTCCATCGGCACGATGCGACGGGTCGCGCGGTCCAGCCAGGCAGGCAGGCGCGGCAACGCCAAGCCTCTTCCGTCCGGGAAACGCAGGACCAGTGGCACGCGCGCCAATGTGGCATCGACGTCAATGCCGACACGGCGCATCAGCGCCAATGTTTCCGAGTAGGCGCCGATGAGGATGTGCTGGCCGTTGTCCAGCACCACCGCCTGCCCGTCCGGCAGCCTGGCATCCAGCGCGCGCGCCCGGCCGCCCCAGGTCCGCGCGGCCTCGAACAGCGTGACTGCATGGCCGGCTTGCGTCGCCTCGACCGCGCAGGCCAGGCCCGCCCAGCCGCCGCCAACGACCGCGACGGTGCTCAAAGCCGGCCCAGCGCCTGGACCCGCCATGCCAGCCACAGCTTGCGCACGGGTGTCAGGCTGACGCGCTGGTGCAGCACCTGGAAATCATCGCGCTCGATTTCGGTCAACAGAGTCCGGTAGATGCTGGCCATCATCAAACCGGGTTTCTGCATGCGCCGGTCGGTGGGCGGGAGCAGCGCCAGCGCCTCTTCGTACGCCGTATGCGCCCGGGCGGCCTGGAATTTCATCAGCGCGACGAAACGATCGGAGTGCAGGCGGTTCAGGATCTCGTGCGCCTTTACGTCAAACTGCTGCAGTTCATTCACTGGCAGGTAGATGCGCCCGCGCAGCGCGTCCTCGCCCACGTCGCGGATGATGTTGGTGAGTTGCAGCGCCAGGCCCAGCTTGTGGGCATAAGCCGTGGTCTGTGCATCGGTCTGGCCGAAGATCCTTGCGGCGCCTTCACCCACGACGCCCGCCACGAGGTGGCAGTAGCGGCGCAGGGCGGGGAAGTCGAGGTAGCGCGTCTGGTCCAGATCCATCTGGCAGCCGTCAATGATCTCGTGCAACTGGCGCTCCTCGATGCCGTAGCCGGCCGCGTGCGGCATCAGGGCCTGCATCACCGGATGGTGCGGCTGGCCCGCGAAGGCCTGCGAGACTTCCGTGCGCCACCAGGCCAGCTTGGTCGCGGCGACGCCGGGGTCGCTGACCTCGTCGACCACGTCGTCCACCTCCCTGCAAAAGGCATAGAAGGCCGTGATCGCAGCGCGGCGAGGCTTGGGAAGGAAGAGGAAAGCGTAATAGAAGCTGCTGCCCGATGCGGCGGCCTTTTCCTGGACGTACTGCTCGGGGTTCATCGTGCGGGGAGCCTTTTCATGCGGGCGATTGTCTCCGCATCAGGATGGCCCGCCAGGCCATAACGGGCACGTCGGACGTGCCGATGGTCGGTCGCCGCGAGAAGGTGTCGAAACCGAGCGCTTCGATCTTGTCGAGGATGCGCAATCCGCCCTGCACCACGAGGCGCAGTTCCCAGCCCACGCGGCCGGGCAGGCGGTGCACGAGGGGGGTGCCTTCGTGCATCAGGGCACGGGCCCACGCCACCTCGCCTCGCATCAGGCGGATAGCGGCGGGTGGCGTCCCTGCCGGGCCGAGGGGCTTGAAAGTTTTGAAGTCGCCGGGCGACAAGCCATGCGCGGCACTGTCCGCATGGGGAAGGTAGAAGCGGCCGCGCGGAAGATCCACGCTCGGGTCCTGCCAGAAATTGATGAGCTGGAGCGCGCTGCAAATCGCGTCGCTCTGCGCAAGTGAGCGCGCGTCGTCGACGCCGTAGAGGTGCAGCAGCAGTCGGCCGACCGGATTGGCCGAGCGGCGGCAGTAGTCCAGCAGTTCCTGGCGGTCGGCATAGCCTGCGCAGTCGCGCGTTTTGCCGATGTCTTGCACGAAGGCGGACAGCAGGTCCGCCAGCAGGGGCTCGGGCAGCGCGAAGTCGCGCATCGCGCGCGCAAGCGGTCCGAAGACCTCGGGCCAACGCGGCGAGGGCGGCTCGCCCCTCGCGGCGGCGGCGAGTTCCGCGCGAAAGGCATGCATGTCATCGAGCCGTTCGCCGGAACTGGCGGCGCCTTCATCCGCGATGTCGTCGGCGGTGCGCGCGAAGCCGTAGATCGCTGCGATGGGCGGCCGAAGGCGCGGCGGACAGAGCCAGGAGGCGACCGGGAAGTTCTCGTAGTGCGTCGGCGGCTGGGCGTGATCGGGGGCGGTGGGCTTGGATGACACGGACGAATTGTCCCGCACGCGACCGGAGGGTCGCTGGCCGTCCCGGAGGAGGCATGAGCGAGCGCAAGTATTGTTGACAGCGATTGGCGTTTACCCTAAATTACTAACCGGCTGGTCATTAATGACCCCAACTGTCTTTCAAGGGTGTTCCATGACCGAGTCGATCCTCTCTCCAGCAGCACGCCGCGCCCTCCTGGCGCTGGCGGTCCTGGCGCTTTCCGGGTGCTCGCGGCCTCCGCCTGCCGAAGAGCCGATTCGCGCGGTCAAGGTGATGGCGGTCGGTGCGAGCACCTTCGGCTCGGAGCCCGAGTTCGCCGCCGAAGTGCGCGCCCGTGTGGAGTCGAAGCTCGGCTTCCGGGTCAGCGGCAAGATCACGCAGCGACAGGCCGAGGTCGGCCAGCATGTCAAGCCGGGCCAGGTACTGGCGCGGCTGGATCCGCAGGACTACCGGCTTGCGGCCGAGGCAGCCCGGGCGCAGCATGCTGCGGCCCTCACAAACCGCGACCTTGCGGTGGCCGACCTCCAGCGCTATCGCGGCCTGCGCGAGCAGAACTTCATCAGCGCAGCCGAGCTCGAGAAGCGGGAGACCACATGGAAGGCCGCCCAAGCCCAGTTGGAGCAGGCCCAGGCCCAGTTGTCATCGCAAGGCAACCAGGCCAACTACACGACGTTGACGGCCGACGTGCCGGGCGTGGTCACCGCGATCGAGGCCGAGCCGGGGCAGGTGGTGACGGCTGGCGCACCGGTCGTGCGCATTGCGCAGGACGGCGCGCGGGATGTGGTGTTCGCCGTGCCCGAGGACCGGGCTGCCTTGCTCACGCCGGGCTCCCCGGTCGCCGTGCGCGGCTGGTCGGGCGGCGCGGAGATGGAGGGCAAGGTGCGCGAGGTCGCGGCGAGCGCCGACGCCGTGACGCGCACTTTCACGGTCAAGGTGGCGATCGATGCCGCTGGCGCACCCGCGTTGGGAACCACCGTGTATGCACGGCCACAGGCGCTGTCGCGCGCCGGCACGCCTGTCCTCAAGTTGCCCACCAGCGCCTTGCGGCAGGAGGGGCAGGGCAGCGCCGTGTGGTTGCTCGACAAGGCCACGATGACCGTGCGTTCTCAGCCTGTCCAGGTGGCGACGGCCGATGGCAACGACGCCGTGATCGCGGGAGGCCTTGCGCCTGGTGCCTTGGTGGTGGTGGCGGGCGTGCACGTGCTTTCGCCTGGCCAGAAGGTCACGATCTACCGTGACAAGGTCGCCGCAGCTGCCGGGGCTTCCCCGGAGGTCGTGAGGGCGCCGGCGCCCGCGGCACCGCTGGCCTCACGCTGAGAACGCCGAATGACGTCGCAACCGCAGCACGCCGGATCCCCAAAAGCCGGCTTCAATCTTTCCAAATGGGCGCTTGACCATCCGGCGCTCACACGCTATCTCATGATCGTGCTGATGGTGCTCGGCTTCGCCGCGTACTTCCAGCTCGGGCAGGACGAAGACCCGCCCTTCACCTTCCGCGCGATGGTCGTGCGCACCTATTGGCCCGGGGCCACGGCCCAGCAGGTGGCCGAACAGGTGACCGACAAGCTCGAGCGAACGCTGCAGGAGGCGCCGTTCGCCGACAAGATTCGAAGCTATTCGAAGCCGGGCGAGTCGCAGATCGTCTTCCAGATCAAGGACTCCTCCAGGCCGGGCGACGTGCCGAACGTCTGGTACACCGTGCGCAAGAAGATCGCGGACATGCGTGGCACCTTGCCGGCCGGCGTCCAGGGCCCGTTCTTCAACGACGATTTCGGCGATGTCTATGGCGTGATCTACGCGCTGGAGAGCGACGGCTTCAACTACGCAGAACTCAAGACTTTCGCGGATGATGTGCGCCAGCAGTTGCTGCGGGTCAAGGACGTGGCCAAGGTCGAACAATTCGGCGTGCAGGACGAGAAGATCTTCATCGAGGTCTCGCAGAAGCGCCTGGCCCAACTGGGCCTCGACTTGAATGCCGTGCTTGCGCAACTCGGCTCGCAGAACGCCGTCGAGAGCGCCGGCACGATCCAGGCGCCCGCCGAGGTGGTACAGGTCCGCGTAGGGGGACAGTTCACCAGCGTCGACCAGTTGCGCGCCATGCCGATCCGCGGCAGTTCGGGCAACCAGTTGCGCCTGGATGACATCGCGGAGATCCATCGTGCCTATGTCGACCCGCCGGTGGTCAAGGTGCGCCACCAGGGCAAGGACGTGATCGCGCTCGGCGTTTCCATGGCCAAGGGCGGCGACATCATCGAACTCGGCAAGGCGCTGAAAGCTGCGACCACCGAGATCGACAAACGGCTGCCGCATGGCGTGAAGCTGGCGCAGGTTCAGAACCAGCCCGTCGCGGTCGCGACCTCGGTCAACGAGTTCGTCCGCGTGCTCATCGAGGCGATCGCGATCGTGCTGGCGGTGAGTTTCATCGCACTCGGTCTGCACAAGGGCGGACGTTTCGGCTGGCATGTCGATGTCCGGCCAGGCGTGGTGGTGGCCATCACGATCCCGCTGGTGCTCGCGGTGACTTTCCTCGCCATGAACTATTTCGGCATCGGCCTGCACAAGATTTCGCTCGGCTCGCTCATCATCGCGCTTGGCCTGCTGGTCGACGACGCCATCATCGCGGTGGAGATGATGGTGCGGAAGATGGAGGAAGGCTACGACAAGGTCAGGGCCGCGACCTTCGCCTACGACGTCACGGCCAAACCGATGCTCACGGGCACGCTCATCACCGCGGCCGGCTTCCTGCCCATCGGCATCGCGAAATCGGTGACCGGCGAGTACACCTTTGCCATCTTCGCGGTGACCGTGATCGCGCTGGTCCTGAGCTGGATCGTCTCCGTCTACTTCGTGCCTTACCTCGGCACCTTGATCCTCAAGGTGAAGCCGCACGATCCGGACGCACCTCCGCACGAACTCTTCGACACGCCCTTCTACAACACCTTCCGCCGGACGGTGAACTGGTGCGTCCGGCACCGCTGGCTCACCATCGGCGCCACAGTGCTCATCTTCGTCCTGGGCATCTTCGGCATGGGCAAGGTGCAGCAGCAGTTCTTCCCGGATTCCAGCCGCCCGGAGATCCTGGTGGAGCTCTGGTTCCCGGAGGGCACGGCTTTTGCCGCGAACGAGGAAGTCACCAAGCGGCTGGAGAAACGCCTGCTGGAAGAAGAGGGCGTGTCCACCGTGAGCACCTGGATCGGTTCGGGCGTGCCGCGCTTCTATCTACCGCTCGACCAGGTGTTTCCGCAGAGCAACGTCTCGCAGCTCATCCTGCTGTCCCAGGACCTGAAGTTCAGGGAAAAGCTGCGCATCAAGCTGCCGACGGTGCTGGCGCAGGAGTTCCCGGAGGTGCGCGGTCGCGTGAAGCTTCTCCCGAACGGGCCGCCAGTGCCCTATCCCGTGCAATTCCGCGTGATCGGTACGGACCCGCTCCAGCTCCGCTCCCGCGCCGACGAGGTCAAGGCCGTCATGCGCGAGAACGCCAACATGCGCGGGGTCAACGACAACTGGAACGAGGCCGTGAAGGTGATCCGCCTCGACATCGACCAGGCCAAGGCGCGTGCGCTCGGCGTCACCAGCCAGGCGGTGGCGCAGGCCTCCCGCACCATGTACACCGGGACCAACGTCGGGCAATACCGCGAGAACGACCTCCTCATCGACATCGTGCTGCGCCAGTCGCCGGACGAGCGCGAGACGATCTCGGATATCGGCAATGGCTACCTGCCCACCAGTTCGGGGCGTTCGATCCCGTTGACGCAGATCGCGAGGCCGGTCTTCACGTGGGAGCCGGGCGTGATGTGGCGCGAGAACCGCGACTATGCGATCACGGTCCAGGGCGATATCGTCGAGGGTCTTCAGGGCGCAACCGTCACGGACCAGCTTCTTCCCGCCTTGCGCCAGCTCGAAGCCAAGTGGCGTGCGAGCGGCGAGGGCGCCTACCGCATCGAGGTCGCGGGCGCGGTGGAAGAAAGCAGCAAGGGCTCGGCCTCGATCGTGACTGGCGTGCCGATCATGCTGTTCCTGGTGTTCACGCTGCTGATGCTTCAGTTGCACAGCTTCAGCCGGTCGCTGCTGGTCTTCATCACCGGACCGCTCGGCATCGTCGGCGTGGCGGGCGCGCTGCTGCTGCTCAACCGCCCCTTTGGCTTCGTCGCGCTGCTCGGCGTGATCGCCCTGATGGGAATGATCCAGCGCAACGCGGTGATCCTGATCGACCAGATCGAGAGCGATCGTGCGGCCGGCGTACCGGCCTGGGACGCGATCGTGGAATCCGCCGTGCGGCGGCTGCGTCCCATCGTCCTGACGGCCGCGGCGGCGGTGCTGGCGATGATTCCGCTCTCGCGCAGCGTGTTCTGGGGGCCGATGGCCGTTGCCATCATGGGCGGGCTGATCGTGGCCACCGTGCTCACGCTGCTTGCGCTGCCGGCGATGTACGCGGCCTGGTTCCGCGTCAAGCGGGAGCCCGAGGGCGATCCAAAAGCGGGCCCCGTTAGCGTTTAAAATTCGCGGTTGACCAATTTCAGGCGGGCGGCTTCCCTAGGGCTCCGTTCGCCGCAATTTACCGCAGGCCGCCTTCGGTATTCACCTGAAATCACTGGAATTGCGCGGGTGGCGAAATTGGTAGACGCACCAGGTTTAGGTCCTGACGTTCGCAAGA
>CBIHOG010000057.1:0-30566 GCA_966211435.1 uncultured Variovorax sp. | reverse complement strand
CCGTGCCCACGCTGTGGGTCACCAACCGCATCGAGCAGATCGACCCGGCCTTCCGCCGCCGCTTCGCCTACCACCTCGAACTCAAGTCGCCGCCGCCCGGCGCGCGCGAGCAACTCGTGCGCAAGACGCTCGAAGGCGTCACCGTGTCGGATGCCTTCACCGCCAAGCTCGCCGGTCGCAAGGGGCTCACGCCCGCGCAGATTCGCACGGCAGTCAGGTTCGCCGAACTCGCCACCACCGAAGGCAGCTCCATCGAGAGCCTCATCGAGCGCCAGTTGCGCAATGCCGACCTCGCGCTCGGCACGATCGACGGCCTCGGCGCGCGCCGCAGCGTCACCACCTACGACCTCGACATGCTCAACGTCGAGACCCGCTTCGAGATTCCCCGCATCGTCGAGGCTCTCAAGGCACGCGGCCATGGCACCCTGTGTTTCTACGGCGCCCCTGGCACCGGCAAGACCGCGCTTGCCGAGCACATCGCCAAGGCCATCGGCCGGCCGCTCATCATCAAGCAGGCCAGCGACCTCATGAGCAAGTACGTCGGCGAGACCGAGCAGAACATGGCTGCCATGTTCAAGGAAGCCGAGGCCGAGAAGGCCGTGCTCCTGCTCGACGAGGCCGACAGCTTCCTGCAGGACCGCCGCGGCGCCCAGCGCACCTACGAAGTCACCGAAGTCAACGAGATGCTGCAAGGCATGGAGCGCTTCGACGGCATCTTCGTCTGTACCACCAACCTGCTCGACCGCCTCGACCAGGCCGCGCTGCGCCGCTTCACCTTCAAGATCAAGTTCATGCCGCTGACCCCCGTGCAGCGCGAACGCATGTTCATCACCGAGGCCCTGGCGGGCGACGAACAGCGCATGACCAGCGAGATCCGCGGCCGCCTCACCCGGCTGCCGCAACTCTGCCCCGGTGATTTCGCGGCGGTGAAACGTCAAACGGATATCCTCGCCGTCGAATTCTCGGCGGACGAGTTCCTCGACCAGCTCGACGCCGAGCACCGGATCAAGCCCGAAGTGCGCGAATCCCGCGGCATGGGCTTCGTCCAGTAAGACAAACCCAGCACAAGCCGCGCCGGCGCGTCCGTGCGCGCGGGAGGAGTTCATGAAGGCTGTCCGCCAGAAGGGCGTGCCGCGCCGCGCCGCCGCGTTGCTCGCCATCTTTTCGACCCTTGCCGTGCTCTCGGCCTGCGGCGGTGGTGGTGGTGGCGGCTCGCCCGCCGCGCCGGCCGGCGGCCAGAACCTCGTCGCATCCGCCGCAGTCGCCGGCCTGTGCGCCGCGCCGCGCTTCGGCATCGACCCCGACACCGGCGCCGCCTTCCCGGACCAGCCCGGCTCGCTCGACACCGAAAAGACCTGGCTGCGCTCCTGGGTCGACGAGACCTACCTGTGGTTCGACGAAGTCCCGACCAGCCTTGTCGCCGCGAACTATGCGACGCCCATCGCCTACTTCGACGCCCTCAAGACCCCCAAGACCACGGCCAGCGGACGGCCGAAGGACCGCTTCCACTTCACCCAGGACACGGCCGCGTACCGCGCGCTCTCGCAGAACGGCGTTGCGCTCGGCTACGGCGCCGAGTTCGCGCTCCTCAGCGCCGCGCCGCCGCGCGACGTGCGCGTCGCCTTCACCCAGCCCGGCTCGCCCGCCGCGCAGGCTGCCGTCGTGCGCGGCGAGAAGGTCATCGAGATCGACGGCATCGACATCGCCTACGGTACCAACGTCGCGGGCCTCAACGCCGGGCTCACGCCCACGCGCGAGGGCGAGCAGCACAGCTTCAAGCTGCGTGCGGCCAACGGCAGCGACCGCACCGTGGCCCTCACGGCCGGGCGCATCACCCAGTCGCCCGTGCAGAACGTGAAGACCATTCCCACCGCGAGCGGCCCGGTCGGCTACATGCTCTTTAACGACCACCTCGAAACCGCCGAGGCGCAACTCATCGCGGGGGTGAACCAGCTGCAGGCCGCGGGCATCACCGACCTCGTGATCGACATGCGCTACAACGGTGGCGGACTGCTCGACGTGGCGAGCGAGCTTGCGTCGATGGTCAGCAGCCCGGGCGCGACCGCGGGCGCAACCTTCGAGCGCCTGCAGTCCAACAGCAAGAACCCCTTCCGCCTCACGCCCGCGCAGGCCAACCTGCCCTTCCACACCAGCACGCGCGGTTTTTCCACCACGGCGGGCCAGCCGCTGCCGCGCCTGGGCCTTTCGCGCGTGACCGTGCTCGCGGGCCCGGACACCTGCTCGGCCAGCGAGTCGGTCGTCAACGGCCTGCGCGGCGTCGGCGTCACGGTCAACCTGGTCGGCGGCACCACTTGCGGCAAGCCCTATGGCTTCTTCCCGGAAGACAACTGCGGCACCACCTATTTCGCGATCCAGTTCCAGGGCGTGAACCAGCAGGGCTTCGGTGACTACGGCGACGGCTTCGCACCGACCTGCGTGGTGGCGGACGACTTCGGCCACGAACTGGGCGACCCGGCCGAAGGGCGCCTGGCGGCCGCGCTGACCTTGCGCGGCACCGGCGCCTGCCCGGTGGTGGTGGCATCCAGCAAGTCGGAGCTTCTGCAGCAGAAGTCGGAGGCGGCGGGCGCCGCCTACCTTGTACGGCCGGCGGCGCGGGAGAACCGGATCGTGACGCGGCCGGCGGGCGCGGCGCGCTAGCCTCGTCGGCATTCGTCTCAAGGTGTGGAATGGGGTGACGAACTGATGGTCAACGGTCACCACAGGCCCATCCACATTTCCTGACGTTTCGCGGACGTGCGCGATGCGAGGCCGCGTCTCATAATCTCCCTGTGCACGCCTCCAATGCCTGTCAATGGCAGAGGTCGTGCGCTTTCTTCCAGGGAGATCGCAATGAAGGCACTGTCACGCGCGCCGTCCGGCGGCGCCGCCCATTCCACATCCAAGGCCGCCCGCGTTGCGCGGCACAAGCCAGGCTACCAGGCGTGGCGCGAGGGCATCGACAAGGCCGATGCGGCCTGGGACATCCACGACGACGAGATCCGCGCGGTGGTCGACGCGTACAACGGCCATCTCTGCCGCTCCGCGGGCTACCTTCCCCTCGACTGGCGGGTCGTCAAGGCCATGCTGTGGGTGGAGACGGGCGCGGGCCAAGCCGCCTGGAAGACCCGGCCGATGCAGATCGGCAACGAGGGCGATCCGGGGCTGGCATCCCTGCTGCTCGGCGATGAAGGCGGCGAACTGGTGCTGCCCCCGTCGATGCGGCCGTCCCTCTCGGTGGGCGGCGCGAGGACGGACCCGGCGCAGAACATCCGCGCGGGCGTCGGCTACCTGCTGATGCGCCTGGCGAACTACGCCTTCCGCAGCGTCTTGAATCCCGACACCACGGTGCACGAGGTCACGGTGCGGCGCGGCGACAGCCTGGAGAAGATCGCGAGGACCGAAGGCACGACCGTCGAGGTACTGAAGAGGCTCAACCCGGCGGCGCACATGCTCCAGCCGGGGCAGGTGCTGAAGTACCAGAGGGCCGCGATCCAGCGCGTCATCACCGGCTGGAATGCCATGCACCCGACGCGCATCGCGCAACGCTACAACTGCGGCGACGCGCTCTACGCGGCGAAGTTCGAATACGCCTTCGACGCCATCGCGAAGCGCACGGTGGCGACCTGCGAAGGCTAGCGGGCGGAGGCCGCCTCAGAACGCGGCGCAGACGCGCAGCACGTCGGCCCCGTACGCCTCGAGCTTCTTGCTGCCGATTCCGCTGATGCCCTGCAGGTCCTCGGGATTGGCGGGTGCCCGCTCGGCGATGGCGGCGAGCGTCGCGTCGTGGAAGATCACGTAGGCCGGCAGGTTGTGCTCGCGCGCGACCTCGGCCCGCCAGGCCTTCAGCGCGGCGAAGCGGGCCTGTGCCGGCGAATCCAGCGAGGCGGCGGCCGGCGAGGCCGCGCCGCGCGACGTCTTCGCCGCCTTCTCGCGTCTCGGCTTGCGCTCCGCCGGCGAAGACACTGATTCGCGAAGCATCACGGTGGCCTCGCCCTTGAGCACCGCGCGCGAGCCGTCGGTCAGTTGCAGCGTGTTGTACGCCTGCGCATCCACGGCCAGCGCGCCGGTGGCGATGAGCTGCCGCAGTACGCCGCGCAACTGCGCCTCGCTGAACTCGCTGCCGATGCCGAAGGTGCTGATCGATGCATGGCCGAACTGCGTGACCTTCTCGGTCTCCTTGCCGCGCAGGATGTCCATGATGTGGCCGGCACCGAAGCTGATGCCGCTTTGCTGCCGCACGCGGTAGATGGTGGAAAGCAGCTTGCGCGCCGCATCCGTGCCGTCCCACACCTGTGGCGGCGTAAGGCAGTTGTCGCAGTTGCCGCATGGCGTGCTGTGCTCGCCGAAGTAGCCGAGCAGCCGAACGCGCCGGCAGTCGCTGGCCTCGGCCAGCGACAGCAGCGCGTCGAGCTTGCCGCGCATGACCTGCTTGAAATCCTCGCCGGCCGGGCTTTCGTCGATCATGCGGCGCTGGTTCACCACGTCCTGCAGGCCGTAGGCCATCCATGCGTCGGCGGGTGCGCCATCGCGGCCGGCGCGGCCGGTCTCCTGGTAGTAGCCCTCTATGTTCTTCGGCATGTCGAGGTGGGCGACGAAGCGCACGTCCGGCTTGTCGATGCCCATGCCGAAGGCGATGGTGGCGACCATCACGATGCCTTCGTCGCGCAGAAAGCGGTCCTGGTGCTTCTGCCGCACAGCCGCGTCCAGGCCGGCGTGGTAGGGCAGGGCGTTGACGCCCGCGTCGCATAGCGACTGGGCCACGTCCTCCACGCGCTTCCTCGACTGGCAATAGACCACCCCGGCGTCGCCCTCATGCTCGCGCTCGATGAAGCGCAGCAACTGCGTGGTCGCGTCCTTCTTCTCGACGATGGTGTAGCGGATATTGGGCCGGTCGAAGCTGGAGACGAACTGCCGCGCCTCCTCCAGCTGCAGCCGCTCCACGATGTCGGCGCGCGTCAGCGCGTCGGCCGTGGCGGTGAGGGCGATGCGCGGCACGCCCGCATAACGCTCGTGCAGCACGGTGAGCGCGCGGTATTCGGGGCGGAAATCATGGCCCCACTGGCTCACGCAATGCGCCTCGTCGATGGCGAAGAGCGCGAGCTTGCCGCGCTCCTTCAGCGAATCCAGCTGCGACAGGAAGCGCGGCGTGTTGACGCGCTCGGGCGCCGCGTAGAGCAGCGTGATCTCGCCGCGCAGCATGCGCCTTTCCACGTCCTGCGTCTGCTCCCAGTCCAGCGTGGAGTTGAGGAAGGCGGCGTCCACGCCGGCCTCGTGGAGCGCGCCGACCTGGTCGTGCATCAGCGCGATCAGCGGCGAAACCACCACGGTCACGCCGTGGCCCGCCCGCTGGCGCGCGATGGCGGGGATCTGGTAGCACAGCGACTTGCCGCCGCCGGTGGGCATGAGCACCAGCGCATCGCCGCCGGCCACGACGTGCTCGACGATCGACTGCTGTGGCCCACGGAACCGCGAATAGCCGAAGACCTCGTGGAGGATCAGTTCGGGGCCGGCGGCGGGTGTTTCGAAAGCCTGGGTGGACAAGGGATTCGGGTGCTGGAGCACGTTTCTTTGTGAAGGGAACGACGCGCGCACCTCCCGTGCGCGCCGCGTCCATTGTCTCCGAATGCGCCCCGCGCCGCCTTCGCATGGGCGCCTCCCGCTTCGCGCGGGCGCCCGCGCTGCTGGTCGCGGCGCCTTAGCCTTCGGTTCCGCGTCCAGCGTCCATCCACCACCCGAGCCGTCCCATTCATGTCCAGCGAGAAGACCGAGCAGCCGACGCCGCAGAAGCTCGACAAGGCGCGCAAGGAAGGTCAGATCCCGAAGAGCCAGGAGACGGCGGCCATCACCTCCTTCGCCTTCGTGTTGATGGCGCTGGCGGCCGCGTCGGACTGGATGGCCGACCGGCTGAAGGGAATGATGGCCAGCATGTTGACGGCGGTGGCTTCCCCGCTGCCCGACGCCTGGCTGGTGGGGCTGGGAATGCAGGTCTTCCTCCTGACCTTGGGCCTGATCCTGCCGCTGGCGGCGGTGGCGGCGCTCGGCGGCGCCATCGGCATGCTGATGCAAGTGGGCGTGCAGGTCAGCTTCAAGCCGGTGACGCCGAAGTTCGACGCCATCAACCCGGTGAACGGCTTCAAGAAGGTGATCTCCTGGAAGTCGCTGCTGGAGGGCCTGCAGATGGTGCTGCGGGCGATCATCATCGGCGTGGTGGTCTGGAGCGTGATCCGCTCGGCGCTGCCGATGATCTCCGGCGCGGCCTACCACGCGCCCTCGCACATCGGCGCCACCGCGTGGTCGCTCTTCCTCAAGCTGATGTTCGTGACCTTGGTCGTCTGCGCGCTGATGGGGCCCCTCGACTACGCCCTGCAGCGCTGGCAGTTCATGAAGGGCCAGCGCATGAGCAAGGACGAGATCAAGCGCGAGTTCAAGGAGGGCGAGGGCGACCCGCAACTCAAGGGCGAGCGCAAGCAACTGGCCAGGGAGATGATCGAGAACCCTCCGCCGCCCGGACAGGGAGCGCCCGTGAAGGTGGTCGTGGCCAACCCCACCCATTGCGCGGTGGCCCTGGCCTGGCGGCCGGGCATGGTCCCGGTGGTTGTGGCGCGCGGGGAGGACCGCCAGGCGGTCGCGTTGCGCGAAGCGGCCGAGGCCGAAGGCGTTGCCGTTTTCACCAACCGCAGCCTGGCCCGGCGGCTCGTCCAACTGCCGCGCGGCAGCGCGATCAGCGCCGACACCTTCGAAGCGGTCGGCGCCATCCTGCGCTGCATCGCCGGCATCGAGGCCCTGGCGCCAGCCAGCGCGCCGGAGTCCGCTGCATGAAGGCCAACATCAAGGGCGGCGATCTCGCGGTCGCGGTGCTGCTGGTGGCGATCGTCGGCCTGATGATCCTGCCGCTGCCGACCTTCCTCATCGACACGCTGCTGGCCGTCAACATCACCATCAGCCTGCTGCTGCTGGTGGTGACCATGTACATGCCCTCGGCGATCGCGCTGTCGTCCTTTCCGACGTTGCTGCTCTTCACCACGCTTTTCCGGCTCTCGCTGAACATCGCGTCGTCCAAGGCCATCTTGCTGCACGCGGACGCGGGGCACCTGATCGAGAGCTTCGGCCAGCTCGTGGTGGGCGGCAACCTCGTGGTGGGCATCGTGGTGTTCCTCATCATCACCATCGTGCAGTTCATCGTGATCTCGAAGGGCTCGGAGCGCGTGGCCGAGGTCGGCGCCCGCTTCACGCTCGACGCCATGCCCGGCAAGCAGATGAGCATCGACGCCGACCTGCGCGCGGGCCTGCTGAGCGGCGAGGAAGCGAAGAAGAAGCGCGCCCACCTGGCAATGGAAAGCCAGCTGCACGGCGGCATGGACGGCGCGATGAAGTTCGTCAAGGGCGATTCGATCGCGGGGCTCGTCATCACCGTCGTCAACATCGTCGCGGGCATCATCGTCGGCGTGAGCTACCACGGCATGACGAGCGCCGAGGCGGCTGCGCGCTTCTCTGTGCTGTCGATCGGCGATGCGATGGTCTCGCAGGTGCCTTCGCTGCTGATCTGCGTCGCGGCCGGGATCATGATCACGCGCGTCGCGGACGATTCCAAGAAGGACCAGGGCGACCAGTCCGTCGGCCAGGAGATCGTCTCGCAGATGGGCAGCAGCGCCAGCGCGATGTACATGGCGGGCGTGCTGGTGCTGGGCTTCGCGGCGATTCCGGGATTTCCCTGGCCGCAGTTCCTGCTGCTCTCCGCGGCGCTGCTGGGGTGCGGCTGGGCGATCGGGCGGCGCAAGGGCGGCGGCGGCGTGTCCGAGCCGCTGTCCGCCTTGAAGCGGCTCGGCGAGAAGAGCGTGGGCCCCGCGCTGCTGCCTCATGCGCCGCGCGTCAGCAAGCCGCTGGCGGTGCGTGTCTCGCCGGTCCTGGCGCGGCAGCTGGCGTGGGCGGAGTTCAACGCCGCGCTGGAACGTGGTCGCGCTGGCGTGGAGGAGGCTCTGGGGCTGGCGTTCCCCGGCATGGCCCTGTGGATCCATGAGCCGTTGCCGGAGAGCGGCTATGACATCCTGATCCACGACGTCCCCGCCGGCGCGGGCGAACTGCGGCCAGGCCTGCCGGCACCCGAGGCCGCGGAGAGCGGCGCGAAGGACGGCGGGGCCATGAAGCCGGAGGGCGTTCTTGCCGAGCATGTGTGTCGCCTGATGCGCGAGAACGCGCATCGCTTCGTCGGCATCCAGGAGGTCCAGTGGATGCTGGAGGCGCTGGGCGATGACTATGCGGGCCTGGTCGCCGAGTTGCAGAAGGTGATGACTTTGCAGCGCATCGGCGAGGTGCTGCGCCGCCTCCTGGAGGAGCAAATCCCCATCCGCAACCTGCGCGCGATCTGCGAGAGCATGACCTACTGGGGCGCGAAGGAGAAAGACCTGATCATGCTGTGCGAATACGTGCGCGGCGACCTCGGGGCCTACCTCGCGCATCGCGCGACCGGGGGGACCGGCGTGCTTTCCGCCATCTTCGTCGACGGCGAGGTGGAGCAGGCGGTGCGCGAGTCCATCAAGCAGACGCCGGCCGGTACCTACCTCGCGTTGCCGAACGAGACGACGGAGAGGATCGTGCAGGCCGTGGCGGCGCACGCAGGCGAGGCTGAAACACCCGGGGTCGCGGTCGTGGTGTCGATGGACATTCGGCGCTACTTTCGCCGGCTCGTCGAGCCGCGCTTCAAGTGGCTTCAGGTCTATTCGTTCCAGGAGTTGGGGGCACAGGTCGAGTTGAGGCCCATGGGGAGGATCTCGCTGTGAGCCTGCCGAGCACCCGGCCTCCCGAGCGGCGGCCCCCTGCGGCCTCGCCACGGGTCACGCGCGTGCAATCCGTCGAGCCGCCATCCGCGTGGCGCGGCGGAACGCGCGAGATCTCGCGCCGTCTTGCCGTCCAGGGCGAGCTCCGCCGCGACCAGCCTTCGCATGGCTCCGGCGCGGACGCGGACGAGGCCGCATGGCAGCTCGATGCCGCCGCGCCCGCGGGCGTTCGCCGGCCGGCGGCCATCGTCCAGGCAAGTCCTGGCGTTCAGGAGACCGCGGCCCGGGAACTCAGCGCGATGCTGGTGGGTTTGCTCGAGCATCTGGCGCAGTTTTGCGCCGCGCCTCCAGTCGCCGATCGAGGGCGTTGGACGATGCTTTTCCCCCTGGCGTTTCCCGGCATCGAGAAGACGCGTTTGCGCGCGGAAGTCTCGCCCACGGAAGTCCGACTTCGATTCGAGACGGAGCATGTGCCGTCGCGGTGTCTTCTGGCGGAATGTGTTCCCGCCGTCGAGCATGTGCTTGGCTGTCTTCTGGCGGACCATCGCACGATCGAGGTGGCGCTGTGGTGAGCGACGGCGTTCGGCCTCTCGGCGAAAGCGTCGCCCGCGATCTGCAGTTCGCCGATCTGCCCTCGCTTGAGTACGCCGCGGTCCTCACGTCGAGGCGCGTATTCACGCGGGCTTTCGCCAAGTCGCTGGACACGCTCTGGCCGGGCGCCGCGGTGCGTCCCGCGCGGGGCTCCCAGGAGGACTTCCTCTGCGTCGAGCTCGCGGGGCCGTGGGGCTTGGTTCAGCTGGGTCTTCCACGGCGCCTCTTTCCGCTCGCATCAGCCGCCGACAGTGACACCTTGCCCGGCTTGACCGGGCTCCTGGTGCAGCAGGCCGCCGGCGAATGGATGCACGCGCATGCGGCGAGGCGATCCCGTGGCGCGCTCGATCCCGAAGCATGGCGCGTGCGGCATATCGATGAGCCCGGCCCCGGCCGAACGCCGGTGCATGCGCGACTGGAACTTCCCGATGCACCCGGCGTTGACATCTGCATCTGGCGTGCGGAGCCGGAGCATGGCGATGCCACGGCGCAGACGGATCGCGACCTGGGCGCCCTGCCTTCATTGCCAGGATGCCTGCCGGTGCGCTGTGCCTTGCGCCTCGCCACGCTCGCGCTGGCCCCTCGTCGACTTCGCTCGCTGCGGCGCGGAGACGGGCTGCTGCTCGGCGCGGGCGCGACGGGCTTCGACGACTGGATCGGCCACGCCATCTTGACGCTTGCCGGCCGGCCGCTGGGAAGTTTCCGCGCACGAATCGAATCAGGTGAGCTGACTCAGACAAGCAACATGAATTCAATTGACGATCCCTATGACCCGGATCTCTCCGACGAGAACTGGGCCGATGATGAAATCGACGAGGCTGAAGCGCTCGACGGTTTCGACGAATCCGACGACTCCGACGATTCGCCCGCATCCGGCGGGCCTGCCTTGCGGCTGGATGCCATCACCGTGCCGGTTCACGTCGAATGCGACGCAGGTGAGCTGAGCCTGGCCGAGATCGGCGACATGCGCCCCGGCTATGTGCTCGAACTGCCGTGCGCACTGAGCGCGGCGAAAGTCCGCATCAGGGTCTCTGGCCGCGTGGTTGGCGCGGGACAACTGGTGGCCGTCGGAGACCGGCTCGCGGTCCGTCTGGATCGCATCGAAACCATGCAGGGGGAACAAGACGATGTCCATTGACGTCATCTCGATGATCCTGATCCTCGCGGTCCTGGCGTTCCTGCCATTCGTGGCCATGGTGGTGACGGCGTATACCAAGGTCGTCGTGGTCCTCGGCCTGCTGCGCAACGCCATCGGCGTACAGCAAGTGCCGCCGAATACCGTCATCAATGGCATCGCGATGATCCTGTCCTGCTACGTCATGGCGCCGGTGTTCAGCGAGGCCTACGAGCTGCACAAGAGAAATCCGGTGGAACCCACCACCGCGCGGCAGACACTCGCGGCATTCGATACCGGACGAGAGCCCTTCCGCCGATTTCTCGCCAAGCACGCCGAGCCGCGAGATGTCGCCTTCTTCATGCGAAGCGCCCACAAGCTGTGGCCGGCCGAAGAGGCGGCCAGGATCAGCGAGCGCGACCTGATCGTTCTCGCCCCGGCGTTCGCGGTCTCGGAATTGACCGAAGCCTTCAAGATCGGCTTCGTGCTCTATCTCGTCTTCGTGGTGGTGGATCTCGTGGTGGCCAACGTTCTCCTGGCGATGGGTCTGTCCCAGGTCCAGCCGGCCAACATCGCGATTCCGCTGAAACTTCTCCTGTTCGTGCTGCTCGATGGCTGGTCGGCCCTGCTGCACGGGCTGGTGATGACTTACCGCTGAGGTCGCGCGATGGATGAGTCGCGTCTCCTCGGTCTTGCATCGGAAGCCTTGGTGCTGGCCTTGCTCCTGTCCCTTCCGGCGGTGATCACCTCGGCCGTGATCGGCTTGCTGATCTCCTTCGTGCAGGCGGTCACCTCCCTGCAGGAACAAAGCATCTCGCAAGGTTTCAAGCTGGTCGCCGTGGCGCTGGTGCTCCTGCTTGCCGGGCCTTGGGCGGGCAGCCTGATGCTGCAGTTCGGTCGAGCCGTGATCCAGTCGATGTTCGCATGACGCGCATCGAGCATCGGCGTACCGCATCGAATCCCATAGGCGGAAGTCTTGAGCTTCGCGAAGAACTGGCTTGGGTGGAGGATCTGCCCGCGCCCGTCATCTTCCGCGGTGTCCTGATCACGGTTCCGATCCCGCAGCCGGTGCTGGCCACCCGCCACGAGCCGGGCGAGCTGCCCGCGCACCCGGCCTTGCGCCGCAGGCCATCGGGGCGTCGCGGGGATGCATGGCGTGCGTTCCATCGCCCGGGAGGCGGCGGCAGCCGCGCCGGCGCGGCGGGCTCGATGGGTTCGCAGGACGCGCCCAGGGAGCCCGATGGAGAGGATGTTGAATCCGACGGGGCGATCGCGGTGCTTGCGCTGCGCAAGATGCTGGGTGACATGTCGTCGCACGAGCCTGCGGATGAGGGTTCGTCTCGCCACGACGCCGAGGCGACACCCAGGGGCATGGACCCGCTGGCTGCCGGAGCCATGCCGGTGCGCAATGACTTCGCCGATCTCAAGCCGCCGACGGAGTTGGCATCGGCCCTCGCTGGATGGCGGCGTCGCGTCTGGCTGGACGGAGGCGAGTCCATGGACACGACTGCCGCCGCGCTCATGCGATTCAACGAACTGGTCCTGACCCAGCCGATGGAATTGCCCGCGCTCACGCTCGCCCAGTGCGCCGAGATTCTGGAGGGCTGCACCGGTCTCGCCTTGCGGCCGGGCGTGGGCGTCGCGGAAGAGCCCGGCGCGCAACGCATCCTCAACCTGCTCCTGCCGCTGTGGTTGCTCAATCTGGGCCGTCCACGCTCGCCTACCGAACGCACGCGAGCGGCGCAACGTCTCCAGGTCCTGCACGGTACGGCCTGAGTGGCATGGACTATGAGGCGGATTTCAAGGCGCTTCTCGCGGCACTTGGCGCCGAACTCGGCGTGCCCGCTTCGAGCGCCTGGATCGAACGGCGTTGCCTGACGCTCGGCGGATACGACGTGCGCTTTCACTATGGCGCCGGCGACCCCGAGGCATTTCACATCCACTTCGACTTCGGCATCTGCACGCCTGGCCGCACCTTGACCGTCTATCGGCTCATGCTGGAGAGCAACCTGCTGGTCTATGCGCAGGACCAGGCGCAGATGGGGGTCGACAACGCGACAGGCGCGATGGTGCTGCTGACGCGCGTGAGCCTGCTGGAGCCGGTGCAGGTGCAGTGGCTGGCCGAGACGCTGCTGCACTACCTGGAGCATGGCCGCTACTGGCGCGAAAAGATCATGACGTCGCCGGACGAGATGTTCGAGGGCATCGGTGACGGCGACTACGCATGGATCCGCATCTGACGCGGCACAAGCCGCATCGTCGTGGCCGCGCCTTCGTCTGACCGTCCGCGTCTTCGTGTTCCCGGGCAAGCCCATGCGATGCGGCTCCTAGCATTGAGTCGTCAGCATCGCGGGCCCCGAGACGGCCACGCAAGTCTGACGCCAATTGAACTTCAATCGATCCTTATTTTTCGGAGCTTCTATGAATATGAGTTGTGCTGGTATTGCAACGCATCGAACTCCCGAGCGCTTCAAGGCGCATCGGGACTTCGCGCCGTACGAGAAATCGCATCGCGGCGATCGTGCGTCGCAACGCGAGTGGTCCGAGGCGGAACGGAGGGTGCAACGGCTGGTGAGCCAGATGTTGCCGCAGGTGGCGCAGGCGGCAATGGCCAGCCTGCAGGGCGGGCGGTCCGTGCCGTTCCAACAGGCCACGCCCTACACGCAGCCTTTTGCCTATCCCGCCCAGAACCTGTATCCCGACCCCTGGACTGGCTCGGCCAATGCGGGCTACCTTCCGCCCGTCCAGGGCGGGGGCTACCTGCCGACGCCGGTTCAGCCTTACAGCGCGTATGCCGGCCTCGGCATGCTTTCCCCGTCGCTGTCCGCCCCTCAAGCCGTGAGCGCATCGCGCACGGGCGATGGCGGCGCCGGCCTGGACACGGAGAGCGAAGCCCTTGCCGTGCTGGCGGACAACATGAGCTCGATCGCCGTCGATGGCCTCGTCACCCGCGACATGCTGAAGGCCATCGCGGAAGGCCGACTCACCGGCAGTGCGAAGAACACCGACTATGCGCCTGAGCTGCGCGCCGCGGCCCAGTACATGCTCGACCATCCGGCCGCGTTCGAGCGACTCGACACCGGCGACGGCCGTGCCTTCAATCATGGCGGCAAGCAGGCTGACGGGAAGTACAACCTGGCCGACCTGTCCGTTGCCATGAACGAGAACAAGATGACCCGCAACGAGATCCGGGCGTTCAACAAGCTCAAGGATGTTCTTGATTTGCTGCCCGCCGAGTTCAAGATGTCGGACCTGGAAAGGCTCGCGCAGGATTCTTCGCAGCCGCAAGCGGTGCGCGACGCGGCCGCCTACGCGGTGCAGAACAAGGCAATGTTCCAGCGTCTGGACGTCGCCAAGCATGGGGGCGCTGGTGACGGCATCGTCGGGCGTGGAGACATCGAGGCGATGTCCACCCGCTCGGAGGTCGTCGCCGCCGAGCGGCGCGAGACCCGCCGCGCCGCGGCCTCGTACCGCGAATCCTACGGGGCGACCGCGGTCTGAGCCGCTTCCCGATGCCTGAGGCCAGCATATGAAAGTCCGGCACGCCGGACGGCTGTCGATCGGGTGGGCGCTGTGCTTCGCGGCGCTTGCGCCGTGGCAGGCATCCGCCCAGCCACAGCTCTCGCCGGAGGCTCGGCGGCTTCTTTCGCAGCCCTTCGTCTACAAGGCTGACGAAAAGAAGCTCTCCGAGGTACTGCAGGATTTCGCGGCGAGCCAGTCAGTCCCGATCGTGCTGGCGGAGGGCATCGAAGGCTCCGTGTCCGGCGCCTTCCAGCTCGGCGCCCCGTCCTTTCTCAAGCTCGTGAGCGACTCTTACGGGCTCACTTGGTATTACGACGGTTCGGCCTTGTTCGTGTATCCGGTCAAGGCCTTGCAGACCAAGATTTTCCAGATGTCGGCCGCTGATGCGGAGCGCGTCGAGCAGACACTCGATTCACTGCGCCTCAGCGATCCACGCTTTCAGATGCGCCGCGGCCCCGAGGTCGGCGTTCTGCTGGCCTTCGGGCCGCCCCGCTACATCGAACTGGTCTCGGCGATCGCGGAATCCGTCGCCGCGCATTCACGCGACCCGGCGCGGCAGATCGTGCGGGTCTTTCCGCTCCGGCACGCGCATGCCGGCGATCGACGATCGGGTGACGCCAGGCAGCCCGGCGTGGCACAACTGCTGCGCCGCATCTACGGCGTGGACGATGAACTCCCTGTCGCCTTGGGGGCCGGCGGAATTCGCGCCAGGCTTTGGCCGAACCTGACTTCGGGCTCGAGCGCGGGAGCCAACGATGAAGCAAGCCGGGCGGCCGAAGCCGGCAATGCCACCGCGAACCACGCCCAGCGCGCGCTGGCGGGTGCGCCGGCACCATCGGCCAGCCCGGTCATGAAGGGACGCACCGACGTGCCGTCGCCGGCAGGCCGCACGCCGCCTCTGTTCGAAGCCGACGAAGCGCGCAACAACATCGTCGTGCGTGCGCAACCGGAACAGTTTGCCGAGATCGAAGAATTGATCCGGCAGTTCGACGTACCTCGCGACATGGTGGAACTGGAGGCGGTGATCATCGACGTGAGCCAGAGCGACATGCGAGATCTCGGGCTTCGCTGGGAGCTGGGATTCTCCGGTGCACAGATCAAGTATGGCTCGCCCGACAGCGTGGTTTCCAATGGCGGAAGTTTCAGCTTCACGCGGCTGATCGGCGGCGCCAGCCTTCAATTCATGGCGAGCATCGATGCCCTGCAAGCCAAGGGCCGCGCGCGCGTCGTGGCACGGCCACGGGTGCTCGGGATCGCGAACCAGCCCGCGCTGATGAAGGACAGCAGCACGGCTTCCGTGAGGGTGGCGGGCAACCTGAGTACCAGCCTCCACCAGGTCGAGGCTGGCACCAGCATCGAGATGCTGGCGAGACGTGTCGGGCCGGCGCGGGACAAGCGGCTGCTGCTGTCCATCTCCATCCAGGACGGAAAGTTCGATGGGCAGATGGTGGACACGGTGCCTATCGTGAAGCAGACACAGATCCAGACCGAGGCCTATTTCGACGAAGGTGAGGCACTGCTCATCGGCGGCCTCAGCACCGAACGAAGCTCCCAGGGCCACAGCCGCGTGCCCGGCCTCTCGGACATTCCGCTGCTGGGCGAGGTGTTCCAGAGCAGACGGCAGACGCACGAGCAGATGGAGCGGCTCTTCCTGATCGTCCCGCGCGCCATCGATGGCCAGGTGCCGCGAGCCGCTTCCACGGAACTCGAAGGAGCAGCGCGATGACGGATTCGCGTCCACTGGCGAAGCTTCGCATCCTCGCGGGTGCCCATGCCGGGGCGGAAGTGAAACTGACGCCAGGTAACTACTCCATCGGTCCCCTGCTCGAAAGCGATATCGTGATCAACGACTGGCCTCATCCCGAAAGCGTCCTGCGCGTGCAGGCGGATGGCGGCGCGTGCCTGGACATCCGAGACGCCGATGGCGCAGCGCAGTCTTTGGTGATGGCGCCGTTCGCGGCCCTGGCGGTGGGCGTGGTGGTGCTGGTGGTGGCGGCGGCGATGACGCAGTGGCCGGCGGACGTCGAGTTGTTGCGCGCTCATTTTGGCGGCGGCGTCATTGTCCCGGATGCCGCCCAGTCTTCCGCGAGCGAAGTCGTCCTCGAGCCCGCGGCGCCGCGTGATGGCAAGACGAGCCCATGGCCGATGTTGCTGGCGGCATTCGTGGTGCTGACCGTTTCGGTTTCGGTGTCGGTCGCTGCCGCCCTGCGCAGCGGCCACTCCCTCGCCATGGATGCATCGCCTGGCGAGGCTCGCGGCATCGATGTGCAGGGTCTCGCGCTGGAGCGTTCGAGCTTTCCCGAGGTGGACGTTGTCGCCGAGGAGGGCTGGCTTTCGCTGCGCGGATGGGTCCGCGACGCCGAGCACGCCGAGCGCCTGCGACTCGCGCTGGGCAAGCGCACGAATGTGCGGCACGCCTACGCGGTGGTGCAGGACGTGCAATCGATGATCGCCGACCGGATTGCCGACGCCGGCGTCCGCGTGGTCTACGAAGGCCGGGGCGCCTTCGTGGTGACGGGCCGCGCTCGCGCGTGGCATCGGGCACGGCGCGCGGCGGACCAGATCCAGGCGGAGATGCGCGCAAGCGTGACGAGCATCCGCTTCGAATTCCCGGAGGCCGAGGAAGACGCCGTGCTACTTCAGGATGGCCGCAGGACCCGTTCCATCGTCTACCTGTCCGACGGCAGCGTCATTGCATCGGCCGATGGAGCGCGAAGAACTTTTTCAACCAAGGAGCGTACGAAATGAATATTGGACTGGTCAAGGGACTGCAGATGGCGGGATCCGCCATCTCCCGAAATGTGATTCCCGTGGTGGGCCAAGGCCTTCGGTCCGTGGCGACCGAGCTTGGCGGGAAAGAGCGCGTGGGCAAGCTCGCCGCGGAAGTGCTCGGCAAACCCCTTGTGGCGGCGCTCGCCGGCAAGCTCGGCGGCGCAGGCGCGCACGGACTGCAAAGCCCGCGGGCGGCCGCGGTCCAAGCGGTCGAAACGCATGGGCCCGACTTCATCAGCGCGGTTGCCCGCAGCGTCGTGGCGAGGCTGCTCGCGGATTCGCCCAAGCGGGCGACGGCGAACGCGGCCGCATGAACATCTCGATCAAGAAGATCGATTCACCAGAATTTCCAGGAGAGTCCCATGCCTTTTCTCGCAGCCATTCCCGCCATTGCCGGTGTCATCGGCACCGCCGTCACCACGGGCATTTCCATCAAGAATGCCGTGGACCAGAGCAAGCGACAGCACGCCGCGCCGCCGACCCCGGCGCTGCCTCCCAAGCAGCTTCCGAAGGAAGTCCTCGAAGGCGCGGTCGCCGATACGGGCAAGCAACTGGTCGCCCAGCTCAGTGGGCCGGAGCGAATCGCGACGCCTTCGACCGCGAGGGCCGCATGAGCGAGGGCGCCGGCGCCTCGGGCCATGCAGGCCTCGAGGAGGCTTTCGACGAACTGGATGCGGAGGTGCTTGCCGCCATGGCCGATACGCGCGCCGCGCTGATGGCCGAACCTTCCAACGCAGCCGGATTCCGGCAGGTGCTGGCGCACGCCCGGCAAATCTGCGCCAGGCAGACGCAGTTGGCCGGGTTCCAGGAGGCGCGAACGATGAACGAGATCGCAGGGGGCATTGAGGCACTGAGCGAAATCTTCGAAGAAGTCTGCCGCAGCGTCGATCACGCGATGCAGTGACGAAGCTGCGGTATTCAAGCAGCCGCCCCACATGGGGGACGGCTTTTCAATTGCAATCAAAGGAGTGATGACACATGAATCCATTTCTCATGCCTGGCACGAGCCAGTACAACAACCCGTACCTCAATCCCCGGTACAACCTGCTGGCGGGTGACCCGAGACTGACCCACCTCGGCGCGCCTGTCGGCGGCCCTGAGGGAAACATGAGCCCGGTCAACCAGGGCTTCAATCAGCTGGCGATCGACACCTCGGAGGAGGCAAGCCGTCTGCGGCAAGTGCAGGAGAACCAGAACATGCGACAGCTCATGCTCGAAGGCCTCTGGAAGATGCAGGCAAGCATTGCCGAAGGCCTGGCCAAGGGCATGGGCAAGATGGGCGATGCCTTCACCAAGATCACCTGAGTAATCTTTTTCAGCGCCGCCTCACCCCGGTTCGGGGTGAGGTCAACTGAAACAAAGGTCCACCATGAATCCAAGCAAAGTACGCCGTGACCTGATCATCGTCTTCATCAATCTGATGACGGAGGGCATCCGATTGGGACGGACTGACCTCGCATCCAAGGTGCTGGATGCCTTGCGGCTATTCCGTCCGGGCCTGACCGTCCAGCTCTTTCAATTCAGCGTCTGGATACTCATCTGTCGAGGTGAGTACATGGAAGCGATTCGTGAACTGAACAGCCAGGACGCCTCCATGCCCCAATGGAACGCGATGATGTGTCTGTGTCTTGCCGCGACGGGTGATCCCACATGGAATATCCATGCGGACCTGGTCCAGGAGGGCGACGACGAGATCTCGAAGACGCTGGTGCAGGCGCTGCGCGACCCGGATCTGGCGAGTTCTCCGGTATTGCCAACCACTGTCGGCATGCCCGTCGACTTGAACCCTTCTCTCGGGCGCGTATGAGGCCCGGGAGTCATCTACGCGCCCGATCATGACGACAATCACCCCCTTGGCGGCGGCGTCGCTGCCTGCGCCCATGAGCGCGCCAGGCGGCCACGAGGCTGGCCTGGCAAACGCCGATGCGCGTGCGAACGACGCCGCACGCTTCACGGCGTTCGTGGATGGCGCCGCGGGCGAGAACAACTTCTCGGTTGCACCCGCGGCGGGGCGCACGCCGATCTCCGCGGCCGTCGGGCATCAGTCCGACCTCTTCAAGAACATGCTCGATGCCGTGCAGAAGGGCCAGATCGCCGCCCGGACAGGAACGAGCGAGGAAATGAGCGCCGCCAGCATTGACCTCATGCTGAAGGCATCCATGTCCAGCATGCATTTCAATGCCTCCACCTCCCTCATCCAGAGCGTGAAGAACGGCGTCCAGACCTTGATGAAAAACCAATGATGAAGACGGCCGCGCGTCTGGCGGCATGGGCATTGATGCTCCACGCCTGTGTCTTGCTGGCCGGCTGCCAGACCGAGCTCTACACCAAGCAGACCGAGTCCGATGCCAACCAGATGCTGGGCGCATTGCTGGAGAACGGGCTCGACGCGTCGAAGAAAAGCCTGGATGGCGGAAAGACCTGGAACGTGCTGGTGGAAGAATCCCAGATCGCCCGGGCGGTCGCCTTGCTGAAGGCTGCCGGGCTGCCCTCGGAGCGGTATACCTCGCTCGGCGACCTGTTCAAGAAGGACGGCCTGATCTCGACGCCGACGGAAGAGCGCGTTCGCTTCATCCACGGCGTGTCTCAGGAGCTCGGGGACTCGTTGGCGCGAATCGACGGCGTGCTCGTCGCGCGGGTCCACGTGGTCCTGCCGGAGAACGATCCGTTGTCCACGCGACCGGAGCCGGCCTCGGCTTCGGTCTTCGTCAAGCATGGCGCGTCCGTGAACACCGCGGCGCTGGTGCCGATGGTGAAGAACTTCGTGGTGCGCGGCGTGCAGGGCCTGAGCTTCGAGAACGTGAGCGTGACGCTCATCCCGGCGCATCCGCCTTCGATTCCGGAGCCGGCGGCTGGTGCCTCGCGCACGGCATCGCAGGCATGGAGGCCCGACGGGCGAGCGTCCGCCTGGGGCATCGCGGGTGCATGCCTCGGCGTGGGACTGGCGCTTGGCGCGATCGCGGGCCGCCGCCGGTCCGCCGAGCCGGAGCCGGCGACTTTGTCGGGCGCGGCGGCGGCTTCGCCCGTCAAGACAGCATCGTTGATGATGCTGCAGTCGCACGCGAGCCGACTTGTCAGCGGCTCCATCGCATTCCTGCGGCGCCTGCTCCGCCGCCGCTCCTGATCTGCGCGATGTCTCCTGCCGCGATATTCTCCGAATCGTCGTCCGCGACGCTGTGGGGCGCATTGAGCGACAAGCTGAGTCGCGCGACATGGGTGTTTCATCCGTCGTGGGGACTGGACGCGCTCGGGGCGCGGGACATCCGCGCCTGGTTCGCCTCAATGCCGGCAGGACCGGCAATGTCCGGTTCCGCTGCATGGGCCGACCGTGCGGCGCGGCTGGCGCTGTTGCGGCAAGGCGACCTGCGTTATGTCGCGGGCCTCTTCAGCCTGGGGCTCCGTCGGACGGCCCTGCGCCGTTGCGTCGATGGCCGGGCACGCAGGGAATTGGGGCGCATGTGGAGCCCGAGGACGATCGAGCTTCTGCTCGATGATCCACCGGCGCACACCGGGGAGTTCGCTCTCGACGGCTGGGATGTCGAACGCCTGTGCGACGAAGGCGCGGCGCTTCTTGCCGAGTTGCGCTTTCCGCGCGGCCGGACGGCCTGGGTCGCGCGCGCTGCTTTCATCCGGCGATTGCCCTTGCCTGCCTCGATGGCACCGGTGCAGCCGCAAGCCGCCGGGGATTTCCTGCTCTGGTGCATGCAGGGCTTGAAGGACGAGCCATGGTGGTCTGGCTGAGCACGCCCGTCGTCGAGGCGGCATTCGAAGACATCGTCATTCGTCGTGAACAGTGGCGGAGCGTGCATCGGCTCGAGCATGCGATCAAGGATCTGCAGGCTCGGCGCGACGCGATTCTCGACGCCGCCGAAAAGGAAGCCCAGGCACGCATCGAGCGCGCCGAGGCGCAGGCGCGGGAGATCCAGGCGGAGGCGCACGCCAGCGGCTTCGCGCAAGGTCTGGAGGCCTGGCAGGCGCGGCTGCTGCGCAGCGGCAGCGCGCAGGCCGATCAGTTGACGGCCCGGCGCCGGCGCTTGACGGAGCTGGTGCTCTCGCTCGTGGAGCGGGTCATCGCGGCGCAGGGCGGCCGGGCTCTGTTCGATCGTGCCGTCGCCGAAGTCGCGAAGGCGGTCGAAACGCTACGCTACGTGACGCTGGAAGTGGCGCCTTGCGATGCGGAGGCTGCGCGAGCGGCGTTGCGCGAGGCCCGCGAGACGTGCGACGCGCTGCGGATGCTGGAGATCGTGGAGTTGGCAACGCTCGAGGCCGGCAGCTGCCGCGTGCTGACGGACGAAGGGACTGTGGACATGAGCCTGCCCGTGCAACTCCAGGCTCTGAGGCGGATGATCGAGAGCAGCGCTCTGGAGATGCCGGCGGAGCGCGACGATGGCTGAAGCCGTGGAGTGCGACGCCGATGGCGGCACGTTGCTCGATGCGTTCCTGGGCGGATTCGAAAGCCGGCTCGACCGCGGCGAGACCGTCATGCGCCTGGGCCGTGTCGGCGAGGTCGTCGGATCGCTCATCCGCGTGACCGGCCTGACATTGCCGCTCGGCGAGGTGTGCGAACTCGTGCAGCCCGACGGACAGTTCCTTCAGCGGGCCGAGGTGGTCGGCTTTACGCGACGCGATGCGCTGCTGAGTCCCTTCGGTGCGGTGCACGGCATCTCGTCGGCGACGCTGGTGCGTCGAACGCACCATTGTCTCTCCGTGCCCGTGGGGCCGGGGCTGCTGGGCCGCGTGCTGAATGCCGTCGGCGAGCCCATCGACGGCAAGGGGCCCCTCGCGGACATGCCCGTGAGGCCGGTCATGGCCGATCCGCCTGACCCGATGCGCCGGGCAATGATCGAGAAAGCCATGCCTACCGGCGTGCGCGCGATCGATGCCCTGCTCACGCTCGGCGAGGGGCAGCGCATCGGCGTCTTCGCGGCAGCCGGCGTGGGCAAGAGCACCTTGATGGGCATGCTGGCGCGCGGCACGCGATGCGACATCAACGTGATCGTGCTGATCGGCGAGCGGGGGCGCGAGGTGCGCGAGTTCATCGAGATCATCCTCGGACCGCAGGGAATGAAACGGTCGGTGGTGGTGTGCGCGACGTCAGACCGGTCGTCCATCGAGCGGGCAAAGGCCGCCCACACGGGCACGGCGATCGCGGAGTACTTTCGAGACCAGGGACACAAAGTCCTGCTCATGATGGATTCCCTCACCCGCTTCGCGCGCGCGCTGCGCGAGATCGGCCTGGCCGCCGGCGAGCCGCCGGCGCGGCGCGGCTTCCCACCCTCCGTCTTCTCGGAACTGCCACGTCTGCTCGAACGCACGGGCATGGGGTCGAATGGGTCGATCACCGCGCTCTACACGATCCTGGCCGAAGACGAAAACAGTTCCGACCCCATCGCCGAGGAAGTCCGCGGCATCCTGGATGGGCACATCATCCTCTCGCGCAAGATCGCCGCGCGAAACATGTATCCCGCGATTGACGTGCTGGCCAGCCTCAGCCGCGTGATGACACTCGTCGCCTCCGCCGGCCACCAGGCCGCGGCTGGCCGGCTTCGCCAGTTGATGGCGAGGTACGACGAACTGGAGACCTTGATCCAGGCCGGCGAATACAAGAGCGGGCACGACGCCGAGGCTGACATGGCGATTCGCAAGAACCCGGAGGTGCGGGCCTTTCTCGGCCAGGTGGTGACGCAACTCCAGCCCTTTGAACAAACGATCGCGCAGCTGAACCGGCTGGCCGGCGGCGAGCGTTGATGTCGAAGATCGACACTTGGCGAACGCTGTCGATGCTGCGCCGGCGCCGTATCGACGCGCTTGGCAAGGAACGCGACAGCGGCCAGCGTGCGCTGCATGATCTGCAACGTGCGCACGGGGACGCGCGTGACCTGCAGCAGGCCGCCGGCGGAAAGTTCGACGCGCACGAAGCCGCTACACGCGAAATGCTCACCCGCGGCAAGGGATTCCGCATCGGGGACTACCTCGACCGGCAAGCCTGCGCCCAGGTTCTGAAGGAACGGCTCGACCAGGCGAGCGCGAAAGCGAAGGCGGCGGCGGATGCGGAGCAAGCCCAGGAGCGAAGACTCGAAGGGCTGCGCGCGGAGCTGAGCCGACAGACCGCGCGACTGGAGTGGCTGAACGAACAGCTCGTGGAGGAAATGCGTCGGCGCGAGGAGATGCTGCAGCTGGCGGAGGAAGAGGAGACCGCCGAAGCCTCGATCGCGCGCCGCCTGCTTGAACGAGCCGTGCATCTGCGGGAGCATGGGTGATCACCACCATCACGCCCACGTTGGAAATGGCCGCGCTGGTCAGCGAGTTCAAGCAACTTCTGATTCTGAGCGCCATGTACTCGGTGCGCTTCATCGTCGCGATGATGATGCTGCCGGCGACGCCTGAGCAGGTGATCCATGGTCGCATCCGGATCAGCCTGATCCTGGTGCTTTGCGCTTTCATCGCCTGGGGACAATCGTCGAAAGAGATCAAGTCGCTCACCGGCGCCGCACTGGCGTTGCTGTTGTTCAAGGAGGCCCTCATCGGCCTGTGCCTCGGCTATGCCGCGGGCGCCATCTTCTGGGTCGCCGAAGGCGTCGGCAGCTTCATCGACAACATCGCGGGCTACAACAGCGTGCAGCAGAGCAATCCCATGAGCGACGCACAGTCCACGCCGATCGGCAACATCTCCTTGCAGCTGGTCACCTCGCTTTTCTACGGCTTCGGCGGCATGCTGGTCTTCATCGGCCTGATGTACGACACCTTCCGCTGGTGGCCGCTGGAGAAGATGGCACCGATGCCCGGCCGCTTGCTGGAAGCCTTCGTCATGGAGCAGACCGACACGATCATGACGCAGATCGTGAAGCTGGCTTCACCCTGCCTGATCTGCCTGATCTGCCTGATCTGCCTGGCGCTGGTGGATCTCGGCGTCGGCCTGATCACGCGCACGGCGAGCAAGCTGGAGCCCAACTCGCTCGCGCAGCCCATCAAGGCTTCGCTGGCATTGCTCCTGGTCGCGCTTTCGTTCGGCATCTTCGTCAGCCAGCTGCGCGGCGAGATCAGCCTGGCGACGCTGGGCGCGCGTATCGAGAGAATGCTGTCCGTGCAGGAACAGCCGTCGCGTTGAAAGTGTCCACGACCCGGGCGTCGCTTCGCATTCATGCACGCAGCTTCGCGGTGGCGATGCGAAGATCGCGAACCGGTGCGCATGATGGCCGCGCATTGCACCATCATCGGATTTCGGGAGCTTCCATGCAGACATCAGGCAAGGCCGTCTCGGCACCAGGCACCACGGCATTCGACCTTCCGGCCGAGCGCGCGCGTCTGCGCGCCGCTGTTCGTGGCGCCGCCATGGAGTTGGGACTGGCCGAGAACGAGGCCGCACGCTGTGCCGAGATCGCCACGATCGAGATCGACGCGGTCGCCGTCTCGCTCATGAGCGTGCGCGCGCTGCTGGACGAAGGCACGGCGCCCGATCCGCTCGGCCCCGATTGGATGCTGACAGCTCGCGCGCTCGAACTGCCGGACGACCAGCCGCTTCGCAGCACCATGGCCTGCACGCTGCTGATGCATTTGGGCATGGCGTCTTTCTTCGCCAGTGGTTGTGTCCTGGGGCACGATGGCGAGGAGGGCGTGCACGTCATGCGCGCCACGAGCCGGAAAGTGTCTCCCAAGGCACTCGCGACGCAGATGCAACGGGTCGCGACCATCGCCCGGAGCGCAAGGGCCCTGCCCGGGCAACTGGATGCGCTGGCGGCCGATGCCATGGCCGGCGCCCAGGCGGGGCCTGAGACGGCCTGAACGGCCGTTCCGATCAGAAGGGGCGAAAGACGCGTTCGAAGGGCTTGCTCACCGCAAGCACGTCGCCATGGTCCTTGATGGTCACGCACAGCCGGCCGAACTCGTCGCGCCTGACGCTGCGGACATGCTGGATGTTCACGATCGTGCTGCGATGAATGCGCAGGAAGGAGCGTGAATCCATCACGCGCTCAAGCTCGCCGATACCGCGGCGAATGAGTGCGGAGCCCTGGCCCCACACCACCCGTGTGTACTTGAGATCGGCTTGGAAGTACAGGATCTCGGGCACCATGAGGACCACCATGTCCGACCCCCTGGAGGCCACCAGCCAGCGGACGATGTCCTGCTCCGCTGTCTCGCCGTCCAAGCCGCCGGGCTCGGCAGTGTCCTGAGCCCAAGGCGCGGCCTTGTCGAGCCTGCGCCGCAAGTGCTGCGATTCGGCAGGCATCTGCTTCATGCAGACTGGTCCCTCGCTGTAGGCGACGCGGCGGGCCGCGCGTGCGTGGCATGGCCCCGTCGCGGGACGCAGGTCTTTTTTCTCGTCTCGTGGAAGACGCTGCGCGACGACATCGCTTGTTCACTCTTTGATTGCGCTCTGGAGCCCCATCCCGACTGCCATGCCCATGTCATGCCTTGCACGCGGGCGAGGCCAAGATCCGGCTTTGAGCGCGAGATTCTCGGCTCAAAGAGCGCATTCGAATCTTGAGAATTCTGACGACGGTGTTTCTCTTCGCAATCCGTCGACGCCTCGCACCCGCGAATCGCGTACTGATACCGCTTTAGGCGGTGTTCGTTCCTCCAATGCGGTGCTTCGTCGCATTGCGCTCTGGCCGCTCGCCGTCGCGTCAAAGTCAGCTCCGGACCGGCCTTCGCCGGCAGGAGACAACTGGATGTTGAAGTACTCGATCGCCGTCAAACTGATACTCACTCGTGCTGATTCGCGCACGGACGGCTTGCCTTCCCTGGACCAAGTCGACTACTGGCGCGACTGGGTCACGACGCCCGGAACCCTTGTGCACAACGGGCAGATGGGCGGTGAACGCAACGCCGAACTGCGCGGGCGCATCGCCGCCGAGATCTGCGGGATGACGGATTCGCTCGAAGCCTGCGAGGCCGGTCTGACCTACGGGCCGCGCAAATGGGGCCGCGGATCGGGCCGCACCGGGGCGCTCATGTGGCTGGGCAAGACCTATCTGATGCTGTGCGCCGGCCGCTGGCTGCAAGCGCTGGAGTGCTCTCGCAGGGGCTTGCAGGACAAGGGCGGCAATCCCGGCGACCGTTTTGAACTGCAACTGCTGTCCGCCATCGCGCTTCATCACCTGGCGCAGCCGGAGATGGCCCGCCTGCACATCGAGCGCGCACAGCGGATCTGCGAGAGCGAGTCGCTGCCGCCCGCGCTCGTCGCCCTGCTGGCCTGTCTGCGCGAAGACATGCAGTTGCAGCGCGCATTGCGCGACGCGCATCCCGAGCACGTGTACTGGGCCGCGAGCCGGTTGCCGGCGGAGCGGACGGCCCGCGCGCACAGCACGATGCCTGTCGCCGATGTGACCCTGGAACTGTTGCCCGGCTTCATCGGCGACCGCTTGCGCGCGCTTCGCGGCGCGTCCGATCTGATGAAGGGTGGCCTGATGCAATCGCTCTCGAGGGTGATGAACGAGATTCATCGCTTGCGCGATGCGGGCTGCGCGGGCGCCGCGCATGAGCTCTGCATGGACGGCGCGCACGGCGCGCTGGCGGCGCAGCGGGCCGACTGGGCGGAGCTCTTCATCCGTCTGCTGCCGCAGGCCGCCGGGCTGCCGGAGCTTGGCCGTGTCGAACTGAACTACGTGATGTCGCGTTGGCGCGCGCTCCAGGGCGGCGCGGAGGAATCGCGCGGCACCTACCTGCGTTACGTGCAGATGGCGATGGAGATGCTGGGCCGGCAGGCGGCGGGCCATCCGGCATTCGTCGACCACGAGCACGGCCACCGCGCGGACGACTACGAGCTCCGGCTGCCCGCGAAGTACCGCGCCGTCTACCGCTACATGGTCGCCAATCTGGCCGATCCCGCGCTCACGGTGTGTGCGCTGGCGGCCCGGGCGGGTGTGACGGAACGGGCGCTGCAATCCACCTTCAAGGCCTACCTCGGCAAGACGCCGTCCGAACTGATGCAGGGCGCGCGGCTCGAACGCGCGCGTTCGGACATGCGCGACGACACCGGCCGCGCGATCTCCGCGACGGAAGTGGGCAGACGGTGGGGGATCTCCCGCCGTTCGAAGCTGCTCTCGGCGCTGGTGGCGCCTGGAAACGCCTGAGCCGGGCACCGCAATGCAGGTCCGGCGGCTGCATGACCTCGGCCTCGTCGCCTCGACGCTGGCGCATCCGAGGATCCATCCTCACGTCTCGGACGACTTCAGTCCGTCGCCGGCTGCCGTCGCCGAAGCCATGCGCGGCGCTTCCGACACCTTCATCTTCCTGGGCGTGTTCGAAGGCGAGCAGTACCGCGGTGTCTTCATGTTCCACCCGCACAACGGTGTCTGCCACGAGGTGCACGTCGCGCTGCTTCCATCGGCCTGGGGGCGCTCCGCCGAATGCCTTCGCCTGGCCTGCGCGTGGATGTTCGAGCACACGGCCTGCCGACGCGTGGTGGCGAGCGTGCCCGCATGCAACCCTCTGGCGCTGCGCCTGGCGGAACGGGCGGGGCTGCTGCGGCACGGGCTCAATCGCGCGAGCTTCCTGAGGGGCGGGGTATTGCACGATCAGGTCCTGTTCGGCCTGAGCAAGCCCTGATCGGCACTCAGCCTTCGGTCTGGGGGTGCCGCAATCCGAGCTTCTCCATCGCCTCGTGCGCTTCGATGACCATGGCCGATACCTCGGCGACTGTCACCCGCAGCTTGGTCGCGCGGGTGCGCATGTGCTCGTAGGCCTGCGCTTCGGAGAGCTGCCGGGTCTGCGACAGGAGCCTCACGCCCTTCTCGATCTGCCGCCGCGACTTGATGGTGTCCTCCAGCTTGCAGACCTTGCCTTGCAGCCGGGCCTGGTATGCCTGGGCCGACCGCGCAAGCACCAGCGTGCTGAGGATGCCCGACGAGCGGAAGGGGCGCGTGATGACTCCGTGCGCGTTGGTGTCCAGCAGGAGCTTGAGCGTCGTCGGGCTCTCGTAGTCCGACAACGCGATGAGCGTGGCGTCGATGGCGCTGGCGCACCACGACGCGCTGCCCTGCAACTCCTGCGAGACCAGGAAGAAGAGGACGTCGAAGCCCGCGGGCGGCTCCGCCGGAAAGGGCCAGACCACCGTGAGGCGGCAGCCGATGCGCTTGATCTGGTCGATCACGACCTCCCGTTCTTCCCCGGGCGGGTAGACCACCGCGACGCTGATGCTTCGCAGGTCATCGTAGAGACGGCGGATGCTGCTCATCGGTTCAACTCAGCCAGAACTCGGAAAAGCCGGAGGTCGAGAGGTACGGGTCGGGCTTGACCGGTCCGCCGCCCTCCCAGACGATCTCGAAGCGTCCGTCGCCGCCGCAGACGCCGATCCTCGGCACGAGGGCGCAATGGTTGTTCTCCGCATCGATCGAGAGCAGCCCCTCGGGCGATTCGAAGCTCACCGTGTGGGCGATCTGGGCCAGCCTGGCCGTGTCCAGGCTTCCGGCCTTCTCCAGCGCAAGCGCGAAGAGATGGATCTGGCTGTACGCCACTTCGGACCACATGCTCGTGGGACGGTCGCCGAATCGCTGCGTCCACAGGTCGATGAAGCGCCTGTTGCTTTCGTTCTGGAGCGAGTTGAAGTAGGTCGCCGAGGTGATGTGGCCTTCGCAAAGGGCGGGGCCGATCAGCCGGATCTCCTCTTCGGCCATCGACAGGCTCGCGATGGGAATGCGCTCGGGGTCCAATCCAGCTTGCCGGTAGAGCTTGTAGAAGAGCCTGGCGGCCGCGCCGACCAGTGTGGAGAAGACCACGTCGGGCTGGAGTTCGGCGACGTCCCGCACGAGCTTCCTGAGCTGGGCCTCGTTCGCATCGATCGGAAGATAAACCTCGTCGAGGACCTCGCCGCCATGCTGCTCGACGAGATCGCGCATCACCCGGTTCGATTCGCGCGGATAGATGTAGTCGGCGCCGGCCAGGAAGAACCTGGAGCCCTTGTTGCGCAGCAGGTAGGCCGCCAGTTGCATGCTGTTCTGGTTGGGCACGGCGCCTGTGTAGATCACGTTGGGCGAGTACTCGAAGCCCTCGTAGAACGAGCAATACCACAGCAGCGCGTTGTTCCGCTCGACGACCGGAAGCACCGCCTTGCGGCTCGACGAGCGCGAACAGCCGAAGATGACGTTGACCTCGTCATCTATCACCAGGCGTGCCGCCATGCGACGGTACTCGGCGAGATCACCCTTGGGATCGTAGACCACCGGCGCGAACTTGCGGCCCAGCACGCCACCCCGTGCGTTGACTTCCTCGATGGCGAGCGCCGTGCCGAGAAAATGCTCGGATTCCGTGACCCCGGTCGGGCCGGATCGCGAGAACAGGACGCCGATGCGCCAATCGCCGGACTCTCTGGTTTGCATGAATCGCTTTCTGCCTGGGTGGCTCACAGTCGCAGGTGGTCGAAGACGCATTCCGCCGCGTCGGCCGCCCCGGCGTCGCCTTCGTCCACGATCTCGCCTTGCTTCAGGACCAGGAAGCGGTCGGCGACCTGGAGGGCGAAGGGGATGTTCTGTTCGATGATCAGCATGGTGGTCCCGCGCTGCGAACGCTCACGCAGCAGGGCGTCGGCCAGACGGTCGATGACCGAAGGCTGCAGGCCCTCGGTGATCTCGTCGAGCAGGATCAGCGTCGGCCGCAGCATCAGCGCGCGCGCGAGCAGGAGCATCTTCTGCTCGCCGCCGGACAGGGTGCCCGCGTGCTGCCTGAGACGGGTCTTGAAGACGGGAAACACCGTTTCGATCTCGGCGAATCGCTCGTCGAAATCGCTCTCCCCGCGAAGCCCGAGCCGGAGGTTGTCGCGGATGCTGAGGTCCGCGAACAGCGCCTGCTCCTGGGCAGCGTAGGCGACGCCCTGCCGGGCGATCGCGTGCGGCGCGAGGCGGGTGAGGTCTTGCCCGCGCAGCCGGACGGTGCCGGTCTTCTTGGGCAGGTAGCCCATCACCGTCTTCAGCAGCGTGCTCTTGCCCATGCCGTTCTTGCCGAGCAGTGCCACCGCCTCGCCGAGCCCGATGGAGAACGAGAGGTCGCGCAGCACCATCGACGAACCGTAGCCGCTGCTGACAGTGTCGATCCTCAAGGCCTGCCGGCTCATCGCGTGCTTCCCTTCGAGGCGTGCACGCCGCCTGCATAGACCGCCCGGACCACCTCGGAGTCGACGACCTCCTGGAAGTTGCCCTGCATGACGATGGTGCCCTGGTGCAGGACGACGATGCGGGTGGCGATCTCCTCGACGAAGTCGAGGTCGTGTTCCACCAGCACGCAACACAGCCGGTAGCGGTGTGCGAGGGAGGACAGGATGGCGCCGATCTGCGTCCGCTCGATCTTGCTCAGGCCCGCGGTGGGTTCGTCGAGGAGCACGATGCGCGGCTCGAGTGCCAGCACCATCGCCAGCTCCAATGCCTGCTGCTCGCCGTGCGACAGGTCCCGCGCGACGCTGCCGAGCTTGCGGTCGAGGCCGGTGGTGCGAACGACGTCGAGGACATAGGGAGGCAGCTCCAGCATCGCGCCGCGCCGGATGAGCGAGGGCCTGTCCCGGATCGTCCGCGCGATCCGCAGGCACTCCGCCACGGTCAGCGATTCGAAGATGTTGGCATTCTGGAATTTGCGGCCCAGTCCGAAATGCACGCATGCATCGGGGGACGAGCGGCCGATGTCGTGGCCGCAGAGCCGGATCTCGCCGGAGCTCCGATCGACGCCGTGGGGACAGCAGCGCCAGGGGGACGGCTTGGCACCGCCCGTGGGGCCCGGCAGTGCCCCCCGCACCCCCGCCCATGCGTCGCTCCGCGTGCCGCGCTGCGCCACGGTGGTCTTCTCGATCGTGGTGCCGCAGCGCGGGC
>CBIHOG010000056.1:0-30946 GCA_966211435.1 uncultured Variovorax sp. | reverse complement strand
CGATCGCGCCGATTTGCAGTTCGGTGAACTGCTGGCGATGGCCTTGACGTTTCTGGTAGTGCTTACGACGGCGCATCTTGAAGATGCGAACCTTGTCGTGCTTGCCGTGGGACAGAACCGTGACTGTCACCGTGGCGCCGGACACCAGGGGCGTACCGACCTTGATTGCGCTGCCGTCGCCGACGGCGAGCACTTGGTCGATCACGATTTCCTGGCCTACGTCCGCAGCAATCTGTTCTACTTTGATTTTCTCGCCGGAAGCAACGCGATATTGCTTGCCACCGGTTTTTATGACCGCGTACATGTTGACCTCTTGGAATAAGATGGCTCCACGGCGAATTCCGCAGAGCCCAAGATTCTAGCATGGGCGAAGCTGACCGGCCAGGAAGCCGCGCCCCCGCCGCGATCGCCCGCCAAGCGCTCTCTATAATCTGCGGCTTCCGGCTACGTGCCGCCGCCGTCCCTTACGCCGCGCATCAGCGCCCTCGACTTGTCAGTTCCCGCCGCCGACCACTCCCCCACCGCCGCCGTGCTCGGCCTGATTGCCGAAGACATGGCCGGGGTCGATCTCGTGATTGCCCGGCGACTCGACACCGGCGTGCCGCTGGTACGCCAAGTTTCTCAGTACATCATCTCCGCGGGCGGCAAGCGGCTGCGCCCGGCGCTGCTCCTGCTCATGGCGGGCGCGCTGGGCTACCGTGGCGACCAGCGCTTCAACCTGGCGGCGGTGGTCGAGTTCATTCATACGGCTACGCTGCTGCACGACGACGTGGTGGACGAATCCACGTTGCGCCGCGGCCGACCGACGGCCAACGAATCCTTCGGGAACCCGGCCAGCGTGCTCGTCGGTGACTTCCTTTACTCCCGCGCCTTCCAGATGATGTTGGAGGCAGACGACGTCCGAGTCATGCAAATCCTCGCAGAAGCGACCAACGTGATCGCCGAGGGCGAAGTGCTGCAGTTGATGAACATGCACGACGCCTCGCTCGACGAGGAAGCCTACCTTCGCGTCATCCGCTCAAAGACCGCCAAGCTGTTCGAAGCCAGTACGCGGCTCGCCGCGGTGCTTGCCGGGGTGGAGCGCGATGTCGAGGAGGCCTGCGCCGAATACGGCCAGGCGCTGGGAACGGCCTTCCAGGTGGTCGACGACGTGCTCGACTACGCCGGCGACGCGAGTGAGACCGGCAAGAATGTCGGGGACGATCTGCGCGAAGGCAAGACGACGCTGCCACTGATCCTGGCCATGCAGCGCGGCACCCCGGAACAGCGTGATCTCATTCGCAGCGCGATCGAGGCCGGAGATACCGCCCAACTGCCGCAAATCGTCGCCATCGTGCGCGAAACAGGCGCACTGGACGCCACGCGGGCAGCTGCCGCAGCCGAAGCACAACGTGCGATGGACGCACTTCGCGGCTTTCCGGCGAATTCGCACTCCGCCGGTTTGCTACAATTGGCGGCTCAGTTGCTTGAGCGACGCGCCTAAGACACCTCACGACAGTGGGCAGCGAAGGACGATACTTTTTTCTTGCAACAATCGGGGTGTAGCTTAGCCTGGTAGAGCGCTACGTTCGGGACGTAGAGGCCGGAGGTTCGAATCCTCTCACCCCGACCAGCCGTTGAGGCTGTTAAATTGCCAACTGGTGCGCGTTTGTGTTGCTGCGGCGCGATTTACAGCCCTTTGGCGATCAGCGATGATCGTGAAGCATTTTTTCACGTCTCTTACATTCGTTGAATGGCCGCTGCCGAACCTCTGATCAAAGAAAACTCGCCGATCGCCCTGCCGGGGCTGGCGCGCGCGCTGGTGTCAGCCGGCAAGCTTCCCGCCAAGGTCGCCGAAGACATCTATCAGAAGTCCTTGAGCGGACGCACCAGTTTCATTGCAGAGCTGACGGGCACCGGCGCCGTCTCCGCGGCGGATCTCGCCCACACCCTCTCCAGCGCCTTCGGCGCCCCGCTGCTTGATCTGGACGCCATCGACCCGCAGCGGCTGCCGAAGGATCTGCTCGACCAGAAGCTGTGCCAAGCCTATCGGGTCGTCGTACTCAGCAAGCGCAACAACCGTCTCATTGTTGCCACAGCTGACCCTTCGGACCAGCAAGCCGTCGAAAAAATAAAGTTCGCGTCCCAGATGGGCGTGGATTGGGTGATCGCCGAGTACGACAAGCTTTCCCGCATGGTCGAGGCGGCCGCCGTGAGTGCCTCCGAGACCATCGACAGTATCGTCGGCGGCGAGTTCGAGTTCGACGAGATCTCGGCGGACACCGCGAGCGAAGCCAACGATCCGGCAGTGGCTGAGGTCGAGGACGCGCCGGTCGTCCGATTCCTCCACAAGATGCTGCTCGATGCATTCAGCATGCGGGCGTCGGACATCCATTTCGAACCCTACGAGCATCAGTACCGCGTGCGCTTCCGAGTCGACGGCGAACTGCGCGAGATCGCGAGCCCCCCGACCGTCATCAAGGACAAGCTGGCTTCGCGCATCAAGGTGATCTCCCGCCTGGATATTTCCGAGAAGCGGATTCCCCAGGACGGGCGCATGAAGCTCAAGATCGGCCCGGATCGGGTGATCGATTTCCGGGTGAGCACGCTGCCCACGCTCTTCGGCGAAAAGATCGTCATCCGTATTCTCGACCCCAGCAGCGCGCGCCTCGGCATCGACGCGTTGGGTTACGACGCGGACGAGAAGGAACGCCTGCTCACGGCCATTGGGCGCCCCTACGGCATGGTGCTGGTGACCGGCCCCACGGGCTCCGGCAAGACGGTGTCGCTCTACACCTGCCTGAACCTGCTCAACAAGCCCGGGGTCAACATCGCCACGGCCGAAGACCCGTCGGAAATCAACCTGCCCGGTGTCAATCAGGTCAACGTCAACGAAAAGGCGGGGCTGACCTTCGCAACGGCGCTGCGCGCATTCCTGCGCCAGGATCCGGACATCATCATGGTGGGCGAAATCCGCGACCTCGAGACCGCGGACATCTCCATCAAGGCGGCGCAGACCGGTCACCTGGTCCTCTCCACGCTGCACACCAATGACGCCCCGACCACGCTCACGCGGATGCGGAACATGGGCATCGCGCCCTTCAACATCGCGTCCAGCGTCATCCTGATCACCGCGCAACGGCTCGCTCGGCGGCTTTGCACCGTCTGCAGGGTGCCCGCCACCGACGTCCCCAAGGAGGCCCTGCTCGACGCAGGCTTCAACGCAGCCGATCTCGACAATTCCTGGGTGCCCTACCGCCCCGTGGGCTGCTCGGCCTGCAACAACGGCTACAAGGGGCGGGTCGGCATCTACCAGGTGATGCCGATCACCGAGGAGATCCAGAAGATCATCCTGCGCGACGGCAGCGCGCTGGACATCGCGCGGCAGTCCGAGGCCGAAGGCGTGCGATCGCTGCGCCAATCGGGGCTCAAGAAGGTCATGCAGGGGCTGACGTCGCTTGAAGAAGTGCTGGCGGTTACCAACGAATAGCATCGAGAAGCGGAGATCCCATGGCAACGGCAGCAGCATCGACCCGGACATTCAAGGAATACGTCTTCGAATGGGAGGGCAAGGACCGCAACGGCAAGATCGTGCGCGGGGAAGTCCGCGCGGCCGGAGAGAACCAAGTCCAGGCCGCACTGCGTCGCCAGGGCGTGCTCGCCACGAAGATCAAGAAGCGCCGCATGCGCTCAGGCAAGGCGATCAAGCCCAAGGACATCGCGATCTTCACCCGCCAGCTGGCGACCATGATGAAGGCGGGCGTGCCGTTGCTGCAGGCCTTCGACATCGTCGGCCGGGGCAACGCCAACCCGAGCGTGGCGAAGCTGTTGAACGACATTCGCAGCGATGTCGAGACGGGGACCTCCCTGTCCGCGGCTTTCCGCAAGTTCCCGAAGTACTTCGACAACCTGTACTGCAACCTGGTCGAGGCCGGCGAGGCCGCCGGTATCCTGGAAGAGTTGCTGGACCGGCTTGCCACCTACATGGAGAAGACCGAAGCGATCAAGTCGAAGATCAAGTCGGCCCTGATGTATCCGATCTCGGTGGTGGTGGTCGCCTTCGTGGTGGTCGCGATCATCATGATCTTCGTGATTCCCGCCTTCAAGCAGGTGTTCACCTCGTTCGGCGCCGACCTGCCCGCGCCGACGCTCATCGTCATCGCCATCAGCGAGTTCTTCGTTTCCTACTGGTGGCTGATCTTCGGCGGCATCGGTGGTGGCATCTATTTCTTCATCCAGGCCTGGAAGCGCAACGAAAAGGTCCAGCGCGTGATGGACCGGCTGCTCCTGCGCATCCCGATCTTCGGCGTGCTGATCGACAAATCCTGCACTGCCCGCTGGACGCGCACGCTCGCCACCATGTTCGCGGCCGGCGTGCCGCTGGTCGAGGCACTCGATTCGGTCGGCGGCGCGGCGGGTAATTCGGTCTACACCGACGCGACGGTCAAGATCCAGCAGGAAGTCTCGACCGGCACCAGCCTCACCTCGGCGATGACGAACGCGAACCTGTTCCCGTCGATGGTGCTGCAGATGACGGCGATCGGCGAGGAGTCCGGCTCCATCGATCACATGCTAGGCAAGGCAGCCGACTTCTATGAATCCGAGGTTGACGACATGGTCGCCGGCCTTTCCAGCCTGATGGAGCCGATCATCATTGTCTTCCTGGGCGTGATCATCGGCGGTATCGTCGTCTCCATGTACCTGCCCATCTTCAAGCTCGGCCAGGTCGTCTGATGCTGGTGTCGCAGGGGGTCGATGCCGCGTTCGCCGGCGTGCTGGGGCTGCTGATCGGAAGCTTCCTCAACGTGGTGATCTACCGGCTCCCCAAGATGCTCGAGCGCCAATGGGCAGCCGAATGCGCCACCATCGATGGCGCGGAGCCCCTGGCCGCGGAGCCCTTCAACCTGGTGGTGCCGCGCTCCCGTTGCCAGAAATGCGGACACGAGATCCGCTGGTACGAGAATGTGCCGGTGTTGAGCTATCTCTTCCTTCGCGGCAAGTGCTCCGCCTGCAAGACCCGTATCAGCCTTCGGTATCCGGCGGTCGAGCTGCTCACCGGCGCACTCTTCGCGTGGTCCGTGTGGCGCATGCCCGGCGAGTGGAGCAGTCTGGCGTGGTGCGGTTTCGCCGCCGCACTGCTGGCGCTGGCGCTGATCGACTGGGACACCACGCTGCTTCCCGACGACATCACCCTGCCGCTTTTGTGGGCCGGACTGTTGGCCTCCATCGCCGGGTTCACGGGCGTGGCCGTCGCCAACGCCGTCATCGGCGCCACGGCAGGCTACCTGTCGCTGTGGACCATCTACTGGCTCTTCAAGCTGACGACGGGTAAGGAAGGCATGGGCTACGGCGACTTCAAGCTGTTCGCGGCCTTCGGTGCCTGGTTCGGATGGCAAGCCCTGGTGCCGATCATCCTGATGGCCTCGGTCATCGGCGTCGTCGTCGGGATCGCGCTCAAGTTCAGCAACGGCCTGCGCGAAGGAGGCTACGTGCCGTTCGGCCCTTTTCTGGCCGGTGCAGGCTTCACGGCCATGATCTTCGGGCCGGACGCGATCCTTCGCGTGGCCGGGCTTTGACTGACGACAGCGCGCCATGCGCATCGGCCTGACCGGCGGAATAGGCAGCGGCAAGAGCACCGTCGCGGCCATGCTGGCCGCGCGCGGTGCGGCGTTGATCGACACCGATGCCATTGCGCGCACCATGGCCCAGGCCGGCGGTGCCGCCATGCCGGCGATCGAGTCGGAGTTCGGTACGTCGGTGATCGCACCCGACGGCGGGCTGGACCGCGCGCGCATGCGCGAGATGGTGTTCGGCGATAGCTCAGCCAAGAAGCGGCTCGAAGCGATCCTTCACCCTCTGATCGGCGCTGAATGCGAGCGCCAGGCCGCTGCGGCGAGCGGTCCCGTGACCGTGTTCGACGTGCCACTGCTGGTGGAATCCAGGCGCTGGCGTGCGCTCGTCGATCGCGTGCTGGTGGTGGATGCGAGCGAGGAAACACAACTGGAACGCGTCGTCGCCCGCTCCGGCTGGACGCACGATGCCGTTCGCGCCGTGATCGCCCAGCAGGCCGAGCGCGCGCTGCGGCGCGGCGCAGCCGATGCCGTCATCTTCAACGACCGGATACGTTTGGAAGAACTCTCGGCGCACGTCGACGACCTCTGGGCGCTGTGGGCGGCTTCTGCCACGCGATAATGCCTCGCTTGCCGCGGGTGCGGCCGGCAAGCACCCGCGATTCCCACTGAACTATCATCTCCGATGACTGGAAGCCGCAACGCGTGATCCTCTACGAGTACCCCTTCAACGAGCGCATACGGACCTACCTTCGGCTGGAGCATCTGTTCCGCCGCCTTGGTGAGTTGGTTCCGGCCGACTCGGCCCTCTCGCACCACTACGCGCTGGTCACGATCTTCGAGATCATGGACGTCGCCGCGAGGGCAGATCTCAAGGCCGACGTGCTGCGGGACCTCGACAAGCACAAGAACGTCTTCAACAGCTATCGCGGCAATCCCGCGATCTCGGAGGCCGTGCTGGACCAGGTGGTGGGCCAGCTCGAACGCAACTTCGCGACGCTCAATACCGTCCCCGGCAAGGCGGGCCAGGCGCTGACCGAGAACGAGTGGCTCATGAGCATCCGCAGCCGCGCGGGCATTCCGGGTGGCACCTGCGAGTTCGATCTGCCGGCGTACTACGCCTGGCAGAACCGCAAGGCGAGCGAGCGGCGCACGGACCTGGAGCGTTGGTCGTCGACGCTGGCGCCCCTGGCCGAATCGATCTACCTGCTGTTGAAGTTGCTGCGCGACACGGACGTGCCCTACAAGGTCATGGCCGCGCGAGGGCAGTTCCAGCAGAACCTCCCCCAGGGCCGGAGCTTCCAGTTGCTGCGCTTGCGCATCGACCCGAAGCTAGGCCTCATTCCGGAAATCAGCGGCAACCGGCTCATGGTCTCCGTCCGCCTGATGCGACACGAGGCGGATGATCGTCTCCACCAAAGCACGGAAGACACCCCCTTCGAACTCACACTTTGCGCATGAGCGAAGCCAACTCCTTCGGCGAGCGGATCGTCCGGTGCCCTGCGTGCGGCCAGGACAGCATCTATGCGCCGCGCAATCCCTATCGCCCGTTCTGCAGCGCCCGCTGCAAGGGAGTCGATCTTGGCGCCTGGGCCAGCGAGGAGTTCAGGGTACCGGCGGAGATGCCCCCAGAGGACGATCCCTTCGGCGATCCGAAGCGCCAGTAGAGCGCCGTCTCAGGAAACGACGGTTGGTGGCAGCCCGCGCTCTTCTGCAAGCCAGCCCAGCACCGGCAAGGCGCCAGGCAGCACCGGCGTGACCTCGAGCGGCAGTTGCTGCCAGCGCATGGCCTGTCCCTCGCGCATTTCGAACTCGCCGCTCCAATCCCGCACCTTGCACCAGTGCAGGCGCACCAAGGCGTGCGGGTAGTCGTGTTCGGTGGTCTTCCAGACGTCCGCCTGGGCAATCGTGATACCGAGTTCCTCGTGCAGTTCGCGCCGGAGCGCTTCCTCCACGGTCTCGCCCGCCTCGATCTTGCCCCCCGGGAACTCCCAGAAGCCGGCGTATGGCTTGCCTTCCGGCCGCGTCGACAGAAGCAGGGCATCGTCCCCGCGAATCAGGATGCCGACCGCCACCTCGGTATGTTTGCGCGACGCCGTCATGACCTTGCTCAGGCGCGGCCCGCGTAGTCGCGCGCGAACTGGTAGGCCACGCGTCCGCTGCGCGAGCCTCGCTCCAGCGCCCAAACGAGTGCCTCCGGCCGTGCCGCCTCGATCGCCTTCGCATCCACCCCGAATGACGACAGCCACTGCGCGACGATGCTGAGGTACTCGTTCTGGCTGAACGGATAGAAGCTCACCCACAGGCCAAAGCGCTCCGAGAGCGAGATCTTCTCCTCGATCACCTCACCAGGATGCACTTCGCCGTCCTCGGTGTGGGTATAGCTGAGGTTGTCCTTCATGTACTCGGGCAACAGATGGCGCCGGTTGCTGGTCGCGTAGATCAGCACGTTGGGCGTCGACGCCGCGATCGAGCCGTCGAGTATGGATTTCAGCGCCTTGTAGCCCGGCTCCCCCTCGTCGAAGCTCAGGTCGTCGCTGAACACGATGAACTTTTCGGGCCGCTGCGACACCACCTCGACGATGTCTGGCAGATCGGTCAGCTCGGCCTTGTCGACTTCGATCAGGCGCAGCCCCTGCGGCGCATAGGCCTGCAGGCAGGCGCGGATCAGGGAGGACTTGCCCGTGCCGCGCGCGCCCGTCAGCAACACGTTGTTGGCCGGCTTGCCTTCGACGAACTGGCGCGTATTGCGCTCGATCTTTTCCTTCTGGACGTCGATTTCCTTCAGGGCATCCAGCGGCATGGTCGCCACGTGGCGCACAGGCTCCAGCGTGCCGTGCCCCGAGCTCCGGCGGCGGTACCGCCAGGCGATCGACGCATTCCAGTCGGCAGGGCTCGCCAGCGGCTGGGGAAGAATGGACTCGATGCGGTTGATCAGCTGTTCCGCCCGCTCGATCAGGCGTTCGAATTTCTCATTCATGACCGGTAATCGGCGTTGATGGAGACGTAGTCGTGGCTGAAGTCGCAGGTCCACACGGTGTCGCTCGCTTCGCCACGGCCGAGAGCAATGCGCACGGTGATTTCGCTCTGCTTCATCACGCGCTGGCCGTCTTCCTCGCGGTAGTCCGGATTCCGCCCGCCCTTGACGGCCACATGCACCTCGTCGAGGTAGAGATCGATGCCGGTCTGGTCCAGGTCGTCGATGCCCGCGTAGCCGACCGCCGCCAGGATGCGGCCCAGGTTCGGATCGCTTGCGTAGAAGGCGGTCTTCACCAGCGGCGAATGGGCGACAGCGTAGGCCACCTGTCGGCACTCGGCGCCATTGCGCCCACCCTCGACGCGAACGGTAATAAATTTGGTCGCGCCCTCGCCGTCGCGCACGATGGCCTGCGCCAACTGCCTGGCGACGGCCTGCATCGCCTCTACCAGTGCCTTTCCGTCGGCAGAGTCAAGCGAGGTGATCGTGCCGTGCTGGGCCCTCTGCGTGGCGATCACCACGAACGAGTCATTGGTGGACGTGTCACCGTCGATCGTGACCCGGTTGAACGATGCATCCGCCAGCACTTTGGCCAGCGGCTGGATCAGGGACGGGTCGATCTTGGCATCGGTCGCCATGAACCCGAGCATGGTGGCCATGTTCGGCCGGATCATGCCGGCTCCCTTGCTGATGCCGGTGATCGTGACGGTCTTGCCGCCGATCTGCAGCTGCTGGCTGAAAGCCTTGGGGACCGTGTCGGTCGTCATGATGCCTTCAGCCGCGCGGGCCCAGTTGGCCTCCTTGGCATCGGCAAGCGCCGCAGGCAGCCCCGCCTCGATGCGATCGATGGGCAGCGGCTCCATGATGACGCCGGTGGAAAAGGGCAGGATCTGCTCCGGCGCCACATCCAGCTTGCGGGCCAGCGCGATGCAGGTCGCGCGCGCGCGGGCCAGACCGTCTTCCCCGGTGCCGGCATTCGCATTCCCGGTATTGATCAGCATCGCACGAATGCCGAAATTTCGGGAGAGATGGTCGCGGCAGATCTGCACTGGCGCGGCGCAGAAACGGTTCTGCGTGAACACACCGCCCACGGCCGCTCCCTCGTCGATCAGCACCACCGTCAAGTCCTTGCGGTTGGCCTTGCGCACGCCCGCCTCGGCCACGCCGATGCGGACGCCGGGTACCGCATGCAGTGCGGCAGGATCTGGGGCGGAAAGATTCACGGGCATGGCGATGAGTGTCCTGGTGCGTTGCGTGGTTTGCTTCAGCTGAGCTTGCCGTGGCAGTGCTTGAATTTCTTGCCGCTGCCGCAGGGGCAGGGGTCGTTGCGGCCGACACGCGCGAAAGCCGCGGCCCCGGCGCCGAGGCCCGTCGCGGCCTGTCGGCGCAGGCTTTCCTCGTCGACGCGCACCTCGACGTCGCCCGTCTCGGTCGGCGCGCTGTAGGTAATGTTGGCCAGGTTCTCCCCTCGGCTTTCCATCGCCTCGGCCGCCTGCTCGAGCTGCTCGCTGGATTGCACGCGCACCGTCATGAGCTGGCGCGTGACCTCGTTCTTGACCGAATCCAGCAATTGGCCGAAGAGCTCGAAGGCTTCGCGCTTGTATTCTTGCTTGGGCTGCTTCTGTGCATAGCCGCGAAGGTGAATGCCTTGGCGCAGGTAGTCCAGCGACGCCAGATGCTCTCGCCAATGGGTGTCGATGCTCTGCAGAAGCACCATGCGCTCGAACTGCGTGAAGTTCTCCTGGCCGATCTGGGCGACCTTGGCGTTGAACGCCTCGTTGGCGGCCGCGACCACCTTCTCGACGATGTCGTCGTCACCCACGGCGGTCGCCGCCTCTACGTCCTTCCGCAACGGAATGTCGATACCCCATTCGTCGCTCAGGGTCTTCTCCAGTCCCGCGAGATCCCATTGCTCTTCGACCGACTCCGAAGGCACATACTGGCGGACGAGGTCGGTGAAGCAGCCTTCGCGCAGCGCCTCGATTTGAGCCGTCAGGTCGCCAGCATCGAGGATGTCGTTGCGCTGCTGGTAGATCACCTTGCGTTGGTCGTTCGAGACGTCGTCGTACTCCAGCAGCTGTTTGCGGATATCGAAGTTGCGCGCCTCGACCTTGCGCTGCGCGCTCTCGATGCTGCGCGTGACGATGCCGGCCTCGATGGCCTCGCCGTCCGGCATCTTGAGGCGGTCCATGATCGCCTTCACGCGGTCGCCCGCGAAGATGCGCATCAGCGGATCATCCAGGCTCAGGTAGAAGCGCGAGGAGCCCGGGTCGCCCTGGCGGCCGGAACGGCCGCGCAACTGGTTGTCGATGCGGCGCGACTCGTGGCGTTCGGTCGCGATGATCCGCAGGCCACCCAGCGACTTGATGAACTCGTGGTCCTTGTCCCACTGAGCCTTCAGGCGCGCGACCTCCGCCGCCTTCGCGCTCTCGTCGAGCGCTTCGTCGGCTTCCACGGCCTCGATGGCCTTCTCGACATTGCCGCCCAGCACGATGTCGGTGCCTCGGCCTGCCATGTTGGTGGCGATCGTGATCATCTTCGTCCGCCCGGCCTGCGCCACGATCTCGGCCTCGCGCGCATGCTGCTTGGCGTTCAGCACCTGGTGCGGCAGGCCGGCCTTGGTCAGCAGGCCATCGATGATCTCGGAGTTCTCGATCGACGAGGTGCCCACGAGCACGGGCTGACCGCGCTCATAGCATTCGCGGATGTCCTCGATCGCCGCGTCGTACTTCTCGCGCGTCGTCTTGTAGACGCGGTCCAACTGATCCTCGCGCCTGCTCGGGCGGTTGGGCGGGATGATCATGGTTTCCAGGCCGTAGATCTCCTGGAACTCGTAGGCCTCGGTGTCGGCCGTGCCGGTCATGCCGGCGAGCTTGCCGTAGAGGCGAAAGTAGTTCTGGAAGGTGATCGACGCCAGCGTCTGGTTCTCGGCCTGGATCTCGACGCCTTCCTTGGCCTCGACGGCCTGGTGCAGGCCGTCGCTCCAGCGGCGGCCGGTCATCAGGCGGCCCGTGAACTCGTCGACGATCACCACCTCGCCCTGCTGCACCACGTAGTGCTGGTCGCGGTGGTACAGGTGCCGCGCGCGCAGCGCCGCATTCAGGTGGTGCATCAGCGTGATGTTGGCCGGGTCATAGAGCGACGCGCCTTCGGGCAGAAGCTTGAATTCCGACAGGACCTGCTCCGCCTTCTCGTGGCCATCCTCCGTCAGGAAGACCTGATGCGTCTTCTCATCCACCGTGAAGTCGCCGGGCTTCGTCACGCCCTCGCCTGTACGCGGATCGGCTTCACCTTCCTGGCGCGTGAGCAGCGGCACGACCTTGTTGATCGCGAGGTACAGCTCGGTGTGGTCTTCCGCCTGTCCGCTGATGATCAGCGGCGTGCGCGCCTCGTCGATCAGGATCGAGTCCACCTCGTCGACGATGGCGAAGTTCAGGCCGCGCTGCACACGGTCCTGCGTCTCGTACACCATGTTGTCGCGCAGGTAGTCGAAGCCGTACTCGTTGTTGGTGCCGTATGTGATGTCGCTGCCGTAGGCCTGCTGCTTTTCCTCGCGGGGCATCTGCGGCAGGTTGATGCCGACGGTGAGGCCGAGGAAGTTGTAGAGGCGGCCCATCCAGCGTGCATCGCGGCTGGCGAGGTAGTCGTTCACGGTGACGACGTGCACGCCCTTGCCTGACAACGCATTCAGGTACACGGGCAGCGTGGCCGTCAGCGTCTTGCCCTCGCCCGTGCGCATTTCAGAAATCTTGCCGTTGTGCAGCGCCATGCCGCCCAGCAGCTGCACGTCGAAGTGCCGCATCTTCATGATGCGCTTGGACGCCTCTCGCACGGTGGCGAAGGCTTCCGGCAGCAGGTCGTCGAGCGACTCGCCCCGGGCGACGCGGTCCTTGAACTCTTGTGTCTTCGCTCTCAGCGCATCGTCACCGAGCTTCTCGAAGGACGGCTCCAGCGCGTTGATGCGATCAACCGTCTTGCGATATTGCTTCAGCAGCCGGTCGTTGCGACTGCCGAAAATTTGGGTCAGGAAGTTGGTGGCCATGAATGGAGGTTCGACGGGCGCCCGACGCTTTCGGGCGCTGCGAACGAAATTCCCTAAGATAGGTGAAAGCAGTTGGGCGCACTTCCCGAAAAAGCAAGCAGCCCGGGCCGGCGCGAACGCCGGCAAATCGGGCATTTTAGCCATCTTGAATTACGCTCTCACCGGTCATGAATCGTCGCACCACCCCCTTCACGCTGCAGCAGGCCGCCGACGAGTCACCCACCCTCGCCGGCCTGCTGGCGCGCGCCCGCGATACCGCCGAGCGGTTGAAGGCGATTGAAGGCCTGCTGCCAGCCGAGATGCGCAGTGCGGTGAAGGCCGGTCCGGCCGAGGGCGACGCCTGGTGCCTCCTGGTCAGCGGCAGCGCCGCCGCCGCGAAGCTGCGTCAGCTTGCGCCGATGCTGACCGCGCGGCTGCGGGATCGGGGCTGGGAGGTGGCGACGATCCGAATCAAGGTGCAGGCGCAGCGCTTCTAACAAGGGGGCCGCGGCGCGCGAATCGAAGGAATGGTGCCGCTTGTCGGAATCGAACTGACGACCTACCGCTTACAAGGCGGTTGCTCTACCAACTGAGCTAAAGCGGCGAAAGATGGAATTTTAGCGATGCCGCCGATGCGGTCGGCCGCGCAGCCTACTTGATGCGCTTGAGCGATGGACGGGTGCCGCCGCCGACTGGCGGCTTTGGCGGCTCGTCCGGCTCCACCGTGCCGGCATCCGTCGCGTCGTCGACGCCCTCGCCGGTCACGAGGTGCACGACCTTGCTTGCATCGCCCTCCGCGCCCCTGGAAGCGTCGCGCAAGGGTTGGCGCGTCGACGCGCCAGCGGCGGGAGCCGCCGCCGCTGAACCCGCGCTGCCCTCCGCCGGCGCGGGTGCCGGGAAGGCCATGCCCTGGCCGTTCTCGCGCGCATAGATCGCTATCACGCGCCCCACAGGGACACTGATCTCGCGGGCCGTGCCCGCGAAGCGGGCCTTGAACTCGATGAAGTCGTTGCCGAGCTTGAGCGAGCTTGTGGCATCGAAACTGATGTTCAGCACGATCTCGCCGTTCTTCACGTACTCGCGCGGCACCTGGACGGTGTCATCCACCTGCACGGCAACATACGGCGTGAAGCCGTTGTCGGTGCACCACTCGTAGAGCGCCCGGATCAGGTAGGGGCGGGTGGAAGACGACTCGAGCGCGTTGATCATGACCGTCAGTATCGGCGACTTGTCGGCGGCTTACTTGCGCATCACCTTTTCGGACGGCGTCAGCGCCTCGATGTAGGCCGGCCGCGAGAAGATGCGCTCGGCGTACTTCAGCAGCGGCGCCGCATTCTTGCTGAGGTCGATGCCGTAGTAGTCGAGACGCCAGAGCAGCGGCGCGATCGCGACGTCGAGCATCGAGAAGTTGTCGCCCAGCATGTACTTGTTCTTGAGGAACACCGGCGCCAGTTGCGTGAGCCGGTCGCGGATGTGCGAGCGCGCCTTCTCGAGCGCCTTGTCGTTGCCCTTCGTCGTGCGATTCTCCAGCGTGGAGACGTGCACGAAGAGTTCCTTCTCGAAGTTGAGCAGGAAAAGGCGCACACGCGCGCGGTCGACCGGGTCGCCCGGCATCAGTTGCGGATGCGGGAAGCGCTCGTCGATGTACTCGTTGATGATGTTCGACTCGTACAGGATGAGGTCCCGTTCGACCAGGATCGGCACCTGGCCGTACGGATTCATCACGCTGATGTCTTCAGGCTTGTTGTAGAGGTCGACATCGCGAATCTCGAAGTCCATGCCTTTCTCGAACAGCACGAAGCGGCAACGATGGGAAAAAGGGCAGGTCGTTCCTGAATACAAGACCATCATGGCGTAAGGCTCCTAAAAATCAAAAAGAGTGGGTCGCGTTGGCAACCCACTCTGCGGGACCGGGCGCACGAGGCGCCCGATCGGCATCGAATTACTTGACGTCTTTCCAGTACGAGGCATTCAAGCGCCAGACGAAGACCACCGCCATGACCAGGAACAGCAGCACCCAGACACCAACGCGCACGCGCGTATTCTGCGCAGGTTCGGCCATCCACTGGAGGTAGGCCACCAGGTCGCCCATTGCCTGATCGTATTGCAGCGGCGTCATCTTGCCCGGCGTGACCTGTTCCCAGCCCTTGAACACTTCGGTCTCATGGCCGTGGGCCTCGACCTTGTCGAAGACCGGACGGCGATCACCTTGCAACTCCCACATCACGTGCGGCATCGCGACGCTCGGGAAGACCAGGTTGTTCCAGCCAGTGGCCTTGGTGTCGTCGCGGTAGAAGGTGCGCAGGTAGGTATAGAGATAGTCCGCGCCCGTGCCGCCGTGGCCGGCGCGCGAACGCGCGACCAGCGTGAGGTCGGGCGGAATCGTGCCGAACCATTCCTTGGCCTGGCGCGGATCGATGTTCGCCTTCATGGTCTCGCCGACCTTGTCGGTCGTGAACAGGAGGTTGTCCTTGATCTGCTGTTCGGTGATGCCGATGTCCTGCAGCCGGTTGTAGCGCATGAACGCGGCCGAGTGGCAGTTCAGGCAGTAGTTGACGAACAGCTTGGCGCCGTTCTGCAACGCGGCAAGGTCGTTCGTCTTGTTGGGCGCCTTGTCCCAGGCGAGACCGCCTTCGGCGGCATGCGCGCCGGCCACGAAGCCGAGCGCTGCGATCAACGTGAGGATCAGTTTCTTCATTCTTGTGTTCTCCCGGTCAGTGCGCAGCGAAAGTCACGCGCTCGGGGACCGGCTTGAATTCGCCGAGGCGGCTCCACCACGGCATCAGCAGGAAGAAACCGAAATAGAACAGGGTACCCACTTGCGACACGCGCTCGCCGATCGGCGACGGCGGCTGTACGCCGAGGTAGGCGAGCACGACAAAGTTGATGACGAAGATGCCGTAGAGATACTTGTGCCAGCTCGGGCGGTAGCGGATCGACTTGACCGGACTGTGGTCCAGCCAGGGGAGGAAGAACAGGATGATGACCGCGCCGCCCATGACGACCACGCCCCAGAACTTGGCGTCGATCGACAGCATCATCGCGGCGACGGCGACCGCCGCGATCACGATGACGCCCTTCACGAGGCTGGCGACACGCGCCTTCCAAACACCGAACACGGCCGCGGCCACGACGCAGGCGATGAGCGCATACATCATCTCGCTCGTGATCGCGCGCAGCATCGAATAGAAGGGCGTGAAGTACCAGACCGGCGCGATGTGGTTCGGCGTCTTCAGCGAGTCGGCCGGGATGAAGTTGTTGTACTCCAGGAAATAGCCGCCAGCCTCGGGCGCGAAGAAGATCACTGCCGAGAAAATGGTGAGGAACACCACCACGCCGAAGATGTCGTGCACCGTGTAGTACGGATGCGAGGGGATGCCGTCCAGCGGATGGCCGTCCGGACCGCGCTTCGCCTTGATCTCGATGCCGTCGGGGTTATTGGAACCCACTTCATGCAGCGCGATCAGATGGGCGACCACCAGACCCAGCAGAACGAGCGGCACGGCGATCACGTGGAAGCTGAAGAAGCGGTTCAGCGTCGCGTCGCTCACCACGTAGTCGCCACGGATCAAGAGCGCCAGGTCAGGGCCGACGAAGGGCACCGCGGCGAACAGGTTCACGATCACCTGCGCGCCCCAGTAGCTCATCTGGCCCCAGGGCAGCAGGTAGCCCATGAAGGCCTCGGCCATAAGGCACAGGAAGATGGCGCAGCCGAAGATCCAGATCAACTCGCGGGGCTTGCGGTAGCTGCCGTAGATGAGCCCGCGGAACATGTGCAGGTACACCACGATGAAGAAAGCGGACGCACCCGTCGAGTGCATGTAGCGGATCAGCCAGCCCCACGGCACGTCGCGCATGATGTACTCGACCGACCCGAACGCCAGCGCGGCGTCGGGCTTGTAGTGCATCACGAGGAAGATGCCGGTCACGATCTGGATCACGAGGACCAGCATCGCCAGCGAGCCGAAGATGTACCAGAAGTTGAAGTTCTTCGGCGCGTAGTACTTGCCCCACTGGTCGTTCCAGAGCTTGGTCAGCGGGAAGCGGTTGTCGACCCAGTTGAGCAGCTTCTCGCCAGCGGGTGCGTTGGGGGAGATTTCCTTGAATTCAGCCATGTCGTCGTTCCTCTCAGGCCTTCTTCTTGTCGTCGCCGATCAAGAGGCGGGTGTCGGAGAGGTACATGTGCGGAGGCACCGGCAGGTTGTCGGGCGCGGGCTTGTTCTTGAAGACGCGGCCGGCCAGGTCGAACGTCGAGCCATGGCACGGGCAGAGGAAGCCGCCTTCCCAGTTGTCGGGCAGCGAGGGCTGCGGGCCGGCCTGGAACTTGTCGGTCGGCGAGCAGCCGAGATGGGTGCAGATGCCGACCACGACCAGCACGTCGGGCTTGATCGATCGGCCTTCGTTGCGCGCATATTCGGGCGTGAACTCGTCGGGATTGCGCTTGGACTGCGGGTCGGCCAGCTGGCTGTCGAGCTTGGGCAGTTCAGCGATCTGCGCTGGAGTGCGCTTGAGGATCCACACCGGCTTGCCGCGCCATTCGACGGTGATCTTCTCGCCGACCTGGAGGGCACCGATGTCCACTTCGACCGGCGCACCGGCTGCCTTGGCTTTTTCGGAGGGCTGGAAGGTGCTCACGAACGGGATGGCCGTTGCCACGCCGCCCACTGCGCCTGCGCAGCCTGATGCGATCAACCATGTCCGCTTGCTGGCGTCGATCCGGGGGCGGCCGGCGGTGCTGTCACTCATGGGGGTCCTCAATGTTCTTCGCTAGGGGCTTGGGGTCAACCGGCGATTGTAGCGGAGCGTCACAAGCGAATTCAACGCGCACCGGCTCCCGCCGCGGCGCGCGCATGCGGCGTGCAGCCCTTCAGGACACGCCCCTATACTGGCCGGCATTCGAACAACCAGCAGCCGAGGTGACAGACATGAGCGTCTTGAAGGAGTTCCGCGAATTCGCAGTCAAGGGCAACGTGATCGACCTCGCGGTCGGCGTGATCATCGGCGCCGCCTTCGGCAAGATCGTCGACTCGCTGGTCGCCGACATCATCATGCCGGTGGTCGGCCTGGTGTTCGGGAAGCTCGACTTCTCCAACCTCTACCTGGTACTGGGCACGGTGCCGCCCGGCGTGGCCAACAACCTGGCCGACCTCAAGAAGGCCGGCGTGGCCGTGCTGGCCTATGGCAATTTCATAACCATCGCGGTCAACTTCATCATCCTGGCCTTCATCATCTTCATGATGGTCAAGCAGATCAACAAGCTGCGGAAGAAGGAAGAGGCGGCGCCGGCCGAGGCAGCCCCGCCGGAAGATATCGCCCTGCTGCGCGAGATCCGCGACAGCCTCAAGCGCCCCTGACGACGCCCGCGAGCGAGCGGGCCATCCGCACGGCCTCAATCAGGCTGGAGGCATCGGCCCGTCCGCTGCCCGCGATATCGAACGCGGTCCCATGATCAGGGCTGGTGCGCACCAGCGGCAGCCCCAGCGTCACGTTCACGCCCTTCTCCACGCCGAGGTACTTGACCGGGATCAGCCCCTGATCGTGATACATCGCGACGACCACATCGAACTCCCCAGGGCCTCCGCCCTTGGCGCGCGCGCGCATGAAGACCGTGTCCGGCGCGTGCGGGCCGTCGGCATCGATGCCTTCCGAGCGTGCCGTGGCGATCGCCGGCATGATGATCTCGCGCTCCTCGGACCCGAACAGCCCCCCCTCCCCTGCATGCGGGTTGAGGCCGGCCACGCCGATCTTCGGAGGACGCCCCAGCACCGCTGACAGCGCATGGTGCGTGATACGCAAGGTCTCCAGCACGCCTTCGAAGGTCACGGCCTCGATGGCGTGGCGCAATGACATGTGGATGCTCACCAGCACGGTGCGCAGTTCGTCGTTGGCGAGCATCATCCGCACCGGCATCTCGCCGAGCGGCCGACCCAGGTGGGCCGCGGCCTCTGCCTGCAGCAGTTCGGTATGGCCTGGGAAGCCGAAGCCCGCCGCCGCCAACGCCTCCTTGTGCAGGGGCGCGGTGACGATGGCCGCCACGTCGCCCCGCAGCGCCGCGCGCGCGGCCCACACGACGCAATCGCCGGCGACACGGCCGGCAGCCGCGCTGATCTCGCCCATCGCGATCGGCCCGCGAGGTGGGTCAATCGCCTGCAGAACGGGAATGCACCCTGGAGGCACGCCACCGATGTCCGCCGGCCTCTCGATCAATGCGATCGGCAGCGCCAGGCGCCCTGGCACTGCCGAACCCAGGGAAGCCGCGCGCATGACGCCCACGTCGCCTGCGACGAAGCACCCTTTAAGCAACTCGGGTGCATCTCGAAAGGCCTTGACGATGATCTCAGGCCCGATGCCCGCCGGATCGCCGATCGTGATGGCCAGCGAAGAAATCTTGCCGCTCACGCCGGGCTGTCGATGTCGATGAACTCGTGCGCCACGCCGAGTTGCGCTGCCACGTGCCCCGCGACGGCGGGCGAGCCATAGCGCTCCGTCGCATGGTGGCCGCAAGCCAGGAATGCCACACCCATTTCGCGCGCGTAGTGGACCTGCGGCTCCGAGATCTCGCCCGTGATGAAAGCATCTGCGCCGGCGGCGATCGCCGCCTCGAAATAGCCTTGCGCTCCGCCCGTGCACCAGGCCACGTTCCGGATTGGCCGCGGCGTGGCCTCCACGAGCGTGACCGCGCGGCCCAGCACTTTCTCCGCGTGGCTCGCCAGCGCCTTCGCATTGTCGAACGGTTCGCCGTTCTCGCGCGCGCCCAGGAAGCCCAGTTCCTGCTCGCCGAATCGTCCGGCCGAACCCGTGTGCGCGACCAGCCCGAGCCGCAGACCGAGCTGCGCGTTGTTGCCAAGTTCGGGGTGTGCATCCAGAGGCAGGTGGTAGGCAAAGAGGCTGACGTCGTCGCCCAGCAGCAGGCCAAGACGCTGCTTCATCCAGCCCGTCACGCAACCGTCCTGGCCGCGCCAGAACAGGCCGTGGTGGACGAAGATCGCATCCGCCTCCGCCCGGATGGCTGCCTCGATCAGCGCGCGGCTCGCCGTCACGCCGGAAACAATCTTGCGCACAGTCGTGCGGCCTTCGACTTGCAAGCCGTTGGGCCCGTAGTCCTTGAAACGTCCGGGTGCGAGCAGCAGGTCGAACGCGTGCAGGAGTTCGTGGGGGGTCGTGCTCATCGCGCCATTGTGGCCCCGGTCGGCGCGGCGCGCATGGCATGTCCACGCCGGGCGAACGGCACCAGGGCCAACAGCAAGCCGAGCACCCCCAGCGCGGCGACATAGTGCGCGGGCGCCATCACGTCTTTCTGCAGCCAGAGCGTGAGGATCACGGGCGTCAGGCCGCCGAAGATCGCATACGACATGTTGTACGCGAAGGAAAGGCCCGAAAAGCGCACCGGCGCCGGAAAGGCACGCACCGACGCGATCGGCACGATCGCGATGGTGCCGACAAAAAGGCCCACCAGGCCGTAGTGCCACAGAAGGGACGACGAGGTCCCCGGCAGTCCCGTGTAGAACAGGTAGGTGCTGGCGATCAAGCCGCTCCACCCGATCAGCATCACGGCCCGCGTCCCGATCCGGTCGCTGGCCCAGCCAACCAGCACGCAGCCCAGCGTCAGCGTCAGCGTCGCCACCGCATTGGCTTCCAGTGCCAGCGCGGCGGGGACGTGGTGCACCTTCTGCAGATAGGTCGGCGTGAAGAGCACTACGACGACGATCGCGGCCGACAGCACCCAGGTGAGCAGCGCCACGAACACAATGGGGCCGCGGTGGTCTCGCAGGATGGTCTTGAGCGGCAGTTCGCGAGCGGTGGCCCGGCGATCCGCAAGCTCCTGGAAGACCGGCGTCTCGCGCAGGAAGCCGCGCAGATACACCGACACCAGCCCGAACACGCCGCCCAGGATGAAGGGAATGCGCCAGGCGAAGTCGCTGACCTCGGCGGGCGCGTAGGTGGTGTTGATCCAGACGGCGATCAGCGAGCCAAGCAGGATGCCGCCCGTGATGCCGGAGGTCAGCAGGCCCACGCCGAAGCCGTAGCGCGGCGCCGGCACATGCTCCGCGACGAAGACCCAGGCGCCCGGCATCTCCCCGCCAATCGCCGCGCCTTGCAGCACGCGCATCAGCAGCAGCAACAACGGCGCCGCCACGCCGATGCTGGCGTAGGTCGGCAACAGCCCGATCAGCAGCGTGGGTGCGGCCATCAGGAAGATCGACAGCGAGAACATGCGCTTGCGCCCCAGAAGGTCGCCGAAATGGGCGATCACGATGCCGCCGAGTGGCCGCGCGAGATAGCCGGCGGCGAAGATGCCGAAGGTTTGCAGCTGCCGCAACCAGTCAGGCATCTGCGGCGGGAAGAACAGCCCGCCGAGCACGGTGGCGAAGAAAACGTAGATGACGAAGTCGTAGAACTCGAGCGTGCCGCCGAGGGCGGACAGTGCGAGCGTCTTGTAGTCGCGAGCGTCGAGAGCGCGGGCGGGGCCGGACGACGCGTGGGCAGCGTCGGCGAGAGCAGGTGCGGTCATGGCTTCCATCGGTGCGCAGCCTCTCTGGGAGCGCCCGGCAAAGCATGTGATTTTAGGCCGCCGACACCCTCAACGGCGGCGGTAGCTCCGGATACCCCTTGACCGCGGGGGCCGGCGGTTGAGGGAGAATCGCGCTTGTCAACGCTCGCGCCCGAGATAGCGCGCCCTTCCTCCCGACCCAACCCATGAAACGTACCTGGCTGCTGTTCGCCCAAGCCGTGACCATCCTGCTCGCGGCCTACTTTGTCGTTGCGACGCTCAAGCCCGAGTGGATCAACAAGCGCTCCTCGCTCGGCGGCGTGGTCTCGATCGTCGAGTCGCCGGCCACCGGCCCGGCGCCGATCGCCCCCGGCAGCCTGAGCGCCGCCGCCAAGAAGGCCTCGCCAGCCGTGGTCAGCATCAACACCAGCAAGGCCGCCCGGCGCAACCCGCGCAGCGAAGATCCCTGGTTCCGCTTCTTCTTCGGCGACCAGGGCGCCGATCAGCCCCAGGTTGGTCTCGGCAGCGGCGTCATTGTGAGCACCGACGGCTACATCCTCACCAACAACCACGTGGTGGAGGGCGCCGACGAGATCGACGTCACGCTCAACGACAGCCGCCATGCGCGCGGCAAGGTGATCGGCACCGACCCGGACACCGACCTCGCCGTGCTCAAGATCGAACTCGACAAGCTGCCGGTCATCGTGCTGGGCAACTCCGACTCGCTCCAGGTCGGCGACCAGGTGCTGGCCATCGGCAACCCCTTCGGCGTCGGCCAGACGGTCACCAGCGGCATCGTCTCGGCGCTGGGCCGCAACCAGCTGGGCATCAACACCTTCGAGAACTTCATCCAGACCGACGCGGCCATCAACCCGGGCAATTCCGGCGGCGCGCTGATCGACGTCAACGGCAACCTCGAAGGCATCAACACGGCCATCTACTCCCGTTCGGGCGGCAGCATGGGCATCGGCTTCGCCATCCCGGTCTCGACCGCCAAGCAGGTCCTGGAGGACATCGTGAAGGAGGGCAAGGTCACACGCGGGTGGATCGGCGTCGAGCCGAACGAACTCTCGCCGGAACTGGCCGAGACCTTCGGCGTCAAGGCGCGCTCGGGCGTGATCATCACCGGTGTCCTGCAGAACGGCCCCGCCGCCAAGGCCGGCGTGCGCCCTGGCGACGTGATCACGGGGGTGGGCGACAAGAACGTCGGCAACGTGCAGGAGTTGCTGACCGCCGTGGCCGGACTCAAGCCCGGCAATGCGGCACGCTTCGCGCTTCAGCGCGGCAGCGACAAGATGGAACTGGACGTGACGCCCGGCCTTCGCCCCAGGACGCCGATCCGCCGCACGCCGACTGAAACCGAGTAGCCGCTCAAGACTGCGCGGAGTCCGCGCTCTCGTTCTCGTCCGGGGCCTTGCTGTGCTTCACGAAGTAGCGCGCGGCGACGATGCCGATTTCGTAGAGAAGGCACATCGGAATGGCCAACGCCAATTGCGACACCACGTCGGGCGGCGTCAGCACCGCCGCGACCACGAAAGCGAGGACGACGAAATAGCCGCGGAAGCTGCGCAGCTTCTCGATCGTGACCATCTCGAAGCGCACCAGCAGCATCACGACGATGGGCACCTGGAAGGCCACGCCGAAGGCCAGGTAGAGCGAGAGGATGGCCTCGACGTAGGACGCGATGTCGGGCGTGGCCGCCACGGCCTCCGGCGTGAAGCGCTGGATGAAGCCGAACATCTTGTCCAGCACGAAGAACTGGACGAAGGCAATGCCCGAATAAGCGAGGAAGCTGCCGAAGATGATCAGCGGCAGCGCGAACTTCTTCTCGTGGCTGTAGAGGCCTGGCGCCACGAACATCCACAGCTGGTACATGAGCCAAGGCAGCGTCGCGAGCACCGCGGCCATCGCCAGCGCCTTCAGCGGAACGAAGAAGGGCGAGAACACGCCCACGGCGATCAGCTTCGCATCGTGGGGCATGTGGGCGCGGATGGGCACCGCGATCAGGTCGATCAGCCCACTCGGGCCGGGCCAGATGGACAGCACCACGCCGGCGATGACGAGGCCGTAGACGCAATAGAGCAGCCGGTCCCGCAGCTCCATCAGATGCTGGACGAAAGGCTGCTCGGTACCAGCCAATTCGTCTTCTTTGTTCTTGTCGGGAGAGTCGGCCATGTGGGGGCGCTGCGGGCGGGAGTTCGGGGCGCGCTGCGCGCCACCGGATCGACGTTGCGGCTAGTTGATTTTGTGGGGACGGTAGCGCGCCACGCGCGCCGCGCCAGAAAGGGCACGCGTACGAACGCCGTTGCGCGCCTTGTACCACTGCGGCATCGCGCCCTGCTTCAGGCGCCAGTTCTTGCGGGGATGCTTGTACTCGGGGTAGGCGGGCGTGGGCTCGGCCAGTTCCGACAGGGTCTGGCCGCTCTCGGAAAACTGTTTCTCGAGGTCGCTGGCGCCGCTCTGGATGCTGTGCTCGACGTCTCGCGCAGCTTCCTGGACCGTGTCCTTCATCTTGCGCAGCTCGTCGAGATCCATCGAGCGGTTGACCTCGGCCTTGACGTCGTTGACGTAGCGCTGCGCCTTGCCCAGCAGCGTGCCGACGGTGCGTGCGACGCGCGGCAGCTTTTCCGGCCCGATCACGATCAGCGCCACCGCGCCGATCAGCGCCAGTTTCGATATGCCGAGATCGATCACGGAAGCGGCTTAGGACTTCTGACGCGCTTCGACGTCGATGGTCGACTTGTCGGCCGAGGGGTTGCCAGTCACCTGCGGATTGGGCGTGGCGGGCGTGTCGCCAGCCGAGCCGTCCTTCATGCCGTCCTTGAAACCCTTGACGGCGCCGCCGAGGTCAGAGCCCATGTTGCGGAGCTTCTTGGTGCCGAAGATCATCACGACGACGAGCAGCACGATCAGCCAGTGCCAGATGGAAAGTGAACCCATGGATTACTCCTGAAGAATGTTGGCGATTTTAGTCGCCGTGGATGTCGGTTCCAGGCCGCGCGGATATCAACCCTTGTCAGCCCTTGAGCCAGGGCCGCGGCCCGCCCATGACGTGCACGTGGAGATGGTGCACCTCCTGTCCGCCCTCGGCGCCCGTATTGACCACGATCCGGAAGCCGCCGTCGGGATAGGGCCTGCAACCCTGTTCCACCGCCAGCTTCGGCGCCAGCGTCATGATCTTGCCCAACAACGGCGCATCCTCGGGCGTGACCTGCGCCATCGAAGGGATATGCCGCTTCGGAACAACCATGAAATGCACCGGCGCCCAGGGTGCGATGTCGTGGAAGGCAAAAAGTTCTTCATCCTCGTAGACCTTGCGCGAGGGAATCTTGCCCTCGATGATCTTGCAGAAGATGCAGTTCGGATCAGACGACATGGGTCGGCTCCATGGATCGGCCCGCGCTCATGCGCACCATCCCCTTGACGATGCGATAGAGGAACCAGATTGAAATCAGCGCCCAGGCGAACCAGCCGGGCAGGACGAACAGCAGCCACAGCCAGGAGGTGACCAGATAGAGCACCCCGGCCCACAGCACGGAGCGGATGCGCCAGCTGAAATGCGAGGCTTGCCAGGAACCGGCCGCTTCCTCGCGCTTGACCAGGTCGATCACCAGCGCGATCAGCAGGAGCGCGATGGAAGCCTGCGCGCCCGGCAGCACGGCGCCCACCGCCACAACCAGATGCAGGACGTAGCTGACCCAGCCCCAGGTCTTGAGCGAATCGTTTGGCTCGACGGTCACGATGTCATTGGCCATGGTGTCCTCTCAGTCGTTGGAAAGTTCGCGATCCTGCGCTTTGCGCAGGGCCTTTTCCTCGATCCCGCTGGTACCTTCGCGGCGCTCCAGTTCGGCGACCACGTCGGCCGGCGACAGCCCATAGTGCGCCAGCGCGACCATGCTGTGGAACCACAGGTCGGCGACCTCATTCACGATCTTGGCGCGGTCGCCGCCGTGGTCGGCATCCTTCGCGGCCATCACCACCTCGGTGGCCTCCTCGCCGATCTTCTTGAGGAAGGCGTCGGGCCCCTTGTGCAGCAGGCGGGCGACGTAGCTCTTGTCCGGGTCGCCGCCATGCGCCGGCAGGCGGCTCTCGATCACCGCGGCCAGGCGCGCGAGTGCATCTTCGGCGTTGCGTTCGGTGGCGTCGGTGCTCATCTTGGCGACGATGTGTAGATCGATCCGGGGTCTTTCAAGACCGGCTCGGTGACGGTCCATTGCCCGTTCTCGTACTTGCTGAAGAAGCAGCTGTGGCGACCGGTGTGGCAGGCGATGCCCGGTTCGTGGCCGAGCTGGGTGACCTTGAGCAACACGACGTCGTTGTCACAGTCGATCCGGATCTCGTGGACCGTCTGCACGTGGCCGGACTCCTCGCCCTTGAACCAGAGCTTGGCGCGCGAACGGCTGAAGTACACGGCACGGCCTAGCTCCGCCGTCTTGGCAAGCGCTTCGCGGTTCATCCAGGCGAACATGAGGATGTCATTGCTGCCCTGCTCCTGCGCGATGACGGGCACCAGCCCGTTCGCGTCCCATTTCACTTCATCAAGCCATTTCATCGGGGGATTGTCGGTGATTCGCCTGACGGCTCGGGCAAGGTCGGCCGAAGCACTCAAAGACGCACGGGGATGCCGCGTGCCGCCATCTGGGCCTTCGCCTCGCCGACGGTGAATTCACCGTAGTGGAAGATGCTGGCCGCCAGGACGGCGTCCGCGCCGCCGATCTGGATGCCGTCTGCCAGATGCGCCAGGCTGCCCACGCCGCCCGAGGCGATGACCGGCACGCTGACCGCATCACACACCGCGCGCGTGAGTTCGAGGTCGAAGCCGCTCTTGGTCCCATCACGGTCCATGCTGGTCAAGAGGATCTCGCCCGCGCCGCGGCGCGTCATCTCACGCGCCCATTCGATGGCGTCCAGCCCTGTGTTCTTGCGGCCGCCATGGCTGTAGACATCCCAGCCCGCCCCGCGCGTCTCGGCATCCTCCGCGCCGCGCCGCTTCGCGTCGATCGCGACCACGATGCACTGCGCACCGTACTTCTGCGAAGCATCCTCGATCACCCGCGGATTCGCGATCGCCGCCGAATTGAAGCTGGTCTTGTCGGCCCCCGCATTGAGCAGGCGCCGGACATCCGCCACCGTGCGCACGCCGCCGCCCACCGTGAGGGGGATGAAAACCTGCGAAGCCACCGCCTCGATGATCGGCAGGATCAGGTCGCGTCCATCGCTGGTGGCGGTGATGTCCAGGAAGGTCAATTCGTCGGCGCCCTGCGCGTTGTAGCGCGCGGCGATCTCGACCGGGTCGCCCGCGTCGCGCAGTTCGACGAAGTTGACGCCCTTCACGACGCGGCCTCCCGTCACGTCGAGGCAGGGAATGATTCGTTTGGCAAGCATGGATTCGATGGGCTGGGGCGAGGAATCAGTGGATGGTGAGCTGCTGCCAGCCGTGCCAGCTCGCGCCTGCGGCCAGCATGACGGGCTCGTCGATGCGCGCGGCCTCGACACAGAGCATGTGCCGCCAGCCGTCGTCGGGCATGTCCGCCAGCTTCGCGCTCAGGACAGGGCCGGGATTCCACACCACCGTTTCGGTGCAGCTCGCGCTTTGGGCGATCTCCAGCGTGCCCGAGGGTTGGACCAGCCGCAGGGGCTTGGCGGGCGCTGCATAGACACTGTCGAACTCGGCGCCGAAAGCCAGCGCCGGCGCCACTTCGACATGCCGGTCGTCGCGCACCGCATCCCAGCGGTTCGCGCCCTGCAGGCCCTCGAGCCGGGCGAGGGTCGCATCGTCCGCGCGGAGGTAACTGTGAAGCGCGGTGGCGAAGGACCAGGGGCCGCTGCCGGTGTTGTCCACCGTCAGCGCCACGCGCAAGGAATGGCGTGCAAGCGTCACCGCGAGACGCAGGCGGAAGCCGTGCGGCCAGAGCGCCCGCGTCGCGTCGTCGTCATGCAGCGAAAGCACGAGCGTGCCGTCCTTGCTCTCCCCGTTCTCGGCCCGCCACGCCATGTTGCGTGCGAAGCCGTGCTTCGGCAACGAGCCCCGCGTGTTGAATTGCGGCCAGCAGATCGGCACGCCGCCGCGGATCGCGCCCTGGCCGTCGAAGACGGCATCGGGACTCAGGTAGAGCCGCTCGACGCCATCGGCCGTGGTCCACGACAGCACGTGGCCGCCATGCAGGGCGACCGTGCAACTGTCGCCGGCCGGCAGGGCTAAGCGCAGCGCGGGTTGGCCGCGGAATTCGAGGGCTTTGACGGACATGGCTGGATTCTAGGTTTACACGATGCGCGCGCCGCTACCGTGCCGGCCAATGCCACGGCGGAATCTCGCTCGTGTCCAGGTTGGCGATGCAGGTCTCGCCCAACCTCTTCTCCAGCACCACGGATTGGAGTTCCGTCGTGGTAGCTGCCTCTTCCAGCGCCGCGATCAGCCTTGCCGCGTGCGACACCACGATGACCTGGCTCCCCTGCGCGCATTCCGCGATGAGACGGCCCAGGGCCGGCAGCAGATCGGGATGCAGGCTGGTTTCGGGCTCGTTCAGCACCATCAGCGCCGGCGGACGCGGCGTGAGCAAGGCGGCGATCCACAGCAGGTACCGCAGCGTGCCGTCGGACAGTTCCGCAGCGGTCAGCGGGCGCAGCAGCCCGTTCTGGTGCATCAGGGTCTCGAAGCGGCCATCTTCGCCGAAGGCGATCTCGATTCGCGCGCCCGGAAAGGCGTCGTCCACCGCGCGGTCCAGCGCGGCGACATCCCCGATCTCGCGGATGGTCTGGAGTGCGGCGGCGACGTCCGCCCCGTCGTCCGCCAGCACTGGCGTGTAGGTGCCCAGTCGGGGCTGCCGGGCCGGCGCCCGGGCGTCGGAGCGGAAATGATCGTAGAAGCGCCAGGAGCGAATCTGCTCGCGCAGCGTGAGCATCTCCGGAGCGCCGCGCGGGTCGGCGTACTCGGTCATCATGCTCGCGAAGACCGGGATAGGCCGGCCGACCGGTGCCCAGCCGCTGCCGTCGCCCCGCGTCCTGAGCGATGGGCCCTTTCGATCCACCAGTTGCGTCGCCGGCCGCAGTACAGGACCGCTCCAGATCGCCTCGCGCTTGATTTCGGGGTCGCGCCCGAAAGCCGTGGTGCGCGGCGGGGGCAGGCCGATGTCGATGGCGTAGCCGAACTCGTCGTGGCTGTTGCCTGCGAATCCGAGCCGCAGGTTCACCGGCTCGTTGCGCACCGTCCCCTGGACGGGCTCCTCGCCGCGCAGCATGGCGGCCGAGTAGCGCTCCGGGCCAGCCCAGAGGGTGGAAGAAAGCCCGCCTTCGCGCACCAGCGAGCGGATCACACCACCGTGGGCCGTGTCGGCCAGCAGGCGCATGGCCTTGTAGACGCTGGACTTGCCGCTGCCATTCGGGCCCGTGACGACCGTCAAACGGCCGAGCGGCACCGTGAGTTGCCGCAGCGAGCGGTAGTTGGCGATGGCGAGGGCGGACAGCACGCCCGGAACGGAGACAGGATCAGGCCGCGTCGGCCAACTCATCGGCGCGGGCCTGGGCCGCCGTGAAATCGAGGTCCCCGGAGTAGATCGCGCGCCCGCAGATCACGCCCTCGATGCCGTCGGATTCGACCGCGCAGAGCTGGTCGATGTCCGCCATGTTCGAGAGCCCGCCAGAGGCGATCACAGGGATGCTGAGCGCCTGCGCCAGCTTGACCGTGGCCTCGATGTTGATGCCGGACAGCATGCCATCGCGCCCGATGTCGGTATAGATGATCGATTCGACACCGTAGTCCTCGAACTTCTTGCCCAGGTCCGCGACCTCATGGCCCGTGAGCTTGCTCCAGCCATCGGTGGCGACCTTGCCGTCCTTCGCGTCCAGGCCCACGATGATGTGGCCGCCGAAGGCGCTGCAGGCGTCCTTGAGGAAACCCGGATTCTTCACCGCCGCGGTGCCGATGATCACGTAGCGCAGCCCGTCGTCGATGTAGCGCTCGATGGTGTCGAGGTCGCGGATGCCGCCGCCAAGCTGCACCGGAATGTCGTCGCCGACCTCCCGCAGGATGGCCTTGATTGCCGCATGGTTCTGCGGCTTGCCAGCAAAGGCGCCGTTCAGATCGACCAGGTGCAGCCTGCGCGCGCCGGCTTCCAGCCACCGGCGAGCCATGGCGGCCGGGTCTTCGCTGAAGATGGTGGACTGGTCCATGTCGCCCTGCTTCAGGCGAACGCAGTGGCCGTCTTTGAGGTCGATGGCAGGAATGAGGAGCATGGTGCGGGATGGCGTGGACAGGCGTCGAAGCGTCTCGGTTTGCGCTTCAGGGATTCCAGTGGAGGAAGTTTCGATAGAGCTGCAACCCATGGTCCGCGCTCTTCTCGGGATGGAACTGGGTCGCAAAAATATTATCGCGTGCAACGGCGGCGGTAAAGCGCGCGCCGTAATCCGCCTCCCCAACGCTGTGGCGGCTGTCGTCCGGCTTCGCATAGAAGCTGTGCACGAAATAGAAATAGCTCAGATCCGGTACTCCCGCCCAGATCGGATGCGGCTGCGCCTGCTGGACCTGGTTCCACCCCATCTGGGGCACCTTGTAGCGGCTGCCGTCGGGCTGCAGGCGGCCTTCGAGATCGAACTTGACGACCTGGCCGGAGATCAGGCCGAGGCCCTCGCTGGGGCCCTCGTCGCTGCGCGACAGCAGCATCTGCATGCCGACGCACACGCCGAACAGCGGCTTGATGGCGGCCGCCTCGAGCACGGATTCCAGGAGCCCGGAATCGCGCAGTTCGCGCATGCAATCGGGCATGGCGCCCTGCCCCGGCAGCACCACGCGGGTGGCGCGGCGCACCACATCGGGGTCGGCGGTGACGAACACCTCCACCCCGACCTGGTCGGCGGCGTGCTGGACGGCCTGCGAAACCGAGCGCAGGTTGCCCATGCCGTAGTCGACGACGGCAACAGTGTTTTGGATCAGAGCGAGCCCTTCGTCGAGGGAATGACGCCGGCCGAGCGCGGGTCGAGTTCCAGTGCGGCGCGCAGCGCGCGGGCGAAGGCCTTGAACACCGTCTCGCACTGGTGGTGCGCGTTGACGCCCTTGAGATTGTCGATGTGCAGGGTGACGAAGGCGTGGTTCACGAAGCCCTGGAAGAATTCGTAGGTGAGCTGGCTGTCGAAGGTGCCGATCATGCCGCTGGTGAAGGGCACGTCCATCACGAGGCCAGGCCGGCCGGAAAAATCGACCACGACGCGGCTGAGCGCCTCGTCCAGCGGCACGTAGGCATGGCCGTAGCGGCGGATGCCTTTCTTGTCGCCGACGGCCTTGGCGACTGCCTGGCCGAGGGTGATGCCGACGTCCTCCACCGTGTGGTGGCCGTCGATGTGCAGGTCGCCCTTGCAGTCGATGTCGAGATCGATCAGACCGTGGCGCGCGATCTGGTCGAGCATGTGGTCGAAGAAGCCGATGCCGGTCGACAGGCTGGCGCGGCCCGTGCCGTCGAGGTCGACGCGGACCGTGATCTTCGTTTCGGCCGTGTTGCGGGTGACGGATGCCGTTCGCGCGCCGGCCGCGACCACTGCTTCGGGTGCCAAGGGGGTGTTCATAGTGAGGCTTCGAGTGCCGCGAGCATCCGCACATTCTCGTCGGCGGTCCCGACGGTCAGGCGCAGGCAGTTCGCCAGCAACGGGTGCATTTTAGAAACGTTCTTGATCAGCACCCCGCTAGCCTTCATGCCCTCGAAGGTCTTTGTCGCGTCGGGCACACGCACGAGGATCATGTTCGCCTCGCTGGGCCAACTCTTCACGGCTCGCATCCGGGCAAGCCCCTCGAAGATGCGCGCGCGCCCGGCGCGGATGTCCGCCGCCTGGCGGTCGAACACCTCCGCATGCTCCAGGGCGAAGAGCGCGCACTCGCAGTTGAGCACGCTGATGTTGTAGGGCGGGCGCACCTTGTCGAC
>CBIHOG010000055.1:0-31133 GCA_966211435.1 uncultured Variovorax sp. | reverse complement strand
AACGCGCTGCTGTGGAAGCACATGATGATGAACCCCATCTACGGCGTGCTCGCGGACCTGTGGCGCTTCTTCGGCGCGGAGCCGATCGACTGGCTGACGGACGTGCCGCTGCTGTCGGTGATCATCATGGTGGCCTGGCAGTGGCTGCCCTTCGCCTGCCTGATCTTCATCACCTCGCTGCAGTCGCTGGACCGCGAACAGATGGAAGCCGCCCGCATGGACGGCGCGAGCGCCGTGCAGCGTTTCGCCTACCTCACCCTGCCCCACCTCGGCCGGCCGATGGCGGTGGTGATCATGATCGAGATGATCTTCCTGCTCTCCGTCTTCGCCGAAATCGCCATCACGACCAACGGCGGGCCGGGCAACGAAAGCACCAACCTCACCTACATGATCTTCAAGCAGTCGCTGATGAACTTCGACGTGGGCGTGGCCTCGGCGGGTGCCCTCTTCGCGGTGATCCTGGCCAACATCGTCGCGGCATTCCTGATCCGCATCATCGGCAAGAACCTCGACTGAGGAGCACCGCATGCCACCCACCCTCCTCGTCACCACGCTGCGCACCATCGGCGCGTGGGCCGTCACGCTGCTGCTCTTCTTCCCGCTCGGCTGGCTGGTGCTGACCTCCTTCAAGACGGAATTGCAGGCCATCCACGTGCCGCCGCTCTTCATCTTCGAGCCCACGCTGGACAACTTCACCGAAGTGCAGCGGCGCAGCGACTATCTGCTGTACGCGAAGAACTCGCTCATCACGAGCGTCGGCTCCACCATCATCGGCCTGCTGATCGCCGCGCCGGCCGCGTACTCCATGGCTTTCTTCCGCACCCGGCGCACGCGCGACATCCTGATGTGGATGCTCTCCACCAAGATGATGCCGGCGGTGGGTGCGCTGGTGCCGATCTACGTGCTCGCGCAGACTGCCGGCCTGCTGGACACGAAGACCGCGCTGACCATCGTCTTCACGTTGTCCAACCTGCCGATCATGGTGTGGATGCTCTACACGAGCTACAAGGACATCCCGCCCGAGATCCTGGAAGCCGCGCGAATGGACGGCGCCAACCTCTGGACGGAATTCGTCAATGTGGTGCTGCCCTTGTCCATCGGCGGGCTCGCCTCGACCGGCCTGTTGTGCCTGGTGCTGAGCTGGAACGAGGCGTTCTGGGCGCTCAACCTGAGCTCCGCCAAAGCCGGCACGCTGGCCACCTTGATCGCCTCGTACTCGAGCCCCGAAGGCCTGTTCTGGGCCAAGCTCTCCGCCGCCTCGCTGATGGCCATCGCGCCCATCGTCGTGTTCGGCTGGTTCAGCCAGAAGCAACTCGTCCAAGGCCTGACCTTCGGCGCCGTGAAGTAAGAAGCAAAGAAGAAGCACAGGAGCAACCCATGGCCTATCTGCAACTCGACAACATCCAGAAGAGCTTCGGCGACGCCCACATCATCAAGGGCGTGAACCTGGAGATCGACAAGGGCGAGTTCATCGTCTTCGTCGGCCCCTCCGGCTGCGGCAAGTCCACGCTGCTGCGCCTCATTGCCGGGCTCGAACCCATCACCAGCGGCAAGCTGTCGCTCGACGGCAAGGACATCACCCACACGGCCTCGGGCAAGCGCGACCTGGCGATGGTGTTCCAGAGCTACGCGCTCTATCCGCACATGAGCGTGTACGACAACATGTCGTTCGCGCTCAAGCTCGCCAAGGTGTCGAAGGACGTGATCAAGACCAAGGTCGAGTACGCGGCGAAGACGCTCAACCTCACGCAGTACCTGAGCCGCACGCCGAAGGAACTCTCCGGCGGCCAGCGGCAGCGGGTGGCGATCGGACGTGCCATCGTGCGGGCGCCAAAGGTATTCCTCTTCGATGAGCCGCTCTCCAACCTGGACGCCGCGCTGCGCGGCAACACCCGTGTCGAGATTCACAAGCTGCACCGCGCACTCGGCGCGACCAGCATCTACGTGACGCATGACCAGGTGGAGGCGATGACGCTGGCTGACCGCGTGGTGGTGCTACGCGACGGACTGATCGAGCAGGTCGGCACCCCGATGGAGCTCTACGACCACCCGGCCAACCAGTTCGTCGCGCAGTTCATCGGAATGCCTTCCATGAACATGGTGGCCGCCCGCGCAATCCCGAGCTTCTCGGCACAGACGGGTGGCCGCGTGCCCGCCGATGGCTTCCTCGGCATGCGCCCGGAAGCCCTGCGCGTGCGCCCCGCACAGGGCACCGGGGCGCCGGCCCGCGTCGAACTCGTCGAGGCGCTGGGCTCCGATACGCTGATCCACATCGACGTCGATGGTGTTCAGCTGGTGGCCCGGCAGAACGACCGCACCGCGCTGCGCGCCGGCGACGCGGTAAGCGTCGAGCTCGATCCCTCGGTCCTCCACTTCTTCAACCGGGAAGGCCGCGCGGTCGCTGCCTGAGCCCCGCACAAGCCTTTTTATTCCATGGCCTCCTCCACCTCCCCCGGCCTCGTGATGCTGCACCTCGGGCTCGGCTCCTTCCACCGCGCCCACCAGGCGGTGTACATGCAGGCGCTGATCGATGCCGGCGACGCCCGCTGGTCGATCATTGGCGCGAACCTGCGGCCCGACATGGCCGACGTGGAAGCCGCGCTGCACGCGCAGGGCGGGCGCTACACGCTGGAGACGGTGTCGCCCGCAGGCGCGTTCCGCTACCAACGCATCGAGTCGATCCGCGAAGTGCTGCCCTACGAAGCCACACTGGCAGCGGTGATCGCGCGCGGCGCGGATCCGCTGACGCGCGTGATCTCCTTTACCGTGACCGAGGCCGGCTACTACCTGGACCCCGCGGACCGGCTCGACACCTCGGCGCCTGATCTCGCAAGGGATCTCGCACGCGCGCACCATGGCGCCGCCGGAGCAACGATCTACGGTGCCCTCTGTGCCATCCTGCGCTCACGCCGCGCCGCCGACGCCGGCCCCGTGACACTCCTGAATTGCGACAACCTGCGCCACAACGGCGAGCGCTTCCGCAAGGGCCTGCTGGAGTTCATCGAACGCGCGGGAGAACGCGATCTGCTCGAATGGGTCCGCGTGAACACGACCAGCCCGAACGCCATGGTCGACCGCATCACGCCCCGGCCGCCGCCGGAGTTGCGCCAGCGCGTGCTCGCCGCCACGGGCTGGGACGACAGGGCGCCAGTGACCGGCGAGAGCTTCATCCAGTGGGTGATCGAGGATGACTTCATCCAGGGGCGGCCCGACTGGGGACGCGTCGGCGTGCAACTGGTCGACTCGGTGCGGCCCTACGAGGAGGCGAAGATTCGCATCCTCAACGCGAGCCATAGTTGCATCGCCTGGGCCGGCACGCTGATCGGGCTCGACTTCATCCACGAAGGCACGCAGGACCCGCAGATCCACCGCATGGCTTACGACTACGTCACCGACGACGTGATCCCCTGCCTGGACCAGCCGGGCGAGCCGAGCCCGGTCGACCTCCCCGCCTACCGCGACGTCGTGCTCGAACGCTTCGGCAACCCCGCCCTTCGCGACACCAACCAGCGCGTGGCGATGGACGGCTTCTCGAAGATCCCGGGCTTCATCGCACCGACCGTGCGCGAGCGGCTCGCGCGCGGCGAGGACATCGAGAGCGTGGCGATGCTGCCTGCGCTTTTCCTGGCCTTCCTGCGGCGCTGGCACCGCGGCGCCCTACCCTTCGCCTACCAGGATCAGGGCATGGACGAGAGCGTCGCGCACGCGATCTGCGACGCCGCCGACCCGGTCGCCGCGCTCTGCCGGAACGCATCGCTCTGGGGCAGCGCCGCCGGCGAGGCACGGCTCGTCGACGCCGTGGCGCGCGCCAGCGAGCGCGTTCGCCTGTTCGTCGAAGGCGTGCAGCCATGAGCGCCCGTCTAGCGCAACGCCACGTTCTCGTGACCGGTGCTGGCGGAGGCATCGGCTTGGCAATCGCGGAGGCCTGCCTGGCGGAGGAAGCGCTTTGCACGCTGGTCGACATCGCGCAACAGCCATCCGCGGGCGTCATGCAACTGCAGCAGCGCCATCCCGGACGAGTGGCCTACCAGCCCGCGGATGTCACGGACATCCCGTCGATCGCGCGCGCGGTCGATGCCGCGCAAGCCACGAACGGACCGATCCACACGCTGGTCAACAACGCGGCACTCTTCGACATGGCGCCCTTGCTGGAAAGCGACGAGGCCTCCTTCGACCAGCTCTTCGCAGTCAACGTCAAGGGCATGTTCTTCGTCATGCAGCGCGTGCTTCGGCACATGATCGACGCGGGCGTGCAGGGCGGCTCGGTCATCAACATGGCCTCGCAGGCCGGGCGGCGCGGCGAGGCCCTGGTGTCACACTACTGCGCGACCAAGGCGGCCGTCATCAGCTACACCCAGAGCGCCGCGCTTGCCATGGCACCGCACGGCATCCGCGTCAACGGTATCTCGCCGGGTGTGGTCGACACGCCGATGTGGGCCCACGTCGATTCGCTGTTCGCGAAGTACGAAGGACTTCCCCCGGGCGAGAAGAAGCGCCGCGTGGGCCTCGAGGTGCCGCTCGGCCGCATGGGCACGCCCGGCGACATCGCTGGCGCCGCCGTGTTCCTGGCCAGTAACGAGGCACGCTACATCACCGCGCAGACGCTCAATGTCGACGGTGGTAACGTCATGAGCTGAAGTCCGTGGGAAGGATCCTGTCATGACATCGGTGCGCCAACGCCACCTCCCCCGCCAGCGGCAGCCCGAGCTGGAGCGCGACATCACGCGCTCGCCCTCGCTGGGTTACGAGACGCCGGAAGAAACCGGCCTGGTGCGCTGTCTCGCGCACGGATTTCCGAGCCCGCTGGTGCGCTGGCATTTCCACGAGGAATACGAGCTGCACCTCATCACCGAGACTTCGGGCAAGGCCTTCATCGGTGACTGGATCGGCCCGTTCCAGCCCGGCCACCTGGTACTGTGCGGCCCGCGCCTGCCGCACAACTGGATCTCGCTGGACGTGCCCGAGGGCGGCTGCGCGGGGCGCGACCGCGTGATCCAGTTCCGCCACGAGCCCATCGAGCGTGCCGCCTCGGAAATCCCAGAGTTGCGCGACGCAATGCACCTGCTGGAACGCGCGCGCCATGGCATCGAATTCTTCGGCCTCGCGGAGCGGGCGATGGCCCACTGGGACGCGGTCAAGGCAGCCCACGGACTGCGCCGGCTGGCCGTCTTCCTCGACTACCTGGCCGACCTGGCGCAATGCACGGACTACCGGCTCCTTTCCAACGTTCAGATGCAGGGCGTCGAGGGCGATGCCGAGGTCGACCAGATCAATGCCATCGTCAACCGCATCACCGCGAACCTGTCGGACCCGATCGTCATGTCCGACATCGCCGCCGAACTGGGCATGAGCGAAAGCCGCTTCAGCCGCTTCTTCAAGCGCTCCACCGGCAACAGCTTCACGGACTTCGTGAACCGTGTGCGCATCAACAGCGCCTGCCACCTGCTGATGCAGACGGACCACTACGTGACGGACATCTGCTACCAGGTCGGCTTCAACAACGTTGCGAACTTCAACCGCCGCTTTCTGGAGATCAAGGGCATGACGCCCACGGAATTCCGGCGGCAGAGCGACAGCCGCTTCGGCACCGCCGCCTGAGGCCATGTACCTCGGACTCGATCTGGGCACGTCGGAACTGAAGGCGCTTCTGCTGGCGGATGACCACCGCATCGTGGATGTCGCGCGGCATGCGCTGACCGTGAGCCGGCCGGCGCCGCTGTGGTCCGAGCAAGCACCCGCGCAGTGGTGGGACGCGGTCGAAGCAGTCATGGCGGCGCTCGGGCGCACGAGCGGCCCGGCGCTCGCCGAAGTACGCGCCATCGGGCTGTCGGGCCAGATGCACGGCGCGGTCGCACTGGATGCCGCGGGCGAAGTGCTGCGCCCCGCCATCCTCTGGAACGACGGCCGCAGCGCGGCGCAGTGCGCCGAACTCTCCGCCCGCGTGCCTCGGCTGTCAGCGATCACGGGCAACCTTGCGATGCCCGGCTTCACCGCGCCGAAGCTCCTCTGGATGCGCGCGCACGAACCCGAACTCTTTGCCCGCATCGCCCACGTGCTACTGCCGAAGGATTGGCTTCGCTTCATGCTGAGCGGCGAGATGGCGAGCGACATGTCCGACGCCTCAGGCACGCTGTGGCTGGACGTAGGCGCGCGGGACTGGTCGGACGAACTGCTCGCGGCCTGCGGCCTCGCGCGCTCGCGGATGCCGCGGCTGGTCGAAGGCAGCGAAATGGCAGGACGGCTGACCGCCGGGCTGGCGCGACGCTGGGGCCTGAAACCGGGCATACCGATCGCCGGCGGTGGCGGCGACAACGCGGCCAGCGCTGTCGGCATGGGACTCGTTGCCACGGGCCAGGGCTTCGTGTCGCTCGGCACCTCAGGCGTCATCTTCGTGTGCGGCGAGCGCTTCGAGCCGAGACCGGAGCGCGCGGTCCACGCCTTCTGCCACGCCCTGCCCCGCCGCTGGCATCAAATGTCGGTGATGCTTTCGGCATCCAGCGCGGTCAGCTGGGCGGCGCGGGGCTTCGGCCTGGGCGACGAAGCCGCGCTGCTGGCCGCCGCGTCCACGCTCGATGCCGAGGAGCGCCGCCGGGCGCCGCTTTTCCTGCCCTATCTTTCGGGCGAACGCTCACCGCACAACGATGCCTCGGCGCAGGGCGTGCTCTTCGGCCTGACACATGGCCACGGCCCGGCCGACATCGCCTATGCCGTGGCGGAAGGCGTGAGCTACGGGCTGCGCGACGGCCTGCATACGCTGGCGGCGCCCGCGGGCGACCTGGTCCTGGTCGGCGGCGGTGCGCGCAGCGCGTGGTGGGCGCAGTTGCTTGCGGACATTCTCGAAGTGCCGCTCGCCCTCTCCGAAGGCGGCGAAGCCGGCGGCGCGCTCGGCGCGGCGCGGCTGGCCTGGCTAGCCGACGGTGGCACGGAAGCGGAGGTTTGTCGGCGTCCCCAGGTGCGACAGCGCTTCATGCCGGACACGTCATGCCGCGAGATCTGCCAGAGCCGGTACGCACGCTTCCAGAGCCTGTACATGGCCCTGCGCTCGGCCTTCGCCAGCTAGAGATTGCCCATCTGGCCGAACGAGGTCCGCAAGCCGGCATAGTCGGTCGGGCCGCTGCTCTCCGGCGGATTGCCGGTGGCGGAGAGCCAGGCCGAAATGCTCGGCAAACGCCGATCGAAATACAGCTGAAGCTTCATCCAGTTGCCGGAGGCCGTGTGGCCTTCGGTCAGTTCCAGCGCCTCGACGGCGATGGTGCGCAGGCTGCTCACCATCGCCAGCGAGCGGCCGTCCAGCAACTGCAGCGTCACCTCGCGACCCTGGGTCAGAATCTCGCCGAGGATGCGGCGGTGCACGGCGTAGTCAGGCCAGCTGCGCTTGACGCAGGCATCGTCCAGCTCGCGGAAGACCCAGTGCATGTTGTTCGCGAAGATCGCCGCCACCTGCTTGCCTTGCCGGTGTGTCTGCGCGGCGGAAATCTTCTGCAAGCGGACCGCGTACGCGATCGCGGCCAGCACGCCGACCGTCTGGATCCACGCGGCCCAATCAGCCGAAGTCGTCGGACGGTAGAACCAGCCGATCAGGCCCAGTCCCACCGTCGCCGCGGCGATGGCCGCTACAAGTTTCCGCATGGTCATTCCAGGTCGAAGGGCCCGCCTCAGGCGCGCGGACCGTCCTTTCCAAACATTTTCCGGATCGCCGCCACGCCGGCCACCAATGCATTGGCATAGGTCGAGTAGGGGTCGGCCGATGCCTCGATGGGGAGGTAGGGGAGCGCCTCCTCCATTGCGTAATCCGTCGCTTCCAGCAACACCCAATAGAACTCGCCTTCTTCGAGTTCGTGGACGGTCAGCGCGATATTCCGCAATTGGGACATGGGGTTAGGAAGGAGTGATCGAGTACACGGAAAGGATCGTATGCAGTCCTTCGTATTACGCCTAGTCACAATTTCACGGTTCATCCCGGATGTGACAGACGGCAATTGGCGAAAGGGACGGGAACCGTGCCAATAGCGAAAAACTGCGCAATCTGCACATTCCAATTCACGTTTTTCCTACAACCTTCCTGCTGGGCGCGGCCTACGGTTGTGGCATCTCAAACCCGGAACCAGGAGGGAGTCATGAAACACTTCACGCTCGACGGACACATGTGCGCAACGCTGGGCGGCGCCTTCTACCCCACCGGCCACTCGATGGTCATGTTCCCGAGCGCCGAGGACGCCAGCCGCGTGGGCCACCAGTTGCTCGAAAACGGCTTCGCGGGCGACGAGGTGTACCTGATCCCCCCGGAGACCATCCTGTCGCAGATCGCACCGACGGTTCGCGACGCCGACCTCCCCATGCCTTCCGCTGGCACCGAGGGCGCCACCGTGCGCGCCTACACCAAGCTGGCTCGCGAAGGCCATACCGGTCTCCTGGTGAAGACCAAGAACGAGGAGGCCGCCGAGCGGATGATGAAGGAGGTGCGCAAGGTCAAATATTCGATCGCGCAGCGCTACCGGACGCTGGTGATCGAAGACCTCTGAGTCGGGAGGCGCTCAGGCCGCGTGCTTGAGCACGGCGCGGGCCATCGCCTGCGCAAGTTCGTGCTCGCCGAGGCACACGGTGGCAGAGATCTCCTGCGTCAGCAGGCGTGCCTCGTCCTCGTTGTGACTGCGGATCACGGTATCGATGGCCGGGTTCAGCGTCCGCGCCGTCTGGATCATCTGACGCACGTCGATCGCGTCGGAGGTCGCCACCACCAGTACGCGCGCGCGGGCGATATGCGCCTGGATGAGAACGGCCGCTTCCACCGCATCGCCCCACACAGCCGCCTTGCCCTCGGCGCGCAGCTTCTCGACCAACTCCCTGTTCTGCTCGACGACCACGAAAGGGATGTCGTGCGCCACCAGCGCCGCCGCGATCCGCCGCCCCACTCGGCCATGGCCTACCAGCACCACTTGCCGCGAAAGATAGCGCGCTTCGGTGCTCATCGGCAGTTCGGCCAACGGATCGTCGCGCTGTTCCAGCCCGCGCGCGAAGGCCGAATGGGCATGCAGCCATCGCTGCAGGGGCGCGATCAGGCTGAACCACAAGGGATTGGTGGCAATCGAGATCAAGGCCCCAGCGAGCAGCAGGCTCTGCCCCTCCACCGGCAGCAGCCCGAGCGATGCGCCCAGCCCGGCCAGGATGAAGGAGAACTCGCCGATCTGCGCAAGGCTTGCGCTGACGGTGAGCGCGGTGCCTAACGGGTAGCGGAACAGGAGCACCAGCGCGCACGCCGCGACCGACTTGCCCACGACGATCACCAGCACCACCGCCAGCACCTGCAGCGGCCGCTCGACGAGCACCATCGGATTGAAAAGCATGCCCACGGAGACGAAGAAGAGCACAGCGAAGGCGTCGCGCAGCGGCAGCGACTCCTGGGCGGCGCGGTGGCTGAACTCGGACTCGCGCATCACCATGCCGGCGAAGAATGCGCCCAGCGCGAAAGACACCCCGAAGAGCGCCGCCGAGGCAAAGGCAATGCTCACCGCGGCCGCAACCACGCACAGCGTGAACAGCTCGCGCGAACCGGTACGGGTGACCTGCCAGAGCACCCACGGAAAGAAGCGCCGCCCCACCACCAGCATCAGCACCACGAAGCCGCCCACCTGAAGCAGCGTGAGGCCCAGCGTCTGCCAGAGCGGCGGCGCGTCGGGTGCGGCCGCGTTGCCGCCCATCGCGCCAGCCAATGGCGGCAGAAGGACGAGCACAAGCACCATCGCCAGATCCTCCACCACAAGCCAGCCCACCGCGATACGCCCGGTGAAGGAGTCGAGGATGCCCAGGCTTTCCAACGCGCGCAGCAGCACCACCGTGCTCGCGACCGACAGCGCCAGGCCAAAGACCAGCGCCCCGCCCAGGCTCCAGCCCCACCAGGCCGCCAGCGCGCCGCCCAGGAGCGTGGCCACCACCATCTGCACGATCGCGCCCGGCAGTGCGATCTTGCGAACCGCCAGCAAGTCATCCAGGGAGAAATGCAGTCCGACGCCGAACATCAGCAGCATCACGCCGATCTCGGCGAGCTGAGCCGCGATCCCGGCATCAGCCACGAAGCCGGGCGTGAACGGCCCGATGATCACGCCCGCGAGCAGGTAGCCCACCAGCGCGGGCAAGCGCAGTCGTGCCGCGAGAAAGCCGAGCACAAGCGCCAGGCCGAGGCCGGCGGCGATGGTGTTGATGAGTGAAACGCTATGGGGCATCGCCTTGCATTCTGCAAGAACGAAGCCCCAGCGCTTCAGCCGGCCATCTTTTCCGTGCGGGTGTTGACGATCTCCTCGGGCTCCTGCGCCTCGACCCAGGTCTCGTTGTTGAGACCGGCATGCAGCCGCTCCTCGTCCAGTTCATCGGTCCACTTCGCGACCACGATGGTGGCAACGCCATTGCCGATAAGGTTGGTCAGCGCCCGTGCCTCGGACATGAAGCGGTCGATGCCCAGGATCAGCGCCAGCCCCGCGACCGGCACATGCCCCACAGCCGACAGCGTGGCCGCCAGCACGATGAAGCCGCTGCCCGTCACGCCAGCCGCGCCCTTGGACGTCAGCAGCAGCACGGCCAGCAGCGTCAACTCCTGCGTGAAGGTCATCGGCGTATTGGTGGCCTGGGCAATGAAGACCGCGGCCATCGTGAGATAGATCGAGGTGCCGTCGAGATTGAAGGAGTAGCCCGTCGGAATCACCAGCCCGACGCAGGTCTTCTTCGCACCCAGGTTTTCCATCTTCTCCATCATGCGCGGCAGCACCGACTCGGAGGACGAGGTGCCCAGCACGATCAGCAGCTCTTCCTTGATGTACTTGATGAACTTCCAGATGCTGAAGCCGTGAAAGCGGGCGATGAGCCCCAGAACCACGAAGATGAAGATCAGGCAGGTCAGGTAGAACACGCCCATCAGCTTGCCCAGCGAGAAGAGCGAGGCGATGCCGTACTTCCCAATGGTGAAGGCCATTGCGCCGAAGGCGCCGATGGGTGCCAGCTTCATGATGTAGCCGACGATGGTGAACAGCACGTGCGATCCCTTCTCGATCACGTCGAACACCAGCGTGCCTCGCCCGCCGAAGCGGTGCAGCGCAAAGCCGAAGAGCACCGCGATCAGCAGCACCTGCAGGATCTCCCCCTTGGCGAAGGCATCCACGACCGTGTTGGGGATGACGTTCATGAGGAAGTCGACCGTGCCCTGCATCTTGCCGGGCCCGGTATAGGCCGACAGCGCCTTGGTGTCGAGCGACGCCGGGTCGACGTTCATGCCCGCGCCCGGCTTGAAGAGGTTCACCAGCAACAATCCGACCACCAGCGCGATCGAGCTCACCACTTCGAAATACAGCAGCGCCAGGCCACCGGTCTTGCCGACCTTCTTCATGTCTTCCATGCCGGCGATGCCGACCACCACCGTGCAGAAGATGATCGGTGCGATCAGCATCTTGATCAGCTTGATGAAGGCATCGCCCAGCGGCTTCATCGTCTCGCCGACGGATGGGTAGAAATGCCCCAGCAGCACGCCGATGATCACGGCGGTGATCACCTGCACGTAGAGGGAACGATAGAGGGGGGGCTTGCGGCCAGGTATGGCGGACGAAGGGGGCAGGTTGGATGCTGCGGCGCTCATGAGGTCTCCTTGGGGGGCGCCACTGAGAGTTGGAAGAAAAGCGCCCGGCGTCACTTTATCCCTGTCCGGACGAGTCAGCCAAGGCTCAGGTCCGCCAGTGCGCCACCGCCGGGGCGCCGAGACAATGGGCCGCGCAAACAAGAAGACCCGCCGTGGCGGGTCCTTCCTGCTGTGCGGGCGCGCGGCCTGCTTTCGCTCAGTGCATCAGTGCATGTGCAGTCCGCCGTTGACCGAGAAATCGGCGCCGGTGGAATAGCCGCCCTCGTCCGTCGCAAGCCAGGAAATGATGGAGGCAATCTCGCTCGGCTCGCCCAGACGCTTGACCGGAATGGTGGCGACGATCTTGTCCAGCACTTCCTGTCGGATCGCCTTGACCATGTCCGTGCCGATGTAGCCTGGACTCACGGTATTGACCGTCACGCCCTTGCTGGCCAGCTCCTGCGCCAGCGCCATCGTGAAGCCGTGCATGCCTGCCTTCGCGGCCGAGTAGTTGGTCTGCCCGGCCTGGCCCTTGGCGCCGTTGACCGAGCTGATGTTGATGATCCGGCCCCAGCCCTTCTCCACCATGTCGCCCACCACCTGCTTGGTGACGTTGAACATGCTATTGAGGTTGGTCTCGATCACCGAGCTCCAGTCCTCGGGCGTCATCTTGAGGAACATGCGGTCGCGGGTGATGCCTGCGTTGTTGACCAGCACGTCGATGCTGCCGTGCTCGGCCTTGGCCTTGCCGAAGGCTTCGACGGTGGACTGCCAGTCCCCGACATTGCCCACGGAGGCGTGGAATTCGAAGCCTTGGGCCTTCTGTTCAGCCAACCACTTGCCGTAGTCCCGCGTGGGACCGCAGCCGGCGATGACGGTGAAACCGTCCTTGTGCAGGCGTTGGCAAATGGCTGTTCCGATGCCCCCCATGCCCCCGGTGACGTATGCGACTTTTTTACTCATGAGTTTTCCTTCGAAATGTTTGCGGGCCTCACCGGATTGCGATGAGGCGCCGATCACTGTATCGAAGTTTCTGGTATTCGCCCGATCAGGAAAACACTGAGCCCTCGATTGCAACGGGGTGTCACAGGGGTGCAGTCGTTAGGAATCATGTGGTTGCGGCTACCTCCGGGCCCGGTCGCGCGGAACCTTGCTTCACTTCCCCGCGTCACGATCTCGACTCCAGCGGCTCTCCGAATCATGTCTGTCTTGTGTTGATGAAAAAATCAGCCTCAGCCCCATGGATCTTGCGCGGCCAGCTCGGGGCCGCCATCGCACGCCGCGAAGGGCCCATAGGGGTATAGGGTCGCGTGCGGCGCTGCGTGGCGGCGGCGCACCCTCCGTCGCGGGCGAGTTCGACACGCTCGTCCTGGACCGGGGTGCGCGCGCGAGCGCTATCTGCTGGTGCGGGACCACCCCGCACTGCCCACCTGCGCGAAGACACTGGTGGACACCCTCTGCGAGCGCTACGCGAGGCAGCTCACCGCGTCAGCGCCGCCCAAAGGCAGCTGACAAGTCAGGGCAGCATCACGATCGCACCGGTCGTCGCGCGACTCTCCGCCGCGCGGTGCGCGTCCGCGACCCGGGCAAGCGGAAAGCGCGCGCCGATCGCGGCCTTGACGGCACCACTCGCCATTGCGCCAAACACGTCCGCTGCGTTGGCGCGGAAAGTGGCGGTGTCGGCGTTATGGGGGAAGACCGAGGGCCGCGTCAGGAACAGGCACCCCTTCTTGTTCAGCAACTCCGGTTCGATCGCAGGCGCGGGGCCGGACGCCGCACCGTAGAGCACCACCAGGCCGAAGGGCGCGGCGATGTCGAGCGAGCCCATGAAGGTGTGCCTCGCCACCGAGTCGTACACCACGCGCGCCTTTCCAGGCCCTGTCGCGGCCAGCACCTGTTGAACCCAGTCAGGCTGGGAGTAGTCGAGCGCCACGTCGCACCCGGCCGTCCGCGCGATTTCGCACTTGGCGGCCGAGCCGGCGGTGCCGATCACCCGTGCCCCGAGCGCCTTGGCCCAGCCGCTGAGGATCTGACCGACGCCGCCCGCGGCCGCATGCACCACCACCACGTCGCCGGGCTGGACCCTGTGCGTCTTCTTCACGAGATATTGCGCCGTCATGGCCTTGAAGAAGACGGCGGCGGCGTCCTCGTCGGTGATGCCATCCGGAATCTTCACCAGCTTGGCAGCTGCCACGTTGCGCCGGTCGGCATAGGCGCCGATGCCCGCGTTCATGTACACCGCGCGGTCGCCCACGCGAAGATCGCTCACGCCCTCGCCCACCGCCTCGACCACGCCAGCCGCCTCATGACCGAGCCCGGTGGGCGAAGGCAGCGGGTATTTGCCAGCGCGCTGATAGATGTCGATGAAGTTGAAGCCGACGGCGGTCTGGCGCAGCTGTACTTCACCCTGGCCTGGCGCGGGCAGCTCGAAGCTCTCGAGGCGCATCAGTTCGGGACCGCCGAACTCGGTCATGCGGATCGCACGTGCCTGGATCATGTCGATGGGCTTCCTTGCATTGATGAAAAGAAAAACGCCGCGCGGGTGCGCGGCGTTCAACGATAAGGCAGATACGGATTCAGCGCTCGATGGTGAGCGCAACACCCATGCCGCCGCCGATGCACAGCGAGGCGATGCCCTTCTTTGCGTTCTGGCGCTGCATCTCATGCAGCAGCGTGACCAGGATGCGGCAACCGGAGGCTCCGATCGGGTGGCCGATGGCGATGGCGCCGCCGTTCACGTTGACCTTGTTCACATCCCAGCCCATCTCGCGGTTCACCGCGCATGCCTGGGCGGCGAAGGCTTCGTTGATCTCCAGCAGGTCCAGGTCCTGCGGCTTCCAGCCGGCGCGCTGCAGCGCCTTCTGCGAGGCCGGCACCGGACCCATGCCCATGAAGGCCGGATCGAGGCCGGTGCTCGCGTAGCTGGCGATGCGCCCGAGCGGCTTCAGGCCGAGCGCGGCGGCCCTCTTGGCGGTCATCACCATCACGGCAGCGGCGCCGTCGTTCAGGCCCGAGGCATTGCCAGCCGTCACGCCGCCGGCCTTGTCGAACGCGGGACGCAGACCGGCCAGGCCTTCTGCGCTGGTCTTGCGGTTGATGAACTCGTCCTTGTCGAAGACGACCGGGTCGCCCTTCTTCTGCGGGATGTTCACCGCCACGATCTCGTCCTTGAACTTGCCCGCATCCTGAGCCGCGGCGGCCTTGGTCTGGCTGCCGAGTGCCAGCTCGTCTTGCGCTGCGCGGCTGATGTCGTACTTCTTGGCCACGTTCTCGGCGGTGATGCCCATGTGGTATTGGTTGTAGACGTCCCAAAGGCCATCGACGATCATGGTGTCGACCAGCTTCCAGTCACCCATGCGCTGGCCGTTGCGCGAGTTGGGCAGAACGTGCGGCGCCATGCTCATGCTTTCCTGGCCGCCGGCGATGACGATCTCGCTGTCACCCGTGGCCACGGCCTGCGCGGCCAGCATCACGGCCTTCAGGCCGGAGCCGCAGACCGCGTTGATGGTGAGTGCCGGAATCTCCTTGGCCAGGCCGCTCTTCATCAAAGCCTGACGCGCGGGGTTCTGGCCAGCGCCGGCCGCCAGCACCTGGCCCATGATGACTTCGCCGATCTGGTCGTTGCCCATCTTGGCGCGCGCCAGCACTTCCTTGATCACGGTGGCGCCGAGTTCGGTCGCGGGGATGTTGGCCAGCGAGCCGCCGAACTTGCCGACCGCGGTGCGTGCGGCTGAAACGATGACGATGTCTTCCATGGTGTGCTCTCCGATGCGTGAATTGAACAAAGCTCTTGCAGACGTTGCGGGGGATCAGGCCCGCGCCTTGACGTAGCGCCCCGGCGCTGGCTCGATCGCCTTGTAGGCGCTGCCTTTGCCGTAGGTCCTCGGGGCGGGAACCTGTTTTCCCGCGTGGGCTTTCAGCCAGTCGGACCAGTCGGTCCACCAGCTTCCCGGATGCTCGGTCGCGCCGGCAAGCCATTCGGCCTGCGTCTTCGGCAGCTTGCCGTCGGCGCGGATCCAGTGGCTGCGCTTCTTCTTGGCCGGCGGGTTGATGACGCCGGCGATGTGGCCCGAGGCGCCCATGACGAAACGCTTCTTGCCGGACAGCAGCTGGGTCGACGCGTAGGCGCCGCCGATGGGCACGATGTGGTCCTCGCGCGAGCCGTAGATGTAGACCGGCGCATCAATGCGGCCGAGGTCGACCTTCTCGCCGCAAACGGTCAGCGCGTCCGGCTTGGCGAGCTTGTTCTCGTGGTACGTGTTGCGCAGGTACCAGCAGTACATGGGGCCTGGCAGGTTGGTCGCGTCGCTGTTCCAGTACAGCAGGTCGAAGGGTGGCGGGGTCTCGCCCTTCAGGTAGTTGCCGACGACGTAGTTCCACACCAGGTCGTTGGGCCGCAGGAAGCTGAAGGTCGAGGCCAGCTCGCCGCCTTGCAGCAGGCCGCCCTTGGCCATCTGCATCTCGCGGAACTGCACGAAGGCCTCGTCGATGAAGATGTCGAGCACGCCGGTGTCCGTGAAGCTCAGCAGCGTGGTCAGCAGCGTGACCGAGGCCGCGGGCTGCTCGCCGCGCGCCGCGAGCACGGCAAGCGCGGTGCTCAGGATGGTGCCGCCGACGCAGAAGCCCAGCGTGTCGATCTGACCGCCCTTCTTGTCCTGGCCCGTGATTTCGCGCGTGACCTGGATGGCCTTGATGGCGGCATCCTCGATGTACTGGTCCCAGGTGTAGTGGGCCATCGACTGGTCGGGGTTGCGCCAGCTCACCACGAATACGCGGTGGCCCTGCTCCACCGCGTGGCGGATGAGCGAGTTCTCGGGCTGCAGGTCGAGGATGTAGAACTTGTTGATGCATGGCGGCACCAGCAGCAGCGGACGCTCATAGACCTTGGCCGTGAGCGGCTTGTATTCGAGCAGCTGGAACAGTTCGTTCTCGAACACCACCGCGCCCTCGGTGGTGCCGACATTGCGGCCGACTTCGAAGGCGCTTTCATCCGTCATGCTGAGGTGCCCCTGCTGCACGTCATGCAGCAGGTTCTGGATGCCGCGCGCGATGCTTTCGCCCTGCGTATCCAGCGCCTTCTTCTGGGCTTCGGCGTTGAAGGCCAGGTAGTTGCTCGGGGCCGAGGCGGCCATCCATTGCTCGACCGCGAAGCGAAGGCGCGATCGGGTCTTCTCGTCGGCCTCGACCGCATCGGCCATGCCAAGCAACGTGCGTGCGTTGAGCAGGTAGAGCGCGGCCGAGAAGGCCGACACTGGATTGCTGCCCCAGGCCTCGGCCGCGAAGCGCCTGTCCGCCACCGGCTGGGGGTTGACGCCCTTCATCCAGAGGTCGGCAGCTTCGCTGAGGTAGCGTTGCTGCAAGTCCTGCAGCTTCTCGCCGGAGAACGAGAACCGGGGCATGGCCGGCATTGCGGGCAGCCCCGGCGGCATGCCACCCGTATCGGCGCCGCCGAGTGACTGGAAGGACTCCAACGCCTTCTGCCATCCCTGCGCGAGCGCCTGCTGGAAAGGCGCGAAGGTATCGGCCGCCGTGGCTTGTTGCTGCGTCATGTCGTCTCTTTCTCCCTTGCCATGTCTTTGTGGGTTTTGAGTATGCTGCATCCGGAGAGGCGCAGCCAGCGCCCCCCCTCCCACCTTCCGGAACACATCATAGTTATGCACCTCGTCGTGATCGCCTGGCTCTATGTTGCGCTGATGATGGCGGTCGCGGAGGCCACCAACACCAACGGCACCGTGCTGGGCGCTGTCTTCACCTTTCTACTCTACGGCTTGCTGCCGGTGGCACTGGTGGTTTACCTGATGTCGACGCCGGCACGGCGAAGGGCGATCAAGGAGCGTGAGGCGACCGAACGCGCGTCGGCGATCCATGCGACACAGGTGGAAGCCGCGCCTTCAGCCGCGCCAGACGCAGGCGGCGAACCGGCCGCTGACGCGGTCCCGCCGGTGCGAGAAAAAGCGTAACGGGTTGTGCACCGTGCACCAGGGTTCCGTGCTGTCATTGCCGTAGAGCCGCCTCAGGCCAGCGGCGCGCAGGCGTTGCCGCGCGAGGCCCGCGAGATCCGCGAACCACTTGCCTGGCGCGGCAGCGGGCTTGAAGCATTCGAGCGATCGGGCGTCATGCACTTCGAAGGCGGCCTTCACCTCGTCGCCGACCTCGAAGATATCCGGCCCTATGCAAGGGCCCAGCCAGGCCATGACGTGCGCTGCGCCGCCCTCCGCGTCGAAAGGCTTCAGCGCGCTTTCGAGGACCCCTGCCGCGAGACCGCGCCAACCCGCGTGCGCGGCCGCGATGCGCTTCCCTGCTGTGTCGGTGAGCAGCACCGGCAGGCAATCTGCCACCATGATCGTGCAGGCGATGCCGCGGTCGGTGGTCGTGCAGGCGTCGGCCGTGCCGCCGTCCGTCGAATCCGCACCCAGGACGAGCAGTTGCGTGCCGTGAACTTGCTGCAGGAAGACCGGCCGAGCGCCGATGGCCGTGCGCAGGGCGTTCCGATTGGATTCCACATCAGCCAGGCGGTCCCCGACGTGCGTCCCGAGGTTCAGGCCCTGATAGCTGCCGCTGGAGATGCCACCCGCGCGCGTTGTGCAGACTGCATGCACGCCGGCGGGCGCGGGCCAGTCAGGCAGCAGCCAGTCGCGGTTCATGCTTCCGCGTCGGGGGCGTGCGATGGCTGCGCGCGCTGGAAAGCGTCCAGTTGCATGCACGCCTCGAAGGCCGCCATGCTGCGCGGCAGCCCGCTGAAGTCGCAGTCGAAGCGCTGGCCGTTGAAGATCTGCGGCACCAGGCAGCAGTCCGCCAGCGTCGGCGTGTTGCCGTAGCAGTAGGTGCCCACGGGGTACTGCGCCAGTTGGCGCTCGAAGGCAACCATGCCTTCGCGCACCCAGTGGCGATACCAGGCGTTCTTCGCGTCGTCATCCAACTTCAAGTCGCGCACCAGGTACTTGAGCACGCGCAGGTTGTTCAGCGGGTGGATCTCGCAGGCGATTGACTGCGCCAGCGCCCGCACGTGCGCGCGTCCGGCTGGGTCGCTAGGCAGCAGCGGCGGCTCGGGATGGATCTCGTCGAGGTACTCCATGATGGCGAGTGACTGCGTGAAGCGCTCGCCGTCGTCCTCGAGCAGCGGCACGAGCATGTCGGGCGAGATCGCCGAGAACGGGCCCGTCCGGTGATCCCCCCGGGCGATGTGCACGGGAATGTAGTCGTAGTCGAGGCCCTTCAGGTTGAGCGCGATGCGGACACGGAAAGAGGAAGAGGAGCGGAAGTAGTTGTGAAGCTTCATCATGGTGCCAAGCATAGCGGCGGCGCCTGGCAGCGCAAATGGCGATCGGCGCGTTCCGCTCAAGGCTGAGCAACCGGCCCCGCCCTCTGGCACACTGCCGCTTTTGTTCAACATCAGCCCTTCAGGACAATTGCGATGGCCTCCGAGTACGTTTTCACCCCACCCCCCGTCGTCTCGATCCCCGTGGTGGGCCAGCCCGCCCGCTTCCCTGTGCACCGCATCTACTGCGTGGGCCGCAACTACGAGGAGCATGCCAAGGAAATGGGCTTCACCGGCCGCGAACCGCCCTTCTTCTTCATGAAGCCGGCCGATGCGCTGGTGGTTGTCCCCGAGGGCGAGACGGGCGCGATGGCCTACCCGACGCTGACCAAGAACCTGCACCACGAGATTGAACTCGTCGCATGCATCGGCACCGGCGGCAAGAACATCTCGGCGGCCGATGCCCACAAGCACATCTTCGGCTACGCCGTGGGCCTGGACATGACCCGCCGCGACCTGCAGAACGACATGAAGAAACAGGGCCGCCCCTGGGACATCGGCAAGAGCTTCGAGCAGAGCGCGCCCATCGGCCCGATCGTGCCCGTGGCGAAGGCCGGCGACGTCGAGAATGCCGAGATCTCCGTTCAGGTCGGCGGCAAGGACCGCCAGCGCAGCAATGTGAGCAAGCTGATCTGGAACATCGGCGAGACGATCGAACACTTGTCCGCCGCATGGGAACTGCAGCCCGGCGACCTGATCTTCACGGGCACCCCCGAAGGCGTGGCCGCTGTGGTGGCTGGCGACACCCTGGTTGGCGAGGTCGCCGGCCTCCCGACCCTCACCGTCAAAATCGTCTAGTCCACAGATGCTCCTGCGCGTTCCCATCAAGCACTGCAAGAACTGCGGCACCGCCGTCGCCTACCGCATCCCGGATGACGGCGACACGAAGGAGCGCGCCATCTGCCCGGCCTGCAACACCATCCACTACGAGAACCCGCTCAACGTGGTCGGCACCATTCCCGTGCTGGGCGAGCGGGTGCTGCTGTGCAAGCGCAACATCGAGCCCCGCTGGGGCAAGTGGACGCTGCCGGCCGGGTTCATGGAACTCGGCGAGACGACTGCGCAGGGCGCGGCGCGCGAGACCGATGAGGAAGCCGGGGCCGAGTACGAGATGGAGGGGCTCTTCTCCGTCATCAGCGTGGTGCGCGTGGGCCAGGTGCACCTGTTCTACCGCGCGCGCCTGCTGAGCGACAAGTTCGACCCGGGCCACGAGACCATCGAGGCCCGGCTCTTCACCGAGCAGGAGATTCCTTGGGAAGAGATCGCCTTCCGGACCGTGCGCGAAACGCTGGAACACTATTTCGAAGACCGGCGGCGCGGCAGCTTCGACCGCGTCCACGTTCTGGACATCGCATGAAGCGTCTCCCGGCTGTTCTGCTCTTCGCCACGCTCGGGGCGGCCGCGCGGGCCGAGGTGATCGGCGACGTCGACACGGCCTTCAAGCTGATCGGGCCGGACCACAAGATCGTGGTCGAGGCGTATGACGATCCGAAGGTGAGCGGCGTGACCTGCTACGTCTCGCGCGCCAAGACCGGCGGCGTCTCCGGCGCGCTGGGCCTGGCGGAAGACAAGACCGAGGCCTCCATCGCCTGCCGCCAGGTCGGACCCGTGAGCATCACGCAGCCGCTGCCGAAGCGGGAAGAGGTCTACAGCGAGCGGATGTCGGTGCTCTTCAAGCGCCTGCGCGTGGTTCGCATGGTGGACGCCAGGCGCAACACGCTGGTGTATCTCACATACTCCGACCTGCTGATCGACGGGTCGCCGAAGAACAGCGTCACCGCGGTCGCGATCGATCGCACAACGCCCATCCCGCTCAAATAGCGGCACTTTGCTGATGCGCAAGGCGGCCGCACCGGGCAATGCGATGGGCGAGCTCTACGCTGCGCTCTGGCGCCATGCCGAGGGAGCGCGTCGGCAGCTGCTGGGCGCGACCGCGCTGCTGACCTCCTCCCAACTGCTGCGCCTCACGCTGCCGTGGCTGGCGGCGCAGGCGATCAATGCGCTGCAGACCGGCGACTTCGCAGGCGCGGGGCGATGGATCGCCTCCCTGGCCGGCATCTACATCTTCTCGTGGGTCGTCCATGGCCCGGGCCGCATCCTGGAGCGCAACGTCGGCCTCCAGGTACGGGAGAAGCTGGCGGATGCACTTTACGCCCGCATCGCCGAAGCGCCGCTGGCGTGGCACGACGGGCATCACTCCGGCGAACTGCAGCACCGCGTGCACCAGGCGAGCCGCGCGCTGTCGGACTTCGCACAGAACCAGTTCATCTATCTCACCAACATCGTCAACTTCATCGGGCCGCTGGTGGCGCTGACGCTGCTGTCGATCACCAGCGGCGCGATGGCGATCGTGGGCTACGTCGTGATCGCCGTCGTCATCGTGCGCTTCGATCGGGCGCTGATGCGCCTGGCGCGCGCGGAGAACGACGCGGACCGGCGCTACGTCGCGGCGCTGCTCGACTTCCTTGGCAATGCGTCGACCGTGATCGGCCTGCGCTTGTCCAGTGCCTCGCGCGGGCTGCTGCGGCGGCGCATGGAGGCGATCTCGGCGCCGCTCAAGCGAACCGTGGTGCTCAACGAGGGCAAGTGGTTCGCGGTCGACCTGATGGGGCTGGCGCTGACCTGGGGGCTGGTCGTGGTCTACGTGTGGCAGTCGCACGCGCCGGGGCAGACGGTGTTGCTTGGGTCGGTGTTCATGATCTACCAGTACGCTCAGCAGGCCGCGAGCGTGGTCTCGTCAATGGCGGCGAACTTCCAGTTCTTCGCGCGCATGCATACCGACTACAGCAGCGCAGCGCCGATCTGGGACGCGCCCCCTCGCGCACGCGACCTGGCCGAGGAAGGTATAGACCGGGCCGCGGTCTGGAACCACCTCGCGGTACAAGGGCTCGTGTGGCGCTACGACCCGCGCGAAGCGCAGCCCTCCGCGGAGACCGCGCGCAGCGGGCTGCACGAGGTCGGGCTCGCGCTGCGGCGCGGCCAGCGCATCGCGCTCGTCGGGCCCAGCGGCGGCGGCAAGAGCACCCTGCTGCGGGTGCTGGCGGGCCTCTACGCGCCACAAGCCGGCATGCTCGCCATCGACGGCCAGCCGCGGGAATGGCCGCACCTTCGAACGATCGCGACGCTGATCCCTCAGGAGACGGAGGTTTTTGAAGCCAGCGTGCGGGAGAACCTGAGTTTCGGCCAGCCCTGCGACGACAGTTCGCTGCAGGCCGCGTTGCATGCGAGCACGTTCGACGAGGTACTGGCGGCGACACACGGCAGCCTGGACACGCTGCTGTCGGAGCGCGGGTTCAACCTCTCTGGCGGCCAGCGGCAGCGTCTGTGCCTGGCGCGCGGCGTGCTGGCCGCGCAAGGCAGTTCGCTGCTGCTGCTGGACGAACCCACGAGCGCGCTCGATGCCGCGACCGAAGCCCGTGTGCTGGAACGCATCGCGGCCGCCTTCCCGGACGCCTGCATGATCGCGTCCATCCACCGTCTGAGCCTGCTGGACCGCTTCGACACAGTGATACTGATGGAGGCCGGGCACGTGACCGATGCGGGCCCGCGCGATGAAGTCATGACGCGCCAACCGCTCTTGCAGAGGCTCGCTTCGCCTACGTCCGGGCCGGCGGCGCCGTGCTAAAAACGCGGCTTGACCATGATTCCATGGAACCCTTCGCACTCGTGCGGTTCCAAAAGCGCCATGCACGTTAAGACTTTCCTCCTCCGCAGCGGAGCCGTCACGCTCACAGTCGCCAGCCTGGTCGCGTGCACCACGCCGCAGCCGCAACGCCAGACGGGCACGTTCTACCCCTTCCCGCCGTCAGGTCCGCCGGCACCTGGCGTAGCGCCATCGCCGCCGCCTCCGCCCGCCCCCCCGCAGCCGACGGCGGCCTTCATCCGCCCCGCGAGCGGCGCGCTGATCTCGGGTTTCGACGGCCAGGGCAACAAGGGCATCGACATCGCAGGCAATATGGGTGACCCGGTGCTCGCATCCGCGGATGGTCGCGTGGTTTATGTCGGCGGAGAGCTGCGCGGCTACGGCAACATGGTCATCGTGAAGCACAACGAGACCTATCTCACGGCCTACGCGCATGCGCAGCACATCCTCGTGAAGGAGCGTGACGTCGTGCGGCAGGGGCAGAAGATCGCCGAGATGGGCAACAGCGATGCGGACCGGGTGAAGCTGCATTTCGAGATTCGCAAGCAGGGAGTGCCGGTGGATCCAGAGCCCTACCTGAGCGGCCGCCTGCGCTGAGTTGCCTGCGCCCGTCGGCGCTCAGCCTAAACCGGCCCCGACACGACCCACGGTCGCGGGATCCGAGCGCCCGTCGAAATACTTTCGCAGGCAAGCCCGGAAGACCACCTCCGACGGCTCGGCGAGGAAAAACAAGGTCATCGAGGACCAGAACTTGAGATCGTCCGGGGCGCCGAAGATCTCGCGGGCCGTGCGCCCCTGGGCCATCAGCACCAGCGCACTGCATTCCAGCAGGCGTGGTCCAAGGATCGGATGCGCCACATAGGTGCGGGCCTCCGCCAGCGAGAAGATGGCATAGCGCCGGGCCATATCGCTGCGGCCCAATCCCTCGATCTGCGGAAAGACGAACCACATCCAGTGACTTCGCTTGCGCCCGGCGCGCAGTTCGCCCATGGCCGTATCGATGACTGGTTCCTGGGCTTCCACGAAGCGCTGCAGGCCAAACGGGTCGCTCATGTTGTGGTGCACAAAAAACTTGAGCCTTGTAGGCGAAATCCGTCTCCGGATGGCGATATGCACCTCCGCAGTATGCCAGTAGAGATGGCAAAACTAATACTAAAGGACAAAGAAAATGCGGAGCATGCCATGAACAGCGAAGCGACCCGTTGTCACGACATGGCGAGTGTGAGATTCGCCATCTACCCCGACGGCTTCGACGGACCGCGCGTGATGGCGCGCATCTCCGAAGAGGCGCTGAAGGAGGTCTTTCATGCGAGCGGGGAGGAGGCGAGCCTTATCGGTGCGTGCCAAGCCAACTTCGGCTTGATCGAGTCCAAGGCGTTGGCGCGGCACCGAGCCGCGCCGTCACGCGCGGTCGTGCTGTCGACCGCTGACTTTTCGGTGTCGACCTATTGCCACCAGTAACCCGCAGCGAGCGCGGCGAGCAGTGCGAAGGGGCTTGTGCGCTCGATGGCAAATTCAACGAAGTAGGACACCTCGCCGTTACCCGGCACGTTCGACGACGCCATGATGGCGAAGGTCGCGACCCCGACGACGTAGTAGCCCAGGACGGCGAAGAAAGGGCCGGAGAACCTGCGCAGCCGCTGGCCCAACGGCCGCTGCGGCGGCGGCGTGATGGGCGTGAGTCGCGCCGGCGCCACCGGGTCGGACTCCACGTCTGGATCGGCTGGCGGTTTGTCCTGAAGGTTCACAGAGCGGGGGCAACGGTAGGGGTGTGGGTCCGCGGCCATTCTGGCGGGATCGGACATCCCATGATTGGCTGAACAGCCACGGATTGGGCGCTCATTTGCGGGAAATGCAATCCCTCTTTATTTCAGCTGCCACCTTGGCAAAACGCCGGCCGGCACTTCATCAACATCGAAGCCTGGCCTGGTCCCTTGCACTTGAGTTGCGCCACCAACGCGTGGCGCGCACCGGACTATTGCACGAACGGCATCAACGGCACGATCGGCGTGAATCGAGCCCCGCCCGCGCCCGGATTGGTGCATCGTAGGACAGCGCCGCCAGCGGCTGTAGCCCCCACGAATGAGGTACCCCTTTTTTGCCGATGCGAGGTGAAAGACGATAGAGTTTTCCGGTGGAAACCTGGCAACCGAATCTCAGCTGGATCACCGACCTGCTCGCCGTGGGCGGCAGCTTCTCCTCCGAGCGGGCTGAGGTGCTCGCGCGCGATCATCGTGTCCAGGCAGTGATTGACCTGCGCGGGGAAGCAGTGCCGGACGCCTACGTGATGCGCCGCCACGGCATCGCGTTGCTGCATCTGCCGACGGAGGACATGTGTGCTGTGGAAGCGCCTGACCTGGAACATGGCATCCGCTTCGCGAATGGCTTTCTCGACGTAGGTCAGCGCGTGCTGATTCATTGCGAGCACGGCATCGGCCGCTCAGCAACGCTGGCTTTGTGCGTATTGGTGCATCGCGGCCTGCCGCCGATGGAAGCCTTGGCCTTGATGAAGAAGCAGCGCCCCCGGGTCGCGCCCTCTCCCGTGCAATTCGAATGCTGGTGCGCATGGCTCGAAGACCACCGCTTTGCGCGCGAGGTCGATTGGAAGGTGCCGAGCTTCGGCGAGTTCAAGAGACTCGCGTATGGGGACGTCCTGTCCGGTCGGATCGGTTCGCGGCCAACGGCGAGCGGCAAGAAAAAAGCCGGCTAGCGATTGCTAGCCGGCTTTCCTGTACTGACGTTGGTCGGTGTGAAAGGATTCGAACCTTCGACCCCTTGCACCCCATGCAAGTGCGCTACCAGGCTGCGCCACACACCGAAGCCCTCAATTATAGCCGTCCGTTTTCAATGGTTCGTGGTGAGCAGCTCACGAATTTCATACAGCTCGCGCCGCAGGTGCATCAGCTGCGACAGATCGACCGTGCGGTCCGAGATGTAGGCAGCGCTTTCCATGCCGTCCTGCACCGCGGCGTCGAACTCCTCCTGGTCGATCTCTATCGCCTCCATTCCCTCAAGCGGCACCTCGCCGGCCTTGCGGCGGTCGCGCTCGGTCTGCACGAGTTCCTGCAGCTTGTTGCGCGCGCCGCTGATGGTGAAGCCCTGGTCATAGAGCAGGTCGCGGATGCGGCGGATCATCAGCACCTCGTGGTGCTGATAGTAGCGGCGATTGCCACGCCGCTTCATCGGGCGAAGCTGCGTGAATTCCTGCTCCCAGTAACGAAGCACGTGCGGCTTGACGCCGCACAACTCGCCCACCTCACCGATGGTGAAGTAGCGTTTGACGGGGATCGGGGGGAGCGTTTTCTCCATTGAAATCAAGACGGTGCGAGCGGAACCTTAGAGGTTACTCCACCCTCGTGCACAGCACCAAGGATTATTCGGTGCCCACGCTCCACTCGACCTCTTGCGGGGTCTCGTCGCCAATCGCGCCGTGAATTTGTTCCTTGAGTTTCGCGCTCGCGTGAAAGGTTGCAACGCGGCGCTCGCCGATCGGGATGGCTTCACCGGTGCGCGGATTGCGGCCCGGCCGCGGCGCTTTGACGCGGATCTGAAAGTTGCCGAAGCCAGAGATCTTGACGTCGGTGCCTTCAATCAGGCTGTTGGCGATCAACTCGAAGAAGGCTTCGACCATGTCCTTGGACTCGCGCTTGTTCAGACCGATTTGTTCGAACAGCAGGTCGGCCAAGTGCGCCTTGGTGAGTGCCGGCGTTTCGAGGGCTTCAAGCGTGAATTCCATGGCGTTCATGCCCGCAGGCGCGCGCCGAGGCGGGCCCCCAGTTGGTCGAGAATGGCACGGACTGCAGCCTCGACCTGATCGTCGGTCAAGGTTGCGGTGTCGCTGTTGAAACTGAGGTGCACGGCCATGCTCTTCTCGCCTTGGGCGAGGCCACCGGCCGTGGCCGAGGCGTCGCGCGAGACCGGCGGCCGATAGATGTCGAACAGCGCCAGTTCGCGCAGCAAGCTGGCATCCGATGCGGCGCGGATGGCGTTCATCAGCGCATCGTGCGTGACCGATTCGGAGACGACGACGGCGATGTCGCGCTCGACCGCCTGCTGCCGCGGCACAGGTTGCGCCACTGGCACACGGGACATCGTGACGGCGTCGAGGTTGAGTTCGAAGAGCACGGGCGCCTGCGCGAACTCCCACTTCTGACGCCAGCGCGGGTGCAACTCGCCCACGACGCCGATCGAACGGCCGTCGAGGAGCACGCGCGCGGCGCGGCCGGGATGCAGTGCGGGATGGTCGGCGGGCTCGAACGTGGGCACGAGTGGCGCAAGCAAGGCTTCGACGTCGCCCTTGACGTCAAAGAAGTCAGCACGCCGCGGCTTGCCTTCCCATCGGGCATCTTCGGCATCACCCCAAGCCAGCCCCGCGACGCGCATGGGCTGGTGGATGCCCTTGACCGTGCTGTCGGTCGTCGCGACGCTGCCGTCGCGGAGGAACACACGGCCGAGCTCGAAGACGCGCACGCGCGGCGCGCGGCGGTCGAGGTTGAACTTGAGCACCTGCAGCAAGGACCCAATGAGCGACGAACGCATCACGCTCATCTGGCTGGCGATGGGGTTGAGCAGTTTGATCGGATCGGCGTTGCCAGCCAGGTCCTGCTCCCAGTGCGCCTCGACGAAACTGAAGTTGATCGTCTCCTGGTACCCGAGCGCGGCGAGGCCGCGGCGCACCGCGAAGCGGCTGCGTTGGGCCTCGGGCCGCACGCGCGCCGTGATCGGCGCGAGCGGCGGCGTCGTGGGCAGGTTGTTGTAGCCGACGAGCCGGGCGATCTCCTCGATCAGGTCTTCCTCGATCCTGAGATCGAAGCGATGCGACGGCGGCGTGACGATCAGCGTGCCCTCGCCCTCTTCGATCGGGAAGCCGAGACGGCGCAGCGCGTCGCCGCACTGGGCCTGGGTGAGCGGCATGCCGATGACGCGCGAGGCGCGGGCGACGCGCAGGGTGACGGGACTGGCCTGCGGCACGCGCAGGACCTGGTCGTCGACGGCTGCCGCCTGACCGCCGCAGATGTCGATGATCAGCTGCGTGATGCGCTCGATGATGGCGGTGGTTCGGCTCGGATCGACGCCGCGCTCGAAGCGGTGTCCCGCGTCAGTCGAGAAGTTGAAGCGACGCGAGCGTCCCTGGATGGCCTCCGGCCACCAGAACGCGGCCTCGACGTAGATGTTGCGGGTATCGTCCGAGACGGCTGTGGCGTCGCCGCCCATGATGCCGGCGAGCGATTCGACCTCTCGTTCGTCGACGATGACACCGACCTTCTCGTCGACCGTGACGGTGTTGCCATTGAGGAGCTTGAGCCGCTCACCCGCCTTGCCCCAGCGCACGGTAAGCCCGCCATGGATCTTGTCCAGATCGAAGATGTGGCTGGGCTGGCCGTACTCGAACATCACGTAGTTCGAGATGTCGACCAGCGGCGTCACGCTGCGCTGACCGCAACGCGCAAGGCGCTCGACCATCCAGGAGGGTGTCGTCGCGCGGGTGTTCACGCCACGGACGATCCGACCGGAGAAGCGGCCGCAGAGTTCAGGGGCCTCGACCTTGACGGGGAGCCTGTCCCTCAACTCGGCAGCGACCGGCACCACCGCCGGCGTACGCAACGGCGTGCCGGTCAACGCGGCGAGTTCGCGCGCGATGCCATAGACACTAAGCCCATGCGCAAGATTGGGCGTGAGCTTCAACGTCAACAGCGTGTCATCGAGCTTCAGCACCTCGCGCACGTCCGCGCCGATCGGTGCGTCGGGCGCGAGTTCGAGAAGGCCTCCATGGTCTTCGCTCAACTGAAGTTCACGCGCCGAGCACAACATGCCCTGACTCTCGACGCCGCGGAGCTTGCCGAGCTTGATGAGGAAAGGCTTGCCGTCCTCGCCCGGCGGCAGTTCTGCACCAACGAGGGCCAGCGGAACCTTGATGCCTGCGCGCGCGTTGGGTGCGCCGCAGACGATGTTGAGCATGCCGCCCTGCCCCGCATCGACCTGGCACACGCGCAATCGATCGGCGTTGGGATGCTGTACGGCTTCCTTGATCTCGCCGACGACCACCTTGGTGAAGGGCGGCGCTGCAGGCCGGCGCTCCTCGACCTCCAGCCCACCCATGGTGAGCGTCTCGGCCAGCTCGGCGCTGCTGAGCGGCGGGTTGCAGAACTCGCGCAGCCAGGACTCGGGGAATTGCATCTCGTCGTTCTCGTTCTGTTTACTGGAATTGGCTCAGGAAGCGAAGGTCGCCATCGAAGAAGAGGCGCAGGTCGTTCACGCCGTAGCGCAGCATCGTCAAGCGGTCCGGGCCCATGCCGAAGGCGAAGCCGATGTAGCGCTCGGGGTCCAGGCCCATGTTGCGCACCACGTTGGGATGCACTTGGCCGGAACCCGCGACTTCGAGCCACCGACCGGCCAGCGGGCCGCTCTGGAACTGGATGTCGATCTCGGCGCTCGGCTCGGTGAAGGGGAAGAAGCTCGGCCGAAAGCGAAGCACGAGGTCATCACTTTCGAAGAAGGTGCGGCAGAAATCGGTGAAGACGACCTTCAGGTCCTTGAAGCTCACGTTCTCGCCGAGCCACAGGCCTTCGCATTGGTGGAACATCGGCGAGTGCGTCGCGTCGCTGTCGACGCGGTAGGTCCGGCCGGGCGCGATCACGCGGACTTCCGGCGCCTTCACCGTTCCAGTGCTGTCCTCGGAAGCCGCCTTGAACTGCGCAGCGTACTTCTTGATGTGCTGATGGGCGTAACGCACCTGCATCGGGCTGGTGTGTGGCCGCAGGTTGTAGGGGATGCCATCCTCGCCTTCGATGTCGACGTAGAAGGTGTCCTGCATCGACCGCGCAGGATGATTCGGCGGGTTGTTGAGCGAGGTGAAGCTGTGCCAGTCGCTTTCGAGTTCCGGACCGTCGGCGACGTCGAAGCCCATGCTGGAGAAGATGGCCTCGATGCGCTCCAGCGTGCGGCTTACGGGGTGCATGCCGCCGGAGACTCGGCGGCGGCCGGGCAAGCTTACGTCAAGGGCCTCGGCGCGCAATTGCACGGCCAACTCGTCGTCTGCAAGTTGCTGGCGGCGTTCGGCCAGCGCGGCTTCGATGGCCTGCTTCGCGACATTGATCGCCGCGCCACGCGACTTCTTTTCGTCGACACTCAGGGCGGCCATGCCCTTCATCAGTTCGGTGATGCGGCCGGACTTGCCAAGAAAAAGCGCCTTGGCATTCTCAAGTTCGGCAGGCGCCTTCGCTTCAGCGAAGGCGGCGCGGGCGGTGTCGACCAGGGAGTCCAGCTCATTCATGGAGGAATTCTTCGAGTGATGAGAAAAGGGGCTGGTGCATTGACGAAAAAAGGGCTGGAGCCCTTTCAAGCGCCAGCCCTTGTGCCGTGGGCGCAGGCTGCCGACCCCAGTGGACGGCGACCTGCTGTGCAAGATCAAGCAGCCAGCTTGGCCTTGACCTGCTCCACGATGCCGGCAAAAGCGGCCTTGTCGTGCACGGCGATGTCGGCAAGCATCTTGCGGTCGATCTCGATGCCGGCCTTGCGGATACCGTTGGCGAACTGGCTATAGGTCAGGCCCAGTTCACGCGACGCCGCATTGATACGCGCGATCCACAATTGGCGGAACACGCGCTTCTTGGTGCGGCGGTCACGGTAGGCATATTGGCCTGCCTTCATCACCGCCTGCTTGGCGATGCGGAAGACATTGCCGCGGCGGCCGCGGAAACCCTTGGCGAGTGCGAGAACCTTCTTGTGGCGGGCGCGAGCCGTTACACCACGTTTGACGCGAGGCATGTGTGTACTCCTTGTTCGTCTGGGTTAAATGCCGCTGCCGGGCAACATGGCGGCCATCGAAACCATGTTGGTCTCGTGAACTGCCGTCGCACCACGCAGGTGACGCTTGTTCTTGGTGGTCTTCTTGGTCAGGATGTGACGCTTGAAGGCTTGACCGCGCTTGACGGTGCCACCGGGACGAACGCGGAAACGCTTTTTCGCGCTGCTCTTGGTCTTCATTTTGGGCATGTGACTGCTCCTGTAGTTTGTGCTCGTGAGGCGCCGCGGAATGTTCCACGGGCTTGTTGGCCCCGAGACACTTCTTCATCTCGTCCTTGCCATAGTCCCAGGATGGCCTGGAACGCCGGCAGGGACGAAATCCCTTTGAACACTTCTCTGACGCTCTATCTTTGGCGACGCCGCACTCAGGCTGCCGCGGGAGTCGCCGTCGGCTCCGAGGCCGGCTTTGCGGGTCCCCCTGCCTTCTTACGGCCCGGCGCGATCATCATGATCATCTGACGCCCTTCAAGCTTCGGGAACTGCTCGACGACGATCAGATCGCCCAGTTCGTCGCGAATTCGCTGCAACAAGGCCAGACCAAGCTCCTGGTGCGTGATCTCGCGGCCACGGAAGCGCAGCGTGATCTTGCATTTGTCGCCCTCGTCAAGGAAACGCCGGATGTTGCGCATCTTGATGTTGTAGTCGCCGTCATCGGTACCGGGCCGGAACTTGATTTCCTTGACCTCGATGACCTTCTGCTTCGACTTCGCTTCGGCTGCCTTCTTCTGCTCGTGGTACTTGAACTTGCCGTACTCGATCAGGCGGCA
>CBIHOG010000054.1:0-31772 GCA_966211435.1 uncultured Variovorax sp. | reverse complement strand
TCCAGCACCGGCCAGGGCATCGAGGGCCGCGACGTCGACATCACGACCGGCCACCCGCCACGAGAGTCACGGCCGCGACATCGCATGGCAGAAGGCCAGGGGCCAGGGCGCGAGCGACCAGGCCACCCACTACAACCTCTTCAACGCCGGTGCCCTGGCCATCGAGGCGAACCGCGTGCAGGCCGGCCTGGGTGCCAGGGACAGCCTCCAGCCCCTGGCCCGCCAGCCCGGCATGGCCTGACGATCTGATCAGAACTACTGGTCAGCGCATCCGGGGTCTGACGTTCACGCTTTATCCCGACGACAAGTTCAGCGTCGAATGCGACTACAACAACCTGAACGCTAAGAAGAGACCGACAAGACAATCGAGTCTCGTTGACCGACTTCGCCTCTCACATCAACAAGAAGTGAAGGCCAAGTTCCAGGACATGCAGCCATGACAGCCTCAATACTCCTGGTCGAGGCCCTCGTCCGCCGGCTTCTTCGCAGCCTCGTAGGCTGCCGCCTGGCCCCTGAAGCCCTGCGTCATGAGGTCGAGGATCGGGTTGCGCTCGCGGCCGAAGGCGCCCTGGGCGAAGGCCGCGTTGTGCTCGATCCGCGCGATGTATTCCGGCAGGGTGATGAGGTTCTTCTCGTGCAGCAACTGCAGCAGCGCGTTCAGGGCGTTCTCCATTGCGCGGTTGTGGAGTTCCTGGAACGAACGGGGTGGCTTGGCGGTGGTCATGCCCGCCATGGTGGCATCCGGACGGGGCAAGGACCGGCGGTCGCTGCCCTTTGAGTGCGCGAACGTGAACGATGTCTCAGGAATCGCCGCCGCCGTGTTTCGGTGCCCCATCTTCAGCGAGCTTCATTCGGCGCTTGGGGCCTGGATCCATGCGGGGTTGTTGATGGCGAGCGCCTCGGCCAGGCCTTCGCGCAGTTGGCGGCGCAGGCCGGGCGCGTCGATGGGGAGGCGGCCGGTGCGGATGGCCTCGGCGAGTCCGCTGTCCACGGCGCTGGATGCCGCATCCGCATCACCGGCCGCGCGCAGTTCTCGCTCGACCATGCGCAGCACGTTCACCGTCACGCGCGTCTGGAAGCGGTGGTAGCCGGCCAGCGTGGGCATCAGTTCCTCCTCCAGGTAGCGGGCGGCCGCCTGCAGCAGGGTCTCGGCGGAAGGAATGGAATCCGGCATGTGCTTCATTCCTCGATGAGCTGGAAGAAGTCCCACAGCGGTTCTTCCATGCGGCGGCCGACGGCGCAGAGCTCCAGGCTGGCCGGCGTGCCGTCGGCGCGGGTCGAGAGGCCGCGGCGCACGCAGCCGATGGCCCACTTGAGGTTGGAGAAGGCTTCCCAGAAGCGCACGCGGGCGGGGTCCACGGCCATGCCGCTCGCGCGCTCATAGGCGGCGTACAGGTCTTCGCGCTGGCCGAAGCCGCCGACCTCGGCCGCGCCGCCGAAGCGCCAGGTGCGCATGCACAGCACGCCCAGGTCCTGCATCGGGTCGCCGACGCGGGCGATCTCCCAGTCGAGCACGCAGCGGATGCCCTCGGGGCCGACGATGAGGTTGCCGGTGCGGAAGTCGGCATGCACGACGGTGTCGCGCCAGGCCGCCGGCAGGTGCCGGCGCACCCATTGCAGCGCGTATTCCAGCGCCGGATGGCGCAGGCCGGTGCGTTCCAGCAAGGCGCCATAGACCGCCAGCTCCCGCGACGGGGAGAGCTGCTGGAGGAAGGCGAGACTTTCGGCCGGCATGGCATGGATCGCGGCGAGGATGGTGCCGGCCTGCGCCGCCATCGCGCCGCGCGCCTCGGCATGGGCCGCGTCAGTCACCAGCTTGCGGCCGAGCGTCTCGCCTTCCACGCGCTCGGTGATGTAGCCGTCCGCCAGGCCGTCTTCCGCGTCGAGGATGGCGAGCACCACGGGCGCCGGCACGCCGTGCGCGCGGGCCGCCATCATCAGGCGCGCGTCCTCGGCGGCACGCAGCTTGGGCGCCGAGGGCGCCGTGGGCGCGGGCAGGGCGGGCGTCTGCTGCAGGATCATCGGCCGCCGCCGAGCGCCGTCCGCCAGGTCGAAGGACCACGTGGTCTTGGTGGCGCCGCCGGTCAACCTCCGCAGCCCGTCGACCTGCCCGTGCAGGCCGGCGTGCCGGCGCAGCGCGACGGCGAGGCGGGCGGCGATGTCGTGCGCGTCGGACATGTCAGATCTTGCGCCCCGCGGCCTGCCAGAAGGGGTCGCGCAGCCGCCGCTTGAAGATCTTGCCGCTGTCCTCGCGCGGCAGCGCAGCGTGGAAGTCGATGCGGCGCGGCACCTTGTACTTCGAGATGCGAGCTTCGAGGAAGGCGCGGATCGCCGCCGCGTCGGGCGCGGTGCCGGGCATCGGCTCGACCGCCGCCGCGAGCGACTCGCCCATCTCCTCGTCCGGGATGCCGAAGACGGCGCAGTCGCGCACCGCCGGGCATTGCAGCAGCACGGCCTCGATCTCCGCCGGGTAGATGTTCACGCCGGCCGAGATCACCATGTCCGAGCGGCGGTCGCAGAGGTAGAGATGCTCGTCCTTCACGTAGCCCACGTCGCCGCAGCTGATGAGGCCGTCGCGCTCGACTTCGCGGCGCTTCTCCGGGTGGTTGTGGTACGTGAAGTCCGCGTAGGCGGGCACGCGCACGTAGATCTCGCCGATCTCGCCCGGCGCGACGACCCGGCCGTCTTCGCCGTAGAGCGCGATGCGGGTGCCGGGCGTGAGGCGGCCGACGCTGCCGGGGAATGCCATCCAGTCCTGCGGCGTGCTGAGCGTGGCGGTGCCGACCTCGGTGCCGCCGTAGGTCTCGTAGACCACGGGCCCCCACCAGTCCATCAGCGCGCGCTTGGTCTCGGCCGAGCAGGGTGCGCCGGTGTGGGTGACCCATTGCAACGACCGCAGGTCGTAGCGCTGGCGCACCTCCTCCGGCAGCTTCAGCATGCGCACGAACATCGTGGGCACCGCCACCATGTGCGTGATGCGGTGCCGCTCGATGGCGGCCAGCGCGGCCTCGGCGTCGAACTTGGTCTGCATCACCAGCAGTTCGCAGTTCTGGATGGCCTGGCGCGCGAAGGCGTTGGGCGAGGCGTGGTAGAGCGGCCCGCCGATCAGCGCGCGCACGCCAGGCTGCAGGCCGTAGACGCTGCGCAGCAGCTCGACGTAGGCGGCCGCTTGTTCCGGCGTGGCAGCCTCGCGCTTCACGCCCTTGGCGCGGCCGGTGGTGCCGGAGGTGTAGATCATGGTCGCGCGGCTGCGGCGCGGCGGGCCGTCCCATGGCGCGGCTTCGGCGAGCCAGCGGTTCCATTCGAGCGCGCCGGGAGGCATCTCGACCGCCGCGCTGGAGAGCCCGAAGGCTCGTTGCGCCTCCGGCGGCGTGGGCACCGTGATGACGGCCGTGCCCGTGGGGATGCGGTCGCGCAGCGGCGCGAGCAGGTCCGCGTGACCGACCAGAACCTTGGGCGCCACGTCTTCGACGATGTGGAGCACTTCGTCGGGCTTGCCATGCCAGTTGATCGGCACGGCGTAGGCACCCAGCGCCGCGGCCGCCTGCTGCGCCTCGAAGAAAGCGAAGTCATTGCGCAGCAGCAGCGCGACGGCATCGCCTTCGCGCACGCCCAGCGCGTCGAAGCCGCGCGCCGCGCGCAGCGCGCGCTGCATCAGCGCATCGTGCTCGACGCTGCGCTCGTCGAGAATGATCTGGCTCATCTTGTCCTGTCTCCTGCAAGCCGTCTTTATTCCTGGAACGACGGGTCGGTCCACCATGGGTAGAAGGCGGGCATGCCCTTGCCCACGCTGTCGGGGAAGCGCGGCGGGCGTTTCTCCTTGAAGGCGCCGATGCCCTCGGCGACATCGGCCGAGGTGGCGCGCGAGCGGATGGCGGCGCTTTCCACGCGGTGCGCCTCCATCGGGTGCGTGGCGCCGAGCATGCGCCACATCAGCTGCCGCGTGAGGGCGACGGAGACCGGTGCCGTGTTGTCCGCGATCTCGCGTGCCAGCGCTTGCGCGCGCGCGAGCAGTTCGCCGGGCGCGCAGACCTCGCCGACCAGGCCACCGGCCAGCGCCTCGGCGGCATCGAAGACCCGTCCGCCCATGCTCCATTCGAGCGCCTTCGCGATGCCCGCCACGCGCGGCAGGAACCAGCTTGCGCAGGCGTCCGGCACGATGCCGCGTCGAGCGAACACGAAGCCGAAGCGCGCGTCGCTCGACGCGACGCGGATGTCCATCGGCAGCAGCATCGAGGCGCCGATGCCGATGGCCGCGCCGTTCACTGCGCCGATGAGCGGCTTGCGGCTGGCGAAGAGCCGCAGCGCCAGCACGCCGCCGCCGTCGCGGCCGGGTTCATCGCCGGCCTCGGCGTCGCCTGGCGTGGCCTTGAAGGCGGTGCCGCCTTCGGAAAGATCGAAGCCTGCGCAGAAGGCCCGGCCCGCGCCCGTGAAGACGATGGCGCGCACGGCATCGTCCGCGTCCGCGCGGTCGAGCGCCTCGCACAACTCGCGCCGCATGGCGCGGGTCATCGCGTTCATCTTGTCCGGCCGGTGCAGCGTCAGCGTGACTACGGGGCCGGACTGGTCCCAGCGGATGGCGTCAAGGCTCATTGGCATAGCTCCCGCCGCGCACCGCGGTGCGAGCTTGATCGGGAGTGGCCGGGCGCGGCGCTCATGGCATCGCCGCCAGCTTCGCCGCCTGGGCCTCCATGTCGCCGAAGAGCTGGTCGATCAGCGTCACGCGGCGCAGGCAGTGGCCGACGGCGTACTCCTCCGTCATGCCGATGCCGCCGTGCAGCTGGATCGCGGCGTGGCAGAGGCCTCGGCCGTGCTTGCCGATCATGAGCTTGGCGCGCGCCAGGTCGGCGCGCGCATCGGCTGCTTGCAGGTCGTCGGCGGCGAGCGCGGCGGCCAAGGCCATGCTGCGGCACATCTCCAGGCTGACCAGCATCTCGGCGGCGCGGTGGCGCAAGGCCTGGTTCTCGCCGATCAACCGGCCGAACTGCTTGCGCGTGTGCAGGTAGTCGATGGCCAACTGGTAGGCCGCTTCCATCGCGCCCACGGCATCGGCGCAGACCGCCGCGGTGCCCATGGCCAGCGTGCCTTCGACGGCGGCCAGGGCCTTCGCGCCGTCGTTCGGATCGCCGAGGGGCATGGCAGGCACGCCGTCGAAGTGGAGTTCGCCCGCGATCGAATCGTCGACCAGCCGGTGCGCGCGGCAGTGCAGGGCCTTGGCACTCGCGTCCACCAGGAAAAGCGCCAGGCCCCGCGCCTGCGCGGGTTGGCCCTCGATGCGCGCGCTGACCACGAAGCGGTGCGCGGCCGGTGCGTGCAGCACGTTGCATTTGCGGCCGTCGATGAGCCACTTCTCCTTCTGGCGCCGCGCCGTGGTCTCGATCCACAGCGGCGCCTGCCGCGCGCCGGCTTCGTCATGCGCCCAGCCCAGGCGGACTTCGCCGCTCGCCACGTCCGGCAGCAGCTTCGCGGCCATCTCCTCGTCGGCCGCGAGACGGACGGCGGTCGCGCCGAGCACGATCGAGGACAGGTAGGGCTCCAGCACCAGCGCCCGGCCCAGCTCCTGCATGACGGGCATCAGGTCCGTGGCACCGCCGCCGAAGCCGCCGTGTGCCTCCGGGATCGGCAGCGCCGTGAGGCCGAGGTCGGCCAGCTGCTGCCACATGTTCTGGCTCCAGCCCATCTCGCCGGCCGCGACGGCGCGGCGCTTCTCGAAGCTGTAGACGTCGGCCAGGACGCGGGCCAGGCTGCCTTGCAGCGCCTGCTGCTCGGCGGAGAGTTCGAAGTTCATGCGTGGCCTACCCGAGGATCGTCTTGGAAAGAATGTCCTTCTGGACTTCGCTGGTGCCGCCGTAGATGCTGGCGGCGCGGCTGTAGAAGTAGCGCATGGCCAGCGGACCGGCCCAGTGTTGCGCGCCTTCGCCGTCGTGCGGCCGGCGCTCCATGGCGGCGGGGCCGGCGATGCGCTGGAGCAGTTGCGCGATCTCCTGCTGAAGCTCGGTGCCCTTGAGCTTCAGCACGGAGGCGAAGCCGGGGTTGCGCTGCGCCGTGTCGGGCGAGAGCAGGAAGCGCCAGTTGGTGATCTCCAGCGCGCGGATCTCGGCGTCGAGCACCGCCATCTCGGCGCGCAGCTTGCCGTCCTCGATCAGCGGCCGGCCGGCCTGGGTGAGCGTGGCGGCCAGCTCGCGCGCGTAGTCCAGCCGCTCGCGGCACAGGCCCACGTTGGCGATGCCGGTGCGCTCATTCATCAGCAGGTACTTGGCGCAGTCCCAGCCCTGGCCTTCCTCGCCGACGAGGTTCTCCACCGGCACGCGCACCTCGTCGAAGAACACCTCGTTCAGGTGATGCTGCCCGTCGATGGAGACGATGGGGCGGATGGTGATGCCCGGCGTGCGCAGGTCGATCAGCAGGAAGGAGATGCCGTTCTGCTTCTTCGCGGCCGCCTCGGTGCGCACCAGCGCGAAGACCCAGTCGGCCAGGTGCGCGGTGGTGGTCCAGATCTTCTGGCCGTTGACCACGTAGTGGCCACCCTCGCGCTTCGCCGAAGTGCGCAGAGAGGCCAGGTCGGAGCCGGAGCCGGGCTCGGAGAAGCCCTGGCAGAACCAGAGGTCGAGGTTCGCGAGCTTCGGCAGGAAGAAGCGCTTCTGCGCCTCGGTGCCGAACTTCAGCAGCACCGGCCCGAGCATGCCGACGTTGAAGACCTGCGGCAGCGGGGCGGGGGCGCGGAAAAGTTCGTCCAGCAGGATCAGCCGTTCGGCCTGGCCCAGCTCGCAGCCGCCGAACGCGCGCGGCCAGTGCGGCGCGGCCCAGCCCTTCTCGTTGAGGATGCGTTGCCAGGTGACGGTGTCCTGCTTGCGCGGCGGATGGCCGAGGCGCAGGCGCTCGCGGATGTCCCGCGGCAATCTTTCCCGGATGAAGCGGCGTACCTCGTCGCGGAATTCGAGCTGGGCGGGGGTGAAGCTGAGATCCATCGCGGCATCATAGTCCGCTCAATCAATTGGATCAACCATTGCAAAATCCGGATGAACCCGGGCGAACCCGCAGCCTCACTCGTTCGGGCGCGGCGACTCGATCGGGTTGCCATACAGCGGCCGCACGCCGAACTGCGTGCTGATCGCGTAGGCCACGCCGCTCGCCAGCATCACCGGCACGGTGAGCTGGAACTGGTTCGTCATCTCCAGCACCATCACCATGGCCATCAGCGGCGCATGCGTGACCGCCGCGAGCACGGCCGCCATGCCGATGATGGCCAGCACCCGCGGGTCGCCGACCATCGACGCGGGCAGCCACAGCAACGCCAGCTGGCCCAGCGTGCTGCCGGCGGCGGCGCCGACAAAGAGCGTGGGCGTGAAGACGCCGCCCACCGCGCCGCTGCCCGAACTGAGCGCGGTCGCCAGCACCTTGGCGGCCAGCACCAGCGCGAGGCCCTGCCACAGCAACTGGCCCTGGAGCACCTGCGAGACCACGCTGTAGCCATTGCCCCAGACCTCCGGCACGGCGGCGGAAAGCAGGCCGGCCAGCAGCCCGCCCAGGCCCAGTCGCAGGGTGGGCGAGGGCACGCGCGCGAAGCCCTTGCGAGCCTGCTCCAGCAGGTTCAGCAGCAGCCAGCCGATCGCGCCGAAAAGCACGCCCGCGCCCAGCGCCAGGCCCAGGCTGGCCGGCAGCATCGGCACCGTGGGCACCTCGTAGAGCGGCGCGGGCTCGACCAGCCAGTAGATCAGCGAGCTGGCCGTGGCCGAGGCGATGAGCACCGGCGCGACGGTGCTGCGGGCGAAGAAGCCCAGCGCCAGCTCGAGCACGAAGACCACGCCCGCCACCGGCGCGTGGTAGGCCGAGCCGATGCCCGCCGCGATGCCGCAGACCATGAGCGCATTGCGCTGTTCGGCCGTGAAGGGAAGCCATCGCGCGAGTGCCGAAGCCAGCCAGGCGGCGATCTGCACCATCGGCCCCTCGCGGCCGATGGAGGCACCGGTGCCCACGGAGACCAGGGCGGAGAGCGAGCGCGCCAGCGTCGTGCGGTCGTTCAGCCGCGCATCGCCGGCCCGGGCGGCATCGAGGTAGTCGAGGTGCCTGTCGCCACGCGGCCCGCGCCGCGCCCAGGCCGTACCGGCCTGGAGGAGGCCGCCCGCGGCCAGACCGCCGAAGGTGCAGACCAGCGCGCGATGCCAGGGTGAGAGGCTGCGCGCCGCTTCCACGAGGCCGCCCGTATGGGCGGTGGCGAGCCATTCGACGCCGCGCATGAGCCAGTGGAAGCCGACGATCGCGGTGGCGGAAAGGGCGCCCACGGCTGCGGCCCAGAACCAGAGGTGCAGGGTCCGCGCGGCGCTGGGCAGGTGGCGTGGTGGAAAGGGAAAGGCGGGCACGTCCCGCCATTGTCGCCGGGGGGCCCACACGGCGTGCGCGTGGAGATGCAGGTGCCGTTGCGCCGGAAAAGAAAAAGGCCGCGAAGGCGGCCTTGGGGTTCGATGCGTCCGGACCAGCCGGTCGGGCGGCTAGGCCGCGTCGTTGTCGTCCAGCACGGGATGCCGTGCGCTGGAGATGGCGGAGACGAGGCCCACGGCGCTGGCGCGCAGCAACTCCTGTCGCAGGGCGGCCTCGAGCGCGGCGCGTGCCGTGTCCGGCCGGTCGTGGTCGTATTCGTCGTCCAGTTCGCAGTGCAGGTAGTAGTCCACCCGCGCCATGAGCCTGTCCACCGATGCTGAAAGATCTGTCTCGTTCATCTCCCGCTCCTCCGAGTGCACTCGTGCCTGACGAGCCGCCTTGAATCCCTGGTCTCCATCCGTGGAATCGATCCCACCTTGGAAGGTTGAGTTCGAGTGTGTCCCATTATGGCCCTGCGCTGCAATTGCCTTTTGCCCTGTGTCGTGGTAGGCCAACACGCTGTGGGGGCTATGAGGTCTAAAGGATCGGTCCGCGGCGCAAACGCAGGCGATCCCATATTCCCGGGAGGCGCCGGACGGCCGGTTGCACCGCTTCGGGGGGCAGGTCACGGCCTTCCGGCGGAGGCAGGAGATGCCGCACGGATCGGGCCACCTTCACGCAATCCCGGATGTGCAGCTCGCCCAGCGCCCGCATGGCGGCGTAGCCCAGCGCCGCCGAAACCACCTGGCCGGCGACGGGAACGTACTTGGTGGCTTGCTTGGCGGTCATCCGGATGCCGGCATGGCGGGCCAGGGTGATGAGCAGCTCGCGCGTGACCAGCCTGCCGACCAGCATCGCGCCGACGGCGGCGGCGGCCTGCTGGACGCGGTCGCGGTGGTGCGGCGCCAGGCGCTCGATCTGGGTCACGGCAAGGCCGAACTCGGCGCTGATCTGCGGCACCAGGCGTGAGAGGAGGGCGGCGTCGGCAGCCCAGTCCACGCCCGGCAGGGGCACGGCGCTGGCCGCGGCGGCCACCAGGGCCTTGCGGCCCAGCAAGCGCCGGCTGCGGCGGATCGCCGCGATGAGTTGCGGGTCCCCTTGGGCGAGCTCGATCGTGGAGGGCATGGCCCGCACAGCTTAGCAGGCCGCGAGGAATCAGGTCGCCAGGGATTCCAGCTGGTCCGACAGGGCCAGCCAGCGTTCCTCCAGGGTGGCGATCTCGTCGTTGAGGGCCTTCAGGCGCTTGCCGGCCTCGGCGATCTCGGCCGCGGGGAGCGGCTCGGCGAGACGGGCCTCGAGCGCCGTCTTCTCGGCGCCGGCCGCGGCCATGCGCTGGTCGACCTGGGCCAGCTCGCGCTTGAGCGGCCTGGCCTGGTCGCTGCGCTGCTGGCGGTCCTGTGCGTCCTGCTTGCGCTGGTTCTTGCCGGCGGGGGCGGAGGCGGCGGGCGCCGGCGCCGCCGGGGCGGGCGCGGGAACGGCGGGCACGGGCGCCGGCGCGACGGCATTGGCGAGCTTGGCTTCCTCGCGCAGGCGCTTGGCCTCGTCGAGCAGGTAGCGCTGGTAATCGTCTAGGTCGCCGTCGAAATCCTTGACCGCTCCGCGCCCGACGAGCCAGAACTCGTCGCAGACCGAACGCAGCAGCGCGCGGTCATGACTCACCAGCATCAGCGTGCCCTCGAACTCGTTCAGCGCCACCGCCAGTGCCTCGCGGGTGGCGAGGTCCAGGTGGTTGGTCGGCTCGTCCAGCAGCAGCAGGTTGGGGCGCTGCCAGACCATCATGGCCAGCACCAGCCGTGCCTTCTCGCCGCCGCTCATGGTGCCGACGGGTTGCTTGACCATGTCGCCGCTGAAATTGAAGCTGCCGAGGAAGCCGCGCAGGTCCTGCTCGCCGGTGCGCTCCTTCACGGCGGAGCCGAGTTCGCGCGCCATGCGCACCATGTGCTCCAGCGGCGTGTCCTGCGGGCGGAGAACATCCAGCTCCTGCTGCGCGAAATAGCCGATGTTGAGTCCCTTGCCCTCCGTCACCGTTCCGGCCAGGGCGCCCATCTCGCGCGCGATGGTCTTCACCAGCGTCGACTTGCCCTGGCCGTTGGCGCCCAGGATGCCGATGCGCTGGCCGGCGAGCACGGAGCGGCTCACGCCGCGCAGGATGGTCTTGGGCGCCTCGCCTTCCACCTCGTAGCCGAAGCTCGCGTCGCTGATCGAGAGCATCGGGTTCGGGATGTTGCCGGGCTCCTTGAACTCGAAGGTGAAGTCGGCCTCCGCCAGCAGCGGCGCGACCTTCTCCATGCGCTCCAGGGCCTTCACGCGGCTTTGGGCCTGCTTGGCCTTGCTGGCCTTGGCCTTGAAGCGGTCGATGAACTTCTGCAGGTGGGCGATCTTGTCCTGCTGCTTGGTGAAGGCCACCTGCTGCTGCTCCATCTGCAGCGCGCGCATGTCCTCGAACTTGCTGTAGTTGCCGCCGTAGCGCGTGAGCTGGGCGTTGGCGATGTGCAGGGTGACGTCGGTCACGGCGTCGAGAAACTCGCGGTCGTGGCTGATGACGATCATGGTGCCGGCATAGCGCTGCAGCCAGGCCTCCAGCCAGACGAGCGCGTCCAGGTCCAGATGGTTGGTGGGCTCGTCGAGCAGCAGCAGGTCGCTCGGGCACATCAACGCGCGGGCCAGTTGCAGGCGCATGCGCCAGCCACCGGAGAAGCTGTTGACGGGCTGGTCGATCTCGTGCGCCTTGAAGCCCAGGCCCAGGATGAGCGCCTGCGCGCGCGGCACGGCGTCGTGCTCGCCCGCGTCGGCCAGGTCGGTGTAGGCATGCGCCAGGGCCATGCCCAGGTCGTGGTCGTCGGGGTTGGCCTCGTGCGCGGCCTCGACCTTGGCCAGGGCCTCGCGCAGCTCCACCAGGCGCGTGTCGCCGCCGACCACGAACTCGGTCGCGCCTTCCTCGGTCTCGGGCATGTTCTGCGCCACCTGGGCCATGCGCCACTGCCTGGGCAGCGAGAAGTCGCCGCCATCCTCGTGCAGCGTGCCGTTGAACAGCGCGAACAAGGTCGACTTGCCCGCGCCGTTGCGGCCCACCAGACCCACCTTCTCGCCGGGGTTGATGGTGACGCTGGCGCCGTCCAGCAGCACTTTGGCGCTGCGGCGCAGGATGACGTTCTTCAGGTTGATCATTGGCTCGGCGAAATCAGGCTCATGGCTTCGACAGCGGCCAGCACCGCGGCGGTCTGGCTGTCGTGGGCAAGGATGAAAGCATCACCGTAGACGGTTTCGTCGGGAAACTCGGTGATCAGGGTCAGGGCGGGTCCGGGGCGGTTGGCCTCGCTGATGGCGCAGGCCGTGCCGTGGATGACTTCGAAAGGAAGCTCGCCAGCGTGCGTATTGTAAGTGGCGAGCTGCGCCGCGTTGAAAGCCATGAGATCGGCCCGCTCGGCCAGCCGCCGGCACACGTGCTCGGCCAGTTGCCGCGCCTGGATCGCCCAGCCGGCGTGGTGGCGCAGGATCAGGAAGAAGCCCTTGGGCACCGTCCACAGGTCGAAGCCGCGCGGGATGTAGCCGCTGAGCGGCCGCGTCCATTCGTGCGCGGGGTAGCCATGCAGGTTGACGTGCAGGTGCGCACCGGAAAGCGCCAGCGCCTGGTGCCGCGCCTCGCGCTCGTGGAAGGGCGGCTGCTCGCGGTATTCGATGTCGTCGCCGAGCGCCGTGTAGCGCGCGGCGTGCTGCATGTGGCGCGGGGCATGCGCGCAGAGCTCGCGGTGCAGCGCGTAGCCGTCGGGGTTCTCCAGCGCGATGAGCGCGAAGTGCGCGTCGGGCCGCTCCGCCAGAACCTGCGCCGCACGCAGTGCGCCCACCACGCCGGAGGTCTCGTTGGCGTGCTGGCCGCCGCTCAGGATGAGCGCCGGGCCGTCGCCGCGATGGTGGATGCCCACGACCGGGCGGCCCTGGCGGCTGAGGGCCTGGAAGCGGTCACCCGGGATGCGCGCCAGTTCCTCGGTGATGCGCGCCGGGGCCAGCGGCGCTTCGGCGCCGGCAAGTGGCATGGCGTCCGGCGTGGCCGTCTCGGGCGCCGGCGCGGGGTAGGGGTTCAGGCTGATGCGCAGCGACACCGTGCCGTCGCCCGCGCGCACGTCCGGCACGATCTGGCCGGGTTGCAGGCGGCGGTCGCCGGGCGGGCGGCCGCTCTTGTGCTGGAAGAATTCCAGCAGCGAGAAATACAAGTCCTCGTGCAGCGCTTCGTGCGTGTCGATCCAGGCGCTGCCGGGCCGCGGCGAGGCGGTGATGCCGGGCAGGTCCACGCGGATGTCCAGGCGCTCGAAGTAGGGCTCGGTGGCGGGCCATTCATGGGCATGCAGCGTCCGCATCGCGAGCGCGAAGACCTCCTCGTAGTCGGAACTCATCGCGCCGTCGGTGCCGATCTCCGCCCCGCCGCCCACCCGCAGCCAGGCGCAGGGCGACAGCATCTCGTTGCCCAGCAGGTCGGTGTGCACGCGGTTGGGCGCGAACACGCTGTCGGTGCGGCTGCGGCCGTCCCGCCAGTGCAGTTCCACCTCGTAGCAGGGCGTGGTGTCGGCAGCCGGCCGCGCTTCGAGCCGCAGCTCGACGTCCGCCAGCATGTCCGCCAGCGGATAGCTCTCCAGCGAGAAGCGCCGTGCCGAGGCCTTGCCGTGCACCGGATAGCGCACCGTCGCCCGCGCCAGCCCGGCGGCATCCACTTCCTCCTGGAAGTGATGCACCAGCGGCTTGTAGGCGCTGCGAAAGCGCGCAGAAATCCCCGCCCCGGCCAGGCGCTCCTCGGCCTCGCGCCGCGCGGCCAGGCCTTCGAACAGCCAGGCCTCGACCTTCATGCCCGCCGCGCCGTCCTTCAGCAGCTGCTCGACCCACGCATCCAGCGTGCGCGGCAGCCGGGTTTCAAGAATCACCGTCATCTTCCAACCTTGCCCAGAGGATCGAGCCGGTCCCGCAGCCAGTCGCCCAGCAGGTTCAGCCCGAGGACGGTCAGCATGATCGCCAACCCCGGAAACACGCTCACCCACCACGCGGTCTGCAGGTAGTTGCGTCCGTCGGCCAGCATCCCGCCCCAGCTGGGGATCTGCGGGTCGACGCCCAGGCCGAGGAAGGTCAGGCTGCTTTCGAGCAGGATGTTCTCGGCCACGTTGAGCGTCATGAGGATCACCACCGGCCCCAGCACGTTCGGCAGGATGTGGTGACGCACCATCGGGACATCGCGCACGCCGAAGGCCCGCGCCGCCTGCACGAATTCGCGCTCGCGCAGCGACAGCACCAGCCCGCGCACCAGCCGCGCGTACTGCACCCACTGCGACAGCACCATGAACAGGATGATGTTGCCGAGCCCGCCGCCGAGGATGGAGATGAAGGTCAGCGCGATCAGGATGAAGGGCAGGGCGAGCTGCACGTCCACGCAGCGCATCAGGAACATGTCCCAGAAGCCCCGGTAGTAGCCCGCCACCAGCCCGACGATGACGCCGACCGTCACCGAGCCCAGCACGGAGACGAAGCCCACGAAGAGCGAGATGCGCCCGCCCAGCAGCACGCGCTCCAGCACGTCGCGGCCCAGCGGGTCGGTGCCCAGCAGGTGCGCCCAGTGCGTGAAGGGCGCGGTCAGGCGTGCGCCCAGGTCCATCTTCGTGCCCTGGTCGGGGAAGAGGATGGGCGACAGCAGCGCGAGCGCCACCATGCCGCCGACGAGCAGCGCGCCCAGGATGAATTCCAGCGAACGAAGGTGGCGCCAGCGCCCGGGCTTCTCGATGGCGGAAACGGCAAGGGTGGGTGACATGGCGCCAGTCTTCTCAGTTATCCATTGCATTCGTGACACCCGCACTGCAGGAAACGGGCGCGTCCAAGGCGGGAAACCCCGCGGAACCGGCTCTGCCGGGCCGCAGGGGTTGCCCCCGGCGAGGGGGTAGGCGGACCTCGCGCAGCGAGGGTAGCCTGGGGGAGAGCTTCATTTCCGGATGCGCGGGTCCACGAGGCCATAGGCCAGGTCGACCAGCAGGTTGGCGAAGACCACCAGCAGCGCCAGCACGGTGACGGCGCCCTGCAGCACGGGGTAGTCTCGCGCGGCGATGGCGTCGAAGGCCAGCGTGCCCATGCCGGGCCAGTTGAAGACCTTCTCGACCACCACCAGCCCGCCGATCATCTTGCCGAACTGCAGCCCGATGTAGGTGATAAGCGGGATCGCGCAGTTGCGCAGCGCGTGCTTGTAGAGCACCACGCGGTTCTTCAGGCCCTTGGCGCGCGCGACCATGATGTACTGCGCCGACAGCGTCTCCAGCATCGACGTGCGCACCAGCCGCACGTTGGTGGCGGAGAAGATGATGGCCATGGTCAGCGTCGGCATGATCAGGCTCACCGGCCCGTCCCAGCCCGAGGGCGGCAGGATCGGGAAGGTGATCGACAGCAGCAGCACCAGCATGATGGCCAGCCAGAAGTTGGGGAAGGACAGTCCCACCAGCGAGCCGATGCGGATCGCCTGGTCCACGCCGCGCCCCTGGTGCACGGCCGCCTGGATGCCCAGCGGGATCGAGATCAGCAGCGACAGCAGCAGCGAGGCCGCGGCCAGCGCCAGCGTGGCCGGCAGCGCGTCGCCGATCAGGTGCGACACCGGCGTGCCGCCCAGGAAGCTGCGGCCGAAGTCGCCCACCACCATGCCCTTGAGGAAGTCCGCGTACTGCACCGGGAAGGGCCGGTCCAGGCCCAGGCCGATGCGGATGTTCCGCAGGTCCTCCTCGGTGACGCTGCCGGCGCCCTGCGCCAGCATGATCGCCGGGTCGCCCGACAGGCGCACCGCGTAGGACACGAAGAGCGTCACCACCAGGACCACGAAGATGGCCTGCAGCACGCGCGTGATGAAGAAACCGAGCATGGCGGACAGCGGGCGGGGTTACTCGACCGTGGCGTCGACGAAGCGGAAGCGGCCGTCGGCGGGCAGCGCGAGGTTCTTGGCGCGCTTGTTCACGCCGTAGACCGTGTTGAGCGAGTAGAGCGGCATCTCCAGCGCCTGGTCGGCCACGTAGCGGCCGATCTCGCGCAGGGTCTTCTGGCGCTCGGCCTGGTCCCAGGTGTTGCGCTGCGTGTGCAGCAGCGCGTTGAGCTTGGCGTCATCGTCGAAGGGGTTCCAGCGCTGCTTGGTGTAGTACATCGAGTACGCCGTGTTGTCGTAGTCGAAGGTCCAGCCGCCCCACTGGTTCTGCCACATCTCGCCGGTCTTGCCGTTGGGGATGATGTCGTTGAGCAGCACGTTGGTCTCGTAGGGCTTCAGCGACACCTGCAGGCCGACGGCGCCCAGGTAGGCCGCGACCGCCTGCGACACCTCGCGGAAGTTGCTGTCCGGGCCGCGGAAGTCCAGCTGGATCTGCGTGCCCGGCTTCACGCCGGCCTTGGCCAGCATCGCCTTGGCTTGCGCTGGGTTGAAAGGCAGCGGCTTCAGCGCCGGGTCGTAGCCGAAGGACAGCTCGCCCTGGAAGCTCGCGATGGGCTTGGCCTGGCCCAGCAGGATGGTCTTGATGATGGCGTCGCGGTCCACCGCCATGGTGAGCGCCTTGCGCACCTGCGGGTCCTTCATGATGCCGCGCTGCGTGTTGTAGCGCAGGGCCAGGGCCACGGGGCCGTCCATGCTCACCACCGACAGCTTCGGATCTTTCTTGATCGTCTCCAGCAGCGACAGCGGCACCTGGTTGGCCACGTCGATGCGGCCGGCCTGCAACTCGGCGGCCTGCGTCGCCGGCTCGGCGATGAAGCGGTAGACGAGCTGGTCGACCTTCGGCGAGCCGCCCCAGTAGCTGGCGTTGCGCTCGAAGGAGAGGCTGACCTTGGGCTTGTACTCGACGAACTTGAAGGGGCCGGTGCCCACCGGGTTCATGCCGAAGTACTGGCTGCCCTTCTCCTTGATGTATTTCGGCGGCACGATCATCGCGCCGTAGCCCGCGAGCTTGGTCAGCAGCACCGGGTCCGGCGACTTCATGTAGAAGTCCACCGTCAGCGGGTCCACCACCACGACCTTGTCGATCGAGTTGTAGTTGGACTGCTGCGGGCCCTTCTTGCCTTCCTCGCCCAGCAGGCGATCGAAGGTGAACTTGACGGCCTCCGCGTCGAAGGGCTCGCCGTTGTGGAACTTGACGTTCGGCCGCAGCGTGAAGCGCAGGCGCGCGTTCTTGTCGAGGAACTCCCACTTGGTCGCGAGGCCCGGCACCAGCTTCATGTCCGGCGTGCGCATGATCAGCCCGTCGAAGACCTGGCTGCCGACGGCGCCCCAGGCGACGAGGAAGGTGGCGATCGGGTCCCAGTTGCCCGGATCCTGGTGGATGGCCACGTTCAGCGTGCCGGCGGCCTGCGCCTGCGTGGTGGCCAGCGGGCTGCACAGGGCGGCGAGCGCGAGGCCGGTGGCGAGCAGGGTGCTCTTGAACTTCGTCAGCATGGGAAGGACTCCTGTTGAGTTGTCGTTTGGAATGAGGAAAGCAAAGCGCCGTCAGCCGGCCAGCGCGGGCTGGGCGACGCGATGGCCGTGCGCCACGTCCACCAGCCGCAGGATCTCGGGCTCGTCGCCCACGCGCCGCATCGGGCTGGGGATCTCGCCCTCGATCAGCGCGGTGTTCTTGTGGCGCCCCGGCTCGGCCACCGGCACCGCCGACAGCAGCTTGCGCGTGTAAGGATGGCTCGGCGTCTCGAAGACCGCCTGGCGCGTGCCGATCTCGACGATCTGGCCGAGGTACATCACGGCCACGCGATGGCTGATCTTCTCGACCACCGCCATGTCGTGCGTGATGAAGAGGTAGGAGAGCCCGCGCTCGGCCTGAAGCGCCATCAGCAGGTCGATGATCTGCGCCTGGATCGACACGTCCAGCGCCGACACCGACTCGTCCGCGATGATGAGCCGCGGGTCGCAGGACAGCGCCCGCGCGATGCACACGCGCTGCCGCTGCCCGCCGGAGAATTCGTGCGGGAAGCGGTTGGCATGCTCGGGCAGCAGGCCCACGCTCTCCAGCAGTTCAGCCACGCGGCGCTCGATGGCCGGCCCTTCGGGCAGCAGGCCGTGCGTGCGGATCGGCTCCGCGATGCTGAAGCCCACGCGCTTGCGCGGGTCGAGCGAGGCGAAGGGGTCCTGGAAGATGTACTGGATGTCCTGCCGCAGCTTGCGCCGCCCGGCCGCGTCCAGATCGGCGATGTCACGTCCGTCGAAGCGGATGGTGCCGCTGGTCGGCTCCACCAGCTGCTGCAGCGTCTTGCCGATGGTGGACTTGCCGCTGCCGGATTCGCCCACCAGCGCCAGCGTCTCGCCGGGGTAGATGTCCAGGCTCACGCTTTCCACCGCGTGCACGCGGTGCGTCACCCGGCCCATCCAGTTGCGCTTGACGTCGAAGCGCGTCGTCAGCTTGTCGACCTGCAGCAGCGGCTCGGTGTAGCGTGCGGTGTCCTGCACGCGGGTCGTGCCGATGGTGCGGCGCGTATCGCCCTCCAGCACCTCCAGCGGCGTGCGCAGCGGCCAGGGCTGTCCGGCCAGGCTGCCCAGGCGCGGCACGGCCGCGAGCAGGGTCTGCGTGTACGGGTGCGCAGGCGCGTTGAAGATCTGCTCCACCGGCCCTTGCTCCACCTTGCGCCCGCGCCACATCACGACCACGTCGTCGGCCATCTCCGCCACCACGCCCATGTCGTGCGTGATGAAGATCACGGCGGTGCCGAAGTCGCGCTGCAGCTCGCGGATGGTGTTGAGGATCTGCGCCTGGATGGTCACGTCCAGCGCGGTGGTCGGCTCGTCGGCGATCAGCAGCGTGGGGCGGCACGAGAGCGCCATCGCGATCATCGCGCGCTGCCGCATGCCGCCCGAGAGCTGGTGCGGGAAGGCGTCGAGCAGCCGCTCCGCATCCGGCAGGCGCACCTTGCGCAGCAGGGCCAGCGCCTCGGCGCGCGCCTCGCGCGGGCGCATGTCGCGGTGCAGCACCAGCGCCTCGACGATCTGGTTGCCGACGGTGAACACCGGGTTCAGCGACGTCATCGGCTCCTGGAAGATCATCGCCATCTCGTTGCCGCGCATGCGCAAGAGCGTGGCGGGCTCGGCCTGCGTCATGTCCAGCGCCGCGCCGTCGCGCGAGCGGAACATCACCTCGCCGCTGGCGATGCGCCCACGGGTGTAGTCGGTCAGCCGCATGATGGCCATGGAGGTGACCGACTTGCCCGAGCCTGACTCGCCGACGATGGCCAGCGTGCGCCCGGGCGCCACCTCGAAGCTCAGGTCGTCGACCGCGCGGAAGACGCCGCGCGGCGTGTCGAACTCGACGCTGAGATGGCGCACGGACAGGAGAGGCGCGTCAGGAGACACGGGAGCGCCGGAGGGATGGGGAAGGCTGGGCAATGCTTTTCTCTTCGTTTTTCTGGGCGGGCGTCGTGGCGCGCACCTGACGGATCGTGCAAGCGGCGTGCCACCGTGCGGCGGATCAAGTCAGTGCAAGGTCGGGCTGTTCAGTCCGGCCAGCGCTTCGCGTGTCACCACCAGCACCTGGTCGTGGCCGGCGGCGGTTTCGAGCCAGATCACCTCCAGCATCGGGAAAGCGGCCTCGAAGTGCTCGCGTTCGTTGCCGATCTCGAGCACCAGCACCGCCCGCTCGCTCATCGCTGCGGGCGCCTCGCGCAGCAGCGCGCGGACGAAATCCATGCCGTCCTCGCCGCCCGCCAGCGCCAGCGCGGGCTCGGCGCGGTATTCGGCGGGCAGCTCGCGCATGCTCTGCGTGTTCACGTAGGGCGGGTTGCACAAGATGAGGTCGTAGGGGCCGCGCACGTCCGCCAGGCCGTCGGACTCGACCAGCGTGATGCGCCCGTCCAGCTCGTGCCGCGTGACGTTGATGGCCGCGACTTCCAGCGCCGCCGTCGAGAGGTCCGCCGCGTCGACGACCACCTCCGGATAAGTCATCGCCGCGAGGATCGCGAGGCTGCCGTTGCCGGTGCACAGGTCGAGCACGCGGTGCGTCTGCTCGTCCAGCCAGTAGTCGATGCTGCCGTCGACCATCAGCTCCGCGATGAAGCTGCGCGGCACGATGACCCGCTCGTCGACGTAGAAGGGCACGCCCTGCAGCCAGGCTTCCTTCGTCAGGTAGGCCGCAGGCTTGCGGGTGGAGATGCGTGTCTCGAAGAGTTCCGTGACGCGCGCCGCGTCGGCCGGCGACACGGGCCGCTCCGCCACGGCCTCCAGCTCGCCCAGCGGCAGGCCCAGGCGCCAGAGCACCAGCCACACGGCTTCGTCGAAGGCGTTGTCGGTGCCGTGGCCGAAAGCCACGCCCGCGTCGGACAGCCGCGCGGCGCCGGCCTCGATGAGCTCGATGACCGTGCTCATGCGCGGGCCGCTGGAAGCAGCGCTTCGAGCTTGTCCAGCGTGCGGCGGTAGATGTTCGTCAGCGTGTCGATCTCGGCCACCGCGATGTGCTCGTCGATCTTGTGGATGCTGGCATTGACCGGCCCCAGCTCGACTACCTGCGGGCAGATCTTGGCGATGAAGCGCGCATCGCTGGTGCCGCCGCTGGTCGACAGCTCGGTCTCGATGCCGGTCTCGTCGCGGATGGATTGCCGCACCGCCTCGACCAGCTGGCCCGGCACCGTCAGGAAGGGCAGGCCGCCCACCGTCCATGCGAGCGTGCAGTCGACGCCGTGCTTGTCCAGCACGGCCTGCACGCGCTGTTGCAGCGACTCGGGCGTCGACTCCGTCGAGAAGCGGAAATTGAAGTCGACCACCGCATTGCCGGGGATCACATTGCTCGCGCCGGTGCCCGCGTGGATGTTGCTCACCTGCCAGCTCGTCGGCTGGAAGTGCGCGTTGGGCGCGTCCCAGCCCCCGGCCGCATTGATGGCCACCAGCTCGGCCAGCGCGGGCGCGAGCGCATGCACCGGGTTCTTCGCCAGGTGCGGGTAGGCGATATGGCCCTGCACGCCGTTCACGGTGAGCTTGCCGCTCATCGTGCCGCGCCGGCCGTTCTTGATCATGTCGCCGCAGCGCTCCACCGCCGTCGGCTCGCCGACGATGCAGTAGTCGACCCGCTCGCCGCGCGCGGCCAGCGTGTTGCAGACCACCACCGTGCCGTCCACGCCCGGGCCTTCCTCGTCGCTGGTGAGCAGCAGGGCGAGCGTGAGGCGCGGCTCGGGGTTCGCGGCGAGGAACGCCTCGATCGAGACGACAAAGGCGGCCAGCGAGGTCTTCATGTCGCAGGCACCCCGGCCATAGAGCTTGCCGTCGCGGTGCGTGGGCGTGAAGGGCGGGCTGGTCCATTGCTCCAGCGGGCCCGTCGGCACGACGTCGGTGTGCCCGGCGAAGGCCAGCGTGCGCGCCGCGTCGCCGCGCGCGCTGCCGGCGCGCACCGCCCACAGGTTGGTGACGCGGAAGTCGTCCGGCCCGCTTTCGATCGTCTCCAGGCTGAAGCCCAGGCGCGCGAGGCGCTCGCCGATGATCCGCTGGCAACCCCCGTCGTCCGGCGTGACCGAGGGACGGGAGATCAGTTGTTCGGCGAGCTGGAGCGTTCGGGACATTGGATTCAGGAGCGGGTTCAGAGGCGCACGTCGAGCGTGATGTCGGTGAAGGTGGGCTCCTCCACCTGGTCCATCAGCGAGCGCTCTTCCGCGCGGGCCGCGGGCGCGTTGCGGTTCTGCAGGCGCCACATCAGGTTGGTGGGCGAGTCGGCCTGGGCCAGGCCTTCCTCGCGCGTCACGAGGTTCTCGATGACGAGGCGGGCGATGTCTTCCTCGAAGGTCTGCGAGCCTTCGGCCATGGACTGCTCCATCGCCTCCTTGACGGAAGAGAAGTCGCCCTTGCCGATGTGCTCCGCGACCAGCGCGGTGTTCAGCAGCACTTCGAGCGCAGGCACGCGCGCGCCGTTGGGCGTGCGCAGCAGCCGCTGCGCCACGATGGCGCGAAGCGCGCCGCCCAGGTCGCCCAGCAGCGTGGCGCGCACCTCGACGGGATAGAAACTCAGTATGCGATTGAGCGCGCGGTAGCTGTTGTTGGCGTGCAGCGTGGCCACGCACAGGTGGCCCGACTGCGCGTAGGCGATGGCGGCCGTCATGGTCTCGCGGTCGCGGATCTCGCCGATCTGGATCACGTCCGGTGCCTGGCGCAGCGCGTTCTTCAGCGCGACCTGCAGCGACTCGGTGTCGCTGCCCACGTCGCGCTGGTTCACCATCGACTTCTTGTTGGTGAAGGTGAACTCGATCGGCTCCTCCACCGTCAGGATGTGGCCGGTGGAGTGCTCGTTGCGGTAGTCCAGCATCGAGGCCAGCGTGGTGCTCTTGCCCGCGCCGGTGGAGCCCACCATCAGGATCAGCCCGCGCTTCTCCATCACCAGCGTCTTGAGGATCTCGGGGAGGTTCAAGTCCTCGAAGGAGGGAATGACCGAGGCGATGTGCCGCACCACCACCGCGTAGCTGCCGCGCTGGCGCATGGCGCTGATGCGGAAGTTGCCGGAGCCTTCGAGCGCGATGGCCATGTTCAGCTCGCCCGTGCGCTCCAGCTCGGCGATGCGGGTTTCCGGCACCACCTCCGACAGCAGGGCCAGCGGCGCCTCGGCCGGCAGCACCTGCGCGTTGATCGGCATGCAGTTGCCGTTGATGCGTATCAGCGCCGGGGAGTTCGCCGACAGATAGATGTCGGAGGCCTTGCGCTCGGCCATCAGGCGAAGAATTCGCTCCATCGTGTTCATCGGGTCGCTCCTCCAGCGTTGTTTGAAAGCGTTTGGGCTCAGTCGCGCAACAGGTCGTTCAGCGAGGTCTTGGCGCGCGTCTGCGCGTCGACACGCTTCACGATGATCGCGGCGTACATGCTGTAGCGCCCGTTGTCCTTGGGCAGCGTGCCGCTGATGACCACCGAGCCCGCGGGGATGCGGCCGTAGCTCGTTTCGCCCGTCGTGCGGTCGTAGATCGGGGTGCTCTGGCCGAGGTACACGCCCATGGACAGCACCGAGTTCTCTTCGACCACCACGCCTTCGACCACCTCGGAGCGCGCGCCGATGAAGCAGTTGTCCTCGATGATGGTCGGGCCGGCCTGCAGCGGCTCCAGCACGCCGCCGATGCCCACGCCGCCCGAGAGGTGCACGTTGGCGCCAATCTGGGCGCAGGAGCCGACGGTGGCCCAGGTGTCGACCATCGTGCCTTCGCCGACGTAGGCGCCGATGTTCACGTAGGAGGGCATCAGGATGGCGCCCTTGGCGATGTAGCTGCCGCGGCGAGCCACGGCCGGCGGCACGATGCGCACGCCGGCATCCTTCAGCTCGGCGGCGGAGAGGTGCGAGAACTTGGTCGGCACCTTGTCGTAGAAGCCGAGCGAGCCGGCCTGCATCTGCTCGTTGTCCTTCAGGCGGAAGGACAGCAGCACGGCCTTCTTGATCCACTGGTGCACCGTCCACTGGCCGACGGCCTCGCGCGTGGCGACGCGCAGCTTGCCGTTGTTGAGCTCGGCAATGACGTGCTCGACGGCATCGCGGACTTCCTTGGGCGCGCTGCTGGCGGAGATGTTGGCGCGGTCTTCCCACGCGGCGTCGATGGTCTGCTGGAGTTGTTGGGTCATTTGGAAAAGCTCAGTCCTGGATGAAGTTCACGATGCGCTGCGCGGCCTCGGTGCATTCGGCGGTGTCCGCCACCAGCGCCATGCGGACACGGCCACGGCCCGGATTGGTGCCACCGACTTCGCGGGCGAGGTAGCTGCCTGGCAGCACCGTCACATTGTATTGAGCGTAGAGCTCGCGGGCGAAGGCCTGGTCGTCGCCTTCCCAGGCGCTGGGGATGCCGGCCCAGAGGTAGAAGGCGGCGTCGGGCAGGCGCACGTCCATGCAGTGCTCCAGCATGGGCGTGACGGCGGCGAACTTGGCGCGGTACCTGGCGCGGTTCTCCACCACGTGCGCCTCGTCGTTCCAGGCCGCGATGCTGGCGGCGGCCACGGTGCCGCTCATGGCGCTGCCGTGGTAGGTGCGGTAGAGCAGGAAGGACTTGATGATGGCCGCGTCCCCCGCCACGAAGCCGCTGCGCATGCCGGGGACATTGCTGCGCTTGGAGAGCGAGGTGAGGGCGATCAGGTTGCGGAAGTCGCGGCGGCCGAGCCGGGCGGCGGCTTCGAGGCCGCCGAGGGGGGGCTCGTCGCGGAAGTAGATCTCGCTGTAGCACTCGTCGGCGGCGATGACGAAGCCATGGCGGTCGGAGAGCTCGAAGAGCTTCTTCCACTCGTCCAGGCTCATGACGGCGCCGGTAGGGTTGCCGGGCGAGCAGACGAAGACCAGCTGGGTGCGGCGCCAGACGTCGTCGGCCACGCTGTCCCAGTCGACCGCGAAGTTGCGAGCCGGCACGCTGGGCACGTAGTGCGGCTCGGCGCCGGCCAGCAGGGCCGAGCCTTCGTAGATTTGATAGAACGGGTTGGGCGAGAGCACGACCGGCGCCGGGCTCTTGCCGGAGTCGACCACGGTCTGGGTGAGCGCGAAGAGGGCCTCGCGGGAGCCGTTGACGGGGAGCACCTGTGTGGCCGGGTCGAGCGCCAGGTCGTAGCGGCGCTGGAGCCAGCCGGTGAAGGACTCGCGCAGCTTCAGGTCGCCGGCGGTGGCGGGATAGGCGGCCAGGCCGGCCAGGTTGGCGGTGAGGGCCTGCTTGATGAATTCCGGCGTGGGGTGCTTGGGCTCGCCGATGCCAAGGCTGATGGGGGGGAAGGCCGCATTGGGCGTGACGCCCGCGAAGAGTTGTCGCAGCCGCTCGAAGGGGTACGGCTGCAGTTTGGCGAGCAGGGGATTCATGAGGCCGGATTATCGGGGCAGCGCGCGGGGGGGCGCGGCGGCGATGAGGCCGCCGTGGGCGGCGAGGAGGGTTCGGTGAGCCAACTGGTATCGGGTTCCATCCGCTGGGCGACCCCGCCGCCTCAGGAGAGGTGGAGGTTGGGGACCAGAACCAGAACCAGAGCCAGGGGAGCGCCCGGTTTTCTCCTCGGTTGCCCTTTTGGGTGGGCGGAACTTAGCCCGATGGCGAAGCCGGGGTTCGATTCAAGCGGGCACAGGTTGACCGTCAGGGTGCAAGCTCCGCCCTGACCTCGCCGAGCAGCGCCATGCCGGCCAGGCGACCCAGTTCGTCGGAACATTTCGCGCTCTTGCCGTAGCAGCCGAACGCCACCGCCACGCGCTGCGAAAGAGGCCCGATGCGGGGCAAGCCCGAGTCGCTGAAGGTGGCCATGCAGGGCACGACGCGGCGTTCCTCGAAATCGAGTTCGCGGATGCGATCAAGGATCTGCTCTTGGAGGCCATCGGCGACTTGAGTCGATCCGCCGGAGCGGAACCAGTCCTTGATGTCGGCCTCGCTTTCGAGCGGAAGATCCACCGGATCACCGCCGAGCTTCAACCAGGTCTGGCCGTCCGGATAGACGATAGGCGGCAGGATGTAGGGGTCCTGCCCCCTCGGCCCGAAGCAACGCATCGACGGCATGCCGGCAAGGCGTCGAACCTCCGCCACCCCAAGCCGGAACATCGCCGCCGTGCGCCCATACACCTTGAAACCCAATGCGCGACCGAGCAGCGATTGGGTATGCCCGCCTGCCGCGACAAGAACACGCTCGACTTCGACACTGCCCGATCCCGTCCGGATCGTCACGCCAGAGCCGCTCTCCGAGATCCCCGAGACAGCTTCGCCGATGATCCGGGCCCCGGCGCGCTCCGCCGCGATCGTCTGCGCCCGGACCAGGCGGCGCGGACTGATGTACCCGGCATTCCGCGGCTCGAAGCAGCCGCGCATTCCCACCGTCGACCGCAGGAACGGAAATCGCTCCGCGAGCCCCATGCCGTCATAGGTTTCGCAAGGGATTCCGGCCTCGCCGGCGACCTCTCCAATCGAAGCCACGTCCCTGCCTTCGCTGGGGCCGACATGAAGCACGCCGACTTCCCGGTAGAAGTCCACGCCGCTTTCCGCTGAGATCTCGCCGTAGCGCGAAACCGAAGCGCTGTTCGCCTGCCTCCAGAAAGGGTTCGCATCGATGACTCGCGTGATGCGGCCCTCGTCGTAGTGGCTGCCAAAAACACCGCCGTGGCGCGAATAGTCCGCCGGCTCGTCCGGCCCGATGAGTGCGACATCGTGGCCCATCTTGCACAGATGCCGCGCGGCAGCGGACCCGATCAGCCCACGTCCGATCACCGCAAGCTTGATTGCCTTGTTGATGCTCACTGTTGGTTCCCGATGGTTAGGATACTTGCAGGGGCCATTGTCTCCTGCGCCGGGCCAGGTGCCGAGGCCTGGCCGAGTGCCACTGAACACAAGCTGGGAGTGCTCTCGCAATGCCCGACAACGATCTGGCTTCTACCTACCATCGATACATCGATTGCCTCAACGATCGACATCTGGACCGGCTCGGCGAGTTCGTCGACGAAGACGTCGAATACAACGGCAGTCGCATTGGCTTGGCCGGATACCGGGCGATGCTGGAAGGCAACTATCGCGACATTCCGGACTTGCGCTTCTCTGTCCAGCTCATCGTGGCGGGAGCCACCACCATCGGCGCGCGCCTCAACTTCGATTGCACGCCGACAAGCAGCTTCCTTGGACTGGACATCGATGGCCGGCGCGTTTCCTTCAGCGAGAACGTCTTCTACGAGTACGTGGGCGGCCGGATTCGATACGTGTGGTCGGTGCTGGACAAAGGCGCGATAGAGGCCCAGCTTTGAGCGTCTGGCTCCAACGGCCGCAAGCCTCGCTCGTCGGCTAGCCGGCGTCGCGTGCCCGCAGCAGTTCGACGCTCCTGCCCGACAAGAGCGGCAGGATGCGCCGGACCACGAGCTCCTGGTAGTGCGGCGCGTTGCGATGCGCATCGATGGCTGCGTCGCCTGCATAGCGCTCCAGCAGAAGCACCTCGCCCGGCACGCCGACGCCGCGAAACACCTCATAGCCAAGACAGCCCGGCTCGGCGAGCGACTGCTCCCGCAGCTCGGCGATCAGCGCCAGCACGCCATCGACGGCCGCCGCATCCATTCGCCATCGCGCAACGACGACGATCGCTTCCGCTGGGCTCATGTCGCGTTCTTCTGCAGCGCGGCGACGATCTCTTTCGCCAGCGGGCCGCCGGACGCCGGGTTCTGGCCCGTCATGAGGCGGCCCTCCACGACGACCTTCGGCTGCCACGGGCCGGCGGATTCGTACGCCGCGCCTTCCTCGACAAGCGCACCCTCCAGCATGAACGGGACATCGGCCTTGGCGTAGCCTTCCTCTTCCGCGTTCGAAAAGGACGTCAGCCGGCGACCCTTGACGAAAGGCGTTCCGTCATCGAGCTTCGCGCCGAAGAAGGCGACCGGGCCATGGCAGACGGCCGAGACGATCTTTCCACCATTCCATGCGCGGATCACGGCCCGCTTCACGTCGGGATCGGTCGCGATGTCGGCCATCGGGCCCAGGCCGCCGGGAAAGAAGATCGCGTCATAGTCGAGCACGTCGACATCCGAAAGCTTGCGGCTTCGCGACATCCGCCTGTAGGCGGCGCTCTCCTTGAAGGCGCGCTGGGCCGGGTCCTTCTCGTCATAGGCGTCTTCCGGCGGCTTGCCGCCCAGGGGCGAGGTGAACTCGACGGCGACGCCCGCGTGATCGAACACCTCGAAAGGATGCGCCACCTCGGCGAAGAAGAAGCCGGTGGGCCGGTGCTTCGGGCCGATCGTGACCGTGTTCGTGATGATGAACAGCACATGTTTCATGACTCGCTCCTTTGAAGCGCCTGACCTGCCGGGCTGGCGACCGAACCCTCGGCCAGGCGATGGTGAAAGACGGGAACGACGATATCCCGCGGCGCGGCGCGGCAGGGTACGGGCGAGGTTGAACCTGGTTAAACGTGGTGAAGCGCAGGCGCGGCGCGTTCGCGGCGCCGCCCGTCAGGCCGGCGCTTGTCACCGGCAACCAAGCGCGTAGCATCCCCGCTTCAGCGAAGTCCCTTGTCGCCTCGCGCGAGCCCCGCCTTCATCAAGGCCCGCCCCGCCACGACTCGCAACGCATTTCACTGCGCGTGATTCTCGAACGGCGTCAGGCGGCCGCGCCGTTCCGAACCGCAAGGCACGGCCGCCTATCACTAGGCAAAAGGAGGGTGACATGATCACCTACGTTGGCTTGATGAGTTTCACGGACAAGGGCATCCAGTCGCTGAAAGACACGACCAAACGCGCCGCGGCCGCCAAGGAAGCGGGCAAGAAGCTCGGCGTGAACATGCGCGAACTGCTCTGGACCACGGGGGAATACGACCTCGTCTGCATCCTCGAGGCCGAGGACGAGAAGGCGCTCTCGGCCTTCAGCCTCGCCACGGCCATGCAGGGCAACATCCGCTCGCGCTCGCTGCGCGCCTACACGGCGAAGGAGATGGACGAGATCCTGGCCAAGCTGCCCTAGGGGAAACAGCCGGTAACGCAAGGGTGGGGGAGGCGGCGGCGCGACGGAAAACCGTTGCGTTGCCTGCATACTGGCGACCTCCCGCGAATTCCCATCTCCGATGACTCCGTGAAGACCGTCCTGCTCCTGGCCGCCGTCATCCTGTGCGCAGGCGTCCTCGCCGCCATCTGGCGGCTGCGCCCCGCCATTCCTGGCCTGCCGCGCACCGAGGCCGGCGAGCGCCTGACGAGCAACTGGTACCTGTGGTTCGGCCTGCTGCTGGGCGCCACGCTGCTGAGCACGGCAGGCACGCTCCTGGCGGGCGGGCCACCCGGGGAGAGCACGCTCGGCTACTTCTTCAGGATGCTGGCCCGCTCGGGCGGCAACGATTCGTGGATGCCCATGCTGCGCGCCTCGGAAATGCTGCGCGAGCACCCCGATCTCCCCCTCTACAAGACCCTCTTCTTCGGACAGCACGTCAAGTACCAGTACCCGCTGACCGCGCTGCTCCTGCTCGACCTGCCGCAGGCCGTCGCCTCGGTCGACGCCAACAGCCTGGTCGCGGTCTACAAGGGGCTTTCGCGGCTGTGCGCACTCGGGATCGGCGTGGTGTTCTTCAAGCTCTTCATGCACGAGGCGCAGGAGGCGCATGGCCAGGCGCCCCTGCGCATGTCGAGATCCACATCGATCGTGCTGATGCTGCTTTGCGTGGCCGGCGTGGGCTTGTTCTATCCGATCACGCGCTCGGAGTTCTTCGGCCAGATCCAGACCGCCATCACCTTGGTCGCGGCGCTGGCGCTGCTGGCGTGGCAGCGGGGCCATGCGCGCACCTCCGGCGTGCTCATCGCCTTGTGCTGCCTCATCAAGCCGCAGTGGGCCATCTTCATCCTCTGGGCCTTGCTGCGCCGGCAGTGGCGCTTTGCGGCCGCCGCAGCCGTGACTGGCGTTGCCGGGCTGCTCGGCGCGATCGCGTTCTACGGTTTCGGCAACGTGGTCGACTACGTTTCCGTGCTTTCCTACCTGGGGCGGCATGGCGAAAGCTACGTGGCCAACCAGTCGGTGAATGGGCTGTTGCACCGGCTGCTGTCCAATGGGCCGAACCTGGAGCATGACGGCGATGTCTGGATGGGCTCCGACATCCCGCCGTTCCATCCCCTGGTCTACGCCTTCACCTTGGCAAGTTCGATCTTGATCATCGGCATGGCCTTGTTCTGGAACCGGTCGAAGCAGCCGACGGCGCTGGACCTCGCGCTTGTCATGCTGAGCCTGACGATTGCCTCGCCGATCGCGTGGGACCACCACTACGGAATCCTGCTGCCCATCCTCGGGCTGGTGGTGCCGGCCGCCGTGCGGTACCGGCCGTGGGGACGGTGGACGGTGCCCTACATGGCGCTGGCTCTGCTGTTGACCAGTCAGTCCTTCGAGACGCCAGCGAGCTTTCTTGCGGACAGCGCGTGGAACTTCGCGCAGTCTTACCTGTTCTTCGGGGCTTTGATGTTCCTGGTGCTGCTCTTCAGGCTGTCGTGGCTGGAGGGGGGGCGGCCGGGGCTGGCGGCGGGCGGCCTGGGGTGGCCGCGGACGAGAAAGAATGGCGTTGACTAGCCTTACGGGACATCAGCCTTTCTCAAGGGGAAATCGTACTGTGTCAGGGGCGCCTGCGGCTCCGAGTTGACACATATTTCAGCGACCTGCATACCAGTGTGATGGTGCGCCGATCCCCCGTAGCACTAATGGCTGCCTTGTGGTGTGTGCCCTCCCAGCCAAACTGATTGGATAGCGATGCCGAAAACTTACGCCTTGCTCGACGATGTCGGCCAACCGTTGGACGCCCATGTTTCCTTCCGCAAGGGCAGCGTGGTCTTGCACAGCAGAGGCGGCACGAAGGGGAAGAACGCACAGAACGCAGACTACGCGGCGGGGTTGCGCGTGCTCCTCAGTCGTCTCAGGAACTCTCAGATCGACATCAACGGGGCCTGGGTTGACAGCAACACCGTGCAAACGCTGCCTCTGTCGGAACGCGAGATCCTGTCAGGCGAAGACGGCCGGCTTGAGGTCGCAGAGATGCAGCGCCTACTCACGACGCGTATGAAGACCGTCCGTGCCGACCCAAACTCAAGCGCAAGCGGTGGCAACGCAACACGGCGCATCTTGATTGAGACTGGTTTCGCGGGGTCGACAGCCGCTTTCGCAGCAACGTTGCGATGCACACCGACTGACATCGACACCGGAAGCGATGAGCGGTTGCCTTTGGAGGAACTCAACAAGGTCACTCCTGAGCATGTGTGGACGGCGGTCCAACAGTTTGTCGTCGGCGGGGCAAAGCATGCCTTTGGTCCGTCCACTGACTTTGACCTCATCGCAGATGACGGAAGCCGTCACCCTCCGAAAGCTGTCTTCGGCGTTGCTCTTTCGCTGGCGCTCGGCGGTTTCGAGGTCCTGCCTCGACATTTTGCTGGGGGAGAAGGTTCTCCATGCTTTCGCTTGCTGAGGGCTGCGGACTTCGATGTGGTCAGGAAGGATGGCGTATCGGACGCGCCAGTAGACCCGGAGACCTTAGCTTGGCGTGAAGGCGAGCGGAGGCTCGTGGCTCATCGCGCAGGCGAGCGGGGCCGAGGCTTGGCGAGAGCTAAGAAGGCCCAGTTCATCAGGGAGCACGGTCGATTGTTCTGCGAAAGCTGCCTTGAAGAACCGGTAAAGAGATTCGGCACGCCCCATGCGGAGGCATGCATCGAGGTTCACCATGCCGAGGTTCAGGTGAGCGAGATGAAGCCGGGGCACCGCACGACCCTCGCCCACCTGCTATGTCTGTGCGCAAACTGTCATCGCTTGGTGCATAGACGGATCGCCAAGGGAGAGTTGATCCCGGGCGACAGCAAAATAAGCAGCCGCGTCGGCGTCTGAGGCCGGCGAGCAACAAGCCAAAGGGGGCAAGCCTGGAGGGGCGGCAAGTCTTGGCGAACTCGTTGCCAGCGTCTAACGGTTCGCTTCACGGACGCTCGCGACTGCGGTCGTGAAAGAGCCTCGAGTAGCTGGGCATAGTCGCGGTCGGCATGCGGCGTTTCAGTCGCGTGAGAGCTCTTGGGGTGCGCTGTCTCGCTGACTCGTGCACCCTTCACGGAGCACACGAAGTACACACGCGTTGCGCAGTCTGGGCGAGCACAGAAAGTCCCTAGAAAGATACGGACCGACAAACGGTCAGGCCGGGGCCGGCGTCGGCCGGTGCGCCGAGCGGGTTCAAGTTGCGTCAGAATGCAGAAGCACTAAATGGAGAATTGAATGAGTGATGCGCCCGAACCCGTCAAGCCGATCAAAGATCCTCAACCATCGGTGGATCGAATCGATGATCTTGCAAATCGGATTCTTACCGGCGACATCTACCTCCCAAAGTTTCAGCGTGAATTTGTTTGGGAGAAGGCCCAGGTTCTGGAGCTCCTTGATTCGGTTGCGCGAAACTATCCAATCGGGAGCGTCCTTTTATGGCAAAGCCGTCAGGAGCTCCGTAGCGAGAGCCGCATTGCCGACATGGAGATCGCGCAGCCTAAGCCGGACTATCCAGTCAACTACCTGCTGGACGGACAGCAACGTCTGTCATCCATTTGTGGCGCACTGCACTGGAAAGGCACCGATCCGAAGAGCCCCTGGAACGTTGTCTATGACCTCCGCAAGAAGATCTTCATGCACCTAGAGACCACGGATTCGCCGCCTCTCCACCAGATTCGGCTAAACCGCATACCCGATCCAGCGGCTTTTTTTCAGCACGTAGCTCTACTTGACGCCGAAGGCGACAAAGAGCTCGCACTCAACGCCAAGGAGCTCTTCAATAGATTCAAGGACTACAAGGTGGCGACCGTCACACTGGGTGACATGCCGCTCGGCGATGTGGCACCGATCTTTGAGCGCATTAACAGTACGGGAACTCGGCTGACTGTTGTGGACCTTATGCGGGCTGCGACCTGGAGCCCTGATTTTGATCTTGTCGACTCTATAGACGGGATCCGCCAATCTTTAGCTGCCAAGGGTGTTGATTGCCGTCGAAAACTGACCCACTTAATGCAGTAATTTCCATCTAA
>CBIHOG010000053.1:0-34845 GCA_966211435.1 uncultured Variovorax sp. | reverse complement strand
GATCGAGGCAACCAAATCGCGGAAACAACGGCGCAATCTGCGGCAGATCCACACACACGGGGAAGATGGCGCCGCGCTTCTCGTCGTTCACCGCGTCGGCGGTCACGGTCCGCACTTTCGCGTCGATGGTTCCGTAGCGGGTGAAGGGGAAGGTCTCCAGCTTGATCACGGCCTGCTGGCCCGGATGGACGAAGCCGATGTCCTTGTTCTCCAGCGTGACCTCCGCCGTCATGCGCGCGCCGTCGGGCACGATGACCATGAGCGGCTGGGCCTCGGTGACGACGCCGCCTTCGGTGTGCGTGGCGAGCTGCTGGACGGTGCCCGCGACGGGCGCCTTCAGGGTGGTGAGGCGTTCGCGCTGGCCGGCCTTGGCGAGTTCCTGCGTGCCTTGCTGGCGCTTGAGTTCGGCGGCGGCCTCGCGTGCGCTCAAGGCGTGGCGCGTCTCGGCGATGTAGGCTGCGCGCGCGTTCTCGCTTTCCTTCAGCGTGGCGTTGGCTTCGGCTAGTCGGGCGCGCTGTGTGGCGAGGTCGCGCTCCAGCTCGATGCGCTCGCGGGTGCGGTCCTGGTTCGCGTGGCTGGACATGAAGCCCTGCTCCGCGAGCCGGCGGAAATCAGCTTCGCGCTGGCGGGCGATGGGCACTGTCGTCTCCAGCTTGGCGACCATCTCGCGCACGGTCGCGATCTCGGCCCGGCGGCGGTCGATCTCGGCCGCGGCCTTGGCGAGCTTGGCGGTGATGTCGCTCCATTCGTCCGCCAGCTGCCTCCTGGCCGTGTCCGTCTCGGCCTCGCTCCAGCCGTGTGGAAGGTCCCGGCCCAGGTCAGGCACGGCCCGCGCTTGCGCCCGCAAGGACTTCGACAGCGCCCGCGTGCGCAGCACTTCCGCCTGCGCGGACTTCAACTGCTCGTCGATGCTCGCCTTGTCCGCGCTGGCGCGGGTCGGGTCCAGCTCCACCAGCGGCTGGCCGGCCTCGACGTGGTCGCCGTCCTTCACCAGCACCCGCTTGACCACGCTCGCCTCCAGCGGCTGGATGAGCTTGGTGCGCTCGCTCACGATGAGGCGGCCGGGCGCCACCGCCACGATGTCGATCTTCCCGAGGATGGACCACGCGAGCGCGGACGCGAACAGGGCGATCAGCGTGAATGCGAGTCGCCTCGGTGCCGGATGCATGGGCGTGTCCTCCAGGCTCAGCGCCGCCGGCAGGAAGGCGAGTTCATCGGCCCGGCGCCGGGGTGCGGCAAGCGCGTGCCGGTGCCGCCAGGCACCGCGCAAGACAGCCGCGTAGCGCCTGGCCAGCGCGATGGCGGGACGGTGCAGGCGTGGCGCGTTGGCGGCGGCGGTCGAGATCTCTTCGCTCACGACGCGCGCTCCCCGGCCGACGGCCCGCCGCCCTGCATCGCGCACAGCCGCGCATAGAGGCCCCTGGCGCCCAGCAGCGCGGCGTGCGTGCCGGCCTCCACGATGCGGCCCTGGTCCATGACGATGATGCGATCGGCCTGGCGCACGGCGGAGAGCCGGTGCGCGATGATGAAGACCGTGCGGCCACGGCAGATGTCGGCCATGTTGCGCTGCACGATGGCCTCGCTCTCGTAGTCGAGCGCGCTCGTGGCCTCGTCGAGGATCAGGATGCGCGGCCGCATGAAGAGCGCGCGCGCAATCGCGATGCGCTGCCGCTGGCCGCCGGAAAGGCTCGCGCCCTGCTCGCCCACCAGTGTGTCGTAGCCTTCGGGCAGCTCGCTGATGAAGTCGTGCGCGCCGGCCAGTTGCGCCGCCTGCATGACGGCCTCGATGGGCGCGGCCGGGTCCGCGATGGCGATGTTTTCGCGCACGCTGCGGTTGAACAGCGTGTTCTCCTGGAGCACCACGCCGACCTGCCGTCGCAGCTGTGCCGCGTCGATCAGGCTGATGTCGACGCCATCCACCAGCAACCGCCCTTGCTCGGGCTGGTAGAGCCGCTGCACGAGCTTGGTCAGCGTGCTCTTGCCCGAGCCGGAGCGCCCGACGATGCCGATGACTTCGCCCGCGCGCACCTCCAGGCTCACGCCGTCGAGCACCGGCGGCGCCTCGGGGCGGTAGCGGAAGCAGAGCTTGTCCAGCGTCACGCGGCCCTTGAGCGAGGGCAGCTGCGCGGCATGGCTGGGCGGGACTTCAGGGCGCGTGTCGAGGATGTCGCCCAGCCGCGCCATCGAGATGCCGGTCTGCTGGAAGTCGGTCCACAGTTGCGCCATGCGCATGATGGGTTGCGCCACGCGCTGCGCGAACATGTTGAAGGCGACGAACTGGCCGACCGTGAGCTGGTGGTCCATCGCCAGCCGGGCGCCGTACCAGAGCGTGGCGGCGTTCACCAGCTTGCCGATGAGGTTCACGCCCTCGTGCGCCCAGCTCGCGAGGTTCTGGGTCCGGAAGCTGGCGCGGACATAGGCGGCGAGCTGGTTGTCCCAGCGGCGGCTGAAGGCCGGTTCCAGCGCGGAGGCCTTCACGGTCTGGATGGCGCTGACCGTCTCCACCAGCATGGCCTGGTTCTCCGCGCCGCGGGCGAACTTGTCGTCCAGCCGGCGGCGCAGCACGGGCATGACCGCCAGGCTCAGCCCGACGTAAAGCGGCAGGCTCGCCAGCACGATCAGCGTGAGCGGCACGCTGTAGAACAGCATGACGGCGACGAAGACGACGGAGAAGAGCACGTCCAGCAGCACCGTGAGCGCGTTGCCGGTGAGGAAGCCGCGGATGTTCTCCAGCTCGCGCACGCGGGCGACCGAATCGCCGATGCGGCGGGCCTGGAAGTACGCCAGCGGCAGGCGCACGAGGTGCCGGAAGAGCCGGGCGCCCAGCTCCACGTCAATGCGGCTCGTGGTGTGGCTGAAGACGTAGGCGCGCAGGCCCGTGAGCAGGCTCTCGAAGATGACGACCGCCACGAGGCCGATCACCAGCACGTCGAGCGTCGTCAGGCCACGGTGCACGAGCACCTTGTCCATCACGACCTGGAAGAACAGCGGGCTCACCAGCGCGATGAGCTGGAGCATGAAGGAGATGGCGAGCACTTCGCCCAGGAGGCGCCGGTACTTCACCAGGCTCGGGATGAACCACGAGAAGTCGAACTTCGCCATCTCGGCGGCCCGGCTCGCGCGGCTGGCGACGAGGATGAGTTCGCCGGTCCATTGCCGCGCGAAGACCTCCAGCGGCTCGATGAGCGGGCGCGCGGCCGGTGCGTCCGGATCGTGCAGCAGCACCCGCTCGGCGTCACACTGGCCGAGCACCCGGTAGCGCGTCTCGCCGTCCTCCCCGCGAAGCAGCGCGATGGCGGGCAAGGGCGTCAGCGCAAGCCGGTCGAGCGAGGCGCGCGACAGCCTGGCCTGGAGGCCGATATGCCGTGCCGCCCGCAGCACCAGCGCCGCGCTGGCGGCCTCGCCTGTTCCGCAGCCCAGCTGGTGGGCGAGCGCGGCGGGATCCGCCGCGACGTGGTGAAAACGAGCGATGACGCACAAGGCGCTCAGCGCTTCGCTCGCGCGCGAACTCCTCGCCCCTGCCGCTGGCGCGGCGGTGCCTTCCATTCCCTGCATCGACGACTCCCTGACTGTTCTTGTGTCGAGGGGCCGAAGATACCCGGTGCTTTTGCGGATTCAGCGCTTCAGATCCGCAACGTTTTGCAACCGGAACCGCGCCGGGACGTTGCGCCAGCCGGCCGGCGCATTCGGTGAGACACTAGCGCCGGACACCCTGGAGAAGCGCATGCTGGCGACAAGGATCGAGTTGATGCAGCAGATGCCGGTCTTCGGCGCCATCGGCGCGGAAACCATCGAGTTCCTGCTGGAGCGCGCGCCCGTGGTGCAGGTGGCGGCGGGCCGCTACTTCTTCCACGAGGCCGACCCGGCCAGTTCGATGTACGTGCTGGAGACCGGCCGCGTGACCATCTTCAAGAGCTGGCAAGGCCACAAGCTGCTGCTGCGGCGGCTGGAGAAAGGCGACTGCTTCGGCGAGATGGCGCTGCTCGACCTGTTCCCGCGCAGCGCCTCGGTGCGGGCGGATGCGGATTGCAGCGCGATCGAGCTCACCTGCGCCAACCTGCACCGCCTCTTCGAGCACGACGCGGAGCAGTTCGCGATGATCCAGATGAACATCGCGCGCGAGATGAGCCGGCGCCTGCGCATCACCGACGACCTCCTCTTCCGCGCCCGCATGGGCGAGGCGCTGGAGGCGCCGGAGCGCATCGAGCCGAGCCGGCCGGGCGAGCTGCTGGACGAGTTCAGGCCAGGTATTTCTTGAGGATGCCGGCGCCCACCGTGTACTTCGGGTCGACGAAGTTGCCCAGGCGAACCTTGCCGCACTGGCTCAGCATCATGTAGGCGTCCCACTTGTCGTAGCCGTATTCCGCCTCCATCCAGAGGATCAGCTCCTTGTAGGCGATGCGCGTCGCGTCTTCCAGCGGGCGGGCGCTGCCGATGGCCATGATCATGTCCTCGGTCTCCAGCCGGGGCCATTGCAGGTTCCAGCCCTTGATGAGGTCGACGCGGATGGTCGTGAGGCTGGGGTATTCGACCGCCGTGCCGCAGACCTCGCCGTCGCCCTGGCAGGCATGCGCGTCGCCGATGAAGAGGCGGCCGCCCTCGGTGCGCACCGGCAGGTAGGTGATGCTGCCCGGGCCCATGTCGGGCAGGTCCATGTTGCCGCCGTGCTGGTCGGGCGTGAGGCTGTTGATGGAGTCGATCTCGGGCGAGCAGCTCAGCGTGCCGATGTGCGGCTTGTAAGGCAGCGTGACGCGCTTGCTCCAGTAGACGCCCTCCTCGTCGACGTCGATCTTGCGCACCGTCTCCGGCAGCGACGGGTTCAGCAGCGCGGTGAAGGCCGTGCCGCTGAGCGCGCCGAAGTCGGGGATCATGCAGCAGGTGCCGCGCGGGTTGGGGCCGCGCGGGGCCATCGACTCGATGTGCACCGCGATGGCGTCGCCGGGCTGCGCGCCCTCGATCATGATCGGGCCGTTCTGCGGGTTGACGAAGGGCATGGTCAGCACCTTCGAGGGCAGGTCCTGCTCGGTGTTGACCTTGCCGTTGAAGGCGTCGCGGGTCTCGACCACGATGCGGTCGCCGGGCTTGACCGTCATCACGGGCTCGGAGTATGGGCCGATGGTGAACAGGAACTTGCCCTGCCGCGCCTCCGTCAACTCGTGGGTGGTGATGCTGCCGCCGCGGCCGGTGCCGCGCGTCTGCATGATGGAAGTCTCGAGCCAGGTCATGCTTGCATGCTCCTTCTTTTTCGGTTGAGTCAGATCAGCAGGTGGTCGCGCACCGCGTGCGCGTTCATCTGCCCGGGGTCGATCTTCGCGACGATACGCCCCTTCTCCATCACGTAGGCGCGCTCCCCCACGTCCAGGATGGTGTCCAGGTTCTGCTCGACGAAGAGGATGGTGGTGCCCAGGTCGCGGCGGATGGCGCGCAGCACGTCGCAGATCAGCTGCACGATGGAGGGCTGGATGCCTTCGGAGGGCTCGTCCAGCAGCATCAGCGCCGGGTTGCCCACGAGGGCCCGGCCGATGGCCAGTTGCTGCTGCTCGCCGCCGGACATGGTGCCCGCGAGTTGCTTGCGCCGCTCGGCCAGGCGCGGGAAATACTGGTACACCAGCTCCGGCTGCTTCTTGCCCTTGGGCCCGCCGACGAGTTCGCCGACCATCAGGTTCTCGGCCACCGTCATGCGCGCGAACACCTCGCGGCCCTGCGGCACGTAGCCCACGCCCAGCCGGGCGCGCGCGTCGCTCGGCAAGGTGGCGATGTCCTGGCCCTGCAGGCGGATGCTGCCCGCGCCCGTGCGCAGCAGGCCGATGAGGCAGCGCATGGTGGTGGTCTTGCCCACGCCGTTGCGGCCGATGAGGCTCACGATCTCGCCCTTGGCCACCGTCATGTCCACGCCCTGCAGGATGGGCGTGGCGCCGTAGCTGGCCCGCAGGCCCTTCACTTCGAGCACGGTCTCAGGCGTCATGGGTCTTTCCAAGGTAGATCTCGGCCACGCGCGGGTCGGCGATGACCTCGCCGATGGAGCCTTCGGCGAAGACCTTGCCGAAGTGCAGCACCGTCACGCGCTGCGCGATCTGGCGGATGAAGGCCATGTCATGCTCCACCACCAGCACGGTCATGCCCTCGGCATTGAGGCGCTGGATCAGCTCGCCGGTCTTGAAGGTTTCCTCCGGCGAGAGGCCGGCGGTCGGCTCGTCCATCAGCAGCAGCACGGGCTTGAGCGCCAGCGCCATGCCGATCTCCAGCCACTGCTGCTGGCCATGGGCCAGCTCGCCGGCCGGCTTGCCGGCGTCGGCCGCGAGGTCCAGCAGCTCGAGCAGGCGGTCCTCCTCCCTCGCAAGGTCGGCGCCGCGCACGTGGTGCTGCAGCGCGATGTGGATGTTCTGGCGCACCGGCAGTTCCTTGAAGACGCTGGGTGTCTGCATCTTGATGCTCATGCCCTGCTTCACGCGCTGGAAGGGACGCTTGTCCGTCACGTCCTGGCCGAGGAACTCGATGCGCCCGGCCGTGGCTTCATGCGTGCCGACGATGAGCTTGAAGAGCGTGCTCTTGCCGGCGCCGTTCGGGCCGATGAGGCAATGAATTTCGCCGCGGTTCACAGCGAGGTCGACCTCGGACACCGCCGCGTGGCCGCCGAAGCGCTTCGACAGGCCAGCGGTCTTCAGGACCACGCCGTTCATGACGCGGCCTCCTGCACCGCCGCCTTGCGCCGCGGCCGCAGCAGCCTGCCCGCCGACTGCACCACGCCCATCACGAAGCCCTGCGGCGCCAGCATGACCGTGCAAAGCAGCAGCGCGCCCATCAGCAGCAGCGCCGCCTGCTGGCTGTAGACGGTGAGCGTCTGGAAGGCCAGCAGGATGATGAAGGAGCCCACCAGCGTCGCCGTGATGTCGCCGCGCCCGGAGAACGCGACCCAGACGATGGGCATCGCGGCCGCCGGCAGGCCCACGCTCGCGGGCGTGATGAACTGCCCCCAGGAGGTGTAGAGCACGCCGCTCAGCCCGGCCAGCGTCGAGCCGATGACGAAGGTGGCCAACTGGTACTTGCGCACGTCATAGCCCAGCAGTTCGGCGCGTTGCGGGTCTTCGCGCACCGCGACGACGACGTTGCCGAAGCGCGAGTTCAGCAGCATGCGCAGGCCGAGATAGACGAGGAGGAGCAGCACGATGACCAGGTAGTAGAGCGCCGTGCCCTCGAAGAAGAGCGGCTGGTCCCCGAACCACGGGATGTTGAGCGGCGACATGTCCTTCATGCCATTGAAGCCGTTGAGCCGCGCGCTGCCGATGCGCCACTCCGGCCCCGCCGTCTGGCCCAGGAAGAAGGCCAGCACCAGCGTGGCCGACAGCGTGACGATGCCGAAGAACACGCCGCCCACCTGCCCCCAGATCATGAAGTAGCCCAGCACCGCCGCCGCCAGCGCGGCCAGGCCCAGCGCGAGCACGAGCGCCAGCACCGTCGTGCCGCCCTCGCCGCCGAAGTTGATGGCCAGCACGCCGTAGCCGTAGCCCGCGATGCCGAAGAAGAAGGTCTGGCCGAAGGACATCATCCCGCCGTAGCCCCAGACCAGGCACAGCCCCATGGCCATGAAGACCCAGATCAGCAGATAGGCGACGTTGCCCACGTCGTAGGAATCGGCGAAGACCGGGTACGCCAGCGCGCCGGCCAGGATGAGGATGAAGGGAATCCAGAACGAGCGCGTGGTGCCGGGCGTCTGGGGTCCGTTGATGAGCTTGAGCATGGTGCGGGTCGAACTCCGTTCAGCGTGTGCGGCGGCCGAACCAGCCGGAGAGGCCTTCGGGCAGCAGCCGGATGACGACGATCACCGCCAGCAGCATGCCGATCTGCCCGATGATCTGCCCGCCCCAGCCGTTGAGCGCGGTGCGCACGCCCGCCAGCAGGATGCCGGCCGGCGCGGTGCCCAGCAGCACGTTGGCGCCGCCCACCACCACGGTGACGAAGCTCTCCACCAGGAAGCCCGCGCCCATGGTCGGGATCAGCGTCATGGTGGGCGCGTACATGGCGCCGCACAGGCCGGCGAGCGCCGCGCCGATGCCGAAGCTCAGCGCATACACGTTGCCCACCTTCACGCCGGTCGCCCGCGCGATGGCGGCGTTCTGCATGGTGGCGCGCGCATGCACGCCGAAGCGGGTGCGCATGAAGATGATGTAGATGAAGGCCAGCACCGCCACGGCCACCGCGAACAGCACCATGCGGTAGACCGAGAAGGTGTAGGGCCCGACGCTGAAGCTGCCCTCCGGCGTGCCGATGCCCGGCACCGAGGAGCCGAAGACCAGCAGCATCCCCTGCGTGACGATGAGGCTCAGCCCCCAGGTGGCGAGCAGCGAATCCACCGGCCGCTTGTAGAGCTTGCGCACGATGCTCCACTCCACGGCCACGCCCACCAGGCCGGCCGCCAGCGTGCCGCAGGCCTGCGCCAGCGGCAGCGGGAAGCCGGCATGCACCAGGCCCACGGTGACGTAGGCCCCGCACATGATGAATTCGCCGTGGGCCATGTTGATCACCCCCATCATCCCGAACACGATCGCCAGGCCGGCGGCGGAGAGGATGAGGAAGGCGAAGACGTCGGCGAACTGGTAGGCGAAGGAGAAGACTTCTGCGAACACCCGGGGCTCCCTCTCAAGAGATCACGAAGACGGGCTCAGGATTTCTTCGGCAGGTCCGAAGGCGTGTACTGCTTGCGGTCGTTCTTCTTCGTCAGGTCGCAGCCGACCTGGCCCAGCCAGTAGGGCTGGATCACGCCGTAGTCCTTCAGCACCTTCACGTTGTGCTTCTCGTCCACCGCGATCAGGCGCATGCGGTGCGACATGTGCTGGCTCTTCGGGTCGATGCAGATGTTGCCCTCCGGCGCATCCACGCAGGCCTTGCCGGTGGCGATGACCTTGCGCAGGTCCGCCAGCTTGGTGGACTTGGCCGACTCGACCAGGTTCTTGTACATGTAGATCGCGGTGTAGGCGTTGTAGCCCATGTCGTTGATGTACGGCTCGTTGGGGAACTTGGCGTGCCAGCGCTTCTTGAAGGCCTCGGCCTCGGGCGTGTCGATCTCCTCGAACCAGTTGGCCGCCGCGTGCATGCGGTTCAGCGCCGGCGGCGCGAAGCGCTTGTGCTCGAAGCCCAGCATCACCTTGATGGACGAACCCATCGGCAGGTTCAGCTTGGCGGCCTGCGCCTGCTCGAAGAAGGAGTCCTGCGCCGCGCCGACGTTGATGGTGAGGATCCAGTCCGGCTTGGCCTTCTGGATGTTCTGGATGGTCTGGGCGAACTGCGACACGCCCAGCGGGATGAACTCCTCGCCCACCACCGTGCCGCCCAGTTCCTTCAGGATGGTGCGGTTCCATTCGGAGGAGATCTGGCCGAAGTTGTAGTCGGCCGCGATCACGTAGACCTTCTTGCCGAACTTCTCGACCATGTACGGAATGAGCGTGGAGAACTGCTGCTCGGGAATGGCGCCCACGCTGATCATGCTGGCGTCGCACACGCCGCCTTCGTACTGGTTGGTGTAGAAGTAAGGCGTCTGCGTGCGGTCGACGATCGGGCGCACGGCCTCGCGCGAGGCGGAGGTGATGCCGCCGATCAGCACGTCGACCTTGTCCTTGCTCAGCAGGCGGCGCGTGAACTCCTGGTAGCGCGCGTTGTCGCCCTGCGGGTCGAGGTGGATCATCTCGATCTGCCGGCCCATGATGCCGCCGGCCTTGTTGATCTCCTCCACCGCCAGCTGCGAGCCGTGCAGCTTGGGCAGGCCCATGAGGGCAAGGTCGCCCGAGATGTCTTCCATCAGCCCGATCTTCAAGGGCTCGGCCGCGGTCGCGGCAACGCCCGGGAGCACGGCCAGCGCCAGCGCGGAGGCCACGGAGAACAGCGTGTTGCGTAGTTTCATGATGATCTTCTTTCGAGTGCGTTTGAGGGGTGGATGAAGGCTCAGAGCGCGGGGTGCTTCTTGTGCCAGTCGCTGACCTGCTGGAAGGCCCAGCCGGCCCGCACGAGCAGGCTTTCTTCGAAATGGCGCGAGACGAACTGGAAGGCGATCGGCGTGCCGGCCCCGGTGAAGCCGCCGGGCAAGGTGATGGTGGGGCTGCCCGTCATGTCGAAGGGGCAGGTGTAGCGCAGGATGGCGTTCATCAGTTCCGCGTCCTCGCCCAGGGTGCCCATCTGCGCGACGGTGGGCGAGGCGATGCCGGTGGCGGGGATGAGCAGCAGGTCGATGTCCTGGAACACCGCGCGCACGCGGCCGCTGAAGTCGTGGCGGTGCAGCACGATCTTCTGGTAGTCCATGCCGCTCTGCGCGCGGCCCAGGTCGAGGATGCCGGCCATGGCGGGGCCGTACTCGTCCTTGCGCGCGGGATAGGTCTTCTCGTGCACCACGGCGGCCTCGACGCCGCAGAGCGGGAACCAGTCGGCGATGACCTGCGTCGGGTCCGGGAACTTCACTTCGCGGACCTCGCCGCCCAGGGTCTGCACGGCCTTCACGACGGCGGCGAGCACTTCGCGCGTCGGGCCGTCGACGCCGTCGCTGTTCCAGCGCGAATCCACGCCCACGCGCAGGCCCTTCAGGCCCTGCTGCATGGTGGCGAGGTAGTCGGGCACGGGCGCGAGGCTGGCGGTCGGGTCCTTCTCGTCGGCGCCGGCGATCACGCCCAGCATCGCGCCGGCATCGGCCGCGCTGCGCGTCATCGGCCCGATGTGGTCGAGCGTGGCGGCCAGCTCGAAGGCGCCGTAGCGGCTCACCCGGCCCCAGGTGGGCTTGAGGCCCGTGAGGCCGTTGGCCGCCGAGGGGAAGCGGATGGAGCCGCCGGTGTCGGTGCCGAGCGATCCGTAGCACAGGCCCGCGGCCGTCGCCACGCCGGAGCCGCTGGAGGATGCGCCCGACCAGTGCGCGGCGTTCCACGGATTGCGCGGCGGCGTGATGCTCGGGTGGTGGTCGGCGTAGGCGCTCTCCGTGAGCTGCAGCTTGCCCAGGATCACCGCGCCCGCCTCGCGCAGCTTGCGCACCACGGTGCCGTCCTCGGTGGGCTTGAAGTCCTTGTAGAGCGTCATGCCGGCGGCCGTGGGCACGCCCTTCGTCCAGCACAGGTCCTTGACGCCGATGGGCACGCCGTGCAGCAGGCCGCGCACCTTGCCCTGCGCGATCTCGGCCTCGGCCTGCTTCGCGTCGGCCATGGCCTGGTCCGCCATCACCAGGGCATAGCTCATCAGCTTGCCGTCGAGTTGCTGGATGCGCTCCAGTTGCGCCCGGGTCGCCTCGACGGGCGACAGCTCCTTCGACTGGATGCGCTTCCCGACCTCCAGCAGCTCAAGGTAGTGCAGTTCGCTGTTCGACATGGCGTTTCTCTCCTCTCGTTGAATGGGGTCCAAGGTACCGGCAGCCGGGGGATGGCGCTTGGACCACGGCGCCACCTTGATGTGCTGTCACAGCCAAGTCACGAAAGCGCCGGCGCCCGCGTGTGGAAGGCGGTTGCCTGCTGGAAGGCGTGGCCGGTGCGCAGCAGCGTGGCCTCGGCGAAGGGCCGGCCGATGATCTGCATGCCGATGGGCAGGCCGTCGGGGTCGAAGCCGCAAGGCACGTTGAGCGATGGCAGGCCCGTGAGGCTGGCCACGCCGGTGAACTGCATGATGGCGGAGAGCATGTCTTCCTCCACCCCGTTCTCGATGACGACCTTGGTCTCGCCCACCTTCGTGGCGGCGAAGGGCAACGAGGGGCAGATGAAGACATCCACGGTCTTGAAGGCCTCCATGAACTCCGCGCGCAGCAGCGCCCGGTAGCGCTGGGCCTGGAGGTAGTGGGTGGCCAGCAGCAGCTCGCCCGTCTCCAGCAGCGTGCGCACGTCTTCGCCGTAGTCCTGCGGCCGCTCGCGCAGGTTGCGCTGGTGGTAGGTGCTGGGCTCGGCCGATTCGATGGTGAGCTGGGCGGAGATGTTGCCGTGGATGTTGCGGATGTCGACGTCGACGACTTCGGCGCCCAGCTCGGCGAAGGTGGCGAGCGCGCCCTTCACCGCATCGTGCACCGGCGCCTGCAGGTGCTCGAAGAAGTAGCCCGGCACGATGCCGATGCGCAGGCCGCGGCAGCCGCCGGCCAGGTCGCGCAGGTAGTCGTCGGTGGCGCGCGGCGCGCTGGCGGCGTCGCGGGCGTCGAAGCCGGCCATGGCGCCGAACATGAGGGCGCAGTCTTTCACGGTGCGCGTCATGGGGCCGGCAGTGTCCATGCTCCAGGCCAGCGGGATGATGCCGTGGTTGCTCACCCGGCCGTAGCTGGGCCGCAGGCCCACCGTGCCGTTGATGGCCGAGGGCAGCCGGATGGAGCCGCCCGTGTCGGTGCCCACGGCGCCGAAGCAGAAGCGCGCGGCCACCGCCACGGCCGAGCCGCCGCTGGAGCCGGCCGGGAAGCGCTCGGTGTTCCAGGGGTTGCGCACCGCGCCGTAGTGCGGGTTGGCCGAGGTGCCACCCCAGGCGAATTCGTGCATGTTGGTCTTGCCGATGAAGATGGCGCCGGCCTGGCGCAGGCGCGTCGTCACGGTGGCGTCGGCCTCGGGCAGCCAGTCGGCCAGCACCTTGCTGCCGGCGGTCGTGCGGGTGCCGCGAACGGCCACGTTGTCCTTGAGCGCGATCGGCACGCCCTGCAGGGGGCCGAGCTCGTGGCCCGCGCCGGAGAGCATCTCCTGCGCCTTGGCCACCTGCAGCGCCTGCTCCTCGAAGACCGTGATGAAGGACTTGAGCACGCCGTCGTGCGCCTTGATGCGCGCCAACGCGTCCTGCACCAGCTCCACCGGCGACACCTTGCGCTCGCGCACCTGGCGGGCTGCCTCGGCGAGCGTGAGATCCGAAGGGCTGCTCATGACTTGTCCTCCAGCGCCTCGTGCGCGTGCGTGAAGGCCGTGACCGGCATCAACGACTGGTGGGCCGGCTCGCTCATTTTGCGGCTCAGTTCGTTCGCGTCGCCGATCCAGGCCGAGAGCACGGCCTGCACCGCCGCGACGCGCTCCGGGCTCAGGGGCAGCGCCGCGTACGCCGCGAGCGTCGCGACGTCGACCGGCTGGGTTGTACCGGGTTGGGATTCCATCGTGTGTCTCCACTCATGATCGATGGAGCCGACGATACGGAGCGCCCGGGCGCCGGGCTTGGCTGGGATCGCCAAGGCAATGGCCTGCGCGCGCCACGCCGCGCGCGCGGCCTCAGGCGCCGGCCGCGCCCTCTTCCTGCAGGATCAGGTACTGGATGTTGAGCGTGATGATCTCGGCGTAGCGCAGCACGAAGTAGTCGCCCTCGATGGGGTAGAACTCCTCGTCGGCCGCGAGCGTGCCCTCCTGCGTCACCGTCAGCCGGTCGGCGGCCAGCGGGCGGCGCGCGACGCCCTGGAGCACCAGCCGGTCGAGGCTGCCGTCGGGGTTGAAGTAGAAGTTCTCCAGGAAGCCCTGGAAGAGATAGGGCGTGCTCGCCACGTCGACGATGGCTGAGACCTTGATCAGGTCGGGCAGGTCTTCCTCGCGGAAGTCCGCGCCCGTCAGGAGGTAGTACCAGGGCGCGTCGTTGAAGCGTGCGAGGGGTGCCAGCCAGTGGCCCGCGCGGTCCAGCCGCCGCCATGTGATGAAGGCGCGCAGCCCGGCCGGCACGAAGTGGCTGGCCAGCAGCAAGGTGCCGAAGTACAGCGCCAGCTCGCCGGCCTGGCGGCCGAGCACGGCGATGGCCGTGGCCTGCGCGCCGGGGGCGGCGGAAAGCAGTTCGAGCAGGAGGTCCAGCCGCAGCGTCTCGCCGCGCAACAGCCAGGCCAGCAGCAGCCACAGGCCGTGCAGCACGCCGGCCCAGAGCACGGCCTCGGCGACGACGCGGCCGAAGGGCGCATAGTCCAGCGCCGTGCGCTCGGCGCGCTTGAAGCGGTGGCGGAAGACGAAACCGGGCAGGACCAGCAGGAAGATGACCAGCGCCGGGAGCGCGACGTTCATCGCGCCGGCCGCGACCGGCTCACGCGGCCTTGGGCACGACCGTCGCCGTCAGGCGGCGCACGGTCGTGCCGTCCTGGAAGACGATGGTGTCGGTGCGTTCGGCTTCGCTGCGGCGGCGCTGGATGTCGGAGACGACCATGCGCAGCTGCGTGCGGGCATGCTTGTCCGCCAATACTCTCTTCGCGAGATCGCTTTGCAGCGCTTTCATCCAGGTTCCTCGGGTCGGTTGGTACGCGGCGCAATGGTGCCAGATTCGCTGGCCGGCGGCCAGCGCGCCAGCCCCGGAGATCGGGGCTGGCGCCGGGAATCCAAGGGCCGCGCGCCCTACTCCGCCATCTGCGACCGGGGCGCGCGCACCGGGTTGTACAGCGGGCCGGGGCCGACCGCGATCGGCGGGCCCAGGTCGTCCGCTGCGCGGGCCGGCGCGCGGGACGAACTCACCAGCGGGCCGGGGCCGGCGACGATGGGCGGGCCCGGATCGTCGGCAAGCCGGGCGGAGGAGCGCGTGGTCCACGCGTACTGCGGCCCCGGGCCGGCGGCGACCGGCGGGCCTGGATCGACCGCAGCGCGCACGGGCGCGCGCGATGTTTCCGTGGCCGGGGGCCGCCAAGGCAAGCGGGCGCTTTCCTCGCCCGGCCGCATCGGCACGCGCGAGGCGGAAAGTGGCGGCGCGGCCTCGCGGTAGCTGTCCCGGTCTTCGCCCCGCGCCGGCGCGCGCGTGCGGAAGCCGGGCGGCGCGGCCGCCGTGGAGACGGATGTCGCGGGCCCAGGACGCGCCTTGGCCTGCGGGGCGGCCGCGGCGCTACGCGCTGCTGGCAACGAAAGGGCGGCGCGGGCGTCGGGTGCGGCCTCCGGCTTCGCCACCGTCAAGGGCGCAGTGGCCGGCTGCGTTGCCGCGGCCTGCGCGGATTCGCGCGCTGCAGGCACCCCCGCGGTGGCCGCGGCCTCGGCGGCTGGCATCGCCTTTTGCTCCGATGAAAAGACGCCGGCGAGCCCCGCCGGCAACGGCGATTCGCCGGCGCTGCGCGTGACGTAGAGATACCACGCGAAGAAGACCACGCCCATGACGACTGCCACGAGCCCGAGCCGCAGCCAGAACACAGGTGATTCCGCCGGCAGCATCGTCACCGAACTCGCGCGCGGCCCGGGCTCCTTGAGGTAATACGGCCGCGGCTCCGGCCTCCAGCTCTTCATGGCATCGAGCGCCGACGGGCCGCTCGGCATGAAGGCCGGCAAGGGCTGCGCGCAACCGATGCAGAACTTGGCGCTCTCCCGGTTTTCGCTCCCGCAAGACTGGCACGTGACGGACATGAAGACTCCCCTGGGGACTAGGACGATCGTCGTACTTTCCACGCGAGGCATCGCATGTCTGTCGGCCATCTCCTACGGGAGGGTCGGAGAGGCCGCTCCAAGCGCCGTCCTATGTTGCGTTCATCAGAACATTGAGACGACAAATGAGTGCTTTGCGCGCAGTCAGGAGATGTTATTTTTCCGTCATTCCACATCCCTCCACGCACGCTGCGCCCATCGATGAAGCATCTTCAACCCCACGCCCGCCCCCGCGCAACCGTCCGCCGAGCCCTCGCCAGGACCCTCTCCCTCCTGGTCCTGGCCAGCGCCGTTGTCGCCCTGCCGACATTCGCGCAGGACAAGCCCCTGAAGAAGGTCACCATCGCCGTCGGAAGCCAGGTCCTGAACGTGACCTACCCCTGGCTCATGCTGCCCAACGCGCTCGGCTACTGGCGCGACGAAGGCTATGACGTGACAGTCGTCGGTGTTTCCGGTTCGGCGCAGGGCCTGCAGCAACTGGCCGCCGGCGGCATCGCCTTCTCGCAGCTCAACTCGACCGGCCTGATCCAGGCCAACACCGACAACGACCTGCCCGTGCGCGGCATCATGGGCAACGGCGTGATCGACTGGGGCCTGGCCGTCAACGAGGACAGCCCGGTCAAAGGTGTGCAGGACCTCAAGGGCAAACGCATCGGCATTGTCAGCCTCGCGACCGGCGGCGTGCCGCTGCTCAAGGGCATGCTGCGCAGCAACGGGCTGAACCCGGACACCGACGTGCAGATCATCGCCACCGGCGCCGGCGCTCCGGCGCTCGACGCCTTGAAGAACGACCGCGTGCAGGCGCTCATGTTCTGGCAATCCGCCATCACCGGTTTCGAGAACGCGGGGGCGCGGCTGCGCGTCTTCCGCAACCCGGCCTGGCGCGCGATGCCGGACTTCACGCTCGCCACGCTGCAGAAAACCATCGACAGCGACCCGGCCATGGTCGAGGCCATCGCCCGTGGCGCGGCCAAGGCCACGCTCTTCGCGCAGACCAACCCGGTCTGCGCGCGCCAGATCCACTGGGCCCGCTACCCGGGCACCAAGCCCACCGGCGCCGACCCCGAGACGCTCGCGCGCTGGGACGATGCCCTGCTCAAGGCCCAGCTGGAGACCATGCGTGACGCCTTCACCATGAACGGCGGCAAGCTCATCGGCGCGATGGACACCCAGGCGTACGCACGCTTCCAGGACTTCATGTTCGACGAGAAGCTCATCAAGAAGAAGCTGCCGCCCAAGACCTTCCTGATCGACAAGCCCGGCTTCGCGGAGGCCATCAACAAGTTCGACCATGCCGCCGTCATCGCGGACGCCAAGGCTTGCAAGGGCCTGACGTGAGTGTCGGCGGCGGCGACTTCATCGCCGGCCTGCCCAAGGCCGAACTCCACATGCACCTCGAAGGCTCGCTGGAGCCCGAGCTGATGTTCGCGCTGGCGCGGCGCAATGGCGTCGCGCTGCGCTGGGACAGTGTTGACGCCGTGCGCGCGGCCTACAGCTTCCGCGACCTGCAGAGCTTCCTGGACCTCTACTACGACGGCTGCCGCGTGCTGGTGGAGGAGCGCGACTTCTTCGAACTCACGCGTGCCTACCTGCGCCGCGCGCGCGAGGACGGCGTGGTGCATGCCGAGGTCTTCCTCGGCCCGCAGAGCCACACGCGGCGCGGCATCGCGATGGACGTGATGATGAACGGCGTGCTCGCCGCCATCGACGCGGCCGCGCGCGAAGACGGCCTGAGCTGCGGCCTCCTGCTCGGCGCGCAGCGCCAGTTGCCGGAGGACGAGGCGCTCGCCATGCTCGACGCGGCCATGCCGTGGGCCGACCGCATCATGGGCTTCGGCCTGGGCGGCGCCGAGATCGGCAACCCGCCGGCCAAGATGGCGCGTTTCTTCGCCGCCTGCCGCGAGCGCGGCTTCCGCGTGACGGCGCATGCCGGCGAGGAAGGCCCGGCCGGCTACGTGCGCGAAGCGGTCGACGTGCTGCGGGTCGACCGCATCGACCACGGCAACGCCTGCATGGACGACCCGTCGCTCGTGGCCGAGCTTTCCGCGAGCGGCATCGCGCTCACCGTCTGCCCGCTGTCCAACCTGCGCCTGCGGGTGGTGCCCGCGCTGGAGGCGCATCCGCTGCCCGCGATGCTGCGCGCCGGGCTGAACGTCACGGTGAATTCGGACGACCCGTCCTACTTCGGCGGCTACGTCAACGACAACTACCGCCAGTGCGAGGCGGCGCTGGGCCTGTCGCGCGAGGATATCGTCACGCTCGCGCGCAACAGCCTGGCGGCCTCCTTCCTGCCGCCGCACGACATCGCGGCGCATCTGGCCGGCCTCGATGCCTACTGCGCCTTGCACGCCGCAGCGGACACCCCGTGATCTCCGCACTCGGCCTGCGCTACTTCGCGGAGGTGACGCGCAGCGGCTCCTTCCGCGCCGCGGCCGAACACCTCTTCGTCGCGCCCTCCGCCATCAGCCGCCAGATCGCGCTGCTGGAGGAAGAAGTCGGCGCCCCGCTGCTGGAACGCGGGCGCGGCCGCACCGCCCTGCGACTGACCTCGGCCGGCGAGCTGCTGATGCGCTACGTGCGCACGATGGAGAACGAGGCCCAGCGCGTGCGCTCGGACATCGAGGCGCTCAAGGGCATGCGCAAGGGCGAGCTGCGCTTCGGCATCCCCGAGACCTTCACGCGCGACTTCATCCCCGAATGCCTGGCGCGCTTCAACAAGCTCTACCCCGGCATCACGTACCACATCCACGTGGCCGGCTCGCCGCGCCTGGCGGAGATGGTGATCGCCGACGAGCTGGACGCCGCCCTCACCTTCAACCTGCCGCCGATGGCCGACATCTCGCACCTCTACGAACGCATGCTGCCCACCAGCGTGCTGGTTTCCAACGACCATCCGCTCGCGAGCCGCGAGTTCGTGCGCCTCTCCGACTGCGCCGACTACGGCATGGCCCTGCCCGACAACTCCATCAGCGCCAAGCGCATGTACGACGAGATGTTCGCCAAGGCCAAGATACGCCCGCGCCCCGTGCTGGTGAGCAACTCCTACGAGCTGATGCGCAGCGTCTCGGCCGCCGGCATGACGCTCGCGCTGGTCAACGAGCACATGACCTACGAAGGCAAGGAAGGCAGCCGCAAGGCCGGCTACCGCTACGTGCCCGTGCGCGACGCGCGCGTGAAGCCGCAGCGCTTCACCCTCTGCGCGCGCACGGGGCGCAACCTGCCGCTGGCCGCCACCACCTTCATCGAGCACCTGCGGCGCGAGCTCGACCTGATCGACCCCTTGCACCTCAAGACATGAACGCTTCCGTCCGACCGGCCGCCTTCGGCTTCGCCGGTCTCAACAAGACCTACCTCAGCAAGGACGGCCGGCCCATCGTCGCGCTGGCCGATGTCGACTTCGAAGTCCGTCCCGGCGAGTTCGTCACCGTGGTCGGCCCGAGCGGATGCGGCAAGAGCACGCTGCTGCGCATCCTCGCCGGCATCGCGCGCGCCTCCAGCGGCACCGCCGCCATCGCCGGCCGGCCGGTGAAGGGGCCGAGCCGCGAGATCGGCGTGGTGTTCCAGTCGCCGGTGCTGCTGCCGTGGCGCACCGTGCTGCAGAACGTGCTGGTGCCCGCGCAGATCCAGCGCCGCGACATGCGCCAGGCGCGGTCGCGCGCCATGGACTACCTGGAGCTCGTCGGGCTCCAGGGCTTCGAGACCAAGTATCCCGGCGAACTCTCCGGCGGCATGCAGCAGCGCGTGGGCATCGCCCGCGCGCTCGTGAACGACCCCAGCCTGCTGCTGATGGACGAGCCCTTCGGCGCCCTCGACGCGATGACGCGCGAGACCATGAACCTCGAGCTGCTCAAGATCAAGGAGCGCAGCGGCGCCACCGTGATGCTGGTGACGCACAGCATCCCGGAGGCCGTGTTCCTCGGCGACCGCGTGGTCGTGATGTCGCCTCGGCCCGGGCGCGTGACGCAGATCGTCAGCGTCGAGCTGCCCAAGCCGCGCGCGCTCGACATCATCAATTCCGACGCCTTCGGCACCTACGTCTCGGGCATCCGCGGCAACCTCAACGCGGCCGGCGGACTGGACTGAAGAAGCCATGGACACCATCCCTTTCCACCGCCGTCCCTGGGGCAGGCGCACCCTGGTCACCGGCTTCCTGGTGCTGGTGCTGCTGGCCTGGGAGGCCGGCATCCATGTCTTCGGCGTCTCGCCGCTCATCTTCCCGGGGCCGCGCGACGTGCTGCGCTCGCTCTACCAGGTGCTCGCCTCGGGCGAGATCCTGCCGCATCTGGGCGTGACGCTGCAAGAAATCCTCATGGGCTTCGCCATCGGCGCGGCGGCAGGCTTCGTGCTGGGCGCGGCCATCGGCCAGAGCGCGCTGCTGGAGACGGTGCTCTACCCCTACGTCGTCGCTTTCCAGACCATGCCGAAGGTCGCGATCGCGCCGCTCTTCGTGGTGTGGTTCGGCTTCGGCGCGACCTCCAAGATCGTCATCACCGCGACCATCGTGTTCTTCCCCGTGCTGGCCAACACCATCGTCGGCCTGCGCTCGGCGCCGCGCGACCAGGTGGACCTGATGCAGGCCTTCACCGCCTCGCGCTGGCAGGTCTTTCGCATGGTGCGGCTGCCGCATGCGCTGCCCTTCGTCTTCGCGGGGCTGGACATCGGCATCGTGCTGGCCGTCATCGGCGCGATCGTCGGCGAGTTCGTCGGCGCGGAGGCCGGGCTGGGCTATCTGATCCTGCAGCGCAACTTCTCGATGGACACCGCCGGCGTCTTCGCCATCCTGATCGTGCTCTCGCTGGTCGGCATCGTGTTGCACGGCGTGATGCGCTTCATCGCCCGCAAGGCCATCTTCTGGGCCGAGACGCACGCGGACATCACGGGCGGCTGACGGGCCCTTTCATCTTTTCAACCCACATCCCTGGAGACTTTCCAATGATTGAAGCACCCCGCAAGGCCTCCGCCGCCGAGGTTCCCGTTCTCGATCTTTCGGCATGGATCGCGGGCGGGCCGCCCGACGCGCTGGTCGAGCAGCTGCGCTCGGCCTGCACCGGCACCGGCTTCTTCTACGTCGCCGGCCACGGCGTGCCGAAGGCGGTGGTCGATGACGTCTTCGAAGCCACCCGCCGCTACTTCGCGCTGCCCGAGAGCGTGCGCCTGAAGGACAAGATCGACGAGCGCTTCCGTCGCGGCTTCATGCCCTACGGCATCAACCAGCATGCCGGCTACGAGCCGGACCTGAAGGAGAGCTACGAGTTCGCGCTCGACCTGCCGATGGAAGACCCCGACGTGGCAGCGCGCCGGCCGCTGCACGGCCCCAACCGCTGGCCGGCCTCCGCACCCTGGCTGCAGCCCGCCGCCGAGGCGTACTTCGCGCAGACGATGCAAGTCGGCAAGCGGCTGCTGCGCCTGCTCGCGCTGTCGCTGGAGCAGCCGGAAGACTTCTTCCTCCAGTGGTGCACCAAGCCCATGGTGCAGTCGCGCCTCTTCCACTACCCGCCGCAGACGGTGGACTCCGACCGCGCGCTGGGCGTTGCGCCGCACACCGACTACGGCATGCTCACCATCCTCACGCAGGACCCGATCGGCGGGCTGGAGCTGCGCAAGCGCGACGGCGAATGGGTGGCCGCGCCCTACATTCCCGAGACCTTCGTCGTGAACCTCGGTGACATGGTGAAGGTATGGACCAACGAACGCTACGTCTCCAACCTGCACCGCGTGGTCAACCGAACGGGCAAGGAGCGCTTCTCGATCCCCACCTTCTTCAACCTGGACTACGACACGCCGGTGGCCTGCCTGCCCAATTGCCAGTCCGCCGGCAACCCGCCGCGGCATGCGCCGATCAAGTCAGGGGAGTACCTGGTGAAGCGCTTCGGCGAGGTGCAGAAGTACAAGGTCGCGGCCTGAGGCCCGGCTGCCACGCTAGCTGCCGCGCAGCAAGGTCTGCGGCGTGACGCCATAGGTCTTCTTGAACACGCGGCAGAAGTGCGAGAGATCGCTGAACCCGTATTGGAACGCCGCCTGCGTCACCTGCCGCGCGCGGCCCTCGCGCAGTGCGCAATGGCTGGCCTCCAGCCGCTGCTTCCACAGCCACTGCATCGGCGTGGTGCCGTGCTCGGCGAAGACGCGCGTGAGCGTGCGGGCCGACACGTGCTGCGCCGCGGCGATCTGCTCGACGTCGAGCTCGCAGTCGTCCAGGTGCGCCATGATGAAATCGCGCGCCTTCTGGAACAGCGCGTCGTGCGAGGAACGCACCACGCCCGAGTCCGAGATCTGGAACTGGAGCACGGCCGAGAGCATGTCCAGCAGCGAACTCGCCACGCTGGCCTGCATGGCCTCGTGGCCCGTGAGTTCGATGACCGCCGCCTCGCGGATCATGTTGCCCAGCAGCTTGGCGATGGGATGGCCCTCGGCCAGGTGCATGGCCGTGAGGTTGCCGGCCTCCGGCACGCGAAACAGCAATTGCTTGCGCGGGATGCGCACCAGCAGCGTGGATTCGGGCGCCAGGTCGAATGCGAAGGGCCTCGCCGCGTCGTAGAGCACGATGTCGCCATTTCGCTGGAGCACCTGCCGCCCGGCCTGCGAGAGGCGGCCCTCGCCCGAGACCATCAGGCTGAGCATGAAGTCTTCGTTGGGGCCGCTGCGCAGATGCTGTGCATCGCGCTCCCAGTAGTGGCGCGGCGAGGACATCTCCGCCAGCGTGAGGCTGCCCACCGAGCGCACGGAGAAGCTCGCGTTGAAGTGCTCGCGGTTGGGCACGTGGCTCGCGGCCGGGATGAAGTGCTTGCACACGACATCGCTCCAGTAATCGAACCGCTGGCCGCGTTCGACGGCATCCGTCGAGTAGTTGAGTTCCATGGTGCGAAGCTGTGTGTGGCCTGAACGCGCCGGTGACAAAGGGCACATCGTTTCTAGCAACAAACATGCCCTGCACCATCGTGGCGCGCCCTCGCGCGAACTCTACAAGCCTCCCCTCGCGAACGCGTCGGTACTGACCCGTAGGACAGTTCTCAGATGCGGCCCAGTGCCCGCTCCACGCCCTTGTTGGCCAGCATGTCGGCGCGCTCGTTGCCCGGGTCGCCCGAGTGGCCCTTGACCCAACGCCATTCGATCTGGTGGCCGCCCTCCGCGACCAGCTTGTCGAGCGCCTGCCACAGCTCGACGTTCTTCACCGGCTGCTTGGTCGAGGTGCGCCAGCCCTTGGCCTTCCAGCCCTTGATCCATTCGGTGATGCCCATGCGCACGTACTGGCTGTCCAGGTAGAGCGTGACCTTGCAGGGCCGCTTGAGAGCGCCCAGGCCCTCGATGACCGCCGTGAGTTCCATGCGGTTGTTGGTGGTATTGAGCTCGCCGCCGAACAGTTCCTTCTCGGTGGGGCCCGACTTGAGCCACGCACCCCAGCCGCCCGGGCCAGGGTTGCCCTTGCAGGCGCCGTCGGTGTAGATCGTTACTTCGTTCAAGAAAACCGTTCCTCTTGTTGTCGTGCCGTTGCTATGAATATGGGATGTCGCGGTGCACCTTGCCCGCGATGGGCACGGGCGCGCTGGCCCGCGAGGCCGCGCGGCGCCACTCCGCGCTCAGCAGGCGCAGGCCGCGCACCCGCTTCACCGCGACCAGGAAATACACCGCCCCGAAGATCGGCCACCAGCGCTCGCCCGCCGTGTCGAACCAGCGGCAGCGCTCCAGCCAGGCTTCGCTGTGCACCGCCGGGCGGTAGACGCCAAAGCGGCCGGACTCGACTTCGAAACTCAGCAGGCGCAGCCAGTCGCGCATGCGCCGGTAGCCGATGAAGTCGCCCGCCTCGGGCAGGAAGAGTTCGCCGAAGCCCAGCCGCCGGTAGAGCCTGGCGCGGCGCTGGCGCATGCCCCAGAAGCTCGTCGGGTTGAGCCCGCAGATCACCACCCGGCCTTCGGGCACCAGCACCCGCTCGACCTCGCGCAGCGTGGCGTGCGGGTCCGGGCTCAGCTCCAGTGTGTGGGGCAGCACCACCAGGTCGAGGCTGTTGGCGGAAAAAGGCAGGGCCGTGAAGTCCGTGATGAGCGCGCTGCGCGGCGCCTGCGCGGCGTCGGACTGCGCCAGCCAGCGATGCGGCATGCGGTTGGCGCGCAGGCCCTTCACCTCGGGCACGCCAAGCTGCAGGGCGTGATAGCCGAAGATGTCGGCCACCGCCTGGTCGAACTGGGCCTGCTCCCACTCCAGCAGGTAGCGGCCGGGAGGGGTCTCGAACCACTCGTGCAAACCTATAATTTGACCGCTCATGAACCTCGTTCCGCTGCCCGCCTTCGCCGACAACTACATCTGGATGCTGCAGGATGGACGCAACGCGATCGTGGTCGACCCCGGGCAGGCAGAGCCGGTGTTCGATGCACTTGCGCGTGGCAATCTGAAGCTGGCCGCGATTCTAGTCACGCACCACCACGCCGATCACACGGGCGGCGTGGCCGCGCTGCGCGAAGCAACGGGTGCCCAGGTCTTCGGCCCGGCGAGCGAACGCATCCCCGAACCCTTCACGCCGCTGGCCACCGGCGGCCACGCCCAGGCGCTGGGCCTGCGCTTCGAGGTCATCGACATCCCCGGGCACACCGCGGGGCACATCGCCTTCTTCCTTCCTGCCGACGAACACAGCCGCGCCGCGGCCGGCGACCTCGCGCCGCTGCTCTTCTGCGGCGACACGCTCTTCTCCGGCGGCTGCGGCCGCCTCTTCGAAGGCACGCCCGCGCAGATGCTGGCCTCCCTCGACAAGCTGGCCGCGCTGCCCTGCGCCACGCGCGTATGCTGCGGCCACGAATACACACTTGCTAACCTGAAGTTCGCGCGGGCCGTGGAACCCGGAAACGACGATCTGACTCAGTACACGGCGCATTGCGAAGCATTGCGCGCGCAAGGTGCGCCGACGCTGCCCTCGCAGCTCGCCACCGAGCGCCGGATCAATCCCTTTCTTCGCAGCCGCGAAGCCACTGTCCTTCGAGCGGTCCGCGCTCATGCCGGTCTCAAGGCGCAGAGCGCGGACCACGACGTGTTCGCGGCGCTGCGCCAATGGAAAAACGACTTCCGATGAAATTTATCGTTGCCGCCTGCCTCGCGGGCTCGCTGTTCCTGGCGGGCTGCGCAAGCACCACCAGCACGACATCCCCCAACGGCGGCCCCTCCGCCAACGCCACCCCGGGCACCGGTGCCACGCCGGTCTATCCTCCCGGAACGCTCACCCCCATCACCTCCGGCAGCGCGCGCTCGCGCTCGGTCGTCACGCTCGCGCCGCCGGCCGACATGTGGGACCGCATCCGCCGCGGCTTCAAGATGCCGGACCTGGACAACGAACTCGTGCGCGACCGCGAGCAGTGGTACGCGAGCCGGCCGGACTACATCCAGCGCATGACGGAGCGCTCCAGCCGCTACATCTTCCACATCGTCGAGGAACTGGAGCGCCGCGACATGCCGACCGAGCTGGCGCTGCTGCCCTACATCGAGAGCGCCTTCAACCCGCAGGCCATCTCCAGCGCCAAGGCGGCCGGCATGTGGCAGTTCATGCCCGCCACGGGCACCGACTTCGACCTGAAGCAGAACATCTTCCGCGACGACCGCCGCGACGTGATCGCCTCGACACGCGCCGCGCTCGACTACCTGCAGAAGCTCTACGGCATGTTCGGCGACTGGCAGCTGGCACTCGCCGCCTACAACTGGGGCGAAGGCAGCGTGAGCCGCGCCATCGCCAGGAACCAGCGCGCGGGCCTGCCCACCACGTACTCCGACCTCAACATGCCGGCCGAGACCCGGCTCTACGTGCCGAAGCTGCAGGCGGTGAAGAACATCGTCGCCAACCCAGAGCGCTTCAACGCCGAACTGCCGGTGATCGCGAACCACCCCTATTTCCAGACCGTGCCGCTCACGCGCGACCTGGACGTGACGCTGGCCGCCAAGCTGGCGGACGTGAAGATCGAGGACTTCCGCGCCCTCAACCCTTCGGCGCACAAGCCGGTGCTGCTGGCGGCCGGCACGCCCGAGATCTTGCTGCCATGGGACAACGCGGCCGTCTTCCAGCGCAACTTCGAAGCCTATTCGCAAGGGCAGTACGCGAGCTGGACGGCCTGGACCGTGCCTTCGACCATGACCGTGGCCGACGCGGCGCAGCGCTCCGGCATGAGCGAGGCCGACCTGCGCGCCATCAACAACGTGCCGCCGCGCATGCTGATCAAGGCCGGCTCCACGCTCATCGTGCCGCGCGGCGCGCGGGTCACCGAGGACGTGGTGGCTTTGGTCGCCGACACCGGCCACCTGAGCTTCCAGCCCGAGATCGTCACGCGCCGCACCGTTGTCAAGGCAGGCCGCAATGACAGCGTGACGAGCATCGCGCGCCGCTACAAGCTCGCGCCGGCCAGCGTGGCGGAGTGGAACGACGTGAAAACAAGCCACGCCTTCAAGCGAGGTTTCGATGTCGTGGTCTACCTGCCGGTGCGCGCCGCGCCGGCAGCGCACGTAGGCAGCGGCGTGAGGCATGTTTCGCACACCAGGGAGAAGGAGGCGGTGGTGACCAACAAGCGCGGCGGTGGCGTCGTCAAGACACCGGCCTCCGCGAAGAAGGAGGTCGTGCGCGAGAAGCGTGGCGGCACGCCTTCGAAGAAGAAGAAGCCCTGACGAGAAACAGGATCACCGGGACAAGGCGCCGCCCTCGTCCCGATGGCGGCGCCTGCGCCGATACGATTCAGGATTAATTCCGGGGTGCGGCAATCTTGAACGTGGCTTGGCGCGTGTTCAATCTGTCCTCCTCGTCCATTCCGCAGAAGAGGTATTGGTCCACTCCCCAGTTGTGGAGACTGGTATGCAGATCAAGGCCGCGATTGGAGAAAATCAGGCAGCGATTCTCCCAGGAAATGATGGAGCTTGCCGGCACCGCAGGATCGATGGTCCATAGCGCGTTAAAGTGCGCCGGGATGTCGCTCAGCGATGCACCGCACAACGGCCCATTTTCGCCCAGGCGTACCAGGCGAGGCCCAGACGGCTCATCCACCAGGCATTTGCGGGTGAGCTTGTTTTCCAGAATGTTGTATAGGATGAATCGGTACTTGCTTCGCATATAGACGGGGTGCACGTACCACATGGACTGGCCGTTTGCCTCCTGCTCCGCCTTGCTCCCGAAGCCGCAGTAAGGTTGGCCGGACGCCCCGCTGCCCCAGGCAAAGCGGCTGGCGTTGGGGCTGTGCCCGTTGTCGCCAACGATGAGGCAGTCCAATGAATCGACGGGACTGGGGGCCGGCTGCCCACGCCGGTCGGTGGACAATCTGATTGTGACGGGTTCGCTGGAAATCTGGCCCGTGATCTCGAATTGCTCGGCATGAGCGCTTCCCAATTGCATGCCCCACAAAGCGGCGACCAGAATTGCAGGCCCACGCTTCAACGAGGATTGACAAAGTTCGGGAAGATTTTTTAAGAAAGCCTGGCTGCGCCGGCGGAGATTGATTTTCACTGTAGTCCTTTCATGCTTTTCTCGACTCTCGATCTTTTATCGAGAGTCCAGATCCTATTCAAGGCCAGAGAGCAAAAAAGAAATCAGCGACAATTTTCGAGAATCGAACTCGCAGATCGCCGGATTGTGAGTATTGATTTCGAGATTAAGTAATTGCGACCTGAAGTTGGAAAACGTACGCGGTCGGGCGCGTTCGACTGAACTGCGCCGCGGCCCGCTCAGAGCTTCTCGGTCTCGCCGCTGCGCGGCTGCCATTTCATCAGCCGCTTCTCGATGACGCCGACGATCCCGTCGAGTGCCAGCGCGAAGGCCGTGAGCACAACGATGCCCGCAAACACCGTGTTCACGTCGAAAGTGCCCTCGGCCTGCAGGATCAGGTAGCCCACCCCGCGCGCCGAGCCCAGGTACTCGCCGACCACCGCGCCGACGAAAGCCAGGCCGACGGAGGTGTGCAGGCTGCTGAACACCCAGCTGGTCGCGCTCGGCAGGTACACCGTGCGCAGCAGTTGCCGCTGGCTGGCCCCCAGCATGCGCGCATTGGCCAGCACCACGGGGCTTACTTCGCGCACGCCCTGGTAGACGTTGAAGAACACGATGAAGAACACCAGCGTGACCGCCAGCGCCACCTTGCTCCAGATGCCAAGCCCGAACCACAGCGCGAAGATCGGCGCGAGGATCACGCGCGGCATCGAGTTCGCGGCCTTGATGTAGGGGTCGAGGATCAGGCTGGCCGTCGGCGCGAGCGCAAGCCACAGGCCGCATGCCAGACCCAGCGCCGTGCCGATGCCGAAGGCCAGCACCGTCTCCAGCAGCGTGGTGCCCAGGTGCAGGTAGATGTCGGCATTGCCCGGGAGCCCATCCGGGAACAGCGCGTTCGGCGCCACCTTGATCGGCAGGAACCAGCTCCAGATGCGGCCCGCGACCTGCACCGGCTCGCCGAGGAAGAAGGCGAACTGCTGGTTGCGCGAGGCCAGGTGCCAGGCCACGAGGATCACGAGCAGCAGCGCGATCTGCCAGAAGCGCGCATTGCGCTCGTTGGGACGAAGGCTCATGGGGTCAGGCAGCCTTCTTCAGTTGCTGCGCGTAGCCCTTGAGCACCTCGTCGCGCAGTACGTTCCAGATCTGCGTATGCAGCTCGACGAAGCGCGGATGCGTGCGAACCTCCGCCACGTCGCGCGGGCGCGGCAAGTCGATGCTGAACTCGCCGATCGGATGGGTGGCCGGGCCGGCGGAGAGCACGACCACGCGGTCGCTCATCGCGATGGCTTCGTCCAGGTCGTGGGTGATGAAGAGCACGGCCTTCTTCTTCGCGGCCCAGAGCTCCAGGACCTCGTTCTCCATCAGCTGCCGCGTCTGCACGTCGAGCGCGCTGAAGGGTTCGTCCATCAGGATGATGTCCGGGTCCAGCGCCAGCACCTGGGCCAGCGCGGTGCGCTTGCGCATGCCGCCGGAGAGCTGGTGCGGGTAGCGGTCGCCAAAGCCCGAGAGGCCTACGCGCGCGAGCCATTGCCCGGCCTGCGCCCGCGCCTGCGCATCGGGCACGCCACGGTACTGCAAGCCCACCATCACGTTGTCCAACGTGCTGCGCCAGGGCATCAGCGCCTCGCTCTGGAACATGTAGCCCGCGCGCGCGTTGATGCCCGACAGCACCTGGCCAAAGACCTTGACGGTGCCCGACGAAGGCTCCAGCAGCCCCGCCCCCACATTCAGCAAGGTCGACTTGCCGCAGCCCGTCGGCCCCACCACCGACACGAACTCGCCCTCGCGGATGCGCAGCGTGGTGTCGGCGACCGCCGTGTAGCGCTCGCCGTGTTCGTCCTTCGAGCGGAAGGTGCAGCGGATGTCCAGCAGTTCGAGCGCGTGATCGGCCATGCCACGGCGCCCCGGTCAGGCCTTGAATCGGTCCTTGGCCTTGCGCGCGAAGTCGTTGGTGTACAGCTTCGAGAGTTCGATCTTGTCGGCCTTCACCGTGTTGTCGAAACTCGCGATGGCCTCGAGCGCGGTCTTCGGGCCCTCCGGCGGCACCAGCCCGTCCACCGCGATGGCCTCGCGCACCTTGTCGAAGGAGGCGAGATACAGCGCGCGATCGCCCAGCAGGTAGGTCTCGGGCACCGTCTTGATGATGTCGCCCGGCCCGGCGGTCTGCAGCCACTTCAGGCCGTGCACGATGGCGTTCGCCAGCGCCTGGCAGGTGTTCGGGTTCTTCTGGATGAATTCGGAAGAGGCATACAGGCAGGCGGCCGGCATCGGGCCGCCAAAGACTTCCTGCGTGCCCTTCAATGTGCGCGTGTCGCTGATGATCTTCACGTCGCCCTTCTGCTCCAGCATGGTCATCACCGGGTCGGTGTTGCTGATGGCATCGATCTGCCCCGAGCGCAGCGCCGTCAGCGCGCCGGCCGCGACGCCGACGCCGATGTAGCTCACGTCGCTGGCCTTCAGGCCGCCGCGCGCCAGCACGAGGTTGGCGACCATGTTGGTCGAGGAGCCTGGCGCCGACACGCCGACCTTCTTGCCCTTGAGATCGGCGATGGACTTGTAGGCCGGCATGTTCTTGGTCGACACGCCGATGGCGATCTGCGGAGCGCGGCCCTGCAGCACGAAGCTCTGGAAGAACTGGTTCTTGGCCTGCAGGTTGATGGTGTGCTCGAACGCGCCCGAGCACACGTCGGCCGAGCCACCGACCACTGCCTGCAGCGCGCGCGAGCCGCCCGCGAAATCGGAGATCTCGACGTCGAGCCCCTCGGCCTTGAAGTAGCCCAGCTGTTCGGAGATGGTGAGCGGCAGGTAGTAGAAGGCGGCCTTGCCGCCGACGGCGATGGAGACCTTGGTCTTCTCCAGCTTGGCCTGCGCGAAAACCGTGGGCAAGGCGATGGAGGATGCGCCCAATGCGGCGGTGACTGCGAAGGTGCGGCGATTGAGCATGTCGTGGCGCCCTGGGGCTCTTTGATTCCGTGAGTGTCGAATCGAGCTTAGGGGCTGCCTCGCCGCAGCGGCATCGGGAACATCCCGTGCGGGTTATTACGTAAACATGAAGGCCACGTGAACGCTCCCGGTGCTGCATGTCGACCGCCTGTCGACATGCATGCGGCAAGGCCTCAGCGGCCGACGAAAAGGATCGCGATGTTCACGAGAAAGCCGAGCGCCCACACCGCGCTGCGCGCCGAGCCCAGGCCGCGGACGTACAGCGCGATATAGATCACGCGCAGCAGCACGTAGGCCACCGCCAGCATGTCGAGACGCGACTGTGCCGCGCCGAACTGATGCGCGATGATCACCGCGCCGATGAAGAATGGCAGGCCCTCGAAGCCATTGGCCTGCGCGCTGTTCGCGCGGGCACGCCATCCGCTCAGCTTGCTGCCCCATTCGCGCGGCTGCACGTTGTCGCGCGGGCCGAAGCTGCCGGCCTTCGCGATGTACGAGGCGGCATAGGGCAGCAGCGCGGCCACGAGCACGCACCAGTAGGCGATGCTGAGATGCGAGAAGTCGAAGAAGCCAAGCATGTTCATCTGCGATCGACCAGCGCATGCGCGATGGTCCCCAGGTCGACGTATTCGAGTTCGCTGCCCGCCGGCACGCCGCGGGCGAGGCGCGTGACCGTGAGACCGCGCTGCCGCAGGCCTTCGCCGATGACGTGCGCGGTGGCCTCGCCCTCGGCGGTGAAGTTGGTCGCGAGGATCACCTCGCTCACCGTGCCGTCGAGCGCGCGCTCGAAGAGCTTGGCCAGGCCGATGTCCTTGGGGCCGATCCCGTCGAGCGGGCTCAACTTGCCCATCAGCACGAAGTAGTAGCCGCGGAAGGCGCCCGTGCGCTCCAGCGCGGCTTGATCGGCCGGCGTCTCGACGACGCAGAGCTTGGTCGCATCGCGGCGCGGATCGGCGCACACGCTGCAGATAGCCGCCTCGGTGAAGGTGTTGCAGCGCTCGCAGTGCCGCACATTGCTCGCCGCCTGCTGCAAGGCGCTGGCCAGCATCTGCGCGCCGGGCCGGTCATGCTGCAGCATGTGGAAGGCCATGCGCGAGGCCGACTTGGCGCCGACGCCGGGCAGGCGGCGGAGCGCTTCGATCAAGGCATCGAGCGAGCCAGCATCCGTCATCTCGAGCCCATTCCAGGAATACCGCGGCACCGGCTCCGCCGGCCCGCCGGTATTGCCCCCTTCAAGGGGGCGGGCGGCCACGCGAAGTGGGCGAGCCTGGGGGTGGGCATCAGAACGGCAGCTTCATGCCTGGCGGCAGGCCCGGCATGCCGGCCGTGAGCTTGCCCATCTTCTGCTCGCTGGTCTCCTCGGCCTTGCGCACCGCCGCGTTGAAGGCGGCCGCGACGAGGTCCTCCAGCATGTCCTTGTCGTCCGCGAGCAGGCTCGGGTCGATGGTGATGCGCTTCACGTCGTGCTTGCAGGTCATCACGACCTTCACGAGGCCGGCGCCGGATTCGCCCTCGACCTCGATGGTGGCGAGTTCTTCCTGGGCCTTCTTGAGGTTGTCCTGCATGGCCTGGGCCTGCTTCATGAGGCCGGCGAGCTGTCCTTTGTTGAACATGGTGGATCCTGTGAATCGTTGATTGAAAAAGAGGTTGAAACCAAGACTATGCAGGCCTGAGCGTACCCGGGACTATCCGCGCGTCCCAGTCGCGCATGATGGACTGGACATCCGGGTCGCCGTGGATGGCCTCCTCGGCCTGGCGCTGCCGCGCCTCGGCGGCCTGCTTGTTGCGGCGCGCGGGGCTGTCGACCACGCCGCCGATCTCGACGGCGAGCTTCACATCATGGCCCATCGCGGCCAGCGCGGCTTGCAGCTTCTCGCGACTGCTGGGTTGGTCGAGCGAACTGCGCTCGATGCGCAGCAGCCACTGGTCGACGTCGCGACCGACCAGCTGGGATTGGAGCGCGAGCTCACGCGTGAGGGCGGTGACGGCCTCCGCCGCAACCATCCGCGTGACGGTGGCGTACCAGAAGTCGCCATCCTCGCTGGGAGGTATGGGGGCGGATGCGACGGCCGGATCGTGCTCGCGCGGCGCCTCGCGGGCGCTGGTGGGCGGCTGCACGCGGACCTGCATCGCGAGCACGCTCGCATTCCCCTGCGGCGCATCGGTGGCGGCGGGCGGCCGGGCTGGCATGGCACCGGCGAGCGCCGGGCCATCGACCACGGGCAGGCGATGCCCAGGAGGACGCGGCGGAACGACGGCAGGTGCGGCGGGCGCAGGTGCCGCCGCAGCGACAGGCGCAGGCGCAGGCTGGGGTTCGGATTCGGGTTCCGCAGGCGGCGCGGAGACAGTCCTTCGCGCCTCAAGCGGCGGGGGCGACGCTTCTTTCAGAGTTTTTTTTTCCGCGCTGGCTGCTGGAGCCATCCCGGCGGGCTTGAAGGCCAGCAGCCGCAGCAGCACCATCGTGAGCGCGGCGTACTCGTCCGGCGCCAGGCCCAGCTCGCCGCGGCCATGCAGGCAGAGGCTGTAGAGCAGTTGGGTCTCGTCCGGCGGCATCAGCCCGGCGAGCCGCGCGGTCTCCGCCGCGTCCGGGTCGGACGCATCGCCTGCCGCCTGCGCGCGCGCGGGCACGGCCTGCAGCACGGCCATGCCTTGCAGCACGGCCGTCATCTCCTCCAGCGTGGAGGCGGCCGAGAAGCCGTCGCGGCGCAGGCCTTCGGAGGTTTCCACCACCGTCTTGCCGTCGCCCTGCGCCAGTGCCTCGATGAGGCGGAACACATGGCCCCGGTCGACGCTGCCCAGCATCTGGCGCACGCCGGCTTCGAGCAATTCGCCGTTGCCGAAGGCGATCGCCTGGTCGGTGAGCGAGAGCGCGTCGCGCATCGAGCCCCGCGCGGCGCGGGCGATGAGGCGCAGCGCATGCGGCTCGGCCGGCACCGCCTCGGTCTGCAGCACGCGCGTGAGATGCTCGAGCACGGTCTCGGGCGCCATCGGCCGCAGGTTGAACTGCAGGCAGCGCGAGAGCACGGTGACGGGCACCTTCTGCGGGTCCGTCGTGGCCAGCACGAACTTGAGGTACTCGGGCGGTTCCTCCAGCGTCTTCAGCATCGCGTTGAAGGCATGGCCGGTGAGCATGTGCACTTCGTCGATCATGAAGACCTTGAAGCGGCCCTGCACCGGCTTGTAGACCGCCTGCTCCAGCAGGGCCTGGACCTCGTCCACGCCGCGGTTGGAGGCCGCGTCCAGCTCGGTGTAGTCGACGAAGCGGCCGGCGTCGATGTCCTTGCAGGCCTGGCACACGCCGCAGGGCGCGGCCGTGATGCCGCCCTGCCCGTCCGGGCCCTGGCAGTTGAGCGACTTGGCCAGGATGCGCGAGACCGTGGTCTTGCCCACGCCCCGCGTGCCGGTGAACAGGTAGGCGTGGTGCAGGCGCTGCGAGGTCAGCGCGTTCTCCAGCGCCTGGACCACGTGCTCCTGGCCCACCATCTCGCTGAAGGTTTTCGGGCGGTGTTTGCGAGCGAGCACGAGATAGGCCATCGGTGCATTTTAGGGTGCGCGCCGAGGCCGCCCAGGGCCTGGCCTAGACCTTTTTGCCGATGCCTTTTTCCAGATGCTGCGCTTAGCATGAAATGAAAACATCAGCGAGGAGACCGCCCCATGTCCACCGCGAGCCGCAAAGGCGCCCCGAGCGCCGCAGCCAAGAAGACAACGGCAAAGGCCGACGACGGCGCGCTGCGCTACTGCGCACAGCCGGTGCAGGTTCAACGGCAGTTCGACAGCGCCGTCTCGGCCAACCGCGTGTTCGCCATACTCTCGGCGGGCCGGAAGTGGGTGAACGGCACGCAACTCACCTACTACTGCTTCAAGCGCGGCGACAGCGTGCCCGCGGCCTGGCAGGGCCTGCCCGCCGACATCACCGCGGTCGAGGAAGCTTTCGAGACCTGGGCCAAGCTGGGCATCGGCCTGAGCTTCCGGCGCGTGGACACGGCGGAAGAGGCAATGGTGCGCATCGGCTTCGACCCACAGGATGGCTCCTGGTCCTATGTGGGCCGCGACATCCTGAACGTGCGCGACCCGCTGCAACGCACGATGAACTTCGGCTGGCCGCTGACCACGCCCTACGGCCACGACACGGCGCTGCACGAGATCGGCCACACCTTGGGCCTGGAGCACGAGCACCAGAACCCCAACGCCGGCATCACCTGGAACCGCGACGCGGTGCTGAGCTCCTTCAAGGGCTCGCCGAATTTCTGGCAGGAAGCCCAGATCGAGTGGAACATTCTGCGAAAGATTCCCGAGGCGGAGGTCAAGGGCACGGCCTGGGACCCTGATTCGGTCATGGAGTACCAGTTCGGCGGCGGGCTCATCAGCGAGCCGGCCAAGTACCAGGCCGGGCTCAAGCCCAAGGGCGGGCTCTCGTACGCGGACAAGGCCTGGGTGGTGGAGTCGTACCCCGGCGTGCGGGCGCCCCTCACCTCGACGCTGAAGATCGGCCTGTCGCAACTGCTCAAGCTCAAGGCGGGCGAGACACGCAACTTCGACTTCTCGCCGCCGCGCACGCGCACCTACGAGATCTCGACCTTCGGCACTTCGGACACGGTGCTGGTGCTCTTCGAGGTGACGCCCTCGGGCAACGTGCAGATCGCCGGCAACGACGACAGCGGCACGGACCTCAATGCGCACGTGAGCATGCGGCTGCAGAAAGGCCGCAAGTACCAGATCGGCGTGCGGCTGTACTACGCGGATGCGGCGCTGGAGACCTCGCTGATGGTCTGGTGAAACGGGCGCCCTGGGCGCGTGCCCTACAATGGCCGCTGACGGGCCTCCCCGCATGGTGAAGTGGCCAACCGGGTCAGGTGGGGAACCAAGCAGCCCTAACTGCGTAGTCAGTGCCGGGGGTAAGGCTCGTCAACCTCATTCAAAAAGCCGTGAGTTCTCGCGACAGCCTCCTGATCGCCGGGATCGAGCTTCACTCCGAAGATCAGGGAGAGAAGATTTGGGAGTACCGCCAGGTCTGGCTCTGCCGCCCGACCATGGAGGCGGACAAGAACTGATGCGGCTTCATCCTTCGCGTGTGTGCGCAACTCAAAAGTGGATGCCAGGCCGGGGCCTCGGCATCCACCCTCTTCACGCCTCCATGCGCTCACGCGCAGGCCGCTACCAGAAGAAGAAGCGCTCCCACGGGTC
>CBIHOG010000052.1:0-37769 GCA_966211435.1 uncultured Variovorax sp. | reverse complement strand
ACTTGCCTTCGTTGTAGACCTGCGAGCCGAGGATCTCGCTGAGCTTGATCGACTGGCGCTTGGCGTTCGGGAGTTCGAGCGCCATGAAGTTCTTGCCGGGGATCGTCTCGACGACACGGATGGAGATCAGCGACAGCGAACGGGCCAGGTCCTTGGCGAGGTTGACGATCTGCGAGCCCTTGACGCCGGTGGCAGGCTCGATCTCGTAGCGGGTAATCACCGGCCCTGGCGACGCGAGTACGACGCGTACCTCGACGCCGAAGTCCTTGAGCTTCTTCTCGATCAGCCGAGAGGTCATTTCAAGCGTGTCGGCGGAGACGGTTTCCTGGCGCGTCTGCGCGGCATCGAGCAGGTCGACCTGGGGCAGCTTGCTGTCGGGCAATTCGCGGAACAGCGGCTTCTGGCGCTCCTTGGCGACGCGGTCGCTGCGCGGCACTTCCACCAGGGCCGGCTCGATCTGCACCGGCGGCGACGGCGGGCGGCGCTTGGGGCGTGGCACGGCACGCAGTTCTTCCTCTTCGTCCGACGCCTCGCCCTCGCCGGCAAGACCGCCGTGCGAAGTGACTTCCTCGCGCTCACGCACGGCCTGCTTGCCCATCGCGATGTCCTGGGCGATCTCGCGGCGCTCGCGGCGGGATTCGAACAGCGAATAGAGACGCGAGCCGATGCGCTCGGCGATCTGGCTCCAGGAGAAGCGGAAGACGAGCGCGGAGCCAATGACACCGCCGGCGATGGCGATCAGCGCGGAACCGGTGAAGCCCATCCATTTCACGCTGGGTGGTCCGACGAGGTAGCCCAGCACGCCGCCGCCGTGCCCCGGGAGATGCGACTCCAGGCGGTACAGCCGCGACCACTCCAGGATCGCGCTGGCGAGCAGCAGCAGCAGCAATCCGAACCAGAAAGCCATCCGGCTGCGGTTGAAACGACCGCGCGGCGGCTGCTCCACCGGGGCGGGGTCGCCGCCGCGCAGCCAGCCCGCCAGCGAGGACAGCCAGGCTCGCACGCCAGCGGCCATACACCACCAGACTGAGTAGCCGGCGAGGTAATAGCTGGCGTCGGCCAGCCAGGCGCCAATGCGGCCTCCCCAGTTCTTGATGTCACCCCCAGTGCCGGAGGTCGACCACGCCGCGTCGGAGGGCGTGAAGCTCAGCATGGCGAGCAACCAGAACAGGAGCGCGACGAAGCCGGCGATCAGCGTGATCTCGTGCGCGAATCGCATGGCACGCAGCCGCACCGGCTGCGGTTCGCCCGGCGCGGAGCTTTGAAGGGTGTTGAGCGAATAGGTCATGAAGCACACGACCGCCGGCCCGCGGGGGCGGACAGGCAGCATACGGAAACTACAACGAAGATCATCGCGGCCACGTTGTCAGGGCCGGCGATGCAGGTGTCCGCGCGCCGACGCGCTGCCGGACCGACCGTCAGGTGAGCGATGAGAGTCGTTCCTTGACGATCATCGCGCCGTCCGGCAAGGTCTGGACGAAGCCCCGCTCTTCCAGATCCTTCATGACGCGGCTCACCATCTCGCGGGAAGCGCCGACCATCTTGGCCAGATCCTGGCGCGAGATCTTGTCGCGCACCTTGAGATTGCCCGCGCCGTCATCGACGGCGAATTCCAGCAGCGAGCGCGCCACGCGCCCGTAGACGTCCATCAGCGCCAGGGATTCGATCTTGCGGTCAGCGTGACGCAGCCGCGCCACCAGCCCGCGCATGATGTTGTAAGACATCGAGGAGTTTTCCGGCAGGCAGCGTGCGAACGCTTCCCGGCCGAGCATCAGGACGTCGGTCTGCACCTCGGTGCGCACCGTGGCGGAATGGGGCTCATCGTCGATCATGCTCATCTCGCCGATGTAGTCGCCCGGATGCAAGGTCGCGAGGATGACCTCCCTGCCGCGGCTGTCCGTGCTCATCACCCGCGCCCGGCCGGTCAGGATGATGTAGAGCGCGTCCGACTTCTTGCCCTGCTCCACGACAACCTCCGCGCGCTTGAAACGCTTCTTGATGATCGCGTCGGCAATGCTCGCGGACTGCGTTGGCGTGAGCGCGGCGAACAAGGGCACGCGGCGGAGCAATTCAAGATTTGACAGCATCGACATTCATCAATCCCCGAATACCGCGCGACGATTTTCCAAACCCATGGATTAATACAATCGCGCGCATTAATAACACCTCACGCCCGGTCTTGAACCGAACGGTGATACTCCATATCTATCACCCTGAAAATGTACACGCTGATGCAGCGCCACTCCTAGGTTTTCTACTCATGTCGTCATCCCCACGCCACGCCAAGGTTCTCATTCTGGGCTCCGGCCCTGCCGGCTACACGGCCGCTGTCTATGCCGCACGGGCCAATCTGCAGCCCATGCTGATCACGGGCATAGCCCAGGGCGGTCAGCTCATGACCACCACGGAGGTCGACAATTGGCCGGCCGACGTGCACGGCGTGCAGGGCCCTGACCTGATGCAGCGCTTCCTGGAGCATGCGGAACGCTTCAAGACGGACATCGTGTTCGATCACATCAACAAGGTCGACTTCAGCAGGCGACCCTTCACCCTGACCGGGGACAGTGGCACGTACACCTGCGACGCCCTGATCATCGCCACGGGCGCCTCGGCCAAGTACCTGGGCCTCGACTCGGAGCAGCATTTCATGGGCCGCGGCGTCTCGGGCTGCGCGACCTGCGACGGCTTCTTCTACCGGGAGCAGGAGGTGTGCGTGATCGGTGGTGGCAACACGGCCGTCGAGGAGGCGCTGTATCTGTCCAACATAGCGAGCAAGGTGACGCTGGTGCACCGCCGCGACAAGTTTCGCGCCGAGCCCATCCTGATCGACAAGCTCCACGAGAAGGTCAAGGAAGGCAAGATCGAGCTCAAGACACACAACACCCTGGACGAGGTGCTGGGCGACGACAGCGGCGTGACCGGCATCCGCCTGAAGAACACACAGACGGGCGCGACGGAGCAGGTCGACCTCAAGGGCTGCTTCATCGCCATCGGCCATCATCCGAATACGGACATCTTCCAGGGCCAGCTGGAGATGAAGGACGGCTACATTCTCACTCGCTCCGGCCTGCAAGGCTTCGCAACGATGACCAGCATCCCGGGCGTCTTCGCAGCCGGCGACGTGCAGGACAATATCTACCGCCAAGCCATCACCAGTGCCGGCACAGGCTGCATGGCCGCTCTCGACGCCCAGCGCTTCCTAGAACAAGAGTAACCCGCAGGGCTGTGCGCACTTCGTGTCGCTTCGCCTCAACCCCCAACCGGGCGCGCGCCTGATGCACGCCCAGTCTCCCCCGCCGCGTGCTCGCGGGCTGCCGCGGATTCGGCTCCGCCGGTCCGCAGGCAGCGCCCCCTGGAAGGCGGTAGGCGGCCACACCACGTGGGCAAGCCTGGGCGTAAGCTATAATCTTTGGCTTTGCTGAATCGGCCGCTCGGCGGTTGGTCTACAGTGAGCCGGGGTACCGCCACCCGTTTCTGGCGAGGTCAAGCTGCAAACCACCCGCGCAACTCCTTGCGACAAGGTGCCAGCTGTTCAAGAAAGAGTGTCCTCATGGCACGCGTATGTGAAGTAACGGGCAAGGGCCCGATGGTCGGAAACAACGTTTCCCACGCCAACAACAAAACCAAGCGCCGGTTCCTGCCGAACCTGCAATACCGTCGTTTCTGGGTCGAGACTGAAAACCGCTGGGTTCGCCTGCGTGTTTCGAGCGCCGCACTGCGCCTCATCGACAAGAACGGCATCGACGCCGTGCTCGCAGACCTGCGCGCACGCGGCCAAGCTTAAGGAGCTGAATCATGGCAACGAGCAAAGGCGGACGCGAAAAGATCAAGCTGGAATCCACCGCGGGTACCGGCCATTTCTACACGACCAGCAAGAACAAGAAGACGATGCCTGAAAAGATGTCGATCATGAAGTTCGACCCGAAGGCGCGCAAGCACGTCGAATACAAGGAAATCAAGCTGAAGTAATTCAGCTGTTCCCACAAAAAACCCGCTGCGATCCAGCGGGTTTTTTGTCGTCCGGCCATATGCTGGCCCATGACCGGCAAAAAAAAGCCGGCCTTCCAGCCGGCTTTTCACCAAGGCAGGGAGACCTGCCCTCGCCCTTCGCCTTCAGTCAGGCTCGGGCCGCGCGCAGGCGCGTCGAGAACTCCCGCAGGCCAGCGATGCCGCTAGCTTCCGCACGATGGCACCACGCGGCCAGATCGGCGGCTAGCTGCTCGCGCGACTGCGAAGTGTTGAGCCATAGTTGGCGCAATTCCTCGCGCATCGTCACCATCTTGTCGAGCACCGGGTGCGCCGCACGCGCCTGGACCAGATGCGTGCGCGCAGCCGCGGGCACCTTGTCGTCGTCACGATGCAGCCAACGCTTGGCCGCCTTCAGCACCGACAGGTCGGCGCCCTTGGCCTTGAGCTGCGCGATTTCGCTCTTGGTCGTCCGGCGCATTTCGCGCGCATAGCCGGCCATGACTTCGTAGCGGTTGGCGATCACGGCCTCGAGCGTCTTCGCATCGGCCACGGGCTGGATGTCGCCCATCTGCAGCTTCGGCGGAACCTTCTTGACCTTCGCCCAGCCGATCTTCTGCATCATCATGATGTAGATCCAGCCAATGTCGAACTCGTACTTCTTCACGGAGAACTTGGCCGAGGTCGGGTAGGTGTGATGGTTGTTATGCAACTCTTCGCCGCCGATGATCAGACCCCAGGGCGAGATGTTCCGGCTGGCGTCGGGGGCTTCGAAGTTGCGATAGCCCCAGTAGTGGCCGATGCCGTTGATGATGCCGGCCGCGGTGATCGGGATCCACAGCATCTGGACGGCCCAGACCGCCATGCCAATCACGCCGAAGAGTGCCAGGTTGATGATGAGCATGAGCCCAACGCCCTGCCAGCTATAGCGCGTGTACAGGTTGCGTTCGATCCAGTCGTCCGGCGTGCCATGGCCGTAACGCTCCATGGTTTCCTTGTTCTTGGACTCGGCACGATACAACTCGGCGCCGCGCCAGAGCACCTCATCGATGCCCCGGACCTGGGGGCTGTGCGGGTCTTCCTCGGTCTCGCACTTGGCGTGGTGCTTGCGATGGATGGCCACCCATTCCTTGGTGACCATGCCGGTGCCGAGCCAGAGCCAGAAGCGGAAGAAATGCGAAGGAATCGGGCCGAGGTCCATCGCCCGGTGCGTCTGCGTCCGGTGCAGGAAGATCGTGACGGCCGCGATCGTGATATGCGTGGTGACGAGCGTGTACAGCACGATTTCCCACCACGTGAGGTCCCACAAGCCATGTCCGAGCCAGTCAAGGGCCGCGCTCAGGACGGCAGAGTCAGGAAGCAACATTGAGTTCAGTACTCCATGGCCGCACGAAGGTGCAGCCTTCAGGTAGCCTGGGATTTTAAGGGTTGCCCCCCAAAAAGGGGCCTAAATCCTTGATAAATCTCAAGTTTCCAGTTTCTTTGGAGTTCCGAGCCTATTTGCGGTTCCACACGGCGGCAAAGAATCCGTCCGTGGCATGGCGGTGCGGCCACAGTCGCAGGTAGCGCAAGCCGTTTTCGCCGCCGGCGCACAGGGCCGCCGCTTTTTCGATCTTCAAGCCCAGCAATACCTCGCCAGCATCCACCGCCTCGAATTCCGTGTTGGCGGCGCTGAAAGCTTCGGCGATGGCCTCGTTTTCCTCCGGCAGCACGCTGCAGGTCGCGTAGACGAGTCGGCCGCCGGGCTTCAGAAGCCGCGCCGCGCTCTGCAGGATCGCCGTCTGCTTGGCCGTCAGTTCCCCCACCGACTGGGGCGATTGGCGCCATTTCAGATCCGGATTGCGCCGCAGCGTGCCCAAGCCCGAGCATGGCGCGTCGACCAACACCCGGTCGATCTTCCCCGCCAGTCGCTTCACGCGATCATCCCTCTCGTGGGCGATCGCCGCCGGGTGGACGTTCGACAACTTGCTTCGCGCCAGGCGCGGCTTGAGCGCATCCAACCGGTGCGCCGAGGTGTCAAAGGCATAGAGACGCCCGGTGTTGCGCATCGTCGCGCCAATCGCCAGCGTCTTCCCGCCCGCGCCCGCGCAGAAATCCACCACCATCTCGCCGCGCTTGGCATCCAGCAGCAACGCCAGCAGTTGCGATCCCTCGTCCTGCACCTCCACGGCGCCGCGCGCGAAGGCATCGAGCTTGGTGAGCGCCGGCTTGCCGTCGATGCGCAGCCCCCAGGGCGAGAAAGGCGTCGCGGCGGCCGGGATCGCCGCGGCCTTCAGTTCCTTTTGCACATCGGCGCGCTTGTCTGTCAGCGCGTTGACCCGCAGGTCCAGCGGCGCCGGCTGCTGAAGGCTTTCCGCCAACGGCCAGAACTCGTCGCCCAGCTGCGCCTTCAGCGGCGCCACCAGCCATTCCGGCAGGTTGTGGCGATGACGCTCCAGCAGGTCGTCCTGCTTGACGGCGTCGCAGTTGTCGAGCCAGCGTTTCTCCACATCGTTGAGCGCGCTCTTCAGGAAGTCGCGCGGGCCATGAAAGCCGAGGATCGCCATGCGCCGCTCCTTCGAGCCGCTGCCCGAGGGTGACAGGTGATCGAAAAGCAGCTTCTTGCGAAGCACGGTGTAGACCGTCTCGGCCAGCGTGGCGCGCTCGCGCGGGCCGAGTTCACGATGGTCGCGGAAGAACCGGGAAACCACCTGGTCGGCGGGATGATCGAATTTCAGGACCAGTCCGACCAGATCGGCGCTGGCCTCAAGCAAGGCTTTGGGGTGCATCCCCCATTGTCTCAGCCGGCGATGCTCAAGCGCCGTTGCGGGCCCAGACCGTGCCGAAAGCCTGCCGCTCGATCTCCTCGAGGGTCGGCGAATACCCCGTCCAGAGCACCAGCGCGGCGCCCGGCAGGTTTAGCGTTTGCTCCAGCTGGCGACAGAGGTGCCAGCGCTCTTCGTCGTCCAGGCCCGGCAGTTCGATGAATACCACGTAGGCGCGGCGCCAGGGGAATTCGCGCAGGTTCTTGCGCACCAGCCAGGCTCGCGTGATCGCGCCGTTGCGCCCCAGGTCGGCCTGTAGTTCGCCCAGCTCGAATCGGCTCAGGTCATGGCGAGCGACCTGGCTGAAGAAGGGCGTGGTGGTGAGCTCTTCCCAGGCGCGCTGCTCGGCCTCTTCCGCCAGTTTCGCGCGCGTGCGCCACAGCTTGAGCGCCGCGTCGTCGTAAGGACCGGCGTCGGGGTTCTCCAGCAAGGTCACGGCGGCCTTGGCCGCCCACCAGCGGCTCGCCGCGCTCGACGCATGGAGCCGCTCCAGCACGGGAAGCCGGGCCGCACGGTCCTTCGAGGGAAGCATTTGCGCCATGCCGCGCAAGGCACCCGGATGGTCCGGCGTGATCGCCAGGGCCCTCTCGTAGTGTCCGCGCACCTCGGCCCCGGCATCGATGCGCCGCATGCAATCGGCCCATTCGACCATCTCATCCGCGCTGTTGCGCTGTGCGCTCTCCGCCAGGGCGACGACGCGCTCTCGCAGGCGCGCGAGATAGGCATGGTGCTGCTTCCAGTCGCTGGCGTGGGCGCGGCACCATTCGCCGTCGAAATGCGCGATCCACCGCGACTTGTCGGCCAGGAGATCCAGCGCGGACTTCTCCGACCACGACGGAAGCCGCGCCTTCTCCTCCAGCGCCTCCAGGCGGTCGCGCAGGACCGGATGGGTGTCTTCGACGTCGCTCACGCAGCGCAGCGCACCGCGCAAGGCATCGCGCGCGAAGTCCTCGGCGACCGGCGCGCGCAGTTGCGCGCCCATGGCTTCGAAGGGCCCGACCGGCACCGGCTCGCTCATCGCGCGCGACCAGTGCCCCGACCAGAAACGCTCGGCATACCACGCACTCTTGACTGCAATCTCCGTCAGCGCGCCCGCCGCCACGCGCGTGCCCAGCAGGCGACCGGCGATCCGGTCGGCTTCGTATTCATCCTGCCGTGCCAATGCGAAGGTCTTCGCGGCGAAGCGCGGAAAGTACCAACGGAAGAAGGCCTGCGACGCGAAGGCCATCACGCCCTCGTTGCGCTGGAAGCTCGCGTCCAGCTTGAGCCATGAGAGACGGGTGCGGTAGATCCACGCGCTCAGCCTGCCGTGATCGCCGCGCAGGTGGCCGTACTCGTGCGCCAGAACCGACAGCAGGCGCCGGCGGTCCAGCGCCATCAACAGCGGCAAGCCGACGTTCAGGTAGTTCACCGCGCCGCCGAAAAAGCCGAAGCGCGGCAATTGCCGGATGCTCGCGTTGAACTCGCCATCGAGATAGACGTGATGCACCGGCGGCCCATCGATCCTCTGCCGGATGCGGTCCAGCGCCTCGAACAGCGCGGGCGCGTCCTCCCGCCGCAGCTCCACGCCTTCCGGCTCGTCGATACGCACCCACAATGCGCGCAGCGTCGCCCACAGCAGCCCAAGTGCAAAGAGCAGCAGCCAGCCGCGCGTGACGTTGAAGCGCCCTTGGCCAATCGACCCCAGAGTCCAGACGATGATGCCGACCGCCAGAGCCAGGCAGGCGATCACCCACAGATAGCCCAGTGCCGCGAAGATGGCCACGCCGCGCCGGTAAGCGCCGCTGTCGTCCGCGCTGGCATGCTCGCTCAGCCGGACGAGATGAACAAAATCCGCGCGATCCATCCCGGCCCTCTCAGATCCTGAAAAGAAGTGACGCACATGACCGACGAACCACTCCCGCCGCTTCTCGAGACCCCGCCCGGGCGCTACCGGCACTACAAGGGCGGAGAGTACGAGGTGATCGGGACGGCGCGTCACAGCGAAACGCTGGAACCGATGACGCTTTACCGCGCGCTCTACGGCGAACGCGGACTATGGGTGCGACCGGCTGCGATGTTCGCCGAGACGGTGGAAGTCGATGGCTTGCCAAGATTGCGCTTCGTCAGGCTGGAGTAGAAACAGCACGGCAGGAGGCGGAGCGCCGTTGTGCGTTCAGCGCGACACGATTGTGTCATTTCGTTTCCAAAAGCCAAGCAGCAATTGCCCGAGGGTAAACCCTATGCTCCTGCGCCAGGACGCGTGCCGACAGCGTCTCGACCGTGTCTCCGGGCATCACGGGAACCACCGCCTGCGCCAGGATCGGGCCATGATCCAACTCGACAGTGACCTCGTGCACCGTCACCCCGGCCACCTTGCACCCCGCCTCCAGCGCCCGTTGATGCGTGCGCAGGCCCGGAAACGCGGGCAGCAAGGACGGGTGAATATTGATGAGCCGATGTTGGTAACGCGCGACGAAACCCGGCGTGAGGATGCGCATGAAGCCGGCGAGCACCACCAGCGCCGGCGAATACAGGTCGATGGCGTCGGCAAGCGCGGCATCGAAGGCCTCGCGTGACGCGAAGTTCGCGTGCGGGACCACCGCCGTCGCAACGCCCTGCTCCCGCGCGAGGATCAGCCCCTGAGCTTCCGCCCTGTTGCTGATCACCGCGGCGACACGCGCCCCGAAGCGCTCGGCCCAGCGCTCCTGCTCGGCCGCGCGCACGATGGCCGCCATGTTGGAGCCGCTGCCGGAGATCAGGATGACGATGTTCTTCATGGGAGGCGGGATTATCCGTGCTCGTTTCTCCCGAGCCGCTTTGTCGCCGCGCTGACACCGGCCAAGCGCACGACCGTGCTAAAACCAGCCGATCGGAAACACGCCGACACGATTCAACACAGCGAGGCACGCATGGATTTGAGCTTCACGCCCGAGGAACAGAAGTTCCGCGAAGAGATTCGCGCCTGGGCCAAAGAAAACCTTCCCGCCGAGATTTCCCACAAGGTGCACAACGCGCTCGAACTCACGCGCGACGACCTGCAGCGCTGGGCCAGGATCCTCGGCAAGAAGGGCTGGCTCGGCTACGGCTGGCCGAAGGAATTCGGCGGTCCGGGCTGGAGCGCCGTCGAGAAGCATCTTTTCGAGGAAGAGACGGCGCTGGCCGGCGCACCCCGCATCGTCCCCTTCGGCCCCGTGATGGTGGCGCCCGTGATCCAGGCCTTCGGCAGCGCGGAGCAGCAAAAGCGCTTCCTGCCCGGCATCATGAGCGGCGACGTCTGGTGGAGCCAGGGCTACAGCGAACCCGGCTCGGGCTCGGACCTCGCCTCCGTCAAGACCAAGGCCGAGCGCCAGGGCGACAAATACATCGTCAACGGCCAGAAGACCTGGACCACGCTCGGCCAGTACGGCGACTGGATCTTCTGCCTCGTGCGCACCAGCGGCGAAGGCAAGCCGCAGACCGGCATCAGCTTCCTGCTGATCGACATGAAGTCCAAAGGCGTCACCGTGCGTCCCATCAAGCTGATGGACGGCGGCCACGAGGTCAACGAAGTCTGGTTCGACAACGTCGAGGTCCCGGCCGAGAACCTGATCGGCGAGGAGAACAAGGGCTGGACTTACGCCAAGCACCTTCTGAGCCACGAGCGCACCAACATCGCCGACGTGAACCGCGCCAAGCGCGAGCTCGAACGCCTCAAGCGCCTTGCCAAGAGCGAGGGCGTCTGGGAAGACCAGCGCTTCCGTGACGAGATCGCCAGGCTCGAAGTCGACGTGGTCGCGCTCGAGATGCTGGTGCTGCGCGTGCTCTCGGCCGCGACCTCGGGCAAGAACTCGCTGGACATCGCGGGCCTGCTGAAGATCAAGGGCAGCGAGATCCAGCAACGCTATTCCGAGCTGATGATGCTCGCCGGCGGCCCTTACGCGCTGCCGCTCATCCGCGAGGCCATGGAAGCCGGCTGGCAAGGCAACTTCCCAGGTGGCCATCCGCAACTGGCGCCGCTTGCCTCCACGTACTTCAACATGCGCAAGACCACCATCTACGGTGGCAGCAACGAAGTGCAACGCAATATCGTCGCCCAGACCGTGCTCGGTTGAGCGCAGCTTCGCAAGGATCTAGCAATGGACTTCAATTTCAGCGACGACCAGCAGCAGCTTCGCGACGCAGTCGCCAAGTGGGTCGAAAAGGGCTACAGCTTCGACCGCCGCCGTGCCACGGAGGCCGCTGGCGGCTTCTCCCGCGAGGCCTGGGACGACCTGGCCGAACTGGGCCTGGGTGGCCTCTATATTCCCGAGGACGACGGCGGCATGGGCATGGGCCCGGTCGAGGGCATGGTGGTGATGGAGGAGTTGGGCCGCGGGATCGTGCTGGAGCCGCTGGCGCAATCCTTCATTGCGGGCGCCGTGCTCGCCGGGCACGCAGGCGAGGACACCAAGGCCAACTGGCTGCCCCGCATCGCGGGCGGGCAGGCCATGGTGGTGCTCGCCTGGCAGGAGCGCAAGGCGCGCTACCGGCTCGACGTCTGCGACGCCCGTGCCGCCGCGGCCGGCGAAGGCTGGACGCTCAGCGGCACCAAGAGCCTGGTGCCCGCCGGCGACGAAGCCGACGCCTTCATCGTGCCGGCGCAACTGGACGGCCGGATCGCGCTCTTCCTCGTCGAGCGCTCGGCCGACGGCGTGGCGGCGCGAGGCTACGGCACGCAGGACGGCAGCCGCGCCGCCGAAGTCGTCTTTGACAAGGCGGCGGCAACTCTCATCGCGGCGGACGGCCTGCCGGTGCTCGAGCACGCCGTCGACATCGGCATTGCCGCCGCCTGCGCCGAGGCCGTGGGCGTGATGGACAAGACGCTCGCGATCACCGTCGAGTACATGAACCAGCGCAAGCAGTTCGGCGTCGCCATCGCCAGCTTCCAGGCTCTGCGTCACCGCGTGGCCGACATGAAGATGCAACTCGAGCTCGCGCGCTCGATGAGCTATTACGCCACCCTGCGGCTCAACGCGCCTGGTGCCGAGCGCCGCCAGGCCGTGGCGCGCGCCAAGTACCAGCTGGGCGTGTCGATGCGCTTCGTCAGCCAGCAGGCGGTGCAGCTGCACGGCGGCATCGGCGTGACCGACGAATACATCGTGAGCCACTACTTCCGCAAGCTGACCCAGCTCGAGATCAGCTTCGGCGACACGCTGCACCACCTGGGCGAAGTGTCGGCACGCATGCAGGACACGGCCGGCGTCTTCGCCTGACACACAAGACTGTTATCTTTTCCGCGCAACGCACGCGCCCGCAGGCAGCCAGCCGGCGGGCGTTTTTCTTGGAACCGGACTTGCCATGCACACTCGCCGTCACCTGATCGCCCTTGGTCTCGCCACCGCCATGCTCACTGCCTGCACCACCGCGCCCCTGCCCGCCGAACGGCCGCCGGTCGTCTTCATGCACGGCAACGGCGATTCGGCGGCGCTCTGGCAGACGACGATCTGGCGCTTCGAGTCCAACGGCTGGCCGCGCGACCGTCTCTTCGCGCTCGACCAGCCCTTCCCGCTCGCGCGAGACGACGACGCCGTCGCCCAGCCCGGCCGCAGCTCGACCGCCGAATCGATGGCCTTCCTGAAGGGCGAGGTCGAACGCGTGCTGAAAGCCACCGGCGCCACCCGGCTCGTGCTCATCGGCAACTCACGGGGCGGCAACACCATCCGCAACTACGTGCAGAACGGCGGCGGCGACAAGGTCGTGAGTCACGTGGTACTGGGTGGCAACCCCGCGCACGGCATCTGGGCGGTGAAGGGCTTGCGCGAAGGCAACGAGTTCTCCGGGCTGAGCGCTTTCATGCAGGAACTCAACGCGCCGAAGAACGCCGCGGGCGACGAGGTCACGCCGGGCGTGCGATGGCTCACGCTGCGCTCCGACAACAACGACAAGTACGCCCAGCCGGACGGCGTCTGGATCGGCGCCAAGGGCACGGCGACGAACATCGGCTTCGACGGCCCGGCGCTCAAGGGCGCGACCAACATCGTGCTGCCGCGCGTCGACCACCGCGAGACCTCCTTCTCCCCGGCCGCATTCGACGCCACCTGGCGCTTCCTGACCGGCGAAACACCGCGCACCCTGCAGCCCGTGGCCGAATCCTCGATCGTGCTGTCCGGCCGCGTCACGGGCCTCGGGCTCGACCCGCTCAACCCGGCGAGCGGCAGCTTCTCCAACAACCTGCCGCTGACGGGCGCGCGCCTCGCGGTCTACGCGGTGGACACATCAACAGGCGCGCGCCGCGGCGCGGCGGCGTGGGAGCAGGCCATCGCGCAAGACGGCCGCTGGGGCCCCTTCGCAGCCCAGGCCGGTACCGCCTACGAGTTCGTGCTGGCAGCGCCGGGCTACGCCACGACGCACATTTACCGCAGCCCCTTTGCGCGCTCCAGCAGCGTGGTGCAGCTGCGGCCCGAGCGCATCGCCGAAGCCGACCGCGACGCGAAGGCGCTGGTCATCTTCACTCGCCCGCGCGGCTACTTCGACGCGCAGCGCGACACCATGCGCCTCGACGGCCAGACCGCGCTTCCCGGCGTCCCCCCGCAGGGTGCCGGCGTCTCCAGCGCGAAGCTCAAGCTGCAGGGCGAGGCACCGCGTGCCGTGTCAGCGGAGTTCAATGGCGAACGGGTGGTCGGCCAGAGCTGGCCCGCGGCGCAAGGCCACGTCAGCGTGCTCGAATTGACCTATTGAGGCTGCACGGCTAGCCGTGCAGCCGTGAACTCTGCGGCAGGTGCGCCATCAGGAACTCCATCTGGTCCGCCAGGATGCGGCGGTTGCGCAGGATGAAGTCCTCCCACAGGCTGGGGACGTAAGGCGCGTAGAGCAGAGGCATGTTCGCCTGCTCGGGCGTGCGGCTGCTCTTGCGGTGGTTGCACGGCTTGCAGGCCGTCACCACGTTCATCCAGGTATCGATGCCGTTCTGGGCGAACGGGATGATGTGCTCGCGCGTCAGCTCTTCCTCGTGGAAGTGGCCGCCGCAATAGGCGCAGATGTTCCGGTCGCGCGCGAACAGCTTGCTGTTGGTGAGGCCCGGACGCTGCGTGAAGGGGTTGATGCGCGGCACGCCCTTGGTGCCGATGATGCTGTTGACGGCGATCTGCGACTGCTCGCCCGTGACGGCGTTGTGCCCTCCGCGGAACAGCGCGACCTGGGCACCGACCTCCCAGCGCACCTCGTCCGCCGCGTAGTGGATCACCGCTTGCTCAAGCGATATCCACGACTGGGGCAGCCCTTGGGCCGACAGCTTCAAGACCTTCACCACACGCCTCCTCGAACAAGGACAACAACGGAAAGACCAGGACACGGCGCCTGCCCGCGAGGGCTTGCGCGTAACGCACTGCGTCACAATATACCGGCTTTGTGACAAAAAGGCCTCCATGGGCCCATTCGGCGGGCGCAAAGCGCTATCAAAAAGATACCAACACATGCAGGTTTTCCGGGGATTCAGGCATCCGGGCGTGGCTGAGGCCTGCGCCCTGACCATCGGCAACTTCGACGGCGTGCACCGCGGCCACCAGGCCATGCTCGGCCTGCTCAACACCGAGGCGCGTCTGCGCGGCCTGCCCAGCTGCGTGCTGACCTTCGAGCCGCACCCGCGCGACTACTTCGCCGCGATCAACAAGCGCCCAGAGCTCGCGCCGGCGCGCATCGGCACCCTGCGCGACAAGCTCGGCGAACTGGCGGCAGGCGGCGTCGCGCAGACCATCGTGCTGCCCTTCGACGCCCGCCTGGCCTCGCAGACGCCCGAGGAATTCATCCGCCACGTGCTCATCGAGGGACTGGGCGCGCGCTATGTGCTCGTGGGCGACGACTTCCGCTTCGGTGCCAGACGCGCCGGCGACTACGCGATGCTCGACGCGGCCGGCGATCAGCACGGCTTCGACGTCGCACGCATGAACAGCTACGAGGTGCATGGCCTGCGCGTATCCAGTTCCGCCGTACGCGAGGCGCTGGCCGAAGGCCGCATGGCAGATGCCCAGGCGCTGCTCGGACGGCCCTACGCGATCTCGGGCCACGTGGTGCACGGGCGCAAGCTGGGCCGCGCGCTGGGAGCCTCGGCGCCGGGGCGCGACGACGGCTTCCGCACGCTCAACCTGCGCTTCAAGCACTGGAAGCCCGCGGCCAGCGGCATCTTCGCGGTGCTGGTCCATGGCCTGTCCGCGACCCCGCTGCACGGCGTCGCCAACCTGGGCGTGCGCCCCTCGCTGGACGCCAACGACGTCAACGCCGGGCGCGTGCTGCTGGAGACCCATTGCCTGGATTGGCCCGCCAGCCTTGGCGCCGAAGGGGCCTACGGTAAAATCGTCCGCGTGGAACTCCTGCACAAACTGCACGACGAATTGCGCTACACCAGCCTCGAGGCCCTCACCGCGGGCATCGCGAAGGACGGGCGCGACGCGCGTGCCTTCTTTGCATCCACCCACGCCGAGACGCATCGTCAGACCACGCGCGACCGAATTTAGAGCGGAGCCCTCACTTCCGCCGCGTCCGGCCGCGCTCCCGCATTTCGCCGCACGCCCCATCGATCCCTCGAGCGTTGCAAGGCAGCGCAGATTTCTGGAAACCCCATGGCTGACAACAAGACCGACGGCGGCGCCGACTACCGCGCCACGCTGAACCTGCCCGACACCCCCTTCCCCATGCGCGGCGACCTGCCCAAGCGCGAGCCCGGCTGGGTGAAGGAATGGAACGACGAAGGCCGCTACCACCGCCTGCGCGACGCCCGCCGCGGGGCGCGCAAGTTCATCCTGCACGACGGCCCGCCCTACGCCAATGGCCAGATCCACATGGGCCACGCGGTGAACAAGATCCTGAAGGACATGATCACCAAGGCCCGCCAGCTCAAAGGCTACGACGCGCTCTACGTGCCCGGCTGGGACTGCCATGGCCTGCCGATCGAGAACGCGATCGAGAAGAAGTACGGCCGCAACCTCAGCCGCGACGAGATGCAGGCCAAGAGCCGCGCCTTCGCGACCGAACAGATCGCGCAGCAAATGCAGGACTTCCAGCGCCTGGGCGTGCTGGGCGAATGGGACCATCCTTACAAGACCATGGACTTCGCCAACGAGGCCGGCGAGTTGCGCGCGTTCAAGCGCGTGATCGAGCGCGGCTTCGTCTACCGCGGCCTCAAGCCGGTGTACTGGTGCTTCGACTGCGGCTCCTCGCTCGCCGAGTTCGAGATCGAGTACGCGGACAAGAAATCACAGACCCTCGACGTGGCCTTCAAGGCGCACGACCCTGCCAGGCTCGCGGCCGCCTTCGGCCTGCCCTCGCTCGCCAAGGACGCGTTCGCCGTCATCTGGACCACCACCGCGTGGACCATCCCCGCCAACCAGGCCATCAACCTGAACCCCGCGCTCGACTACGCGCTGGTCGACACCGAACGCGGCCTGCTCGTGCTCGCCGCCTCGCTGGTCGAGATGTGCATGACGCGCTACGCGCTCGACGGCAAGGTGCTTGCGACCGTCAAGGGCGAGAAGCTGGGCGGCCTCGAATTCGAGCATCCGCTGTACGACGTGGACGCCGGCTACCACCGCCTCTCGCCGGTCTACCTGGCCGACTACGCCACGGCGGACGACGGCACCGGCCTCGTGCACTCTTCCCCGGCCTACGGCGTGGACGACTTCAACTCCTGCATCGCGCACGGCGTCGCCTACGACGACATCCTGAACCCGGTGCAAGGCAACGGCTCCTACGCGCCGGACTTCCCGCTCTTCGGCGGCCAGAACATCTGGAAGGCCGTGCCCGCCATCATCCAGGCCCTGCGCGACGCCGACCGGCTGATGACCACCGAAGTCATCACCCACAGCTACCCGCACTGCTGGCGACACAAGACGCCGGTGATCTACCGCGCCGCGGCGCAGTGGTTCATCCGCATGGACGAGGGCGATGGCGTCTTCACCAAGGACAAGGCGCCCAAGACCCTGCGCCAGATCGCGCTCGACGCCATCGAGCAGACCAGCTTCTATCCGGAAAACGGCAAGGCGCGCCTGCACGACATGATCGCCAACCGGCCTGACTGGTGCATCAGCCGCCAGCGCAGCTGGGGGGTGCCGATCCCCTTCTTCCTGCACAAGGACTCGGGCGAGCTGCATCCGCGCACGATGGAGATCCTCGACCAGGCCGCCGACATCGTCGAGAAGGGCGGTATCGAGGCCTGGAGCCGCGTGACGACCGAGGAAATCCTCGGCGCCGACGCGCCCCAGTACACCAAGAGCACCGACATCCTCGAAGTCTGGTTCGACTCCGGCTCGACCTTCTTCCATGTGCTGCGCGGCACGCACCCCACCGTGCACCACGAGACCGGCCCCGAGGCCGACCTCTACCTCGAAGGCCATGACCAGCACCGCGGATGGTTTCATTCCTCGCTGCTCATAGCCTGCGCCCTGGAGGGACGCGCGCCCTACCGCGGCCTGCTCACGCACGGCTTCACGGTCGACAGCCAGGGCCGCAAGATGAGCAAGTCGCTCGGCAACGGCATCGACCCGCAGGAAGTGAACAAGAAGCTCGGCGCCGAGATCATCCGCCTCTGGGTGGCGGCGAGCGACTATTCGGGCGACATCGCGGGCGACGACAAGATCCTCGCGCGCGTGGTCGATGCTTACCGCCGCATCCGCAACACCCTGCGCTTCCTGCTCGCCAACACCAGCGACTTCGACATCGCGAAGGACGCGGTGCCGCTGGCCGAACTGCTGGAGATCGACCGTTACGCGCTCAGCCGCGCCGCGCGGTTCCAGGCCGAGATCCTGGCGCACTACGAGGTCTACGAGTTCCACCCCGTGGTCGCCAAGCTCCAGGTCTACTGCTCCGAGGACCTGGGCGCTTTCTACCTCGACATCCTGAAGGACCGCCTCTACACGACCGCGCCGGGCTCGCACGCGCGCCGCAGCGCGCAGACTGCGCTCTGGCACATCTCGCAGGCGATGCTGCGCTGGATGGCGCCCTTCCTCAGCTTCACGGCGGAAGAGGCCTGGAAGTTCGTTGGCAACGGCGAATCCATCTTCACCCAGACCTACAGCGATCTCGGAACGCCCGACGAGGCGCTGCTGACGAAATGGGGCCGCATCCGCGACGTGCGCGACGGGGTCAACAAGAGCATCGAGGCGCTGCGCAGCGAAGGCAAGGTCGGCTCCTCCTTGCAGGCCGATGTCGCGCTGTGGGCGGACGGCCAGATCCTGGAAGACCTGCGCAGCCTCGGCGACGACCTCAGGTTCGTGTTCATCACGTCGAAAGCCTCGGTACGTGCCGCCGATGCGGGCGAAATCGCGGAGGCGGGAGCCGGCAACCTTGCGCAGACGGGCGGCCTGCACGTGGGCGCGGCCGAGACCGGCATGCTGGCCTCCAAGGTCACCCCCTCGTCGAGCGCGAAGTGCGAGCGCTGCTGGCACTGGCGCGACGACGTGGGCCACGACCTGGCACACCCCGGCCTGTGCGGCCGCTGCACGAGCAACCTCTACGGTGCCGGCGAACCGAGGAGCGTCGCGTAATGGCCACCCGTTCCCTCGCCGCGCCGCGCGCCGGCATCTGGCCGTGGCTCGGGCTGGCCGTGGTCATCCTCATTCTCGACCAGTTCACCAAGACGCTGATCCTCGGCTACTACCGGCTGGGCGATGTCACGCACATCACCAGCTTCTTCAACATCGTGCGCGCCCACAACACCGGCGCCGCCTTCTCCTTTCTGGCCGACGCGGCGGGATGGCAGCGCTGGTTCTTCACCCTCATCGGCGTGGCGGCGGCGGTGTTCATCGTCTGGATGCTGCGCTCGCACGCGGGGCAGAAGCTCTTCTGCTTCGCGATGGCCGCCATCCTCGGCGGCGCGCTCGGCAACGTGATCGACCGCATGATGCACGGCTATGTGGTGGACTTCCTGGACTTCCACCTCGCGGGCAGCCACTTTCCGGCCTTCAACGTGGCCGACAGCGCCATCACCATCGGCGCGATCTGCCTGATCCTGGACGAGCTTCGCCGGGTGCGGCGCGGCAAGTCCTGACCCTCCCTTGAAGCTGCGCCCGGGTTAGCCCGGGTTTCGCCGCATGTCATGACGGCGTCATACTGCCGCGCTGAAATGTAATCGATTACATAGCACGCCCAGTTCCATGAGCATCCAGTCCGTCGCGAAGAAAGCCGGGGTCTCCGTGGCCACGGTCTCGCGCGTCTTCAACTTCCCTGACAAGGTGACGCCGGCCACGCGCAAGCACGTGGAAAGCGTGGCGAGCGAGATGGGCTACGTGCCGAATTCGAGCGCCCGCACGCTGCGCACGCAACGCAGCCGCGTGCTGGGCGTCGTGCTGCCCACGCTGCTCAACCCGACCTTCGCCGAATGCTTGCAGGGCATCGCGCAAGCGGCCATCGCCGGCGGGTACGCGATCATCCCGGTGACCACCGGCTACCAGATCGACGAGGAACAGCGCGCGGTCAACCTGCTGCTCGCCGGCAATGTCGACGGCCTGATCCTGGTGGTGTCGAACCCGGCCACTTCGGCGGCGCTGCAGCGGCTGCGTACCGCCGGCTTGCCCTACGTGCTGGCCTACAACCGCCATCCGGACCACCCCTGCGTGTCCGTCGACAGCGAAGGCGCGGTGGCGCAGGCGGTCGCGCGGCTCGTGAAGCTGGGTCACCGCCGCATCACGATGGTCAGCGGCACGCTCGCCGCATCGGACCGCTCGCAACAACGATACCGCGGCTTCCTCCAAGGCATGGCCGAGGCCCGGCTCGAAGCGCCGCCGCTGGTGGAGGTGCCTTTCATCGAGACCGCCGTCGACGCGCTGACCCGCTTCCTGCAAGCCGCGCCGCGGCCGACGGCGCTGATCTGCTCCAACGACCTGCTCGCCATCCGCAGCATCCGCGCCGGCCACCGCAGCGGCCTGCAGGTGCCGCGCGACCTCAGCGTGCTCGGCTTCGACGGCATCGCGCTCGGCGAAGACCTCACGCCCGCGCTCAGCACCATCACCCAGCCCAACAGCGACATCGGTCGCCACGGCGTCGAGTTGCTCATCCAGGCCCTCGCCGGCGGCAAGCCGCCCACGGCCGATGCCAGCGTGCTGCTGCGCCACGGCTTCCGCGAGGGTGAATCCTGCGCGCGGGCCGCCAGACAGCTTTCTTCCGCCTGACCCCTCCACGACCCAAGGAAACCCCATGACCCTGAACTTCCACCGCATCGCCCGCGCCGGCTTGCTGGCGCTTGGCCTCGCCGCCGCCGGCTCGGCCATGGCCCAGACGGCCATCTGCTACAACTGCCCGACCGAATGGGCCGACTGGGGCACGCAGTTGCGCGCCATCAAGGCCAAGACCGGCGTCACCGTACCGCCGGACAACAAGAACTCAGGCCAGTCGCTCTCGCAACTGGTGGCCGAGAAGGCCAGCCCCGTGGCCGACGTGACCTACCTCGGCGTCACCTTCGCCATCCAGGCGCAGAAGGACGGCGTGGTCGAAGGCTACAAGCCCGCTGCATGGAAGGACATCCCCGACGGCCTCAAGGATCCGGCCGGCCAGTGGTTCACCATCCACTCCGGCACGCTCGGCTTCATGGTCAACGTCGACGCACTGCACGGCAAGCCGGTGCCAAAGTCCTGGGCCGACCTGCTCAAGCCCGACTACAAGGGCCTGATCGGCTACCTGGACCCGGCCTCCGCCTTCGTCGGCTACGTCGGCGCGGTCGCGGTGAACGAAGCGCGCGGCGGCAGCCTGGACAACTTCCAGCCCGCCATCGAGTACTTCAAGGCCCTGCAGAAGAACGAGCCCATCGTGCCCAAACAGACCTCCTACGCCCGCGTGCTCTCCGGCGAGATCGCCATCCTGCTCGACTACGACTTCAACGCCTACCGCGCGAAGTACAAGGACAAGGCCAATGTCGCGTTCGTGATCCCGTCCGAAGGCACGCTGGTCGTCCCCTACGTGATGAGCCTGGTCAAGAACGCGCCGCACGGTGCCGACGGCAAGAAGGTGCTCGACTTCGTGCTCTCCGACGAAGGCCAGGCGATCTGGGCCAAGGCCTACCTGCGACCGGTGCGCGCGAGCGCGATGCCCAAGGACGTCGAGGCGCAGTTCCTGCCCGCCAGCGAATACGCCCGCGCCAAGGCCGTCGACTATGGCCGCATGGCCGAGGCGCAGCGCGCATTCTCCGAACGCTACCTGAAGGAAGTACGCTGAAGGCATGAAGCCCTCCGGCTTTCCGAACCAGCGCTGGCTGCTGCTGGGGTGCATCGCCCCGGCGGCGGCCTTCTTCTTCGCATTCTGGCTGCTGCCGGTGGCGGGCCTGCTCGCGCTGCCGGCGCAAAAGGGCTGGGCGACCTACTTCGCGGTGTTGACCGACAGCCGCTACCTGGAGAGCATGGTCAACACCGTCGCGCTCTCGCTGGCGGTGACGCTGGCGACGCTGATCCTCGGCGGCTCGGTCGGCATCTACCTGGCGCGGCGCGACTTCATGGGCAAGCGCCTGCTGCTGTCGCTGCTGACGCTGCCGCTCTCCTTTCCCGGCGTGATCATCGGCTTCTTCGTGATTCTGCTGGGCGGCCGGCAAGGCCTGGTCGCGGACATAGGCGCCGCGCTCGGGCTGGGCCGCATCACCTTCGCCTACGGGCTGCTCGGGCTCTTCCTGGCCTACCTCTATTTCTCGCTGCCGCGCGCCATTGCCACTTATGCGGCCGCGGCGGAGTCAATGAACTTGCAACTGGAGGAGGCCGCGCGCTCGCTCGGCGCCTCCCGGCTGCGCGTGGTGCGCGACGTGTGGCTGCCCGAACTCGCGCCCACCACGCTCGCCTGCGGCGCCATCCTGTTCGCCACCGCCATGGGCGCCTTCGGCACCGCCTTCACGCTGGCGAGCAAGTTCGAGGTGATCCCGATCACCATCTACAACGAGTTCACGAACTACGCCAACTTCGCGCTGGCGGCCTCGCTCTCCATCGCGCTCGGCCTGGTGACCTGGGCGGTGCTCTTCGCCGCCCGGCACTTCGGCGCGGACCCCACGAAACGATAGGCCGGCCGCATGCGCATACCCTCCACCCGCGCCCCTTTCCTGCTGGTCGTCACCGTGCTGGTGAGCCTCTTCATGCTGGCGCCCATGTTGCTGTCGATCATGGCCGGGCTGGTCAACAACTACAGCACGGGCCTCAAGAGCGGGCTCACCCTGCGCTGGCTCGGCGAAGTGTGGGAGGTCTACGGCGGCACCGTCGGCTGGTCCATCGGGCTGGCGCTGGCCTGCGTGTTGTGCACGCTGCTGATCGGCGTGCCCTGCGCCTACACGTTGGCGCGCAGCCGCACGCGCGCGGCGCGCGTGTTCGAGGAGCTGATCACCCTGCCGGTGGCCGTCCCGGGGCTGGCGACGGCGCTCGCGCTGATCCTTGCCTACGGCCAGCTCACCGCCTTTCGCCAGAGCTTCGCCTTCATCCTGGTCGGGCACATCGTCTTCACCCTGCCCTTCATGGTGCGCACCGTGTCCTCGGCTTTCCAGCGCGACGAGTTGCTCGCGCTCGAAGAAGCCGCGCGCACGCTGGGCGCGAACTTCAGGCAGCGCTTCCTGGGCGTGCTGGTACCCGCCGTGCTGCCCGCCATCGTGGCGGGCAGCCTGATGGTCTTCACACTCTCGGTGGGCGAATTCAACCTCACCTGGATGCTGCACACGCCGCTGACCCGCACCCTCCCCGTGGGCCTGGCCGACAGCTATGCCTCGATGCGGCTGGAGGTCGGCTCGGCCTACACGCTGGTCTTCTTCATCGTCATCCTGCCGGTCCTCTGGGGCCTGCAATACCTCGGCCACCTGATGCAGAAACGCCATGGAACTTGAGCGCATTCCCGTCGAAATCGCAAACTGCGCGAAGACCTACCCCGACGGCACGCGCGGCCTGCTGCCCACCGCGTTGCAGGTGGAGGCCGGCGAAGTGCTGGCGCTGCTCGGCCCCTCCGGCTGCGGCAAGACCACGCTGCTGCGGCTGATCGCGGGGCTCGAATCGCCCGACGCGGGCAGTCGCATCGTCTTCGGCGACCAGGACGTCACCGCGCGTCCGGTGGAGCAGCGCGGCGTCGGCATGGTGTTCCAGAGCTACGCGCTCTTCCCTCAGATGACGGTGGCCGCCAACATCGGCTACGGGCTTCGCATCCGCGGCGTGGCGCCGGCCGAGGAGCGCCGCATGGTCGGCGAACTGGTCGATCTCACGCGCCTCGGCGGCCTGGAGCAGAAGCGCCCCGGCGAACTCTCCGGCGGCCAGCGCCAGCGCGTGGCGCTGGCGCGCGCCGTGGCCGTGCGGCCGCGCGTGCTGCTGCTCGACGAACCCCTCGCCGCGCTGGACGCCAAGCTCAAGGAGTCCCTGCGCGACGAGCTGGCGGAGCTGCTGCGACGCCTGCACATCACCGCCATCCATGTCACGCACGACCAGCAGGAGGCAATGGCGATCGCCGACCGGATGGCCGTGATGAGCGCGGGCCGCATCGTGCAGATCGGGCGCGGCGAGGACCTTTACCGCGCGCCGGCGCATCCCTTCGTCGCCGAATTCCTGGGCCGCGTGAACCGCCTGGAGCGCGCGCCCGATGCCGTCGCGCAAGGCGTGCTGCGCCTCGGCGGCGCCACCATCCCCTGCCCCGACGCGTGGAAGGCGCACACCACGCTGCTCGTGCGGCCGGAAGACGTGCAGGTGGGCGCACGGCAAGCGGGCTGGGGCGAAGCGACGGTCACCCATCGCACCTTCCTCGGCGAGCGCGTACAACTCAAGCTGCACGCGCCGGGCCAGCCGGCGCTGGTCGCCGACGTGGGCCGCGACACCGGCTTCCAGCCCGGCGACACCGTCGGCATCCGCATCGACTCCGCGCGCCTGATGACCTCTCAGGAGACTCCCGCATGACCACCTTGCTCGCCCAACTCACCGACCTGCACATCCGTGAACCCGGCCGGCTCGCCTACGGCCGCATCGACACGGCACCCTACTTGCGACAGGCCGTGCAGTCGGTCCTGCGCCTGAAGCAGCAGCCCGACGCGATCGTCCTCACCGGCGACCTGACGGACTTCGGCCGCGCCGCCGAGTACAGCCACCTGGCGGAACTGCTCGCGCCGTTGAAGATGCCCCTTTACCTGATGCCGGGCAACCACGACGACCGCGAGCAGATGCGCCGCAGCTTTCCGGATCACGCCTACCTGGGCGCAGAGGGCTTCGTCCAGTACTCCGTCAAGATCGGCGCCCTGCGCCTGCTCACGCTCGACACCTGCGTGCCGGGCCACAGCCACGGCACCCTCTGCGAACAGCGACTCGACTGGCTGGAGCAGCAACTCGCGCAGTGCCGCGACGAACCCGTGGTGGTCGCGATGCACCATCCGCCCTTTGAGACGCTGATCGGCCACATGGACCGCATAGGCCTCCTCGAAGGTGCCGATGCGCTCGAAGCATTGATCGCGCGGCACCCCAACGTCGAGCGCGTGATCTGCGGCCACCTGCACCGCGCCATCGACGTGCGCTTCGGCGGCACCATCGCATCCACCTCGCCCGCCCCGGCCCACCAGGTGGCCCTGGACCTGGCGCCCGATGCGCCGTCGGAATGGATGCTGGAGCCCCCCGGCTTCCGCATCCACGCCTGGAGCGGCAACGGCCCGCGCCCCCGCCTCGTGACGCACCTGGCCGCGAGCGGCAGCTTCGACGGCCCGTACCCCTTCCACGACAAAGGCGGCCTCATTGACTGACCCGCGGCGGACCGCCCGGACGCGCGGCGTATAGTCGTCCGCTTCCATGAAGCATCTGTTGAATCTGCTCGCAGCCATCGCGCTGCTGGTGTGGGGTACCCATCTCGTTCGCACCGGCGTGCTGCGCGTCTTCGGTGCGAACTTGCGACGGATCCTGGTCCACAGCATGCGCAACCGCTTCACGGCGGCGCTCTCGGGCATCGGCGTGACGGCGCTCGTGCAATCGAGCACCGCCACCTCACTGATGACTTCGTCCTTCGTCGGGCAAGGCCTCGTCACGCTGCCGGCGGCACTGGCGGTGATGCGGGGCGCGGACATCGGCACGGCGCTGATCTCGGTGCTGTTCTCGGCCGACCTTTCCTGGCTCTCGCCGCTCTTCATCTTCCTGGGCGTGGTGCTCTTCATCACGCGCGGTTCCAGCGCCGCCGGGCGCATCGGCCGGGTGCTGATCGGGCTCGGGCTCATGCTGCTCGCGCTGCAGCTGGTGGTCGAAGCCACCGGCCCGCTGTTCGAGGCGCCGGCCATACGCGCCCTGCTCGCCTCGCTCAACAGCGACGTGCTGCTGGAGATCACCATCGGCGCCGTGCTCGCCATCGCGGCCTACTCCAGCCTCGCGGTCGTACTGCTGGTCGCGGCGATGGCCAACAGCAACGTGGTGCCGCTCGACGTCGCCCTGGGCCTGGTGCTCGGCGCCAACCTGGGCAGCGGCCTGCTGGCCGTGCTGACCACCGCGAAGTCGGCCATCCCGGTGCGGCAGGTGACCATCGGCAACCTGCTCTTCAAGCTGCTCGGCGTGGCGATCGCCGCGCCCTTCGTCGGCCTCTGGCTGCGCGAGGTGCAGCCTTATATCGGTGACGCGGCGCACATGGTCGTGCTCTACCACCTGGCCTTCAACGTCGTCGTCAGCATCGGCTTCATCGGCCTCACCAACACGGTGGCCGGCCTGGTCACGCGCTTGCTGCCGGTGCCCGCTGAATCAGCGGCGACGCAGAGGCCGAAGCACCTCGACCCCTCGGCGCTGTCCACGCCCACGCTCGCCATTTCCAACGCCGCGCGCGAGGCCCTGCACCAGGCCGATGTGGTGGAGACCATGCTGATCGGCATGCTCGACGTGATCCGCAAGAACGACCTGAAGCTGGCACAGGAGCTTCGCCAGCTCGACGACACCATCGACGAGCTCTACTCCGCCATCAAGTACTACCTGACCAAGATCTCGCGCGAGGCCCTGGGCGAGGAAGAAAGCCGGCGCTGGACGGACATCATCAGCTTCACCATCAACATGGAGCAGATCGGCGACATCATCGAGCGCGTGATCATCGACATCGAGGACAAGAAGATCAAGCCGCAGCGCAATTTTTCCGAGGCCGGCATGGCCGAGATCGTGGAGCTGCACGAGCGGCTGGTCGCAAACCTGCGCCTGAGCATGAGCGTGTTCCTCAACGGCAACGTGCGCGACGCGCAGAAGCTGCTGGAGGAGAAAGCGCGCTTCCGCGATCTGGAGCGCGCCTATGCGCGGACGCACCTCGGCCGGCTTTCGGACCAGACGGCGCTGAGCATCGAGACCAGCTCGCTGCACATCGACCTGATCAGCGACCTGAAGCGCATCAATTCGCACATCTGCTCGATCGCCTACCCGATCCTGGACTCGGCCGGCGCGCTGGCGCCCAGCCGGCTGCGCGAGTCGAGGCTTGCAGGCCTCGAGAAGTAGCGCGCCCTCAGGCCACGTTGCCCACCGCCTTCGTCCCCGCGTCCTCGGCCTGGCGGCGCGCATAGCGCTGCGCGAGCACCGCGCAGACCATGAGCTGCATCTGGTGGAAGAGCATCAACGGCAGCACGATGGCGCCCACCGCGTGCGAGGCGAAGAGTACCTTGGCCATCGGGATGCCGCTGGCCAGGCTCTTCTTGGAGCCGCAGAAGACGATCGTGATCTCGTCGGCCTTGTCGAAGCCCAGGCGGCGGCTGATCCAGGTCGTGCACGTCAGGGCCAGCGCCAGGATCACCGCGCATACCGCCAGCAGGCCTACCAGGGCGGACAGCGGCACCTGCTTCCACAGGCCCTCGATCACGGCCGCGCTGAAGGCCGTATAGACCACCAGCAGGATCGAGCCGCGGTCCACCAGTGTCAGCATCGAGGCGCGCTTCTTGACCCACCCGCCGATCCAGGGGCGCAGCAGGTGGCCTGCGACGAAAGGCACCATCAGCTGAAGCAGGATGCGGCCGATGGCGTCGAGCGACGCGCCCGTGTCGCCATGCTGGACCACGAACAGGCTCACCAGCACGGGCGTGATGAACACGCCCAGCAAGGTGGAAGCCGAGGCACTGCACACGGCCGCCGGGATGTTGCCCCGTGCCATCGAGGTGAAGGCGATGGCCGACTGCACCGTCGCCGGCAGTACGCACAGGTACAGCACGCCGGTGTAGAGATCGCGCGTGACCAGCGGCGACAGCACCGGCTTGAGCGCCAGCCCCAGCGCCGGGAACAGGATGAAGGTGCTGGCGAACACCAGCAGGTGCAGCCGCCAGTGCGTGATGCCGCCGAGGATCGCCTCGCGCGAGAGCTTGGCGCCGTGCAGGAAGAACAGCAGCCCGATCGCGACCGTCGTGAGCTGTTCGAAGAAATGCGCCGTGTCGCCGTGCGCCGGCCAGAGGCTGGCGAGCGTGACGACGATGACGAGCGAGAAGGTGAAGTTGTCGGGGAGGAAGCGGGATCGAGCCATGGCCGTGATTGGACCCGGCCCGCCCTCGAAAGAGAAATGGATTTATCGGATAGATATATGCATCGGCCGCATCGACCGCTTCCCCGCCGTGCCGCTCAGAGCGTGAGGACGGTGCAGCCCGTGGTCTTGCGCGCCTCGAGGTCGCGGTGCGCCTGCTGCACGTCCTTGAGCGCGTAGCGCTGGTCGATGGGAATCTTGACCGCGCCGCTCTCGACCACGGCGAAGAGGTCGTCCGCCATCGCCTGCGCGGCTTCGCGCGAGGAGAGGTGCGTGAACAGCGTCGGCCGCGTGACGTAGAACGAGCCGCGCGCCAGCGTGCCGAGGTTGAAGGCGGCCACTGGCCCGGAGCCGTTGCCGAACACCGCCAGGAGGCCGAAAGGCCGCAGGCAGGCGAGCGAGCCCTCGAAGGTGTCCTTGCCCACGGAGTCGTAGGCGACCTTCACGCCCTTGCCACCCGTGATCTCCTTGACGCGCTCGGCGAAGTTCTCGGTGCTGTAGTTGATGGCATGCGCCGCGCCATGCGCCAGCGCCAGCTGACACTTGGCGTCGGTGCCGGCCGTGCCGATGAGCCGCAGGCCCAGCGCCTTCGCCCACTGGCAGGCGATCAGCCCCACGCCGCCCGCGGCCGCGTGGAAGAGGATGAAGTCGCCGGGCTGCAAGCCCTCGGCCGGCAAGGTCTTCTTGAGCAGGTACTGCGCCGTCAGGCCCTTGAGCATCATCGCCGCGCCGGTCTCGAAGGAGATCGCGTCGGGCAGCTTGCTGACGAGCTTCGCGGGCATCACGCGCAGTTCACTGTAGGCGCCGGGCGGATTGCTGGCATAAGCGGCGCGGTCGCCGGCCTTCAGGTGCGTCACGCCTTCGCCCACGGCCTCCACGACGCCGGCGGCCTCCATGCCGAGCTGCAGCGGCATGGGGAAGGGATAGAGCCCGCTGCGCTGGTAGGTGTCGATGAAGTTCAGGCCCACCGCCTTGTGGCGGATGCGGATCTCGCCCGGGCCGGGGTCGCCGACCTCGACCTCGACGATCTTGAGTTCCTCGGGGCCGCCGTGGCGGTCGATGCGGACGGCTTTGCTCAGGGTCATGGCCAGGGTCTCCTTGAATTGCGTACAGCTGGATATCGGAAGAGGCCGATGCTGCCACGGACTGCGATTCCGTGCCGGTACAGTCCTCCCTCATGCAACAGCGTCTGACTCCCGGCACCATTCTTCTCTTCACCATGGCACCTCTGCTCTGGGCCGGCAACGCGGTCGTGGGGCGCGTGGTGCGCGAGTTGGTGTCGCCGATGACGCTGAACTTCATCCGCTGGCTGCTGGCCTTCGTGCTGCTGCTGCCCTTCGCGCTGGCGGTGCTGCGCCGCGACAGCCCGCTGTGGCCGCAGTGGCGCCGTTTCGCGGTACTGGGGTTGCTGGGCATCGGCTGCTACAACGCCTTCCAGTATCTCGCGCTGCAGACTTCGACGCCGCTCAACGTGACGCTGGTCGGCTCCAGCATGCCGCTGTGGGTGCTGGCCATCGGCACGCTCTTCTTCGGCGCGAAGGTGACGCAGCGGGAGATCGTGAGCGCGGCGCTCTCGATGCTGGGCGTGCTGCTGGTGCTGAGCCGGGGCGACTGGCACCAGCTATTAGCGCTGCGCCTGGTGCCGGGCGATCTCTACATGATGCTGGCCACGATCTCGTGGGCGTTCTACAGCTGGATGCTGGCGCGGACGACCGAGCCTGCGGCCATCCGGCGGGACTGGGCCGCGCTGCTGATGGCGCAGATGGTGTTCGGGCTGGCTTGGTCCGGTGCATTCGCGGCGAGTGAGTGGGCCTTGACCGACGCGCACATCGACTGGGGGTGGCCGTTGGCGGCGGCGCTGGCCTTCATCGCCGTCGGACCGGCTTTGCTGGCTTATCGGTGCTGGGGCATCGGCGTGCAGCGCGCGGGGCCGCAGATGGCGGGATTCTTCATCAATCTCACGCCGTTGTTTGCTGCATTGATGTCGGCTGCGTTCCTGGGGGAGTTGCCGCAGTGGTATCACGGGGCTGCGTTCGCGTTGATCGTCGGGGGAATTGTGGTCTCTTCGCGGCGCTGACTGCCTTGATGCCAGCAAAGGCGGCGGCGGGCGTCGCGCCCCTTCGACGAGATCACGCGGAACCGTATGCTACGATAATTGATCAATAGATCACAACAAACACCGACACCACGGCAAACCATGAGCACCACCGCCCAGCCCCCACAAGATGTGCACCCCCGCAAGGTAGGCCTCTTCGGCCTGGGCATCATGGGCTCCGCGATGTCAGCCAACCTGCTCAAGGCCGGCTTCACCGTCTCGGGCCACGACCCCAACCCAGATGCCCAGCGCACGCTCGCCGCGAACGGCGGCGCGGTCGCGATCGAAGGGCACGAGGCGATCCGCGGCGCTCACTCCCTTCTCCTGTCGCTCCCCAGCGAGGCCGCCCTCCGGAGCGTGACGGAACAGATCGCCGAACACGGCCGCGAAGGCCTCATCGTCGCCGAGACCAGCACGCTGCCGATCGAAGCCAAGCAGCGCTCGCTCGAGACGCTGCAGGCACGCGGCATCACCTTGCTCGACTGCCCGCTCTCCGGCACCGGCGCGCAAGCCGTCAACCGCGACCTGGCCATCTATGCCAGCGGAGACAAGGCCGCCATCGCCGAGATGGCCGAAGTCTTCGACGGATTCGCCCGCGTCACCTACGACATCGGCGCCTTCGGCAACGGCATGCGCATGAAGCTCATGGCCAACCTGCTCGTGGCCATCCACAACGTTTCGACCGCCGAGGCGTTGCTCATGGGCGCGCGCATGGGCATCGACATGGACCTCGCCGTCAAGGTGCTGGCGGACGGCGCGGGCGCATCACGCATGCTCGAAGTGCGCGGCCCCATGATGAGCACGCGCGGCTGGCAGGACGCCACCATGAAAGTGGAGACCTGGCAGAAGGACATGAAGCTCATCGCCGCCGCGCTCGCCGAGACCCGCGTGCCGGCACCGCTCTTCAGCGCCGCCATCCCGGTCTACAACGCCGCCATGGGCATGGGCCGCGCGGCCGCCGACACGGCCGTGGTCTACGAAGTGCTCGAACGCATGTCCTCGCCCGCGCCCTGATGCGGCCGCGCGCGTGAACCTAGGCGCGGATGGCTCCCACCGCGTCGAACAGGGCGCGGATCGCTTTCTCCTCGATGCGTCGCGTGATGAAGACCAGACGGCTCTGGTGGTCCTCGCTCGGCCATCCGTCCAGCGTCACCGGCGGATGCATGATGTGCTGCACGCCTTGCACCACCACCGGGCTGCCCTCCACGTTGACGATGCCCTTCACGCGCAGCAGGTCGACGCCGCGCAGGCCGATGAGCATGTCCATCGCCGCGGCGAAAGTGTCCCACTCGAAGGGCTTCTCGAAGCGCAGCGAGAGCGTGCGGATGGACGGGTCGTGACGCGAAGGCACGCGCTCGCCGAGGTAGGCACCCTCCGGCTTGCCGCCGTCCAGCTCGCCGAGAAAGCGCAAGGTCCCCGGCCCCGCCCGCGCGCTCCCCAGCCCCAGCCCCACCAGCTCCGACGGTTCCACGTCGCCCATGCGGCTGTGGCGGAACGCCGCATGGCCGTTGATCGCCTTCAAGGCATCGACCAGCGACTCGACCTGCGCCGGCGATGCCAGGTCCTCCTTCGTGATCACGATCAGGTCCGCGACCGCGACCTGCTTCTGCGCCTCCGGCTGCATGCGCAACTGGTCCGGCCCGTTCACCGCATCGACCAGCGTGACCACACCGTCGAGCCGGTACTGCGCGCCCAGCATCGTGTCGCTTGCCAGCGTCTGGATCACCGGCGCCGGGTCCGCCAGGCCCGTGGTCTCGATCACCACGCGATCGAAATCCGCGATCTGCCCCGCGCGCCGCTGGCCGAAGAGTTCGCGCAGCGTGTCCTGCAGATCCGTGCGCACCGTGCAGCAGAGACAGCCATTGGCCAGCAGGCTCACGTTCTCCGAGGACATCGTCACCAGGTCGTGGTCGATGCCGATCTCTCCCACCTCGTTGATGACCACGGCCACGCGATTCATGCCCGGATGCTTGAGCAGCCGGCTGATGAGCGTGGTCTTGCCGCTGCCCAGGAAGCCGGTGATCAACGTGACGGGCAGCTTGCCCGCCAGTGCATCGCGTTCGCTCGCCACGGCTAAACCGTCATTTCCAGGATGTAGAGGCCGCCGCTGAAGCGGTCCACCGTGTAGACGATGCGACGGTCGTCGACGTACACGTCGTTGAGCTGGATCGCGCCGGCCGGCGACAGCTTGGGCGCACCCGGCACGTAGTAGGCGACTTCCTCGACTTGGTAGGGATTGCTCGTGTCATAGACCCTCACGCCGCCGTTGAAGAAGGTGCAGACCACCAGCGTGTCCGACTGGAAGGAGACCGGCAACGGCAGATTCTCGTGCAGATTGTGCGCCCCGAAGCGGCCGCCGCGCTTGGCGAACACCGTCGGCGACGGCATCGGGAAGGTGCCGATCGGCACAGGATTGGACTCCGAGCGCGCATCCACCACCCACACCAGCTTGGGCCAGTCGCCACCGCCGTCCTGCACGCACTCGTCGCTCACGATCCAGAGGCCGCGGTCGAACAACGGCAGCACGGTGTGCGTGAAGCCGTTGAAGGGCGGCGAATGGTTCCATTGCGAGACCACCTTGATGTCCGATGTGTCCGAGATGTCGAGCACCACCGCGCCCCCGTCGATGTAGCCGACGTAGGCGCGATCCGGCCGCTGCGGGAAGACGTTGGTGTTGTGCGCGCGGAAGCCGGTGTCGAACTGCTTCGGCAGACGCGCCGGCTGCGGATGCGTGTCGCCCACGCGCGTGCCGGGCATCCACCAGCGTCCAGCCTCCACGGGGCGCGTCAGGTCGCTCACGTCGATGATCCGGTAGAACTGGTCGTCCAGCGGGTTGTGCGGCTCGAAGTCGGGGGCACCGCCGGCCATGTGCACGGTCTTGCCATCCACGAACCACAGCGCGTGCACGCCGCGCGAGAACTTGCCCGAGCAGTCGAAATGCGAGATCAGCTTCGGCTGCTCCGGCACGCCGATGTCGAAGAGCTCGAAGCCCGCCGGCTTCATGCCCGGCTCCTGCACCTGGTAGGCCACGGCCATCACATCGCCCACCACGTCGAGCGAGTTGGAGCGCACCTTCATGTGTGGCAACTCGGTCTGCGCGATGAGCTTCGGCGCGCGCGGATCGGTCACGTCCACGCCGGAGAAGTTCTTCGGCGCCGACTCGTGCGCGAGCCACAGGATGCGCCGGCCGTCCGCCGTCCGCTGCATCGCGATGCCTTCGCCCAGGCCGCCGAAGCCCGCGAGCTCGTGGTGGGCGAGCAGCTTCATGTTGTGCGCGAGCGTCTGGTCGGCCCGCGCGCCCTGCGAGGGCATCTCGAATGTCTTCATCTCTCATGGCTCCTGTTTTAATTTATCGATCGATAGTATATATTCCGCCCAACCGCCGGCACAGACCAGCGGCATCTCACAAACCGCTGGAGACAAACCATGCACCTTCGCCGCTTCGCACGCCTGGCCATGGGTATTTGCGCCGCCGCCTTCGTCGCGCTGGCATCCGCCCAGGGCTTCCCTGCCCGCCCTGTCCACCTCATCGTGACCTTCCCGCCCGGTGGCGCCTCCGACCTGATGGCGCGGCTGCTCGGGCAGAAGCTGGGAGAAGCCTGGAAGCAACCCGTCATCGTCGACAACCGGCCGGGCGCCTCGGGCTCCATCGGCACGGACTTCGCGGCACGCCAGCCGGCGGATGGCTACACCTTCCTGGTGGGGAACATGGGCCCTTCGCTCATCAACCCGCTGCTGTCGAAGGTGCCCTACGACATGGGCAAGGACTTCGTGCCCGTGTCGCTGATCGCCACCGGGCCCTGCGTGCTGGTCGTCAACGCGAACTCGCCCTACAAGACGCTCGAGCAGCTGATCGCGGGCGCCCGCACCAAGCCCGTCAACTTCGGCTCCGGCGGCGCGGGCACGATGGCACAGCTGGTCGGCGAGATGATCAACCACTCCGCCAAGGTCAAGATGCAGCACGTGCCTTACAAGGGCGGCATCTCCGCCATCAACGACCTGCTGGCCGGCGAGATCGACATGGTCGCGGCCGATCCGCAGGCGGTGGTGCAGCACATCAAGAGCGGCAAGCTGCGCGCGCTCGCCGTCACCAGCCAGAAGCGCTTCGCCCTGCTGCCCGAGGTGCCCTCCTTCGCCGAGAGCGGCATGCCCGACATCGTCGCGCTCAATTCGTGGGGCGTGTACCTGCCGGCCGCGACGCCCAAGCCGGTGGTCGAGAGCTTCCAGGCGGCGCTGAACAAGGTCATGGTCGAGCCGGATCTGGTCAAGCGCTTCTCCGACTTGGGCGTCGATGCGCTGCACTCCAACTCCGCCGAGCTGCGCGCCTTCAACGAATCGGAGACCGCGAAGTACGGAAAGATCATCAAGGACCAGGGCATCCGCGCCGACTGATCCGCATCCGCCATCCAGAGGAAATCCAATGTCGAGAATCATGGTCATCACCGGTGCCGGGCGCGGCATCGGTGCCTCGCTCGCGCTGCTCGCCGCGCAGCGCGGCTACACCGTCTGCGTCAACTATGCGCGCGACGAAGTGGCGGCCGCGACGGTCGTGCGGCGCATCTCGTCCGAGGGCGGCAAGGCCGTGGCCATCCGCGCGGACGTGTCCACGCAGGAGGGCGCGGTCTCGCTGTTCGAGCAGGTCGACCGCCAGCTGGGCCGCGTCGACGTGCTGGTCAACAACGCCGGCATCATCGGCCGCACGGCGCTCATCGACGAGATGGATGGCGCCTCGCTCACCCAGGTCTTCGCGACCAACGTGCTCGGCGCCTTCTTCTGCGCGGGAGAAGCGGTGCGCCGCATGTCGACGCGCCTGGGTGGCAAGGGCGGCGTGATCCTCAACATGTCCTCGGCCGCCGCGCGGCACGGCGGCTTCCCGAAGGAGATCGCCTATGCGTCCAGCAAGGGCGCGATCGACAGCTTCACCCTCGGCCTCGCCAAGGAAGTCGGGCGCGATGGCATTCGCGTCAACGCACTGCGCCCCGGCCTGATCGAGACCGACATGCACGACGCGCACGGCGGCGCGGCGACAGTCGCCACGCTCGGCGCCACCGTGCCCATCGGCCGGGCGGGCGTGCCGTCGGAAGTGGCCGAAACGGTGCTGTGGCTCGCCTCGCCCGCCGCCTCCTACGTGCACGGCGCGCTCATCGACGTGTCGGGAGGCCGCTGAAATGGCCGCGCCGCAGAAGAAGGTCATCATCACCTGCGCGGTCACCGGTGCGATACACACGCCGACGATGAGCCCGCACCTGCCCATCACGCCGGCGCAGATCGCGGCCGAATCCATCGCCGCCGCCGAGGCCGGCGCGTCCATCATCCACCTGCATGCGCGCGACCCGGTGGACGGCCGTCCGACGCCGGACGTCGAGGTCTTCCGCCAGTTCCTGCCGCGGATCAAGGCGGCCTGCGACGCCGTCATCAACATCACCACCGGCGGCGGCCACAACATGACGGTGGCCCAGCGCCTGAGCGCGCCGCTGCTGCTCAAGCCGGAGATGTGCTCCTTCAACATGGGCTCGATGAACTTCGGCCTTTACCCGCTGATCGCGCGCTACCCGCGCTTCCAGCACGAATGGGAGCCGCAGTACCTGGAGAACACGCGCGACTTCATCTTCCGCAACACCTTCAAGGACATGGAGTACACGCTGGAGCACCTGGGCAAGGGCTGCGGCACGCGCTTCGAGTTCGAGTGCTACGACGTCGGCCACCTCTACAACCTGGCGCACCTGCGCGACCGCAAGCTGGTCGAGCCGCCTTTCTTCGTGCAGACCATCTTCGGCATCCTCGGCGGCATCGGCCCGGACACCGAGAACCTGCTGCACATGAAGCGCATCGCCGACAAGCTCTTCGGCGAGGATTACCACTGGTCCGTGCTCGGCGCGGGCCGCCACCAGATGGGGCTGCTCTCGGTCGGCGCGCAGATGGGCGGCAACGTGCGCGTGGGGCTGGAGGACAGTCTCTACCTCGGCAAGGGCCAGCTGGCCTCCTCCAACGCCGAGCAGGTGCGCAAGATCGCCCGCATCCTGAAGGAGCTTTCGCTGGAGGTTGCCACGCCCGCTGAAGTGCGTGCGATGCTCGGGCTCAAGGGCGCGAGCCAGGTCGCGTTCTAGCAACCCAACAAGGAGATTCCATGATCGTCGAAATGCGCACGTACACCATCCTGCCCGGCCGCATGGCCGAGTTCCTGAATCTCTACGAGACGCAGGCGCTCGCGCTGCAGAAGAAGTACCTGGGCGAGCTGCTCGGCTTCTACGTCAGCGAGATCGGCCCGCTCAACCAGGTGGTGCACCTGTGGCGCTACGACAGCCTGGCCGAACGCGAGGCCTGCCGCGCCCGCATGGAAGCCGACCCCGAATGGGCCACCTACCGCGCCGCCTCCCGCCAGCTCGACACGCTGGCGAGCCAGGAGTGCAAGATCCTGAAACCGACCTCCTTCTCGCCCCAATGAGCACCCTCAGTCTCGACCAGGCGGACCGCATCGCCACCGAAGCGCTCAAGACCGCGCGCGTGCTCAAGCTGGCGCCCATGACCGTCGCGCTGCTCGACCCGGGCGGCCACCTCGTGGTGCTCAAACGCGAGGACGGCGCCGGCATCATGCGGCCCGAGCTCGCCATCGCGAAGGCCTGGGGCGCGCTGGGCATGGGCTTCGGCGGGCGCGAGCTGGCACGGCGTGCCGCGAAGATGCCGGCCTTCTTCACCGCGCTCAACGCCATCTCCGAAGGCCGCATGGCGCCGGTCGCGGGCAGCGCGCTGCTGCGTGACGGCGAGGGCCGCGTGATCGGCGCCATCGGCGTCTCCGGCGACACTTCCGACGCCGACGAACTGTGCCTGGTGCCCGCCGTCCGCGCCGCGGGGCTCAGGCCCGACACCGGCGACGAGCCACCCGCCTGAGCGACAGGGACACACACGGGGCGCCCCTAAAATCGCCCGTCTCGTGACCACACCACCCGCACCTCCCGCCCGCGCCAAGAAGCCCCGGCTTCGCGCCGAAGAGCGCCAGCAGCAGATCCTGCATGGCGCCATCCGCTACTTCTCGGAGATGGGCTTCGCCGGCCAGACGCGCGAACTCTCACGGCGCCTGGGCATCACGCAGCCGCTGCTCTACCGCTACTTCAAGTCGAAGAAGGAGCTGATCGACAAGGTCTACGTGCACGTGTTCATGGGCCGCTGGCAGCCGCAATGGCTGGTCTCGCTGCGCGACCAGAGCGTGCCGCTGGACGAGCGCCTGGTGAACTTCTACCGGGAGTACGCCCGCGCCACCTACCAGCCGGAGTGGATCCGGATCTACATGTTCGCCGGGCTGGAGAGCAGCGACCTCAACCGCCGCTACCTGCAGCTCATCAAGAAGGAGCTGCTCGTTCCCTGCTGCGAGGAACTGCGCATCTACTGCGGCGTCGCCAACGACAAGCTGCCGGTGTCCGAGAAGGAGATCGAGTTCTACTGGACGCTGCACGACGGCCTCTTCTACACCGCCATCCGCGAGACCATCTACCACTCGCCGATGGCCATCTCCTTCGAGGAGAAGGTGCGCATGGCGGTCGACAACTTCCTCGCCGGCGCGAAGAGCACCTACCCCGCGCTCATCGCCGAAGAACAGAAGCTTGCCAAACGCGCCGTCGCCGCGAAGAAGCGCGCGGCGGCCGCCTGAGCCCCCCAAGCGGCCGCGGCCAACCCCAGGAACCCCGCTGAACCGGCTCCGCCGGGCCGCGGGGGTTGCCCCCGGCGAGGGGGAAGGCGGACCTCGCGCAGCGAGGGTAGTCTGGGGGAGATCTCAGTACGTCCCGGGATACGCCCCGCCATCGGCCAGCACGTTCTGCCCCGTGATGTAGCCGGCCTGCATGCTGCACAGGAAGGCGCAGATGGCGCCGAACTCCGCCGACGTGCCGAAGCGGCGCGCGGGAATGGTCTTCTTGCGATTTTCCAGCACGGTCTCCACGTCCTGCCCCGTCTTCTTCGACGCGCCGACCATGGTGCCGCGCAGGCGGTCGGTGTCGAAGGCGCCGGGCAGCAGGTTGTTGATGGTCACGCCCTTGGCCGCGATCGGCGTGCGCGCCGCGCCAGCGACGAAGCCCGTCAGGCCGCTGCGCGCGCCGTTGGACAGGCCGAGGATGTCGATCGGCGCCTTCACCGAGCTGGACGTGATGTTCACGATGCGCCCGTAGCCGCGCGCGGCCATGCCGTCGACCGTGGCCTTGATCAGCTCGATGGGCGTGAGCATGTTGGCGTCCACCGCCTTGATCCAGGCCTCGCGGTCCCAGTCGCGGAAGTCGCCGGGCGGCGGGCCGCCGGCGTTGGTCACCACGATGTCGAAATCCTTGTACAGCGCGAAGGCGGCGGCGCGGCCCTCGGGCGTGGTGATGTCGGCCGCCACGTGCTTCACGAAAGGCGCCGTGCCGCCCTGGCCGGCCGCCAGCTTCCGCAGGCTGGCGGCGGCGGCGTCCAGCACCTGCGCGCCGCGCGCCACGATCACCACGTTCACGCCCTCGCCCACCAGCGCTTCCGCGCAGCCGTAGCCGAGGCCCTTGCTCGCGCCGCACACCAGC
>CBIHOG010000051.1:0-38565 GCA_966211435.1 uncultured Variovorax sp. | reverse complement strand
GGCCCGCGCATCGTGCCCATCGTGGCCGACGAGGCGCGCACCTTCGGCATGGCCAACCTCTTCAAGCAGGTCGGCATCTATTCGAGCGTGGGCCAGCGCTACGCGCCGGAGGACATCGGCTCGGTGCTCTCCTACCGCGAGGCGACCGACGGTCAGATCCTGGAGGAGGGCATCAGCGAGGCTGGCGCCATCGCGAGCTGGACCGCGGCGGCCACGAGCTACAGCGTGCACGGGCTCGCGATGCTGCCCTTCTACATCTATTACTCGATGTTCGGCTTCCAGCGCGTGGGCGACCAGATCTGGGCGGCGGCGGACCAGCGTCCGCGCGGCTTCCTGCTCGGCGCGACCTCGGGCCGCACGACGCTGGGTGGTGAAGGGCTGCAGCATCAGGACGGATCGAGCCACCTCATCGCCGCGACCATCCCGAACTGCAAGGCCTACGACCCGGCCTTCGCGGGCGAGATGGCCGTCATCGTCGACGCGGGCATCCGCGAGATGATGGTCGAGCAGAAGGACGTGTTCTATTACGTCACGCTCATGAACGAGAACTACGCGCAGCCCGACCTGCCGGCCGATGCCGCGGCCGACGTGCTGCGCGGCTGCTACCGCTTCGAGGCATGGTCGCGCTCGAAGGCCGCCGCGGCCGCGCGCCAGGTGACGTTGCTGGGCTCCGGCGCGATCCTGACCGAGGTCGTCAAGGCGGCCCAGCTGCTGGCCGAAGAGGGCATCGACGCCGAGGTGTTCAGCGTCACGAGCTGGAGCGAGCTCGCACGCGACGGCCGTGAGTGCGAGGCACGCGCGCTCGCGGGCGAGAAGGCGCCGAGCACGCCCTTCGTCGCGCGCCAGCTGGGCGAGCGAGGCGGTCCGATCATCGCTGCGACGGACTACGTGCGCGCCGTGCCCGAAAGCGTGCGTGCCTTCCTGCCCTCGGACCGACGCTACCTGACGCTGGGCACCGACGGCTTCGGCCGCAGCGACACGCGCGCCGCGCTGCGCCAGTTCTTCGGTGTCGATGCGCGGAGCATCGCCCACGCCGCGCGACACGCGCTGGCAGGCTGACAGTCCTGTCAGCGGGCCGCAAACCCCCGCACACGGGGAATTCCTCTAGCGGCAGGCTTTCCGTGATTTGTATGATGACCATATCAATCAGGAATCGCCATGAATAAAGCAGGACTCGTCGGCCTGGGCGCCATGGGCGCGGGCATCGCCGCCACGCTGCGTGACAGGGGTTACGCGATGCATGTGTGCGACGCGCGGCCCGGCGCGGCGGTGCGCTTCGCCGAGAAAGGTGGCGTGGCCTGGGCCAGCCCGGCGCAGGTCGCGGCGGCCTGCGATGTCGTCATCTCCGTCGTGGTCAATGCACAGCAGACCGAGGACGTGCTCTTCGGGGAAGGCGGCGCCGCCGCCGCGATGCAGCCCGGCAGCGTGTTCGTGATGTGCTCGACAGTGGACCCGAACTGGTCCGTTGCGCTCGAAGAGCGCCTGAATGCGGCGGGCATCCTCTACATCGACGCGCCGATCTCCGGCGGCGCGGCCAAGGCAGCCAGCGGCCAGATGACGGTGATGAGCTCGGCGCGGCCCGAGGCCTATGAGAAGGCCGGCGAGGTGCTCGACGCGATGGCCGGCAAGGTCTACCGCCTGGGCGACCGCGCCGGCGCGGGCAGCAAGGTGAAAATCATCAACCAACTGCTGGCCGGCGTGCACATCGCCGCCGCGGCCGAGGCGATGGCGCTGGGCCTGCGCGAGGGCGTGGCGGCGGACGCGCTCTACGAAGTCATCACGCACAGCGCGGGCAACAGCTGGATGTTCGAGAACCGGATGGCCCACGTGCTGGCGGGTGACTACACGCCGCTGTCGGCGGTCGACATCTTCGTGAAGGACCTGGGCCTCGTGCTCGACACGGCGCGCGCGAGCAAGTTTCCGCTGCCGCTGGCCTCCACGGCGCACCAGATGTTCATGCAGGCCTCGACCGCCGGCTTCGCGAAGGAGGACGACAGCGCGGTGATCAAGATCTTCCCCGGCATCACGCTGCCGCCCTCCCACAAGCCGGAAGAACAATGACCATCGTGCTGGGCTGCATCGCCGACGACTCCACCGGCGCGACCGATCTCGCCAACAACCTCGTGCGCGCCGGCATGCGCGTGGTGCAGACCATCGGCGTCCCCGCCGCGCCGCTCGGCGTGGAAGTCGATGCCGTGGTGGTGGCGCTCAAGTCGCGCACCATCCCGCCGGCGGAGGCGGTGGCGCAGTCCCTCGACGCGCTCTACTGGTTGCAGGCGCAGGGCGCGTGCCAGATCTATTTCAAGTACTGCTCGACCTTCGACAGCACCGCCGAAGGCAACATCGGGCCGGTGACCGAGGCGCTGATGGACGCGCTGGACACGGACTTCACCATCGCCACGCCCGCCTTCCCCGACAACAAGCGCACGGTGTTCAAGGGCTATCTCTTCGCGGGCGAGGTGCTGCTCAGCGAGAGCGGCATGCAGAACCATCCTCTGACGCCGATGACGGACCCGAACCTCGTGCGTGTGCTGCAGGCGCAGACGCGGCGGCCGGTGGGGCTGATCGACTTCGCCACGGTCGCGCGCGGCGAGGGCGCGATCCGCGAGCGCATCGCGCGGCTGCGCAGCGAGGGCGTGGGCGTCGCGATCGTGGATGCGATCTCCAACGAAGACCTGTCGCGCCTCGGGCCCGCGCTGGCGGACATGCCGCTGGTCACCGCCGGCTCGGGCGTGGCCATCGGGCTGCCGGCCAACTTCGGCATCGCGCCTTCGTCGACGGCGGGCGCGCTGCCGCCGGCCGGCGGACTGCGGGCCGTGGTTTCGGGCAGCTGCTCGCTGGCCACCAACCGCCAGGTCGCGCATTTCATCGCCTCCGGCCGGCCCGCGCTGGCCATCGATCCATTGCAGATCGCTGCCGGCATCGACGTGGCCTCGCAGGCGCTCGACTGGGCCGCGCCTTTGCTGGCCGGCGGCCCCGTGCTGATCTATTCCACGGCCGACCCGGCCGCGGTGAAGTCGGTGCAGGGCCGCCTGGGCGCCGAGGAGGCGGGTGCGATGGTGGAGCACGCCATCGCCGCCATCGCGCGCGGCCTGGTCGAACGCGGCGTTCGCCAACTGGTGGTCGCGGGTGGCGAGACCTCCGGCGCCTGCGTGCAGGCGCTAGGCATCGCGCAGTTGCAGATCGGCGCCCAGATCGACCCCGGCGTGCCGTGGTGCCACGCGCGCGCCGAAGCGGCCGACGGGGCGGGCGTGCACATCGCGCTGAAGTCCGGCAACTTCGGAACCGACGACTTCTTCACCAAAGCCTTTACAGTGCTCGCATGACCGAAAGCGAAGCGCGCGAGGAGATCTGCCGCGTCGGCCGCAGTCTCTTCGAGCGCGGCTACGTACATGCCACGGCCGGCAACATCAGCGTGCGGCTGGACGACGGCTTCCTGATCACGCCCACCGATGCCTGCCTCGGCTTCCTCGATCCTGCCAGGCTCGCGCGGCTGGACGCAGATCTGCGCCAGCTCGGCGGCGAGCGCGCGAGCAAGACCATCGCGCTGCACGCCCGCATCTACGCGGCGGCCACGGCTTTCGATGCGCACACGCGCTGCGTCATCCACACGCACAGCACGCATTGCGTCGCGCTCACGCTCGATGCGCCCGGCGACGAACTCCTGCCCGCGCTCACGCCCTACTTCGTGATGAAGGTGGGCCGCGTCCCGGTGATTCCCTACCACCGTCCCGGCGCGGCCGAAGCCGCCGAAGCCGTGGCGCAGGCCATCGCGCGCCACGGCGCTCAGGGCGTGCCGATCCGCGCCGTCATGCTTGAACGCCTCGGGCCCAATGTGTGGCACGACACGCCGGCCGCGGCGATGGCCGTGCTGGAGGAACTCGAGGAAACCGCCAAACTCTGGATGCTCCGCGGCCTTGCCGCCCATCCCCCCGAACCCCTGGGCCCCGCCCGGATCGATGAACTGCGCCGAAGCTTCGGCGCCCGCTGGTAGGACTTTCATGCCCCGATTCGCCGCCAACCTCTCGATGCTCTATCCGGAGCTCGATTTCCTCGACCGTTTCGAAGCCGCCGCGAAGGACGGCTTCAAGGCGGTCGAATACCTCTTTCCGTACGCATACGACAAGCGCGAGCTCGCCGCCCGGCTTTCGTCCAACGGGTTGCGGCAGGTGCTGTTCAACGGCCCGCCCGGCGACTGGGAGCGTGGCGAGCGTGGCCTGGCCTGCCTGCCCGGCCGCGAGGCGCCTTTCCGAGAAGGCATCCTCAAGGCGCTTGAATACGCCGAGGCGCTCGATTGCCCGCGCATCCACGTCATGGCCGGCCTGATTCCGGAGGGCACGGAGCGCGAAGCCGTGCAGCCCACCTACGTCGACAACCTGCGCTGGGCCGCGGCCGAGGCGGCGAAGGCCGGGCGCGACGTGCTGGTGGAGCCCATCAACACGCGCGACATCCCGCGCTTCTTCCTGAATCGGCAGGATCACGGCCACGAGATCATCGGGATGGTCGGCGCACCCAACCTCAAGGTGCAGATGGACCTGTACCACTGCCAGATCGTCGAGGGCGACGTGGCGATGAAGATCCGCAAGTACCTGCCCACCGGCCGCGTCGGCCACTTCCAGATCGCGGGCGTGCCAGAACGGCACGAGCCGGACGTGGGCGAGTTGAACCATCCCTACCTGTTCGACGTGATCGACGAGGTCTCGGCGCAGTGCGGCTGGGAGGGATGGGTGGGCTGCGAATACCGGCCGGCGCGCGGCGCGGTCGCGAACGGCACCTCCGAGGGGCTGGGCTGGCTGCGCTCGCTGGCGCGCGCCGGGGCGAAGGAGCAGACGGCATGAGCATGGGCAAGCCGATGGCCAACTACGCGGCCGCGAAGCGCGTGGGCGACTTCGTCTTCATGAGCGGCGTTGTGGCGGTGGACCCGTCGACCCGCCGCGCCGTGTCGAGCTACGACGACATTCCCGAGGCGGCGCGCACGGCCTTGCGTGGCGTGGGCTACGCCACGGGCCAGATGTCGGTGGACGTGTTCGAGGCCGCGATCGTGGCGCAAAGCTGGTTCGTGCTGGAGCGCATCCGCCAGATCGCGGCCGAGCACGGCGGGTCGATGGACGACGTGGTGAAGCTGGTGCAGTACTTCCGGCGCCTGCCCGACTACGCGCCCTACAACCGCGTGCGCGGCCTCTTCTATCCAGGCGAGCCGCCGGTCAGCACGGTGGTGGAGGTCTCGCGCTTCCTGCCGGGCGACGAGGTGCTGGTCGAGGTGGAAGCGACGATGTACCTGCCCAGGCCCTGAAGGCACCGCTGGCTCAGCGCAACACCACGTAGCGCGTGACCACTGGCAGCGCCTCGCCCTGGTGGAAGGCCAGCCGGCGATCGCGCAGCGCCATGTCGGCGGCGGTCGCTCGGTGGAAGCGGCGCAGGTGCTCGGTCCATGATTCGTCAACGATCTGCTCGAGATAGCGCGTTGGCTCCGTGATGTCGTGCAGCAGTTCCCAGCCGATGGCGCCCTGGCTCAGCCGCGCGCGGCGCGTCTGCTGCATGACGAGGTGGAAGGCCGCGGCGCGTGCCGGGTCGATGATGTATTCAATGGTGATCACCACGCGGCCTTCTTCGCCCGGCGCGCTGTTCGGCGGGCCGGCGGCCCAGCCCTTGCTGGCCGGCGTGGTGTCGTCCTCCTCCCCGCCGGCGCCGTCGGTCACGTAGCGCAGCGCGAGCAGCATGAGCGCCGTGCCGCTGACCGCCGCGATGGCGAGGCTGATGTAGAGCGAGCTCAGTTCCGCCACCTGGCCCCATAGCGCGGCGCCGAAGGCGCTGGAGCCCATGATCGCCATCTGGTACATCGACATGCCGCGAGCCCGCACCCAGTCGGGCAAGGCAAGCTGCGCCGAGACCGAGAGCGAGTTGGCCACCGTGATCCAGGCCATGCCGCAGAGGAACATTGCCGGCACGGCCACCCAGGCGTTCGGCGCCAACGCCATCACCGCCGTGGCGCCGGATTGCAGCGCGGTCCCGCGGATCACGAGCTGGTCGCGCGACATCGCCTGGCGCAGCCGCGGCAGGAAGAGCACGGCCACGATGGCGCCCGTGCCCATGGCCGCCAGCAGCAGCGTGAAGGTGCCGGCGCCGCCGCCGCGCAGATTTCGCGCGAGCAGCGGCAACAGCGCGAGCACGGCGGTCGAATGCAGGAAGAAGATGGAGATGCGCGTGAGCACCGCCCGCATGCGCTGCGACTGACGCACGAACTGCACGCCCACGCGCATCGCGCTGACGAGCCGCTCGCGCCCGAGCGGGTTGGGCGTGTGCTCGCGCCGCCAGCGCAGCACGACGAAGCCGGACGCCACGCACAGCACCGCGTTGAGTCCGAACACCCACACGCTGCCCGCGCTGGCGATGAGCGCGCCGGCCAGCAACGGGCCGACGATGCGCGAGGCATTCATCGCGATGCCGTTGAGCCCCAGCGCCGCCGGCAGGTGCGTGCGCGGCACCAGTTCCGGGACGATGGCCGAGAACACCGGCCAGCGCAGCGCAAGCCCGATGCCGTTGGCGAACGTGAGCGCGAGCAGCAAGGGCGCGCTCATCAGGTCGAGCACCACCGCCGCGCACAGCACGATGGCCGCGCCGGCCAGCCAGAATTGCGTGGCGACCAGCCAGCGCCGCCGATCGAGGATGTCGGCCAATGCGCCGCTGGGCAGGCCGAGGAGGAACACCGGCAGCGTCGAGGCCGATTGCACCAGCGCGACCCAGATCGGCGAGGTCGTGAGCGAAGTCATCATCCATGCCGCCGCCACGTCGTTCATCCACATGCAGATGTTGGCGATCAGCCAGGTGCTCCAGAGCATGCGGAACACCGGCAGCTTCAGCGGCTCCAGCGGGCCGATACGCGCGGGCTGTGGGCGGGTGGGCGCGACGGGTGTTTCCTCTGGCGAGATCGGTGGCATCGAGGCCTATTGTCGCGGACCTGTCCCGGCAGCCCTTCAACGCGCGGGCTTCGAGGCCAGGTGGGCGAGCGGCAGCGCGTGGCTGGCCTTGACTTCGCCGAGCGAGAAGCTGGTGTGCAAGTCCTTCACGTTGGGCAGGTTCAGCAGGTGCTGCAGCGCGAAGCGCGAGAAGCCGTCCAGGTCCTGCGCGACCACCTGCAGTTCGAAGGTGCCGGTGCCGCTGATGTAGTGGCAGGCGATCACCTCGGGCAGCCTGCGGATGGCGTCCTCCAGCTTGCGTGTCATCTCGCCGGTCACGCGCTCGGTGTCCACGCGCACGAAGGCGAGCACGCCCAGGCCGATCTTGCGGCGGTCGATCTCGGCGTGATAGCCCTTGATGTAGCCGGCTTCCTCCAGCGCGCGCACGCGCCGCCAGCAGGGTGCGGCCGAGAGCCCCACGCGCTGCGCAAGCTCGGCGTTGGTCAGGCGGCCGTCGGCCTGCAGTTCTTGCAGGATGGCGAGGTCAAACTTGTCGATGTTTTCCATGAAGGTCGATATTAAGCAAGATTCTTTCCAGAAGGTGGCTTTGAAGGGTAGAGAACGCAAACACCTGTCGGGAAGGCAGGCATACACTTTGCGTGATGATGGCCGAGGGGTTGTCCGACCCGGATGCCTCGCACGCCACGCCCACAAGGCACAGCCATTGGAGACACGATGAACGCACCATTGCCCGAGCACATTCGCAAGGCCCTCGAAACGGTCACGCTCGACGACAAATACTCGCTGGACTACGGCCGCGCCTTCATGAGCGGCGTGCAGGCGCTGGTCAAGCTGCCGATGCTGCAGCGGCTGCGCGACAAGCAGCAGGGCAAGAACACGGCCGGCTTCATCAGCGGCTACCGAGGCTCGCCGCTCGGCGGCTATGACCAGGCGCTCTGGAAGGCCAGCAAGTTCCTGAAGGAACAGAACATCGTCTTCCAGCCCGGCGTGAACGAGGAACTCGCGGCCACCGCGCTCTGGGGGACGCAGCAGCTTGGCTTCTCGCCCGCGGGCACCAACAGGTTCGACGGCGTCTTCGGCATCTGGTACGGCAAGGGCCCCGGCGTGGACCGTTGCTCCGATGTCTTCAAGCACGCCAACATGGCCGGCACGACTGAATGGGGTGGCGTGATCGCGGTGGCGGGCGATGACCACATCTCCAAGAGTTCCACCGCCGCGCACCAGAGCGACCACATCTTCAAGGCCTGCGGCACGCCGGTGTTCTTCCCGGCCAACGTGCAGGACATCCTCGACCTGGGCATCCATGCCTTCGCGCTCAGCCGCTTCTCGGGCATCTGGTCGGGCATGAAGACCATCCAGGAAATCGTGGAGTCGAGCGCGACCGCGATGATCGACCCCGAGCGCGTCGAGATCGTGATGCCCACGGACTTCCAGATGCCGCCCGGCGGCCTGCACATCCGCTGGCCCGATCATGCGCTGGAGCAGGAAGCGCGGCTCATGCACTACAAGTGGTATGCCGCGCTCGCCTACATCCGGGCCAACCGGCTCAACCACAACGTGATCGAGGGCCCGAACGACCGCTTCGGCATCATGGCCAGCGGCAAGGCCTACAACGACACCCGCCAGGCCCTGATCGACCTCGGCCTGGACGACGCAGCCTGCCGTCAGCTCGGCATCCGCCTGCACAAGGTCGGCGTCGTGTGGCCTCTCGAGGCGCAGCTCACGCGCGCGTTCGCGACCGGCCTGCAGGAAATCCTGGTGGTCGAGGAGAAGCGTCAGGTCATCGAATACCAGCTCAAGGAAGAGCTCTACAACTGGCGCGCGGACGTGCGCCCGAACGTGGTCGGCAAGTTCGACGAGGGCGAGGTTCACCAGGCCGAGGGCTACTCGGGTGGCGAATGGTCGATGCCCAATCCCACCGCGCACACGCTGCTGCGCGCCAACGCCGACCTGAACCCGGCGCTGATCGCCAAGGCGATCGCGCAGCGCCTCAAGAAGACGGGCCTGCTCGCCGCGGCCGGCGCGGACATGGCCGCGCGCATCGACGCGCAGCTCGCCATCCTCGAAGCCAAGGAGCGTGCGATGGCGGCTCCGGCGGTGATCGGCGTCAGCGATGCGGCCCGCCAGCCCTGGTTCTGCTCGGGCTGCCCGCACAACACCAGCACCGTCGTGCCCGAAGGCTCGCGCGCGATGGCCGGCATCGGCTGCCACTTCATGGCGACCTGGATGGACCGTTCGACCATCGGCTTCACGCAGATGGGCGGCGAGGGCGTGCCGTGGGTCGGCCAGCAGCCCTTCACGACCGACCAGCACATCTTCGCGAACCTCGGCGACGGCACCTACTTCCACAGCGGCCTGCTCGCGATCCGCCAGAGCATCGCGGCCGGGGTCAACATCACCTACAAGATCCTCTACAACGACGCGGTCGCCATGACCGGCGGCCAGCCCGTCGGCGAGCGTCCCGAAGGCCACTCGGTACTGCAGATCGCCGAGAGCCTGCATGCCGAGGGTGCGGTGAAGGTCGTGGTGGTGACTGACGAGCCCGAGAAGTACGAAGGCGTGAACGTGCCGGGCGACAACGTGAAGGTGCGGCACCGCGACGACCTCGACGAGATCCAGCGCGAGTTCCGCGAGATCAAGGGCACGACCGCCATCATCTACGACCAGACCTGCGCGACCGAAAAGCGCCGCCGCCGCAAGCGGGGCACGGCGGTCGACCCGGCCAAGCGCGTCGTCATCAACGAGCTGGTCTGCGAAGGCTGCGGCGACTGCAGCGTCCAGAGCAATTGCCTCTCGGTCGAGCCCATCGAGACCGAGTTCGGCCGCAAGCGGACCATCAACCAGAGCACCTGCAACAAGGACATGAGCTGCCTGAAGGGCTTCTGCCCCAGCTTCGTCACGGTGGAGGGCGGGCAGCTCAAGAAGAAGTCGAAGAGCAAGGCGGCGCAGCCCGCCGACCTGGGCGTGCTGGTGGAGCCGGCACTGCCTTCGCTCGCCGGCGGCAACGTCTGGGGCATCGTGGTGGCGGGCGTCGGCGGCACCGGCGTGATCACCATCGGCCAGCTGCTCGGCATGGCGGCGCACATCGAGGGCAAGGGCATCGTCACGCAGGATGCGGCGGGCCTGGCGCAGAAGGGCGGCGCGACCTGGAGCCACGTGCTGATCGGCGAGACGCAGGACGACATCCGCACCACGCGCGTGGGCACGGCAGCGGCCGACCTGATCCTCGCCTGCGATCCGCTGGTGGGCGTGAACGCCGAGACCACGGCCCGCATGCGCGAAGGGCGCACGCACGTGGCGCTCAACAGCCACAGCACGCCGACGGCGGCCTTCGTGCGCAATGCCAACTGGCAGAACCCGCAGGAGGCCTGTGCCGCGGAAATCGCGCGTGCGGTGGGCATCGGCGGCGTGGGCGCCTTCGATGCCGACGCTGCCGCGACGGCGCTGATGGGCGACACCATCTACGTCAACCCGATGATCCTGGGCTACGCCTGGCAGAAGGGCTGGATCCCGCTGGCGCACGCCTCGCTGATGCGGGCCATCGAGCTCAACGCCGTGGCGATCGACAACAACAAGGCCGCCTTCGAGTGGGGCCGCCAGGCGGCCCAGCGGCCGGACGAGCTGCACAAGCGCGTGCAGCCCGGCCAGATCATCGAGTTCAAGAAGCGCGACACGGTCGAAGTGCTGGTCGCACGGCGGGTCGAATTCCTGACCGGCTACCAGAACGCGGCCTACGCGGCCGGGTACAAGGCCTTTGTCGGCAAGGTGCAGAGGGCGGAGTCGGCGCTGGGCAAGACCGGTCTGACCGAAGCCGTCGCGCGCTATCTCTTCAAGCTCATGGCGTACAAGGACGAGTACGAGGTCGCGCGCCTGCACACCGACCGCGGCTTCCTCGAGCGCGTCGAGGGCATGTTCGAGGGCGACTACAAGCTCAACTACCACCTCGCGCCGCCCATCATCGCGAAGAAGAACGCCAAGGGTGAACTGCAGAAGCAGAAGTTCGGCCCCGCGATGCTGACCGGCTTCCGGTTGCTCGCGAAGCTCAAGGGCCTGCGCGGCACGGCGCTGGACATTTTCGGCCGCACCGAAGAACGCAAGACCGAGCGCGCGCTGATCGGCGAGTACCGCGCCAGCATCGACGAGATCCTGGCCAGCCTGAACGCGGGCAACCACGCACAGGCGCTGGAGATCGCGAGCCTGCCCGAGCAGATCCGCGGCTACGGCCACGTCAAGGAGCGCAACCTGGCGGCCGCCCGCCTGCGCTGGAGCGAGCTGATGGCGAAGTGGCGCCACCCCGAGGCGGCCCGCGCGGCCGCCTGAGTTCGCGCCCGGGCCGGACCCGGGCGATGTCCCGAAAGCCCTGAACGCCCTGCCGGATTAGCACCGGCGGGGCGTTTTGCCGCCGAATACAATGCCCGGTGCTGTGCGCGGCAAAGCCCCGCGCTGCGCGGCTTCCTGACCATTCCCGGCGGGCCGCGATCCTCCCATTTCTTCCCTTTGCTGGAGACTCCCTTGTTCATTTCCTCTGCCTTCGCCCAGACCGCGCCCGCTGCCGCGGGAGGCGGCGACATGTTGTCCTCGCTGGGCAGCATGCTGCCGCTGGTACTGATGTTCGTGGTGCTTTATTTCGTGATGATCCGCCCCCAGATGAAGCGCCAGAAGGAAGCGCGCGCCATGATCGAGGCGCTGGCCAAGGGCGACGAGGTCGCGACGGCCGGCGGCGTGCTCGGCAAAATCACCCAGATCGGCGAGCAGTACCTGACCATCGAGATCGCCAAGGGCGTCGAGGTCCAGATCCAGCGCAGCGCGGTCGTCCAGGTCCTGCCCAAGGGCGCCATCAAATAAGCAAGGTGATCCACGCGCCGGCGCCCCGCGCCGCGCGTCTTGAAGGTTGAAGCGATGAACCGTTACCCGGTCTGGAAGTACGCGATCATCGTGATCGTGCTGCTCGTGGGGCTCGTCTATGCCCTGCCCAATTTCTTCGGCGAAGCGCCAGCCGTGCAGGTCTCGGCGGCCAAGGCCACCGTCAAGGTCGATGCGTCGACCCAGGCCCGCGTGGAGGACGCCCTCAAGGCCGCCGGCCTCGCGCCGGACCTGCTGACGCTCGACGCCACCTCGGTGCGGGCGCGCTTCACCAGCACCGACGACCAGCTCAAGGCGCGCGACGCCCTGCAGCGCGCGCTGGTGCCCGACGCGAACGATCCGCCCTACGTGGTGGCGCTCAACCTGCTGTCGCGCTCGCCTTCGTGGCTGACGGCGCTGCATGCGTACCCGATGTACCTGGGCCTTGACCTGCGCGGCGGCGTCGACTTCCTGCTGCAGGTCGACATGAAGGGCGCCATCGACAAGAAGGCCGAGTCCTTTGCCAGCGACCTGCGCACCGGCCTGCGCGACAAGGGCATCCGCGGCAGCTCGGTCAGCCGCAACGGCCAGGTGGTGGAGGCACGCTTTCGCGACGCCGCCAGCCTGGACGCGGCCAAGCGCCTGATCCAGGACACGCTCCCGGACCTGACGACGACCGACAGCCAGGAAGGCAGTGACTGGAAGCTGAGTGCCACCATCAAGCCGGAGGCCGCGCGCCGGCTGCAGGATGCCGCGCTGAAGCAGAACATCACCACCCTGCACAACCGGATCAACGAACTCGGCGTGGCCGAGCCGGTGATCCAGCAACAGGGCCTGGACCGCATCGTGGTCCAGCTCCCCGGCGTCCAGGACACGGCCAAGGCCAAGGACATCCTCGGCCGCACCGCCACGCTGGAGATGCGCCTGGTCGACGAAAGCACGGAAGGCCGCGCTGCCGAACTGGGCACCGGGCCGGTGCCCTTCGGCTCCGAGAAATTCCTCGACCGCCAGGGTCGCCCCGTGATCGTCAAGAAACAGGTGCTGGTCACCGGCGAGAACCTCACCGACGCCCAGCCCGGCTTCGACACGCAGACGCAGCAGCCCAAGGTCGACCTGACCATGGACGCCAAGGGCGGCCGGATCATGCGCGACGTGAGCCGCGAGAACTTCCGCAAGCGCATGGCGATGCTGATCTTCGAGAAGGGCAAGGGCGAAGTGCTGACGGCGCCGTCGATCAACGGCGAACTGGGCAACCGCTTCCAGATCTCCGGCTCGATGACCGTCGTCGAGGCCAACGACCTGGCCCTGCTGCTGCGCGCCGGCTCGCTGGCCGCGCCCATGGAGATCATCCAGGAACGCACCATCGGCCCCAGCCTGGGCGCCGACAACATCAAGAAGGGCTTCGACAGCGTGATGTACGGCTTCGCCGCGATCATGGTGTTCATGTGCCTCTACTACGCGCTCTTCGGCGTGTTCTCGTCGATCGCGCTGGCGGTCAACCTGTTGCTGCTGGTGGCGATCCTCTCGATGCTGCAGGCCACGCTCACGCTGCCCGGCATCGCGGCCATGGCGCTGGCCATCGGGGTGGCGATCGACTCCAACGTGCTGATCAACGAGCGCGTGCGCGAGGAGTTGCGCGGTGGCGCCTCGCCGCAGGCGGCCATTCATGCCGGCTACGACCGCGCCTGGGGCACCATCCTGGACTCGAACGTGACCACGCTCATCGCGGGCATCGCGCTGCTGGCCTTCGGTTCCGGCCCCGTGCGGGGCTTCGCGGTCGTGCATTGCATCGGCATCGTCACCTCCATGTTCTCTGCCGTGTTCTTCTCGCGCGGCCTGGTGAACTTCTGGTACGGCAGCAAGAAGAAGCTCAAGACCGTGTCCATCGGCACCGTCTGGAAGCCCAAGACCGACGTCGCGGTCGACGGCAAGTAAGGGAGCACTAGAACATGGAATTCTTCCGGATCCACAGGACCATCCCGTTCATGCGCCACGCGCTGGTGCTGAACGTCGTGTCCATCATCACCTTCGCGCTGGCGGTCTTCTTCCTGCTGCACCGCGGGCTCCACCTCTCGGTCGAGTTCACGGGCGGCACGGTGATGGAGGTCGCCTACCAGCAGTCGGTCGACGTCGGCAAGGTGCGCGAGACCATCGGCAAGCTGGGCTATGCCGATGTGCAGGTGCAGAACTTCGGCACCTCCCGCGACGTGCAGATCCGCCTGCCGGTGCAGAAGGGCCAGACCTCGGCCCAGCAGAGCGAGCAGGTGATGTCGGCTCTCAAGGCGGCGGATGCGTCCGCCACCCTGCGCGGCAACGAGTTCGTCGGCCCGCAGGTGGGCGAGGAACTCACCACCAATGGCCTGAAGGCGCTGGGCATGGTGGTGGTCGGCATCATGATCTACCTGGCCTTCCGCTTCGAATGGAAGTTCGCCCTCGCGACCGTGCTGGCGAATCTTCACGACGTGGTCATCATCCTGGGCTTCTTCGCCTTCTTCCAGTGGGAGTTCTCGCTGGCGGTGCTGGCGGCGGTGCTGGCGGTGCTGGGCTACTCGGTCAATGAATCGGTGGTCATCTTCGATCGGGTGCGGGAGAACTTCCGCCGCTACCGCAAGCTGAGCACGCAGGAGGTGATCGACAACGCCATCACCTCGACCATCAGCCGGACCATCATCACGCACGGGTCCACCCAGCTGGTGGTGCTGTCGATGTTCTTCTTCGGCGGCCCGACCCTGCACTATTTCGCGCTGGCGCTCACCATCGGCATCCTGTTCGGCATCTATTCCTCGGCCTTCGTGGCCGCGGCCATCGCGATGTGGCTGGGCGTGAAGCGGGAGGACCTGATCAAGGGCCCGATCAAGCGCGAGGGCGATCCGGAAGACCCGAACAGCGGCGCCGTGGTCTGATCAGGCGGCTGATGTTGGGATTGGTTAGCATTGTCAGCACTTGTGCGGTTACGCTTGCCGATGCAAGCTCATGCTTGTCGAATCGTATTAATTGCCGTCCCCACCCTCAATGACCACGCGGTCCCACGCCTCTTCAATGCAACTCGCACGCGAGACGCGTGAACGCTTCGTCTTCGCCACCGAGGCGGTGATCGCGCCCGTCGCCCGCGCGATTCAGGAGCGGCTGGCGGTGCTTGCCGGACTGACCGGCAATGCGCGGGAGATGCAGGAGAACCGCGACGGGTTCCTGGCCTTCCAGGCGGAAGGCGCCAACTGGGTGAAGCTGTCGCAGGCCGCCTGGCGCAAGGCGCTGGCCGCCAGCGTGCCGGATGGCTCCTCCTCCAATTCGCTGTCGCGCCTGGAACTCATCAACGACGAGGTGGTCGAGAACAACATCCTGTCCTCGCGCCTCGCCCAGGCCCTCCAGGACAAGAGCAGCTTCGAGCTCAACGACCTGCGCCTGCGCATCCAGACCCTGGAAGGCACGACCGAGTTCATTGCCAAGGACGTGCTCAAGCCCGAGACAATGGCCAAGGTGCTGGTGGACCAGTGGCTGGCCGCCGGCTTGAGCCGCGCCCTCTGGACCAAGGTGCAGGAACCCATCCAGCAGCAGATGGTCGAGGCCTTCATCAAGGCCTACAAGGATGCCAATGCCTTCCTGATCGACAAGGGCGTGATGCCCGAGATCGACCTCAAGAGCTTCGTGCGGCGCACCGGCGGGGCGCCTTCGGGGCCGGCGCCGCTGGGCGGCAGCTTCGTCGGCTCTCAGGCGGGTGGCGTGACCGCCGGCATGCCGGCGCACAGCCACCAGCTGGCCCACGGCAACTTCAACGCCCCCGCGGGCAGCTTCGCGCCGGCCGCCATCGGCGTCGGCATGGGCCGGCCCGGCGCCGGCGGGCAGCGGCCGGGCAGCGACACGTTGGTCGCGACCGGCGGCTCGCCGCTGGTGCTGGCCCGGCAGCGGGCGCAGGGCGTGCTGCTCAATCTCAAGCGCTTCGTGAGCGCGCGCATCGGCGGTGACTTCTCCCAGTCACGAATTCCCGGCGCGGTCGGGGTTCCGGGCAGCTTGGGAAGTGCCGGCGGTGGTGGTGGCGCTGGGGGCGGCATGGCTTCGCCCGCCTTCGTCGCGGCCATCGCTGACGCGGAAGCCGCCTACCAGGTCATGGCCTCGCAGTACGTCGTCGGCGACGAGGCCACGGCCATCCAGCAAAGTTCCGCCGAGTTGCGCCGTCGCACCAGCGAGCTCAAGCGCAAGGCGCCGACCACCGCCGACAAGGCCACGGTCGAGATCGTGGCGCTGATGTTCCAGGCCATCCTGGCCGAGGAGCGCATTCCTTTCTCGGCCCGTGTCTGGTTCGCGCGCCTGCAGATGCCGGTGCTTCGTGTCGCCATCGCCGAGCCGGAATTCTTCGGAACGCTGCAGCATCCCGCGCGCATGCTGATCGACCGCATGGGCTCCTGCGTGATGGGTTTCGACGCAGCGGCGATCTCCGGCAGCGCGCTCGAAGGCGAGATCCGCCGCGTGGTGCAGGTGATCGAGCAGTACCCCGAGACCGGCCAGCGCGTCTTCAAGCTGGTCTTCGACGAGTTCGTCGTCTTCCTGAACAAGTACCTCACGCAGAGCGACACCACCCAGCGGGTGATGAGCGTCGCGCAGCAGGTCGAACAGAAGGAGACGATGGCGATCCAGTACACCATCGAGTTGCGCAAGATGCTCAACGACATGCCGGTGCGCGAAGAGATCCGGGAGTTCCTGTTCAAGGTCTGGGCCGAGGTGCTGGCCATCGCCGCGCTGCGCTACGGCGGGCAGGACGAGCAGACGGTGACGCTCAAGCGCGCCGCCTCCGACCTGGTATGGGCCGCCAGCGCCAAGCCCAACCGCAACGATCGCACGCGCGTGATCCAGGACCTGCCCCAACTCCTGCAACGACTGCGCCAGGGCATGACGCTGCTGGGGATTGTGGGCGACCCGCAGGAAGCGCACATCAAGACCATCGGCGCGACGTTGTCCGATGCCTTCCTGTCGAAGACCGAATCCATCCCGCCGGCCCAGATCGAGGCCATGGCGAAGCGCCTGGCCAATCTGGAGGATTTCGTCTCCGACGAAGGAACGACCGACCTGCCGCTGGACGCCGCCAGCATCGAACTGCTGCTGGGTGTCGATGCCGCCTCCATCGAGGTGGTGCCCGACACCGGCACGAAGGTCGGCGAGGACATGCTGGCCTGGGCGCACGAACTCCAGGTCGGCACCTGGTTCATGCTGGACCACAACGACCGCGTGACGCAGGTGCAGTTCGTCTGGCGCAGCGACCGCAAGCAGCTGCACCTGTTCGCGTCGAGCGACGGGCGCAGCTTCCTGATCCAGGTGGGCCGGCTGGCGTCCTACCTGCAGGCTGGGCTGCTCGTGCCGGCGGAAGAAGAAACGCTCACCGTCCGTGCGACGCGCGAAGCGTTGGCGAAGCTGGACGCCAATCCCGAACGCTTGCTGAACTAGGCTGGAGGCTCCGGCAGCTCAGTGGGCCACGCGGTTCAGCGTGTCGTCGCAGAGTTCGTCAAGCACGAGGGCATCAGGCTCGACGCCGGTGCTCCAATGCACCATCAACACGATGATCTTGAGTTCGTCCAGCGCCAGGGGCTCGCCCGGCGTGGCCATCGCGCGTTCGACGACGATCTCCCGCATGCTGGCCGGCAGCACGCCGGAGGACTCGAGAAAACTGACGAAACCCAGGCATTCCGCGCCCAGATGCTCTTGCTCGGCCGTCGAATAGACGCGCATCGAATGTGCCGATTGGGGAAGCGCCGCGTCGCCGGTGCCGCGCAGGGTGACCGTGGCGCTGCTGCCGTCCGCATCGTGGGTCAGTTGCACGCCCTGGGTCGCGAGGCTCAGGCCGTCCAGCCATCGCAAGGCGTCGCGGATTTCTTCCGCGTCGAAGCCTTGCGCGCTGAGCTTGCGGCCCAATTGCTCCAGCTCGGGGCACGCGTCGCCGCGCCAGTAGTTTTCGTAAACGTACACAAGCACTTCGAACATGGGCTCAATATAGCCCACTCGGCTCTCCTGCCCGTGTACGTTGTGTGAATGCCACGCCTCAGGCCGTGCCAATGCGCTGGAACAGCCCGCCCGGCAGGCGGCCGACGTTGCCCATGAGTTCGAGTTCCAGCAGCTCGGCCTGCAGCGCGGCAGCGCTGGCGCCGGTGCGGGCGCACAGCGCATCGAGGCTGACTGGGTCGAAGCCCATCCGGCCGAGCAGCCCGGGCACCGGCGCCGCGGCGGATGCGGATGCCGTCGTGGCGCGCGCTGCCCTCGGTGCCGATGCCGGCTCCAGCCGCAGTTCCTCCAGCACGTCCCCGACGGTCTCGACCAGCTTGGCGCCCTGGCGAATCAACGAATGGCAGCCGCGCGACTGCGGCGAATGGATCGAGCCAGGGATCGCGAACACCTCCTTGCCCTGTTCGGCCGTCATCCTGGCCGTGATCAGCGAACCCGACTGCAAGGCGGCCTCGACCACCAGCGTGCCGCGCGCGAGACCCGCGATGATGCGATTGCGTCGGGGAAAGTTCTGGTTGAGCGGCGGCGTGCCGAGCGCGTATTCGCTCACGAGCAGGCCCCGGGCCGCGATGCGGTGCGCCAGCTCGCGGTGCCGCGCGGGGTACACGCGGTCCAATCCCGTGCCGACGACGGCCACGGTGGCGACCTTGCCCGCATCGCCGGCGGCGTCGAGCGCGCCCTCGTGCGCCGCACCATCCACGCCCAGCGCCAGTCCTGAAACCACAACGATGTCGGCCTCGCCGAAGGCCTGCGCGAAGGCGCGGGCGTTCGACGCGCCCTGCGGGGTCGGATTGCGGCTGCCGACAATGGCGACGCTGCGCCCGAGTTGCGTGAGGTCGAAGGCCGGAGCGCCGACCAGGTAGAGCATCAGCGGCGGATCCGCCATGTCGAGCAGCGAGGCCGGGTAGGCGGCATCACCCAGCGTCACGATGCGCCGGGTCGCGCCCTGGGCTTCGGCGCCTTGCAGCCATTCGAGCGTCTGCGCGAGCAGCGGCGCGAGCTTGTCCGGCGCGCGCTGCAGCGCCCTGGCCTGCACAGGCGTCACCACCTGCTCCAGCGCCGCCTGCGACTGGGCGAAAACGCCGCCCGGAAGACCGAAGGCGGCGAGCAGCTTGCGTGCGGCATCGTTGCCCACGCCGGGCGTCAGGCTGAGCCGAAGCCAGCCCGAGAGTTCCTCGGGTTCCACGCGAGGGGGAAACGCTCAGGGGTTGATCAGGAAATCGCCGACGCGCGGGGCATCGTTGATCTCGAGCACCAGCGCGTAGGAGACCTTCTCGAAGGGACGGAACACCATCAGCAGGCCGATGCGTTCGTTCGGCAGCTTCAGCGTCTCCTTGCCGGAGCCGGTCTTGTCGATGATGGTTTCGCCGTTCTTGAGGATGGCCAGTACGTGGCCGTTCTCGATGCCATCGCGCGTGCCCTTGTTGATCGCGACCACCTGGTTCTGCGCGGCGAACTGCACGGCATTGCCATAGACCGAGACGATGCGGCCGTCCACCAGCGGCTGCGCCGGCGCGTGCGGCACGTAGCTCAGCAACTGGCGCGGCGGCTCTGGCAGCAGGCGGTCGCCGGCGCGGATCTCTTCGCGCGCGGCGGTGATGTCGACGGTCGCGGGCACGACGCTCACGACTTCCTTGCCTTCCACCATGTCGGTGGAAGTGGATTCGCCGCGCTGAAGCTGCACCTTGCCCAGGTACTGCGCCTCGTAGCCGAGGATCTCTCCCGTGCCCGGATCCTTCAGCGGTGTCGCGTTGCGGAAGACGCGGAAGGTCTTGATCGGCCCGGCCGTCTCGACCAGCGGCGAGTTGATTTCGCCGCGGGCGTAGGCCCGGTCGCCGCGCGCCAGGAGCACGCGGCTGTCGTTGCCGGCCACGATACGCGGTGCGGTCAGCAGCGTCGCTTCGTCCACCACGATGGGTTCGGCCAGGAAGGGCTCGATCAGGCTCGGGTTCAGCGCCGGCAGCGCCAGGCCCGACAACGACTCATAGCGGGTACGCGGCGAGAGCTTGATGGTGCCCTCGGGCGCGCCGCCACGGCGGGTGCTCAGCCGGGCGCGGCCGCCGGTCTTGTCCAGATAGAGCACCTGGCCCGGATAGATCAGGTGAGGATTCGAAATGTCGCTGAGGTTCATGCCCCACAGTTCCGGCCAGCGCCAGGGGCTGCGCAGGTAGAGCCGGGAGATGGCCCACAGCGTGTCGCCACGCTTGACCGTGTACTCGTCCGGCGCGTTCGGCGCCAGCTCGCTGATTGGAATGCCGCTCTGCGCCGTCTGCTGCGCGGTGGCGCGCTGCTGCGGCGTGATGGGATAGTTCTGCGCGTAAGCCGTAGCGCCCATGCCCACCATGCTCAGTGCCGCCAGCGTGGCGAAGACATTCGGACGCAGGCTTTTGTTGATTCGGAGTTTGTTCATGGTTTGATAATGTGCACACACGACGAACGCCCGCGCGGAGCGTACGAATCCTCACAATTTGCTACGAATTTTGCGCTGATGCCCTTGATTGGGCAACGTTTATCAGGTTCCGGGCCGTCTTGCCGTCGCGGAAATGGCGAAAATGGCGACAACATTCCCTCGTTTTCATGGCTAAAAGAACCATTCTGAGTTACCCCGACAAGCGCCTGCATACGGTGGCCAAGCCCGTGCAGGGCGTGGACGCGCGCATCAAGACGCTCGTCGCCGACATGCTGGAGACCATGTATGACGCCAACGGCATCGGCCTGGCGGCGACTCAGGTGGATGTGCACGAGCGGCTGGTCGTCATCGACATCTCCGAGGAGCGCAACCAGCCGGTGGTGCTGATCAATCCGGAGATCGTATGGGCGAGCGACGAGAAGGTCGTGAATGAGGAAGGTTGCCTCTCCGTGCCGGGCATCTATGACGGGGTCGAGCGTTCCACTGCCGTGCGCGTGACGGCACTCGATGCGGAAGGCGAGATGCGAACCATCGAGGGCGAAGGCCTGCTCGCCGTCTGCATCCAGCATGAGCTCGACCACCTGCTCGGCAAGGTCTTCGTCGAATATCTGTCGCCCCTCAAGCGCAACCGCATCAAGAGCAAGCTGCTCAAGCAACAGCGCGAAGAGCAGCGCGAGGCGCGCTGATGAGGCTGCACGCGCGCGTCGTCCCGGCGGTGCTCGTTGCGATCGCGCTCGCCGGCTGTGCCGGCGAGCCGACGCGACTGCCGGATGGCAGCACGCGAGCCCAGGCATTGCAGCAGCTTGGTACGCCGACGGCGACTTATCCGCTGCCCGGCGGCGGCGAGCGCCTGCAGTATTCGAGGGCGCCCGCGGGCTACGAGGTGAACAACGTCGACCTCGATGCCTCGGGCCACGTCGTCTCCGTTCGCCAGGAGCTCGATGACCGCTTGTTCGATCGCACGATCCGTCCGGGCACCTGGCGCGAGGCCGATGTGCTGCGCACCTATGGCCGCCCCTACGACATCACGCAAGTCGGCTCCTTCGATGGTGTCATCTGGTCCTGGCGCTACAAGTCGATGAACACGCCGCGCCTCCTGTACATCTATCTCGACCGCGCCGGCGTGGTCCAGCGTTACCACACGGGCGACGATCTCATGCTCGAGGTCAATCCCCTGTGATGCTCGCATGAGGGTCGCGTTCGCGGGGACGCCCGAATTCGCCCGTGTGGCGCTGGAAGCCATCGCGGAGGCCGGCTTCGAGATCGTCCTGGTCCTGACCCAGCCCGACCGGCCGGCCGGCCGCGGAATGAAACTGCAGGCCTCGCCCGTCAAGCAGTTCGCCGTCGGCCGCGGATGGCCCGTGGCGCAGCCGCGCAGCCTGCGCCTCGACGGCAAGTACCCGGAGGACGCCATGGCCGCCCGCACCGCCATCGAGGAGGCGCGCGCGGATCTGATGGTCGTGGCCGCCTACGGCCTGATTCTTCCTCAATGGGTGCTGGATGCGCCGAGGCTTGGGTGCCTCAATATCCACGCCAGCCTGCTGCCGCGCTGGCGTGGCGCCGCGCCCATCCATCGCGCCATCGAGGCCGGCGACAGCGAGACCGGCGTCACCATCATGCAGATGGACGCCGGCCTCGACACCGGCGACATGCTGCTGCGCGAGTCGCTGCCCATCGGCGAGGACAGCACGGCCCGCCTGCACGACCGACTCGCCGATCTCGGGGGCCGGCTGATCGTCGATGCGCTGAAGCAGGCATCCGCCGGCACGCTGCGCCCGCAACCCCAACCCGCCGAAGGCGTGACCTACGCGCACAAGGTCGAGAAGCAGGAGGCGCAGGTCGACTGGTCAGGCGACGCCGCAGCCATCGTGCGCCGCGTCCGCGCCTTCGACCCCTTCCCGGGTGCCAGCAGCGGGCTCGACGGCGAGACCATCAAGCTCTGGTCGGCGCAGGTGCGCGCCGGCGCGCCGAACGAACCACCCGGGACGGTGGTGGCGGTCGCGCCTTCGGGCATCGCCGTCGCCGCCGGCAAGGGCGTCGTCATGCTCACCGAATTGCAGCGCGCGGGCGGCAAGCGCCTCGCCGTCGCCGATTTCCTGCGCGGCTTCGACGTCAAGCCTGGCCAGGTCTTCGGCTGATGTTCTTCCTGTCGTCGATACGGCGCCAGCCGGAATTCCGCGAGGGCATCCGCGACATGTCCTCGGCCGCCATCGGCATCGGCGCGTGGGGCCTGATGACCGGCGTGGCCATGCTCAAGTCGGGCATGAGCGTGTTCGAATCCGTCGCCATGACCTTGCTGGTCTACGCAGGCAGTTCTCAACTCGCGGCCATACCGCTGCTGATCGCGGGCGCCCCGGCCTGGGTGGTGCTGGCGACGGGCTTCTGCGTCAACCTGCGCTTCGTGGTCTTCAGCCTGCATCTGCGGCCCTACCTCATGCACATGCCGCGCTGGCGCCGCCTCACCCACGGCTATCTCACGGCCGACATGAGCTATGCGCTCTTCACGAAGCGCTACAAGCAGGCGCCCGTGACCGATGCGGAGAAAGCCGGCCAGGAGGCCTACCTCACCGGCAACTACTGCGTGACCTGGTGCGCCTGGATGGGCATGAGCCTGCTGGGCATCGCCCTGGCCAACATGATCCCGCAGACCTGGGGGCTGGGCTTCGCCGGTGTGCTCAGCCTGGTGGCCATCGTCTGCTCGATGGCGACGACGCGCCTTCGCATCCTCGCCGCGCTGATCGCCGGCGCCACGGCCGTCGCGGCCTTCGCGCTGCCGCTCAAGCTCAACATCGTCGCGGGGATCGGCGTCGCGGTGCTGCTGTGCTTCTGGCTTGAAAAGCAGTTCGGCCTCGATCCCGACGCGGAGGACGACAAGTGAGCGGCACGACCGACGGGTGGACGCTCGCCATCATCATCGGCCTGGCCGGCGTCACGGTGCTCACGCGCTGCTTCTTCTTCATCCTCGACCGGCCTTGGGGCTTGCCTGAGTGGGCGCACCGCGCGCTGCACTATGCGCCCGTGGCCGCGCTCGCGGCGGTGATCATCCCGGAGATCGTGATGACGCAAGGCCACCTGATCTCGACCTGGCAGGATGCGCGGCTCTACGGCGCGGCGGCCGGCGCCGCGTACTACTTCTGGCGGCGCGGCGTGCTCGGCACCATGCTCGCGGGCATGGCGGTCTACCTGCCGCTGCACCTCGGCCTCGGCTGGTAGCGCGCCGCGGTTCAGGCAACCGGCGCGCGGCGGATTTCCGTCTGCGTCAGCTCCTCCACCCAGCGCACCAGTTCGCTCACGCTCACGCCCTTGCCGCGTGCCAGGTCCGCGGCCTGCCACATCTGGTGGCCCAGGCCGCTGATCGGCGCCGGAATGCCCTGCTCCTTCGCGAGATCCAGCGCGATGCCCATGTCCTTGAGCATCAGCTCCAGCTTGAAGGGGTCGTCGAAGCTGCGGCTCAGCACGCGCTGGTGGATGTGCGTGCGCGTGATCCACGAGCCGCCGGTGGCCTCGTTGAGCACGTCCGTCATCACCGCCGGGTCCAGCCCGCAGCGCGTGCCGATGGCCAGCCCCTCGGCCGTCGCTGTCAGCGTGATCGCGGTGATGAGATTGTTGAGGCACTTCATCGTGTGGCCCGCGCCCAGCCCGCCCAGGTGGAAGACGGCGCGGCCCATGGTGTCGAGCAACGGCCGCACGCGCGCGACGTCGGCCGCCGCGCCACCCACCATGAACACCAGCTCCGCCGCCTGCGCGCCCCAGGCCGCGCCCGAAACCGGCGCGTCGACCATCGCCACGTCCTGTTCCGCGAGCCGGCGCGCGGTCTCGCGCGTGATCCACGGTTCGGCCGAGGACGTGTCGAGCAGCAATGATCCTTGCTTCAAACCCTCCGCCAGTCCGGAGGCGCCGAACACGACCTCTCGCACCACACGCCCGTTGGGCAGCATGGTGATCACGATGTCGCTGTTCGCCGCCACCTCGCGCGGCGAGTCGCAGGCGCGCGCGCCCGGCAGCGCACGGGCCAGCTCGACGGCGAGCCCCGCCGCCACGTCGTAGAGCGAAACCGCGTGGCCTGCCTTGGCCAGGTGCGAGGCCATCGGTCCGCCCATGACGCCCAGGCCGATGAAGCCGACCGACGGAAGATTTCCAGTGGAAAGGTTCATCGTGACCTCAATCGAGCTGCACGCCGGAGGTCTTGATGACCTTGCCCCACGCCGCGCTTTCCGCGCGCGCGAGTTCCTGGAATTCCTTCGGTGAACCGGGCTGCGCCTCGAAGCCGAACTCCGCGAAGAGCTTGGTGATGCGTGGCGTCTCCATGGCCTTGCGCAGCTCGGCGTTCAGCCGGTTCACCGCCTCGGGCGGCATGCCCGCCGGCCCGATGAGGCCGTGGAAGGCCGAGGCATTCACCTCCGGGTAGCCGAGTTCGGCGAAGGTCGGGATGTCCGGCACTGACTTCGCGCGCTGCGGCAACGCGATGGCGATCGCGCGTACCTTGCCCGACTTGATGTACGGCAGCCCGGCCGCCAGGTCGAGCATCATCATCGGCACCTGGCCGCCCATGATGTCCTGCAGCGCGGGCGCACCGCCCTTGTACGCGACGTGCGTCATCGTGAGCCCGGCCTTCTGCTTGAACAGTTCCATCGCCATGTGATGCGGCGTGCCGATGCCCGGCGAGGCGTAGTTCACCTTGCCCTGGTTCGCTTTCACGTAGGCGACGAATTCGGGCAGCGTCTTCGCGGGAAAGTCGGGATGCACCACGAGCGCCACCGGGAAGCGCCCGATCGCGCCGATGTAGGTGAAGTCTGTGGCGGGCTTGTACGGCAGCTTGGCGAACATGTGCTCGTTGAAGAGCAGCGCCGCGTTCTCGGCCTGCATGATCGTGTAGCCGTCGGGCCGCGCCTGCATCAGCGTGGCTACCGCGATGTTGGTGGAGGCGCCCGGCCGGTTCTCGATGACCAGCGGCTGGCCCAGCGAGGGCTGCATCGCATCGGCGAGCTGACGCGCCAGGTTGTCCGTGCCGCCGCCGGCGGCATAGGGCACGATCCAGCGCACCGGCTGGCTCGGGTAGGCGGTCTGCGCGGGCGCATGGCCGGCCGCCACCAGTGCGATGCCGGTGGCGAACAGTTGAAGGAATCGTCTCATCGCGTTGTCTCCTGGTTGGAAAGGGGAAAGCCTGTTCAGCCGCGCAGCGTCTGCCAGAGCTCGCGGTCGCGCTCGGCCGTCCAGATGACCGGATGCTCGATGCCTCGCAGCTCGTCATAGGCGCGCGACACGTCGAAAGGCAGCACGTGCTGGAAGACCGGCCATTGGCCGAACCGCGGCGTCATCGCCTGCTCCGCGCGCTGGAAGCAGCCGCGCAGCGTTTCACCTGCGTCGATGCCCGTGCGCACGCTGGCGATCAACGTCGACAGGAAGGATTTCGTGAGCTCGATCGCCTCGGCGCAGGCCGCCGCGCCGCGCACCACGGCGCCCCGGCCCGGCACCAGCACCTCGGGCTTCAGTGCGGCGACGGCGTCCAGCGTGCCGGCCCAATCCTGGATGTAGGCATCACCCGCGTAGACGCCGCAGCGGTTCTCCACCACGTCGCCGGAGAACAGCACGCCGCAGTTCGGCAGCCATGCGACGGTGTCGCCGCCCGAGTGGCCGCGGCCGAGGCACATCAGCCGGACTTCGCGCGCGCCGAGCCACAGGCTCATCCCGCGCTCGAAGCTCATCGTCGGCACGGTGAGCCCGGGGATTTCCTCCGCGCCCGCGAACAGGCGCGGGAAGCGCCCGACCTCGGAATCGAAATCCGCCTGCCCGCGCTCGCGCACCCAGTCCAGCGTGCCCTGGCTCGCGATGATGGCCTCCACCTCGCCGAAGGCGCTGGCGCCCATCACGCGCACCGCGTGGTAGTGCGTGAGAACGATGAACCTGACCGGCTTGTCGGTGACCGTGCGGATGTCGGCGAGGAAGTCGCGCGCCATGCGCGGCGTCGGACGGGTGTCGATCAGCACCACGTGCTCGTCGCCGACGATGAAGCCGCAGTTGGGGTCGAAGTCGCTGATGTAGCCGTAGACCTGTGGCGCGAGTTCGCGCAGCTGCGGCTTCTGCTCTCGTGTGTCGGACGCGGAGGCGAAGGAAACGGAGGTGTTCATGCGGGAGTCTTCGTGGCGTCGCCGGGATGCGGGCCGCTCTCGCGGGCGGCGGCGATGCACTCGAGCAGCACGGCCTGGTCGCCGCACTGGTTCGCGAGCAGCAGCACGAGGCGGGCGTCGAGGTCGGCGCTCTGCGCCTCCGTCAGGCCTTCGTGGGCGGCGACCCAGGCGGCGTAGAAGCCGTCGGGGTCGGGGATGTGGGGTTCCGTGATCATGGGCGCCTGCCTCAGTCCAGAGCCAGCGCGGTGCGCATGGCGGCGGCGATCGAAGCGCCAGCCGGACGGGCCAGCGTCGCGGCCAAGTAGGCATCCGGCCGCACCAGGCACAGGCTGCCGGCGGATGGCGTGTCGAGATGGCGCGAGAGCGCATCGTCCGGCCGCAACGTGGGCAGGCCGCTGTCGCCGCCGACTGCGATGAGCCGCAGAGGCAACGTGGACGCCGATCCCGCGGCCTCGGCACGCGTCGGCCCGAACCAGAGGCCCAGGCACTGCGTGCCCTCGGCCAGCAATTGCATCAAGCTGGTGGGCGTGCCATCCGACCAGCGCAATGGGAGGTTCTGCACCGTGCGCCCGCCAACGGGGAGATGGGCCGCGGCCGGATACGCATTCGCGACGGACATGCGCCCCGTGTTGACCAGCGCACGCGCGAAGGGATGGCGCGAGGCCAGCGCCACCACCGCGCGCCGCATCCTGTGCTCGGCCGGCGAACGCGGCGCGAGGAAGCGCGCCGATCGGCTCGTCACTTCAAGGTTCTGCGCGGCCGCCGGCCGGCGCTCGGCATCGTAGGTATCAAGCAGGGCGTCGCCGGCCTCGCCGCGCGCGACCAGCGCCAGCTTCCAGCCGAGGTTCGCCGCATCCTGGATGCCGCTGTTGCCGCCGCGCGCGCCGAAGGGGCTCACGACATGCGCCGAGTCGCCGATGAAGAACAGGCGCCCATGGCGGAAGCGGTCGAGCAGATGGTCGCGGTAGCCGTAGGGCCCGATCCAGACGAACTCGAACTCCACGCCCGGCCCCAGCTGCTCGCGCAGCCGCGCGCCCGCCACTTCGGGCTTGCTGATGTGCGCCGTGTCGCAGTCCTCCGGCATCTGGTAGTCGATGCGCCACACGCCGTCGCCCATCAGGTGCTGCCAGACCGCGCGGCCCTCATTGAAGGGCGCGTCCACCCAGGTCCAGCGCTCGGTCGGCAGCGGCTTGGCGAAGCGCACGTCGCTGATGCACCAGCGATCGGTGCTGCGCGAGGGATGCGCGTCAATGCCGAGCTGCGTGCGGATGGGGCTGTTGGCGCCGGTGGCGTCGATCAGGTAGTCCGCGTCGATGGTGTAGCCGCCGGCCGGCGTCTCCACCTCGATGCGCACGCCGTCGCCACCGGGCACGACCCGGGTCACGCGGTTCTTCCAGCGCAAGTCCACGTGGCCGAGCTCGAGGATGCGCTCGACCAGGAACCACTCGACGTAGAACTGCTGCAGATTGATGAAGGGCGGCTGCGCCGAGACGCTCTCGGTCTTCAGGTTGAACTGATAGACCTCCTCGTCGCCGGAGAAGGTGCGGCCGAAGGACCAGGTGATGCCCTTGTCCGCCATGCGCCCGTAGATGCCGAGCCGCTCGAAGATCTCCAGCGTCTTCTGCGCATAGCAGATGCCACGCGACGAGGCGCCGCGCACGCCCACCGTATCGTCCTCGTCCAGCAGCACGGCGCGCACGCCGCGGCGCGCGAGGTCGCAGGCCAGCGTCAGCCCGGCCGGGCCGGCGCCGGCGATGACGATCGCGTGCCGGGCCACGCTGCCGCGACCCAGTTCGGGCGGCGGCACGAAGGGCCAGCGGGGCAGTTCGTACGCCGGCGCGAAGCGGTAGCTTTCCATGGCGTTCGGGGCGCTCACAGCGCGTGCGCCCATTCGGCGATGGCATCCGCCGCGCGCGGCACCAGCGCGGGCTGGCCCGCGAGGTAGTGGTTGCCTCCAACGATGTCGACGTTGCGGATGCGCGCGCCGCCGGCCGCCAACCAGGCATCGCGCGTGCTCGGGAAGGTCGACTGATCGGCGGTGTAGGTCAGCAGCAGCACCGGCACCGTGGTGCGCGCCAGGTTCGAGGGCCCGTCCGCCTGCGAGCGAGAGGACCATTGCGAGAGAAAGGCCGTCAGCGACGTGGTACGCCCCATCGCGTTGGCCGAGTAGTTCACCTGCCGGGCATCTCCCCACACGCTCCCGGGCGCGCGGTCGTTGGGGTCGATGGATAGATCCACGCAGCGCGGATCGGCATGTGTGCGGTAGACGACGAAGGCCTGGTCGCGCGGCGCGCCAGGTGTGGCGCGCAGTTGGCGCAGCCGCTCCAGGGCCCAGCCCTCGATGCGGTCCAGCCGGGCCTTCTGCGCGGCACTGAAGCGGGCCAGGAACTCCGCCGTGTAGGGCATCGCATGGCGCGCGTCGTACATGTCGAGCCGCGGGTCGACCGAGATCGGATCGTGCTCGTCGGTCACCGAGGGGTCGATCCAGTCGCGCATGAGCTTCGCCCGGCCCTGATGCGCGGCGCACAGCGCGATGCCGTCCACCGGCGGCAGGTCGGCGGGATGCAGGTGCGTCGGATCGCCATCGGCGAAGTGATGCGCCGTGAGCCCTTCGGCCTGCGACTGGTAGAAGCTGGCCAGCGCCGCCCCGCCCGAGTTGCCGATGAGCAGCACCTTCGCGTAGCCCGCCGCGCGCAGGAACTGCACGCCCGCGCCCAAGTCCTGGATGGCGCGCTCCATCAGCAGCACCGTGTCGTTGCCCACATAGCGCGAATTCAGGCCCATGCAGCAGATGCCCCGCTCGGCCAGCGGGCCGATCAGGTAGTGGCCCATGAAGTTGCTCGTCGGGTGCATCACGATCGCCGCGACCTTCTTCGCCCCGGCAGGTGCGCGGTACGCGCCGTAGATGCGCGGGCGCAGCATCTGCAGGCCGGACTGGCTCTCCAGCGCGGCCCCGGGCTTGACGTCGATGACGGCGAGTTGCGGCTCGGTCATGCCGGCGCCTTCACGGCGGCCCGGCGCAGCTCGGCCTTGCGCAGCGTCCATGCATCGAGATCCGCACGCGCGTGCAGCGCATGCGCATCCATCTGCGCCTTCGGCACCGTCGGCGTCGTCAGCTCGACGCGGATGCCGTTGGGGTCGAAGAAGTAGATCGAGCCGATGATGTGGTGGTCCGTCGGGCCCAGCACCTCGACGCCCGCGGCCTCGATGCGCGCCTTGGCGGCCAGCAGTTGCGGCACCGAATCCACGCGCAGCGCGATGTGGTTGACCCACGACGGCGTGTTTGGCGAAGGCAGCGCCGCGATGTCGTCACCGAGGTCGAAGAAGGCGAGGTACGAGCCGTCGCGCATCTGGAAGAAGATGTGGACGTAGGGGCAGAACTCGCCCGTGCTCGGCACGTGGTCGCTCTTGATCACGTGCACCAGCGGCAGGCCCAGCAGGTCTTCGTAGAAGCGGCGCGTCTCTTCGCTGTCGCGGCAGCGCCAGGCGAAGTGGTGCAGGCCCCGGATGGGCACGGTGTCAGGCATGGCTTGTCTCCTCGTGGGTTCGAAGCGGATTGGGCCGCCCTTCTTCCTATGATTCAATCGAAATAAATTCATTGATTGATGAAGAATGGCCATGAATCTGACCCTGCGCCAGCTCCGCGCCTTTGCGGCCGTCGCCGAGACCGGCAGCTTCACCGCCGCTGCCGCCAGCCTGCATCTCACGCAGTCCGCGCTGAGCGTGCTGGTGCGGGAGCTGGAACGCGAGATGGGCGTGCAGCTCTTCGACCGCCACACGCGGCGCGTGCTGCTCTCCGAAGCCGGCCGCGAATTCCAACCCTCGGTGCAGCGGCTGCTGGCGGATCTCGCGGGCGCGGTGGCCGGCGTGACCGAGCTGCGCGACCAGAAGAAGGGCGTGCTGCGCCTGGCCGCGCCACAACTCATGGCCTGCACCCTGATGCCGCGCGTCATCGCGGCCTACGGCGCGCGCTATCCGGACATCGATGTGCGCCTCGCCGACACCCTGCCGGAGCACCTGCTGGACGGGCTGCTCTCCGGCGAGGCGGAGCTGGCCGTGGGCCAGGACGTGCCGGTGGACACCACCATCGAGCGCCGCAGCCTGTTCCGCGACCGGCACTGGCTGATCTGCCCGCCCAGCCATCCCTTGGCCCGACGCCGCAAGGTGCGCTGGAGCGAACTGGTGCCCTACACCTTCATCGCCCCCACGCGCGACTTCCGCCAGAGGGTGCTGCCCGAGCTGGAGCCGGAAGCGCGCGCCTTCATGCTGCGCGCCACCACGCAGGAGGTCTCGTACATGACCACGGCGCTCGGCATGGTCGCCTCCGGCCTGGGGCTCACCGTGTGCCCGACCTACTCGGCCTCGCTGGTCCGCGCCCATGGGTTGCAGATGGTGCGGCTGGAAAGCCCCGACTTCCATCGCGAGGTCTGCGTCTACAGCGCGGCACGGCGTTCGCTCTCGCCGGCCGCCGCCGGCTTCGTCGGGATGCTGGAGCGGTTCGTGCGCCAGCCCGGCCTCTCCGGCTGAGGTCCTGACGCCATCGGCCGCTACCTACAATGGCTGCTGCCTGCCAGGGCATTCCCGACCCCCCGCACCAACTCTCGCCGAACCATGAACGTCCTTCGATTCACCGACCTCTGCGCGCAAGGCAAAGTCGCCGGCCAGCGCGTGTTCATCCGCGCCGATCTCAACGTGCCGCAAGACGACGCCGGCCACATCACCGAGGACACGCGCATCCGTGCCTCTGTGCCCTGCATCCGCCAGGCGCTGGAGGCCGGCGCCGCCGTGATGGTGACTTCCCACCTCGGCCGTCCCGTCGAGGGCGAGTTCAAGCCCGAGGATTCGCTGGCCCCCGTCGCCCGCCGCCTGGGCGAGCTGCTGGGCCGCGAGGTGCCGCTGGTGTCGAACTGGGTCGACGGCGTGCAGGTCGCGCCGGGCCAGGTCGTGCTGCTGGAGAACTGCCGCCTCAACAAGGGCGAGAAGAAGAATGACGAGACGCTCGCGCGCAAGCTCGCGGCCCTCACGGACATCTACGTGAACGACGCCTTCGGCACCGCGCACCGCGCCGAGGCCACCACCTACGGCATCGCGCAGTTCGCCAAGGTGGCCTGCGCCGGCCCGCTGCTGGCGGCCGAGATCGACGCCATCACCAAGGCGCTCGCGCAGCCCAGGCGCCCGCTCGCCGCCATCGTGGCGGGCTCGAAGGTCAGCACCAAGCTCACCATCCTGAAGACCCTGGCCGACAAGGTCGACCAGCTCATCGTCGGCGGCGGGATCGCCAACACCTTCATGCTGGCCTCCGGCCTGAAGATCGGCAAGTCGCTGGCCGAGCCCGACCTGCTCGACGAGGCAAAGGCCGTCATCGAGGCCATGCGCGCGCGCGGCGCGGCGGTGCCGATCCCTGTGGACGTGGTGACCGCCAAGACCTTCGCCGCCGATGCCAAGGCGACGGTGAAGGACGCGAGCGAGGTGGCGGACGACGACCTCATCCTCGACATCGGCCCGAAGACCGCCGAAATGCTGGCCGCGCAGTTGCGCGAAGCCGGCACCATCGTGTGGAACGGCCCCGTGGGCGTGTTCGAATTCGACGCCTTCGCCAATGGCACGAAGGTGGTCGCGCAGGCCATCGCGGAGAGCAAGGCCTTCTCGATCGCGGGCGGCGGCGACACGCTGGCGGCGATCGCCAAGTACGGCATCGAGGACCGGATCGGCTACATCTCCACCGGCGGCGGGGCCTTCCTCGAGGTGCTCGAAGGCAAGACGCTGCCGGCCTTCGAGATTCTTTCGAAGCGCGCCGCGGGCTGAGCCGGCCGGCGGGCCGTCACGACGGTGTCGCGACAAAGTGTATACAGTACCTCGTACAAACCGGAGACCTGAAGAATGAGCACGCCCCGCCTACCTCGCCATGCCACCAAGATCGTCGCCACGCTCGGGCCGGCCTCGAACACCCCCGAGCTGCTGGAGCAGATGATCAACTCCAAGGTCAGCGTGGTGCGGCTCAACTTCAGCCACGGCACGGCTCAGGACCACATCGCCCGCGCCGCCATGGTCCGCGAGGCGGCGCGTCGCACCGGCCGCGAGGTGGCCATCATGGCCGACCTGCAAGGGCCGAAGATCCGCGTGGGCAAGTTCGCCGAAGGCAAGGTGTGGCTGGAGCGGGGCGCGAAGTTCGTGCTCGACGCCTCCCGCACCGAGCTGGGCAATGCCGATGCCGTTGGCCTTGACTACAAGGACTTGCCGCGCGACGTGAAGGCCGGCGACAGCCTGCTGCTCAACGACGGGCTCATCGTCCTCACGGTCGACGCCGTCAGGGGCGAGGCGGTGTACACCACCGTGCGCCTGGGCGGCGAGCTGTCGAACAACAAGGGCATCAACAAGCAGGGCGGCGGCCTCACGGCGCCCGCGCTGACGGCCAAGGACATGGAGGACATCAAGACCGCGATGAGCTTCCAGGCCGACTACGTGGCGGTGAGCTTTCCCAAGAACGCGACCGACATGGAAATGGCACGCCAGCTCTGCAACGTGGCCGCGGCCGAGTTCGGCCACAAGCCCGGCATGATCGCCAAGATCGAGCGTGCCGAGGCGATCCCGAAGCTGGAGGAAATCCTGCGCGCCAGCGACGGCATCATGGTCGCGCGCGGCGACCTCGCGGTCGAGGTCGGCAACGCGGCCGTGCCGGCATTGCAGAAGAAGATGATCCGCATGGCGCGCGAGATGGACAAGGTCGTCATCACCGCCACGCAGATGATGGAGTCGATGATCACCAACCCGGTGCCCACCCGCGCCGAGGTGAGCGACGTGGCCAACGCGGTGCTCGACGGCACCGACGCCGTGATGCTCTCCGCCGAGACCGCATCGGGCCGCTACCCGCTGGAGACCGTGCAGGAGATGAGCCGCATCTGCGAAGCGGCCGAAGCGGCCGAAGACCTCCAGCTCGACGCGGACTTCAGCGGCAAGAACTACACCCGCATCGACCAGTCCATCGCCATGGGCGCGCTCTTCACGGCGCACCACCTGGGCGCCAAGGCCATCGTGGCGTTGACCGAGTCCGGCTCCACGCCGCTGTGGATGAGCCGCCACCGCGCGCACATCCCCATGTACGCGCTGACCTCGCGGCTGTCCACGCAGCGCAAGATGGCGCTCTACCGCAACGTGCGGCCGCTGCTCATGGATTCGGAAAGCGATCGCGACACCGCGCTCGAACAGGCCGAGGCCCACCTGAAGAAGCGCGGCATCGTGCAGACGGGCGACGTCTACGCCATCACCTGCGGCGAGCCGATGGGTGCGCCTGGCGGCACCAACATGCTGAAGATCTGCAGGGCGGGCTGAGCGCCTACTTGATCGCGCTGAGCTTGATCTCGCGCACCTTGCCGTTCTCGATGACGGCCACGCGCGTGTCGGCGAGGCTGCCGCCCTTGCTGTCCACGCCGCTGAGCGTGTTGGGGTTGTTGGCCGGCTTCAGCGCCTTGATGGCCGCATCGAGCTGGCCGCGGATCGCCGTCGCATCGGTGGTCGTTCTGGCCTGCTTCATCGCCTCTGCCGCGGCCCATACGGCCGTGTAGTTGAGCGACACCTCCGAGCTCGGATCGCGTCCGGGGTGAAGCTTGCGGAAGCGCTCGACGAAGGCCTGCGCGTCCGGCGTGCTGTCGTCCACGAGAGGCAGCACGCCGATGGAGCCTTCCAGCGAGCCATAGCCGCCGCTCACCTTGCTGACCTCGTCCATCTTCGCCTGGTCGATGATGACGAAGCCGCCCTTGAAGCCGAGTTCGCGCGCCTGCTTCACGACCAGGCCCGTCGGCTCCGATGCGCCGCCGATGAACATCACGTCCGGCTTGGCGGCCAGCACGCGGCTCACGCCGCTGTAGAAATCCGTCGCGCGGTTGTACGACATGGGATTGTCCGCGACGATCTTCCCGCCCGCGCCTTCCCAGGCCGGCTTGAACGCGGCGTTCCAGGCCTTCGCGTAGTCGTGGTCAGCGTCCGCCACGCCCAGGTTCTTGCCGTACTTCGTCATCGCGTGCTTCACGAAGGGCTCGATGTAGCTGGTGTACTCGGGCGGAATGCGCAGCGTGAGCTTGTTGTTGCGCGCCGTGATCTGCGGCACGCTGGAGTAGGCGAGCAGCAGGTACTTCTGCGTCTCGTTGGTGGTCTGCAGCGCGAAGATGCCGCCCGAATGCGGCACCAGGATCACCGGCGTCTTGTGCTCCTGCACCAGGCGCTGCGCGTTGATGGCGGTCTCGCTCGGGTTGTACTTGTCATCCAGCGCGACGACCTCGATCTTGTACTTCTTGCCGCCCACCTCGAAGCCGGCGGCGTTGATCTCGGCCGCGGCCATGTTCATGCCGTCGAGCACGTTCTTGCCGTAGAGCGCGGCGCCGCCGCTGAGCGGACCGGAATAGCCGATCTTGACCACCTCCTGCGCCAGCGCGGCGCCGGTGGACAGGGCTGCGGCAAGCGCCAGCGGCAGCAGGCGCCGGAAGTGGCAGGTCGGGTTCATGCTTGTCTCCTGTTGTTGATGATGGTGAATCCGGATCAGGCGCCGATGTAGGCCTTGCGCACCGCGTCGTTGCGCATCAGGCTGTCGCGGTCGCCTTCCATCACGATGCGCCCGCTCTCGATGACATAGCCGCGATGCGCGATCTTCAGTGCCGCGAAGGCGTTCTGCTCGGCCAGCAGCACGGTGGTGCCGGCGCGGTTGATGCGCTGGATCACCTCGAACACCTGCTTGACCACCAATGGCGCGAGGCCGAGCGAAGGTTCGTCGAGCAGCAGCACCTTCGGCCGACCCATCAGCGCGCGGCCGATGGCGACCATCTGCTGCTGACCGCCACTGAGGGAGCCCGCTGGCGCGTCCTTGCGCTGGCCGAGCATGGGGAAGAGCGCGAGCACTTCTTCCAGCCGCTTCAGGTTGCCCGCCTTGTCGCCGCGGTGCACGTACGCGCCCAGCATCAGGTTCTTCAGCACCGTCATCTGCGGGAAGAGCTTGCGCCCTTCCGGGCACTGCACCACGCCGTGCGCGACGATCTGCGAAGGCTTCATGCCCACCAGTTCATGCGTGCCGAAGCGGATGCTGCCGCCGGCGGCCTTGTGCAGGCCGCTGGTGGTGAGGAAGATGGAACTCTTGCCCGCGCCGTTGGCGCCCAGCAGCACCACCAGCTCGCCATCGCGCGCATGCAGGCTCACGCCGTCGAGCGCGCGGAAGCTGCCGTAGCTGAGCGAGACCTTGTCAAGCGTCAGCATGTTCACTCCCCAGGTAGGCGTCGATCACGGCCGGGTTCGCGCGGATCTCCGCCGGCGTGCCCTCGGCGATCTTCTCGCCGTAGTTCAGCACCATGATCTTGTCCGCCAGCCGCATGATCATGTCCATCTTGTGTTCGATCAGGCACACAGTCAGGCCGCTGCGCACCATCTTGCGGATCAGCTCCGCGAGGCCTTCGGTCTCCTCCGGGTTCACACCGCCCGCCGGCTCGTCCAGCAGCACCAGGGTCGGGTCGGTCGAGAGCGCGAGCGCGAAGGCCACGCGCTTGCGTTCCTCCTGCGAGATGTCGCCGGCCAGCCGGCTGCCGAGGCGCGAGAGGCCGACGAAGTCGAGCGCGGCGCGCGCCTTCTCGCGGCACACGCGCTCCTCCTGCTGCAGCCGGCGCGAGTTGAAGAGCACGTCGAGCAGGCCGGAGCGCGTGCGCAGCCGGTGGCCGACGATGAGGTTGTCGAGCACCGTCGCCATGTCGAAGAGCGTGGTGCTCTGGAAGGTGCGCGAGACGCCGAGCCGCGCGACCTGGTCGGCGCGCAGATCGGTCACGTCCTGTCCCTTGAAGAGGATCTTTCCCGCGCTCGGCCGATGCACGCCGCTGATCAGGTTGAAGAAGGTGGTCTTGCCCGCGCCGTTGGGCCCGATGATCGCGTTGATCTTGCCGGCCTCGACGGTGGTGCTCACGTCGTTGACGGCGGCCAGGCCGCCGAAGCGCTTGCCGAGGTGGGTGATCTCAAGCACCGCGGCCTCCTTGCGCGACGGCTGCGCTGGTCGTGCCCTTGGCGCGGTTGCCCGATGCGGCGGCCGTCGGCGCGGCGGCGGCCATCTCAAGCGCCCCGCGCCGCGCGCGCCATCCGAGGTAGGTGCCCACGATGCCGTGCGGCATGAAGATCACCAGCAGCACCAGGATCGGCCCGAAGACCAGGTAGCGCAACTCCTGGAGGAACTGCAGGTACTGCGTGAGCCACGGCATCGCCACCGCGCCCAGTAGCGGCCCGACCAGCGTGCCCAGGCCGCCCACCAACATGTACATCGTCATGTTGAAGGTGTTCTCGATCGCCGCGAGATCCGGCCCGAGGAATCGCACGAAGCCCGCGTACAGCCCGCCCGCGAAGCCCGCATAGGCCACGGACAGCATGAAGGCCAGCACTTTGTTGCGCATCAGGTTGATGCCCAGCGACTCCGCCAGTTCGTCGCCGTTGCGGATCGCCATGAAGGTGCGGCCCAGGAGCGAGTGGACGATGCGGTGCATCACCCACATCCCCACCACCAGGAAGAAGAACACCATGTAGTAGAGCGAACGTGGCGAGTCGAAGCTGATCGGGCCGATCGCCGTGGGCACCGGGATGCCGATGATGCCGACCGTGCCGTGCGTGAGGCTCTCCCACTTCTCGATCAGCAGGAACATGATGTAGCCGACACACATCGTGAAGATCGAGAAGAAGTGGCCCTTGAGCCGCAGCGACACGACGCCGACGAAGAAGCCGACGGCGGCGGCCATCACGCCGGAGAGCGCGAAGGCGCTCCAGAAGGGCATCTGGTAGTCGACCGTGAGGATGCCCACGGTGTAGGCCCCGACCGCCATGAAGCCGCTGTGCGCGAGGTTGAACTGTCCCGTGTAGCCCGTGATCAGGTTGAGCCCGACCGTCGCGATGGCGAAGATGTAGGCCGTCGACATCACCGTCAGGTGGTAGTCGTTGCCCGCGACGAAGGGGAAGGCCAGGCCTGCGATGAACAACAGGCTCCAGCCCGACCTGCCCTGGAGGTATTTCATGTCAGCGCCCCGCCTTGGTGAAGAGCCCCTGCGGCCGCAGCGACAGGATCACGACCAGCAGCACGAAGGCGATGATGTCCTTGTAGTCGGTCGAGATGTAGAAGGCACCGAAGCTCTCGGCGAAGCCGATGATGAGCCCGCCCACGATGGCGCCGGGCACGCTGCCCATGCCACCCAGGATGATGATCACGAAGGCCTTGGTGATCACGAGATGGCCCATCGCCGGGTACACCAGGTTGATCGGCGCATAGAGCGTGGCGGCGATCGCGGCGAGCGCGCCCGCGATGGCGAAAGTCAGCATCGCCACGCGGTTGGCGTCGATGCCCACCAGCGAGGCGCCGTCGCGGTTCTGCGCCATCGCGATGATGGTCGAGCCCACCACCGTCTTCTTGAGAAAGAGCTGCAGCACCAGCATCAGCCCGAAGGCGGCCGCGATGATCAGCAGCCGCTGCACCGGCGCGACCACGCCGCCCATGTCGATGATGCCGGTGTAGGGCGTCTGCATGCGGTGGAAGTCGGCGCCCCAGATGGCCTGCGCGGCCGCTTCGAGCGTCAGCAGCATGCCGATGGCCGCCACCATCGGATGCAGGCCGGTCGCATGGCGCAGCGGGTGGAACACCAGCCGCTCGGCCAGCACCGACAGCGCCGCCACGCACAGCGCCGAGCCCAGCATCGCCACCCAATAGTTGAAGCCCCATGCGTTCATCAGCTGGAAGGACGCGAAGGCGCCCGCCATGTAGAACGCGCCATGCGCGAAGTTCGGCACGTGGAGGATGCCGTAGACCAGGGTGAGCCCGAGCGCGACGAGGCTGTAGATGCCGCCGAGGGTCAGGCCGTTGAGGATCTGCTGGAGGAAGACGTCCATGGGATGCGTTCGGGATGGCTTCGGCGGGCGGTGGAACCCGGCCCCGCGGCACCTGCTTCGGGGCGGATGCGGGCCATTCTGGAACGAGCTTCGGCGGCGCTCAATGGCCGCCGCCGCCTTGTGGGCCCTTTCACGGGAAAACACTCATCCTTTGGTTGCCCACCTTGTCGCGTGCGTTACTCGCGCAAGGCCGAATACCGCTGTGCGGACTTCAAGTCGATGCGGCCCGGGGCGCGGCCGCCCGTGCCATCGCTACGCCAGCCAGCCAGTTGTCAGCGCCCCAGGTGGCCGTTGTCGAGCATGGGGACCGCGGACGTCGAGCGCGAGCCCTGCGCTGAGGGCTCGTGCGTGGGAACCGGAGGCAGATGGCTGAGACGCAGGTCGAGGAGGC
>CBIHOG010000050.1:0-41057 GCA_966211435.1 uncultured Variovorax sp. | reverse complement strand
CTCTACGGCAAGGACCACTCCGACAGCTTCCTGCTGCTCGAGTCCGGCCGTGCCGACGCTTTCGTGATGGACGGCTCCATCCTGGCGTCCAACATCGCCAAGTCCAAGTCGCCGGCCGACTACAAGATCGTCGGCGAAGTGCTGAGCGTCGAGCCCATCGCGATCATGATCCGCAAGGATGACCCGGCCTTCAAGAAGGCCGTGGACGACAGCATCAAGGCGCAGATCAAGTCGGGCGAGCTGGCCAAGCTGTGGGACAAGTGGTTCATCCAGCCGATCCCGCCGGCGAACGTCAAGATCGGCCTGCCGCTGTCGGACGCGACCAAGGCGGCCTGGGCGAATCCCAACGACAAGCCGATGGAAGACTACGCCAAGAAGTAATTCGAGCGCCGGTCACCGCGCAACGCCCGCCACTTCCGGCGGGCGTTTGCTTTCAGACACGCTCAAAAACAGATTTCGCAATAAAAATAGGAGTCTTCGATGGGATCGAACTGGGATTGGCAGGTCTTCTTGCAGGACCCTGGAGGGAAATACCCGACCTACTGGGAATGGATGCTGTCGGCCTGGGGCTGGACGGTGTCGGTGGCGCTGCTCGCGCTGATCGTCGCGTTGGTGCTGGGTTCGCTGGTCGGCATCATCCGAACGCTGCCCGACAGCCCCATCCTCATCCGGCTGGGCAATGCATGGGTGGAGCTGTTCCGCAACATCCCGCTGCTGGTGCAGATCTTCCTCTGGTACCACGTGATACCCGCGCTCGTGCCGCCCATGAAGGACGTGCCCAGCTTCATCCTGGTGGTGCTGGCGCTGGGCTTCTTCACCTCGGCGCGGATCGCCGAGCAGGTGCGCTCCGGCATCCAGGCGCTGCCCAAGGGCCAGCGCTATGCGGGCATGGCGGTGGGCTTCACCACGCCGCAGTACTACCGCTACGTCATCCTGCCGATGGCCTACCGCATCATCATCCCGCCGCTCACGAGCGAGACGATGAACATCTTCAAGAACTCGTCCGTCGCCTTCGCCGTGTCGGTCACCGAGCTCACGATGTTCGCGATGCAGGCGCAGGAGGAAACCTCGCGCGGCATCGAGGTCTACCTGGCCGTGACGGCGCTCTACGTGATCTCCGCCTTCGCGATCAACCGGCTGATGGCGTTCGTCGAGAAGAAGACACGGGTTCCGGGCTTCATCGTGTCCGCCAGCGGCGGCGGGGGGCACTGAGATGAAGTACTCCCACGTTCGCCGCTTCGCGGTTTCACCGTCCCCCGAGGGGGCGTGCGCTTCCCTTGGGGCGGCCCGGCAGGAGGCGCAATGAATCTCGACCTTTCCTTCTACAACTGGGAAGTCATCAGCAACTTCGTCGTCAAGGGCTTCTACTTCAGCATCATGCTGACGATCGTCGCCACCATCGGCGGCGTGATCTTCGGCACGATCCTGGCGCTGATGCGCCTGTCGGGCAAGAAGTGGCTCGATGCGCCCGCGGCGGTCTACGTCAACGGCATGCGCAGCATCCCGCTGGTGATGGTGATCCTGTGGTTCTTCCTGCTCGTGCCGGGTTCGTTCTATTCGTTCTTCGGGGCATGGGGCGCCAACTACCGCTCCGAGATCTCGGCCGTGATCACCTTCATCGCCTTCGAGGCGGCCTACTTCAGCGAGATCATGCGCGCGGGCATCCAGTCGATCCCTCGCGGCCAGGTCTACGCGGGCCAGGCGGTGGGCATGACCTACGGCCAGAACATGAAGCTGGTGATCCTGCCGCAGGCCTTCCGCAACATGCTGCCGGTGCTGCTCACGCAGACCATCATCCTGTTCCAGGACACCTCGCTGGTCTACGCCATCGGCGCCTACGACATGCTCAAGGGCTTCGAGACGGCGGGCAAGAACTTCGGCCGCCCGATCGAGGCCTACCTGCTCGCGGCGGTCGTCTACTTCATCATGTGCTATGCCTTGTCCTACCTGGTGAAGCGCCTGCACAAGAAAATCGCGATCATCCGATGAACACAATGAACGGAGAGTTTTGAAATGGCCGACAACATGATCGAAATCAAGAACGTTTCCAAGTGGTACGGCCCGGTGCAGGTGCTCAACGACTGCTCGGTCAGCATCGCCAAGGGCGACGTGGTGGTCGTGTGCGGACCCTCGGGCTCGGGCAAGTCCACGCTCATCAAGACGGTGAACGCGCTGGAGCCCTTCCAGAAGGGCGAGATCACGGTCAACGGCATCGCGCTGCACGACCCGAAGACCAACCTGCCGAAGCTGCGCTCGAAGGTGGGCATGGTGTTCCAGCACTTCGAGCTGTTCCCCCATCTCTCGGTGACCGAGAACCTGACGATCGCGCAGATCAAGGTGCTGGGCCGCAGCCCGGAGGAAGCCAAGACGCGCGGCCTCAAGATGCTCGACCGCGTGGGCCTGATGGCGCACAAGGACAAGTTCCCCGGACAGCTCTCCGGCGGCCAGCAGCAGCGCGTGGCCATCGCCCGTGCGCTGAGCATGGACCCGATCGTCATGCTCTTCGACGAGCCGACCTCGGCGCTCGACCCCGAGATGGTGGGTGAGGTGCTGGACGTGATGGTCTCGCTGGCCAAGGAAGGCATGACCATGATGGTGGTCACGCACGAGATGGGCTTTGCGCGCAAGGTGGCGAGCCGGGTGATCTTCATCGACGTGGGCGGGAAGATCCTGGAAGATTGCTCCAAGGACGAGTTCTTCAGTCATCCCGAGAATCGACAACCCCGGACGAAGGATTTCCTCAACAAGATCCTGCAGCATTGAGCTCGCCCCCAGGCTGCGCGCACTTCGTGTCGCTTCGCCTACCCCCTGCCGGGGGCGGTGCCGGCCGACCGGCGGAGCCGGATCGGCGGCACCTGCTGGAATGAAAAAGCCCCGCTTGCGGGGCTTTTTCCTGGGCTCGCGGCGCTTACTTCGCGCGTGCGGCGATCGCTTTCTCCGCCCTTGTCACGAGGTCCGTGCCGACGGTGCCCTTCCACTTCTCGTACACGGGCCGCGTCGCCTTCACGAACGCATCCCGCTCGGCCGGGCTCAGCGAGGTCACGGTCACGCCCATGCCCTCGATGTCCTTGAGCACCGGCTTGCCGGCCTCGACCAGTCCCTTGCGCGCGATCGCGATCTCTTCCTTGCCGGCGTCCAGCGCGGCCTGCCGCACGATGGCCTGGTCGGCCGGTGTCCACGAGGCCCAGATCTCCTTGTTCACCACGAACACCAGCGGGTCGGCCACGTAGCCCCAGGTGGTCACGAACTTCTGGCCCACCGTGTGCATCTTCAGCACGGTGAAGAGGAACAGCGGGTTCTCCTGCCCGTCCACCGCGCCGCTCGCGAGCGCGGGCTGCGCGTCGGCCCAGCTCATCTGCGTCGGGTTGGCCCCCAGCGCGGTGAACATGTCGGAATAGATGGGCGAGCCCACCACGCGGATCTTCATGCCCTTCAGGTCTTCCGGTGACTTGATCGGCTTCTTGGAGTTGGTGATCTCGCGGAAGCCGTTCTCGCCCCAGGCGAGCGGCACCACGCCGGACTTGTCGAGCGTCCTGAAGATTTCCTTGCCCACCTCGCCCTGCGTCAGCGCGTCGATGGCCGCGTAGTCGGGCATCAGGAAGGGCATGGAGAACAGGTTGAGCTGCTTCACCTGCGGCGACCAGTTGATGGTCGAGCCCACGGCCATGTCGATCACGCCCTGGCGCAGCGCGCTGAACTCGCGCGTCTGGTCGCCCTGGATCAGCGAGACGCCGGGGTACAGCTTGATGTTGATGCGGCCCTGCGTGCGCTCCTTCACCAGGTCCGCCCAGATCTTGCCGGCCTGGCCCCAGGGCGTGGGCGGCCCGAGCACCAGCGACATCTTGTACTCGGCCTTGTAGCCCTGCGCGGGCGCGGCCACCGAGAAGCCGCCGAGCGCGGCGGCAACGGCCAGCAGGCCGAGAAGGGAACGACGCAATCTCATGAACCAGTCTCCTTATATGAACAACGAACAACCAGCAGCGACCACACCAGTCCGATGCCAGAGATGCCGCGGAACCGGCTCCGCCGGGCCGCAGGCATCGTCCCCTGCATGGGGGAGGGCGGCCACACGAAGTGGGCAAGCCTGGGGGTCATCTCAATACCCCAGCTTGCGTGGCAGCCACAGGGCGAGCTCGGGCCAGATGATGACCGCCACCATCACGAGGAACATCGCGAACAGCATCCAGCCGACCCAGCGCACCGTCTCTTCCATGCGCACGTTGGCGATGCGGCACGAAACCATCAGGTTCACGGCCAGCGGAGGCGTGAACTGTCCGAGCGCGACCTTGAGCGTGAGGATGACGCCGAACCACACCGGGTCCCACTTGTAGTACTGCACGATCGGCCACAGCAGCGGCACGAAGATCAGGAAGATCGAGACCCCGTCCAGGAACATGCCGACCGTGATCAGCAGCAGGATCAGCAGCGAGAGCACGCCGTACTCGCCCAGGCCGGAGTTGACGATCGCGCGTGTCACCGGATCGATCACGCCCAGCGTCGAGAGCGAGTACGCGAAGATGCCCGCGAGCGACACGACCAGCAGGATCACGGCCGAGAGCTCGCCCGATTCACGCAGGATCACGAACAGGTCGCGGACCTTGATCGTGCGGTGGATCGCCATGCCCACGAAGAGGCCGTAGAACACCGCCACCACGGCGGCCTCGGTCGGCGTGAAGAGCCCGGCGCGCATGCCGCCGAGGATCAGCACCGGCGCCGCCAGGCCCCAGATCGCCTCGCGAAAGCTCTTCCAGAAGGGCGGACGCGGCAGGCTCGATTCGAGCGCGCCCATCTTGTGCTTGCGCGCCAGCCACACGGCCGGGACGATCAGCGCGATGCCGGCCAGCACGCCGGGGATCATGCCGGCCGCGAACAGCGCCGGCACCGAGGCGCCGGGCACCAGCACCGAATAGACGATGAAGGCGACCGAGGGCGGGATCAGGATGTCGGTCGCCGCGGCCGCGCCCACCACGCTGGCCGAGTAGGCATCGGGATAGCCCGCGCGCGACATGGCCGCGATCATCACCGCGCCCACCGCGGCTGCATTGGCCGGGCCCGAGCCCGAGATGCCGCCGAGGAACATCGCGACCAGGATCGCCACCAGCGGCAGCATGCCCGGGCCGCGCCCGACGATCGCGATGGCGAAATTGACCAGCCGCAGCGCCACGCCCGAGCGGTCGAAGATGGAGCCGACCAGCACGAACATCGGGATCGCGAGCAGCGGATACTTGCCCAGGCCCGCATAGAAGTTCTGCGGCACGGCCAGCAGGCCGAACCACTGCGCGTCGGCATTGGCCAGCCCGATGGCGACCGCGCCCGCCAGCCCGAGCGCCGCGCCGATCGGCACCCCGACCAGCATCATCACGACGAAACCGGCGAAGAGGAGGGCGGGGATCATCGGTCCGTGCCCGCGTAGTTGGTCTTGCGTCCGCGCCGCACGAAGAGGCCCACGGCGCGCAGCGCGATCGCCAGCGAGACGATGGGCAGCCAGATCGAATACCACCACTGTGGCACGCCGATGCCGGGCGAGGTCTCCTCGAAGCGATAGTCGTCCCACACCACGCGCACGCTGAGCGCGGCGATCAGGAAGAAGAGGATCGCCACCATCGCCGCGCCGAACTGCGCGAGCCGCTTGCGCCGCGCCATCGAGCCGCCGTCGGAGAAGTACTCGATGCGGATGTGCCGGTCCCGGGCCACCGCGGCCGAGCCGGCCACCAGCGCGAGCAGGATCATCAGCACCACGGAGAACTCCTCGGTCCAGGCGAAGGAGGAGTCGGTGAAGTAGCGCACCAGCACGTTGGCGAAGGTGATGCAGGCGAGCAGGCCCATGATGACCACCGTGGCCCAGTCCTCGATCGCGAGGGGCACGCGCGTCGGCTCGTCGGCGGCTTCGATTTCTGGAGGGATCGGGCTGGCGGCGTCCAGCACCGGGCCGGACTCGTTGGGAGGGGACATCGGGAGAAGCAGGAGAAAAACAGGCCGGATCGTAGCGGCCTATGTCCTTTCTTCCATCGGGGGTTACCCAGCTAGAGGACGGCGGTCTTGAAGGGAAGGCGGCCCAGGGCCTGGCGCAGTCGTGCCCGCAGCGGCTGCGCGAGCGCGCCGGCCGCGGCCTCGTCCACGACGACCTTGAGCGCGCTGTCGCCGTCGGCCTGCACCCGTGGCCGGGCAGGCCCCGCGACGCCGAGCGCAGCGCAGGCTTCCTCGACCATCGCCTCGGCGACCTTGCGCGCCGCCATGGCTCGCAGCTCGGGCTTGTAGATCTTGCCGACGTTGGTCATCGGCATGTGCTCGATGACGATCACGGATTTCGGCTTCGCGGGCGCCTCGTCCACGCGTGCGGCGGTGAAGTCGAGCAACTCGGCCTCCGTGGCCGAGGCGCCCGGCACCAGGGTCGCGAAGATCACCGGCAGTTCGCCCGCGTACGCGTCCGGCGCCCCGACCGCGGCGCAGAGTTGCACGGCGGGGTGCGCGCCCAGCGCGTCCTCGATCACCTTCGGGTCGATGTTGTGGCCGCTGCGGATGATCAAGTCCTTCGAGCGTCCCGTGAGGTTGAGTCGCCCTTCGACGTCGATCCAGCCCAGGTCGCCGGTGGCCAGCCAGCCGTCGGCGGTGAAGGCGCGGGCGTTGTCGGCCGCCTCCAGGAAGCCCGAGAACAGGTTCGGCGACTTGAAAAGCACCATGCCCTGCTCGCCCGGCGGCAGTTCGCGGTCGCTGGCGTTGCCGTGTTCGTCGAGCGCCACGATGCGCATCCGTGTGTGCGGCAGCCGGAAGCCGACGCAGCCCGCCGGCCCGACGACGCCCGGCGGCGTGATGGTCGAGATCCCGGCCATCTCCGTCATGCCCAGGCTCTCGTGCACGTGCAGGCCGAAGAGCCGCTCGAAGCGTGCGGAGAGTTCGGGCGAGAGCACGGCGGCGCCGGTGCGGCAGTAGCGGATCGACGAGATGTCCGCGCCGTCCAATGGCACGTTCGCCAGCGCCGCGAGCACCGTCGGCACGGCCGACAGCGTGGTGGGCCGGTACTTCTCGACCAGCCGCCAGTAGTTGGCGAGCACTGTCTTGTTGCGCATCAGGGCGGTGGTGGGGATGATGACCTCCACGCCGGCCGAGAGTGCCGCCAGCGAGGCCGGCAGGACGCCCGCGACGTGGAAGAGCGGATAGCCGTTGATGGCGATGTCCGTTGGCCCCTGGCCCGTCATCTGCACGCTGGCCCACGCGGTGAAGACCTGCGCGCCGTGGCTGTGGCGGGCGAGCTTGGGTGCGCCGGTGGTGCCGCCGGTGTGGAAGTAGGCGGCGATGTCGGAGGACGCGATGTCGCGGCCGCTCACGAGGCGGTCGGCGGCCTGGCCTGCCCGTGCGGTGCGGAAGTCCAGCACGCCCGGGGGCAGGGTGCCCTCGCTGCCCGGCGCCTCGTCGTGCGGCGCCACGCGCAGCACCGTCGTCAGGCTCGGCACCTCTTCGCGCAGGCGCATTGCCTTCGACCACATGCCGGATTCGCTGTCCGAGCCGTAGGCGATCAGCACCTTGGCCTGCGCCGCGTTCATCAGCGACACCAGCTTCTCGTCGGTCAGCAGCGGATTGAGCGGCTGCACGATGCCGGCGGCCGCGCCGCCCCAGAGCGCGAGGTGGTATTCGAGGCAGCCGGGCAACAGCACCGCGACGGCATCCCGCGGGCCGACGCCGAGCGAGTGCAGCAGGTTCGCGGTCTGGTGGATGCCTGCGAGCAATTCCGCGTACGACCATCGGATGGGCTCGTCCTCCGGCTCGCCCGTGCGCAGGAAAGTGAGCGCGGTCTTGTCGCCGAAAGCCGCGCCGGCGTTGCGGAAGATCTCGTAGGTGCTGCGCACCGTCAGCGCCTCGTGCAGCGGTGTCGCCTCGATGCGGCGGATGTCCGCGAGGCCGCGGACGGGGGCGGGGGCGCCGAAGGGCGCGGCGATGCGGATCTCGCTGGGGCGGCTCATTGTCTTGTCTCCTGGGCGGAGGCCCGATGATGCACCCTCCGCGCAGGCCGCTGCCCCCGGCGGCGTCCCTCAGGCGACGGCTTGGCGGCCGAGGGCAATGTAGCGCTGCAGGTGGTGGTCTTCGTCGCCGAGCTGGTGGTCGATCATCACCAGGCGCTTGGCGTAGTGGGCGAGCGGAAGCTCCCATGTCATGCCGATGCCGCCGTGCATCTGGATGCTTTCCTCCGCCACCAGCGCACCGATGCGGCCGATGCTCATCTTCGCGGCGGACAGCGCGCGCTCGCGCGCGCCGCGCGCCGCGTCGATCGCGGCGGCCGCATTGATCACGGCCGAGCGTGCCTGCTCGATCTCCAGCAGCAAGTCGGCCATGCGGTGCTGCAGCGCCTGGAAGCTGCCGATGAACATGCCGAATTGCCTGCGCGTGCGCAGGTACTCCAGCGTCGCGGCCTTGGCGGCCTCCATCGCGCCGAGCGCCTCGGCGCACAGGGCGAGCACGCCGCGACCGATGGCGCGTTCCAGCGTCGCATGGCCCTGGCCCTCGACGCCGAGCAGCGCATCCGCCGCGAGCCTGACGCCTTCGAAATGCAGCTCCGCGACACGGCCGCCATCGATCGCGGGCATGCCGCGCACCGAGAGGCCGGGTGTGCCGGCGGCGACGATGAAGAGTGAAATGCCGGCTTCATCGTCGACCGCGCCCGAGCTGCGCGCCGAGACCACGAAGAAGTCCGCCTGCCCGCCCTGCGGCACCGCCGCCTTGTGGCCGCTGAGCCGCCAGCCGTCGCCGATGCGCTCGGCGCGCGTGCGCACGCGCGAGAGTTCGTAGTGCGTCTGCGGCTCGTCGTGGGCGAAGGCCGCGACGGCGCTGCCGTCGATGAGCGCCGCCAGCCTCGCCCTCTGCGCCACGCTGCCCGCGGCGGCGATCGCCTCGCCCGCCATCACGGCGCCGAGCAGCGGCTCGACCACAAGGCCACGGCCCAGCGCCTCGAAGACCACGGTCAAATCGAAGCCCCCGCCGCCGAAGCCGCCGTCGGCCTCGCTGAAGAGCGCGCCGATCACGCCCAGGTCGGCGAACTGCCGCCAGATCTCCGGGCTGAAGCCATGCTCGGACTTCGCGATGCGGTCGCGCGTCTCGAAGGCGTACTGCTCGGAGATGAAGCGGTTCAGACTGTCGGCGAGCATGCGCCGGTCTTCGGTGTGTTCGAAGTTCATGACGGTTGCCTCACAGGCCGAGGATCATCTTGGAGATGATGTTCCTCTGGATCTCGTTCGAGCCACCGAAGATCGACAGCTTGCGGTTGTTGAAGTAGCGCGATGCGGCGGACACGGCGTAGGCGGGGCCGACGGGCTCGCCGTCGAAGCCTTCTTCCAGTGCCGCTTCGACGAAGGGCCGCGCGTAAGGCCCCATCGCGCGGCGGATCAGTGACGAGATCTCCTGCCGGATCTCCGTTCCCCGGATCTTGAGCATCGAGCTCTCCGCCCCCGGCACGCCGCCGCCGGCCACGGCCGCGATCACGCGCAGGTTGGTCGTCTTCATGTTTTCCAGGTCGATCTCCACGCGCGCCAGGCGCGCCGCGAAGGCCGGGTCGTCCGCCAGCGGCCGGCCGTGCTTCACCTGCTTCGCGGCGATGGCCTTGAGCTGTTCGAGCGCGGCCACCGAGAAGCCGATGCCCGCGATGTTGGTGCGCTCGTAGGTCAGCAGGTACTTGGCGCAGGTCCAGCCCTTGTCCTCCTCGCCCACCAGGTTCTCGGCCGGCACGCGCACGTCGGAGAAGAACACCTCGTTCACCTCGTGCTCGCCGTCGAGCGTGATGATCGGCCGCACCTCGACACCCGGCGACTGCATGTCGACCAGCAGGAAGCTGATGCCTTCCTGCTTCTTGGCCTCGCGGTTCGTGCGCACCAGGCAGAAGATCATGTTGGCGTGCTGGCCCAGCGTGGTCCAGGTCTTCTGGCCGTTGACGATGTAGTGCTCGCCTTGCGCGTCCGTGCCGCGCACGGCGGATGTCTTGACGGAGGCGAGGTCCGAGCCCGCTCCCGGTTCCGAGTAGCCCTGGCACCACCAGTCGGAGCCATCGAGGATGCGCGGCAGCCAATGCCGCTTCTGCGCCTCGCTGCCGAACTTGATCAGCACCGGCCCCAGCATGTTCACGCCGAAGGGCACGATGCGTGGCGCATGCGCGAGTGCGCACTCGGTCTCGAAGATGAACTTCTCCACCGCCGTCCAGCCCGGGCCGCCGTACTGTTCGGGCCAGTGGTTCGCCAGCCAGCCGCGTTCGTTGAGGAGTGCATGCCACTGCCGCATGTCGGCCTTGCCGAGGTGCTGGCCGGCGGCGACCTTGTCCGACAGCCGCCTTGGCAGCTTGTCCGCGAGAAAGGCGCGTATCTCGTCGCGGAAGGCTTCTTCCTCGGGGGTGAAGTTCAGGTCCACGGCCGTCTCCTCAGAAGATCTCGAACAGGCCCGCCGCGCCCATGCCGCCGGCGATGCACATCGTCACCACCGCGTACTTCGCGCCGCGCCGGCGGCCTTCGATGAGCACGTGGCCCGCCAGGCGCGCGCCCGTCATGCCGAAGGGATGGCCGATCGAGATCGCGCCGCCATCGACGTTGAGACGCTCCGAGGGGATGCCCAGCTTTTCCTGGCAGTAGATGGATTGCGAGGCGAAGGCCTCGTTGAGTTCCCACAGGTCGATGTCGTCGACCTTGAGCCCATTGCGCGCCAGCAGCTTCGGCACCGCGAAGACCGGGCCGATGCCCATCTCGTCCGGCTCGCAGCCCGCGACCGCCAGGCCACGGAAGGCGCCCAGCGGCTTCAGGTTGGCGCGCTCGGCTTCCTTCGCTTCCATCAGCACGCAGGCCGAGGCACCGTCGGAAAGCTGGGAGGCGTTGCCGGCGGTGATGAACTTGTCCGGCCCCATCACCGGCGCCAGCTTGGCCAGCGCCTCATAGGTCGTACCGCGGCGGTTGCAGGTGTCGACGTCGATGGTCGCCTCGCGGTGCGTGACGGCCTTGGTTTCCTTGTCTGTCACGGCCATGGTGGTGGTGCACGAGACGATCTCCTCGCGGTAGCGGCCGGCGAGCTGCGCCTCCTCGGTCTTGCGCTGGCTCTCGGCCGAGAAGCGGTCCTGCGCTTCGCGACTGATGCCGTATCGCTGCGCGACGATATCGGCGGTCTCGATCATCGCCATGTAGAGCGCGGGCTTGTGCTCGACGATCCACGGGTCCATGCCGCTGTCGCCGCTGTCCGTTGCGCTGCGCGTGCGGATCTGCGAGATGCTTTCGACGCCGCCCGCGATCATGGCCGGCGCACCCTCCACGACGATGCGGCCCGCCGCCATCGCGATGGCCTGCAGGCCCGAGGCGCAGAAGCGGTTGACCGTGGTGCCCGCGATCGAGATCGGCAGGCCGGCGCGGATCACGCTCTGACGCCCGATGTTGCGTCCCGTCGTGCCTTCCGGATAGCCGCAGCCGAGGATCGCGTCCTCGATCAGCGCCGGGTCGATGCCCGCGCGCTCCACCGCCGCGCGCACCGCGAAGGCGGCCAGCGTCGGGCCGGGCGTGATGTTGAATTCGCCACGGTGCGCCTTGGTGAGCGGCGTGCGTGCGGTTGAAACGATGACGGCTTCGCGCATGGTGTTGTCTCCTCGTCTGTGAAGGGGCTTACTCGGATTGATTGAGGCTCGAGAAATCGGCGCCGCGTTCCACCAGCTCGACCAGCAGCGGCGAGGGCTTCCAGAAGACAGGGTCGGCCTTCGCGAACTCTCGAATGTCGGCCAGCACCTTCGGCAGGCCCACGGTGTCGGCGTACTTCATCGGCCCGCCGCGATGGCGCGGGAAGCCGTAGCCGTGGAGGAAGGCCACGTCCACGTCCAGCGGCCGCAGCGCGATGCGCTGGTGCACGACGTTTGCTCCCTCGTTGACCATCGCGGCCATGTAGCGGCGCATGATTTCCTCGTCGCTGAACTCGCGCGGCGTCACGCCCGCGCGCTGGCGCTCGGCGTCGATGATGGCCGTGACTTCCGGGTCCGGCGTGCCGGCGCGCGCGCCTTCGGCGTAGAGGTAATAGCCACGCCCGGTCTTCTGACCGAACCAGCCTCGCTCGCAGATGCGGTCGGCGATCTGCACGTAGCGCGCCGCCGGATCGCGCGTCGCGGCCTTCCGCTTGCGCGTGGCCCAGCCGATGTCGCCGCCGGCGAGGTCCGACACCTGGAACGGGCCCATCGGGTAACCAAAGTCGCGCACGGCCTTGTCGATCTGGTAAGGCGAGGCGCCGTCTTCCATCATGTGGTCGGCCGCCTGCCGGTACACCGCGAGGATGCGGTTGCCGATGAAGCCGTCGCACACGCCCGCGCGCACGGGCACCTTCTTCAGCTTCTTCGCGAGTTCGAAGCCGGTGGCGACGACGTCGGCGCTCACCTTGGCGGGCACCACGATCTCCAGCAGCTTCATGATGTTGGCTGGCGAGAAGAAATGCAGGCCCACCACGTCGGCTGGCCGCGAGATGCTGGCCGCGATCTCATCGATGTCGAGGTAGGAGGTGTTGGTGGCCAGCACCGCGCCGGGCTTGCAGACGCGGGCGAGCTCGGCGAAGACGGACTTCTTGACCGCCATGTCCTCGAACACGGCCTCGACCACGATGTCGGCCCGCGCCAGCGCGTCGTACGCGGTGGCGCCGCTGAAGCGCGCCATCACGGCGGCCTTGGCTTCGGCCGTCATGCGGCCCTTCTGGATCAGCCCGTCATAGACCTTCTCGACGTGCGCGCGGCCGCGCGCGAGGCTGGCCTCGTCGCGCTCGATCATGGTCACCGGAATGCCGGCATCGAGCATCGCCACCGCGATGCCCGCGCCCATGGTCCCGCCGCCGACGATGCCAGCGCTCTCCAGGGGGCGCGGCCTGGCGCTCTTCGTCTCGGGCGCCTTCTGCACTTCGCGCTCGGCGAAGAAGGCGTGGATCAAGCCGGCGCGTTGCGGGCTGTCGATGCATTGCAGGAAGAGTTTGCGTTCCAGCGCCATGCCTTCGTCGAAGGGCGTGTCCAGCGCGGCCTCGACGGCGTCGACGATCTTCATGGGCGAGAAAAGGCCGCGGCTCTTCTTCGCGGTGTCGGCGCGTGCGGCTTCGAGGGCTGCGCGCTGCGCGCCGGTCTCGACCAGTGCCTTGGCGTCTCGCGTGCGGCGCACCGGGGCCTTGGCGGCGGCGAGCTCCTGCGCATAGGCAAGGCCTTCGGCCAGCGCGTCCGTGCCTTCGCCCAGGCGGTCGACCAGGCCGAGTGCCAGCGCTTCCTTGGCGCCGGCATGGCGGCCGGTGAGCATCAACTCCAGAGCGGCCTTCACGCCGACCAGACGGGGCGCGCGCTGCGTGCCGCCGGCGCCGGGCATCAGGCCGAGCTGCACCTCGGGCAGGCCCAGCTTGGCGGACGGCACGGCGAGGCGGTAGTGCGCCGACAGAGCGATCTCCAGCCCGCCGCCCAACGCCGCGCCATGGATGGCCGCGATCACAGGCTTGCCGCAGTCTTCGATGCGGGCGCAGACCTCGGGCAGCGAAGGCGGCTGGGGTGGCTTGCCGAATTCGCGGATGTCGGCGCCGGCGATGAAGTTGCGCCCCGCGCCGACGATCAGCACCGTTGTCGCCGCGCTGTCTGTTGCGGCCGCGTCCATCGCAGCCACGAGGCCGCGGCGCACGTCCACGCCCAGCGCGTTCACGGGCGGGTTGTCGATGGTCACCACCAGCACATTGCCCTGGCGCTGGAAGCTGACGGGTGAGATGGAAGCAGGAAGGGGGAGCGTGGCCATGGGCAGGTTTCCGGTGGCGAGCCGAGCGGCTCTTTTGCGAGATGAACCCGGCATTGTTGACCCGGCTCAACTCTTTGACAATTGCATTGCCGATTGACAGACTGTCAAAGAATTCTTGACAGAATGCCGCGCATGGATGTGCAATCGCTGACCCTGCTGGTGGAGATTCTCGACGCCGGCAACCTGAGCGCGGCGGCGCGTCGGCTCAAGATGAGCCGCGCCAACGTGAGCTATCACCTGAACCAGCTGGAGCGCTCCGTTGGCGCCCAGCTGGTGCGGCGCACCACGCGACGTGCCGAGCCGACGGAGATCGGCCTGCGCCTGTACCAGCACGGCCTTGCCATCCAAAGCGAACTGCTGGCCGCCAAGGAGTCGGTCTCAACCTTGGGCCAGAGCCTGCAGGGCCGCGTGCGGCTGAGTGTGCCCAGCGGCTACGGGCAGTTGGTGATGTCGGAATGGCTCATCGACTTCAAGCGGCGCTATCCAGGCATCGTGCTGGACGTGCTCTTCGAGAACCGCATCGAGGACCTGCTGCGCGACGAGGTCGACATCGCGATCCGCGTGATTCCCGAGCCGCCGCAGAACCTGGTCGCGCGCGAACTGGGGCCGGTGCGCTACGTGGCCTGCGCTTCCAGCGAATACGCCGAGGCGCACGGCCTGCCCATGCAGCTCGACGAACTCCAGCGTGCACCGGTCGTCACCGCGGCGGTGATCGGGCGGCAGTTGCGGGTGTCCGCCTACCAGGGCGAGGAACGGCGGGAGGTGATCCTGGAGCCGACACTGATCTCCGAGAACTTCCTCTTCCTGCGCCAGGCCGTGCTCGCCGGCCTCGGCATCGGCCTGGTGCCGGACTACGTCGTCCAGGATGACCTGCGGCGCGGCGCCGTGGTGACCACGCTGGACGACTGGAGGCTGAGCATCTTCGGGACCCGCATGTTCATGCTCTACATGCCGAACCGGCAGCACACCCGGACCCTCCGTACCTTCATCGACTTCATCCTCGGTCAGGCAGGCGAAGGCCTCGCGCGGTGACTGCAAGGCCAGCCAAGCGTCGGGCGGCAACGGCGGCGGCAGCGCGCGCTTCCTGCAGGGCGCACCGCCGACGGCGAACGCGCCCTTCCCACGCTGGGCACGGCTACCAGACGAAGTCCAACTTCAAGGTGCCCTGGTTGGTGCCCAGCAGGTCGCCTTCCGTCGGCAGGCCGCAGTATTTCGGATTTCCGCCTGGCGTGCTCCAGTTGTACATGCTCGCCATGATGTCCGCGCCCCGGTTGCTGAAGATCAGGCACATGTCCGTCGTGTACGAAATGAGCGGCATGGGGTGCGCGGAGTCGAAGAGTTGCGACGAAGTCCAGAGCGCGCCCTTGTACCGCCCGCGGATCTCGGCGGCCGTGGCGCCGCAATACGGCCCGCTGCCAGGGAATATGACCGTGGACGGGCGCGAGATGTCACCCTCGTGGTCGGAGACAAGGCAGGCCCCTGTCCGCTTGTTCTGGATGACGACGTAAGGATGGTGGTTGATGCCGGTGTCCGGCGTGCCGAAACGAGGCGCCGTCACCGTGTGGATGATCCACACCGACTGCCCATTGGCGTCCTGCTCCGCCTGCGTGGCGAAGCCGCAGTAGGGCTGCCGTGCCGCGCCGCCGCCCCACGCATGGCGACTGGGGATCAGGTCGCGGCCGCTGTTGCTGAGGATCAGGCAGTCGGCTTGCGCGGGCGATCGAGTCCCCTGCAGGCGAAGCATGACCTCGATGCCGTGGGCGTCCTGGGCAATGGACGCCTGCGCACAGGCCAGCGAGGCGGCCAGAATCGCGGCACGGTGTTTCCAGGCAAGACGGCGGTGTGCCCTGGGTGTGGTTGTCACTGGATCCCTTTGCGGTTGTTGAGCAGCCCGCACTCTAGGAAGAAGAACGCGGGGCCGTGTGCTCCAGCGACAATTCGTGAGGTTTGGGGCGCATCCCGCATGAAGGGTCGGCGCGCCGGTTCGCGCCCGCGCGCTTCGCCGCCAGCGCGGCTATCCGGTGATCCGCTGCGCCAATGCGACCAGGGATCGATCCGACCCCGCCGGCCCCAGCAGCGAGATCCCCAGCGGAGCGCCCTCGCGCGTCGCCATCGGCATCGACAGTTGCGGAAAGCCGCTCAGTCCGGACACGCACAACAGCCGGATCGCGTTGTTGCGATAGTTCTCCAGGCTGCTCTCCGCCGCGTCCCGCAGCGGCGCGATGTCGGGCATCGTCGGCATCAACAGCACGCCGTCGCTTCCCAGCACTTCGGCAAGCTGCGTGCGGAAGGCGATGCGGAACGCCCGCGCCGCGTTCACCTGCGCGTCGGTCACATCGCGCGACCACGCGAAGCGCTCCGCCACGCCCGGCCCCAGCGGTGGCGCATAGCGCTCGATCAGCGGCCCGTCCGTGTGCCAGGCCTCGCGCGCCTGCACGTAGCGGAAGGCCCAGTACATCGCGTCCCACGATTCGAAGGCGACCTCCGTCGGCGTCGCCTGGCCCAGCACGGACTGCACCTTCCGCGACGCGCCCTCCAGCGCTTGCGCGACGGGCGCTTCCAGCAGGGCCCACACGTCCTTCGGCCACAGCACGCGCAGCGAGGCGGGCAGCGGCTTCGCGTCGGCGCCGAGCAGCACGTCCGCCACGCGGGCGAAGGTGCCGATGTCGCGCGCGAACCAGCCGCAGGTGTCCAGGCTTGGCGCCAGGTCCAGCGCGCCTTCCAGGCTCACGCGGCCATGCGTCGGGCGCAGGCCGTACAGCCCGCAGTGGTTGGCCGGCGCGCGCACCGAGCCGCCCGTGTCCGTGCCGAGCGCGAAATCGCACAGGCCGGAAGACACGGCCGAGGCCGAGCCAGAAGACGAACCGCCCGTGATCCGGTCCTTCGCGGCCCCGTTGATGGGGGCGCCGAAGTGCGCGTTGTTGCCGTTCATGGAGAAGGCGAGTTCATCGGTCACGGTCTTGCCGGCAAAGCGCGCGCCGGCGTCCAGCAGCTTCTGCACCGTCACCGCGCTGCGCGTCTTGATGCCCGACATCGCGAGCACGATCGGGCTGCCGCCTCCGGTGGGATAGCCGGCTACGTCGAACAGGTCCTTCACGCCGAAATGCAGGTCGGCCAGCGGGCCGGTCGGCGCGTGGGGGACGGCGGTGTCGGGATAGGGAACGAAGGCGTGGGAAGGGTCGTGCAGTGGCATGGCTGGGATGCAAGTGGGTGAAGAGGGCGGCGCGCGCCGGAGCGGCGATAGTATGAACGCGTCCGAAGGCGCTCGCTCGTCAAGCAATCGCCATGCCGCCCGACCGCGAGGCGATGGGACAATGCGGGACATGACAAGCCCCGCCGACGCCCTCACCCTCACCCGCCCCGACGACTGGCACCTGCACGTGCGCGATGGCGCCGCGCTCCAGGCCGTGGTGCCGCACTCGGCCCGGCAGTTCGGCCGCGCGCTGATCATGCCCAACCTGCGCCCGCCGGTGACCACCACCGGCCAGGCCATCGACTACCGCGAGCGCATCCTCGCGGCCGTGCCCGAGGGCCTGGACTTCGAGCCCGTGATGTCGCTCTACCTCACGGACAAGCTGCCGGCCGACGAGATCGAGCCCGCGGCCGCCGCGGGCGTGCGCGCCCTGAAGCTCTACCCGGCAGGGGCCACCACCAACAGCGATGCCGGCGTCACCGACATCCGCAAGACCTACGCGACGCTGGAGGCGATGCAGAAGCACGGCGTGCTGCTGCTGATGCACGGCGAGGTGACCGACCCTGCGGTCGACCTCTTCGACCGCGAGGCCGTCTTCATCGACCGCGTGATGATCCCGCTGCGACGCGACTTCCCGGAGCTGAAGGTGGTCTTCGAGCACCTGACGACGAAGGAGGGCGCGCAGTACGTACGCGACGCCGACCGCTTCACCGCCGCCACCATCACCGCGCACCATCTGCTCTACAACCGCAACGCCATCTTCACCGGTGGCATCCGCCCGCACTACTACTGCCTGCCGGTGCTCAAGCGCGAGACGCACCGCGTGGCGCTGGTCGAGGCGGCGACCAGCGGCAGCGACCGCTTCTTCCTCGGCACCGACAGTGCGCCGCATCCCGCGCACCTGAAGGAGCATGCCCTGGGCTGCGCAGGCTGCTACACCGCGCTGACGGCACTGGAGCTCTATGCCGAGGCCTTCGACAAGGCCGGCGCCCTCGACAAGCTGGAAGGCTTCGCGAGCTTCCACGGCGCGGATTTCTACGGCCTGCCGCGCAACACGGGTACCGTGACGCTGCGGCGCGAAAGCTGGACGGTGCCGGAGACGGTGCCCTACGGCGATGCGACCCTCAAACCCCTGCGCGGCGGAGAAGCCGTCGAATGGAAGATGACATGACCCCCACACCGTGCGTGATGCTGCTGATCGACGCCGACAACGTCTCGGCCGACGTGATCGAGCAAGCCGTGCAGCGCACGATGACGGAGTACGGCGCCGTGCACGTGCGCCGCGCCTACTGCAATGCCGAGACGGCGATGAAGCAGCAGGCGCTCTTCAAGCGGTTGTCGGTGCGGCCGATGGTCAATCTCTCGGCCGGCAAGAACAGCACCGACATCGCGCTCGCCGTCGATGCGCTCGATCTGGTGCTCGCCGAGCGGCCCGACGTGGTGGTGCTGGTGTCCTCCGACTCGGATTTCGCGCCGTTGGTGATCCGCCTGCGCGAGAAAGGCTGCCGCGTCTGCGGCATCGGGCAGCAGGGCAAGACCGGCGACGACACCGTTGCCGTGTACGACAGCTTCGTCGACCTCCAGCACCATGCCGCGCGCGTGGCCGCCGAGCCGGCCGCCAAGCCCGCGGCGAAACGTGCCGCGCGGGCTCCGAGGCGGGCGGCGGTGGCGCCCGCGCCGCGCCCGCCCGTGCTGCCGGACGACGTGATGCGCATCCTGGAAGCGATCCCTGAACTCACGGCCGGCGGCAAGGTCGAGCTCAACCACGCGGCGGAAGCCTTGCGCGGCGCCAAGCTGCTCGGCAAGAGCGCCAGTTCGCCGAAGCTCTTCAAGAAGTACCCCGAGCTGTTCTCGCTGACGCCGGAAAAGACACCGAACAAGGTGCAGTACGTCGGCCCCCTGTCGTCGTGAGCCTGCGGGGGCCGGGCGCCGCCATCGACCTCGCTAGGCCCTGGCTCGCGCCGTATGCGACGCGCGCCGGGCCGATGGTCGAAGCGCTCCGCCAAGGCGCGAGCGCGGCGGAGGTTCTCTCCCGCGCGCCGGCGCCCGTGGCCCTGCCCGCCGGCGCGCTGCGCTTCGTGCCCGCCGGCAGCGCGCCCGGGCACGAGGCGTACGAGGCCTTCATTTTCCGCACCGCCTGCGTCCCCACGCGCGACAACCTCCATGATTTCTTCAACGGCCTGGTGTGGCTGCATTTCCCGCAGGCCAAGCGCCGTCTCAACGAACTCCAGGCGACGGAGATCGCGCGCGCGGGCGTCGGCGCCACGCGCGGACCGCTGCGCGACGCCATCACGCTCTTCGACGAGAACGGCGCCTTGCTCGATGCGCCACCGGCGCTCTGGGATGCCCTGCTGGCACGCGACTGGCGGGGACTCTTCGTCACGCGCCGCGCTCTGTGGCGCGAGGCGCGCTTGCTGGTTTTCGGCCATGCGCTGCTGGAGAAGCTGAGCGCGCCGCGCAAGGCCCTGACCGCGCACGTGCTCTACGCGCCTGGCGCGGCGCGCGCCATCGCCGTCGAGGATGCCGCGATCGCGCGGGCGCTGGACGCCGCGCATCTTGCGGCCAAGCCCTTCGCGCCGTTGCCGGTGCTCGGCGTGCCGGGCTGGTGGCCGGCGAACGAGGCGCCGGATTTCTACGCCGACGTGGAGATCTTCAGGCCACCGCGGCCGGCGACGGGCTGACCGCCGGGCCGTCCACGAACACATCCGCGTGGAAGTCGGCAGCGCCCAGGCCGCAGCGCTGCACCGCCGCGTCGCGCACCGCGTTCACCATGCCGGGCGAGCCGCAGCAGTAGAGCTCGTGGCCCGCCAGGGCGGGGCAATTCGCGACGAGCGCCTCGTCGGCGCGGCCGGCGAAGGCGTCGTCCGCCGCCTCGTCGCTCAGCGCCGCGATGAAGCGGAAATCCGGCCACTGCTTCTGCCACCTGGCGACCGCCGCGCGCAGGTAGATCCCGTCGGCGCGTCGCGCGCCCCAGATCAGCGTGATCGGCCGTGCCACTTTCCGCTTCGCCATGTCGTCGAGGATCGACTTGACGGGCGCGAAGCCCGTGCCGCCGGCCACGAAGACAATGGGGCGCGTCGAGGCCTCGTCCAGTGCCACGGCGCCGAAGGGCAGCTCGATTTCCAGCAACTCGCCCTGCTGCAAGCGCGGCACGCGCGCGCTGAAGGCGCCGCCCGGCACGTGCCGGATGTGCAGGGTCACCGCATCGCTCTCGTGCGGCGCATTGGCCATCGAATAGCAGCGCGTGCTGCCGTCGCCCACGTCGAGCTGCAGGTACTGCCCCGCATGGAACTTGGCACGCTGGCCGGCCGGAAGCCGAAGCTGCAGTACCGACACGTCGTCCGCCGCGAGCTGGTTGCGGAACACCTTGGCCTTGAAGCGCTTGCGCGCCGTGGGATCCACGCGGTGCCAGGAAGCGGGCCGGATCGACAGGTCCGTGCGCGGCGCGCACATGCAAAGCAGCACCTGTGCCGGCGTGCAGGTCTCGTTGCGGATGGCGGCACCGTTCAGACCGGCCACCTCGCCCTCGGCGACGCCGCCGGCGCAGTTGCCGCAGATGCCCTTGCGGCAGGAGTAAGGCAGCTCGATGCCGGCGCGCAGCGCGGCGTCGAGCACGGATTCGGTCTCGGCGCAGTCGAATGCGATGTCGCTGTCCGCGATCGCGACGCGGTGGCTCATGGTGTCACTCCCCTGGAGGATGAAGATGTGTCGCGCGCGCCCTGGAGCAGCGCGATGGTGCGCAGCACGGCACCCGCGTCGGCGATGCCCTTGCCGGCGATGTCCATCGCGCTGCCGTGGCCCACGCTGGACAGCAACACGTCGGCGCCGATGCTGAGCGCGCTCGCCGCATGGGGCGCAAGCAGCTTGATGGGGATATGACCTTGGTCGTGCAGCATGGCGACGTAGAGGTCGTGCCGGCGCTGCCCGAGCAGGATGTCGGCGCCCTGCGGGCCGTCGACGCGGAAGCCCTCGGCGCGCAGCGCGCGGACGGCGGGCTCGACGATGGCGGCATCCTCCGGCCCGAACAGGCCGCCTTCGGAGGCGTGCGGATTGATGCCGAAGACGCCGATGGCCGGCGCATCCACGCCCAGCAGCGCGCAGGCGCGAGCACCCGCGCGTACCGAGGCCTCCACCAGCGCGGGCGTGAGCCGGCCGAGGGCGGTGCGCACGCTCTCGTGCAGCGTCGCATGCACGATGCGCAGGCCGCCGCCGACGAGCATCAGGAACACGCTGTCCTCCGGCACGCCGCACACGCGGGCGACCAGCGAGGGGTAGCCGCTGAAGGCGATGCCGGCCTGGTGGATGGCGGTCTCGTGGTGCGGGCAGGCGACGACGGCATCGACCTCGCCGCGCCGGCAGGCCTCGATGGCCGCCGTCGCCGAGGCCACGGCCGAGGCGCCGGCGGTGGCATGGATGACGCCGGGTTGCGCGGCTTCGGACGGCAGCTCGCCCGCCTCGACCAGGCGCACTTCGCGCAGCAGCGCCTCGAAGCCGAGCTGCGCGGCGGTGCGCGCCAGCACGCTGCGCGGACCGAAGAGCGAGATGCGCTCCCGCTCCTGCGCCGGCAGGGCCGCCAGCGCCTTCAGCGCGATCTCCGGCCCGATGCCGTTCGGGTCGCCGGCCGCCAGCGCCAGGCGGCGTCGGGAGGGCTGCGTGTACGGCAAGGATGCGCTCACAGCGGCAGCGCGAGCAGCGTGTCCGTCACCGTGCTGTCGCACACGGCCACGCGCGACTGCAGGCGCAGCTCGCCACCCTGGCGCACGAAGCGGTCCTGGTACACGCCGGTCGCGAACACCTCCGTCTCGCCGGTCGCCATGATGCGCGCCACGAGGAAGGGCGTGCGCGCCTCGGCGCTCTCCGCATCCGCGTCCTGCACCAGCGGGATGCCCAGCAGGTGCCGGTAGCGCTGCCGCTCGTAGATGTTGGCTTCGCGCAGGGCGGCGATCCGGTCTTCCAGCATCGCGCGCGAGTCGGCGTAGACGATGCCGGCGGGCAGCCCTTCGCGCTCGTTCTCGATGTGGGTGATGCGGTAGTGGCAGTCTTCCGTGAAGAAGCCCGGCCATTGCTCCAGCGCATCGCTGTCGATGGCATCGGCATAGGCCGCGTTGAAGGCGCACAGCGCCAGCAGGTCGATCATCGTGTCTCTCCGTCCAGTGCTCAGGCGCCCATGTGCTGGCGATACGCTTTCCAGAAGCCGCGCACCGAGGCCTCCGTGGCGCGGCCTTCGCTCGACGTGGCGTTGCCGCCGCCCATCTCGACGATCGCCTCCTGGTCGCGCGCGCCGGCGATGCCGCGCTGCACGAAGCCGCCGACCGCGCCGTCTTCCATCGAGATGAAGCCGGCCGGGCCGACCAGGTTCGACTGCTTCAGGCGCACCTTGCGCTGCTCGGGCGTGTCGTCGGTGTAGCCGATGTAGGTCCAGTTCAGTTCCGTGCGGCCCGTGCCCTTGGGCAAGACCTGCCGCACGGCCAGGCAGTTCTGGATCTGCTGCAGCACGAAGCCGGGGAAGACCGAGAGGATCTGCAGCGTCACGCCATCGCCGTACTCGGTGAAACCGGCGAGCACGCTCGGGTCTTTCAGCCGGTAGCGGTCGGTGTCGGAGCGCAGGCCCTGTTCCTTGTACGAGGCATCTTTCTCGGCGGCCTGGTCGATCATCGAATAGCTCACGTGGTGGCCGCCGCTCTCGTCCACGATCACGCCGCCCTTCTGCGACAGGCGGTTGAGCTCGAAAGTGGTGAAGAACAGGTGCAGCAGGCTGGCGTGGTAGCTGTCCTTCACGTTCTCGACGTAGAGCTTCCAGTTGTTGGGCAAGGCCTGCGTGAAGCGGCCGATGACTTCGACCGGCTTGTGCAGCACGCGCTCGATGCGCTGGCAGATCTCCTCGCCGAGGTAATCCTCGATGCCGGGCACGTCTTCGCTGAAGCTGCCGAAGACCAGGCCGCAGAAGGTCGCGACGCGCAGCTTGCGCGGGCCGTGCTCCTCCTTGCAGAAGCCCGCCGGCATGCCGCCCTGCCCCTTCACGCCCTTCTCGAAGGCGATGCCCGTCAGGTCGCCCTGCCGGTTGTAGCTCCAGGCGTGGTAGACGCATTGGAAGTTGTCGGCCCGGCCTGATTTCTCCAGCGCGATCAAGGCGCCGCGGTGCGCACAGCGGTTCTCGAAGGCGTAGACCTCGCCGTCGCCGTCGCGCACGACCACCACCGGCGTCTCGCCCGCGAAGGTGGTGCGGTAGCTGCCGCTCTCGGGCAGCTCGGCGTCCAGGCACAGGTAGTTCCAGGTGTCGCCGCGGAAGATGCGCGCCTGTTCGTCGGCGGCCAGTTGCGCGTCGCTGTAGACCGCGTAGGGGATGCGCGTGAAGCCTGGGCCGGCCCAGTGGATCGGTTGGGGTGCGATGTCGTTCTGCATGGTGTGCGTGATATGTGTGCTCAGTCGAGCGTCACGTTGGCGCTCTTGATGACCTTGTTCCACTTGGCCGATTCGGCCTGGATGAACTGGCCCGTCTGCGCGGGATCCCAGCCGCGCGGCTCGGCGCCCTGCTCGGCGAACTTCTGCTTCACGTCCGGCAGCGCCAAGGCGTCGGCGATGGCCTTCTGGATCGACGCCACCTTGGCGGCGGGCGTGCCGGGCGGCGCGACCACGGCGAACCATGTCACTGCATTCATGGCGGGCAGCTTCTGCTCCGCGAAGGTGGGCACGTCCGGCAGCGCGCGCGAGCGCTGCGCGTCGGCCACGGCCAGGATGCGCAGCTTGCCGCCCTGGTGGAAAGGCAGCGACGAGCTGATGTTGTCGAAGAACACGTCGATCTGCCCGCCGATCAGGTCGACCAGCGCGGGCGCGGTGCCCTTGTAGGGCACGTGGACCATCTCGGTGCCCGTGAGCTGCATGAACATGCTGGCCGTCAGGTGCGAGGTGGTGCCGTTGCCCTGCGAGCCATAACTGAGCTTGCCGGGGTTGGCCTTGAGGTAGGCGATGAGTTCGGGCACGTTGTGCACGGGCAGCTTGGGGTTCACCACCAGCACATTGGGCACGGTCGCGATGACGGTGACCGGCACCCACTTGGTCGGGTCGAAGCTGAGCTTGCGGTAGAGGTACTGGTTGATCGCGATCGGCGCCGGCGGCGAAGCCAGCAGCGTCTCGCCGTCCGGCGGCGCGGTGTAGACGAGCTCGGCGCCGATGTTGCCGCCCGCGCCGGTGCGGTTCTCGATCACCACGCCGGCCGGGAAGGCGCCGCGCAGCTTCTCGGCCACCACGCGTGGAAGGATGTCGGCCGTGCCGCCGGCGGGGAAGGGCACGACGATGCGCAGGGGCTTGGCGTTCTGTTGCGCAGAGGCGGCGCCGGCCAGGAAGGTGGCGGCCAGGAGGGCAACGCCCAGGCGTCGGGCGAGGGTGGGGAACATGGTTGTCTCCGTTCAGACGTTCATCGAGGGGTATGGCGAGTGTCTTGGCGCCAGGCGCCGCGGACAAGCTAGATTTGCGCTATGCGCAAAAATGAACCGGACAAGAATTTCGTCGCCTCGCTCCGGAAGGGGCTGGAGGTGCTCACCTGCTTCGGACGCCAGCACACGCGGCTGACCGTGTCGGAGGTGTCGCGCCTCACGGAATGCTCGCCGGCCTCTGCGCGGCGCTCGTTGCTGACGCTGCAGGCGCTGGGCTACCTGGAGAGCGACGGCAAGCGCTTCTGGATGCTGCCGAAGTCGCTGCTGGTGGCGCACGCCTTCCTGGCATCGCGCGCCACGCCTTCGCTCGCGCAGCCGCTGCTGGATGCGCTGTCGGAGCGCACGCGCGAATCCGCCTCGCTGGGCAAGATGCTGGGGGACGACGCCATCATCATTGCCCGCTCCACCGCACGCCGCAGCCTGAGTACCGGGCTCGGCATCGGTTCGCGGCTGCCCGGCTACTGCTCGGCCATGGGCCGCGTGCTGCTCGCCAGCCTGCCGGCGGACGAGGCCGAGGCACGCGTGCGCGCGATGCCGCGCCGCCGCCTGTCGCCGCGCACCGTGTTCGAGGCCGACGAGGTGCTGGAACTGGTCTCGCGCTGCCGCGAGGAGGGCTACGCCGGCAATGACGGCGAACTCGAACTGGGCGTGCGCTCGATGGCCGTGCCCGTCTACGACCGCAGCGGCGCCGCCGTGGCGGCGATGAGCATCGCGGTGCGATCCGAGCGCATGGAGTTCGTCGAGTTCCGCGACGCCTTCCTGCCCGCGCTGATCAAGGCGCGCAATACGCTGGCGCAGCGCCTGCCGCCCGAATGAGCGCGGGGGCACGCAATCCCCGAGACGACGGCGGGTCGTCGCGGGCGGCTCGGCCTTTTGCTCCTATCATCGCTGCGACCGCGGTGCCGCGCCGGCCCCAGGAACGCAGAACCACCCAGAACCACAGTTCGCCAGCGCGCGAATCCGCTTGAAACCACGGTGGCGGCCCTCATCTCCTGCGCGAGGGCGGGCCGTCGCCAGCCCCCACGGAGAAATCAACTTGAAACGCATTCTTCTGTTCGTCCTGACCAACGTCCTGGTCGTTGCGGTGCTGGGCGTCGTCGCCAGCCTGCTCGGCGTGAACCGCTATCTCACGGCGAACGGGCTCAACCTGAGCGCGCTGCTGGGCTTCGCGCTGGTCATGGGCTTCGGCGGCGCGATCATCTCGCTGCTCATCAGCAAGCCGATGGCCAAATGGACCGCCGGCGTGCGCATCATCAACGAGCCGCAGTCGCCCGACGAAGCCTGGATCGTCCAGACGGTGCGCAAGTTCGCCGACAAGGCCGGCATCGGCATGCCCGAGGTCGGCATCTTCGAGGGCGAGCCCAATGCCTTCGCCACCGGCGCGTTCAAGAACTCCTCGCTGGTCGCCGTGTCGACGGGCTTGCTCGCCAACATGACGCGCGAGGAAGTCGAGGCCGTGATCGGCCACGAGGTCGCGCACGTGGCCAATGGCGACATGGTGACGATGACTTTGATCCAGGGCGTGATGAACACTTTCGTCGTGTTCCTCTCGCGCGTGATCGGCTATGCGGTCGACGGCTTCCTGCGCCGCGGCGACGACCGCTCTTCGGGCCCTGGCATCGGCTACATGGTGACCACGCTGGTGCTCGACATCGTGCTGGGCTTCGCCGCCGCGATCGTGGTGGCCTGGTTCTCGCGGCAGCGCGAATTTCGTGCCGACGCCGGGGCCGCGCAGCTGATGGGGCGCAAGCAGCCGATGATGAATGCGCTGGCGAGGCTGGGTGGTCTGCCTGCGGGTGAATTGCCGAAGGCGGTGGAGGCCATGGGCATCACCGGCAGCATCGGCAAGCTCTTTGCCACGCACCCGCCGATCGAGGAGCGCATTGCGGCACTGCAGAACAGCCAGGGTTGATTCGCTGATTTCCGCTGCGCGAGATCAAGGCCGCCTTCGGGCGGCTTTTTTTTCATGCCAGCTTCGAGCTCAAACTCGTTCGGGAGTCCGTCGAACCCGCTTCGGCCCGTCCCGGCCCCGCCTGTTCAGAGTCCCGCGAGCACGCCCCGTGCCACGGCTTCCGCCACCTTGATCCCGTCCACGCCCGCCGAAAGAATCCCACCCGCGTAGCTGGCGCCTTCACCCGCCGGATACAGCCCGCGCACATTGAGGCTCTGGAAATCCTCGCCGCGCGTGATCCGGATCGGCGAGGAGGTGCGCGTCTCGACACCGGTCAGCACCGCGTCGTGCAGGTCGAAGCCCTTGATCTTGCGTCCGAAGGCCGGAAAGGCCTCGCGCATCGCTTCGATGGCGTAGCCGGGCAGGGCGGCATGCAGGTCGCCGGGCGTGACGCCGGGCTTGTACGAGGGCTCCACGCCGCCGAGCGCGGTGGAGGGTTTTCCGGCCACGAAGTCGCCCACCAGTTGCCCCGGTGCGCGGTAGTCGCCGCCGCCGAGGACGAAGGCATTCGACTCCAGCGCGCGCTGCAGCTCGATGCCTGCCAGCGCCGAGCCGCTTCGCCCGTCCTCCCAGCCCGGATAGTCGCGCGGATCGATGCCCACGACGATCCCCGCATTCGCGTTTCGCTCGTTGCGCGAGTACTGGCTCATGCCATTGGTCACGACGCGCCCAGGCTCGCTGGTCGCCGCCACCACCGTGCCGCCCGGGCACATGCAGAAGCTGTAGACCGAGCGCCCGTTGCTCGCGTGGTGCACCAGCTTGTAGTCCGCGGCGCCCAGCAGCGGATGGCCGGCATGGCGGCCCCAGCGCGCGCGATCGATCAGGCCCTGCGGGTGCTCCACGCGAAAACCGATGGAGAAGGGCTTGGCCTCGATGTGCACGCCGCGCGCATGAAGCATCGCGAAGGTGTCGCGCGAACTGTGGCCGAGCGCCATCACCACGTGGTCGGCGCGCAGCTCGCTGCTTTCGCCGGTGCGCTGGTCGAGCACGGTGAGGCCGCGCAAGCGGCGGCCCTGCGGTCCGTCCTCGATCAGCACGTCGGTCACGCGCTGCTCGAAGCGGATCTCGCCGCCCAGCGCCACGATCTGCTCGCGCATGTTCTCCACCACCTTCACCAGCTTGAAGGTGCCGATGTGCGGATGCGCGACGTAGAGGATTTCGGGCGGCGCGCCGGCCTTCACGAACTCTTCCATCACCTTGCGGCCGAGGAAGCGCGGGTCCTTGATCTGGCTGTAGAGCTTGCCGTCGGAGAAGGTGCCGGCGCCGCCCTCGCCGAACTGCACGTTCGACTCCGGGTCGAGCACGCTCCTGCGCCAGAGGCCCCAGGTGTCCTTGGTGCGCTGCCGTACGGTCTTGCCGCGCTCCAGCACGATGGGCTTGAAACCCATCTGGGCCAGCAGCAGGGCGGAGAAGATGCCGCAGGGGCCGAAGCCCACGACCACGGGTCGAAGGGGCAGCGCGGCCGGCGCCTGCGCTGGTGCGCGCCACGCCATGTCGGGCGTGGGGCCGACATGCGGATGGCCCGCGAACTTCGCGAGCAGCGCGGCTTCGAGCGCCGGGTCGGTGATCGATACGTCGAGGATGTAGACGCGCAGCAGCTCGGGCTTGCGCGCGTCGAAGCTGCGCTTGAAGACCTTGAAGCCGCTCAGCGCGGCTGCGGGCGTGCCCAGAGCGGCCGCAATGGCTTCGGGGAGGGCCGCATCGTCGTGGTCGAGCGGCAGTTTGATTTCGGAGACGCGGATCATCGCTGGCGGCCCGTGTCGATCGGGCAGTTGGCTTCAGCCGGGAGCGAGAGTTTAGTGCCTCCGCGTCGTCCTCGCCCCGGCCACGCTTGCGGGCATCTCAGACGTCCGCGGCCGTCTCCATGCCGAGCGCCGCGGCCTTGGCTTCGACTCTCTTGAGCGCCCTGCCACGCAAGTTCGACCAGGTCACGCCGATCAGCAGCAGCGCCGACAGGATGACGAAGGCGCAGCTGATGGGCCGCTGCACGAAGATGCCGACATCCCCGCGCGACAGGAGCATCGCCCGCCGGAAGTTCTCCTCCACCATCGGCCCGAGCACGAAGCCCAGCAAGATGGGCGCGACCGAGAAGTCGAGCGAGATCAGCAGCGCGCCGATGACGCCGAAGGCCAGCACTTCCCAGATCTGGAACAGGCTGTTCTGGGTGCTGAACACGCCCACGGCGATGAAGAACATCGCGGAGGGGAACAGGTAGCGGTAGGGCACCTGCAGCATCTTCACCCACACGCCGATGAGCGGCACGTTCAGGATGATCAGCAGCAGGTTGCCGATCCAGAAGCTCGCGATCAGGCCCCAGAAGATGTCCGGGTGCTCGGTGATGAGCTGCGGGCCGGGCGTGATGCCCTGGATCATCAGCGCGCCGAGGATCAGCGCCATCACCGCGTCGCCGGGAATGCCGAGGCTCATCGTCGGGATGAAGTCGACCTGCGTCTTCGAGTGCGACGACGCTTCGGGCGAGGCCACGCCGGCGATCATGCCGGTGCCGAACTTCTCCGGCGTCTTCGACACCTTGCGCTCCAGCGCGTAGGCGATGAAGGTGGTGATGGTCGGGCCGGTGCCCGGCATCGCGCCGAAGACCGTGCCCACCATCGTGCCGCGCACCATGGGCCAGAAGGCTTCCTTCAGCTCCGCCACGCTCGGTCGCATGTCGCGGATGCGCAGCTTGGTGTTGGTGCTGATCACTGCCATGCGGTTCACGTTCAGCAGGAAGTCGGCGACGCCGAAGAGGCCCATCGCGATGGCGACGAGTTCCAGGCCGTCGCTCAGTTCCGGTACGCCGAAGGAGAAGCGGAAGCTGCCGGTGTTCACGTCGGTGCCGACCACGCCACACAGCAGGCCGAAGAGCGTCATCGCCACGCCCTTGAGCGGCGAGCCGCGCGACATGGTGGAGCCGGCCAGCAGCCCGAGCAGCATGATGGAGAAGATCTCCGCCGGCCCGAACTTGAAGGCGACTGCCACCAGCAGCGGCGAGGCGAAGATCATCACCAGGATGCCGACCGAGGCGGCGAAGAAGGACGAGATCATCGTGATCCCGAGCGCCGTCCCGCCCTTGCCCGCCCGTGTCATCGGATACCCGTCGAGACAGGTCACCGCGTGTGGCGGATGGGAGGGCAGGTTGAGCAGGATCGCGCCGATGGCGCCGCCGTACTGCGAGCCGTAGAAGATGCCGGCCAGCATCAGGATGGCGGGCACCGGATGCATCACGTAGGTGAGCGGCAGCAGGATCGAGATGGCCGACAGCGCGCCCATGCCCGGCAGCACGCCGATGAGGTTGCCGACCAGGACGCCGAAGAAAGACCAGAGCAGGTTGCTGCCCTGGAAGGCGACGCCGAAGCCGAACCAGAGGTCGTGGAGGGATTGGGACATGGAATCAGCCTCCCCACTGGAACAGCGGAAGCTGCAGTTGCAGCGCCCACCAGAAGACGATCACGGCGACGATGCACATCGCGAGCGACAGCAGCAGGGCCTGCATCACGGTGTTGGTGCGGTCGCCCAGCGCCGAGATGAAGACGATGCCGAAGGTCGCGGGCACCAGGCCGCCATAGACGCCCAGCAGCAGGAAGGCCAGCACGCTCAGCACGATGCAGATGCAGCCGCGCATGTCGGGCAGGCCGCCGCCGCCATGGCCGACGGAGGGCGCCGGCCCGGATGAGTCGCCGCGCGCCGAGGCGGCGATCAGGATGCCGGTGAGCGCCAGCAGGACGCCGATGGCGACGGGGAAGAAACCGGGCCCCATGTGGCTGGGCGTGCCCGTCTTGTAGCCGAGGCCGGCATATGCGGCGACCAGCCCGATGAGCACCATCAAGGCGCCCCCGTAGTAGTCTTTCTTGAATTTCGAAGAGGGCTTCACATCGGCCCTTTCGACGCTGGGTTTCGTGGCCTGGTTTGGCGTTGCATGACTGTCTCCTTTGAACGTGCGGGGGTGCACGTAAGCGGAGGGGCAGTCTAGGAATCGAGCCTTCCAATCTCCTTTCAGTGCGAGGCCGGAGGCTCAAAATACGTGTTATCACGTACCGTGGTGGAGGCCTCGCCGGCTGGCGCCAACGGCAGGCGCAGCGTGGCGCAGAGGCCGCCAGGCGTGCCTTCTTCGGCGGGCGCATCGCCGAGCACGATCACGCCGCCGTTGCGCCGCGCGTAGGCGTCGGCGATGGCGAGGCCGAGGCCCGCCCCACGGCCGCCTGGCGCATCGTCGCTGCGGCGGAAGCGCTCGAAGGCGGCGGCGCGCGCGCCTTCGGGGATGCCGGGTCCGGTGTCGCAGACCCGGACTTCGGCCAGGCCGCCGCCCAGGTGAACGGAGACCGTGACGCGACCGCCCGCGGGCGTGTACTTGATCGCGTTGTGCACGAGGTTCGACAGCGCCTCGTGCAGCTCGGTGGCGCTGGCCTTCACCGGTGCGACGATGGCGGGCGCGACGGCGGGCTCCTCGTCCTCGTCGGCGGTCTCGCCGCGCGCATCGATCCATCCCAGGTCCTGGTCCTTCTCGTGCGCCAGCGGCAGGTGCTGAAGCACCACCTCGCGCGCGACGGCATTGAGGTCGGTCACGGGCGGTGGCGTGTCGGCGGCTTCGGTGGCATGGGCGAGCGACAGGAGCTGCTCGCTCAGGCGCTTCGTTCGCACCAGCTGCGCGGTGATGGCGCGCAGCGTCTCGCGCATGGGGCCCGCCTCCCGCTCGCGCGCCGCGTAGCCGGCTTGCGTGAGCATGATGGCCAGCGGCGTGCGCAGCTGGTGCGATGCATCGGCGAGGAAGCGCGACTGCTCGGCCAGCAACTGCCGGTGGTTGGCGATGTGGTGGTTCACCGCCTCGACCAGCGGCGAGACCTCGGCCGGCACGTCGCGCGGATCGAGCGGCCCCAGGTCGTGCGGCGGACGCGCCGCGAGCGAGCGGCGCAGGCGCTCCAGCGGCCGCAGCGCGAGCGCCACGCCGAGCCACACGAGCACCACCATCACGACCACCAGGCGGGCGTCGTTCCATAGCGCCTGGTGCCACGAATCGGCCAGCGCCTGCTGGCGCAGCGCGGTGCCTTCGGCCGCCTGGCTCAGCACCTGGTAGCCCGTCGACTCGGTCACGTGCACGGTGCGGCGCAAGGCCGCGATGCGCACCGGGTAGCCGCGATAGACGCCGTCGTAGAACACCGGCCTGCCTTCGGGCGCGCTCGGCGGCGGCGGCAGGTCGTCAACGCCGACCAGCGTCTGCTCTGGCGCCGCGCCGTCCTTGGCGCCCAGCGGCGTGAAGCCCACGTGCAGGTGCTTGTGCCGCGCGCGCGTGGATTCGAACATCGAGCGAACCGAGAATTCAGACTCGACCACCGGCCGGCCGTCGTTGCCGATGGAAATGCTGTCGTCCAGCGCCTGCACGGGCTCGATCAGCGTCTGGTCGTAGGCGTCAAGCACCACGCGCGAGATGGCGCGATAGTCGTTCCAGGTCTCGATTGCGAGCAGCGCGACGATGCCCGGCAGCAGGATCGCCAACAGCAGCGCGCGGATGCCCAGGCGGCGACGCGCCTCAGCCATGGGCAGGCGCGGACGGAACGCTGGAGAGCATGTAGCCCAGGCCGCGCACCGTGACGATCCGAACGTCGCTGTCGGCGAGCTTGCGGCGCAGCCGGTGCAGGACCAGCTCGATCGCGGCAGGCCCGACGTCGCTGTCGTGCGGGAACACCTTGTCCGACAGCAAAGGCTTGCCGACCGGCTTGCCGCTGCGCAGCAGCAATGCCGTGAGCGCCGCGTGCTCGCGCGGCGTGAGCGCCAGCAGCGCATCGTCCAGCGTGAAGGCATGGCTTTCGCTGTCGTAGGCGAGCGAACCGCATCGCAGCATCGGGTGCTGGCGGCCATGGCTGCGCCGCACGAGCGCGCCCAGCCGTGCTTCGAGTTCCTCGATCGCGAAAGGCTTGGTCAGGAAATCGTCGGCGCCGCGGTTGAACCCGCGCACCTTGTCCTGAAGCGAACCTTCAGCCGTCAGCACAAGCACCGGCGTGCGGTCGCCCGCGTCGCGCAACGCGGCAAGCAGGGTCAGGCCGTGCTTGTCGGGCAGGCGCAGGTCCAGCACGACGGCGTCGTACTCGTTGGCGGCCAGCAGGCCCTCGGCCGTGCGCGCGTCCGGCGCATGGTCGGGCACGAAGCCGCTCTGCTTCAGCGCGCGGGCCAGCCAGGCGGCCAGCTCGGCTTCGTCTTCTACCAGCAGGATGCGCATTCGATGGCAACGCCTTGGGCACCGGCCTTCAGGCCGGCAGGAAGCCGTCGACGGAAAGATAGCGCTCGCCGGTGTCGTAGTTGAAGCCGAGCACCACCGCATTGGGCGCGAGCTCCGGCAGCTTCTGAGCGATCGCGGCCAGCGTGGCGCCGGAGGAGATGCCCACCAGCATGCCTTCCTCCGTCGCGCAGCGGCGTGCCATCTCGCGCGCCGGCTCGGCATCGACCTGGATCACGCCGTCGAGCAGCTCGGTCTCGAGGTTCTTCGGGATGAAGCCCGCGCCGATGCCCTGGATCGGATGCGGCGCGGGACTGCCGCCGGAGATGACCGGCGACGCGACCGGCTCGACCGCGAACACCTTGAGCTTCGGCCATTTCTTCTTGAGCACGCGCGCGCAGCCGGTGATGTGGCCGCCGGTGCCCACGCCGGTGATCAGCACGTCGATGCCCTCGGGGAAATCGGCCGCGATTTCCTCGGCGGTGCCGCGCACGTGCGCGTCGATGTTGGCGGGGTTGTTGAACTGCTGCGGCATCCAAGCGCCGGGCGTGCCGGCGACGATCTCCTCCGCGCGCGCGATGGAGCCCTTCATGCCCTTTTCGCGCGGCGTGAGGTCGAAGCTCGCACCGTAGGCCAGCATCAGGCGGCGCCGCTCGACCGACATGCTGTCGGGCATCACGAGGATGAGCTTGTAGCCCTTGACGGCGGCGACCATCGCCAGGCCGATGCCGGTGTTGCCGGAGGTCGGCTCGACAATGGTGCCGCCGGGCTTCAACGCGCCGGACTTCTCGGCGTCCTCGACCATCGACAGGGCGATGCGGTCCTTGATGGAGCCGCCGGGGTTGGCGCGCTCGGCCTTGATCCAGACTTGCTGCGTGGCGCGGCCAAACAGCCGATGAATGCGGATGTGCGGCGTGTTGCCGATGGTCTGCAGGATGGTGTCGGCTTTCATGGGTTCTCCTGGGGCGGGTTGCGGGGCTCGGGGAATGAGGAGCGCCATTGTGGCGATAATCGCGAGGTGAAGCACGCCAGACCGCCGCTGGTGCAAGTCTCGAAAGAGCGCACTGGAGGAACGTCCGGACTGCACAGGACAGCGCAGGAGCTAACGGCTCCCCACCGCGAGGTGAGGATCAGAGCAACAGAGACGAGTCGGCCCGGGGCAACCCGGGCCGGGTGAAACGGGCAATCTCTGCGCGCAGCAACACCAAGTAAGCCAGCGTCGATGTGGTTCCGCGGAGCTGGCGGGTAGGTGGCACCGAGCCGTCTGGTGACAGACGGCCCAGAGTAATGGCGGTCACATCGGGGGAAACTCCGATGCACAGAATCCGGCTTATCGGCGCGCTTCACATCACACAAGAAGGCCCGGCCGGTCGCGCCACTCGCGACCGGCCGGGGCTGCCGATGCTTCCGCAATGAAGACCGGGCTATTTCATTTCTTTTCCCGCAGCAGGAACTCGGTCAGGGGCGACGAGTTGCCGTCGGCGGTCTTGCAGATGACCAGCGAGACCCGCATGATCTTCTCGGTCTTTGGCAGGTCGATGACACGCATCACCTTGTTGTTGCCCGTGATGTGGGCCGCCATCGTCGGAGACGAGAACATGTTGTCGGGGGTGTTGTACATGACCTCGAAGTCCACCGCCCCGTACTTGGTGAAGGTCGTCTCGGGCGTGGGATCGACCGGGTTGGCGGAGTTGTCCTGTCTGGAGACGATGATGATCTGGTTCGCCAGGATGGGATCTCCGAAGGGCGATTGCGGGCCGATGCTCAGGCAGTTGTCCGGTTCGCTGATCTTTGGATAGGCCTTGGTCCATGCGGCGGAGAAATCCCATCCTTTCTGCACCAGGTCGCCATCCACCAGTTCAGCGGGGGCGTTGATTCCACCCATGTTGCCGATCTGCGCGTACACCTGCCAATCCTTGATGTCATTTCTTGCGCGCAGGCATCGGCCGTCCGGCCCCACCCCGTTCAGGCAGTTGGTCGCCGTGATGTTGCCCTGGCTGCTTACCTTGAGGTTGCGGATCTCGTTGACCGCGCCTCCGGAGCCCGTGGTGGAGGCGATGCCCACCAGGAGCTCCGCCGGCGGGGCATAGGGAAAGTCCATGTCCCGGATGACGTACTGGCCATTGACGGCGGCGCTCAGCACGTAGCCGGAGCCGGCGGGTGAACGCGGCGTCATGTTGAGCACCACGTGGCGTATGGACTTTGCCGCCTGGGCGCGTGACGTGCATTTGTCGCACATGCGCGCGTGATCGTTGAGCGAAACGCTTGTCACGTAGGGGTAGTCGCGCGATTGGGGACCACGAATCGCCAGGGCATTGCCATGACCCGGGTTGCCGCTTGCCGCGATGCCCGGCCCGAGGCCGCAGTTCCACCGCGAGAAGTAGCCGCCTTCGTCCAGCGCCAGGCCGAGGTACGCACCCGCCATGCCGCAGTAGCCCGACGCGGCGCCCGTCCTGCCTCCCGTCCCGGCGGAAGGAGCGCTCGCGTCAGCGAAGTAGAGGGCGACGTTGCCGTAAGGGCCGCCCCAGTAGACCGCCTCGAACTCCACGCGGATCGGCCCGGTGGATGGCAGCTTGGCATTGGCCTGCGCCTGACTGACGACGCCGTCGACGTTTTCGGTCATGCGCAGCCAGCCGCTGCCGTCCATCTTGGGCGCCATGGGTTTGCCGTAGCGGTTGCCGAAGAAGGTCCAGTCCACCGCGTCCTCCGCCCTCGTGAAGTTGCCCTCGATGTTGTTCTGTCCCGATTGGGCATGGGCGCCGGGACTCGCGGCGAGGCCGGCCGCGGCCACGAGTGCCGCCGATGTCGTGAGTGCAATCCGGCGCAGTAGGCCGTGGGTTGTTGTGCAGCGCATGTTGTCCCCCCTGAAGTTGTGAATGGCGATCCATCCGTGCCTCGGCTCGCATCGAACCGGGTTGGCGCTGCCGAGGCAACTTCAGTGCCAGCCCGGCAGGGCCCCTGCAGGGGCCCTGCCTTTCAGAGGAGAGATCCTTCCGGCGCGGCGGCCGCGCGCGCCAGCACGACGCTTGCGGATTCATCGGCGCCCCTGCCGATGCGCCGATGCGTCACGCGCTCATGACGCCTGCCTGCACGAACGGACATGCGCGCGCGCCCAGCCTGTCGTGCGCAATGCGTCCTTCGCCGGACGACGCAGGCGTCCGGCATGATTGCAATGGCATTGAAACAGGCGTGCGACACCGCGACCCTTGCGGGCCCTACTTCTGCTCTCGCACGAGGACTTCGGCCAGGGGCGAAGTGCCGCCGTCGGCGGTCTTGCAGATGGTCACGCGGGTGTTGGTGAGGGCCTCGACCTCGGGCAGGGTGAAGATACGCATGACCTTGTCATTGGCCACGACTTCGCCGCCAGGGACGAGCTTGTGGGTGTTGCCCCAGTCCGTGGAGTACTCGACCTTGAAGTCCACCGCGCCGCGCCTGGTGAAGGCAGTGCTCTCGGTGGGATCGGCCGCCTCGGCGACATCGTCCTGCCGGGAGACGATCACGATCTGGTTTGCCTTCGTGGGGCCGCCGCCGGGCAGCCAGTCGGGCTTCGCCCGACTTCCCACCTGCATGCATTCCCGCGGCATGGTGGGCGCCGTCTTGGTCCAGGGCGCGGCACCGTTCCAGCCTTGCTGGACGAGATCGCCGTCCACCCACTCGCGCGGCGCATCGCCGCTGTAGAGGAAGCCGACGTTGGTGAAAACGTCCCAGTTGTTCAGCGCGTTGTCGGCCGGCAGGCATGTGCCGTCCGGCCGCGTGCCGTTGAAGCAGATCGGCGGCGCCACGCTGACCTTGATATCTCGCACTTCCTGGATGGCGGAGGACGAGCCCGCGGACGAAACCAGGCCCATCATCAACTGGGCTGGCGCGGCATGCGCGAAGACTTCGTTCCTGAGGATCTCGTGGCCATTGATCGACATGTTGAGCACGTAGCCCCCATCGGGCAGCGCGCGCGGCGTCATCTCGAACACCACGTGCCGCAGCGCCTTGCCGATGGCTTCGTCCCGCGTCCCGCAGCCGTAGCAGATGGGATCGACGATGCCCTTCAGCGGCACGCTCTTGACGAGCGGCTGGCTCGTCAGCGAATTGCCGGTCTTCGGACCGCGCACCGCGACGCTGTTGCCGTGCAGTTTGCGCGTGAATCCGCTGACCGGCATCCAACCATGGTTGTAGCCGCAGCGGGTGGTGGAGAAGTTGCCATAGTCGTCGATCGCGACGCCGAGGTAGGCGCCGCCCATGTTGCAGTAGCCCATGGCACCGCCGCTCAGGGCATCCTGGCCTGCCTTGGGCGCGGCCGGATCATAGAAATAGAGGGTGAGCCCATCGTTCATGAAGCGCCAGCCACCCCAGGTGACGACGTCGAACTCCACGCGGATGGGCGCGTTCGTCGGCAGCGCGGACGTGGCTTGCACCCTGCCGAGTCCACGGTCTTCGGCCGACATGAGGCGCAGCCAGCCGCTGCCGTCGATCGGGGTCTTGACCTTGGCGCCGCTGGAGACCACCCACCCTGGGTAACTGTTCGCGTCGGTGAAGGTGCCGCTGATGTTCTGTGCGACAGTACCTTCGCTGAGCGAAAGGGCCGCGAATGCCAGGCAAGCAAGAGATGCGCGGCGCGAGCGAGAGCTCGACATGTCGCGCTTTGAGATGCGATTCATAGCTGTCAAAAGAAGTTGAAAAGAGAGAACGCGCCGAGCCGGTCGCATCGAGCGCCAGGGCAAGATAGCCCGCGATCTGCGCCGTCTTTTTCTATTTCTCTTGTCAACTCGCGGCGCGTTGTAGTTGACCAAATTGGCCAAACGTCAACGCGGATGCCGGCAGTGCCGGCGACGCTTCAGAAGCGCTCGTGGGGCAGCAGGTAGCGCCACTGCCCGGCCAGCAGTCCGGCGAGCGGCACGCGGCCGATGCGGATGCGCTTCATCGCGAGGATGCGCAGGCCGGCGTCGTCGCAGATGTGCGCGATCTGGCCCGGCCGCGCACCCTTGATCGCGAAGCGCAGGCCGGTGTGGCCTTCGGCCTGCTGTGAGATGCTCACGCGCGCGGCCGAGCGTTCGAGCCGCGCCATCGCGTCCGGCCCGACCGGCCCGGCGACGTCGACGATGACCTCGTTCTCCAGGATGCCGGCATCTTCCTGCAGCTTGCGCTCGATGCGCCACTCCTGTGTGAAGACCACGAGCCCGCTGGCGCCGGTTTCCAGTGGCGTCATGCAGCGCTGGCCGGCGGCGTGGCGCGGCAGAAAGCGCAGGCCCGCGCGTTCTGGCTCGTGATGATGGGCAGGTGCGAGCAGGCGATGCGCGTTCTCGACCGGCATGCCCGCCGGCTTGTGCAGCAGCAGCGTGACCGGCACCACGGGCTCGGGCCGGGCGCCGGCTTCGATCTCGACCTCCTGGTGCGCCTGCACGCGGGTCTGCGGCAGCAGCGCAGGCTCGCCGTCCACGCGGACGGCGCCGTTCTCGATCAGCAGTTCCGCCTCTCGTCGCGAGCATCCCGCCATCGCGGCGACGCGCTTGGCAAGCCGGATGCCTTCGCCACCGTCGGTCATGTGCCGCCCAGTTGCCGGATGCGCTCGACGTGCGCCGCCAGCGAGCGCGCCGCCATCGGCCACATGCGCTCGGGCACGTCGTCGTAGGCGAGAGGCAGCCATTGCTCGGGCGTGCCGTCGGGGAGGCTTCGCATGGCGGCGGCAATCTTGGCCTCGCGTTTCAGGCGGTGCGCCCGGAGGGAGGCGAGGGCGCCGCGCGCATCGCCCAAGACGTAGCCGTGGGCAGGCAGGATGAAGCCGATACCAGCCTCGGCGCAGGTGGCATCCAGGCGGGCGAGGGAATCGAGGTAGGCGTTCATGTTGCCATCCGGTGGGTTGACCACCGTGGTGCTGCCGTTGAGCACGTGGTCGCCGGAGAAGAGCAGGCCGTCTTCTTCCAGCGCCAGGCAGAGATGGTTGGCGGCGTGGCCGGGCGTGTGGATGACGCGCAGCGTATGCGTGGCGCTCGCCGAGGCCAGCACCAGGCGTTCCTGGTCCGGCAGCGCGCGGTCGGGCGTGAAGCGTGCGGTCGAGTGCGCCGTGGCCGCCGAAGGCAGGCCGAGAATCGGTGGAGCGTTCTTGCACAGTCGCTGCAGGGGCCGCGCGCCGGGCGAATGGTCTGGGTGCGAATGCGTGCAGACGATCATGCGGACGTCCCCCTGCGTTGCTTCCCGGAGCCGGCCGATGTGCCCGGCGTCGTCCGGGCCGGGGTCGATGACGATGTAGCCGGTGGCCGCATCGCCGACGATATAGCTGTTGGTGCCCGGGCCGGTCATTGCGCCTGGGTTCGGCGCGGTCAGGCGCCGCAGATTCCTCAGCAGCGCGACGGGCTGTTGCGTCTGCCAGTCGAGCGAATGCAGGAGCTGGCCATCGGGGCAGACCAGCGCGAGTTCGCCGAAGGGCGGATCGCTTTCCATATAGCGCGCTTCCTCGCCGCGCAGCCATCCCGCGCGAGGGCAACTGGTCCACAGCGGTCCCTCGCCGCCGGGGCGGTTGGCGCAGGCGTCGAGCACGGCTGCCACGCTGGCGTACTTCGCGAGCCGCTCCAGCGTGCGCAGCGTCGGGAAGATCATGAAGAAGCCGCCGGCCGCATGGCGTGCCAGCGCATCCGCGGGCCGCACCCAGCAGGGCTCGAACTGCTCGGCCTCGTCGGCGGTCGGCGTCTGGCCCTCGGGCATGCGTGCGACGAGGAAGGGCACGTCGAAGCGCTTGGGCAGGTCGCGGTCGGTGATCCAGTGCGCGAAGGTGAAGACCTGGTCGGTCGCCAAGCGCAGGCCGCGCGTGGCGCATTGCTCGGCGAGCGCCGTCGCCGAGGCCGCGGTGCCGCGGTCCATGCCGGCGATCTCTTCGGCGCCCACCGGCCGGCCGTCCGCATGGTGCGCGAGCAGCACGCCCAGCTCCTCGAAACTCTCCCGGACGGCGGCGATGGCCTGCGTCAGCTGCATGTCGCCCTGTGCGGGCCGCCGCGCCGCGATGGCGTGCGCGGCGGCATCGCTCTCGTCGATGCGGCCGCCCGGGAACACGTAGGCGCCGGGCGCGAAGCTCGCGTTCGGCGAGCGCCGGGTCATCAGGACCTCGATGCCTTCGGGCGTGTCGCGCAGCAGCAGGACGGTCGCGGCGGCGCGCGCCGCCGCAGGCTCGCGCTGGGGATGGAGGAGTTGGGTGGGGCGGACCATGGGGCCTCGATTATCGGGATGTCGGGCGCGGCGCCGTCGCGTGCCTTTGTGACAGCCCTTGCCGCCTTGCCTAGAATCCGCGCATGGGGTCCGTCAGATCATGGTTGATGGGACTGGTCCTCCTGGCTCAAACGTTGGGAGCGACCAGCGTCGAGGCATTGCCCGCGCAAGGCGCGGCGGCCCCTCCCGCCACGGGGATCGTGGTCCTTCTGGAAGTCGAAGGCGCCATCGGCCCCGCCTCCGCCGACCATGTGCATCGAGGCCTGGCGCTCGCCGGCCGGGAGCACGCGCAACTGGCCATCATCCAATTCGACACCCCCGGTGGGCTGGACGCCGCGGCCCAGTCCATCGTGCAGGCCATCCAGGCCGCTTCCGTGCCGGTCGCGACGCTGGTGTCCCCGCATGGTGCGGTGGCCGGCGCGGGCACCGCCGTCCTGCATGCGGGCCCGATCACCGCGGCACCGCCCGGGGCCGATGCCGGCGGCGTGGGCCCCAAGGGGGCGATCGTCCTCGTCGCGCAGGACGTCTCGGACCTGTTGCGCCAGCTCAACGGACGCGAAGTCCGTGCGGGCACGGGCACCGTCCGGCTGGCCACGCAGGGTGTCGAACTGCTGGTGTTCGAGGAGGACTGGCGCACCCACGTGCTGGCGCTGGTCACCGAGCCCGCGGTGGCGCTGATCCTGCTGATGATCGGCATCTACGGCCTGCTGTTCGCCATCTTCAATCCGGGCTTCGCGCTGCCCGGCGTCGTCGGCGCCGCGAGCCTGACGCTGGCGATGTTCGGGCTCTATCTGCTGCCCGTCCGGCCGGCCGGGCTCGGGCTGGTGCTGCTCGGCGCGGCGCTGTTGGTGGCGGCGGCCTGGATGCGCCGAAGAGCCTGGCTGCCTGCCTTGCCGGGCGTCGCCGCCTTCGCGGCCGGCGCCTGGCTGTTGATCGACAACAGCACGCCGGGGTTCGGCGTGCCTTCCTGGCTCATCGTGCTGCTGAGCGCGCTGTCGGCCTTCTTCAGCCTGGTGCCGGCACGCCTGGCCGCCAACGCGCGCCGCCGTCCAGTGCCGACCGACGGCGTCTCCACCCTGATCGGCCTCACCGGCGAACTGGTGGAATTCGCGGATGGCGAAGGCTGGGCGCAGATCGAAGGCGACTACTGGCGCGTGCATGGCACGGAAGACCTGCGCGCGGGCCGTCGCATCCGCGTCACGCGCGTCCAGGGCCTGGGCCTGCAGGTCTCGGCCGAAGGCCAGGAGCCGGCCGGCGGACGCTGAGCGCCGCCGTGTCCTCAGAGCGTCTTGGTCAGCGTGACGATGCCGCGCGCCTTGTTGATGTCGCCGAAGTA
>CBIHOG010000049.1:0-43749 GCA_966211435.1 uncultured Variovorax sp. | reverse complement strand
ATCGAGGCAACCAAATCGCGGAAACAACGGCGCAATCTGCGGCAGATCCACACAGTACTGACATACGACGGTCGGCTGTGCCCTGTTCAATGGGCTGGCTATTCGCCAACTATGCGCGCCTATCAAGGCGAACTGCTTGAAAAAGCCGCCGTCGCTGAGCGGTGGAACGCCAAGGCCGAACGTTGCCTGGCCGACCGAAATGCAATTAGACCTGACGATTGGGACGACCTTCGTGCCGTATGGGAGCAAATCATGCGTGCATTTCCCGACTAGCGTCAGTTGAGCCGACACCTTCGTTCGCGGGCAGTCCAAACGACCTCGCCGGGGTGGTGCCGGTCGATGACATCAAGCGCTCACTCGGGAGCGCCGTTTGTCGCGAACGTCTTCCACGAATTCTGAGGTGAAGCCGACCGGCTGGTTATGGCCGGATTCTGACGGAGCTAGGTCGCATTCCTCGCGAAGTAGTCGCCGTTCGCCTTGGTGAGCGTATCGAGGATGGCTAGCGTCTTCGTTGCTTGGATTCGAAGGGGCTGCCATGCCACATTGCGCATCGCCCGCAGGTTCACCTCTCGTCCTTGACCGCCATCCAGGGCGTCAGCCGGCAGGCAGTCCAGCGCCTTTGCAAGACTGAGGATGGCCTCTCGCTGCTGCGGTATGAGCAGGTCCCACTCAACAAGGTAACGGCCAGCAAGGACGTCGTCCTTAATCTCCCACGCAACGTTGTGGTCGCCCATCCGCTCGCACTGCGTGGTTGGTTCTGCGGCGAGGGTGGCAACCGCCTCAATGAAATAGAAGTACGCGTTGTGACGTGCCTCTTCCGGGTCCATCGAGGATGAGTCGTTCTCAGGCATTGCTGAAATGGAAGGTCAAGAGGAATGCCTGCATTTGGCCGCATTCTGCCGCAGGCGCGCCGGCGTCAGTGGCCCTAAGCGGTCTTCCGTGCAACTCCGAAGCGGACTGTCGGCAGACCCTTTGCGGGACTCACCCGTTCATCGTGGTGCAGGAAGCCGTAGTACGTGCGACGCTGTCCGCGCGGATTCAACGATAGCTTTCCACTCGGCCGTCGCCTGCAACTCGTCGATTGAAAAGCCTTCGTCAGAGAGCGCTGTGAGGTTCCGGTCAAAGTTCTCAGAGAAGGCCCTCAGCGCAAGGAGCTCCGTCGGGTCAAACATCACTGCGGCGGTCGGTTCGTCCGGATAGAAGGTATCGAACCACCAACAGGCGAACTCGCCTGCATACGAGTCGTATGGCACCTTCGACGCAAACTCTCTCTGCTGCGATGTCGAACTGAGAAAGGAAAGCGTGTTCAACAAAGATTCTCGTATGGTCGCTTCAGTCTTGGTCATCTCGGTCGCGATGCTGGCTACGCCCTGATTTCAAGGGATGCTTTCGGCCGTCAGCTCATGGCCGAGGGGAGTCTGTCAGAGGTCGCCAAGCTTCAACGCTTGGTCAAACGGGTTCCTGTCTCGCGTCGCCAGAAACATCGTTGGAGTTCCAGCGCCCAAGACATGCAGCGGCAGCGTGGCATCGACTTGCGCCCAGAACTTCGCAGTTTGCTCGTGGTCCTGTGACAGCGGGGCGAACCCGAAATGGTTGACCGACGCGCGAAAGCCGTACGACCTTGGACGCTCTTCATACACGTACCACTCATCAAAACCTGGCGTGGGTAGGTCGGAAACGACGGCTATCTTGGGGCTTACCGCAACGCCATCGACGACCTCCCAGCCGGACTCAAGCTCGGCCTCAGTCGGCTTGACCGGGCCGCTATCGCACGATGCAATGACCACATGCCGCCCAAGAACAAGCTCGGGCATACGGTCGAGCAAATCAGAGAGCGATGGGTCCCATTCGTAGGACCACTGAACTACCGAATATTCCAACCTATGTCCCGCAAAATGGACCACAGCGGCTCCTTCTAGTCGACCAATACGGCGAATGGAAGACGGCCTCAAGGCCCGGTTGAGGCCGAATTCTGCCGCGCCGGCGAGTGTCCGGTTGTGGCCGGGACCGGCTGTTGGCCCGCATTCTGCCTTTTCCAAGGTCGGCGCGTGCCTGGCGCCGCCGCTGATCACCCGATGCAGCGTGGCGGCGCAGGCGCCCCCGAAAGTTGAGTGGCGCGTCCGCAAATCTCCACCGGCGTTCCGCAGTCATCACCGCCACGGCGGGCGCCAGCATGCGCGCGACCTCCGGCTTGCCTGCTTCTCGGCCGGGCCACGAGCCCCGTAGAATCGCGCCCCACATGAGCCGCCAGGAGCACATTCATGTTCACCCTTGCACTGATCGCGACCGTCACACTGCTCGTCTGGATGGGGTTCTTCATGATGGGTTCCTTGCCGCTGCTCGTGCTGAAGCACGACACGCCGCTGGACGCCCGTTTCATCCGAGGCCTGTTCAACGTGTACTACACGGCCATCACGATCACCGCGGGCGTGGGCGCGCTGAGCTATGCGTTGTCCGACCATGTCGGCTTCGCGCTGGCCTTCGGCTGCATGGCCGCGCTGGGCCTGGCGGGACGCCGTGGGATCGTCGCGCGCATGGACCGGCTGCGCAGCACCATGACCGTCGACGACTCGTCCGCCATCCGGCAGTTCCGCCGGCTTCACATCACCGGGATGCTGCTCAACGTGCTGCTGCTCGCCCTCTATTGCGTCGGCATGGTGCGGGTGACCGCACCCGCCTGAACGGCGCCACCGGCGCCAAGACCGCTTTCAGCCGCGCCGCGCCGCCTCGATCGCGGCGACGTCGATCTTCTTCATGGTCATCATCGCGTCGAACACGCGCCGGGCCACGGCGCGGTCAGGGTCCGCCATCGCGTCGGTGAGGACGCGTGGCGTGATCTGCCAGGACAGGCCCCAGCGATCCTTGCACCAGCCGCAATCGCTCTCCTGGCCGCCGTTTCCGACGATCGCGTTCCACAGACGATCGGTCTCGGCCTGGTCGTCGGTCGCGATCTGAAAGGAGAAGGATTCGTTGTGCTTGAAATGCGGACCGCCGTTCAGCCCGATGCAGGGAATGCCGGCGACCGTGAACTCGACCAGCAGCACGTCCCCTTGCTTGCCGTCCGGATAGTCGCCGGGTGCGCGGTGGATCGCCCCGACGGCGCTGTCGGGGAAGGTCCTGGCGTAGAAGTTCGCCGCGTCGACGGCAGTGCCGTCGTACCACAGGCAGATCGTGTTCTTGCTCGTCATTTCGATGTCTCCTGGAGGATTGAGCGGGCGACGGCCGCCGCCACCGCGAAAGATTGTCGATCATCCTCATCGCGGGACGCCGGTCTGTCGGATGAGACCGACGCGTTGTCCGCCCTGCCCGTTCGGTGAGCACCGCAATGGAAGCCAAGCAGGATGCGGCTCCGGCGAGATGTCCGCCCGGTTATCCACAGAGTCATGCACCGCTCGGGGGGACAACAATCGCTTGACTTTCGTGGCTTCCCACAGTCAACCCTGCTCCTTTCTCATTGGAGCGCCCGCGTTCGCATGCACGGACATGCCCATGCCGCGGCGCACCATGCGTGCCCTCCACTGCTATCTTTTCCACAGCAGGATGCGAGCAGCAACTCACCCGCGCGGGGCCGTGCGGACACGCGAGATGCGAACTTGCCCCCGGGCTGGCCACCACGGCCATCCGCACTCCAGCGGCAGAAAAGATAGCGCTAACAGAATTCTGGAGGTGTCAAGCGGGGGAAATCGATGATGCGGCCCTGGCTGCACGACCTATATTTCGCCCACCCCCCTCCGTTCCATCCATCCACCCGTCCACCATCCGACGTCCAGAAATGTTAACGCTAACCAAAGAAGCCGAAGCGCCCGCCCAAGGGCAAGCCGTCCTCGTTGTCGATGTTCTCGCGAAGCGCCTGGCCGCGCGTGGCGTGAAGCGCATCTTCGGCGTGCCTGGCGGCGATTGCAGTCTCGACCTCATCAGCGCCTGCGGGCGCGAGGGCATCGATTTCATCCTCGCGCGCACCGAGTCGGCCGCCGGCATCATGGCCAGCGTCACCGCCGAGCTCACGGGCACGCCCGGCGTGCTGATGGTCACGCGCGGCCCCGGCATCGCGCACGGAATGAACGGCGTCGCCTACGCGGCGCTCGACCGCGCGCCCCTGCTGGTGCTCGCCGACGGCTACGACCCGCGCCTCGACCACGTCGCGCACCAGCGCTACGACCAGCACGCGATGGTCGCGCCGCTCAGCAAAGGCAGCGTGGGCCTCGGCGGCGCGGACCCCGGCCGCGACATCGACGCCCTGCTCGACCTGGCGCACGCCGAGCCGCCGGGCCCGGTGTACATCGAAATGCGCGGCGGCGAGATCCGCAGGACGCCCGAAGTGACGAGCGAGGCACCCTCGCCCAGCCCATCCGCGCCAGGCCCCGGACCCGCGGCGCTGCCCGAAGGCATGCGCAAGCTGCTTGCCTCCGCGCGCCGCCCCGTCATCATCGCCGGCCTGCAGGCCAGCCGCGCCGACGCCTCGGCCTCGCTGCGCAAGCTCATGGACGCCTGGAACTGCCCCGTGCTCGAGACCTACAAGTCCATGGGCACCGTGTCGGCGGACAACCCGCTCGCCGTCGGCTGCTACACCGCCGGCGCGGCCGACGGGCCCCTGCTGCAACAGGCGGACCTGGTGGTGCTCTACGGCCTCGACGCCATCGAATTCCCGGCCCACAAATGGCTGTACGAAGGCCCGATCGTCGAGTTCACCGCGCACGCCTTTCCGCGCAACATCGTCCAGCCGGACTTCAGCTTCATCGGCCCGCTGGCCGCGTCGGCCGATGCGGCCGCGCAAGCGGTCGGCCGCGCGCAATGGGATGCCGCCGCGCTCGCCAAGGCTCGCGCGGACATCAAGCGCCGCGCGCGGGCCGACGACGGCGAAGGCCCCTTGACGCCGCAAGCGCTGGTCGACGCGGTCATCGCCGCCGCGCCGAAGCACGCGCGCATCGCGCTCGATGCCGGCGCGCACATGCTGCCCGTGCTGCACGCCTGGCACGCCACCGAGCCGCGCCAGTCGCTCATCTCGCGCGGGCTGGCCACCATGGCCTTCGCCTTGCCCGCGGCGATCGCGTCGGCGCTCGCCCAGCCCGACCATCCGGTCATCGCCTTCACCGGCGACGGCGGGCTGATGATGTGCGCGGGCGAACTCGGCACGGCCGTGCAGTACGGCTGCAAGCTGGTCGTCGTGGTGTTCAACGATGCCAGCCTCACACTCATCGAAGTCAAGCAGCGACAGCGCAAGTTCGCGCGCGCCGGGCTGGACTTTTCCGCGGCGGACTTCTCGAAGGTGGCCGAAGGCTTCGGCTGCCTCGCGCTGCGCGTGGAGCGGCCGGAAGAGCTGGCCGGCGCCATGCAGCGTGCCTTCGCGCACGACGGGCCGGTGCTCGTCGATGCAGTCATCAACCCGCACGCGTACACCGCGCAGCTTGCCGCGCTGCGCGGTTGAGCCGAACCCCACAAGAAAAGGAGACATGAACATGACCATCAAGGTGCGCCCCCTGGCACCGGCAGTCGGCGCCGAGATCGTCGGATTCGACCTCACGCGCGACCTGGACGACGAGAGCTTCGCGGAGATCGAGTCGGTCTTCAACGACAGGGGGCTGCTGCTCTTTCGCGAGCAGCAACTCAGCGAGCAACAGCACATCGAACTGAGCAAGCGCTTCGGCACGCTGCAGGACCATGTGCTCAAGCCCTTCCTGATCCCCGGCTATCCGCAGATCCTGCGCATCACCAACCTGCTCGACGACAAGGGCGAGCCGCTGGGCATCGGCGACGCGGGCCTCTTCTGGCATTCCGACACCTCCTACATCGCCGAGCCCTGCCGCTGCTCGCTGCTCTATTCCATCGAGGTGCCGGCACGCGAGGGCGAGCGCAGCTACGGCGACACCATGTTCTCCAGCCTCACGGCCGCCTACGACGCGCTGGACGAGGACACCAAGGCCCGCATCGCCGGCCTGTCGTCGGAGCACTCCTTCGGGAAGCACTACGCGCGCATGCAGGCGGCGGGCTCGAAGCGCCCCGACCTCACGGAAGAACAGAAGCGCGAGGTGCCGAAGGTCGTGCACCCGATCGTGCGGCCGCATCCCATCACCGGCCGCAAGGCGCTCTACGTCAACGACGGCTACACGACGCACGTGCCCGGCCTCGACCCGAAAGAGAGCGACGCCCTGGTCGAGCAACTGACCCGGCACACCGTGCGGCCCGAGTTCACCTACCGCCACCAGTGGAAAGCCGGCGACCTGCTCATCTGGGACAACTCCTCCACGCAGCATCTCGCCATCGCGGACTACGCCCTGCCGCAGCGGCGCCTGATGCATCGCACCACCGTGCTGGCCGGCTGACGGCGAGCGGGAGACCCCACGTGCCACACCACCCCACACGCCGCGACGCCCTGCTGGCGCTCCCGGCATTGATCGCCGCCGGCGGCGTCCTCGCGCACCGCACGGCATCGGCGCAGCCCGCGGCCTGGCCTTCGAAGCCGATCCGCTGGGTGGTGCCCTACGCCGCGGGCGGCACATCCGACATCTTCGCGCGCGACGTGGCCCAGCGCCTGGGCGAGCGTCTCGGCCAGCCGATCCTGATCGACAACCGGACCGGCGCCGGCGGCAACGTCGGCACCGACTTCGTCGCCAAGTCGCCGCCGGACGGCTACACCTGGGTGCTCGGCAACATCGGGCCGATGGCGGTCAACGCCAGCCTCTACAAGAGCCTGCCCTACGACCCGCAGCGGGACCTGGTGCCGATCACCCTGCTGCTGGCCTACCCCAACGTCATCGTCGCCAACCCGGCGTCGGGCCCGCAGAGCGTGAAGCAGCTGCTGGAGATGGCGAAGCGCCAGCCCGTCGACTACGCCGGCAACGGCGTCGGCACCTCGCTGCACCTGACCGGCGAACTGCTGGCGCGCAGCGCGGGCGTGAAGCTGACGCACGTGCCCTACCGCGGCGAGACGCCCGGGCTGGCCGACGCGATGGCGGGCACCGTGCCCATGGCCATCACGCCCATCGCCTCGGCGCTGCCCCTGGTCAAGGGCGGCAAGCTGCGGGCGCTGGCCGTGACGGGCCCGCAGCGCGCGGAGCAATTGCCCGACGTGCCCACGGTGGCCGAAGCGGGCCTGCCGGGCTTCGAGGTCACGGGCTGGGTCGGCGTGCTCGTGCCGCGCGGCACGCCCGCGCCCATCGTGGACCGGCTGGTGGCGGAGTTCACGGCCGTGATGGCCCTGCCCGAGATCAAGAGGGTCGTGAGCGAGATGTCATCCTTCGTGCCGCCGCTGGGGCCGGCGTACTTCGCGAAGTTCATCCAGACCGAGACGGCGAAGTGGCGCGAGGTGGTGGTGGGGGCGAACCTCAAGGCCGAGTGAAGATTCGGACAGGCAAACCTCCGTTGGCCATGTCGCGGGAGCATTTCCAACAAGGCCGGTGTTGACAACATGGCCATGTCAGATGCCGCTTCATGCAAATGAAAGGCCTCGACTCGCCCCATCGATTCAGTCGAGCCGGGCCAGTTTCCAGACGGCCTGGCCGTTCTGGATGAACATGCCGCGGGGCAGGCCGCACACCTCGCCACCGGCGCCCCAGTTGACCAATGTCGGCGTGACGTCCGCGCCCCGGTTCGAGAAAATGAGGCACTTCTCGACGCCGCCATGCGCGTTGTTCGTGATGAACGTGCCGCCGTCGACATTCTTGATTTTCCAGAGCAACTCCGGCCGGTTCTTCAAGTCCGCGTCCGACAACGCATGGCACTCGTCGTATGTGCCGGAACGCGTGTGCGCGACCGCGCCCGAGGGGTAGGCCTGCAGGCAACCCTGGCCGGCTCGGTACACCTCGCCAATGGACCAGCCCCACTGGACTTCCCAAACCCACTGCGCGGACAGGAAGACGTAGTGCTCGTCATCCACCTTCCGAAGCGTGATCAAGGCCTGCTTGTTGTCATAGATGGCCGCCACGTCGCCCAGGCCGCAAAGACCGGCGCCGCCCCAATTCAAGCGTCGGGGCACCGCGTCACGCCCGCTGTCGCTATGGACAAGGCATTGATCCTTGTACTGGAAGATGAAGTCGCCATTGCCCAGAAGGCCGTTGGTGATGCCGGTCGACTTCCCGAGCGCAGGCAAGGTCGCGGAGATTGAAGCCACCCTGCCCGCCACCTCGCTCATCATGCCCCGGTTCTCGAAGATCAGCCCGTAGTCGCCGTTCGCGTCCACATGAAGCCGCAAGCGGGCGCGCGTATCTCCATGAACAACCTCGCGTGCGGCGCAAATCTCGCCCAACAGTCGCTCGGCACCGGTGCCGACCGTCTTCTCGAAGAGCTTCACGCGGTAGCCCCACGGCACCAGGTTGTAGGCACAGGCATCGAGCGCGCCGATCCGGCTCTCCTCGAAGCGGAATTCAAGCGTTGTGCCACCGGAACCGGTGATCGACAAGCGGTCGGTCCCCTTGAGCCAACTTCTGGTCGAGCTTGGCATGGTGCTCTCGACACCGGCCACCTTGACGCGAACACCGTGGTCCGTCTCGTTGAGCGCTTCTATGTCCAGCGCGACAGCGGGCACGGAGACCGCCAGTCCCAGCAGGAGCATCAGCTTTTCTGCCAAGGTCCTCATTGGTGGAATCATCTTCCTCATTGTTCCATCTCGGATTCAGGTTGATTGAAAATCGAAGCAATACATTGCGCTCGCGGCACATTGCATCAACCTGAAATTAGATGATCAACCAGGCAGAAAAGCGAACGGGTTTTCCCACCCGGATCAAGGCCCAATTGCTCAAGATTCTTGACAGATGTGAAGTCGACTTCGGCCGTGGACAGTCTGATGAGGGCCATCGGGGCGCGGAACCCATCCCCTCACAGCTAGACGACGCAAAGCCACTCTTTGGTATTAGTTCATTGAGCTTCACCAATACCAATGGATATGGACTCAACAATTATCAAATGAATACCGGCCCATAAGGGAGCTTGGCATCCGTAATCTTGATCTCCAGGATCAGCGCTGCCGCCATGAGGAGTCCTCAAGGTCATCGTGCACGCAAGTCCATCCCTGAGTTGACGGCGGATCGACCTGATGCCTGTTGCTTTCGAGTCGGCGCGAGGCCGACACCTCGGCGTGGCCTTCCATCCCTTCCCCCAGTCGGCCTTTCAGCGTCGAACAGCGCGTGCGGCGCGCAGTGCCGTTTCTCTCCGATGAGCGAAAAGAGCGACGCGCACACCCAGCTTCGGCAACTGGGTACAGGCGGTCTTTACTCGAAGACTTCCTTGAACCAATGAGACTTCGGACTGCGAAACCAATGCGCGAACTCGTCCCTGTCAAACACGCGCAACTGCTTCATGTCCACGCCATATCGACGAAACAGCGACAGAAGCTCGTAGACGGAGCCGGCGTCCACGCGAGCCTCATTGACGTAGATGCTTAGAACGTCCAGCTCGCCCTTGTATTTGTCGACACAGGCGAGCTTGTCCAGCCACGCGAAGAATGCAGCCTCGTCATTCTCCGAGTAGTACCAGACGCGTTCTGCGATCAGAACGACTTGCTTATCGGTCACGGCGCATGCCTCCAGGATAAATCCGCATCACGAAGAATCAATCGGCCCCTCTTTGCATCGATCATGAGGGCTGTACCTGGCTTAGTGAACATGTTCACGAAGCACGTGCTCTGCTTGCTTGAAACCCTTGCCAGCGGCCTTGCGCAGCAATGCGATCGCCTCGCCGGTAGGCTTGCCATCGCGGAACAGACGCAGTGCGTAGAGATAGAGGGTCTCCGGGTGTTCCTGATCGAAGGCGCACTGGTACCACCTGGAAGCCTCGCGCGGGTCCTGCGGCCAGCCATACTGGCCTGTTTCGTGGTACCAGGCGAGGTGATGCTGCGCCTCGCCATAGCCGCCCTCTGCAGATCGCGCGAGCCATTCGTTGGCACGCTCGATGTCCACTGGCATGAGGCAGGCTCCCCAGCGAAACTTGCAACTCAATTCCCACTGGGCCTCCGCATCTCCCTGCTCCGCAAGCGCTGCCAGCCGCTTCATCCAATACGCACCGCGTTCCATATCGAGCGGAACCCCATCGCCAGCGCGATACCAGTTTGCGGTTGTGAAACAGGCAACCGGATCGCCCGCTTCCGCGCACTCCTCCATCAGGCGCAGCGCCAGCATCGGCTTGTCATCGTTGTAAGCGTCCCATGCTTCATGGAACTTCGCGGAGCGCATGTTCATTACTCGGGACCTTTTCCACTCGTGCCAGAGGCTCGCATGCCCCCTCGGATGTTGCCGATGCGCAGCAACTGGTTTGCCGTCGGAGCACCGCGATGAAAGATCTGTCGGTTGACTCGATCAAAGAACTTCTTCTCGCCATCGCTCAGATTCTGACAGGCGTTGCGCATGTCCTTGCTGCGGTCATAGATGCGCTGATCTTCGGGGGTCAACGGCTTCCATGTCTCAGTCGAGATGCGTGCTTCGCGACCCTCTGTGTCTTTCAGATGGAGGTGATAACTCCCGCCGGGACCATATCGCGCGTGTTCCCTGCCACCTGCTTGCTGGCCGGGGTAGGCGTGCATTGTCACGCTCCCATCGTCGTAGATCTTCATCAACCCGAGCGGGTCAATGAAGTTCAGTGGATTGCTGTCGACGTAGGAAAACCTGTTCCATCCCCCATCGAGCCCGATCGGATCCGCCTGGGTGTATCGCCCGCAGGTTGAGCAATAGGTCCGGAAGCCGTTGTAGAACAGCCCGGACTCCTTGTCGAAGTACTGCCCCGGATACCGCAGGTTGTAGACGACTTCCGAGATATTCGTCTTCCCGGGATTCGGTGTTGCCTCCAGGTTCGCGAACCGGTTCCTGGCATGCGTCGGCATGTCCTCGCCAAAGGCTGAGTAGGGCCACTGCCACACCATCTGCCTCTGCGAATCGGTGAGCCGGCGCGGCGTGTTCAGATGGTCCGAATGCACGGCGTAGATCGCCCCGTTGATGACGGTGGCGATCGGCATCGGCCCGTCGCGCGTCGGCAGGTAGATGTGCTGCGTGCTGCCGGTGCTGTTCGCGCCGCCCGTGCCCGTCTCCGAGAGCAAGGTCCCCTCTTCGTCGTACATGAACGCGAAGCCCAGTTTCTCCGCGTCGGCGGCACTGGGTGTCCAGAGTTTCGAGAAGTAGCCGATCAGCCCTTGCATGAAGCCTGGATCGCCTTCATCGCCCTCGGCGGCGGGGAACAGCGCTTCCGTCTTGAACACGCGTTCCCCCAACGCGTTGTGGGCGTATCGCGTGGTCGGCGAAGTGTCCGTAGCGCCCGTGGTCACGGCACTGAGTCGCTCTTCGGCGTCGTAGGTCAACCTGCGCAACCCATCGCTCGTCATGTCGCCATTGGCGTTGTAGCCATAGCTCACCTTCGTGGTCGCGCTGCCCATCGTCTGGCTGAAGCCCATGAGCCTGTTGCTGCCGCTGTCCACCTCGTAGCTGCGGCTGGTCGTCCGGCCATTGAGCGTCTGGCTGCTCGACGTGCGATTGCCATTGGCGTCGTAACGGAACTCCGCCGCATTCCCGTTGGTGCTGAAGCTGGTGATGCGCCCCACGGGGTCGTAGCCCACCGTCCAGCGCACGTTGGCGCTGGCGATGGTGCTCTGGGCCGGGTCGGCATCCGCAGGCTGGGCGAGTTGCTGCGACAGGCTCGTGATGCGTCCGGCCGCGTCGTAGATGTAGCCACTGAACTCGGTGGCTGTCAGCCGGGCAGCGGTGTCGTAGTTGCGGCTGGCGTACAAGGCCGGAGTGACGAAGGCCCATCGCCACGCGGTCGGTTGGCCCATCGGGTTCCACTTGATGCCCGAGATCAAGGCCTTGCCGTTCCAGTTGAGCTGTATCAGCCGCCCGGTCGCGTCATGGATGTAGACGAGCACGCTCCCGTTCGGGTAGGTGATGCTCAACGGCAGGCCGGTCTTGGCCGAGTACGCATGGCGCAGCATCTGGTCGAAGCCGCTGGCGAGCGTTTGCCGCTTGGCGATGACACGGCCAAAGATGTCGTAGGTGTACAGGGTCGTCCCGCTGCGGTCCACGAACTCCGACAGGCGGCCCCTGCTCAGCTTGGTGAGGTCGTAGCGCAGCGTGGTGGTCTTGCCGTCGGCAAAGGTCAGGCTGGTGGGACGGCTGATCAGGTCCCGCGTGATGGTGGTGACCTGGCCCATCGCGTCGACGATGCGGATGGGCTGGTCCATCTTGTCGTACTCGACGCTCCGCGCTTGTGCATTGGCGGCGAGCGCCAGCAGCAGGCAGGCGGCGGCTATGCGATGAACGACAGGCGCGCGCGGAAGCACACGCCGATGGCGGCTTTTCATATGACTCACTCCCTGAATCTTGTATTCGCACCGCGCTGGCTGCGCGTGTGGCCGGCGCACTGTAGCCGGAGTGCCGCACTTGCACTACCCATTTCCGCCCGACTTCAAGGGCCATCCGCCCGGCATGGTGGCCGAGTTGCCTTGCTAAATTTTCACAATTGTTAATCGCATTTTTGACAATTGTTAAATCGAAAGCAATTCCCCGAATAAGTTAAGGTATTGAGTGCTTTCGGACGCAGAAAATCATCTAACATAGCTGCGCCGCGCGGACGCCATCATGCAGCGTACGGGGCAAGACGGAGAAAGGAGGTATGAAGAAGATGCGCCGATGTTCACAGGGCGCGGGCTGCACGGTCGACAGCCCAATCTGAGACAAGAAGAGGCGACGACCAGGGGTCTAGGAAACCCAAGGTCGTCTGACCACTACGTGTTTAGCCATTAACCAAACACACGCAATGGCTGATTCCGATTTTAACGGAGGGCGGCAATGGTCGCCTTCGTCCATAGTTCCTGGGCCGCCTGGTCCAATTCCCTCAACGATGCGCTTCAAGCGCAGTCTGCCCCTGTACGATGCAGGGCCTTACACGTACCTGCTCACGCAGCAGTGTCTGCACATGCTCTACCAGCTCAACGACCAGGTCGAAGTCGTCGCGCAGACGCGGAGCTATTACCCGTTGCGCGACTACGCGGCGAGCGAGAGGCTCCAGGTCTTGACGCAGCACATCAACGAGGTCTGCGAGATGCTGCGCGCCTACTTCGACCGCGACCCGAGGATCTCGATCGGCAAGGCCGTGTCGACCCTGTGGGCGCAGAAGGACCGCCACGGGACCTGCGACCCGTGGGAGCGCTTCTTCTTCTGGTAGCGGCCTGCGCGTGAGCGCATGGAGGTGAAGAGAGTGGATGCCGGGCCCCCGACCCGGTGTCCGCTTTTCCCCGGCCGCTCAGCGGTAGTTCTGCCACAGCCCCCGGTACGAGGGCTTCCCGTCGCGCAGCCCGGCCTGGAGCCGGCAGCAGTACGGGTCGGCGAAGTGCGTCGGCATCAACAGCGCGCCCTGCTCCGCGCAATCGGCCAGCATGTCCAGCCGCGTCTGCAACGCGCGCGGCACGTCCTCGTCGAAGACCGAGCACAGGTGCGGAAAGGGCAGTTGCAGCGGGTGGTGGATGGTGTCGCCGGAGAACATGCCCTGCTCGCCCTTGGATCGCAGCCGGATCTTCACGTGCCCGGCCGTGTGGCCATGCGCGGCCTCGACCGTGAGCACGTCGTCGACCGTGTGGCCCGCGTCCACCAGCACCATCTGGCCGGATTCGATCACCGGCAGGATGCTGTCGGCGAACACGTGCTGGTTGATGGGCTTCGGCACGTAGCCCGGGCGCCGGTCGTCCCAGCGCTCGTACTCGGCGCGGGTGAAGAGATAGCGCGCGTTCGGAAAGGTCGGCACCCAGCGGCCGTCCACCAGTTGCGTGTTCCAGCCCACGTGGTCCGCGTGCAGGTGCGTGCACATCACGAAGTCCACCTCCTCCGGCCGTGCGCCGGCGGCGGCGAGGCGTTCGATCCATGGCTCGTTGCGCTGGTTGAAGCGCGGGATGCTCGGGCGCTGCTTGTGGTTGCCGATGCAGGCATCGACGAGCACGGTATGGTGCGGCGTGCGCACCAGCCAGCTGTGGATGCTGGTGCGCACCTGGTTGGCCACCGGGTCGTAGAAGCCCGGCACCAGCCAGTCGCGCTCGGTTTCCCACTGGCCCGGCGTGTAGTTGGTGAACATCTCCTCCGGCGCGAAGCCGGGGCCCTGGTAGTCCTCGATGCGGGTGACGATTGTGTCGCCGATCTGGATGCGCATCGGCTCAGTCCGCCGAGCCCAGGGTCTTGCCCGCGGCGGCTTCGGCCTCGGCCAGCGCGTTGGGCATGACGTGGCCGCAGGCCTTGCAGGTGCGGTGCGCCTCGTTGAAGAAGAAGTTGCGGTAGGCCTGCGCGACCGGGTCGCCGGCGTAGTTGCTGACGCCGAAGCGTTCTTCGTGCAGCAGGTTGTCGCATTCGGGGCAATACCACTGGAAGACGTCTTCCTCGCCCGGGCGGCGCGCGCGCTCCAGGATCATGGCGTAGGCGTCCGGCGGAAAGCGCGGCGAGTGCGGGATGCCGGCGGGCGTGTGGATGGCCGAGCCTTCGGGGATGACGGCCACTTCTTCCTTGCCTTCGGGCGTGCGGTAGTGCAGCCGCATCTCGCCCTTGATCTGGTACATCACCTCGTCAGTGGGGTTGATGTGGAACTCGCTGCGGTAGGCGCGGCCGCGCGCGACGAACACCAGCGACTCGGGCTGCTGCCAGAGCACGCTGACGTAGGCGCCGGTCTCGCCCAGCTTCTTCACCCGGTCCTGCAGGCTGACGATGGGCATCTGGTACATGGCGCGCTCCTTCAGGCCAGGTAGGCCACGCAGTCGATCTCGACGCGCACGCCTTTGCGGTGCGGCGTGCCGCCGGTGCAGGTGCGCGTGACCTTCTCGCCCGCCATGAAGTCGCGGAAGACTTCGTTGAAGGCCGGGAAGTCCGCGGTGTCGCGCAGGCACACGCGCATGTTCACCACCTGCGAAAGGGTGGCGCCGCCGGCGGCGAGCACCGCCTGGAGGTTCTTGAGCGTCTGCAGCGTCTGCGGGCCGATGTCCTCGGACACCAGTTCGCGCGTGGCAGGGTCGAGCGGGCCCTGGCCCGAGACGTAGAGCATGTCGCCGGCGCGGATGGCCTGCGCGAGCGGCGAAGGCTTGCTCTTGTCGGTGAAGCCGGTGACCGGCGCCTGGTCGCTGTGGACGAGAATCTTTGGCATGGGAGGTCTCCTGTGGCGTTGTCTCAGTTGCTCGGCTTGATGGTCTCGAACTCCACATTCTGGAGCTCGCCGTTGACCCGCTGGACGCGGCGGATGTAGTGGTTCTGCACCACGTCGCGCGTGGTGGCGCTGATGCCCATCGGGCCGCGGGGGCTCTCGAACTCCAGGCCCTTCATGGCCTCGATCAGCGATTCGCCATCGGTCTTGCCGTTGGCCTTCTTCAGCGCCGCGTAGATCGCGGCCATGCCGTCGTAGGCGGACACGCCCATGATGGTGGGCTGCTCCTTCTGCTCGCCGATGGCCATGAAGTCCTTGACGAACCTGGCGTTGAGGTCCGACTTGTGGGCGGCCGAGTAGGGGTAGACGGTCACCGTGTCCAGCGCCGCGTCGCCCATGGCCTTCAGGCTGGCCTCGTAGGTGATGTCGCCGGTGCCGATGAGCTTGATGCCCGCGTCGGCCAGGCCGCGCTGGCGGTATTCCTTGATGAAGGCCGGCGCCACGTCGCCCGCGTTCACATAGGCGAAGAGCACGTCGGGCTTCATGTCGCGCACGCGCTGGAGGTAGGGCGCGAACTCGGTGGTGGACATCGGCACGCGCACGTTGCCCACCACCTCTCCGCCGGCTTTCTTGTAGGCGGCCATGAAGGCGGTTTCGACGTCGTGGCCGGGCGCGTAGTCGGCGACCAGCACGTAGGCCTTCTTGTAGCCCTGCTTCACCGCCCACTCGGCCATCGGCGGCACCACGTCGGGGAAGGAGAAGGACACGCGCGTCATGTAGGGGGAGCGCGCGGTCAGGCCGCCGGCCGCGGCGTTCATCACCACCATCGGCACCTTCGCCTCGGTCGCCAGCGGCGCCACGGCCGCGGCGTTGGGCGTGAAGCCGAAGCCGGCGAGGAACTGCACCTTGTCGCGCACCACGAGTTCCTGCGCGAGGCGCTTGGCCAGCTCGGGGTTGGCGCCGCCGGTGTCCTTGAAGATCACCTGCACCTTCTTGCCGGCCACCGTGTCGCCGAACTGCTTCTGGTAGGTGCGGATGCCGGTCTGCATCTGGCGGCCGAACTCCGCGAAGGGGCCGGAGAGTTCGCCGACGAAGCCGACCTTGACCACGTCCTGCGCGAATGCGCCCGATGCGGCGAAGGTGGCCGAGGCCGCGAGCACGGCGCACGCGGCGCCGAAGGATCTTCTGGAATATCGAGTCATGAGGAAGCCTTGTGAGATGAATGAGGACGGCGGGGATTGCCCATGCGCATGCCCTGCAAGGAACGGGCCCGTCAGTGCTTGCCGAGCGCGAGCGCGGTCTTGCCGCCGATGCCCCACTGGCTGCGCGGCACCTCGTCGAGCAGCACGCGGATGTTTTCGTAGGGCGCGTCGACGCTCTGGTGGATGGCCTCGGTCACGGCGGCGATGAGCGCGGCCTTCTGTTCGTCGGTGCGGCCTTCCATGATGGAGACGCGGGCGATGGGCATGATGGATTCCTTTTTCAGAGCTTGATGCAGACGTTGCGCAGCTCGGTGTAGAACTCGAGCGAATGGACGCCGCCCTCGCGGCCGATGCCGGACTGCTTGGTGCCGCCGAAGGGCGTGCGCAGGTCGCGCAGGAACCAGGCGTTGATCCAGCAGATGCCCACGTCGAGCTTCGCGCCGATGCGGTGCGCGCGCGAGAGGTTGGTGGTGTGCACCGCGGCGGCCAGGCCGTAGGGCGTGTCGTTGGCGAGGCGGATGGCTTCCTCCTCGGTGTCGAAGGGCGTCACGTGGCAGCAGGGGCCGAAGATTTCCTCGCGCACCACGCGGCTGGTCTCGGGCAGGCCGGTCCACACGGTGGGCTCGATCCACGCGCCTTCGGCCAGGTCGGCCGGCATCTGCGGCACGCCGCCGCCGGCCACGACCGTCGCGCCTTCGTTGCGCGCGAGCTCGTAGTACGACAGCACCTTGGCGCGGTGCTCCTGCGAGATCAGCGGGCCGATCTTCGTCGTGGCGTCTTCGGGGCGGCCGGGCTTCATGCCACGCGCGGCATCGCCCAGGCGGCGCACGAACTCGTCGAAGATCGGGCGCTCGACGTACACACGCTCGGTGCCCAGGCACACCTGCCCGCAGTTGGCGAAGACCGAGCGCGTGGTGGCCTCGATCGCCACGTCCATGTCGCAGTCGGCGAAGACCAGCGCCGGGTTCTTGCCGCCGAGTTCCATCGAGGTGGCCTTGATGCCGTCCGACGCGGTGCGCAGGATGGCCGCGCCGGTGCGGGTCTCGCCGGTGAAGGTGATGGCGTTCACGCCCGGATGGCTGGTGAGGAATTCACCGGCCGAATCCGGCCCGAAGCCGTGCACCACGTTGTAGACGCCGGGCGGCACGCCGACTTCGTTCATCACCTCGCCGAGCAGCGCGGCGGTGGCCGGGCTTTCCTCGGAGGGCTTGACCACCACGGTGTTGCCGCAGGCGAGCGCGGGGCCGACCTTCCAGGTCATCAGCAGCAGCGGCAGGTTCCACGGGCAGATGACGGCCACCACGCCCTTGGGCACGCGCACCGCGTAGTTGATGGCGCCGGCGCCGTCGGGCGTGGCCATCTCGAAGAACTCGGTGGCGACGTTCTTCACCGTGTCGGCGAAGACCTTGAAGTTGGCCGCGCCGCGCGGGATGTCGAGGTGCGAAGCGAGCGATACGGGCTTGCCCGTGTCGGCCACTTCGGCCTGCAGGAATTCGTCGAAGCGGCGGTTGATGCCGTCGGCCACGGCATACAGCATGGCCGCGCGCTCGGCGACGGGCATGCGGCCCCAGGGGCCGCCGAGCGCCGCGCGCGCGGCGGCGACGGCGGCATCGACCTCCGCCCTGCCCGCCTCGTGCACGCGCGCGATCAGGCGGTTGTCGACGGGCGAGCGGTCGTCGAAGAGCTTGCCGCTCGACGATGGCACGTATTTCCCGTCGATGAAGTGCAGGATCTGCGCGCTGCTCATGCGGCGTCCTGCGCCTTCGCGGCCTTGGCCGCTTCCTGCCGCTCGCGGTGCGCGATGTTCGCCAGCAACTCGGCGCCCTTGTTGGCGGCGGAGAGGCCGCGGAACAGGAAGCACAGGTTGATGGTGTCCTGCAGTTCGTGCCAGGTGGCGCCCGCGCGGCGCGCGGCGATGGCGTGCAGCACGGCGGCGTCGCTGCCGTCCATCATCAGCATGCCGAAGAGCATCAGCTGCGCCGTCTTGACGTCGAAGCTCTTGGGGTACATGCCGTGCGTGCGCATCTGCTCCTGCAGGTCGACCATCTTCGGATCGAGCGCGCCGGTGACGGACAGCCGCGCTTCGATGCGCGGCGGGAGGAAGCCGATCAGCTCCTCATAGATCTGCGCGCGCTCCTCGTAGGAGGTCGTGGTGTCGGCATAGGTGCCGATGCTTTCGCGCACCGACTCGAGGTTCACTCTGGATGGGATCATGTTGTGTCTTTCGTCTTTTGGCAGCAGGGAATCAGGCCGCCGGGCCGGGGCTGCCGGGTGCCCAGGCGGCGGTCACGTCGGCGGTGGCACAGACATCGCCGAACAGGAAACGGATGTTGTCGAGGGTCGCCGCATGCAGCGCCGGCGTGTGCGAGGCCACCGCGTCCTGCGGCACGACGCAGAAGTAGCCCAGCGAGTGCGCGTCGCGCAGCGTGGATTCCACGCAGACCTGCGTCTGCACGCCCGCGAAGACCAGCGTGCGCGCACCCAGTTCGTGGAGCGTGGAGGCGAGCGAGGTGGCGGCGAAGCCGCTGTAGGTGGTCTTGGCGACGAGCGCCTCGCCCGCCACCGGCGTCACGCCGAACCAGCCCGCGCCCCAGGTGCCGGGCTTGCAGCATTCGGCCGTGATGCCGCGTGCCTTGAGTTTGACGCGCATCGAATCGGGAAGGCCTTCGTGCGAGTAGTCCGCGTAGACCCAGACCACCGGCACGCCGCGCGCGCGGGCCGCGTCCAGCAGCCGCTGCAAAGGCTCGACCACCGTCCGGGCGGCGCTGACGTCCTTGCCCATGGTCTTGTCGATGTAGCCGCCGCTCGCGCAGAAGTCGTTCTGCATGTCGATCACCAGCAGCGCGCAAGCCTCGGGCGCGAGCTTGTCGGCGAGCGCGAGCGGCAGTTCGGCGTCCGGGGTGCGCGGGCGCATCGTCATGCCAGGTCCCAGTAGGAGCCGCCCATGCCGCAGCGCATCGGCACCGAAGGCACGTAGAACACGCTCTCGGCCCGGGGCTTGCCCAGTTCGGCCGCCGCGCCCATCGCCACCACCCAGGCCAGCAATTCCGCCGCGCCGCCGTCGCCGCCGGTCAGGAACTTCTCGAAGGTCAGCTCGCGCTTCACGCGCTCCAGGTCGCCGCTTTCCAGCAGTTCCATGAACCAGCGGTCGAAGTCCTCGTGCACGGTGAAGTAGTCGGGGCCGCCAGGGTCGTGCGAGAGCCCGCCCGTGCCCATCAGCACGACGCGCTCGTCCGAGGGCAGCGCCTGCACGATGCGCGCGATCTGCGCGCCCACCTGCAGGCAGCGCTCGGCCGTGGGCAGCGGCGGAACGATGGGGTTCATGTGGATGGGCACGAAGCGCACGTCGTAGCGCGGGAAGAGGAACTTCAGCGGCACCGACCAGTTGTCGTCGAACAGCAGCTTTTCCGCGAACGCATGGTTGATGCCCGCCTTCGCGGACTCGCGCACCAGCGCGCGGCCCATCTCGCGGTGGCCCCGGACCTGGTAGTCCGGCACGTTGAGCCAGCCCTTGAACCACGGCGCGGGGCCTTCCCATTCGTCGCCGATGCCCACGCAGAAGTCGGGCACGTTGTCCATCGGGAAGTTGAGCAGGTGGTCGTTGGCCACGCCGATCACCACGTCGGGCTTGAGCGCGTCCATGCGGCGGCGGAATTCGTCGTAGCCGGCGAGCACGGCGTCCTGCTCGTGCCGCGGGCATTTGTCGAGCCAGCCGGTGACGCCGGGGGCGTGGGCGATGCCCAGGGCTGCGATCAGTTGAGCCATGTCGGCTTTGCTCCTTGCTTGTGTTGCGTTACTTGATGGCGATCCACTTGCCGCCCCGGGCCTGCAGCACGGTGGGCTGCAGCACGGCGTCGCCGTCGGCGTTGAAGCGCACCGGGCCGACGATGCCGTCGTAGGCTGGCATCTTCTCGAGGCAGCCGCGGATGCGCTCGCGGTCGGCGGCCAGGTCGGCTTCCTTGTTGGTCACGCCCGAGGTCTCGATGCATGACTTCAGGATGAAGATGGCGTCGTAGATGAGGGCGTCGGTGTTGGCCGGCGTGGACTTGCCGCGCCGCGTGTACTCGGCCGCCCAGGCCGCCACGCGCGGCTCGGGGTTGTCGGGCCAGAAGGGCATCACGACCATGCTGCCCTCGGCGGCCGGGCCGGCGATCTCCAGGTATCGGGGCGAAGACATGCCCAGCGCGCCCACGATGGGCTGCTTGAGCCCCTGCTTGCGGATCTCGCGCACCACGTTGCCGCCCTCGTTGTAGAGGCCGGCGACGACGATGCCGTCCGGGTTCAGCTCGCGCGTCTTCGTGACCTGGGCCGCGTAGTCGATGTCGGCGGTCTGGAACGAGATGTTGTCCAGCACCTTGATGCCGCGCTCCTTGAGCACGGCGGGGAACACGGTGGTGCCGTCGACCTTGGTGAAGGCGTCCTTGATGTCCGTGAGCACGACCACCGACTTCACGCCCGGGTTGGCCTTGAGCCACGCATCGACCAGCTTGCTGTTCATCTGGTCGGAGGACAGCGCGTCGCGAAAGGCCCAGGGCCGGTTCTTGGCCGCGATGCCGGGCTTGGCGGCCGAGGCGGTCATGATGGGCGTCTTGCCCTGCACGGCCACGGGGAAGGCCACCTCGGTCTCGGCGCTCAGGTACGGGCCGATGATGGCGAGCACCTTGTCGGAGGAGATGAGCCGCCGCGTGAGGCTGATGGCCTCCGCGTTCTCGCCGCGCGTGTCGTAGGTGACGAACTGCAGCTTCTCGCCCTTCACGCCGCCTGTCTTCGCGATCTCGTCCACCGCCATCTGGATCGCGACCTGCTGCTGCAGGCCGTAGGACGCGCCCTTGCCGCTCAGCGGCATCAGCACGCCGATCTTGACGTCGGCCATCGCATTGCTGGCGGTGAGCGCGCCGACGGCAAGGAGGGCGGCGGCCAGCCCTCGGAGGACGGGACGGTGCGCGGCGCAGCCGGGGGTTTTCATTCGTAAGCCTTTCAGGATCTTGGGGGGTGGAGGATTCGGCAGGTCAGCGCAGCAGCGAGGCATGGCCTTCGGCCAGCGCCACCTCGATGTAGGGGTTGCCCATCCAGGTGGCGCTGGGATGGCGCGTGAAGAGCTCGATGTCGTGGCCGGGCACGAGGCGCGCGAGGTCTTCGCCGGCCACGGCCTTCATCTTCTGGAACTCGCGCACCATGTTCCAGGTGTTGCCCTGCGTGTAGCCGGGCGGCCACATGCGCTCCACGTTCTGGAAGGTGTAGCAGCAGTCCCCGGCCAGCGCGTAGTTGCCCTTGGGCGTGGCGATTTCCAGCCACTGGCTGCCGAAGGTGTGGGTGTCGCGCGCCAGGCGGCAGGTGAGGCCGGGCGCGACTTCCGCATCGCCTTCGAGGAACTCGACGCGGCCCTGCGCCATCGCGCGCTCCAGCGCGGCGAAGTCGTCCACGCTCAGCGAGGAGAAGGCCCAGTGGTCCTTGGACTGCGGCTGGCCACCGAACTCGGCGATGACCTGCTTCCACGCGTCGTACTCGTAGCGCTGCAGGTAGATGCGCGCGTTCGGGAAGGCGTCGAGGTTGCCCGCATGGTCGAAGTGCATGTGCGTCAGCACGAGCTTGCGGATCTGCGCCGGGTCGAAGTCGAAGCGGCGCAGCAGGTCGTCGCTGCGCACGAAGTCGTCGAACTTGCGGCCGGTCATGGAGGCGCCGGCGCTGAAGCCGGTGTCGACCAGCACGAGTTCGTCCTCGCTGGATTTCAGCAGCGAGACGATCATCGGCACGGGCACGGTGCCGCGGTTGCTCGCCACCGGCGAGCCGCTGAGGAAGTCGTGCGGCAGGCGGCCGGTGGCGTAGCAGAAGCTCCAGATGCTCCAGTCGGTCATGGGGGTGTGTCTTTCTCTTGTCCGGGTCCGGGGCCTCAGACGCCGAGGTACGCCGCGCGCACCCGTTCGTCGTCGGCAAGGTCGGCGCCTTCGAGCACGATGGCGCCGGTTTCCATCACGTAGGCGCGCTGCGACAGCTGCAGGGCCTGGTGCGCGTTCTGTTCGACCAGCAGGATGGTCATGCCCTCGCGGTGCAGCTCGCGGATGAGGTCGAAGATGCCTTCGATGATCAGCGGCGCGAGGCCGAGCGAGGGCTCGTCCAGCATCAGCAGCGCGGGGCGCGAGAGCAGTGCGCGCGCGATCACCAGCATCTGCTGCTCGCCGCCGGACATCGTGCCCGCCGCCTGCGCGAGGCGCGGCTTGAGCGCGGGGAAGCGATCGATCATGCGGTCGACGTCGGCCATGAAGTCGGCGCGGTCGCCGCGCATGTAGCCGCCGAGGATGAGGTTCTCGCGCACCGTCATGTGCTTGAAGGTGGAGCGTCCCTCCAGCACCATCGCGATGCCCAGCCGCGCCACTTCGGTGGCCGGCAGGTTCTGGATGGGCCGGCCCTTGAAGGCGATGCTGCCGCCCTGCGCGCGGTGCAGGCCGGCGACGGCGCGCAGCAGCGAGCTCTTGCCCGCGCCGTTGAGACCGATGAGGGAGACCACCTCGCCTTCGGCCACGTGGAGCGAGACGCCGCGCACGGCCTCGATCTTTCCGTAGGAGACCCGCAGGTCGCGGATGTCGAGCATCAGTGCCCTCCCCCGGTGCCGAGGTAGGCCTGCAGCACCAGCGGGTCGCTGCGCACCTGCGCGGGCGTGCCCTCGGCGATCTTCTGGCCGTGGTTGAGGACGGTGATGGCGTCGGAGATCTTCATCACCAGGCTCATGTGGTGCTCGGTGAGCAGCACGGTCACGCCATCGGCGCGGATGCGCTCGATGAGGTGGCCGGCCTCGTTGACCTCGGTCGGGTTCATGCCGGCCACGGGCTCGTCGAGCAGCAGGAGGCGCGGCTCGGTGGCGAGCGCGCGCGCGATTTCCAGGCGGCGCTGGTCGGCCAGCGCGAGCTCGCCGGCCAGCGCGGCGTGCCGGCCCGCGAGGCCCACCATGTCGAGCAGCGCCATGGCGCGCTCGCGCGTGGCCGCTTCCTGCGCGGGCTCGCGCCCGGGCAGGCGGGTGAACATGGCCCAGAGGTCGCTGCGGGTGCGGATGTAGCGGCCGGCCTGCACGTTCTCCAGCACGGTCATCGAATGGAACAGGCGCACCCCCTGGAAGGTCCGCACCAGGCCCTTGCGCGCGATGCGGTCGGGCCGCGAGCCGGTGAGCTCGTCGCCGCGCAGGCGGATGCTGCCGCCCGAGGGTGGCAGCACGCCGCTGATGAGGTTGAAGAGCGTCGTCTTGCCCGCGCCGTTCGGGCCGATCACGGCGTGGATGCTGCCCTCGCGCACGCCCGCGCTGACGCCGCTGAGCGCGTTGTAGCCGCCGAAGCGCTTGGAGAGGTCGCGGATGTCGAGCAATGCGGTCGTCATGCCATGCACCTCAGCGCCGCGCGCCGATGAGGCCCCAGGGCCGCACGATCATCATCACCACGAGCAGCGTGCCGAAGAAGGTCATGCGCCACTCCTGCAGGCCGCGCAGCAGCTCGGGCAGCAGGGTCACGGTGATGGCGCCGAGCGTGGCGCCGAGGAAATTGCCCATGCCGCCCAGCAGCACCATGATGAAGATCTCGGCCGAGCGGTGGAAGCCGAACTGCGCCGGGTCGATGAAGGTCGCGTAGTGCGCGTACAGCCCGCCGCCGATGCCGGCCACCGCCGCGCCCAGGCCGAAGACGGCGATCTTCACGCGCGCCAGGTTCACGCCGATGGTCTCGGCGGCGAGCTCGTCCTCGCGCAGCGCCGCGATCACGCGGCCGATGCGCGAACGCCTCAGCTGCCAGAAAAGCGCGAGCAGCACCGCGACGAAGGCCAGCACGACGCCCGGCGTGGTCAGGCTGGGGATGCCGCCCAGCCCCGAGGCCGCGCCGGTCGGCTCGAAGTTCAGGAAGAAGACGCGCACGATCTCCCCGAAGCCCATCGTCAGGATGATGAGGTACACGCCCTTGATGCGCAGCGCCGGGAAGCCCACCAGCGCGCCCACCACGCCGGCCGCCACCGCGCCGGCCATCACCGCCGGCAGCAGCGGCACGCCGAGTTGCGAGGTGAGCCAGGCCGATGTGTAGGCGCCGATCGCCATGAAGCCGCCCTGCCCCAGCGACAGCAGCCCCGCCGAGACCGGCAGGTAGAGGCTGAGCGCGAGGATGATGTTGATGCCCATGAAGATGAGCACCGACTCGATGTAGGGGTCCAGCACCGCTCAACCCTCCACGTGGTGGCGGGCGCCGAAGATGCCGCGCGGGCGCAGGAGCAGCACCGCGATGATGATCAGGAAGGCGAAGGCATCCCGGTACGAGGAGGAGAGGTAGGCCACGCTGCTCACCTCGACCACGCCGATGATCAGCCCGCCCAGCATCGCGCCGTAGATGTTGCCCAGGCCGCCGAGCAGCATCGCGGCCATGCCCTTCAGGCCCATGTCCGTGCCCATGAAGGGCGAGATCGAGTTGAAGGACATGCCCACCAGCACGCCCGCCGCGCCGCCCAGCCCGGAGGCGATGGCGAAGGTCAGCAGCACGATGCGGTCGGTGCGGATGCCCAGCGTGTGCGAGATCAGCGCGCTTTCGGCGGTGGCGCGCATGGCCATGCCGAGCGTGGTGCGCGTGACGAAGAGATGCAGCCCGACCATGAGCACCAGCGAGATCGCGAGGATGGTGAGCTGGATGGAAGTCAGCGTGACCGGGCCGAAGTGCCAGGCAGCGGATTCCATGCGATGCGGGAAGCCGACCTGCTCCGCGCCGAAGGCGCGCGTGGCGAGCTCCTGCAGCACGATGCCGACGCCGATGGTGCTGATCATGGGTGCCAGCGCATGGCCCTTGCGCGCGCGGATGGGCCGCACCGCCAGCAATTCGACCAGCATGCCGACGACGGCCGCGACCGCGATCGCCGCCGCCAGCGCGGTGAAGGTGCCGCCGCCCGTCCACTGCACGGCCATGAGGCCGGCGAAGGCGCCGATCATGAAGACCTCGCCATGCGCGAGATGCACCAGGTGCAGCACGCCGAAGACCAGCGTGTAGCCGATGGCGATGAGCGAATAGGCGCTGCCCAGCATGATGCCGTTGACGAGTTGCTGCTCGATCACCGGATGCCCATCTTCGTGGCGTAGAGCTGCGCGGCTTCGCTGTCGTTGTGGTTGTAGTCGCCGCCCTTGAAAAGGCGCGAGATCTGCGGGAGGAAGTACGGGTGCACACCCATCGCCGCCAGCCGCGGCAGGTCGATGTCGCGCCAAGCCTGGCGCTCGGCCTCGCTCAGGCCGAAGGCGGCCATCGTGCCCTCCAGGTCCTGGCGGAAGGCCGCGTATTTGCCGGCATCCCGGCGGAGCTCGAACACCATCCGGTTCGAGGGCAGCGTGCGATCGGTGTCGCGGATTCCCATCTTCTTCCAGCCTTTCAATCGATATTTATCGATAAATCGATTTCACCGGGCTGACTTTAGAGGGGCCTACAATCGATGTCAACGCAAAAATCGATTTTCGGAGACCCTGCTTTGGAACAAGTTGAGAACCGCGTGGAGTCCACCGGCCAGACCTTGGCGACCAGCATCGCCGCGCGGCTGCGCGCGCAAATCACCAGCGGCACCATCCCGCCCGGCGAAAAGCTGCACCTGGACGACCTGCGTGCCAGCTTCGGTGTCAGCCTGAGCCCGCTGCGGGAGGCGCTGTCGCGCCTGAGCGCCGAAGGCTTCGTGGTGATGGAAGACCAGCGCGGCTACCGCGTGGCCCCGGTGTCGGAGAACAACCTGCTCGAAGTGACGAAGCTGCGCTCGGAGATCGAGAGCTTCGCGTTGCGCGAATCCATCCGCCTGGGCGACGACAAGTGGGAAAGCGAACTCGTCGCGAGCCAGTACCGCCTGAGCAAGCTGGAGAAGGCCGAGCCGGTCTCGGGCCGGCTGGTGGACTGGGAGACCGCGCACCGCGAGCTGCACCAGAAGCTGCTGTCGGCCTGCAAGCTGCCGCTGCTGTTGCAGTTCTGCGCGACGCTGCATGACTTGAGCGACCGCTACCGCCGGCTCTTCCTGGAAGACCACCCGATCGACCGCGACGTGTCGGAAGAGCACGCGAACATCGTGACGGCCACGCTGGAGCGCCGGGCGGACGATGCCTGCGCGCTGCTGCGCACGCACATCGAGCGCACCGGCAGCAACGTGCTCGTGGCACTGATGCAGAAACAGAAGCAGCAGTGACAACGGCTGCGCGTTCAGGCCGGGCGCCTGCGTGCGGCGACGGCCTCGATCTCCACGCGCACCGGCGCGATCAGCCCTGAGAGCACGGTCGAGCGCGCGGGTGCGCGTTCCGGCGGGAAGCGCTCCGCGTAGGCCGCGTTGAAGGCCGGGTAGTCCGCGCCATCCACCAGCCATACCGTCGTCTTGACCACGTCCTCCAGCGTGCAGCCCGCACGCGCGAGGATTTCCTCGACCATGTCGATGGCCGCATGCGTCTGCCCGGCAATGTCGGGCGCGGCGGGCTGGCCGTCGCGCATCGGCACCTGGCCGGAGACGAAGACCAGCTCGCCGCCGCTCGCGACGGCCGGCGAGATGGGCTGCACATGGCCGGCGCGGACCACCGGCGGCCCGATGCGCGAGATCGCGGTGCTCATCGCGCTCAATCCGGCTTCGCGCCCGATGCCTTCACGATGCGCGTCCACTTGTCGACTTCGCCGCGGATGAAGGTGGCGAACTCCGGCGCGCTGCTGCCGCCCAGCGTGAAGCCGCGCGAGCCGAAGTAGTCCTGGATGTCCGCGCTCGCGAGCGCCTTGTTCACCTCGCGGTTGAGTTGGTCGACGATGGGCTGCGGCGTGCCGGCCGGCGCGAAGAGGCCTTGCCACGACAGCGCCTCGAAGCCCGGGTAGCCGTTCTCCGCGACCGTCGGCACGTTGGGCAGCATCTTGTGGCGCTGCTTCGAGGTCACGGCGATGGGCACCACCTTGCCCGCCTCGATCTGCGGCCACACGACGAGGAAGTCGCCCCACATGGTGTCGATCTGGCCGCCCATCAGGTCGGTCAGCGCGCCCGCGCTTCCGCGGTAGGGGATGTGCAGCATCGAGACCTTGGCCGCGAGCTTGAACATCTCGCCCGTGAGATGCATCGAGGTGCCGTTGCCGGGCGAGCCGTAGCTGATGGCGCCGGGCCTGGCCTTGGCGGCGGCGACGACTTCCTGCACGGTCCTGGGTGCGAAGCCCGGGTTCTTCACCAGCACCAGCGGGGATGAGACGACCAGCGAGACGGGCGCGAAGTCCTTCGCGACATCGTAGGGCAGCTTGGGGTAGAGCGCGCCGCTGATCGCGTTGGTGCCGGTCACGCCCATCAGCAGCGTGTAGCCGTCGGGTGCCGACTTGGCGACGTAGTCCGCGCCCAGCGTGCCGCCGGCGCCCGCGCGGTTGTCGACGATCACCGGCTGCCCGAAGACGACCGCCAGCTTCTCGCCGATGCGGCGCGCGAGCACGTCGGTGCTGCCGCCCGGCGGAAAGGGCACGACGATGCGGATCGGCTTGGCCGGCCAGGCCTGCGCCATCGCCACGGCCGGCAACAGCGCGGCCGCCGCCAGGGCCACGGCGCCGCGAAGCACGCCGCGCTTGTCGAGGGAGGGGATGTTCATGGCTTGCTTCCTTGGTTCGCCTCATCGGCGGGGTTCATTGACAAAGAGGTGTGCGGCACGGGCGCCTCGCCCCAGCCACCGCCGCCCGCCGTGTCGATCACGAGGCGGTCGCCGGCGTGCCACTCGACGCGGGCGCGCGGGCCCAGCGTCTCGACGCTTCCGTTCGCGCGCAACATTCGCGCCATCTGCGACGCGCCCGCCCCGCCGCCCTGGGCGCCGCGCGCCTGGCTGACGTGGCGCTCGCCGCGGTAGGACACCAGCGCGCGGCCTTCGAGCAGGCGGTAGACGCGGCGCACGCCGTCGCCGCCGCGGTGCAGGCCGGGGCCGCCCGAGCCTTCGCGGATCGCGTAGCGCTCGACGCGCAGCGGCGCCTCGCTCTCCAGCACCTCGACGGGGGTGTTGCGGGCGTTGCCGATGTCGGTGGAGACGCCGGCGCGGCCCGGGCCGAGCGCGCTCGCGCCCGCGCCGCTGGCGATGATTTCCGTCAGCATCCAGCGGCTGCCGTCCGCCCGCGTGCCGCTGAGCGACATCACGGTGGCCACGCCCGCGTGCGGCGCGACCGAGACGCCCGCGCCGGCCTGCGACCATGCGCCCAGCATCGCGTTGCAGGCCAGCTTGACGGTGGCCGTGCGCGCATTGACGGCGGCGGGAAGCTCGGGGTTGACCACGCTGCCCGGCGGCAGGTGCAGCGTGAGCGGCGCGAGGCAGCCCGCGTTGTTCGGCGCGTCCGGCGCCAGCGTGCGCATGAAGAAGAGCGCTGCCGAGAGCACGCTGGCCGGCGATGCGTTGACCGGCCCGCGCACCTGCGGCGAGCTGCCGCTGAAGTCGATGTCGATCGCGTCGTCGCGCTTGCGCAGGCGCACGGCGATGCGCACGGGGGCGGCGTCCACGCCATCACCGTCGAGCTGGTCTTCCCACGACCAGTCGCCGTCCGGGGCGGCACGCAGCGCGACGCGCGTCATCTGCTCGGATTGCGCGATGAGCGCGTCGCAGGCGGGCGCGAACAGTTCGCCGGTGCGCGCGGCGAGCGCCTCCACTTCTCGCGCGCCCAGGCTCACGGCCGACCATTGCGCGGCCAGGTCGCCGCGCAGGTTGGCGGGCGTGCGGGTGTTGGCTTCGAGGATGGCGCCGACGCTCGCGTCGATGCCCTCGGCCGTGCGCCAGCGCAGGGGTGGCAGGCGCAGGCCTTCCTGGTAGATCTCGGTCGCGTTCGGCGGGATGGAGCCGGGCGCCATGCCACCCACGTCCTGGTGGTGCAGGCAAGTGGCGGCGAGCGCGATGACGCGGCCCGCGCGCAGCACGGGGCGCACGACGATCAGGTCCGGCAGGTGCGTGCCGCCGGACCACGGGTCGTTCATCAGGTAGCCCTCGCCCTCGGCCATCGCCTCGGGCGCGAAGCGGCGCAGCACGCCCTGCACCGCCGGAATGAGCGAGCCCAGCAGCAGCGGCAGCGAGCGCGCCTGCGCGAGCAAGCGGCCGTCGGGCAGGAAGAGCGCGGCCGCGCAGTCGCCGCCCTCGCGGGCGATGGAGGAATAGGCCGCGCGCATCATTCCGGTCTGCATGCGGTCGACGGCACCCTGCAGCGCGAGGCGCAGCGGCTCCATCTGCGCGGTGACCTCGGGCTCGTTCATGGCCCGCCCTCCGAGGAGGCCGCTTCGAGGGCCAGCGAGTCGTCGCCGAGTCGGCGCCAGCGCCAGCCTTGCGGCACCCACACGGTGGTCATCGGCGCGAACAGGGCTCGCGGGCCTTCGCCGGAAGCGGGCAGCCCGCCCCATGCGCTCGGCGCGGCGGCCGCGGCTTCGGCGAAGGGCGCGGGACGTGGCAAGGGCTTCTCGAAAACGGCGCGCATCACGCGCACCTGCACATTCGCGCTGGCCGGCACCGCGCCGCGCAGCTGCGCGTGGCGCGCGGCGAAGCGCTGCATGAGGGTGTCGACCGTGTCGGTGGCCGGGTGCCAGGCGATGTCGATCGGGAACTCCTGCCCCGCGTCGCAGAGTCCGAGGCTCCAGCGCACGTGCAGGCCTGCGTCCGGGGGCGTCGAGGCGATCGCGAGATCCCGCACGCGTGCGAGGCCGGCCTCATCCAGCGCCCATTCGCAGCTGCGCTCCACGGTGTCCGCCGGCAGTGCGCACAGCATGCCCAGCGCCGAAACCACGCCCGCATGCGGCAGCACGCGCACCTCGCGGATGCCGGCGAGTTCGGCGACCTCGGCCGCATGCTGCGCGCCGCCGCCGCCCGCCGCGACCAGCAGGGCGTCGGAAGGGTCCAGGCCGCGCTGGAAGCTGCGCGTCTTCAAGGCTTCGGCCATCGCGCTCGCGGCCGTGCGGACGACCGCCAGCGCGGCATCGTGCGCGGGAATGCGCAAAGGGTCCGCGACGTCGCGCACCAGCGCCGCCTCGGCCGCCGCGCGATCCAGCACGACGCCGCCCGCGAGCGTCGCCGGCAGGCGCCCCAGCACGCACAGCGCATCGGTCAAGGTGGCGCGCTCGCCGCCGAGCCCGTAGGCGGCAGGCCCGGGCCAGGCGCCCTGCGAGCGCGGCCCGAGGCGCAGCGCGCCGCCGGCCAGCACTTGCAGCACGCTGCCGCCGCCGACGGAGAGCGACTCCACATCCGCGCAACGCAGGCGCAGCGTCAACGTGCCGCATTGAAGCGACTCGCCGAAGGCGGGACGGCCCTCCTCGACCAGGCCGATGTCCGTGCTGGTGCCGCCGACGTCGATGGCGAGCACGGAGGCCGGCAGGCCGCCCTCCCCGCGCAGGCTCGCGGCCACGCCCTGCAAGGCGGCGCACGGCCCGGACATCGCGAGGCTCACCGGCCGCTTCGCCACGTCCTGCCAGGCGCCGGTGCCGCCTTCGGAACGCATCAGGAAGGGCTCGGGCAGGCCGCGCCCGCTCAGCGCCGAGGCGAGTTCACGCAGGTAGTCGCTGACCATCGGCTTGCAGTACGCATCGAGCGCCGTCGTGAGGAAGCGTTCGAATTCCCGCGGCTTCGGGTCGACCTCGCTCGACAGCGACACCAGCAGTTGCGGATGGCGCCCGAGCAGCAGGGCGCGCAATTGTTCTTCGTGGCCCGGATTGCGGTGCGCGAAGAGCAGGCAGACCGCGACGGCGCGTACGCCCGCATCCACGATGGCCGTGGCAATGGGATCGAAGGCCTCGACGGCCAGCGGCGCGGCCTCGCGGCCTTGCGCGTCGATGCGGCCTTCGATCTCGAAGCGCAGGCGCGCGGGGAACAGCGCCTGCGCCGGCGTGGCCTGCGCGATGACCGGCGCATAGAGTTCCTGCCGGTCCTGCCGCGCCAGCGCGAGCACGTCGCGCATGCCCGTGCTCGTGATCACCGCGATCGGCGGCGCGTTCTGTTCGAGCAGCAGGTTGGTGACCACGGTCGAGCCGTGCACGATGCGGGCGACCTCGGCCGGCGCGATGTGATGGACTTCGCACAACTGGTCGATGGCGGCGAGCACGGGCCCGGCCATCTGCCCGGCCTCGCGCGGATGCTTGAGGCTCACCAGCCGGCCGTCGGAGCCGGCGGCCACCACGTCGATGAAGGTGCCGCCCATGTCGACGCCGATCGACCAACGGGGACGCAAGGTGCCTTCCATCTCAGAAGCGGTCCGGGCTGAAGGGCCGCAGGTCCACTTGCGTCGCGCGCCCAGCCACCAGGTGCGCGACTTCGCGGCCGGTGCTGGCGCCCATGCACATGCCCATGTGGCCGTGGCCGAAGGCCAGCCAGGCGTTGTCCGCGCCGCGCGCGCGGCCGACGACGGGCAGGCTGTCGGGCATGCAGGGCCGGTGGCCCATCCAGCGCGTGATCTCGGAGGTGTCGAGGTGCGGGAAGAGATGGCGCCCCTGCGCCAGCAGTGCATCCGCGCGCGCATAGTTCGGTGGCGCCTTGAGGCCGGCGAACTCGACGGTGCCGGCCAGGCGCAGGCCCATCGCCATCGGGTTCACCATCAGGTTGTGCTCGACCGCCATCACCGTGTGGCGCAGGCCGAGGTTCGAGCTGCGCACCGTGACGTGGTAGCCGCGCTGCGTCTCCAGCGGCACGCGGCTGCCGAGCTGCGCGGCCAGCGGCGCGGACCACGCGCCGGCGGCGACGACCACGCCATCCACCGCGAGCGGCTCGCCGCCGTCGAAGCGCACGCCGGTCACGCGGCCGCCCTGCTGCTCGAAGCCGATGGCGCTGCGCCTTTCGTTTCGCGCGCCGTCCTGCATGCAGCGCGCATGCAGTGCCTTGACCAGCGCGGAAGGGTCCGAGGTCGAGCCGTTGTCCGGGGCGAGGATGCCGAAGCGGAAGCGGCCTTTCAGGTCGGGCTCCAGGTGTTCCAGCTCGTCGCGCTCCACGTCGACCAGGTTCACGCCGAGCGAGCGGCGCAGGTTCATGCCCCACTGCCACTGGGCCGCGACCTCGCGCGAGGAGTACACGTAGAGGCAGCCCGACTTGCGCACCAGCGCACCTGCGCCCGCGCGCGCCAGCAAGGGCTCGTAGCAATCGAAGATGGGCGCGAGCAGGCTGCGCAAGGCCGTGGCGATGCGCGTCACCTCCTCGCGCGTCGAATGGCGCAGCATGCTGGTGAGCCAGGGCAGCACCAGCGGCGCATAGGACCACCGCACGGTGAGCGGGCCGAGCGGATCCAGCAGCCAGCGCGGCACGCGCTTCCACATGTTCGGCATGCCCACGGGCAGGCAGGCGCTCGGCGAGAGCGAGCCCGCGTTGCCGAAGGAGCAGGCTTCGCCGGGCTCCAGCGGATCGATGAAGGTGACCTGGTGACCGTCGCGCTGCAGCCATGCGGCCGTGCAGACGCCAACGATGCCGGTCCCGATGACGGCGATGTGCATGGGCCGGATTCTGGGAAGCGCAGGCCCATCAGGCAAACCAATTCTATTGATCTGCCCATCAGTCTTCTTGATAATCGCCGCTTTTGCCGCCAGCCGGCGCTCCCGCACTTGGTGCAGCCCATGAACATCAGCTTCCGGCAGATGCGTGCCTTTTCCGCCGTCGCGCGCGCCGGCAGCTTCACGGCGGCCGGCCGCCAACTGCATCTCACCCAGTCGGCCGTGAGCATGCTGCTGCAGCAGTTGGAGGAATCGCTGGGCGTGCAGCTCTTCGACCGCGGCGCGACCGTCACCCTGACGGAGGCCGGCCAGCAACTGCTGCCGCTGGCCCGCCGCATCCTCGACGACCTGAACCAGGTGATCGAGGGTGCCTCGGACCTGCGCTCGCTGCGCACGGGGCTGCTGCGCGTGGCGGCGCCGCAGATGCTGGCCTGCACCTGGATCTCCTCCGTGCTTGGCGCATTCGAATCCGCGCATCCCGAGATCGGCCTGCGCGTGACGGACACGACCACCGACGACGTGGTCGGCACGGTGCGGCGCGGCGAGGTCGAGCTGGGCGTGGGGCCGGAGCGAACGACCGGCGACGACGTCACGCGCAGCTTCCTGATGGACGTGCCGATCCGCATGGTCTGCGCCGCGCGCCACAAGCTGGCGAGCCGCCGCGCCGTGACGTGGGACGAGCTGCGCGAGGAGCGCTGGGTGATCTATTCGAGCGACTTCAACCGCCACCTGGAGCGCAGCCTGCATGCGCACGATGCCTCGCTCTCGATGCAGACCGGCGCCGAGGTCGGCTACCTCACGACGGCGCTGGCGCTGGTCGGCGTGGGCAGCGGGCTCGCGGCCGTGCCCGACTACGCGCGGCTCTTCGCGGGCAACTTCGACGTGCGTTTCGTGCCGCTGCGCGGGCCGGAGATCCTGCGGCAGTTCTTCATCTACCAGCGGCGCGGCATGGCGCTGTCGCCCGCCGCGCAGGCCTTCGTCGCGCTGATGCGGCAGCGCGCGGGGCATCCGGCGGCAAAGCGGCAGGCGGCCTAGGCGCGCGACTTGCGCGCGACCATGCGCATGCCGGGCATCAGCTCGGCGGCGAGTTCGGGGCGCTCCAGCGCGTAGTCGAGGTTCATGCGCGCGATCTCGACGTGCTCCTCGCCGAGCGCCTGCGCCCGCGAGCCCTGGCCGCGCTCGATGGCCTGCACCAGCGCGTGGTGCGTGCGGTGCGCCTGCTTCATCCATTGGTGGCCCTCCTCCTCCATCGAGGACTGCATCGGCAGCATGGCGCTGGGCGAGGCGAAGGGCTGGCGGTCGAGCATTTCCATCACGCGCTGCAGCGCGACATTGCCGCAGCCTTGCATGATCAGCGCGTGGAAGCGGTCGTTCATCTCCACGTAGGCCGTGTAGTCGTCGAGCTTCATCTCGGCCTTGTTCACGGCCTTGTCGCCGGCATCGAGGCAGTCGTGCAATTCGCGCAGCAACTGGCGCGACGGCCCCTCCTCCGCCAGCAGGCGGGCCGCGAAGCCCTCGATGACGCCGCGCACGCGGATGGCGTCGCCGATTTCCTGAGAGGTGAAGCGGCGCATCTGATAGCCGCCGCTGGGCGACTGCTCGATCAGGCCCTCGTGCTCCAGGCTGGTCAGCGCGAGGCGCACGGGAGTGCGCGAGGCGCCCAGCTTTTCCGCGAGCGGGATCTCCGCCAGCCGCTCGCCGGGCACGAACTCGCCTTTGAGGATCATGTCTCGGAGTTGAACCAGCACGCGGGATTGTTGGGAGTCCATAGGGTCTGCGAAGCGGAGGAATGCAAAGGATTCTACGGAGAACGGACTCCGCTGCACACAGCGCGCGAGCTCTGGTCCGGTTGTTGCATGCATCCATGACATGGTGCATCCTCTTCTATTCGATGCACGCCAACGGTGCATTCAAATTTCAGGGTTTACCCGCACATTCAAGTCCAAAAGTCATGAAGATTTCAAAAAGGGATTGACCTTGCACAAGGTGCGCTCAGACAATGTATGCAACTGCATGCAATGCCTGCAAGCCCTCAAACACCCTTCGATGGAGCACCCATGATCAGCGCTGAACAGAACGATTTCATCACCCGCGTCGGCCCCGGCACCCCCGCCGGCAAGCTGCTGCGCCGCTACTGGCAACCCGTGGCCCTGGCCGACGAACTGGCCGGTCCGCGCCCGGTCAAGCCGGTGAAGCTGATGGGCCAGGACTTCGTGCTGTTCCGCGACGAGAAGGGCGAGCTCGGCATGCTCGACCGCGACTGCCCGCACCGTGGCGCCGACCTCGCCTTTGGCCGACTGGAAGACGGCGGCCTGCGCTGCCCTTTCCACGGCTGGCTGTTCGATGCCAAGGGCAATTGCCTGGAGACGCCTGCCGAGCCGGAGGGCAGCAAGCTGTGCACGCGCATCAAGCAGGCCGCCTACCCCGTGGTCGAGCGCGCGGGCACCGTCTTCGCCTACATCGGCGAAGGCGAGCCGCCGGCCTTCCCCGACTTCGACTGCTTCGTCGCGCCCGACTCGCACACCTTCGCCTTCAAGGGTCTCTTCGAATGCAACTGGCTGCAGGCGCTGGAAGTGGGCATCGACCCTGCGCACGCGTCCTACCTGCACCGCTTCTTCGAGGACGAGGACACCTCGGAGAGCTACGGCAAGCAGTTCCGCGGCGCCTCGGCCGACTCGGACATGCCCATCACCAAGGTGCTGCGCGAATACGACCGCCCCGAGATCAGCGTCGACCCGACCGACTACGGCATGCGCCTGACGGCGCTGCGCAAGCTGTCGGAAACCAGCACGCACGTGCGGGTGACGAACGTCGTCTTCCCGCAAGCCTTCGTCATCCCGATGAGCGCGGAGATGACCATCTCGCAATGGCACGTGCCGGTCGACGACACGCACTGCTACTGGTATGCCATCTTCACCAGCTTCACCGGACCGGTGAACAAGCAGCAGATGCGCGACCAGCGCCTGAAGCTCTACGAGCTGCCTGACTACACATCGCGCAAGAACAAGCGCAACAACTACGGCTACAGCGTGGACGAGCAGCTGAGCGAGACCTACACCGGCATGGGCGACGACATCAACGTGCACGACCAGTGGGCCGTCGAGTCGCAGGGCCCGATCCAGGACCGCACGCGCGAACACCTGGGCACCACCGACAAGGGCATCATCGCGTACCGCCGCATGCTGGTGAAGGCGATCGAGAGCACGCTGGCCGGCGAGAGCGCGCCCATGCTCATCGACGCGGCGCAGGCGAGCGCGCTGACCGGGCCGCCTTCCATCGACGGCATCGGCGAGGCCGGCAACACCGACGGCTACTGGCAGAGCGCCGACCGCGAGCGCCGCCTCAAGTCCGACTGGGCCGCGGCCCGTCTCGCAGCCTGAGCACGTGCCGAACATGAGTTCCTTTGTAGACCGTCATGGCCTGTGGTCCGGCGACCAGTCGAAGCAGGCCGATGAAGTCATCCGCCGCCTCGAATCCGGCGAAGTCGACGTGGTGCGCTTCGCCTGGCCCGACCAGCACGGCATCCTGCGCGGCAAGACGCTGGTGGCCGGCGAGGCACGGGCCGCGCTGCGCGACGGCGTGAACCTCACCTCCACCCTGCTGGCCAAGGACACTTCGCACAAGACCGTGTTCCCGGTCTTCGCGGCCGGCGGCGGCTTCGCCATCGAAGGCTTCCAGGGCGGCGCGGATTTCACCGTGGTCGCCGACCCGGCCAGCTTCAAGGTGCTGCCCTGGTCGCCGCGCACGGGCTGGATCCTGTGCGATGCCTACATGGCCGATGGCCGGCCCTGCCCCTACGCCACGCGCCAGATCCTGCAGCGCGCGGTGCGCCAGCTGGACGACCTGGGCCTGGACTTCATCGCCGGGCTCGAGGTCGAGTTCCACGTCTTCAAGCTCGACGACCCGCGCATGGGCCTGGCCGATTCTGGCCAGCCCGGCGAGCCGCCGCGCGTGTCGCTGCTCTCGCACGGCCACCAGTACCTGACGGAGCTGCGCTACGACCGCGTCGACGCGGTGATGGAACTGCTGCGCTCGAACCTGGTCGCGCTCGGCCTGCCGCTGCGCTCGCTGGAGATCGAGTACGGCCCGAGCCAGTTCGAGCTGACTTTCGGCCCCACGGCCGGGGTGCTGCCCGCCGACACGATGGTGCTGCTGCGCAGCGCGATCAAGCAGATCTGCCAGCGCGCGGGCTACCACGCCACCTTCATGTGCCGGCCGCGCATCCCGAACGTGATGTCCAGTGGCTGGCACCTGCACCAGTCGCTGCGGCGCAAGAGCGACGGGGTGAACGCCTTCATGCCGGAGACGCAGGGCGATGACCTCAGCGCGCTCGGCCTGAACTACCTCGGCGGCCTGAAGGAGCACGCCTGCGGCGCGGCCGCGCTCGCGAGCCCGACCATCAACGGCTACCGCCGCTACCGGCCCTTCTCGCTCGCGCCGGACCGCGCGATCTGGGCACGCGACAACCGCGGCGCGATGCTGCGCGTGCTGGGCGGCGCGGGACAGAGCGCGACGCGCATCGAGAACCGCGTCGGCGAGCCGACGGCCAACCCCTACCTGTACCTCGCGTCGCAACTCTTCTCGGGCCTCGACGGCATCCGCGGGAAGACGGACCCGGGCCCCTCGGCCGACGCACCTTACGAAACGCCGGCCGAGCAGCTGCCGCGCTCGCTCGGCGACGCCCTCGCCTGCCTGCGCAAGGACGAGATGCTCAACGAGCAGATGGGCAAGACCTTCATCGACTACCTCTGCCACATCAAGGAAGCCGAGATCGCACGTTTCAACCTCGAAGTCAGCGAGTGGGAACACCGCGAGTACTTCGACATGTTCTAGATGAACCCCCAGGCTTGGCCACTTCGTGTGGCCGCTTTCCCCCTTGCAGGGGGCAACACCTGCGGCCCGGCGGAGCCGGTACCGCGGTGTTTCCCGCGGGAGACGGCCTCCGCCTGACCTTTGAACGAGATTCTTGATGCCCACGATTCACTACATCCTCAAGGACGGCAGCACGCGCAGCGTGGATGCCAAGGCCGGCTCCAGCGTGATGGAGAACGCGATCCGCGGCAACGTGCGCGGCATCGACGCCGAGTGCGGCGGCTCATGTTCCTGCGCGACCTGCCACGTGTATGTCGACGAGGCTTTCATCGGCCTGCTGCCGCCGGCGGACGAGATGGAAAGCGAGCTGCTCGAAGGCGTCGCCTCGGAGCGCCTGCCGGGCAGCCGGCTGAGTTGCCAGATCACCATGACGGCCAGCCTCGACGGCCTCACGGTGCGCGTGCCGGAGACGCAAAGCTGATGGCCGGCGCGAAGCCGCTGCTCATCGTCGGTGCCTCCTACGCGGGCGTGCAGCTCGCGGCGAGCGCGCGCGAGATGGGGTTCGAGGAGCCCATCGTCATCGTCGGGGACGAGACGCACCAGCCCTACCAGCGCCCGCCGCTGTCGAAGGGCCTGCTGACCGGCAAGACGACCGTCGACAAGCTGCAACTGCGCAGCGCGGATTTCTTCGAGCAGAACCGCATCGATCTGCGCCTGGGCAGCCGCGCGGAGGCGCTGGACGCGGGCGCGCGCACGCTGACGCTGCGCGATGGCACGACGCTGGATTACAGCTGGCTTGCGCTGACCACCGGCGCGCGCTGCCGCCCCTTCACGCTGCCTGGCGCGGATCTCGAAGGCGTGATGGACCTGCGCACGCTGGACGACGCGCTGCGCGTCGCCGATGCCGCCGGGCGCACGCGGCGCGCCTGCGTGATCGGCGGCGGCTTTATCGGCCTCGAAGTGGCATCGGCGCTGCGGGCGCGCGGGGCCGCGGTCACCGTGGTCGAGGCGCAGCGGCATCTGCTGACGCGCGCCTTTCCGCCCGTGATGTCGGCGTTCGTCGAGGACGCGCACCGGCGCCGCGGCGTCGAGTTGCTGACCGGCCGCGGCGTGCGCGCACTGCACGGCAGCCAGGGCCGCGTGGCGGCGGTCGAGCTGGACGATGGCCAGCGCATCGATTGCGACCTGGTCGTGCTCGGCATCGGCGTCGTGCCCAATGCCGAGCTTGCGCAACAGGCCGGCATCGCGGTGGACAACGGCATCATGGTCGACGCGCTCGGCCGCAGCTCGGCGCCGCGCGTGCTCGCGGCCGGCGACGTGGCCAACATGGCCCTGCCGCGCGTGCCCGGCGGCCCGGCGCGCATGCGGCTCGAATCCATCCAGTCCGCCAACGACGGCGCGAAGGCGCTGGCCTCGCTGGTGGTCGCCCGCGAGCAGCCCTGCACCGCCGTGCCCTGGTTCTGGAGCGACCAGTTCGACCTGAAGTTCCAGATGGCCGGCCTGCCGGTGAATGGCGACGAGGTGGTGCTGCGCGGCGACATGACGAGCGATCGCTTCAGCGTCTTCTACCTGCGCGGCGGCGTGCTCGTCGCGTCGCACTCGGTGAACAAGCCCGCCGAGCACATGCAGAGCCGCAAGCTGATCGCCGCGCGCGCGCGCTTCAGCGCCGCGCAGCTCGCCGATGAATCCTTCGACCTCAAGGCGGCGCCTTCGCCGTCCTTGTCGCCTTCCTGATCACCCACCCTTGTCCGCCGGTCCGCCGGCTTCCCTGAACGCAACGGAGCTTCCACGATGATGATGAACAAGAGAAACGCACTCGCCACGCTGGCGCTGGCCTGCGTCGGCGCCTTCGGCCTGGCGAGCGGCGCCAGCGCCGCCGACGAGCCGCTGCGCATCGGCCTGATCGCGACCTACTCCGGCCCCTACGCCGACTACGGCCGCCAGTTCGACGCCGGGGTCGCGCTGTACCTGAAGGAGCACGGCGGCAAGATCGCCGGCCGCACGGTCGAGATCATCAAGAAGGACACGGCCGGCCCCGCGCCCGACGCCGCCAAGCGCATCGCGCAGGAACTGGTCGTGCGCGACAAGGCCAGCATCCTCACCGGCCTGGATTTCAGCCCCAACGCCTACGCCGTCGGCGCCATCGCCACGCAAGCCAAGATCCCGACCCTCGTGATGAACGCGGCTTCCTCGGCCATCACCACCAGTTCGCCCTACATCGCACGCCTGTCCTTCACGGTGCAGCAGGTGACGGACCCGATGGCGCAGTACATGCTCAAGCAGGGCGTGAAGGATGCCTACACGGTGGTGGCCGACTACGCCTCCGGCGTCGATGCCGAGACCGCCTTCAAGAAGGCCTTCACCGCGGGCGGCGGCAAGATCTCCGGCGAAGTCCGAACGCCGATGAACAACCCCGACTTCTCGGCCTACGTGCAGCGCATCAAGGACGCGAAGCCACAGTCCGTGTTCTTCTTCTTCCCCTCGGGCGTGATGCCGCCGGCCTTCCTGAAGGTGTGGAAGGAACGCGGCATGGAAGAAGCCGGCATCAAGCTCTACGCCACCGGCGAGGCCACCGACGACAGCTACCTCGACGCCACCGGCGACGTGGCGCTGGGCCTGGTGACCAGCCACCATTACTCCTACGCGCACAACTCGCCGAAGAACCAGAAGTTCGTGAAAGACTTCGCGGCCGAGTTTGGCGGCAAGCTGCGCCCGAGCTACTTCGCCGTCACGGCCTATGACGCGATGGAAGCCATCGACCTCGCGCTCGCCAAGACCAAGGGCGACGTCTCCGGCGACAAGTTCATGGAAGCGCTCAAGGGCCTGAAGTTCGAGAGCCCGCGCGGACCGGTCGAGATCGACCCCGCGACGCGCGACATCGTGCAGACGGTCTACATCCGCAAGACAGAGCGCGTGAAAGGCGAGCTCGTGAATGTCGAGTTCGACAAGTTCGAGCGCGTCAAGGATCCGGCCAAGGAAAGCAAGTAAGCCAACCGGCGCCGGCCTCGGCACCGCAGCAACGGGATATCCATGGGAATCGTGATCTTCGACGGAGTGGCCTACGGCATGCTCCTCTTCCTCATCGGGGTGGGCCTGTCCATCACGATGGGCCTCATGAACTTCGTCAACCTCGCGCACGGCGCCTTCGCGATGGTGGGCGGCTACGCGGCGAGCGTGCTGATGAACCGCTACGGCGTGGGTTTCTTCCCGTCGCTGGCGGCCGCCTTCGTGGCGGCCGCGCTGGTCGGGGCGGTGCTGGAGTTCTTCTTCTACCGCCGGCTCTACCGCGCGCATCCGCTGGACCAGGTGCTGCTGTCCATCGGCATCGTGTTCGTCTCGGTGGCCGTCTTCACCTACTTCTTCGGGCCCTCGATGCAGGCCTTCCAGTTGCCGCCGATGCTCGACGGACGCGTGTCGCTGCCGGGCATCGAGGTCGGGCGCTACCGGCTCTTCCTCATCGTCTCCGGCGTGCTCGTGCTCGCGGCGCTGCTGCTCGTGCTGGGCAAGACGCGCTACGGCGCGATGGTGCGCGCGGCGGTGGACAACCAGCGCGTGGCGGGCGGCACCGGCATCCATGTGCAGCAGCTCTTCTTCCTGACCTTCTCGCTGGGCTGCGGCCTGGCGGGGCTGGGCGGCGCGCTGAGCCTGGGCATGCTGGGGCTGGAGCCGTCCTTCCCGCTCAAGTACATGGTGTATTTCCTGATCGTGGTGTGCGTCGGCGGCGCCGGCACCATCACCGGCCCCTTCGTGGCCGCGCTGCTGGTCGGCGTGGTGGACGTGGCGGGCAAGTACTACCTGCCGGAAGCCGGCGCATTCCTCATCTACGTCGTCATGATCATCATGCTGCTGCTGCGCCCGAACGGCATCATTCCGCGCAAGGGGATCGCATGAGGCACACACCCAGGCTTGCCCACTTCGCGTGGCCGCCCATCCCCTTGCAGGGGATGGTCATGTGGCACACCCCCAGGCTTGCCCACTTCGTGTGGCCGCCCGCCCCCTTGCAGGGGGCAATACCGGCGGCCCGGCGCAGCCGGTTCCGCGGTATTTCCCGCAACGCGATGGAGTCATCACGATGAAAGCTGTTTCTGTTTCGGCCGGACGCCTGCGCGCGGTCGAGATCGCCTTCTGGCTGGCGCTGGCCAGCAGCTTCTTCCTGCTGCCGGACAAGCTCACGCTGATGAGCCAGATCCTGATCTTCGGGCTCTTTGCCGTGTCGCTCGACATGGCGCTGGGCTACGCGGGCATTCTCACGGTGGGCCACGCGGCTTTCTTCGGCGCGGGCGCGTACGCGGCCGGGCTGCTGGCCAAGCACGGATGGAGCGAGCCTTTCAGCGGCCTCCTGTTCGCGCTGCTGGTGTGCGCGGCGCTGGGCTACGTGCTGAGCTACCTCGTGGTGCGCGGCGCGGACCTCACGCGGCTGATGATCACCATCGGCGTGTGCGTGCTGCTGGCCGAGCTGGCCAACCGACTCTCGTCGATCACCGGCGGCACCGACGGGCTGCAGGGCGTGACGATCTCGCCGGTGCTGGGTCTCTTCGACTTCGACCTCTATGGCAAGACGGCCTTCTGCTACGCCTACGGCATGGTGCTGGCGACCTTCCTCGTGGTGCGCCTCATCCTTCGCTCGCCCTTCGGCCTGGCGCTGCGCGGCATCCACGACAGCCGCAAGCGCATGCTCGCCATCGGCTCGCCGGTGGAGTCGCGCCTGCGCACCGCCTACGCGCTCTCGGCCGGCGTGGCCGGCATCGCGGGCGCGCTGCTGGCGCAGACCACGCAGTTCGTCGGCATCGAGTCGATCGGCTTCAACCGTTCGGCCGAGGTGCTGATCATCCTGGTGCTCGGCGGCACCGGCCGCCTCTACGGCGGCCTCATCGGCGCCATCGTCTACATGCTGGTGCACGACTGGTTCTCCGACCTCAACCCGCAGTACTGGATGTTCTGGCTCGGCATCTTCCTCATCGCCGCCGTCATGCTGGGGCGCGGCGGGATCATGGGTGCGCTCTCGCGCCTGGTGAAGACCGGGAGGCCCTCATGAGCGGCGCGGCACTTCGCACCCACGGGCTGGGCATCTCCTTCGGTGCCTTCCGCGCGGTGAATGATGTCAACCTGACGCTGGAGCCCGGTGCGCGGCAGGCGCTCATCGGCCCGAACGGCGCCGGCAAGACGACGCTGATCAACCTGCTGACGGGCGTGTTCAAGCCCACCAGCGGCACGATCCACATGGGCGATAGGGAGCTCACGGCCCTGTCCGCCGACAAGCGCGCCCGCATGGGCCTTGCGCGCACCTTCCAGATCAACACGCTCTTCCCCAGCCTCACGCCGCTGCTCTCCGTCGTGCTCGCGATCAGCGAGCGCGAGGGACTGGGCGCCGTCTGGTGGCGGCCGCTCGCGCGGCACACCGCCGTCTTCGACGAAGCGCATACGCTGCTCGGGCGGCTGAAGCTGGACGCGCTGGCCGACGTGCCGGTCTCGGAGCTGGCCTACGGCAAGCAGCGCCTGCTGGAGATCGCGCTGGCCATGGCCGCCCGGCCGCGCATCCTGCTGCTCGACGAGCCCGCCGCCGGCGTGCCGGAGGACGAGAGCGGCGAACTCTTCGAAGCCATCGCCGAACTGCCGCAGGACATCAGCATCCTGTTCATCGAGCACGACATGAACCTCGTCTTCCGCTTCTCCCGCCGCATCTCGGTGCTGGTGGCCGGCCAGATCCTGACCGAGGGCACGCCGGCCGAGATCGGCGCCGACCCGCGCGTGCGGGAGGTCTACCTCGGCCACGCGGCCACCCATCACACCGGAGTCGCCCATGTCTGAGATGCTGGCATTCGACGAAGTCGTCGCGGGCTACGGCAGCGCCGTGGTGCTGCACGGGCTGAGCTTCTCGCTCGCGCAGGGCCAAAGCCTGGCCATCCTCGGGCGCAACGGCGTCGGCAAGACGACGCTGCTGGAGACTCTGATGGGCAACACGCGGATGATGCGCGGTGCCGTGCGCTGGTGCGGCGAGGACATCAGCCGCTGGCCCTCGCACCGCCGCGTGCGCGCGGGCCTCGGCTGGGTGCCGCAGGAACGCGAGGTGTTCCCCTCGCTCACCGTGGAGGAAAACCTCACCGTGATCGCGCGGCCGGGCCCGTGGAACCTGCGGCGCGTGTACGAGTTCTTCCCGCGCCTGCGCGAGCGGCGCGGCAACTACGGCAACCAGCTCTCCGGCGGCGAGCAGCAGATGCTGGCCATCGGCCGCGCG
>CBIHOG010000048.1:0-43835 GCA_966211435.1 uncultured Variovorax sp. | reverse complement strand
GCGCGGATCCTGGAGCACGCGGACCACGCTGGCGCTGCTGGAGCCGAAGCGCACCCACGAGATCTTGCGGTCGCCGCGCGAGTTCACCAGCACCTGCTCGTTGAGCGGCTCGATGTTCGCGCTGTCCGGCTCGCTCTTCGAGGTGGCCAGCGAGGTCGGGTTGCGCCCGACGTTCAGAGCGAACTGCGGCAGCTCGGCGATGGCGCTGGCCACCGGCGAGGTCACCGTGCCACCCGGCGCGTAGCTGCCCAGGCTGAAAGTGCGCAGCGTGCCGTCCAGCGTGGCGATCCAAGCACGTTGCGTGCCGCCGAAGATCGTGGTCTTCACGGCCGTGGGCTTGTCCGCGAGCGTGACCATCTTGGCCACCGTCGGTGTCTGCTGCGGCTGGTTGGCGAAGCTGTACGGCCACTGGCCATCCGCCTGGCCCAGGCTGGCCATGCGCGAGTTGAAGGTGGCGAGATCGCCGCCGAAGTACACGCTGTTGACGTAGCTGAACAGCGGCTTCAGGTCGATGAATGCGGCCTTCTTCTCCGACTTCGAGATCACCACCGCCATGCCGCCCTTGGCGTACTTGCCGGCGTAGCTGCCATTCAGGAAGCTCTGGCGGTTGGACTGCACGGTCAGCGGGGTCTCCAGGCCCATGAAGTTGCCGCCCACGAGAATGGTCTGGAACTGGTCCATGCCGGTGGTCACGGCAATCTCGGTCGGCGCTGCCATCGCGCTGCCGTCCGCCGCCACGAGGTCGACGTAGCCGAGGATCTTCATGAAGGCGATGTTGCCCATGTTGGCGAGACCCGGGTACGGGGCCATCCACTCGTGCCACCAGTCATAGTAGGCGCGCTTGCCGTTCTTGCCGTTGTTGTACGGGTCGCAGCCGTCGCACAGTCCGGCCAGTGACACGACTGCCACCTGCCCCTTGAGCGCCGTCGTGTCCCACACGGTCACGAGCGCGAACTCGCTGTCGTTGGTCATGGCGATGGCGGTGGGCACCTTGTTGGCCGGCAGCTTGACGGTCGTCTGGTTTGCCGCCGTGTTGCTGCCCACCGTGCCGATCACGCCATTCTGGAACACCACCAGGCCTTCGGCGCAGAAACCCGCCCGGCCGCCGCAGCGCGCAATCGCGACCGGGTCGCCGCTGGCTGTACCCGAGGCCTTGTAGGCCTGCACGTTGATGCTTTCCATCCCGCCAGTGGGCGCTGCCGCACGCGTCCAGCTCAGCTGCGGAAGCTGCGCGAAGGTGTTGTACATGAAGCCCGAGACCTGGAAGTCGGTCACGCCGACGTTGGCCGCCGTGTTGTCGGCCTGGTAGATCAGGTTGGCCTGGTTGCTGGAGTAGGAGCCTGCATTGCCGGTGCGTGCGCCGATCTGCCAGGTGTAGGGGTACTCCGGGAACACGTTGTTGGCGCGCGGGCCGTAGAGCTGCGTGCCGCCGCCGGCGCCGTAGGAGGCGGCGTCGGGACCGTAGCGGTAGGTCAGGCCGGCTGCCTTGCTGAACGAGGCGGCCATGCTGGTGTAAGCCGAGGCCACCACCTTGCCGGAGGAGTCGACCACGTCGCCGGGCAGCGCCGAGCCGTTCGACGGCGCCGGTGCCGGTGCCGGTGCGGGGGCAGGCGCCGGTGCCGGCGCGGGGGCAGGCGCCGGTGCCGGCGCCGGTGCCGGTGCCGGTGCTGGCGCGGGAGCAGGCGCCGGCGCGGCACCCACCGTTTCGCAGACCCGAGGAGCGGGCACGCCAGGATTGCCAAACACGTCGACATGGCACATCACGGCCATGTTGGCGGGCACGCTGCGCTGGGTCCAGTTGCTGCCCTTGCCGAAGCGCACGGAAGCAGCTGCGGGAAGCGTGAATACCTGACCTTCGACCGCCACTTGCGCAGTGGACGGAGCGGGTGCGGGTGCGGGTGCCGGTGCGGGTGCGGGTGCGGGTGCCGGTGCGGGAGCCGGTGCCGGTGCGGGAGCCGGTGCCGGTGCCGGTGCCGGTGCCGGTGCGGGAGCCGGTGCCGGTGCCGGTGCCGGCGCGGGAGCCGGTGCCGGAGCAGGCGCCGGTGCGGGAGCCGCTGCACCAACGGTTTCGCAGACGCGGGGCGCCGCAACGCCAGGGTTGCCAAACACGTCGACATGGCACATCACGGCCATGTTGGCGGGGATGCTGCGCTGGGTCCAGTTGCTGCCTTTGCCGAAACGCACGGAGCCCGCCGTCTTCAACGTGAAGATCTGCCCTTCGGTCGCGACTTGCGCGGTGGAGGGAGCAGGCGCGGCCGCGGGTGCCGGCGCAGGCGCAGGCGCAGGCGCGGGTGCCGGCGCCGGAGCGGCGGTCGAGCCGACTGCCTCGCAAACGCGCGGCGCCGGCACTCCGGGGTTGCCGAACACGTCGACATGGCACATCACCGAGGTATTGGCCGGCACAGTCCGCTGGACCCAGTTGTTGCCGCTGCCGAAGCGCACCATGGTGATGGCCGACAACTTGAAGATCTCGCCCTCATTGGCCACATGCGTGCCAGTGACGGCCGTGGATGCGAAAACGCTGGTCTTGGTGCTGAGTGCCACCGCGCCGTCTTCGGCTGAGGCCCCGCCTGAGCCTGCGCTGGCGGCAAATGCGCCGTCGCCACCGCTGCTTCCCCCACCGCCACAGGCGGTCAGGGTTGAGAGGATGAGCGCCGGTAGCGCGGAAGTCTTAATTACATTCACTTGAATCACTCCATATCGACATAACTATTTAGACATAGGCCATCTCCTACAAGCAATGCTGGGTGAAAGGGTTACATGGACCCTGGGGGTTACATCCTCCACGCGACAATGCAAACAAACGATTGCGAAGCCCTCTGATCAGGGCTATCCCTGAGCGTGGTTTCGAGCCCTAAGTTCTCAGGTTCTGTAACAGCCGGGGTTTTTGGGGGGCGGTGAGCGTTACATCTTTTCGCGTTTGGGCCGTTGTGTGCCTGCGACGCTGTGATCAGGGCGTGCATCCGTCTGTGAACCGGGGCCACAGCCCGTCAATGCGGCTTTCAATTCACCACAAGCGCGCCGCGCTCGCGCGCTTGAACTGCCCGCGGCGAGGCAGCTGGGCGGCCCGCTCTCTGAGGCTCTCCGTGGCGGCTGCCGATTCCTTGACCAGCGGAGCGCGCCACGCCGGATGCGGCTAGCTTGCCCTGCATCGTCACAGGTCGGCCACCAGAGGCTGCACCTCGTCGCACGGCGGCGGCGCGAGCCCCTTCCTCGCGACGAGCCTGACACTCAGCCAGTTCGTCGACGGCGTGGCATACGCGTCGGCGGCGGGCGCACGCGCTATCCAGCCAGTGCACCACACGGAATTCGCCCCCGGCCTCGTCGCTCCTCGTCGCAGCGACGCTCTGGCTCGCGATCAAGGAGCCCCCAGGACGCATAGCGCGCAAGACGGTCTCCGCCCGCACGCCAACCTTCGTCAGCTGGTGTGCACGCCGATGAAGCGCAAGCTGCCGCTGCTCTGGTTCTTCGGCAAAGTTCTGGAATCCCTAACTCCGAGGCCTTCGCCAGCTTCAATGGCCGTGGGGTTGGGTGCTCGACACTACAAGTGCGGCCGGGCCATGCGACCGCATCATGAACTTCGGCGGACAGATCGCGAACGCTGTAACGCCAACGGTGATTGAACCGCTGATCGGTCAGCTTCACCGATCCTATGTGCGGGCCTTCCCGTTCTTGCTCGGCTCGGACCTGCTGGCCTCGTGGGTCGCGCTGACAGGGCGACCTGGGAGTGGAGGACTGGTTCGCTGATCCGTCATTGGGCGTCGTCTTCGCCTCCGGCCTTCATCTGCCGGGCGGCGTTCCACCACTTCTCGAACTCGGACTCCTCTTCCGGCGCGGCGTCCGCGGGAGGATCGCGCCTGGCGTCGGGGTCGGGGACAAGCACCGATTGCCGTCGCGGCGGCTGAACGTATTGCGTCATGGCATCCTCACTTTCCGAGGTACTTGCGCACGGCTTCGGCGGAGGTGCCCGCCGCCGCCACCGCAGAGCGCAGCCGGGCTTCGCTCACGCCGAGGCGCGCGGTCCAGTAGCGCAGTTCGTGAACCTCGTTCACGTTCACTCGCGCGCTGTCCTGCGGTCCACGCTTGTTCAGGTCGTCGGCCATGACCGCCTCCCCCCAAGGAAAGTCAACCGCGTTGCCGGCGGCGGGAGCACTGGGTCAAAGTCAGGTTGCGGAATGGGGATCGGCATGGTGCATCTCCTTTGCCGCGAATACTGGGTGCGGCGCCGTACCGCGGGTGTAGGAACGCGTCGCGGCGCGCTGAAGCGACAGCCGATGCGATGCCTTCTTCGCGTCCTACGCCATTGCACCTCCGTCGCGCCGCGACTCGGCCGAGGCCGCCAGCGCCGAGTTCACCATTCCGAGAAGGCGGGCCTTCGCTTCTCGACGAAGGCGGCCATCCCTTCCTTCCATTCGGCGCCGCCGACCAGCATCGACAGCGCATCCACGCCGAAGCGGCGGGCCGAGCGCAGATCGGCGTCCTCGCTGGTGTAGATGGCGCGTTTCGATTGCGTGAGCGCTGACGGCGCGAGCGCGCGCAGCTCGCGCGCGATGCCGAGCGCCGCTTCGATCAATGCGCTGCCGGGCACCACCTCGGAGAAAAGGCCGTGCTGCGCCGCACGGCCTGCCGGCACGTGCGAAGCGCGCAGGATCCAGTCGAGCGCCGTGCTCCGACCCACGTGGCGGATCAGCTTTTGCACCCCGCCCGCGCCCGCGATCGCGCCGAGCCGCGTCTCCGGCAGGCCCACCTTCGCCTCCTCGTCAATCACGCGAAAGTCGCATGACAGCGCCAACTCGAAGCCGCCGCCCAGCGCAAAGCCGTTGATCGCCGCGATGGTCGGGAAGCGCAGCTCCTCCAGCCGGTCGAAGAGCACCGCGATGCGCGAGAAGTAGCTGTCGCGCGACTGCACCGGCTCGAAGATGCGTGCCGCGTCGCCAGCGAAATATTTGAGGTGCGCGCCACAACAGAAGGCGCGCTCCTGGCCCGTGATGATCAGCGCGCGCGTGTTGCGCGCCTCGCACCAATCGAGCGCCGCGCCGAACTCGTCGAGAAACTCGAAGCTCAGCGTGTTCATCTCCTTCGGCCGCGTCAGCGTCATCAGCGCGATGCCGCGGTCGATCCATTCGATGGTGAGTGCCTGCCCCGCCTGCCTGTCGGCATCGGGCGCCGTGGCGGAGGGAGTTCGGATTTCGGAAGCAGTGGATGTCATGGCTCAAGCAGCAGGGAAAGACGCTACTTCACCGCCAAATTCACCACATGTCCACCAGACTAACCCTTGGGTTAGTTTGTTGACCAGAAGGATTATTCAGCGCATGATCGGTCTCCCGAAGTCCGAGGTAGCGCATGACGTGGAGCATCGATGAATGGAACAGCAAGGCGTTCATGCAATGGCCCGGCCTGCGTGTGCGGGATGCGGCGGAAGGCCGGGCGACGCTGGAGCTCCAGGTCCTTGACCACCATCGCGGCGGCGGCGGCACGCGTGCCGTCAACGGCGCGATCCTGGCCTACATGCACGACGTGGTGCAGGGCGTGGCCATCGGCACGCTACTGGCGTCCGACGTGCGGCGCATGGCAACGCTGAATCTCAGCATCGAGTACCCGAAGCTGCTGCTGTGCGGGCCGACCGCCCGCGTGCAGGCGCGAGTGCTGAGGCTCGGGCGCACCGTCGCCTTCTGCGAGAGCGAGTTCCGCGATGACGGCGGCGAACTCTGCTCCCGCTGCAGCGGCACCTACCAGGTCAAGCGCAGCCGAGCAGCCGAGCCTTACGGCGAGGCTCCTCTCCAACATCCAGGAAGAAGCGAATGAATGTCTACGTGCTCGGGGTTGCCACGCACCCCGCCTCTCCCTCCATCGGCGACAAGCGCCTGGAGGAAATCGCCTACGCCACGGCGCGCGCCGCGCTCGACGACGCGGGCATCACACGCGCCGAGCTCGACCACGTCACGCTGGGCGGCTGCGACGAGCTCGACGGCCGCGGCATTACCAGCATGCTGATGGCCGCACCCTCGGGCGCCTATCTGCGCGACGAGATGCGCGTGACCGACTCAGGCCTCATGGCGCTGTGCATGGGAATGCTGCGCGTCGCGACCGGCCGCTTCGGCTGCGGGCTGGTCGTGAGCTGGAACCAGACTTCGATCGGCTCGGTCGAGGAGGTCACGCGCATGCGCGCCGAGCCCTTCACGCTGCGGCCCATGGGCCTGAACCGCGCAGTCACCGATGGCCTCTTCGCGCAGGCCGTGGCGCACCAGGCAGGCGTCGGCGAGGCCGAAGTCGACGCGCGCGTCGAAGCGCGGCGCGGCGCCGCGGGCCGCAACCCGCGCCGTGCCACCGGCGGTGGCAGGCACACCGATGCCGGCCAGCCCTCGGGCCACGTGGCCTACCCTCTGTCGGGACGCCAGCGGGCGCCGGTGACGGACGGCGCCGCCGCGCTCGTGCTGGTCTCCGAGGCGTGGCTCGCGGCGCACCCCCAAGCGAAGCCGCTCGCGCGCATCAGCGGCGCAGGCTGGGGCATCGACAGCTACCGGCTCGGCGCCGCGCGCCTGGCCGACCGCTCGGTCTGCCGCACGGCTTTCGCCCAGGCACTGCAACGCGCCGGCCTAGACGGCATCGGTGCACTCGATGCCATCGAGCTCGAGGCGCAAGACGGTTGGCAGGACATCGCCCTTGAAAAGGCGCTCGCCGCGCCGCCGGGCGTGGCGCTGAGCCCCTCGGGTGGCGCCTGGGCGCAGAACCCCTATTTCTGCACCGGTCTCGTCAACGCGGTCGAGGCCACGCTGCAAGTCTCCGGGCGTGCCGGCGCGGTGCAGGTGAAGAACGCGCGGCACGTCGCCGCGCACGGCACGCACGGCTTCGCCCAGCAGGGCCATGCGGTGGTGATCATGGAAAGGATCTCGGCATGAAGAAAGAATCGGGCGCGGCACAGGCGCCGGAGGCCGTGGCGATCGTGGGCACCGGGCAGACGCCCTTCCGCTCGCGCCACGACAACAAGACCTACCCGGAGCTCGCGCAGGACGCGGTCGTGCTCGCCTTGCGCGACGCCGGCATCGGCCCGGAGGAAGTCGACGCGGTCGTCTTCTCGATGGCACCGACCCAGTTCATGGGCGTGGCCGACGTCGAGAAATGGGCCGTCGACTACACCTGGGCGCGCGGCAAGCCCTTCCTGCGCATCCACACGGGCGGCGCCACCGGAGGCTCGGCGCTGCATGCCGCATGGTCGCACGTGGCGAGCGGCTACTACCGCACCGTGCTCGTGGTCGGCGCCGACCGCATCACCGAGACGCCCGATGCGCAGCACGTTCTCAACCTCATCTGGGACCAGTTCTTCGAGCAGGACTTCGCGCTCAACACCGTCACCATGACGGCGCTCGCGGCGCAGCGCTACATGCACCGCTACGGCACGACCGAGGAGCAGTTCGCGCGCGTGGTCGTGCGCGGCCGCGGCAACGCCATGCGCAACCCCAACGCGCACCTCAAGGGCCACATCACGGTGGGGGACGTCATGGATTCGCCGCGTGTCTCCTGGCCTTACAAGCTCTTCGACATCTGCCCGCGCTCGGCCGGCGCGGGCGCGGTGGTGTTGATGGCCGGCAGCGCCGCGCGCGAGCGCAGCACGCGGCCCGCCTTCATCACCGGCATCGGGGGCATCGCCAACACCGTCTACATGGGCGATCGCATGACGCCCAGCGCCGACACCGACTTCGCCGACCAGGGCGAGATGGTGCTGGCCGCGCGCGAATGCTATGCGCAGGCCGGCATCTCCGACCCGATGGCGCAGATCCAGGTCGCCGAGCTCTACGACCCCTTCAGCACCTTCCAGTTCCCGCAGTTGGAGTCGCTGGGCTTCTGCGCACGCGGCACGGCGCAGGCCCTGTCGGACGATGGCGCCTTCGACCTCGACGGGCAGCTCGCGGTCAACCCTTCCGGCGGCACGCTGTGCACCAACCCCATCGGCGTGACCGGCCTGGTGCGCGTCATGGAGGCGGCACGACAGGTCATGGGCACCGCGGGCGACATGCAGGTGCCGAACGTGCGCAACGCGCTGGCCACCGCCGCGGGCGGCTCCACGCAGTTCTTCACCACGACGCTGATCAGCGACGAGCCACGCGCAGGCGGCCGCGCCTGAACCGGGCACCGCGCCATCCCAGAGAAAAAAGGACATCACACATGAGCACCCCTTCCTCTTCCGCCACCCCCGCCAGCCACGTCCTCGAAGGCGAATGGCATGTGCGCTACCGCTACCCGCTGGGCGACGTCGCCGCGCGCTTCTTCGACGCGCTGCGCGAGCGGCGCATCCTGGCTTCAGTCTGCAGCAAGTCGGGCCTGCGCTACCTGCCGCCGCGCGCCTACTGCGAGCGCAGCTTCGAGCCCTGCGACGGCGTGGCCGAGGCCGGCCACGAAGGCACCATCGAGGCAGCGACCATCGTGACAGCAGCCTTCGAGAACCTGCCGCCGCCGCCCTATGCGATCGCCTACGTCCGGCTCGACGGCGTGGACACGGCGATGGTCAACTTCGTCCACGGGCTCGACCTCAGCGACGTGCCGGCCGCCGCCGCGCGGCTGGTGCCGGGCACGCGCGCGCGGGTCAGGTTCATCGATCAGCCGCAGGGCCGAATCACCGACTTTCACTACGAGCTGGCCTGAGCCGGGATGAGCGCGCTCCACACCCGCCTGCGCGAAGGCAGCCCGGCCTTCCAGACCAATGCCGCGAACCAGGCCGCGTTGGTCGGCCAGTTGCGCGAGCGCCACCGCGAGGTGCTCGGCGGCGGCGGCGAGAAGATGGCCGCGCGCCACCATGCGCGCGGCAAGATGCTGGTGCGCGAGCGCATCGACCTGCTGGTCGACCCGCTCACCGCCTTCCTGGAACTTTCGCCGCTCGCGGCCTGGGGCCAGTACGGCAACGAGGTGCACTCCGCCGGCATCGTGACCGGCATCGGCATCGTCAGCGGCACGCCCTGCGTGATCATCGCCAACGACGCAACCGTCAAAGGCGGATCCTTCTTCCACGAGACCGTCAAGAAGCACGTGCGCGCTCAGGAGATCGCGGAGGAAAACCGCCTGCCCGTGATCTACCTCGTCGACTGCGGCGGCGCCTACCTGCCCGAGCAGGACCGCGTGTTCCCCGACAAGGACCATTTCGGCAACACCTTCTACCGCCAGTGCCGCATGTCGGCCGGCGGGCTGGCGCAGATCTCGGCTGTCTTCGGCGGCTGCACCGCCGGCGGCGCCTACATCCCCGCGCTCTCCGACGAGGTGGTGATGGTGCGCGGCCAGGCGCGCATCCACCTGGGCGGGCCGCAGATCGTGAAGGCCGCCATCAACGAGATCGTCGATGGGGAGACCCTCGGCGGCGCCGAGATGCACGTCAAGGTCTCGGGCGTGGCCGACTATCTCGCGGACAACGAGGCCCAGGCACTGCAGCGCGTGCGCGAGATCGTGCGCACGCTCAACCGTGTCCCGTTGCGGCACGGCGCGCTGCAGCCGCCACGGCCGCCGCTGCACGACCCGGCCGGCCTCGCGGGCGTGCTGCCCGCCGACCCGAAGCTGCCCTATGACGTGCGCGAGCTCATCGCGCGTCTGGTCGACGGCTCGGAACTGCAAGAGTTCAAGCCCGACTTCGGCAGCACGCTCGTCTGCGGATTCGCGCACTGGGCAGGCCACCCGGTGGGCATCCTGGCCAACAACGGCGTGCTGTTCTCGGAATCGGCCATCAAGGGCGCGCACTTCATCGAGCTGTGCAACCAGCGCAATGTGCCGATGCTCTTCCTGCAGAACATCACGGGCTTCATGGTGGGCACCGAGGCCGAGCGCGGCGGCATCGCGCGCCACAGCGCCAAGCTGGTCTACGCCATGGCCACGGCGCGGGTGCCGCGCCTCACGGTGATCATCGGCGGCTCCTACGGCGCCGGCAACTACGGCATGTGCGGGCGCGGCTTCGCGCCGCGCTTCCTCTTCGCCTGGCCCAACTCGCGCATCGCCACCATGAGCCCGGACGTCGCCAGCACCGTGCTGACGGAGCTGCGCCGAAGCAGCAGCAAGGGCGGCGCGGATGAGGAGGAGATCGCCCGCATCGACCGCGAGACGCGCGCGCAATTCACCGAGCAGAGCGACCCCTACTACGCGAGTTCTCGCCTCTGGGACGACGGGATCATCGAACCCGCGCAGACGCGCGAGGTGATCGCGCTGTGCCTGGCCATCGTCGCCACCCAGCCGCCGGTCGAGGGGCCGGCGCCGGTGTTCCGCATGTAACAGAAGAAGCAATGTTCGACTCCATCCTGATCGCCAACCGCGGCGAGATCGCCTGCCGCATCGCGCGCACCTGCCGGCGCATGGGCATCGCGTCCATCGCCGTGTACTCCGAGGCCGATCGCCATGCGCGCCACGTGGCGGAATGCGACAGCGCGATGCCCATCGGCCCGGCTGAAGCCGCCGCGAGCTACCTGAACGCGCGCGCCATCGTCGACGCGGCGCTGGCCGCGGGTGCGCGGGCGGTGCACCCGGGCTACGGTTTCCTGTCTGAAAAGACCGAGTTGGCCGAACTCTGCGCCGCGAACGGCATCGGCTGGATCGGCCCGCGCGCGGAGGTCATCCGCCGCATGGGCTCGAAGATCGAATCCAAGCACATCGCCGAGCGCGCGGACGTGCCGACCGTGCCCGGCTACCACGGCGAGGACCAGTCGCCCGCCCACCTGCTCGCGCGCGCCGAGGCCATCGGCTGGCCGGTGCTCATCAAGGCCAGCGCGGGCGGCGGCGGGCGCGGCATGCGGCGCGTGGGGCATGGCGCGGAGTTCCTGGCGCTGCTGGACGAGGCGAAGCGCGAGGCGCAGCGTTCCTTCGGTGACGATCGCGTGCTGGTCGAGAAGCTCATCCTGCGGCCCCGCCATCTCGAAGTGCAACTGCTGGGCGACCGCCACGGCGCGCTGGTGCACCTGCACGAGCGCGAGTGCTCGATCCAGCGCAACTACCAGAAGGTGATCGAGGAGGCACCCGCCGCGCGGCTCTCGCAGGTGGCACGCGAGCGCCTGCACGGCTACGCGCTGCGGCTCGGCCGCGAGATCGGCTATGACTCGGCCGGCACGGTGGAGTTCGTCCTGGAGGACGGGAGCGAGGAGCCCTACTTCCTGGAGATGAACACGCGGCTTCAGGTCGAGCATCCGGTGACCGAGTTCGTCACCGGCCTCGACCTGGTCGAGCTGCAGATCCGCTCGGCGGCCGGCGAGTCCTTGCCGCTCGCGCAGGAGCAGATCGCCGTGCGCGGCCACGCGATCGAGGCGCGCGTGAACTGCGAGGATCCGGCCCACGGCTACCGCCCGCAGATCGGCCGGGTCACCGGCTACGCCGAACCCCTGCGCGAAGGCATCCGTGTCGACAGCGGCGTGCGCGAAGGCAGCGAGGTCACGCCGCATTACGACTCGATGATCGCGAAGGTGATCGGCTTCGGCGCGACCCGCGCGACCGCCGCGCGGCGGCTGCTCGAAGGGCTGCGCGAGTTCCACGTCGAAGGCGTCGGCACCAACCAGGCCTTCCTGGCGGATGTCGTCGCTCATCCTCTCTTCGACGCCCAGGCCTTGACCACGCGCTATCTCGAAGAGGCTTTTCCCTCCGGCTGGGCGCCCGACGCCACCGTATTGCAGGACGCGGCCATCGCGGCCGTGGCGCATCGCCTGTTCCCGGCCATGCGGGCAGCCGAACTGCGCGGCGATCCGTGGGGCGCCGCGGCGGGTTTCCGGGTCGTGGGCCGTTCGCCCGCCGCCGCCAGCACCTGGGTGGTGGAAGGCCTGGGCGAAGACCCGCTCGCCGTCTCGCTCGCACGCGACGGCGAACGCTGGCAAGCAACGCTTCGCTCCCCTGCGTCAGAGGCGGACGAAGCGATCGAACTTCGGATCACGGCGACAGCCGGCGAGCGTGTCTTCGACCTCGCGCGCGACGGCCGCACGCGCCGCTTCACGGTCGACACGCAGGGCGAGACGCTGGCCGTCGCCCACGACGGCCAGCGTTTCGAGCTGCGCCTGTGGTCGCGCCTCGACTGGCTCGCGCGTCCCGTGCAAGGCACCGCCGCGCAGCAGGGCGCGGTGCGCGCCAGCATGCCCGGCATGGTGACCGAGGTGCACGTCCGCCCAGGCCAGCAGGTCAAGGCGGGGGACCTGGTCGCGGTGATGGATTCGATGAAGCTGCTCTACAGCTACGGCGCCGGCATCGACGGCGAGGTGGTCAGCGTCGGCTGCAAGGTCGGCGACACGGTGGCCGGCGGGCAACTGCTGGTGGAGATCGCGGCCACGGCCTGAGGCCACAGCCGCTTCGACGAGGAGACACGACGAATGGCCGGACTGTATTTCGAGGAATTCCGCGAGGGCATGGTGTTCGAGCATGCCTGGACGCGCACGGTGACCGAGAGCGACAACATGCTGTTCTCGATGATGACGATGAACCCGCAGCCCCTGCACATCGACGCGCACCATGCAGCGCGCACCGAGTTCGGCCGGCCGCTGGTCAACAGCCTGTTCACGCTGGGCCTGATGATCGGGATCAGCGTGAACGACACAACGCTGGGCACCACCATCGCCAACCTCGGCATGCGCGAGGTCAGCTTCCCCCGGCCGGTGTTCCAGGGCGACACGCTGCGCGTGCGCACGGAGGTGGTGAGCCTGCGCGACAGCCGCTCGAGGCCCGAGGCGGGCATCGTCGAGTTCCGCCACGTGGCGAGCAACCAGGACGGCGCGGAGGTGGCGATCTGCCTGCGCTCGGCTTTCATGCACCGGCGGCCCCCTGCCGCGGCGACGGCATGACGCACGCGCGCAGCTGGCTCTTCGTGCCGGGCGACGACGCGCGCAAGCTCGCGCGCGGTCTCGCGGGGCCGGCCGACGCGGTCATCCTGGACTGGGAAGATGCCGTCGCCCCCGCGCGCAAGGGCGAGGCGCGACGGCTGACTTGCGAGGCGCTCGCCGAGCCTGGAAGCGCCGGGCCGGCGCGCTGGATACGTGTCAACGCGCTCGACACCCCATGGGCCGAGGCCGACTTCGCCGCCCTTCCCGCCGGCGCCATCCAGGGCATCGTGCTGCCCAAGGCCTGTGGACCGCGCGATGCCGAGCGCGCGGCGGAGCGCCTCGCGGCCGTCGAACGCGCGCAGCGCCGCCCGGCCGGCAGCCTGTCGATGGTGCTGGTGGCCACCGAGACGGCCGCCTCCGTGCTGGCGCTCGCGGATTTCCGCGCGCCCATCCCCCGGCTCGCGGCGCTGATGTGGGGCGGCGAGGATCTCGCGGCCGATCTCGGCGTGCGCGACAACCGCGAGGCCGATGGCGGCTATCGCCCCGTCTTCCGGCTCGCGCGCGACCTCACCCTGCTTTCAGCCGCGGCCACCGGCGCCTTGGCGATCGACGCCGTGTTCACGGACTTCCGCAAACACGCGGCCCTCGCCGAGGAATGCCGCGCCGCGCGGGCGATGGGCTTCACGGCCAAGGCTGCCATCCACCCGGAGCAGGTCCAGGTCATCCACAACGCGATGCAGCCGACCGCGGCGGAGCTCGAATGGGCGAAGGCCGTGCTCAAGGCGCTCGACGGGGCGCCCAGCGGGATCGCGACGCTCGAAGGGCACATGCTCGACGAGCCGCACCGGCGCCTGGCCCGCCGCCTGCTCGGGCAGTGAGCCTGCCCGGCCGCACCGGCTAGCGCCGCACCTCCACGCCTTCGCGCTCACGGTCCCACAGCGCGTCGCGCCGCGCCTGCGCGTCCTGCTTGAGCTTGTACTTCTCGATCTTCTCGCTGGCCGTCTTGGGCAGCGCGTCGATGAACTCGACGAAGCGCGGAACCATGAAGTACGCCATGTTCTCGTTGCAGAAGCGCACTACTTCCTCGTGCCCCAATTGCGCGCCAGGGCGGCGCACGACGTAGACCATGACCTCGTCCTCGCTGTACTCGGAGGACACCGGCACGGCCGCGGCCTCCAGCACCTCCGGATGGCGCGAGAGGATCAGCTCGACCTCGTAGGCCGAGATGTTCTCGCCCCGGCGGCGGATGGCCTCCTTCTTGCGGTCGACGAAGAAGAGGTACCCGTCCTCGTCCAGGTAGCCACGGTCGCCGGTGTGGAACCAGCCGCCCCGGCATTCGCGCGCGGTGGCCTCGGGCATCTTGTAGTAGCCCAGCATCATCGAGCCCGGCTCCACCGGCTGCATGCAGATCTCGCCGACCTTGCCGGCGGGCAGCACCTGCTCCGTATCGTCGTCAATGATGCGCAGGCGCACATGCTCGCGCGGCTTGCCGGCGGAGCCCGCCTTGGCGTCGGGGTCGGCGGGCGTGAAGAGCGTCATCGCGAAGTTCTCCGTCATCGCATAGACGGAGGTGATGCGCACGCCGTAGCGCTGCTGGAACTCCTGGTAGATCGCGGTCGGCACCGGCACGATCATGGCCTGCCGCACGCTGCCGCGCTCCTCGGGCGTGGGCGGCAGCTTCCAGAGGATGTTGGTCATCGCGCCCAGTGAGTTGAACTGGGTGGCGCCGTGGCGCGCGATGTCAGGCCAGAACTGGCTGGCCGAGAAACGCGGCGCCAGCGCGACCGACGCGCCGGCCGCGAGCGCGGCATAGGCCGAGTACCACAGCGCGTTGCCATGGAAGAGCGGCAGGCAGACGTAGAGCACGTCGTCCTCGCCGTAGCCGAAGTTGGAGGCCACGGCCAGGCCGACGGCGTGGCCCTGCGAATGGGGGCTCATCACGCCCTTCGACGGACCGGTGGTGCCGGAGGTGTACATGATCAGGTGCATGTCGCTCGCGCTGACCGCATCCGCCGGCGGCGCGGCCTCGCTTCCGCGCTCGAGCTCGCGCAGGTCGATGGCCGCGCGCCCGCCGAAGGACAGGCCCCCGGCCGCGCCGCCGTGCAGCATCACGCCGCGCACGCGCGGCAGCTCGCCCGCGATGGCGGCGAAGCGCTCCGCGAATTCGGCTCCGACCGCCATCCAGGTCGAATCCGACTGGTCGATGAAGTAGCGCAACAGTTCGCCCTTGGCGGCCGTATTGATCGGCACCGCCACGGCCCCGATCTTGCCCAGGCCCCAGATCAGCCAGAGGAACTCCGGCCCGTTCGACATCAGCACGGCCACGTGGTCGCCGCGCCGCACGCCGAGCGACAGCAGGCTGTTGGCATAGCGGTTGGTCATGCGCTCCAGATCGGCATAGCTGTAGTGGTTGTCCTGCCAGTGCATCCATGGCCGCTCGCCCACGGTTTCGGCCTTGTCGGCCAGGATGCGGCCGATGGTTCGCTGTTCGACGGGATAGTGTTTCATTGCACTTTCGACTGGAAGACGAATGGGAATGCGGGTCCTCTAGGCGCCGAGGTAGGCCTGCGCGAGCGAGCCCGCGGCCGCGATCTTGTCCGGCGGCCCTTCGAGCACGACGTGGCCGTGCTGCAGCACATAGACATAGTCGGCCATGCGCAGCACGAGGTTGGCGTTCTGCTCGACCACCACCAGCGTGATGCCACGCTCGCGCAGCTTGGCGAGTTCAGCGAAGACCTGGCGCGTGATCACCGGCGCGAGGCCGAGGCTCACCTCGTCGGCCAGCAGCAGCTGGGGCCGCGCCATCAGCGCGCGGCCAATGGCGAGCATCTGCTGCTCGCCGCCGCTGAGCGTGGAGCTGTCCTGCCCGACGCGGCGGGCCAGCGAGGGAAAGGTGTCGAGCACGGCCTGCACATCCCGCGCGATCTCGCCGCGGTCCTTCCGCACGTAGGCGCCGACCAGCAGGCTCTCGCGCACGGTGAGATCCGGGAACATGCCGCGCCCCTCGGGCACATGGGCGATGCCCAGGCGCACGCGCTGCTCCGCGGGCACCGCCGTGATCTCGCGCCCGGCGAGCAGGATGCTTCCGGCCTTCGGCTTCGCCAGCCCGCTGATGGCGCGCAGCAGCGAGGTCTTGCCCGCGCCGTTGGCGCCAAGGATGGCCACGAGCTGGCCGCGCGGCACGCGGATGCTCACGTCCCGCAGCGCGGAGACCGCGCCGTAGTTCAGGCAGAGGCCGCGCGCCTCCAGCATGAGATCGGATTCAGGCATCGGCCGCCGCCTCCAGGCTTCCCTGCTCCTCGCCCAGATAGGCGAGCAGCACCTTCGGGTCGTGAAGCACCGTCTCGGCACTGCCGCGCGCGATCACTTGGCCGGCGTCGAGCACCACCACGTGGTCGCACAGCCGCTTCACCAGGCCCATGTTGTGCTCCACCAGCACCACCGCCACCCCCGGCTCGGCGCGCAGCGCGCGCACCAGGCCTTCGAGCTTCTCGATCTCCGCCTCGTTGAGGCCGGCGATGGGCTCGTCGAGCAGGAAGAGGCGCGACTCCATCACCATCGCCCTCCCCAGCTCGACCAGCTTGCGGTGTCCGTAGGGCAGGCTCGCCGCGCTGGCGTCCAGCAGCGCCTCCAGCCCGAGCCGCGCCGCGACGCCGCGCACCACGGCCTCGGCCTCACGCTCGGCCGCCGCGACGCGCGGCAGGCCCAGCCATTCCGCGAACACGCCGTAGCGCAGGCTGCGGTGGCGCGCGATCATGAGGTTCTCCAGCACCGAGAGTTCGCCCACCAGATCCGGATGCTGGAAGACGCGGCCCACGCCGCGCGCGGCGAGCACGTCCGGCGTGACGCGGCCGATCGGGTGGCCGTCGAGCCGCACCGTGCCCGTGCCCGGCGCCGTGATGCCGGAGATGCAGTTGAGCAGCGTGCTCTTGCCCGCGCCATTCGGTCCGATGAGGCCGACGATCTCGCCCGGCGCCACGGCGAAGCTCACGTCGCGCAGCGCATGGACGCCGCCGAAGCTGACGCCGAGCCCCTCGACCTCCAGCATCGCGCTCATGGCCCGCCCTCCCCGGCCCCGCGCCGCGCGCGCCGGATCACCCATCGCAGGCTGGCCAGTCCGCGCGGCAGCAGCACCATCACCAGCATCAGCGAGATGCCGAAAACCAGGCCCGGTGCATCCTTGATGTCGCGGAACAGCTCGGGGACGATCACGTAGAAGGCCGCGCCCAGCAGCGCGCCCGGGATCGAGCCGAGTCCTCCGATCACGATCATCGCGAGGAACATGATGGAGAGGTTCACGTTGAAGCTCTCCGGATTCAGGTAGCGCACCAGGTTGGCCAGCAGCCCGCCCGCCGCGGCGGTGTAGAAGGCGCTGAAGGCGAAGGCGATGACCTTGAAGCGTGCGATGTTCACGCCCAGCGAGGCCGCCGCGATCTCGCTGTCGCGCACGATGACCAGCGCGCGGCCGGTGCGCGTGCGGATGAGGTTGGCCGAGCTCCACAGCGCGAAGGCCAAGGCGACCAGGATGACGTAGTACATGCGACCTTCCACCGCCAGCGAGAGGCCGCCCAGCTGGGCGGGCACGACCTCCAGCCCGGCACCGCCGCCGGTGAGGCCGCGCCATTCGAAGATCATCTTCTGCACCACCACGCCGAAGCCCAGCGTGGCGATGGCGAGATACAGGTTCTTGAGCCGCAACGCGGGAATCGCGATCAGCGCACCGACCAGCGCCGTCACCACCGCCGCGAGCGGGATCGCGAGCCAGAACGGCAGCCCTGCGCGCGAGGCCAGCAGCGCGGAGCCGTAGGCGCCCAGCGCGAAGAAGCCCGCATGGCCCAGGCTGATCTGGCCGCTGAAGCCGACGAGCAGGTTCAGCCCGATGGCGACCAGCGCATAGACGCCGACCAGGCTCGCGAGATAGATCGGGTAGCCGCCCACGAACTGCGGCAGCGCCAGCAGCGCCGCGGCCGCCAGCAGCCAGAGCGCGGAACGCCCCGCGCGGCCCGGCCGCGCCGCGCCCGCCGCCTTGGCGGGCCGGAGGATGGGAGGAGTCGAGTTCGCCGCCAACATGCCGCCTCAGACCTTGCGTTTCTTGATGCGGCCGAACACGCCTTCGGGCATGAAGATCAGCACCGCGATGATCAATGCGAAGGACAGCGCCTCGCTGAAGCTGCCCGAGACGTAGGCGCCCATCAGGTTCTCGATGACGCCCAGCGCCAGTCCGCCGAGGAACACGCCCGTGAGCGAGGAGAGCCCGCCCAGCACCGCGCCAGCGAAGCCCTTGATGAGCAACGGCCCCATCATGTTCACGTCCAGGAACACCAGCGGCGCCACCAGCACGCCGGCCACCGCGCCCGCCACCGAGCCCATGGCCCAGGCCAGCGCGAAGGCGCGGTCGATGCGCACGCCCATGAGCCGCGCCACGCTCTGGTTCTGACTGGCCGCGCGCAGCGCGATGCCAGCGCGCGTGTGCCGCAACAGCAGCGTGAAGCCGACGATCATCGCGAGCGAGACGAGGATGGTGCTGGCGCTGTCCACCGCCACGTTCACGCCGAAGACCTGGAAGGGCGCGTGGTCGGACGCGGGCGAAGAGAAGATCGCCGTCTCGTGCCCCCACAGCAGGCCGGCCACGCTGTGCAGCGTGATATTGAGGCCGAGCGTGGCGATCACGGCGTTGAGCGCCGGTGCGCCGAGCAGCGGGCGGATCAGCACCTGCTGAACCACCACGCCCTGCACCGCCGAGAAGGCCAACGCCAGCCCGACGGCGGCCCACCAGCCGAAGCCGTAACGCTGCATCAGCCAGTAGGCGACGAAGGCGGAGAACATCGCCATCTCGCCCTGCGCGAAGTTGGGGATGTCGGTGGATTGCAGCACCAGCACGATGGCGATGCCGATCAGCGCGTAGAGGCTGCCGGAGGCCAGGCCGCCGATGACGAGTTCGCCGATCATTGCGCCGCCTCCTCGCGCGCCTCGGCGCGGGCCAGCTCGCGCAGCACGGCTCGGCGCTCGCGGCCGGACAGGGTCTCGAGGAAGCGCAGGCCGCGCGGGTCGATGGTGCCGTCGAGCAGCGCCTGTTCCGCCGCCGTGGGCTTCGGCGTGCGCGCCGGCTCGCGCGCCCACGCCAGCGCGAAGCCGGTGGCCTGGTCGACCTTCCGGCGCGTGACGCCTTCGTGCAGGCTGGCCACGTCGAGCCGGCCGTCGGCGCCGCTCTCCAGCACGCACAGCTCCGTCACCACGACGATCTTCTTCGGTGCGTGGATGCCGGGCGCCTGGCCCTGGCGCGGGTTGCCCACCCCGCTGACGTGGTCCAGCGCCTCGACGAGCACCTCGCGCTCGTGGCGCGGCAGGTAGTAGAAGACGCGACGCGACACCGAGGTCGCATCCGGGATGCCGGCCGCGCCTGGCAGGCGCACGCCGTGCGCGGGGTCGCGGCCGATACGCACGTTGTTGGTCCAGCCCAGCGCATCGATCTGCGCCGGCCGCATGAACTCCGTCCAGCGCGGCTTGCCGCCAAGGAAGGCACTGGGCATGTAGCCGAGGTTGACGTCCAGGTAGGTCCAGCCCGCAAGCGCGCCCGGCACGGTGACGGCTTCGTCGCGGCCCAGCGTGAGCCGCCGTGGTCCTGCCATCAGCGTGTTGCCGTTGGGGCACAGGCTCACGCAGCGCGGCGCGTGCGTGTGCTTGGCGAGCATGTAGGCGGCGTTCGGCAGGAAGGTGCCGATGCCTTCGCCCAGCAGGTCGCCGTCCTGCACGTGGCGGCTGATGACCGCCACCATCTGGTCGATGCGCGCGCGTTGCGGCGCCAGGGTTTCAGGCTGCATGCGATGCCTCCAGGCCGCGGCGCGTCCACGCGGCATCGAGCCAGGCTCCGAAGGCGGCCGGGTCGTCGGCGGCTTCCACGTAGTCGAGCACCGCCTCCATGTCCAGCGGCCGCTGCGGATGGCAGGAAGTCGGGAAGGATCCGCCGGGCAGCAGCACGAGGTGGTCGACGAGATAGGACGGCAGGCGCGTGCCGCCCTGCATTGCCAGCAGCTCGGCCGTGCTCACGCGGCGCTCGGCGGTGACGACGGTGAGCTCGGCGATCAGCGGCAGCTGCGGGTCGAAGGCGAGCTGGCCCGGCAGCCAGCAGTGGCCTTGCTCATCGGCGGCCGCCGCGTGGATCAACGCGACGTCGACGCGCCGCGCCGGCACGGCGACGAGCGGCTGGCCCGTCAGCGGGCAGGCAAAACGCCGCAGGTCGGGCCGCGTGCGGTAGATGTCCGTGCCTTCCAGCGTGTCGAGCATCGGCAGGAAGGGCACCCGCATCGCGCCGGCCTGCACGGCGCAGCTCAGCGTGTATTCGGTCTCCTCGACGATCTCCAGGTTGCCCTCCCGCGCCGCCCGGGTGTAGTGCGGCGCGAGGCCGGCGATTTCCAGGCCGGTGTAGCAACTGCGCAGCACGCTGACGCAGCCGGCGCCGATCAGCAGGTCGGTCTCGATGCCGCCGGTGAGCGTGAGCACGTCCAGCCGCCGCACGCCGGCGCGGGCGATGGCGATGGCCGCGGCCGTCGGCCGGCGGTACAGCGTCATGCCGCCGATCGCGAGCCGCGCGCCGTCGACCACCGGCGCGACCGCTTCTTCGAGGGAGAGCCAGGTGGTCAACTAATTGGCCTTCATCCAGTCGCTGACGACCTGCCACTTGCCTTCCTTGGCGCGCATGAAGGCCACGCTCAGGCTGCCGGCGTGCTGGTCCTTGCTGAAACTCACAGGCGCCATCAGGCCGGTGTCGTAGCCCTTCATCGATTCGAGCGCGGCCACCAGGCTCTCGCCGTTGACCTCGCCCTTGATGCTGCGCAGCGCCTCGATGAAGATGCGGCCGGCCGCATAGCCGTGCAGGCTGTAGGTGGTGGGGTTGGTCTTCGGCAGGAACTTCTTCTGCGCGGCCATGAAATCGGCCACCTGCGGCTTCTTCGAATCCAGCGGCTCCATCACCGCGACCGCGATCGCGCCCTCGACCAGCGCGGTGCCGGCCAGCGCGAAGGTCTGTGGGTCGCCCAGCGCGTTGTGGCCGCTGAACTGCGGCTTCCAGCCCATCTTGTTGGCCTCCTTCATCACCAGCGCCGCGTCGCGCGGGATGCCGAGGAACACGACGTTGTCCGCGCCCGACTGCCGCGCCTGGGCGACCACGCCGCTGAAGTTGGTGGTGCCGCGGTCGAAGGGCAGCTTGGTCAGCGCGACCTGGTCCTTCTGCAGCCGCGCCTCCAGGCCGGTGACGGCGTCCTGTCCGAAGTCGTCGTTCTGGTAGATGGCCGCGATCTTCTTCTGCTTGAGCTCGGTGACAAGGTAATCGCCCAGCACGTTCGCCTGCACGCGCACCTCCGGCAGGGTGGTGAAGACATAGCGCTTGACCGGCGTCGTCAGCGTGTTGCTGAAGGCATAGGGGAAGAGGATGGGCAGCTTGCGCTCGGTCGCATACGGCACCAGGGCCGCGACGTTGGGCGTGCCGGTGGGCGAGACCAGCGCGAGCACCTTGTCCTGCTCGGCGAGCTTCTTGCCGGCGGCGATCGTGCGCGTGGGGTCGTAGCCGTCGTCCTCGGCGATCAGTTCGATCTTGCGGCCGGCCACGCCGCCTTCGGCGTTGACCTGCTCGACCGCCGTCTGCAGCCCGTCGCGCACCCCGTTGCCCAGCAGCGAGAGCGAGCCGGACAACGGCCCGGTGAAGCCGATGCGGATCGGGTCCGCCGCGTGGGCGGCACTCATGGCCATCGTGCCGAAGACCGCGAGCGCGGCAAGGTTTCGGGCCCAGGGAACGCGGGTGGAAGCAGGCATGGCGATATGTCTCCGGTGCTGTTCGAGTGAACGCATCATAGAGAGCACCTGAACAGATCGTCATCAGGGTAACCACGCGGTTAGTTTCACGACCACGCGTATGTTTCGTGGCGTATCGTTCCATGCGGGAAGCCGTGGCCGCAAGGGTGCCGGGCGGCCCGCCGCTTATGATTCAGGCACGAAGAATGTGCGCACCTGCGGTCGACCCCCGCGGCGCGAGCGAATCCAACCAACACGAGAAGAATGAGCATGTGGAAGAACGCCGTCCCTGCTGCCGAGGCGCAGCGCCAGAGCAAGCGCGTGGCCCTGCTGCACGAGGCCGCGGCCGCGTTCAACCGCCAGGGTTTCCACGGCACCTCGCTGAGCGACATCGCGAAGAAGCTGGGCGTGACGAAGGCAGCGCTCTACACCTATGTGCCGAGCAAGGAAGACCTGCTCTACTTCTGCCACGACTGGGCGATGGACGGCGCCTTCGAGAGCCTGGAGCATGCGCGCGGCGCCGGCGGCACCGGGCTGGAGAAGCTGCGCAATACGCTTCACAACTACCTGGAGCGCATGCTGATGGACGAAGGCGGCTTCGTGGTGCTGCTGGAGGAGAACGCGCTGAAGCCCGCCCACGCCAAGGCCATCATCAAGCGCCGCGACGAGTTCGAGAGCGCCATGCGCGGCTTCGTGACCGAGGGCATCCACGACGGCAGCATCGTGCCCTGCAACGAGAAGCTGGCGGTCTTCATGGCGCTCGGCGCGCTCAACTGGGTGCGCAAGTGGTATTCGCCGCGCGGCGGCTGGACGGGACGGCAGGTCGCCGAGGCGCTGACGCAGATGATCGAGCGCGCGCTCGCGACGGCGCAAACCGGCGCGCTGGTCACCGACCCCGGCGCGACGGCCTGAAGGATCAGTACCCGCGCCGCGGGTCGTAGAGGCCGGCGGGCGTCGCGCCGCTTTCGAAGGCCGCGATCTGCTCCGCGAAGAAGCGCGCGCGCATGCCGCGCGACGCGATGGCGCCGACGTGCGGCGTGACGAAGACCTTGTCGTGCGACCAGATCGGGTGCTCCGCCGGCAGCGGCTCCTCGTCGAACACGTCGAGGAAGGCGCCGCTCAGCTGCGAGGCGTCGAGCGCGGCAACCAGGTCCGGCAGCCGCAGGTGCGAGCCGCGTCCGACGTTGACCAGCGCCGCGCCCCTGGGCAACAGCGCCAGCCGCTCGGCCGATAGCAGGCCTTCGGTATCCGGCGTCGCAGGCAGCAGGCACACGAGGATGTCGCACTGCGAGAGGAAGGCCGCCAACTCTTCATGGCCCGCGTGACAGGCGATGCCGTCGAGCTGCTTGCGCGTGCGCGACCAGCCGAGCGTCTGGAAGCCGAGGTCACGCACCATCCGCGCCGAGCGCGCGCCCATCGCGCCCAGGCCGAGGATGCCCACGCGGGTGTCCCATGCGCAACGTTCCGACTCGAAGGTGGACCACTCGCGCGCCGCCTGCTGCCGCACCATGCGCTTCATGTCGCGCAGCAACGCGAGCACCGCCATGCACACGTATTCGCCCATGCGCTGCGCCGCCTCCGGCGTGACGGCGCGGATCACCGGCACATGGCGCGGCCAGGCCGGATCGCGCGTGATGTGATCGGTGCCGGCGGCGCTGCTGAGAATCAGGCGCAGGGACGGCAACGCGGCCAGGCGGCCCGGCTGGGGCTCCCACACCAGCGCGTAGTCCACGCGCTCGGGCGGCACGGTCGGGTCGTCCCACCAGCGCACGTCGAGATGTGGTGCCAGCGGCTCGAAGAGCCGGCGCCAGTCCGCGATCGCGGCCTCGCCGCCGGACTTGACGAGCAGCACGCGCCGCTGCGCGTCCGCGGTGGTGGTCGCGGTGCTATTCGCCATCGCCGCCTCAGTCCTCGATGTCGAAGGTCACGCCCTGCGCGAGCGGCAAGGCGGTCGAGTAGTTGATGGTGTTGGTCGCCCGCCGCATGTAGGCCTTCCACGCATCGGAGCCCGCTTCGCGCCCGCCACCGGTTTCCTTCTCGCCGCCGAAGGCCCCGCCGATCTCCGCGCCGCTCGGGCCGATGTTGACGTTGGCGATGCCGCAATCCGAGCCCGCGCTGGAGAGGAAGCGCTCGGCCTCGCGCATGTCCAGCGTGAAGATGGAGGACGAGAGCCCCGCGCCGACGGCGTTGTGCCATGCGATCGCGTCGTCGAAGGACTGGTAGCGCACCACATAGAGGATAGGCGCGAAGGTCTCGCGCAGCACGGCACCGGCGTGGGCCTGCAACTCGACCAGCGCGGGCCGCACATACCAGGCCTCGGCGCCGCCGATCCCCTCGACGCGCGCGCCGCCATGCACGACGGCGCCGGCCTCGCGGCATTCCTGCAATGCGTTCTGCATGCCATCGAAGGCGGCGCGGTCGATCAACGGGCCGACCAGCGTACCCGGCGTGCGCGGGTCGCCCACCTGCACCTTGCCGTAGACGCGCGCGAGCTTCGGCACCAGCGCGTCGTACACGCTGTCGTGCACGAAGAGCCGGCGCAAGGTCGTGCAGCGCTGACCGGCCGTGCCCATGGCGGAGAAGGCGATGGCGCGCAGCGCGAGGTCGAGGTCGGCCGAGGGCGTGACGATGGCAGCGTTGTTGCCGCCGAGTTCGAGGATGGCGCGGGCGAAGCGCGCGGCCAGGCGCGGCGCGACGGCGCGGCCCATCGCGGTGGAACCGGTGGCCGAGAGCACCGGCACGCGGTGGTCGTCGACCAGCACCTCGCCGATGTCGCGCTGGCCGATGACCAGCTCCAGCAGGCCTTCCGGCGCATCGCCGAAGCGCGCCAGCGCGCGCTGAGCGATCGCATGCGTTGCAAGCGCGGTCAGCGGCGTCTTCTCGGACGGCTTCCACACCACCGTGTCGCCGCAGACCAGCGCCAGGGCCGCGTTCCACGACCACACGGCAACAGGGAAGTTGAAGGCCGAGATCACGCCCACCACGCCCAGCGGATGCCAGGTTTCCATCATGCGGTGCTCGGCGCGCTCGGTGGCGAGCGTGAGACCGTAGAGCTGGCGCGAGAGGCCGACCGCGAAGTCGCAGATGTCGATCATCTCCTGCACCTCGCCCGCGCCTTCGGAGGGCACCTTGCCCGCCTCGATGGTGACGAGGCGGCCGAGGTCGGCCTTGGCCGCGCGCAGTTCCTCGCCGAGCAGCCGCACCAGTTCGCCGCGGCGCGGCGCCGGCACCCGCCGCCAGGCCAGGAAGGCGGCGTGTGCGCGGCCAATGGCCTCGCTCGTGCCCCCGGGCGTGGCCTGCGCCACCATGCCGATGGCTTCGCCGCTGATGGGCGAGCGCACGGGCAGGCCGCCCGCGCCGGCCGCGTACGCGGCGCGCGGCACGCCCAGGCGTTGCAGGAGTTGGTTGACTTCGTCGGGAATGGACAAGTTGGACATGGCTTTGCTGCTTGGGAAGAAAGGGAACGAGGCTTACATCGGCGACGGGCCGGCCGCGCCGGGCGGCCCGATCTTGGGCGCGGCGGGCGAACCCATCAGGCTTTGCGAAGGGCGCCGCAACGTCGCGTCGAAGGGATTGATCTGCGGCCCGATGGTTGCCGCCTCGCGCTGGAGCAGGTCGACCACCGTCGGCAGGCGTTCCGGGTTGAGGCGGTCCGAGATGGTGCCCACGCTCAGCGCCGCCACGGCGCGGCCTTCGCGGTCGAGCACCGGCACGGCGAGACCGGCCATGCCTTCCAGCAGCCCGCTGTTGCGCGCCGCGTAGCCCTGCTGGCGCACGCGCTCGATTTCGGTGCGCAGATAGACCTCGTCGTACACGCCGTACTCGCGCACGCGCGGCAGATTGAAGCGGATGACCTCCTCGCGTTCCGCCTCGGGCAGGAAGGCGAGGATGGCCAGCGCCCCCTGCCCCACGCCCAGCGCGATGCGTCCGCCGATGTCGCCGGTGAAGGAGCGGATGGGAAACGGCCCGTCGCTGCGGTCCAGGCACACCGCATCGAAGCCGCTGCGCGCGAGCAGGAAGATGCTGTCGCCCAGCCGCGCGCACAAGCGCAGCAGCACGGGCCGGCTCAGGGTGCGCAGGTCCCCGGGGTTGCCGGCCTTCGCGGCCAGCACGAAGAACTCGACGCCCAGTCGATACAGCTTGGTGCGTTCGTCCTGCTCGACCATGCCCTCGGCCATCAACGATTGCAGCAAACGGTGCGTGGTGGCCTGCGTGAGGCCCACGTCGCGGGCGATCTGCGTGACGCGCCCGCCTTCCGGCGGCATCGCGGCCAAGGCGCGGATCACCGAAAACACGCGCGGTACACCGCCGGAAGCGGCTATGGGCTGGGTCATGTTCGCTTGTGTGGAATATCGATGGGCCAGTATAGCCATCGAATTCCATTCAATGGAATTTTTTGAAGATTTATTCGAACTAATGGAATACCAGACTCTGGTTGGCTCGGCAATTGCAATAGAGTGGCATGCCCCGGCCCAGGATTCCAGTCCACGGCCGGCGTGCCCTTCCCCACGACGAAAGGCCCCTGGATGTCATTTCTTCAACTTGCCGGCGTCACCAAGTACTACGGCGACACCTGCGCCGTGTCGGCCATGAACCTCTCGGTGGAGAAGGGCGAGTTCGTCTCGCTCCTCGGCCCCTCGGGCTGCGGCAAGACAACCACGCTCCAGATGATCGCGGGCTTCGAGGCGGTGAGCAGCGGCCGCATCGCGCTCGATGGGCGCGACATCACGAGCGCCAGGCCCAACACCCGCGGCCTGGGCATCGTGTTCCAGAGCTACGCCCTCTTCCCGCACATGACGGTGGCGGACAACGTGAGCTTCGGCCTGGAGATGCGCAAGATGCCGAAGGCGGAGCGCCGCGAGCGCGTCGCGCAGGCGCTGGCGCTGGTGCATCTCGAGGCGCACGCGGCACGCTATCCCCGCGAGCTCTCCGGCGGCCAGCGCCAGCGCGTCGCGCTGGCCCGCGCGCTGGTGATCGAGCCGCCCGTGCTGCTGCTGGACGAGCCGCTCTCCAACCTCGACGCCAAGCTGCGCGAGGAGATGCAGTTCGAGCTGCGCCAGATTCAGCGCAAAGTGGGCACCACCACCATCATGGTCACGCACGACCAAGGCGAGGCCATGTCCATCAGCGACCGCGTGGTCGTGATGGAAGGCGGCCGGGCGACGCAGATCGACCCGCCGCAGCGCGTCTACGAACACCCACGCACCCGCTTCATCTCCACTTTCGTCGGCAAGGCGAACCTGATGGAGGGCCGCGTGGTCTCGGATGGCAGGGGCACCCAGGTCGAGGTCGGCCCGCTCTCGGTGGATGTCGGCGAGCTCGGCTTCCGCCCCGGTGCCGCGGTGCTGCTGAGCGTGCGCCCCGAGAAGGTGCAGATCAAGGCCGCCGGCGGTGGGCGGCTGGACGGGCAGGTGCGCGAGCGTTTCTTCCTCGGCAGCCAGTGGCTCTACCGCGTGGCGAGCCCGGTGGGAGACTGGATGGTGCTGTGCCCCAACGACGGGCGCGAGGCGCTGGAGGAAGGGCAGGAAGCGGGCATCGACTGGCCGGACCACTGCACGCGGCTGTTGCCGCTGGAAGACGCCGCTGCACGGGAGGCCGCGTGAGCGCCCTGACGCGCCGCGCCACGCCCTGGTGGCTGTCGGCGCCGGCACTCGTTCTCTTCACGGTGCTGCTGCTGGTGCCGCTGCTGCTGACGGCGGTGCTCTCATTCAATGTCTACGACCCGGCCACAGGGCCGAAATCCGGCGAGTTCACGCTAACGCACTATGTGCACCTCTTCACCGACTCCTACTACTACGGCATTTTCTGGCGCACCTTCTGGATCTCGGCCCTGGTGGCCGTGATCTGCGTGCTGATCGGTGCGCCCGAGGCCTATGTGCTAAGCCGCATGCGCAACCCCTGGCGCTCCATCCTGCTGCTGGTGGTGCTGGCACCGCTGCTGGTCTCGGTCGTGGTGCGGGCCTTCGGCTGGAGCATGCTGCTCGGACCGGAGGGGCTGGTGAACGGGCTGCTGGGCCTGTTCGGCGTCGGGCCGGTGAAGCTGCTCTACACCGAGACCGCGATCGTCATCGCGCTGGTGCACGTGATGCTGCCCTTCATGGTCATCCCCGTGTGGACCTCGCTGCAGAAGCTCGACGCGGGCGTCGAGAACGCGGCGCTGTCGCTGCGCGCCTCGCACTTCACCACGCTGCGTCGCATCGTGCTGCCGCAGGTGATGCCCGGCATCCTCTCGGGCAGCCTGATCGTCTTCGGCCTCGCGGCCAGTTCCTTCGCCATTCCCGGGCTGCTGGGCGGGCGGCGGCTCAAGATGGTGGCGACAGTGGTCTATGACGAGTACCTGCACGAACTCAACTGGCCGCTCGGCGCCGCTGTGGCGCTCACGCTGCTGGTGGCCAACCTGGTCGTCATGCTGAGCTACAACCGGCTGGTCGAAGGCCGCTACAGGAAGGCGCTGGGTTGAAGCCATGAGCAAGAACGGACCCTTGGCCCTCGCCTTCAACGCGCTGGTGGTTGCCTTCATGCTGGCGCCGCTGCTCATCGTCTGCGTGGTGGCCTTCACGCCCGCGAACACGCTGACGCTGCCGACCACCGAGTACTCGCTGCGCTGGTTCCGCGCGGTGTTCGCGCATCCGGACTTCATGCAGTCCTTCTGGAACAGCCTGTGGCTGGCACTGGCCTCCGCCACCATCGCGACGCTGGTCGCCGTGCCGGCGGGCATGGCGATCACGCGCTACGCGTTTCCGGGCCGCGACCTGCTCAACGGGCTGTTCCTCTCGCCGCTGATCATTCCGCACCTGGTGCTGGGCGTGGCGCTGCTGCGGCTCTTCGCGCTGGTGGGTGGCACCGGGAGCTTCGGCTTCCTGATCCTGGCGCATGCCTTGATCGTCACGCCCTACACGCTGCGGCTGGTGGTCGCGGCGCTGGTCGGCTTCGACCGCAGCGCGGAGCAGGCGGCGCTGTCGCTGGGCGCGAGCCAGGTGACCGTGTTCCGCCGCATCACGCTGCCGATGATCCTGCCTGGCGTGACGGGCGGCTGGCTGCTGGCCTTCATCAACAGCTTCGACGAGGTGACGATGTCGATCTTCGTGACTTCACCCAGCACGGTGACGCTGCCGGTGCGCATGTACATGTATGCAACGGAGTCGATCGACCCGCTGATGGCGGCCGTCTCGGCCCTGATGGTGGCGGTGACCGCCGTGGCGATGGTCGTGCTGGACCGGCTCTACGGGCTGGACCGCGTGCTGGTAGGGCGCCGATGAGCACATCGCGCCGCCAACCCCTGCTGCGCCGCGTGGCCGAAACCGGCCGCGCGACGGTGCCCTTCACCCTCGACGGCGAGGCCGCCAGCGCGCTGGCAGGCGACACGGTGCTGACCGCCGTGCTCACGCATGGCGCCCAGTTGCGGCGCAATGAATTCAGCGGCCTGCCGCGCGCCGGCTTCTGCATGATGGGTGCCTGCCAGGACTGCTGGGTGCGCCTGGAAAGCGGCGAGCGGGTGCGCGCGTGCTCGACGCTGATCGAGCCTGGCATGGCCGTTTCGACCGGCTCGGCGGAGGTGACGTCCGCATGAGCGAATCCGCACTCCAGCCCGTCATCGTGGGCGCCGGCCCGGCGGGCGTGCGCGCGGCGCAGACGCTGGTCACGCACGGCTTGCGGCCCATCGTCATCGACGAGGCCGCGCGCGCGGGTGGGCAGATCTACCGCCGGCCTCCGCCGCATTTCACACGCTCGGCCAGGACGCTCTACGGCACCGAGGCCTCGCGCGCCGTGGCGGTGCACGCCACCTTCGATCAACTGCGCGAGCGCATCGATCACCGGCCCGACAGCCTGGTGTGGAATGCGCAAGGCAATGCGCTCGACGTGATGCATGCGCCGACGCGCACTAGCACGACCGTGCCCTACCGCCAGCTCATCGTCGCCACCGGCGCCACGGACCGCGTGCTGCCGGTCCCGGGCTGGACGCTGCCCGGCGTCTACACGCTGGGAGGCGCGCAGGTCGCGCTCAAGGCGCAGGGCTGCACCATCGGCGAGCGCGTCGTCTTCATGGGCACGGGGCCGCTGCTCTATCTCGTCGCCTATCAGTATGCGAAGGCCGGCGCCAAGGTGGCGGCCGTGCTCGACACGGCCACGCTGCCGGACCAGATCGCCGCCCTGCCCGCCATGCTCACGCAGCCCGCGGTGTTCGCCCGGGGCGTGTTCTACGTGGGCTGGCTGCGCGCCCACGGGGTGACGCTGCGTGGCGGCATCCGGCCCCTGCGGATCGAGGGTGAGGAGCGCGTTCGCGCGGTGTACTTCGAGAAGGACGACAAGCCACACGCACTCGACTGCGACGCCGTCGGGTTCGGCTACGCCTTGCGCTCCGAGACGCAGCTGGCCGACCTGCTCGGCTGCCGCTTCGCCTTCGCGCCCCTGCAGCGCGCGCACATGCCCGAGCGCGACGCGGCGGGCCGCGCTTCCGTGGCGGGTGTCTACCTTGCGGGCGACGGCGCGGGCATCATGGGTGCCGATGCCGCGGAGTGGGCCGGCGAGCGTGCGGCGCTCGCCTTGCTGCAGGACCGTGGCGTCGCCATTGACGCCGGCCGGGCCGCGCTGCTCGAACGCAGACTCTCGAAACTGAAGGTCTTTCGCGAAGGGCTGGAGCGCGCCTTTCCCTTTCCCGTGAACTGGGCACGCCATGCGCCCGACGACCTGGTTGTGTGCCGCTGCGAGAACGTCACCGCCGGCGAGTTGCGCCAGTGCGTCGCGCACGATGGCGCCGACGAGATGAACCGCCTCAAGTCCCTGACCCGCGTCGGCATGGGCCGCTGCCAGGGGCGCATGTGCGGTGCCGCGGCTGCCGAGATCCTCGCCGAGGCCACGCAACGGCCCGTGCAGCTGGTGGGTCGGCTGCGCGGGCAGGCCCCCATCAAGCCGCTGCCCATCGATCTGCTGCATGCAGCCGGCGAAGGAGCCCGGACATGACGCGCATGGTGACGGAAGTGGCCATCATCGGCGGCGGCATCGTCGGCAGCTCCGCCGCGCTCGCCCTGCGTCGCATGGGCGTGGACGTGGTGCTGCTGGAACGCGACCTCTGCGGCTCGCGCTCCAGCGGCGTCAACTACGGCGGCGTGCGGCGCCAGGGCCGGCCGATCAACCAGCTCCCGCTGGCGCAGCGCGCGCATGCGATCTGGGGACGGCTGCCGGAACTGATCGGCACGGAGGGTGAGTACCTGCGCTCCGGCCACTTCAAGATCGCGCGCAGCGAGGCCGATCTCGCCTCGCTCGAACGGTACCGCGACATGGCGCGCGGCTTCGACCTGGGCATCGAGATCCTCTCCGGGCAGAGGCTGCGCGAGCGATGCCCCTGGCTGGGCGGCAAGGCCGTCGGCGGCTCGCTCTGCGGCGAAGACGGCCAGGCCAACCCGCGCCTCGTGTCGCCGGCCTTCGCACTCGCGGCCCGGCGCGCGGGCGCGGTGGTCCACGAGCGCACGCTGGTGGAGGAGATCGCGCACGACGGCGCGCACTTCCACCTGCGCTCTGGCACGGGGCTTGAAGTCGAGGCGCCGCTGCTCATCAACTGCGCGGGCGCGTGGGCCGGCACCATCGCGCGCCAGTTCGGAGAGGCCGTGCCCATGCACTCCGGCCATCCAGCCATGGCGGTGACCGAGCCGCTGCCCTTCTTCATGGACTGGAGCCTCGGCGTGGAAGGCGGCGGCGTGTACTGCCGCCAGGTCGCGCGCGGCAACCTGGTGCTCGGCGGCGGCGCGGGCCGCGCGCTGGACGCCGACCGCGCGCGCTCCGACCGCGACGCCATCGCCTCGCTCGCCGCGCAGGCCATCGAGTTGCTGCCCGCGCTGCGCCACGCGCACATCATCCGCACCTGGAGCGGCACCGAAGGCTACCTGCCGGACCGCCAGCCCGTCATCGGCCCGAGCCGCACAACGCCCGGCCTGATCCACGGCTTCGGCTTCGCCGGCGCTGGCTTCCAGCTCGGCCCCGCCGTCGGCGAGGTGCTGGCGGAACTGGCCCGCGACGGCCGCACCGGCACGCCCATCGACGCCTTTTCGATCGACCGATTCTTCGAAGCCCCCCTCTCAACCCACCGAAAGGAAGCCACCCATGTTCCGTCCTAGCCAATCCGTCGCGCGGCGCCGCGTGCTCTTCACCGTGGCCGCCGCGGCCGCCGTCTGCGCCAGCGGCGGCGCCTTCGCGCAGACCAAGACCCTCTACATCGGCATGAACGGCGGCACGATGGAAAAGGCGTACACGCAGTACGTCTTCCCGGCCTTCGAGAAGCTCAACAACGTCAAGGTGGTGGTGGTGCCCGGCACCTCGTCGGACATCCTCGCCAAGGCGCAGGCCAACCGCGACAAGCCGCAGATGCATGTGATGTTCCTGGACGACGGCATCATGGTGCGCGCCATCGGCATGGGCCTGTGCGACAAGCAGCGACCGAGCCCGGCCCTGAGCGAGATCTACCCCGCCGCCCGCTTCAAGGACGACATGGCCAGCGGCGTGAGCCTGGGCATGACCGGTCTCGCCTACAACGCGAAGATGTTCAAGGAAAAGGGCTGGGCCCCGCCGACCTCGTGGATGGACCTGGCCGACCCGAAATTCAAGGGCAAGGTGGTGTTCCAGTCTGTCTCGGCCTCGTCCTTCGGGCTGCACGGCTTCCTGATGTTCAACCGCATCCAGGGCGGCACGGACAAGAACGTGGAGCCCGGCTTCAAGGCCTGGCCGACCACCATCGGGCCGAACGTGCTGGAGTACATCCCGAGCTCGGCCAAGATTTCGGAAATGGTGCAGACCAACGAGGCCGCCATCTTCCCGCTGACGCCCACGGCCGTCGCGGCGCTGAAGGTCAAGGGCATCCCGGTGGAGTACGCGAATCCGAAGGAAGGCGCCGTGGTGCTGATGGTCGGCCAGTGCGTGCTCAAGAACAACAGCGAACCCGAGCTCGCGCAGAAGCTCGCCGAGTTCCTGCTGACGCCGCTGGCCCAGGCCAATGTGCTGCAGTTCGGCAGCCAGATCCCTACCAACCCGAAGGCACCCGCCACGGGCGAGGGCGCGACGCAGGTGCAGGCGATCAATGGCTACATGAAGACCGCGATCACGGTGGACTGGGACAGCATCAACGCCAACCGCCCGGCCTGGAACGCGCGCTGGAACAAGACCATCGAGCGCTGAGCGCTCGTTAGCGGGCGGGAAGGATGCAGCATCATTCGCGGGGACGCCTTCGTCACGATCACTGCGCGGCAACGGGGAGCACGGGGAAACGAATTTTTACGGCCGACCTGCGCCCCGGCACTAAAGTAAACTGACATGAACTGAAAAAATCCGACGCAATATGGGTACTGTTGTCTATAAGGGTAGGAAGTTCCAGTACGGTCAATCGACCCTGCTGACCGAAGGCGAGGGGCCATGCCCTTTCGTCGTTGTCATGCCGCACGTCGACCTCAAGGAGTTGAAGCGGGCATTGAAGCGCTGGGCCGGCCCGTGGCGGGCCCATAGCGCGTGGGCGCTGGACGAGACGGATCTCGACTGCTACCTGATGCTCACCTTCAAGAACGAGGCAGACAAGATCAGCTACGAGGCGGCTGTCGCCGAGGGAAGAGCGACCAGCCCGGCCGGCTAGCCAGCACGCGCTCCCCGCCGCCCATCTCAAGCCAGGGTGTAGGCGGTCTTCACCGTGGTGAAGAACTCCTGCGCGTACTTGCCCTGCTCGCGCGGCCCGTAGCTGGAGCCCTTGCGGCCGCCGAAGGGCACGTGGTAGTCCACGCCCGCCGTCGGCAGGTTCACCATCACCATCCCGGCTTGGCTGTAGCGCTTGAAATGCGTGGCGTACTTCAGGCTGGTGGTCGCGATGCCGGCGGAAAGGCCGAACTCGGTGTCGTTGGCGGTCGCGAGCGCTTCCTCGTAGTTCTTCACCCGGATCACGCTGGCGACGGGGCCGAAGATCTCTTCCTTGTTGATGCGCATCGAGGCCACCGACTCGCTGAAGAGCGCGGGCGACATGTAGTAGCCCTCGGTGTCCAGCTTCAGGCGATCGCCGCCGGCCGCCAGCGTGGCGCCTTCTCCCTGCCCGATCTCGATGTAGTTCAGGTCCTGCTGAAGCTGGCTCTCGCTGGACACCGGGCCGATGTCCGTGCCCTGCGCCAGCGCGTCGCCCACCTTGATCTTCGCCATGCGGGCCTTCATCGCCTCGATGAACTTGGGGTAGATGCCATCGGTCACGATGAGCCGGCTCGACGCCGTGCAGCGCTGGCCGGTGGAATAAAAGGCGCTCTGCACGCTGAGCTCGACGGCCTGGTTGAGGTCGGCGTCGTCCAGGATGACCTGCGGGTTCTTGCCGCCCATCTCCAGTTGCACCTTCTTGTGGTTGGTCACGCACTGCACCGCGATGTTGCGGCCGACGCCGACCGAGCCGGTGAAGCTGATGGCGTGGATGCCAGGGTGGTTGACCAGCGCCTCCCCGATCACGCTGCCGCGGCCCATGACCAGGTTGAACACGCCGGCCGGGATGCCCGAGCGGCTGATGATCTCGGCCAGCGCCCAGGCGCAGCCCGGCACCAGGTCGGCGGGCTTCAGCACCACGCAGTTGCCGAAGGCCAGCGCCGGCGCGATCTTCCACGCCGGGATGGCGATGGGAAAGTTCCAGGGCGTGATCAGGCCGACCACGCCGACGGGCTCGCGCGTGATCTCCACGCCGATGCCGGGCCGCACGGAGGGCACGATCTCGCCGGACAGGCGCAGGCATTCGCCGGCGAAGAACTTGAAGATGTGGCCGGCGCGAGTGGCTTCGCCGATGCCTTCGGGCTTGGTCTTGCCTTCCTCGCGTGCGAGCAAGGTACCGAGTTCTTCCTTGCGGGCGAGGATCTCGTTGCCGATCTTGTCCAGCGCGTCGGAGCGGGCCTGGATGCTGCCGGTGGCCCAGGCGGGAAAGGCGGCGGTGGCGGCGGCGACGGCGGCGTCCACGTGGCCGGCATCGCCCTGGGTGTACTGGCCCAGCACGTCGGCGAGGTTGCTGGGGTTGATGTTCTTGCTGTAGCTGGCGCCGGCACGCCATTCGCCATTGATGAGGTTGTCGAAGTTCTGCATGGCTTGTGTCCTTGGAGTCGGTCTGAAGAAGCGGGGCCGCCAGGGCGGCCCCGCGCGCAATGTCGGAGGTTAACGGCTCCCCGCGCAGGGCGCTCGACGGCACCCCCTGCGGCGGCGCAGTTACTGCGGCGGCCGGACGGCCTGGCGTGCCAGCAGCTTCCAATCGCCGCCCTGCTTCTGCCGGACGCCGAGGATCTTGATGCTGACCTTGCCCGGCTTGCCCGAGTCGTTGGTGTCGGCCGTAAGCGTATGACGCACGATGGCCGCGTCGCCCGCCACCTTGTCGTGAATGCCGCGATGCCTACTGCGGGCCGAGGGTGGCGATCAGCGCGGCCAGCGCCTCGTATTCCGCCGGCTTGAGGTCCGTGAGTGGCGTGCGCACCGGGCCCGCGTCGTGCCCGACGATCTTCGCGCCGGCCTTGACGATGCTCACCGCATAGCCCTGGCCCTTGTTGCGGATGTCCAGGTAGGGCATGAAGAAGTCCTTCAGCAGGCGGTGCTGCGTGGCCATGTCGTCCGCGGCCACGGCCTTGTAGAAGTCCATCGCGGTCTTCGGGATGAAGTTGAAGACGGCCGACGAATACACCGGCGTGCCGAGCGCCTTGTAGGCGGCGGCATAGACCTCGGCCGTGGGCAGGCCGCCCAGGTAGGCGAAGCGCTCACCCATGCGCAGGTGGATCGAGCTCATGAGCTCGATGTCGCCGATGCCGTCCTTGAAGCCGACGAGGTTCGGGCAACGCGCGGCCAGCTTCTCCAGCGCATCGGGGTAGAGCCGGCTCTGGCCGCGGTTATAGACGATGACGCCGAACTTCACACTCTTGCACACCGCTTCCACATGCGCCGACAGGCCTTCCTGCCCGGCCTCGGTGAGGTAGTGCGGCAGCAGCAGGATGCCATGCGCGCCGGCCTTCTCGGCCGCCTGCGCGCACTGGATGGCAAAGCGTGTCGGCCCACCCGCGCCCGCGATGATCGGCACCACCCCGCGGCAGGTGTCCACGGCCGTCTGGATGATCTCCGGGTACTCCTCGCCTGTCAGCGAGAAGAACTCGCCCGTGCCGCCGGCGGCGAAGAGCGCGCTCGCGCCGTAAGGCGCCAGCCATTCGAGGCGCTTGACGTAACCCTTCTTGTCGAAGTCGCCTTTCGCATCGAAGTCGGTCAGCGGGAACGACAGCAGGCCGGAGCCCATGATGGATTTGAGTTCTTGGGGATTCATGCGGATGTGCGGATATGCGTGAGGGGAAGAAAAGAAGAATGGATCAGTCCAGCTTGATCTGCGCGGCTGCCACGACCTTGGCCCAGCGGTCGCGTTCCTTGTTGAAGAAGGCCTCCTGCTCGGCCGGCGTCATGGTCACGACCTCGGCGCCCTGCCCGGCCAGGCGGGAGCGGATGTCGGCCGAGCGGATGATGGTGACCAGCTCCTTGTTGAGGCGCTGGATCACCGCCTCCGGCGTTCCGCGCGGTGCGAGCACGCCTTGCCAGGTGCCGGAATCGAAGCCGGGCACGCCCTGCTCCGCGATGGTGGGAACGTCGCCGATCAGCGGCATGCGCGTAGCCTTGGAGACGCCCAGCACCTTGAGCTTGCCGCTCTGCACATGCGGCAGCGTCGCGAGCATGCCGTTCATGAGCACCTGCGTCTGGCCGCCGACCGTGTCCTGGATGGCCTGCACGCCGCCCTTGTAGGGGACGTACTGCCAGCGGGCGCCACTCGCGCGCTCCAGCGCGACGCCGGCCAGGTGCGGCGCGCTGCCGGTGGCGGTGACGGCGAAGTTCAGCTCGGTCTTCTTCGACAGCGCGACCAGTTCCTTGAGGTTGTTGGCCGGCACCGACGGGTGCACCACCAGCAGGTGTGGCGAGTAGGCGAGCATGGTCACGCCGCGCAGATCCTTCGATGGATCGAAGGAGAGCTTGGTGTAGACCGAGGGGCTGATCGCCAAGGCGCCCACGTCGCACAGCAGCAGCGTGTAGCCGTCGCCCGGCGATTTGGAAACCAGGTCCGCGCCCAGGTTGCCGTTGGCCCCGGCGCGGTTCTCGACGATGACGGAGACTTTCAGCGCTTCCGACAGCGGCTGGCTGATCGAGCGCGCGATGATGTCCGAGGAGCCGCCGGGCGGGTACGGGACCACGAGGCGGATGGGCTTGGAGGGCCAGGCGTCAGCTGCCTGCGCGGCGGCGGTGGCGAGCAGGCTGCCGCCGATGCCGCCCAGGGCGCCGAGCATGAGGTCGCGTCGGTTCAGGGTCATGTCTTGTGTCTCCTGTTGCGTTGGAAGGAATGACATCGCGCCAGCCGCGCACAAGCGATGGCGCAGTCCATGTCATCAGTCATCGTACAACCTGACGGAAAGCCTGTCCAGCCTTGGCAGCACCCTGTCTCAGGCCGAGGGGGATTCGCCGGCGGCTGCGGCCGGCTCGCCCGCCGGCTTGGCGGCGCCCTCGCCGCGGGCCGCCTCCTGTGCAATGCGCAGGCGCTCGCGGCTGTTGGTCAGGTGGATGCGCATGGCGGCGCGGGCCGACTCGGCATCGCGCCGGGCAATGGCCGCGTAGATCTCTTCGTGCTCGCGGTTCACGCGGCTCAGGTACTCGCCGCGCCGGTCATGGTTGCGGATGGCGGTGATGCGCGTGCGCGGGATGATCGTGGTGCCGAGATGGCTCATGATGTCCGCGAAATAGGGATTGCCCGTGGCCTGCGCGATCTGGAGGTGGAAGCGGAAGTCGGGCGCCACCGTGTCCCCCGCCACCTCGACGTTGCGCTCGAAATCGTCCAGCGCCGCGCGCATGACGAGCAGTTGTTCCTCGGTGCGCCGGGTGGCAGCCAGGCCGGCGGACTCGGTTTCCAGGCTGATGCGAAGTTCGAGCACGGCCAGCACGTCGACCGAAGTGGCGATGTCGCCCGGCTCCAGGCGGAAGACGCCGCTGGCGCGCGGCTGCAGCACGAAGGTGCCGACGCCATGATGCGTCTCCACCAGGCCCGAGGCCTGCAGCTTGGACAAGGCCTCGCGCACCACCGTGCGGCTGACGCCGAAGCCCCGCATGATCTCCGACTCGGTGGGCAGCTTGTCGCCCGGACGCAAGGCACCATCGCGAATCTTGAGGCTCAGGTCCTCCACGAGGCCGTGTGCCAGGCCGCGCGCCTGCTTTCGCGGCCGGTGTGCCAGGGGCGCGGCGGCACCAGCCGCCCCGGCAGGTGTCGCCGGCGGTTCATGTCCTAGGGGATTTCCCGCAGCCAGTGACGCCATCGCACGATGATAATTCGCAACTTGTTGTACGACAACATATAACTGAACATCTTTTTTCGTCGTGACGCCCCTCGTGAAGTACTCCCACACCATCTGCAAGAAATACCACGGCCGCGACCTGCACGCGCGCCTGGCCAAGGCCTCCTGAGGACGACCTGCCATGCAAGCATCTTCCAATCGCAAGGTCCACCGGCTGCTGCTGACCGGCGCCGCCGGCGGCCTGGGCAAGGTTCTGCGCGCGCGCCTGCGCCCTTATGCGGAGGTGCTGCGCGTCTCCGACATTGCCGCGCTCGCGCCCGCCGACGGCGCACACGAGGAAGCCGTTGCCTGCGACCTGGCCGACAAGGCCGCGGTCGATGCCCTCGTGGCCGGCTGCGACGCCATCGTGCATCTGGGCGGCGTCTCGGTGGAGCGCCCCTTCGAGGAGATCCTCGAGGCCAACATCAAGGGCGTGTTCCACATTTACGAGGGCGCGCGCCGCCACGGCGTGAAGCGCGTGGTCTTCGCCAGCTCCAATCACGTCATCGGCTTCTACAAGCAGGACGAGACACTGGACGCACACGTCAAGCGCCGCCCCGACGGTAACTACGGCCTGTCCAAGTCCTTCGGCGAGGACGTGGCCCAGTTCTACTTCGACCGCTACGGCATCGAGACGGTGAGCATCCGCATCGGCTCCTCCTTCCCCGAGCCGCTGAACCGCCGGATGATGAGCACCTGGCTCAGCTACCGCGACCTCACGGCGCTGATGGAGACATCGCTCTTCACGCCGGACGTGAAGCACACCGTGGTCTATGGCATGTCGGCCAACCGCGACGTGTGGTGGGACAACAGCGCGGCAGCGCACCTGGGCTTCGCGCCGCAGGACAGCTCGGAGCCCTTCCGCGCCAAGGTCGAGGCGCAGCCGCCAGTGGCTGCGACCGACCCGAACGCCATCTACCAGGGCGGCGCCTTCACGGCCCAGGGCCCCTTCGGCGATTGAGCACGATGTCCGGCAAGGCGGAACTCCTGGTCGACGCACGCTGCGGCACGGGCGAGAGCCCGGTGTGGTCCGTGGCCGAGCAGTCGCTGTACTGGGTCGACATCCCTGGCCGCGCGCTGCATCGCTGGTCGGCCAGCGGACATGTGCAATGGGTGACGGAAGAGATGCCCGCATGCATCGCGCCCCGCGCCGACGCGCCCGGCCATTGGATCGCCGGCATGGAAAGCGGGCTCTTCTCGCTCGCCTTGCAGGACGACGGGCGCGCCGCCGCCAAGCGGCTCGCGCCGGTCGCGCATGCGACGGGCGGCATGCGCTTCAACGATGGCCGCTGCGACCGGCAAGGACGCTTCTGGGCCGGCACGATGCTGATGGACATGGCGGCCGGCGCACGCGTGGGCCGGGTGTACCGCCATGACAAGGGCAGCGATGCGCCCTCGCTCCAGTTCGAGGATTTCATCGTCCCGAACGGCCTCGCCTTCAGTCCCGACGGCCGCACGATGTACCTGTCGGATTCGCACCCCAGCGTACAGACCGTCTGGGCCTTCGACTACGACGGCGCCACCGGCACGCCCTCCAACCGGCGCGTCTTCGTGGACATGCATCCGCTGCCCGGCCGCCCCGACGGCGCGGCGATGGACGTCGACGGCTGCTACTGGATCTGCGGCAACGACGCCGGCCTGATTCACCGCTTCACGCCCGAGGGCCGGCTCGACCGCTCGCTCGAGGTGCCGGTGAAGAAGCCCGCGATGTGCGCCTTCGGCGGTCCGCGACTCGACACGCTCTTCGTGACCTCGATCCGCCCCGCCGGCGACCTTTCCGACCAGCCACTGGCCGGCGCCGTCTTCGCCCTGCGGCCCGGTACGCAGGGCATCCCGGAGCCCGCCTTCGGCACCTGAGCCGATTTCGCACCCATTCACGACAAACCACCAGGAGAAGACAAATGAAGTTGAACAAGCACGCACTCATCGCCGCCATCGCGGCCGGCACGACCGCGATGGCGGCCCAGGCCACCGAGTTCCGGTCGGCCGACATCCACCCGGACGACTACCCGACGGTGACGGCTGTGAAGTTCATGGGCGAGCGCCTGAAGGAACTCTCCGGCGGCAAGGACACCATCAAGGTGTTCAACAACAGCGCGCTGGGCCAGGAAAAGGACACCATCGAGCAGGTGAAGATCGGCGCGCTCCAGATGGTGCGCGTGAACATCGCGCCGATGAACAACATCTGCCCCGAGACGCAGGTGCCGACCATGCCTTTTCTCTTCCGCTCGGTGGACCACTTGCACAAGGTGCTGGACGGCCCGATCGGCGAGGAGATCCTGAAGTCCTGCGAGAAGCAGGGCTTCATCGGCCTGGCCTACTACGACAGCGGCGCGCGCTCGATGTTCACCGGCAAGAAGGCCGTGCGCAGCTTCGCGGACATGAAGGGCTTGAAGGTTCGCGTGCAGCAGTCCGACCTGTGGGTCTCGATGCTCGAAGCCATGGGCGCGAACGCGACCCCGATGCCGATGGGCGAGGTCTACACCGGCCTGAAGACCGGCCTGGTGGACGCGGCCGAGAACAACTACCCGACCTACGAATCGGCCCGTCTCTTCGAGGTGGCCAAGTACTACTCCAAGACCGAGCACTCGATGGCGCCGGAGATGCTGCTCTTCTCCAAGCGCGCGTGGGACAAGCTCTCCGCCCAGGAACAGGGCTGGATCCGCCAGGCCGCGAAGGAGTCGGTGCCCTACATGCGCAAGCAGTGGGAGGAGCGCGAGATCAAGTCGCTCGCCACGGTGAAGGCCGGCGGCGCGGAGATCATCGACGTGGACAAGGCGCCGTTCCAGGCCGCGATGAAGCCGGTGTATGACAAGTTCATCACCGACGCGAAGCTGAAGGACCTCGTCAAGCGCGTGCAGGAAACCAAGTAACCCGAGCCGCCCGCCGGACACCGCGCCCTCTCTCATGTACACCCAACTCTGCCGCACGCTGGCTCGCGCCTGCATGTGGCTGGGCATCTTCGGCCTCATCGCGGTGATCTGCGCGGTGAGCTGGCAGGTGTTCGGCCGCTATGTCCTCAACAGCACCCCCACCTGGGCCGAAAGCCTGGCGCTCCTGCTGGTGCTCTACGTCACCATGTTCGGCGTGGCCGTCGGCGTGCGCGATGCGGGGCACATCGGCCTCGAGTCCTTCCTCGTCCTCGCGCCGGACTGGTTGCGGCTGAAGATGGAATACCTCATCCATGCGCTGATCCTGGTGTTCGGCGCGGCGATGGCGTGGAATTGCGGCTCGCTGGCGGAGTCCGTCTGGGACTACCGGCTGCCGACGCTGTGGATCTCGGAGGGCTGGAAGTACGTGCCCGCCGCGATCTCCGGCGTCCTCATCGTCATGTTCTCCATCGAACACATCATCGCGCTCGCTCAGGGCCGCGAAGTCGAACCCGCCTGGGCATGAGAACGAACCCCCACCGGCTCGCCCACTTCGTGTGGCCGCCCACCCCCTTGCAAGGGGCCACACCCGCGGCCCGGCGAAGCCGGTTCCGCGGTATTTCCCGACCTGGCGCCGAATCATGACCATCCCGCTCCTCATCCTCTGCGTGTCCTTCACGCTCTTCCTGCTGCTGGGCGTGCCGGTGGCGTTCTCGATCGGCCTGTCGGCCCTGGCAACGCTGCTCTATGAAGGGCTGCCGCTGGAGGTGGGCTTCCAGCAGATGACCTCGGGCATGGGCATCTTTTCCTTCCTCGCGATCCCCTTCTTCATCTTCGCGGGCGAGCTGATGCTCTACGGCGGCATCGCGGACCGCATCGTCAACTTCGCGCGCGACCTGGTCGGCCACGTGCGCGGCGGGCTGGGCATGTCGAACGTGGTCGCCTGCACGCTCTTCGGCGGCGTCTCCGGCTCTCCGGTGGCGGACGTGTCGGCCATGGGCGCGGTGATGATCCCGATGATGAAGAAGGAGGGCTACCACGCAGACTACGCCGTCAACGTCACGACCCACGCGGCACTGGTCGGCGCGCTGATGCCGACCAGCCACAACCTGATCATCTATGCGCTGGCAGCGGGCGGGAAGGTGTCGATCGCGGCGCTGATCCTCGCGGCGCTGCTGCCGGCGGCGGTGCTGACGCTGAGCAACCTCGCCGCCGCCTACCTGGTCGCGGTGAAGCGCGGCTACCCGGCGGGCACCTTCCCCGGCTGGCAGATCGTCGCGCGCTCCTTCGCGGCGGCGCTGCCGGGACTCTTCATCGTGGTGCTGATTCTCGGCGGCATTCTCTCGGGCGTGTTCACCGCAACCGAGTCGGCCGCCGTCGCCGTGCTCTACGCGCTGGTGCTGACCATCTTCCTCTACCGCACGCTCAAGTGGGAGCACTTCGTGAAGGCGGCCTCGAAGGCGGTGCGCACGACCGGCGTCATCCTGCTGCTGATCGGCATCTCCAGCACCTTCGGCTACCTCATCAGCCTCTACGGGGTGGCGCAGCTGACGGGCGAGATGCTCTCGCACATCACGAGCACGCCGTGGATGATCTTCCTGCTGATCAACATCATCCTGTTCGTGCTGGGCACCTTCCTGGACATGGCGGCAACCATCCTGCTGTGCACGCCGATCTTCCTGCCCATTGCGCAGCAGTACGGCATGACCTCGGTGCAATTCGGCATCGTGATGCTCATCAACTGCGCGCTGGGCCTCAACACGCCGCCGGTAGGCACGACGCAGTTCGTCGGCTGCGCGATCGGCGGGGTGTCGGTGGGGACGGTGATGAAGACGATCTGGCCGTTCTACGGCGCGTTGATCTTCGCGCTCGGCGTCGTCACGTTCGTACCCGCATTCTCGACATGGCTCCCCAGCATGTTCATGGTGGTCAGATGACCCACCTCCACGAAGAGCCGGCGCCTTGCATACTCCGCAACGGAGGTCTGAAATGACAAGAGCCCCGCTCTATATCCGCATCCACGCGGAGGACAACGTCGCCATCGTCGCGAACGACGGCGGGCTGAAAGCCGGCGCGGTCTTCGCCGACGGCCTGGCGCTCGTCGACAACGTGCCGCAAGGCCACAAGGTGGCGCTGGCCGACATCGCCGAGGGCGAGGCGATCCGGCGCTACAACGTGGTGATCGGCTATGCGCTGAAGGCGTTGCCGCGCGGCAGCTGGGTTCATGAGCGGGTGATGAGCATGCCGCCCGCGCCGGAGCTGGAAGGCCTGCCGGTCTCGACCGTCAAGCCGCCCGCGATGCCGCCGCTGGAGGGCTACACCTTCGAGGGCTACCGCAATGCCGACGGCTCGGTCGGCTCGCGCAACATCCTGGCCATCACGCAGACCGTGCAGTGCGTGGCCGGCGTCACCGACTTCGCGGTGCAGCGCATCAAGAAGGAACTGCTGCCGAAGTATCCCAACGTGGACGACGTGGTCGCGCTGGAACACAGCTACGGCTGCGGCGTGGCCATCGACGCGCCGGACGCCATCGTGCCGATCCGCACGCTGCGCAACATCAGCCTCAATCCCAACTTCGGCGGCGAGGTGATGCTGGTGAGCCTGGGCTGCGAGAAGCTGCAGCCCGAGCGCCTGCTGCCGCCCGGCACCATCCCCATCGTCGACAAGCGCGGCGAAGCCGAGGGCGACGAGGAACTCGACGTCGTCTGCCTGCAGGACGACGCGCACGTGGGCTTCATGTCCATGATCGACTCGGTCATGCGCCAGGCCGAGGCGCACCTCGCGCGACTGGACAGGCGCCGGCGCGTGACCGTGCCGGCCAGCGAACTCGTGGTCGGCGTGCAGTGTGGCGGCAGCGATGCGTTTTCCGGCGTCACGGCCAACCCGGCCGTGGGCTTCTGCACCGACTTGCTGGTGCGCGCGGGCGCGACCGTGATGTTCTCGGAAGTGACGGAGGTGCGCGACGGCATCGATCAGCTCACCTCGCGTGCCTCATCGCCCGAGGTGGCGCAGGCCATGATCCGCGAGATGGCCTGGTACGACGCCTACCTGGACAAGGGCCGCGTCGACCGCAGCGCCAACACCACGCC
>CBIHOG010000047.1:0-44708 GCA_966211435.1 uncultured Variovorax sp. | reverse complement strand
TGCTGGTCTTCAAGGGCGCCAACCCGGCCGCCATCTGGACCATCTTCATCTGCTCCATCTGGCCGATGATCATCAACACGGCCGTCGGCGTGCAGCGGGTGCCCAGCGACTACATGAACGTCGCCAAGGTGCTCAACCTCAGCGAATGGAAGATCTTCACCAGGATCCTCTTCCCCGCCGTGCTGCCCTACATGCTGACCGGCGTGCGCCTGGCCGTGGGCACTGCGTGGCTGGTGATCGTCGCGGCCGAGATGCTGACCGGCGGCGTGGGCATCGGCTTCTGGGTGTGGGACGAGTGGAACAACCTCAACGTCGCCAACATCATCATCGCGATTTTCGTCATCGGCATCGTTGGCCTGGCGCTGGAGTTCGCGCTCATCAAGATCGCCACAGCATTCACGTTCGAAGAGGTGAAGTCATGAACGACGACACGAAGTACATCGAGATCCAGGGCGTCGAGCAGCGCTTCAAGACAGCCAAGGGCAGCTTCCTCGCGCTGCGCGACGTGAACCTCGCCGTCGCCAAGGGCGAATTCATCACGCTGATCGGCCACTCCGGCTGCGGCAAGTCGACGCTGCTGAACCTGATCGCCGGACTCAGCACGCCGACGCAGGGCGCGCTGCTGTGCGCCAACCGCGAGATCAGGGGCCCGGGCCCGGAGCGCGCGGTGGTGTTCCAGAACCATTCCCTGCTGCCCTGGCTCACCTGCTTCGAGAACGTCTATCTCGCCGTCGAGCGCGTCTTCGCGGCAACGGAGGGCAAGGCACAGCTCAAGGCCCGCACCGAGGCCGCGCTGGCCCTGGTCGGCCTGACCTCCGCCGCGCAGAAGCGCCCGGGCGAGATCTCCGGTGGCATGAAGCAGCGCGTGGGCATCGCGCGCGCCCTGTCGATGGAGCCCAAGGTGCTGCTGATGGACGAGCCCTTCGGCGCGCTCGACGCGCTCACCCGCGCCAAGCTGCAGGACGAGCTGCTCGCCATCGTGCAGAAGACGCACAGCACCGTCGTCATGGTCACGCACGACGTGGACGAGGCCGTGCTGCTGTCAGACCGCATCGTGATGCTCACCAACGGCCCGGCCGCCACCATCGGCGAAGTGCTCGCCGTGGACATCCCGCGCCCGCGCAACCGGGTGGAACTGGCCGAAGACCCCGTCTACGTGCACGCACGCAAGGCCGTGATCGACTTTCTCTACACGCGCCAGGCGCATGTCGAGAAGGCGGCCGCCTGACCGAAGAGACAAAGGAGCCCGCGATGGACATGCGCGTCAAGAAACAGAAGCTCGTGATGATCGGCAACGGCATGGCCGGCGTCCGCACGATCGAGGAACTGCTGAAGGTCGAGCCGGATCTCTACGACATCACGGTCTTCGGCGCCGAGCCGCACCCGAACTACAACCGCATCCTGCTGTCGCCCGTGCTGGCCGGCGAGCAGACGATCGACGAGATCATCCTGAACTCCTGGGCCTGGTACGAGGAGAACCACGTCACCCTGCACGCCGGCAAGAAGGTGGTCGAGGTGGACCGCGTGAGGCGCATCGTGCGCGCGGAGGACGGCACCGAGGCGCCCTACGACCGCCTGCTGATCTGCACGGGTTCCACGCCTTTCATCCTGCCGATACCCGGCGCGAAGCTCGATGGCGTCATCTCCTACCGCGACATCGCCGACACGCAGGCCATGATCGACACCGCCAAGACACACAAGCATGCCGTGGTCATCGGCGGCGGCCTGCTCGGCCTGGAGGCGGCCAACGGCCTGATGCTGCGCGGCATGAGCGTGAGCGTGGTGCACGTGGGCCCCTGGCTCATGGAGCGCCAGCTCGACGACGTGGCGGGCGGGCTGCTGCGCAAGTCGCTGGAGGAGCGCGGCCTGAAGTTCCTGCTCAATGCCCATACGCAGGAGCTCGTCGGTGGCGAGGACGGCCGCGTGAAGGCGGTGAAATTCAAGGACGGCAGCGAGGTGCCCGCCGACCTGGTCGTCATGTGCGCCGGCATCCGCCCCAACGTCGAACTGGCACGGAAGATGCGCCTGCATTGCGATCGCGGCATCGTCGTCACCGACACCATGCAGACCGTGACCGATGCGCGCATCTACTCGGTTGGCGAATGCGCCGCCCATCGCGGGATCGCCTACGGCCTGGTCGCGCCGCTCTTCGAGCAGGCCAAGGTCGCGGCCAATCACCTTGCACAGTTCGGCATCGGCCGCTACCTCGGCTCGCTGACCTCCACCAAGCTCAAGGTCACCGGCATCGACCTCTTTTCGGCCGGCAACTTCATGGGCGGCGCGGACACCGAGGAGATCGTGATGAGCGATCCCTTCGGAGGTGTCTACAAGAAGCTGGTCATCAAGGACGACAAGCTGGTCGGCGCCTGCCTCTACGGCGACACGGTGGACGGCAGCTGGTACTTCAAGCTGCTGCGCGACGGTCGCAGCGTGCATGACATCCGCGACAAGCTGATGTTCGGCGAATCCAACATCGGCGACACCGGGCACGAAGGCCACAGCAAGGCCGCAAGCATGCCCGACGACGCCGAGGTCTGCGGCTGCAACGGCGTCAACAAGGGCACCATCTGCAAGGCCATCAAGGACAAGGGCCTGTTCACGCTGGACGAGGTGCGCAAGCACACCAAGGCCAGCGCGAGCTGCGGCTCCTGCACCGGGCTGGTCGAGCAGATCCTGATGTTCACCGCCGGCGGCGACTACTCGGCGACGCCGAGGAAGAAGGCCGTCTGCGGCTGCACCGACGCGAGCCACCAGGACGTGCGCGACGCGATCCGCAAGGAGCACTGGCTCACGCACGACGCCGTCTATCGCGGCCTCGGCTGGCGCACGCCCAACGGCTGCGCCACCTGCCGCCCGGCGGTCAACTACTACCTGATCTCCACCTGGCCCAAGGAGGCCAGGGACGACCCGCAGAGCCGCTTCGTCAACGAGCGCAGCCACGCGAACATCCAGAAGGACGGCACCTATTCCGTCATCCCGCGCATGTGGGGCGGCCACACCACGCCGGACGAGCTGCGCCGCATCGCCGACGCGGCCGACAAGTACAAGATCCCGACGGTCAAGGTCACCGGCGGCCAGCGCATCGACCTGCTGGGCGTGAAGAAGGAAGACCTGGAGAACGTGTGGAAGGACATCGGCATGCCCTCCGGCTTCGCCTACGCGAAGTCGCTGCGCACGGTGAAGACCTGCGTGGGCAGCGAGTGGTGCCGCTTCGGCACCCAGGACTCGACCCGGATGGGCAAGGACCTGGAGCGCGCGCTGTGGGCCATGTATTCGCCGCACAAGGTGAAGCTGGCCGTCTCCGGCTGCCCGCGCAACTGCGCGGAGGCAGGCATCAAGGACGTGGGCGTGATCGGCGTCGATTCCGGCTGGGAGATCTATGTCGGCGGCAATGGCGGGATCAAGACCGAAGTGGCGCAGTTCCTGGTCAAGCTCAAGACGGCGGAGGAAGTCATGGAGTACACCGGCGCCTTCCTGCAGCTTTACCGCGAAGAGGGCTGGTACCTGGAGCGCACGGTGCACTACATCGGCCGCGTGGGGCTGGACTACGTCAAGAAGAAGATCCTGGAAGACAGCGAAGGTCGCAAGGCACTGTGGGAACGGCTCCAGTTCGCGCTCGACGGCGAGCCGGATCCGTGGTTCCAGTCCAGCCAGGCGGCGGTCGACGTGCGCCAGTTCAGCCCTGTCGCCGTGGTCGAAGCCGCCGCGCAGCCGGCTTGAGGAGCAGAAGCCATGAGCGAATGGAAAACCATCTGCCGCATCGAGGACATCCCCGTGCTCGGCGCCCGCCGCGTGGCACGCCCGGCAGGCGTGGACGTGGCCGTCTTCCGCAACGCGGAGAACCAGGTCTTCGCCCTGCTGGACCGCTGCCCGCACAAGGGCGGGCCGCTGAGCCAGGGCATCGTCTTCGGCACCAGCGTCGCCTGCCCGCTGCACAACTGGGCCATCGGCCTGGACGACGGCTGCGCCAAGTCGCCGGACGAAGGCTGCACGCCGCGCTTCGCCGTCAAGGTGGTGGAGGGCGTGGTGCAACTGGATGCCTGCGAGCTGGAGAGCCACGCCATCGATCTCGAACGCCCCGTCGCAGGCCCGGGCCGCGCCACCAGCGGCAAGATCGGCGACGAGACTTTCGCCGTGCAGACGCCGCACGGCGCCTAGGCTTGCCGTGAGCACCGAGACCCGCTCCACCTGCCCTTACTGTGGCGTGGGCTGCGGCGTGATCATCGAATCCGACGGCGCGCAGATCACCGGCGTGCGCGGCGATCCGGAGCACCCGGCCAACTTCGGGCGCCTGTGTACCAAGGGCTCGACCCTGCACCTCACGGCCAGCGCGGCCGTCACGCGGCAGACCCGTCTGCTGCAGCCGCTTCGGCGCGCGGTGCGCCATGCCGTGCCCCAGCCCATCGAATGGGATGCGGCGCTCGACGGCGCCGCCGACAAGTTCGCGCAGGTCATCCGCGACCACGGCCCGGACGCGGTGGGCTTCTACGTCTCCGGCCAGTTGCTCACGGAGGACTACTACGTCTTCAACAAGCTGGCCAAGGGCCTGGTCGGCACCAACAACATCGATACCAACTCCCGCCTGTGCATGAGCAGCGCGGTGGCCGGCTACAAGAAGACGCTGGGTGCGGACGCGCCGCCAGCCTGCTACGACGACCTGAAGCATGCGCAGTGCCTGTTCATCGCAGGCAGCAATACGGCGTGGGCGCACCCCATCCTGTTCCGCCGCATCGAGGATGCGAAGGCGGCCAACCCGGCGCTGAAGATCGTCGTGGCTGACCCGCGCCGCACGGACACGGCGGAGATCGCCGACCTCTTCCTGCCCCTGCAACCCGGCACGGACGTGATGCTCTTCAACGGCATGCTCCACCTGATGCTGTGGGAGGGCTGGACCGACGCGCGCTACATTGCCGCGCACACCAGCGGCTTCGACGCGCTGAAGGCGACCGTGCGCGAATGCACGCCCGATCGCGTCGCGCAGGTGTGCGGCATCTCGAAGGACGACCTGCTGGCCGCCGCGCGGCTCTTCGCCACCTCGGCGGCCACGCTGAGCCTCTACTGCCAGGGCCTCAACCAATCCGCGTCGGGCACGGCCAAGAATGCGGCCTTGATCAACCTGCACCTGGCGACCGGGCAGATCGGCAAGCCCGGCGCAGGCCCCTTCTCGCTGACCGGCCAACCCAACGCCATGGGCGGGCGCGAGGTGGGCGGCCTGGCCAACCTGCTCAGCGCGCACCGCGACCTGGCCGATCCACGGCACCGCGCCGAGGTCGCCGCGCTTTGGGGCGTGCCGTCGGTGCCCGCCCAACCTGGCAAGACGGCGGTCGAGATGTTCCAGGCCGCCGCCGACGGCGAGATCCGCGCGCTCTGGATCGCCTGCACCAACCCCGCGCAGTCGATGCCCGACCAGGCCACCGTGCGGCGCGCGCTGGAACGCTGCGAGTTCGTGGTGGTGCAGGAGGCCTTCTCGACCACCGCCACCTGCGACTACGCCGACCTGCTGCTTCCCGCCACCACCTGGGGCGAGAAGCAGGGCACCGTCACCAACAGCGAGCGGCGCATCTCGCGCGTGCGTCCCGCCGTCGCCGCGCCGGGCCGGGCACGGGACGACTGGGCCATCGGCGTGGCCTTCGCGCGCCGGCTCGAAGAACGGCTGGGGCGCGAACGCACGCTCTTCCCATATCAGGACGCCGAGTCGGTCTGGAACGAACATCGCGAGACCACGCGCGGCCGCGACCTCGACATCACCGGCATGAGCTACGCGATGCTCGAGGCCGCGCCCCGGCAATGGCCGCTGCGCGAAGGCGAAAGCACCGGCCGCGCGCGGCTCTACGAGGATGGCGTGTTCCCCACGCCCGACGGCCGCGCACGCTTCGCCGACACGGTCTACAAGCCGGTGGCGGAAGCCCGGGAGGCGCGCTTCCCCTTCTCGCTCAACACCGGGCGCCTGCGTGATCAGTGGCACGGCATGAGCCGCACCGGCACGCTGGGCCGCCTCTTCGGCCACATGGCGGAGCCGAGCGTGCAGATGCATCCGCAGGACATGGCCCGCCGCCAACTGCCGGAGGGCGCGCTGGTGCACGTGACCTCGCGGCGCGGCTCCATCGTGCTGCCCGTCGCCGCCAGCGCCGAGGTGGGCCTCAGCCAGGCCTTCATCGCGATGCACTGGGGCGGCGAATACCTCAGCGGCCGCGCCAGCACCGGCGAGCGCCTGGCAGGCGTGAACGCGCTCACCACGCCCAGCTTCTGCCCGGATTCGAAGCAACCCGAACTCAAGCACTCGGCCGTGAAGATCCTGAAAGCCGAGCTTCCCTGGTCCCTGCTCGCCGCCGCATGGCTGCCGGAGGCGACGGCGCTGGATACGCTTGGCGAACTGCGCGCGCTGATGGACGCATTCCCCTTCACCAGTTGCGTCCCCTTCGGCGCCGCAGGCGTCTTGCGGGAGGGCGCAGCGGAGCGCACCGGCGTGCTCTTCCGCGCGGCCGCATACGAGGCGCCGCCGGACACCGTGCTCGCGCGGATCGAGGCCCTGCTCGCGCTCTCGGGCGCCGACACGCTGCGCTATGCGGACGCCCGGCGGGGCCAGCGCCGCGCGGTCCGGCTGGTGCGCGACGGCCTCGACGCACGGCTCGACGGCTTCCTGCTCGCAGGCGACACCAGCGCGCAAGCCTGGATCAAGACGCTGCTGCAGGACCAGCTGCCCGCCCAGGCCTACGGCCGGCAACTGCTTCGTCCCGGCGCGGCGGCGCCCATCGGCATTGCGGCTCGCGGCAAGGTCATCTGCAGTTGCTTCGGTGTCACCGAGACCGCCATCGGCGAAGAGCTCGCAGCCTCCGCCGGGACGGATGGCGAGCGCCTCGCCGCCCTGCAGGCGGCCTTGAAGTGCGGCACCAACTGCGGCTCCTGCCTGCCGGAACTCAAGCGCATGGTCCGCGCGAGTGCGCCGAGCGCCTTGGCGGACCTGGCATGAACGCCTTGGCGACGGCCTTTCCCGCGCACCAGGGCATAAGCGCACGCGCATTGCGGCATAAGCCTTGCGGGACAATCGCCCCACCCATGGGAATCAGCCAGTACATCAAGGAAATCGGCCGCGGCGTTCGCGGCGCCCGCCCGCTCGCGCGCGAGCAGGCCTGCGACCTGTTCGGCCAGGTGCTCGACGGCACGGTCACAGACCTGGAGATCGGCGCCTTCTGCCTCGCCATGCGCATCAAGGGCGAAACGCCCGAGGAGATGGCGGGTTTCCTCGACGCCACCCATGCGCGGCTGCATCGTTTTCCCGCCACCGGCCGGCCGCTGGTCGTGCTGCCCAGCTACAACGGCGCGCGCCGGCTGCCGGTGCTCACGCCCTTGCTCGCGCTGCTGCTGGCGCGCGAAGGGCTGCCGGTGCTGGTGCATGGCGCGGCGACGGAATCGACGCGGGTACTGTCCTCGAACGTGCTGGCCGCGCTCGACGTGCCCGCGCTCGCGGCCGTGCGGCCCATCGAGGACGGCGAGGTGGCCTTCGCGCCGACAGAGCTGCTGAGCCCCGGCCTCAAGCGATTGCTGGACGTGCGGCGCGTGGTGGGCCTGCGCAACCCGGGCCACAGCGTGGTCAAGCTGATGCAGCCCGCCGAAGGCGCCAGCATCGTGGTCGGCAGCTACACGCACCCCGAATACGCGAGCTCGATGGGCGCCACCTTCGAGCTGATGGGCATGAACGCCCTGCTCTCGCGCGGCCTCGAAGGCGAGAGCGCAGCGGACCCCCGCCGCACCGCGCAGGTGGACGGCTTCGTGCAGGGAAAGCGCATCGCGCTTCAGGCCCAGCAGCCCGGCACGCAATCGGAAGTCCCCGGCCTGCCGAAAGAGATCGACGTCGGCACCACCGCCGACTACACCCGCCGCGTGCTGGCCGGCGAGACGCCGGTTCCGGACGCGATCGCCCTGCAGGTGGAACAGATCCTGCAATTGGCCCGGCTGACGCAACAGGCTGAACAGGCACGACACCCATGAGCACACTTTCCCATTACGGCAGCTGCACACTGGTGGGCGCCGGCCCTGGCGACCCCGAGTTGCTCACCCTCAAGGCCGTCAAGGCCATCCAGGCGGCGACCGTGCTCTTCGTCGACGACCTCGTGAACGAAGAGATCCTGGCCTATGCCCGGCCCGGCGCGCGTGTCGTGCACGTGGGCAAGCGCGGCGGCTGCAAGAGCACGCCGCAGGCCTTCATCGAGCGGCTCATGATCACCGCCGTGCAGGAGGGAGAGACGGTCGTGCGGCTCAAGGGCGGCGACCCCTTCATCTTCGGGCGCGGCGGCGAGGAGGTCGAGCACCTGCGCGAAGCGGGCATCGAGGTGAAGGTCGTCAACGGCATCACGGCCGGGCTGGCCGCGGTGACCGCGCTGGGCGTGCCGCTCACCCACCGCGACCACGCGCAGGGCGTCGTGTTCGTCACCGGCCATGCCAAGACCGGCTACGCCGCGGGCGAGCATCCAACCGACTGGCGGCAACTCGCCGCCACGGCGCGCGACGCACGGCTCACGCTGGTGATCTACATGGGCGTCGCCGGCGTCGCGCACATCCAGGACGAGTTGCTGCAAGGGCTGGACGGCGAGACGCCGGTCGCCGTGATCCAGCATGCGAGCCTGCCGCGGCAGCGGCACGTCGCGACCACGCTGTCGCGCCTGCGCGAGGACATCGCCGCCGCCGGCCTGGGCAGCCCCGCCGTGATCGTGGTGGGCGACGTGCTGCACGGCCTGGCGGCCGCAGGCGTGTCCGTCACCCGCTTCGGCACGTAGAGAAGTCTCGCCCCCAGGCTTGCCCACTTCGTGTGGCCGCCCTCCCCTTTGCGGCGGGCAACGCCGGCGGCCGGCGCAGCCGGGTCCGCGGTGTCTCCCGAATCGCGCCATCCGCCCAGCGAGGATCGGCGTCCTAGAATCGCGCGACGCAAAACAACAGGTGGAGAGCGGCATGCTGGAGCTGGAAAAACTCAACGAATTCACCGCGAGCCATGGGGAACTGCAGCGGGGCAAGGGCCTCGTCACGGGCACCATCGCCTTCTCGCTCGCGGTGCTGTGCTTCCTGGGCGTGCTGGCCTTCCACTTCCCGCAGTACCTGACCACGCCGGAGCTGCGGCGCAGCTACAACGTCGACCTGATGCGCTACGTGTTGCTGGCGGCCATGGTCGTCTCGGGCGGGCTCGCGCTGGTCAACATCATCTTCAACCGCACGCGTTGGCTCTCGTCCTTCGCCTTCCTGCTGGTCGCGGCGGCCGCGCTGCTCGGCGGCCACAAGGTGCCGGTCAACGACTTCGCGGACGACACGCCCTACATCGGCCTGGACTGGTTCATCCTCGACCTGCTGGGCTCCTCGCTGATCTTCATCTTCATCGAGAAACTCTTCGCGCACCGCAAGGACCAGCCGGTGTTCCGCGCCGAGTGGCAGACGGACTTCCATCATTTCGTGGTGAACCACATGATCGTGGGCTTCGTGCTGCTGGCAACCAATCTGCTCGTGCACAAGCTCTTCGGCTGGGCCGCCAACGACGGCGTGCGCGGCTGGATCGCCGGATTGCCGTTCTGGGCCGGCGTGCTGCTGATCATCCTTGTGGCCGACCTCGTGCAGTACTGGACGCACCGCGCCTACCACGAGGTGCCGCTGCTCTGGCGCCTGCACGCGGTGCACCACAGCGTGAAGAGCATGGACTGGATGGCCGGCTCGCGCCAGCACATCCTCGAGCTCCTGATCACGCGCACGCTGGTGCTGGCGCCGATCTACGTGCTGGGCTTCAGCAAGGAAGTGATCGACGCCTACATCGTGGTGGTCGGCTTCCAGGCGGTCTTCAACCACTGCAACGTGAGCGTGCGGCTCGGGCCGCTGCGCTACCTGATCGTCACGCCGAACTTCCACCACTGGCACCACAGCCAGGACGATGAGGCGATCGACAAGAACTACGCCGCGCACTACGCCTTCCTCGACTATCTCTTCGGCACCGCCGTCAAGAGCACCCGGCTCTGGCCGGAGCGCTATGGCGTGGTGGGCGACTACGTGCCCAACGGCTTCTTCAAGCAACTGAAGTTTCCGTTCGTCTGGAAGGGATGAGATTCGACGCCGTCGTCATCGGCGCCGGGGCGGCCGGCCTGTTCTGCGCGGGTATCGCCGGCCAGCGCGGCCTGAAGGTGCTGCTGCTGGACCATGGCGAGCGTGTCGCCGAGAAGATCCGCATCTCCGGCGGCGGCCGCGCCAACTTCACCAACCGCGACCTCGACGTGCGCGCACCGCAGCGCCACTTCATCGGCGACAACCCGAACTTCTGCCGCTCGGCGCTGTCGCGCTACACGCCGCAGCAGTTCATCGAACGGGTCCAACGCCACGGCATCGCCTTCCACGAGAAGCACAAGGGGCAGCTTTTCTGCGACGGCAGCTCGCAGCAGATCATCGACATGCTGCTGGCCGAGTGCGCGGCCGGCGGCGTGACCCACTGGCAGCCCTGCGGCGTGCGCAACGTGGCATTCTCACAGACCGAGGGCTACCGGATCGAGACCGACCGGGGCAGCGTCCAGGCCGCCAACGTGGTGGTGGCCACCGGGGGCCTCTCGATCCCGCAGATCGGCGCCACCGGCTTCGGCTACCAGCTCGCGGAGCAGTTCGGCCTGCGCGTGGTGCCGCCGCGCCCGGCTCTCGTGCCCCTGACCTTCGGCGGCGCGGACTGGACGCCCTATGGCGGCCTGGCCGGCCTGTCGCTGCCGGTCTCCATCGAGACCGGCGCGAAGAAAGAGCGCATGCACTTCCTCGAAGACCTGCTCTTCACCCATCGCGGCTTGTCCGGGCCGGCCGTGCTGCAGATCTCCAGTTACTGGAAGGCGGGCTCGCCGCTGACCATCGATTTCGCGCCAGGCACTGACGTGGCGGCCTCGCTCGCGGATGCCAAGCTGCGCTCGCGCAAGCGCATCGGCAACGAGCTGGCGGCACTCGTGCCCTCGCGGCTGGCCGACGCCTGGGTGGGGCAGGACCCGGCGCTGCAACGCCCGATCAACGAAGCGACCGACAAGGCCCTTGCCGCGCTGGCCGAGCGCATCGCCCGCTGGCAAGTCACGCCCAGCGGCACGGAAGGCTACAAGAAGGCCGAGGTCACGGCCGGCGGCGTCGACACCCGCGACCTGTCGTCCCAGACCCTGGAATCGAGGCAGCCCGGCCTGTACTTCATCGGCGAAGTGGTCGACGTGACCGGCTGGCTCGGCGGCTACAACTTCCAGTGGGCATGGGCGAGCGGTCATGCGTGCGCGAACGCGCTCCCTCCCGGCGCCGCCGGCTGAGGCTATAATGCCGGGCTAACTTTGGCCTCCCCTCAACGGCCTCCCCCCATTTTCAGTTGAGGAACCCCGGCCCGGGGCCCGATCTTCCCCAGGCCAAATTCAACAAAACCGATTTTTAAATGACCACCATCCGCGTTAAAGAAAACGAGCCCTTCGACGTCGCGCTGCGCCGTTTCAAGCGCACCATCGAGAAGCTCGGCCTGCTGACCGACCTGCGTGCCCGCGAGTTCTACGAAAAGCCGACCGCCGAGCGCAAGCGCAAGAAGGCCGCCGCGGTCAAGCGCCACTACAAGCGCGTGCGCAGCATGCAGCTCCCCAAGAAGCTGTACTGAGCACCCCGTTGTGCCGGCCCCAGGGCCGGCCACCGGTTCGCCCGGACCCGAGCCGCGCCAGGAATGCCTGCCGCGGCTTTTGTTTTTGACCTCCCCAAGGAAGACGCCATGAGCCTCAAGGACCAGATCACCGAAGACATGAAGACCGCGATGCGCGCCAAGGACTCGGAGCGCCTGGGCACCATCCGCCTGCTGCTCGCCGCCATGAAGCAGAAGGAAGTCGACGAGCGCGTGACGCTCGACGACGCGATGGTCGTCGCCATCGTCGACAAGCTGGTCAAGCAGCGCAAGGACTCCGTCGCGGCCTTCACCCAGGGCGGCCGCACGGACCTGGCCGACAAGGAAGCCGCCGAGATCAAGGTGCTGGAGGTCTACCTGCCCCAGCGCATGAGCGCCGATGAAGTCGCCGTGGAAGTGAAAGCCATCGTGGCCGAGCTGGGCGCCAAGGGCCCCGGCGACATGGGCAAGGTGATGGGCGCCGTCAAGACCCGCCTGGCCGGCAAGGCCGACATGGGCCAGGTCAGCGCCGCGGTGAAGGCCGCGCTCTCGGGCGCCTGAAGGTGGCGGCGCAACCCATCCACAAGGCCTGCGCCTGCCTCGTGGATGCGCGCGGCCGGCTGCTGGTGTTCCACCATCCCGGCGACGGCGGCATGCAGTTGCCCAAGGGCACGGTCGAAGCCGGCGAAGCGCCGGAGGACGCGGTGCGGCGCGAGTTGCTGGAGGAATCGGGCATCGACTACACCGGCGCGCTGGTTTCGCTGGGCACGCTGGACCGGGAGTGCGAAGCCGGCGTCGAGGGCAACGTCCACCGGCACGCGCAACTCTGGCACCTCTACCTGATGCACGCCCAGGGGCCGCTGCCGGAAAGCTTCGAGCACGTCGCGATGGGGAGCCCGGAGGAAGATGGGCTGGTCTTCCGCTTCAGCTGGCTGGCGCCGGACGCGCCCCTGGATGGGTTCACGACCCCCTACGTCAACGCGATCAACATGGTGCGCTCCGCACTGACCGCATAGAAGGCCAAGAGCGGCAAGACGCGGCGCCCCCCGGCAGGGGCAGGCGAGACGACACTGAGTGCGCGCGCAGCCTGCGGGCGAGCCCTAGCTCCCCGCGACCTTCATGCGGTTGACCAGGATCGAGCCGGTCGTCTTGGCGCCGTAGTTGTACGTGTCCGCCCCCACGGCCTCGATGCCCATCAACATGGTCTTGAGATTGCCGGCGATGGTGATCTCCTGCACAGGGAATGCGATCTCGCCGTTCTCGACCCAGAAGCCGCTCGCGCCGCGCGAGTAGTCGCCCGTCACATAGTTGACGCCCTGCCCCATCAGCTCGATCACGAAGAGCCCCGTGCCCAGCTTGGCCAGCATGGCCTTCAGGTCGTCGCTCTTCTTCGTCAGCCGCGAGCTCAGCGTGAGGTTGTGCGAGCCGCCGGCGTTGCCGGTGGTCTTCATGCCCAGCTTGCGGGCCGAATAGGTGCTCAGGAAATAGCCTTCCAGCAGGCCGGCGTCGACCACCTTGCGCCTGCGCGTCACCACGCCCTCGTCGTCGAAGGGCGAGCTGCCCTTGCCGCGGAGCACATGCGGATCTTCCAGGACATCCATGTGCTTGGGCAGCACCGGCTTGCCCAGCGAATCCAGCAGGAAGCTGCTCTTGCGATAGAGCGCCCCGCCGCTGGTGGCCTGCACCAGCCCGCCCAGCAGGCCGGCGGCCAGTGGCGACTCGAAGAGCACCGGGCACTCGGTGGTCTTGATCTTGCGCGACTTCAGGCGGCTCAGCGCGCGTTCCGCCGCGTAGCGGCCGACAGCTTGCGGGCTGGCGAGTTCATCGGCCGAGCGCATCGAGCTGTACCAGGCGTCGCGCTGCATGTCGTTGCCCTTGCCGGCGATGGGCGCCACCGAGATCGAATGGCGCGAACTCGCATAGCCGCCTCTGAAACCGCGCGTGTGGGCGCTGAAGAAATGGCTCTGCTGCGCGGAGACGCCCGCGCCCTCGCTGTTGGTGATGCGCTTGTCGGTCGAGAGAGCGGCGGCCTCGCATTCGAGCGCGAGCGCAGCGGCCTGCTCGCTCGTGATGTCCCAGGGATGGAAGAGGTCCAGGTCAGGCTGCGTCTTCGCGATGTCGGACTCGTCGGGCAGGCCGCTCACCGGATCCTCGGCCGTGAAGCGGGCGATGTCGTAGGCCGCCTGCACGGTCTGCGCGATGGCCGCCTCGGAGAAATCGGAGGTGCTGGCGTTGCCGCGGCGGTGGCCGACGTAGACGGTGATGCCCAGCGACTTGTCGCGATTGCGCTCGACGTTCTCCAGTTCGCCCTTGCGCACGGAGACGCTGAGCCCGCAGCCTTCGGAGGCTTCGGCGCCCGCGTCGGTCGCGCCCAGCTTCCTGGCATGCGCCAGGGCGGTGTCGACCAGGTTTTCGAAGAAGGGGCGGGTGTAGGCGAAGCCGGAATCGGCGCGCGAGGATGGTGTGGTCATGTGTTGGCTATGATACTTGCGCCCCCTGTACTCCGATGGGTGCGGCCCACGATCCCCTCTATGTCCCGCAAACCCAAAAAAGGCTACTTCGTCCGTGGCCAGTTCATTGCCGAAGGCAGCGAACTCGATCTTGAACTCAAGCGTGAGCTCAAGGGGACGGACGCGGCCAGCAAGACCGACCTCAAACGCGAGAGCGCCGAACTCCAGGCGCTCGGCGAAGCCCTGCTCGGCCTGCGCTCCGGCCTCTTCGACAAGCTCGACCTGGGCGACAAGCTCAGGGACGCGATCGAGGACGCGAAACGCATCACCAACTTCGAGGGCAAGCGCCGGCAGATGCAGTTCATCGGCAAGCTCATGCGCGGCCTCGACGCGGCGACGCTGGAGGCGGTGCGCACCGCCCTGGCCGAGCAGGACCGCGGCCCGGCCGAGGAAACCGCGGCATTGCACGAGGCCGAGCGCTGGCGCGACCAGCTCATCGCGGATGACGATGCCCTCGGCGCCTGGATCGAAACCCACCCCGGCACCGATGCACAGCAACTGCGCGCGCTGGTGCGGCAGGCCCGCAAGGACATCAAGGTCGGCCCGCCGGGCGAGGCGCCGCGCCAGAACAAGGCCTACCGCGAGGTATTCCAGATCGTGCGCGCGCAACTGAGCGTGCACGGCACGGCCGACCACGCGGCCGAGGCCGCCGAGCAGTCACGCGAGGAGGATGCATGAGCGAAGGCGGCTTCGACGCGGTGCGCATCGGCATCGTCTCCATCAGCGACCGCGCCTCCAGCGGCGTCTACGAGGACAAGGGCCTGCCGGCACTCCAGGAGTGGCTGAAGCGCGCCTTGCGCAACCCGATCGAGTTCGCATCCCGCCTGATCCCCGACGAGCAGTCCGGCATCAGAGCCGCGCTCATCGAGCTGGTGGACGCCGGCTGCTCTCTGGTGCTCACCACCGGCGGCACCGGTCCGGCGGTGCGCGACGTGACGCCCGAGGCGACCCTGGCCGTCGCGCACAAGGAGATGCCCGGTTTCGGCGAGCAGATGCGGCAGATCAGCCTGCGCTTCGTGCCGACCGCGATCCTGTCGCGGCAGGTGGCCGTGATCCGGGACAAGAGCCTGATCATCAACCTGCCCGGCCAACCGAAGTCGATCGCGGAAACGCTCGAAGGCCTCAAGGGCGACGACGGCGCGCAACTCGTGCCCGGCATCTTCGCCGCCGTGCCCTACTGCATCGACCTGATCGGCGGGCCGTACCTGGAAACCGACGACGCGGTCTGCAAGGCCTTCCGGCCCAAGTCGGCGATCCGCGTCCGCTAGGCGCTGGCGGGAATCACTTCCCGACCAGCTGCGTCAGCTTCTCCGCCTCGAAGCATTCGTCCCGCGCCGCATCGCCCGGCACGCAGTCCTTCTTGCCGGGCTGGGCCGACAGCGACTCGATCGCCTGCCACAGCAGCGCGATCTGGTGCTCCTGGCTGGCGGCGTTGTCGATCAGCCCGCGCATCGCCAGTGACAGCGGATCGTCGTTCTGCGTCACGCCGTAGGCCGAGAAGCCCATGCGCGACGCCGTCTCCTCGCGCTTGGCGGCCGAATCGGCCTGGATGATGCGCGCCGGGTTGCCGACCGCCGTCGCGCCAGCCGGCACCGGCTTGGTCACGACCGCGTTCGAGCCGATCTTGGCGCCGTCGCCCACGGTGAAGCCGCCCAGCACCTTCGCGCCCGCGCCCACCACCACGTTGCGGCCCAGCGTCGGGTGCCGCTTGGCTCCCTTGTAGAGCGAAGTTCCGCCCAGCGTCACGCCCTGGTAGATGGTGCAGCCGTCGCCGATCTCTGCGGTCTCTCCCACCACGACGCCCATCGCGTGGTCGAAGAAGACGCGCTCGCCCACGATGGCCGCGGGATGGATCTCGATGCCGGTCATCCAGCGCGTGCACTCGGAGATGAAGCGCCCGAACCACTTGAGGCCGTGGTTCCAGCACCAGTGCGCCGACCGGTGCAGCACGACGGCGTGCAGGCCGGGGTAGAGAGTCAACACCTCCCAGCGCGTGCGCGCCGCCGGGTCGCGGTCGAGGATGCACTGGATGTCGGAGCGCAGGCGCGAGAACATGCTTTGTTGTCGTTCTATCGATATGGGCCGGGCAGTCTAAGGGCTCGGGTCTTCGCGCACGGGCGATGGGGTTTTCGGCCCGCCCCGGGCGGCATCGGCCATGGCCTTGGCGATGCCGCGCAGGATGTGGATCTCCTCGGGCGTGGGCTGGGCGCGGTTGAAGAGCTGCCGCAGCCGGGGCATCAGCTTCTTGGGGGCCGCGGGGTCGAGGAAGCCCACGTCCACCAGCGAGCGCTCCCAGTGCTCCAGCATGCCGGCGACCGCCTTCGCGTCCGCCGCCTGAGGCGGTGTCGTCGCGTCGCGCACCGCGTAGCCGCCGAGGGCCAGCCGCCATTCGTAGGCGATCACCTGGATGGCCGCGCCCAGGTTGAGCGAGCCGAAGTTCGGATCCGTCGGGATGCTCAATGCCACATTGCAGCGGTAGACATCCTCGTTGCGCATGCCGAAACGCTCCGAGCCGAAGAGGAAGGCGACGTGCTGCTCGGCGCCCCGGGCCAGCGGCTCCAGGTGCTCGCGCGGCGTGCGGGTGGGCGGGCCGAAATCGCGCGGCACCATGGCCGTCGCGCACAGATGGGTGACGCCGTCGAGCGCCTCGTCCAGTGTCTCGACGATGCGGGCGTTGGCCAGCACATCAAGCGCCCCGCTGGCGCGCTGGATGGTCTCCTCGCGGCGCAGCACGTTGGCCCATCGCGGCGCGACGAGCACCAGCTCGCCGAAGCCCATGGTCTTCATGGCGCGGGCGGCCGCGCCGACGTTGCCGGCGTGGCTGGTCTGGATCAGGACGAATCGGGTGCGCATGTAAAATCCCCCGATTCTCGCCGCCCGCATCGCCGGGCCGCATTTCCAGGGAGCTCCAGTCCACGCAGCGCTCCCTTTCCCGTTCTTCCCACAATCCGATGTCGTCCCCCAACCTGCACCCCATGCTCAACGTGGCCGTCAAGGCCGCCCGCGCCGCCGGCGCGATCATCAACCGCGCGGCACTCGACGTCGAGGCGGTCCGCGTCTCGCAGAAGCAGGTCAACGACTTCGTGACCGAGGTCGATCACGCGAGCGAGCGAGCCATCATCGAGACGCTGCTCACCGCCTACCCGGGGCACGGCATCCTGGCCGAGGAATCGGGCACCGAGCACGGCGCAAAGGACTCGGACTACGTCTGGATCATCGATCCGCTGGACGGCACCACCAACTTCATCCACGGCTTCCCGGTCTACTGCGTGTCGATCGCGCTCGCGATCAAGGGCAAGGTCGAGCAGGCCGTCATCTACGACCCGAGCCGAAATGACCTCTTCACGGCCACCAAGGGCCGCGGCGCCTACATGAACGACCGCCGCCTGCGGGTAAGCAAGCGGACCCGGCTGCAGGAATGCCTGATCTCCACCGGCTTCCCCTTCCGCACGGGCGACAACTTCAAGCAGTACCTGGCCATCATGGCCGACCTGATGCCGCGCGCGGCGGGCCTGCGCCGCCCCGGCGCGGCGGCACTCGACCTGGCCTACGTCGCGGCCGGCTTCACCGACGCCTTCTTCGAGACCGGCCTCAACATCTGGGACGTGGCGGCCGGCTCGCTGCTGGTCACCGAAGCGGGCGGGCTGATCGGCAACTTCACCGGCGAGCCCGAGTTCCTCGACCAGCGCGAATGCCTGGCCGGCGCACCACGCATCTACGGCCAGCTGGTGCCCATCCTCGCCAAGTACTCGAAGTTCGCGGGCGTGGACGACAAGTTGCGCGCCAGTGACCGCATGCGCGCGGTCGACCCTTCGGCGCACCCGTCCGACGTCTATGCGCGCAGCACCATCGAGGACGCCTCCCCCGAGCCCGATGCTGCTGGCGATGCCGCCCCGGCCGCGCCCGCGCCCGCGCCGCGCAAGCTCACGCGCATCCGCCGCGAAACGCCCGCCGCGCCCGCAGAGGGCGACGCCTCCGCGAAGTGATGCGGGCGCCGCGCGCCGCCACGCAAAGGGGCCGGGCCGCGCTGCGCGTGGCGCTCAGCCACTTCATCCTCAACGGCCTGTCGGTCGCGCTGGGGCTGCTGCTGATCTCGGCCGGCGTGCACTTCGCGCTCGGCGCCATCGCGGGCTCGGCCGCGGCGGTGGGCGTCATCGTGGCGGCCCCGCCCGACCTGCCAGGCCCGCGGCGCGGAAAGTTCCTGCAGATGCTGCCGGCACCGCTCATCGGGCTGCCGCTCTTCTTCGCCGTCCAGTTGCTGCATGCCGCGCCGCTGCGCCTCGGCTTGCTGCTGGTGCCCGCCACCTTCCTCGCCTTCGTCGCGATGGCCTGGGGCAAGCGGGGCATCCCGATCGCGATCGCGGTCATGCTCGCGATGGTCTTCTCGATGGCGACGCCGAAGCCCACGGGCATGGAGGAAATCATCGAGCGCACACTGCACTTCGGCATCGGCGCGGCCCTCTACGTGGGCTACGCGACACTCGCGAACCTGGTCCTCAACGGCCGCTACCGCACGCAGGCACTCGCCGACGTGCTGCTCTCGCTGGCTGCGCTGATGCGCACCGAGGCACGCCAGTTCGCGCCGCGCGACGACGCTGGCGACGTGCGGGAAATCCCGGCGCCGCTGCTCGGCCAACTGCTGCGCGAGCAGGCCGTGCTGGCCGACCAGATCCAGGCCACGCGGGACATCGTGCTCGAATCCCCGCGCACGCCGCGCCGCCAGCGACTCGCCGGCATGCTGGTGATCGTGCTGGAGTTGCGCGACCTGCTGCTGGCCAGCGAGCTCGACCTGGACGCACTGAAGTCGCACCCCGGCCATGCACAGGCGCTGAACGAGATGCAACGCGTCCTCGTCGAACTCGCCGACGAGACGGCCTCCCTGGCCGATGCCCTGCTCCTGCGGCGGCAGCCGGACCCGGTGCCCGACCGGCGCCCCGAACTCGCGCTCATCCACCTGGACGGCGAGGCGCAGACGCCCTCGCCCGCCGGCGGCGCCGGGCCGACCGCCGCGATGCTCGCGCGCGGCCTCGCGAGCCGCATCGGCCACATCAACGACGAAGTGCTGCGGCTCAACAGCCTGGCGCGCGGCGAGGCCAAGCCCGACCTCGCCATCGTGCGGGCCAACTGGCAGATGTTCGTGAGCGCCACCGAATGGTCACTGCGCCCCTTCCTCACGCTGTGGCGCTGGGACGCGCCGCCGCTGCGTCACGCGATCCGCGCGGCGCTGGCGGTGGGTACCGGCTACGCCATCGCCGTGCTGATGCCCTGGGGCTCGCACGACTATTGGATCCTGCTGACCATCGTGGTGGTGCTGCGCGGCAGCCTTTCGCAGACGCTGGAACGCCGCAACGCCCGGGTGGCTGGCACGCTGCTCGGTTGCGTCGTCGCCGTGGGGTTGCTGTCGGTGCATCTCTCCCCGCTCGAACTGCTTGCGGCGATGACGGTCGCGCAGGCCGTCGCCCACGGCTTCGCGGTGCGGCGCTACCTGGTCACCGCCGTCGCCGCCACGGTGCTGGGGCTGGTGCAGGCCCACATGCTCAACACCGGCGCGAGCACCACCTTCGCGCTCTTCGAGCGCGTGGCCGACACGCTGATCGGCGCGACCATTGCCTGGGCGTTCTGCTACGTGCTGCCTTCCTGGGAACGCAGCCAGATCGCGGCGCTGGTCGCGCGCACGCTGACGGCACAAGCGCGCCATGCGCGCCTCGCGCTGGGGCTGGGACAGCTGCATTCGGTCGCGACCAGCCCTGAGCTGGAATGGCGGCTCGCGCGCAAGGAGGCCTTCGACAGCCTGTCCGCGCTGGTGCAGGCCACGCAGCGCTCGCTTTCCGAGCCGCGCGCGGTACGGCCGCCGCTGGAGCCGCTCGAACACCTTCAGGCGCACAGCTACCAGTTGCTCGCGCAGTTGAGCGCGGTGAAATCCATGCTGGTGCTGCGCCGCGACCGCCTCACGCCAGCGGAAATCGAAGGTCCGCTGGAGCGCGCGGCCCAGCGCATCGAGGCCGCCATCGGCAGCATGCCGACCACCGGCCCGTCGATGCCCGAGAGCGCGCCCGCCACCGCGCTCGCCGGTCCGATCCCGCTGCCCGACCCCTTCGACAACGACGTCAGCCCCTGGCTGCTGCGCCGTCTGGACATGGCGATCGGCATCTCCGCGCAACTGCGCGACGACGCGGCACGCATCCTGCAACGCCTGCAACAGGACACACCCAAGACCGCATGACCCAGGAAATGCTGCTCTCTCACCCATGGTTCGGCCCTTGCCTGGCCGCGCTGATCGCCGTGCCGCTGGCGCTCCTGATCCACCGCGTGGGCGGCCTCGTCCTGCGGCGCGTGACGCGCGCCATGCCGGTGCTCCACGCGATGCTGATCAACATCCAGGCCGCCGCACGCATCGTGTTGCCGCTGGTGGGCCTGCAGATGGTGTGGCAGGCGGCGCCGGACGAGCTGCGCTTCATTGGCAGCGTGCGGCACCTGAACGGGCTGCTGCTGATCGCCGCGGCCACCTGGCTCGCGGTGCGCGCCGTGAGCGGCATCGCCGACGGCGTGCTGGCCAAGCATCCCTACGACGTGACGGACAACCTGCAGGCCCGCCGCGTGCTCACGCAGACGCGCGTGCTCGCGCGCACGGCCAGCTCCATGCTGCTGGTCGCGGGCGGCGCGCTGATCCTCATGACCTTCCCGGGCGCGCGGCAGGTCGGCGCCAGCCTGCTGGCCTCCGCCGGCGTGATCGGCATCGTCGCGGGCCTGGCCGCCAAGCCCGTGTTCAGCAACCTCATCGCCGGCCTGCAGATCGCGCTCGCGCAGCCCATCCGCATCGACGACGTGCTGGTGGTCGAGGGCGAATGGGGACGGGTCGAGGAGATCACCGGCACCTTCGTCGTGTTGAAGATCTGGGACGACCGCCGGCTCATCCTGCCTCTGTCGTACTTCATCGAGAAACCCTTCCAGAACTGGACGCGCCATTCCTCGCAGCTGCTCGGTTCCGTCTTCATCTACGCCGACTACGGCCTGCCGCTGGCGCCCGTGCGCGAGGAGGTCGAGCGCCTGGTGAAGGCCGCGCCGGAATGGGACGGCCGCTTCTTCAACCTGCAGGTGACGGATGCGACGGAGCGCACCATGCAGCTGCGCGTGCTGTGCACCGCCGCGTCATCCTCGCTTGCCTTCGACCTGCGCTGCAAGGTGCGCGAAGGCGTGATCGACTTCATGCAGCGCGAGTACCCGCAGTTCCTGCCGAAGATGCGCATCGAGGACGGCACGCCCGCGGTGCCGGCGCCCCAGGGTTGATCAGGCCTTGCCGCGGCGGCGGTCAGCCTTCGGCAGGTCCGCCATCGCGACGAGCGAATCGGCCCGTGCCTGCAGCAGGCCCAGCGACTCGTCGAAGCGCTTCGCCGCGCCATCGTCCAGCGCGCCCATGAGCTGCGCATTGATCGCCGAGACCAGCGGGAACAGCTCGGCATGGAGCGCGCTGCCCGCCGCGGTCAGTGCCAGCGCCACGTGCCGCCGGTCACCGCTCGATTGCGTACGCGAGACCAGCCCCTTCTTGACCAGTGAGCCGACCGCCTTCGAAGTGCGCGCGCGGTCGAGTTGCGCGTGCGCCGCCAGTTGGGAGGAGCCGAGTTCGCCCCGGCTCGCGAGCGTCGCGACGAGCCGCCATTCGCGCCGCGTGATGCCGAAGCGGCCTTCGCAAAGCCGCGTCACCATCCCGCCGCCGGCCGACAGCAGCCGGCTGAGCCGGTAGAGCAACAGGTCGTCAAGCGGGCGCGGGACTTCGGCCATGGGGTTTGTACGCAGGACAGTTGATTTGATCAATCGATTGTCAGGCTACTAAAGTCTGCGCGCGCCCCTGGCGCCCATGCTCACGGAGACGAACCAGTGCCCCATCACGCCCTCACCCGCCGCGAACTCCTTGCCGCCTTCGGCGGTCTCGCGCTATCGCCGCTGGCCGGCGCCCAGGGCTTCACGCCCGGCCAACCCATCAAGATTCTCATCGGCGTGCCAGCCGGCGGCACGCAGGACGTGCTGACGCGCGCCATCGCGCAGGAAGTGCGCGAGTCGCTGGGCCCGCTGGTCATCGACAACCGCTCCGGCGCCGCCGGCCGCATCGCGGTGGAGGCCGTCAAGACCGCGCCGCCCGACGGCCGCACGTTGCTGCTGGGCACCGCCAGCATGATGACCATGTTTCCGAGCGCCTACCGCAAGCTCTCCTACGACCCCATGAAGGACTTCGTGCCGCTGGTCAACGCCGCGCGCTTCGAACTCGCCCTGGTCGTCAACAAGGACGTGCCGGCCAATACGCTGCCCGAGTTCATCGCGTGGGCGAAGGCGCAGGACGACAAGTTGAGCTTCGCCTCCTACGGCGCCGGCACGCCTTCGCACTTCCTCGGCGAAATGCTCAACCGCTCGGCCGGGCTGAAGATGGTCCACGTGCCGTACCGTGGCTCCACGCCGGCACGGCAGGACGTGATGGGCGGCACCATCCCCGTCTACTTCGACACCGTCGGCGGCGCGCTGCAGATGCAGCCGAGCGGCCGGGTCAAGGTGCTGGCCACCAGCGGCGAAAAGCGCTCGCCGCTGATGCCGAACCTGCCCACCTTCGCCGAAGGCGGCCTGAAGGACGTGGTCGCGACCGCATGGTTCGCCTACTACGCGCCGGCGAAGACACCGCAGCCGGTCGTCGACAAGCTGCGGGCCGAACTCACCCGAGCCGTCAACTCGCGCGAGGTGCGTCAGCAACTGCTGCAAAACGGCATGTATCCGGCCGGCGACGGCGCGGACGTCCTGGTGAAGACCATGCGCGACGACACGGCGCGCTGGGGCGCGATCATGAAGGCAGTCAACTTCCAGGCCAACGACTAGCATGCAACGCCCCAACATCATCTTCATCGTCGCCGACGACCTCGGTTTCGCCGACCTCGGCTGCTACGGCGGCCGCGACGCCGCCTTCGGCCCGGTCTCGCCCGTGCTCGACGGGTTGGCCGGGAAGGGCATCCGGTTCACGCAGGGCTACGCGAACTCGCCCGTGTGCTCTCCCACGCGCTTCGCGATGATCACCGCGCGCTACCAGTACCGCCTGCGCGGCGCGGCCGAGGAACCGATCAACAGCAAGAGCCGCGGCAGCGCCACGCTGGGCCTGCCGCCCGATCACCCGACGCTGCCCTCGCTGCTGCGCGGCGCGGGCTACCGCACCGGGCTCATCGGCAAGTGGCACCTGGGCTATCCGCCATCCTTCGGGCCGCTGCGCTCGGGATACGAGGAGTTCTTCGGCCCGATGTCGGGCGGCGTGGACTACTTCACCCACTGCGACTCCAGCGGCCGCCACGACCTGTGGTCCGGCGAGGAAGAGGAACAAAAGGAAGAGGGCTACCTCACCGATCTTCTCTCGCGCCGCGCCGTCGACTACGTCGAGCGCATGGCGAAGCAGGACGCGCCCTTCTTCCTCAGCCTGCACTACACCGCGCCCCATTGGCCCTGGGAGACGCGCGAGGACGCGGCCAGGGCGCCGCTGGTGAAAGACAACCTCTTCGACCTGGCGAGCGGCAACATCCACGTCTACCGCCGCATGATCCATCACATGGACGAGGGCATCGGCTGGATCATGGCCGCGCTGGAGAAGCTGGGCATGGCGCAAAACACCCTCGTCGTCTTCACCAGCGACAACGGCGGCGAGCGCTTCTCGGACAACTGGCCGCTGGTGGGCGGCAAGATGGACCTGACCGAAGGCGGCATCCGCGTGCCCTGGATCGCGCACTGGCCCGCCGTCGTGCACGCCGGCGGCGAGAGCGCGCAGCACTGCATGACGATGGACTGGTCCGCCACCATGCTCGACGCGGCCGGGGTGGCCGCGGATCCGGCCTGCCCGCTCGACGGCGTATCGCTGATGCCGGTGCTGCGCGACGCCTCGCAGGGCTTCCGCCGTCCGATGCACTGGCGCATGAACCACCGTGGCCAGCGTGCCTCGCGCGACGGCGACTGGAAATATCTGCGGGTCGACGGCAACGAATACCTCTTCAACATCCCCGCCGACGAGCGCGAGCGTGCCAACCTGGGCAAGCGCGAGCCCGAACGCCTGGCGGCGATGCGAGAAGCCTGGCTGGCGTGGGACGCGCAGATGCCGCCGATCCCCGAGGATGCGACGGTGAGCCTGGGCTACTCGGTCAAGGACATGCCGCAGCGCTGAGCACCGCGGCCGCCCTCATGCCGCCCTCATGCCGCCTCACGCCGGCTTCACCGGCATGCACAGCGTGCAGGTGAAGGCGCCCTTGCCGTCGTCCGCGCCGGCATCCTTGCGGTAGAGCTCGATGGGCGCGGCGTCGGCGGCCTGGAAGCCGCTCTCCGGCAGCCACTTGCACAGCGTCAGCCAGGCCTCGTGGATCTCCGTCGGCGCGCTTGCGAACTGCGCGCAGGCAAAGCTGCCGCCGCGCAGGACCTGCACGCCGATCTCGCCCTGCGGCTGGAAATTCGCGTCGACCTCGATGCAGGCGTCGTAGCGGCTGATGCCGTACATCGCCCGGCCCTTGTCCATCAACCCGTTCTGGCTGCACCAGGTCGCGAAGCGCTGCCACGTCTGCTCTATGCCCGCATCGCCGTAAGGCCCCACGTGGCGCATGTAGGCCACGCGAACATCCGGCAGGGTCTTGATTTCAACCGTTACCTTCATTTCCTCTCCTCCTGAACGTGGGGCCTGGCCGGAAAGGCCCGACGGCACATCGTCGCGAGCAGTTCTTGCGGCCGCTTGACGTGGCTTGCGCTCGCCATGACGAATCTTGCTGAAGTCGACCTGCCTTCGGCTTGTCCACAAGCCGAAGGCGCCCCGCCGCCACGCCGTCGGCGTCGCGCCGAAATGCGCGCTGAAGGCGCGGCTGAACACGGCCGCGGACCCGAAGCCCACGTCGAGCGCCACGGCGAACACCGGCTCCAGCGGCGAGGCCAGCAGCCGCCCCGCGGCCACTTCCAGCCGGCGCCTGCGCACGTGCTCGGCCAGCGTCTCGCCCGTCATGGACTGAAAGACTCGGTGGAAATGCCAGGGAGAGAAGTTCGCCACCGAGGCCAGCGTCGCGAGACCGAGGGGCTCGGCGAGATGTGCCTCGATGTACTCCAGCACCCGGCTGATGCGCGCGATGTATGCGCCGCGCGGCCTCATGGTCCTTCCGCCTTGACTTCGACATTATTTAGATATATCTTTATCGAATCAGATAGCAACATCGAGGTGTACCTATGCGAGGTTTCAGGCATTTCTTTCACAGCACCCGCCACAGTGAACACGGTGATGGGCTGGGTGGCGGACGGGCGGCAGGGGGCGGCGAGCACCGGGCGGGGATGCGCGGGCGGGGTGGCGGACGAATCTTCGGCCACGGCGGCCTGCGCTTCGTCCTGCTCCAGCTGATCGCAGCCAAGCCGAGCCACGGTTACGAACTCATCAAGGCGATCGAGGAGCGCCTGGGCGGCAGCTACAGCCCCAGCCCCGGCATCGTCTACCCCACGCTCACGCTGCTGGAGGAGCAAGGCTTCGTGAGCGTCGATGCCGCCGACGGCGGCGGCCGCAAGCGCTACAGCGTCACGCCCGCGGGCCTTGAATACCTCGCGGCCCACCGCGAGATGGCCGACGAGATGATGGCCCGCCTGAACGGCGGCGCGGACGGCGCCGGCCTGCGCGCCGGCCGTCCGCCGCAGGTGCTGCGCGCCATCGAGAACCTCAAGCTCGCGATGCGCATGCGGCTGTCGCGCGAACCTCTGACCCAGGAACAAGCCCACGAATTCGCCGCGGTGCTCGATCGCGCCGCCCAGCAACTCGAACGCATCTGAACGATGCCTTCGTCCATCCTTCCACCCATCCATGAACGAAATCTCCCCTTCTTCCCTCGCCACCGAGCACCTGCCGCACCGCGTGCGCCACGAACTTCGCTTCCGCAAGCTGGAGGTGCGCGCCGTGCGGCGCGTCACGCCGCATCTGATCCGCGTCGTGCTCGGAGGCAGCGAGCTCGCGGGCTTCACCAGCCCCGGCTTCGACGACCATGCCAAGGTATTCTTTCCCGACCCGGACACCGGCGAACTCCGTCTCCCCGCCGTGGGCCCGGACGGGCCGTCCTGGCCCGAAGGCCGCAAGCCGACGATGCGCGACTACACGCCGCGCCGGCACGACGCCGCCGCGGGGACGCTCGAGATCGACTTCGCCGTGCACGACGCCGGCCCCGCGACGCGATGGGCTGAAAAAGCCCGCCCCGGCGACCTGCTCGGCCTCGGCGGACCGCGCGGCTCCTTCATCGTCCCGATGGACTTCGACGGCTACCTGCTGGCCGGCGACGACACCGCCCTGCCCGCCATCGCGCGCCGCCTGGCAGAACTGCCCGCCGGGGCGCGCGTGCTGGTTCTGGCCGAGGTCGACGGCCCGGCTGACGAGATCGCGTTCGACACGCGCGCCGCGCTCGAACTGAAATGGGTGCATCGTGGTGGCGCGGAGCCCGGCACGGGCGGCGCGCTACTCGAAGCGCTGAGGGCATCGGCCTTGCCGCAAGGCGACCTCCACGCCTGGATCGCCTGCGAGACGAGCATCGCCAAGGCGCTGCGCACGCACCTGGTCGACGAGCGCGGCGCCAACCCCAAGTGGATCCGGGCCTCCGGCTACTGGCGCCGCGGCGCCATCGCGACGCACGACACGGTTGAAAACTGAATTACCGCGCAATCCCCCGAACGCGCTATGCCGCGCAGCCGTTTGACTATCGCTCGACGACCGTCCAGAATTTCCTCTCGGTTGAGTACTTAAGAACTACGACCAAGGAACGGGAGCCGAGAGATGGATATTGGACTTGCGCAATGGCAATTCCTGGTGGCGCTGCTCACGGGCGTGCTGCTGTTGATCGCGCTGACGTGGCTGGCATGGAGCCGCGTGGCCGGCCGCAGGGAAGCGGAACGCCGCATCGCCGCGGCGCGGGTGAGATCGGGCCACGTGCCGCTTGAGATTCCGACGATACGGGGTTCGCAGCCGGGACCGTCGGTGGACGGAGCGCCCGACACGCTTCCCGAGTGGTTCATCCAGGGCAAGGGCGAGCACGCGATCGTGGACGAGCAGCCGCGGATTCGCGTGCGCTATATCGACCCGCATGGCCGCAAGGCCGAATGCACGATGCAGGTGGACCACCTCGACGTGCACAAGAAGTACATCCTCGGCCACAGCGAATTGCCCGGCGACATCCGCCGCGTGCCGCTGCACAAGATCACGGCGGCACGCATCGCCGAATCGGGGCAGCGCTTCAATGTCGACACCTGGGTCGACGCCGTGCGCGTCGCGCGCCGCCGTCGGGAAGCCTGAGGCCGGCGGCTTCGGCCGCATGAACCGTGACGGGCGCCAGCCGCGAGGCTGGCGCCTGTTCCTTATGATGCGGACCGGCCGGTTCATCGGCCGCGCACCGACCGATTCTTGATGACCCTTCCCGCGACCGCTCCACACACCCCGATGATGTCCCAGTACCTGGGACTCAAGGCAGACCATCCGGACACGCTGCTGTTCTACCGGATGGGTGACTTCTACGAACTCTTCTATGGCGATGCCGAGAAGGCCGCGCGCCTGCTCGACATCACGCTCACGCAGCGCGGGCAGTCGGCCGGGCAGCCGGTGGTCATGTGCGGCGTGCCCTTCCACTCCGTCGACACCTACCTCGCCCGCCTCATCAAGCTGGGCGAATCCGTCGCCATCTGCGAGCAGGTCGGCGAAGTCGGCGCGGCCAAGGGGCCGGTGGAGCGCAAGGTGGTACGCGTCGTCACGCCCGGCACGCTGACGGATGCCGAGCTGCTCAACGACAAGAGCGAATCCCTGCTGCTTGCCGTGCATGCCGGGCCGCGCAACTTCTGCGGCTTGGCCTGGCTCAACGTCACGGGTGCGGAGCTGCGCCTTGCCGAATGCCCGGCCGACGCGCTGGAAGCCTGGATCGCGCGCATCGCGCCCAGCGAGCTGCTCTACAGCGCCGAAGTGACGCCCGCCTTCGAGCAGCGGCTGAAGGCCGCGCGCGCCGCGACGCCTTTCACCCTCTCGGTGCGGCCGGCCTGGCAATTCGACGGCGGCCTGGGCGAGCGCAAGCTGTGCGAGCAGATGGGCAGCGCCAACCTCGGCGCATGGAATGCCGAAGCGCTGCCCAACGCTCACGCCGCCGCCGCCGCGCTGCTGGGCTATGCAGAACACACGCAGGGCCGCGCGCTCTCGCACATGCAGCGGCTCTCGGTCGAGCGCGACGGCGACCTGATCGAGCTGCCACCCACCACGCGCCGCAACCTGGAACTGGTGCAGACCCTGCGCGGCGAGGAATCGCCGACGCTTTTCTCGCTGCTCGACACCTGCATGACAGGCATGGGCAGCCGGATGCTGAAGCGCTGGATGCTCAGCCCGCGCCGCGAGCGCGGCGAGGCGCAGGCGCGGCTGCAGGCCATCGCCGCGCTGCAATCCACCCTCTCCGCCGGCACGGCCGCGCCCTGGCGCACGCTGCGAGAGCAGCTGAAGAACACCAGCGACGTCGAACGCATCGCCGCGCGCATCGCACTGCGGCAGGTTCGCCCGCGCGAACTCGTCGCGCTGCGGCTGGCCTTGTCGAAGGCCGCGCTGCTCGCACCACTGCTTCCCGGCGCCGCCTCGTTGCTGCGGCAGGTCGCCGAATCCTTCGCGCCGCCGCCCGGCTGCGTCGAACTTCTGACGGCGGCCATCCACCCCGAGCCCGCGGCGCTGGTGCGCGACGGCGGCATCATCGCGCCCGGCCATGACGCCGAGCTGGACGAGCTGCGCGCCATCAGCGAGAACTGCGACGACTTCCTGCTCCAGCTCGAGACCAGCGAGCGCGAGCGCACTGGCATCGGCAACCTGCGCGTGCAGTTCAACCGCGTGCATGGCTTCTACATCGAGGTCACGCAGAGCGCACTCTCCAAGGTGCCCGACAACTACCGCCGCCGGCAGACGCTGAAGAACGCCGAACGCTTCATCACGCCCGAGCTGAAAGCCTTCGAAGACAAGGCGCTGTCGGCGCAGGACCGTGCGCTCGCGCGCGAGAAGTGGCTCTACGAGCAGTTGCTCGACGCGCTGCAGCCTTCCGTCGCCGCGCTGACGCGCCTCGCCGCCGCCCTCGCCACGCTGGATGCGTTGTGCGCACTGGCCGAACGCTCGCATACGCTGAACTGGCACGCGCCCAGCTTCGCCGCGCACCCCTGCATCGAGATCGACCAGGGCCGCCACCCGGTGGTCGAGGCGCGGCTGGCCGAGAAATCCTCCGGCGCCTTCATCGCCAATGACACACGGCTCGGGCCCCAGCACCGCATGCAGGTGATCACCGGCCCCAACATGGGCGGCAAGTCGACCTACATGCGACAGGTCGCGATCATCGTGCTGCTGGCCTCCATCGGCTCGCACGTGCCGGCCGCCGCCTGCAGGCTCGGGCCCATCGACGCCATCCACACCCGCATCGGCGCGGCCGACGACCTGGCGAACGCGCAGTCCACCTTCATGCTGGAGATGACCGAGGCGGCGCAGATCCTGCACGGCGCCACCGCCCATTCGCTGGTGCTGATGGACGAGATCGGCCGCGGCACCAGCACCTTCGACGGCCTGGCGCTCGCGGCCGGCATCGCCGCGCAGCTGCACGACCGCACCAAGGCCTTCACGCTCTTCGCCACCCACTACTTCGAACTCACCGAGTTCCCGGCCACGCACCACGGCGCCGTGAACATGCACGTGAGCGCGACGGAGGCCGGGCGCGACATCGTCTTCCTGCACGAGATGCAGCCCGGCCCGGCCAGCAAGAGCTACGGCATCCAGGTCGCGCGCCTGGCCGGCATGCCGGCGGCGGTGGTGAACCATGCGCGCCAGGCCCTGGAGGCACTGGAGGCGCAGCAGACGCAGACGCGCGCGCAGGTCGACCTCTTCGCGCCGCCGCCCGCGGCAGAGGCGCCGGCCCACAGCGCCGTAGAATCCGCGCTGGCGTCGCTCGACCCCGACACGATGAGCCCACGGGAGGCGCTGGAAGCGCTCTACACACTCAAGAAACTCCACGCGCGCGAATCAACATGACTTACTGCGTAGGCATCAAACTCAACGCCGGGCTGGTCTTCCTGTCCGACTCGCGCACCAACGCGGGCGTGGACCACATCAGCACCTTCCGCAAGATGATCGTCTACGAGCAGCCGGACGACCGCGTGATGGTGCTGCTGTCGGCCGGCAACCTGAGCATTTCCCAGTCGGTGCGCGAGATCCTGCAGATCGAGGAACTGCGCGAGCACCGCGAGGACGGCGAGGAAAGCCCGCCCATCACCATCTGGAACGCCAGGAGCATGTTCGACGCCGCGCGCGTGCTCGGCTCCGCCGTGCGCCACGTGTACGACCGCGATGCGGAGGCGCTCAAGCACGCGGGGCTGGACTTCAACGTCTCCTTCGTCTTCGGCGGCCAGGTCAAGGGCGAAGGCATGCGACTCTTCCTCGTCTACGCGGCCGGCAACTTCATCGAGGCAACCACCGAGACGCCGTACTTCCAGGTCGGCGAATCGAAATACGGCAAGCCCGTGCTCGACCGCGTGCTGACACCGGAGACGCCGCTGGACGAGGCCGCCAAGTGCGCGCTGGTGTCGATGGATTCGACCATGAAGTCCAACCTCTCCGTCGGCCTGCCGCTGGACCTGGTCGTCTACGAGGCCAATACCTTGAAGACCGACAAGGTGGTCTGCATCGACGCCGAGAACCCCTACTACCGGATGATGCACAACAGCTGGGGACAGAAGCTGCGCGAGGTGTTCGACAGCATCGAGGACCCGGTCTGGGACGACGCCTACACCGAGCATCCGCTGAAGATGCCGGCCACGCGCCACAGCCCGCTGCGCAAGATTTCCACGCCCGAAGAGAAGCTGATCTGAAGCCGCCAGAGGGCATGCCCCCCGTCATCTTCTCCCACGGCAACAGCTTCCCCGCGAGCACCTACCGCGTGATGCTCGACAGCCTGCGCAACCGCGGCTTCGAGGTCGACGCGATCGAGAAGTTCGGTCACGACCCGAACTACCCCGTCACCGACAACTGGCCGCACCTGGTGGAACAGCTCGCCGACTTCGCAGCCGGCCACGCCAAGAAGAACGGTGGACCTGTCTTCCTCGTCGGCCATTCGCTCGGCGGCTTCCTGAGTCTCATGTGCGCGGCGCTGCATCCCGAACTCGCCGCGGGTGTGGTGATGCTCGATTCACCACTCGTCGGCGGCTGGCGCGCGCGGACCATCGGCCTGATGAAGCGCACGCCGTGGATGAAGAGCGTCTCGCCCGGCATGATCAGCCGCAAGCGCCGCAACACCTGGGAGCACCGCGAGGCGGTGTTCGAGCACTTCCGCGGCAAGAAGGCCTTCGCGCGCTGGGACGAGCGGGTACTGCGCGACTACATCGAGCACGGCACCTTCGACGCCGACGACGCGCGGGCGCTGAGCTTCGACCGCGACGTCGAGACCGCGATCTACGACACCATCCCGCACAACCTCGGCACGCTGCTGCGCACGCATCCGCTGCAGTGCCCCGCCGCCTTCATCGGCGGGCGCCAGTCGGTGGAGATGCGGCGCGCGGGCATCGCCTTGACGCGGCAGGTCACGCGGGGCCGCATGATGATGCTCGACGGCACGCATCTCTTCCCGATGGAGAAGCCGATCGCCACGGCCGCCGCGGTCGAAGCCGCGCTGCGAAACTTCGCGGCGGCATCGAGCTGACGGCGCCAAGGGCAGCGTCGCCCGCAGGGGTCAGCGGCGTGTGGCGATTTCGTCCATGGAGCGATCGGCGAGCGATTGCCCGATCCTCGTCAACTCGCCACTCACGCGTATCCGGTGACGGAGGCTGCGAATGGAAAATCCGTTCTCTCCAGCGATTCTGATGATGGCATCGTCGGTCAGGCGCACTTTGCCGCGCTGTGCATCGAGGGACAGCCTTTGCAGGAAGTCAGGCGGAATCGCCCTGAACCGCTGCCCTGATCGCGACGCGATCTGCAGGATTGCCTCCGCATCCAACAAGCGCTTGCCACTCAAGTTGAACCATCTCCTGAGCATTCCGAGAGAGACGTTCTTTTCCTCGGCGAACTTCTCGAGCAAGGCCTTGTTGTGGTCCATGTCACCCGGCCTGATCAGGCCTGAGAGTTCCTGTATCAGCAACAGAGGGACCGCGATCCTCGGCACCACGTCAGGAAGCCGCGCCGCGGGCTCGGATCGCCGCGCCGAAGGCGGCCGGGCCAGTTTTTCGAAGTCGACGAGTTCGGGAAGCTCGGGGTTCGTCAGCACCGAGCAGGCCACCTCCTGCCGGATGACGGCCGCCACGTCGGGGGCGAGCAAGTCCCAGGCGGCCTCGTCCGCGGGGCCGCAAGGCCTTCCGGCCAAGGTCAACGCATCCTTCGGGCCGAGGCCCACGACGACAGCGAGGTAGAAGCATTCGCCCTCGCCCGGAACCTGGCGCTTGTTCAGGACAGGTCCGTCACCCACCAGCGCCTGGTAGTGCTCACCCTCCAGGGCGACGCGAACGGGCTCTCCCGCCGCCGCCTCGTTGAAGACGTACGGTGCGCCGGGCCTGCGGGCGTCATGCACTTCCAGCGGGCGGTCAGGCCAGCGCGTCAGCTGGACAAGAAGCTTGGGGGCGAGATCGCCCGCCTGGCTGTTCCAATGGCCGACAGTGCCCATGTCGGCAGCCAGCCGCATGAGCGCCTGCAGGCGCGCGGCGTCCAGCGGCGCCCGGATGGGCGGCGCCTGGAGAAATGTTTGCAGATTCGGCGCGGACGCCGCCGGCGTCGGAGAGCGGGACGCCGGCCGCTGCTCTAGGAAGCTCCTGCGCTTGCGAGGCGGGAGATTCACATCCCCCGGATGGGCAGCGGCTCCCTCCGGCTCCGAACGCTTCAGCGACAGGGCCAGTGGCGAGGCTTGGTCAGTGGACGGCCGCTGAGGAGGAGGCGAAAACCGGATCGGGTTGAACATGGTGGGAATCGCTGCATTGGATGACGCACCAATCATTCAGCCCCCACGCCGCCTCAGTCCCACGCCATGCCGAAGCCAGCTCCCGCCATGCGAAGGCCCGGACTACTCGGCCCAGACCACCACCCCGCTCCATGCCGTCGCCAGCACCACGATGCCGAAGGCGATGCGATACCACGCGAAGGGAATGAAGTCGTGCGTGCTGATGTACTTCAGCAGCCAGCGCACGCACAGCCATGCGCTGACGAAGGAGAACACCAACCCCACCGCGAAGAGCGGAATGTCCGCGACCGACAGCAGCGCGCGCTCCTTGTAGAGGCTGTAGACGCCCGCCCCGATCAGGGTCGGGATGGCGAGGAAGAACGAGAAGTCCGTGGCCGCCTTGCGCGACAGCCCGAGCAGCATGCCGCCGATGATGGTCGAGCCGCTGCGGCTGGTGCCCGGGATCATCGCGAAGCACTGCACGAGGCCGACCTTGAGTGCATCCCAGGGCGTCATGTCATCCACGTGCTCGATGCGCACCGAGCCCGGCGGCCGCTTCTCGGCCCACAGGATGATGAAGCCGCCGATGATGAAGGTGCTGGCGACGACCACCGGCGTGAACAGATGCTCCTTGATGACCTTGCCGAACAGCAGGCCCAGCACCACGGCGGGCAGGAAGCCGATCAGCACGTTGAGCGCGAAGCGCCGCGCCCTGGGCTGGCGCGGCAGGGCCACGACGGTCGCGTGAATCTTCTGCCAGTAGACCAGGATGACCGCGAAGATCGCGCCGGTCTGGATCGCGATGTCGAAGACCTTGGCCTTGTCGTCGTCGAAACCGAGCAGCGAGCCCGCGAGGATCAGGTGGCCGGTCGACGAGATAGGCAGAAACTCCGTGAGGCCTTCGACGATGCCCATGACGGCCGCCTTGGCCAGCAAAACGATATCCACGCGCGCTCCTTGTGTGAGCGTTGATTATGGCGAGAGCGCGAGTCAGGCCCGGTTCAGACGCGTCTGCAAGGCGCGCACCGCGCTGTCGACCGTGGTCAGCACCGGCAGGCCCGAAGCCGCCTCGCAGGCCGCGCGGGAGCGCGCCATGCTGAACTGCGCCAGCGCAATGCGCGTGCAGCCGCGCTCGCGCAGCGCGCGGGCCTGCGCGGCCACCAGGACGTCGTGCCGCTGAGCGTCGCCGGCATTCAATGCGTCCATGGCGCCCTCGGCCAGCGCGAGTTCCAGCTCGACACCGGGCGGGAACTCGGAAGGCATCGAATCCAGCGTCGGCTGGAAGGTCGCGAGCAGGCCCAGCTTGCCGTGGCCCGCCGCGGCTTCCTCCACCATCGCCTCGTTGGGCTTGAGCACCGGCATGCCGGCATGCCGCCGCGCCACCGCGTCGATGCAGGGGCCGAAGGCCGAGCAAGTGAAAAGGATGCCCTCGGCACCGGTGTCGATGGCGTACTGCGCAAGGCGCTGGAAGCGCTCGTGCATCGCCTCGTCCAGCCCGCGCCCGCCGCGCGCGAGATCGGCCGAGAGGCTGTCGTCGATGAGATTCATCCGCACCGCCGCCGGCCAGTCGCGCCTCAGCGCGTCGTTGATGGGGGCGATGGAGTGCATCAACGCGTGGATCAGGGCGATACGGGTCATGGGCAGCGATGCCTTCGAGGGAAGGCTTTCATCATGCCATCGCGCGGCGCGCGGATCAGTCGCAGCGCGCCGTCATGCCACCGTCCACCAGGATCTCCGTCCCGGTGACGAAGCGCGCCTCGTCCGATGCGAGGAACAGCGCCGCGTTGGCGGTGTCGCGCCCATCGCCCATGAAGCCGAGCGGAATGCGCGACTGGCGCTGCGCCAGCAGCGCCTGCACGTCGCCGCCGGCGCGCTGGCCGGCCAGGCGGCTCTCGACGAGCGGCGTGTGCAGCTGGCCCGGGATCACCGTGTTGACGCGGATGCCGCGGCCCGCGTATTCGACCGCCGTCACGCGCGAGAACTGCAGCACCGCCGCCTTCGCGCTCGCATAGGCGACCTGTGCCGCGCCGGTCCAGCGCAGGCCGGAGGCCGAGGCGGTGTTGACGATGTTGCCGCCGCCCTGCGCCAGCATCGCGGGGATCACGTGCTTGCAGGTGAGGAAGACGCTCTTGAGGTTGACCTCCAGCTGCCGGTCCCACACCGCCTCGCTCATCTCGACCGCGCCGCCCTTGGCCGACCCGCCGACGTTGTTCACCAGCACGTCGACGCGGCCGAAGCGGGCGAGGCAGGCGGCGACCATGGCCGCGATCTCGGCATCCCGCGTGACGTCGCACACATGTGCCTCGACCTCGCCGCCCGCCTCGGCGATGAGCGCCAGCGTCTCGGCCATCGATTCGGCGTTCTGGTCCACCGCGAAGATGCGCGCGCCTTCCTGCGCGAAACGCACCGCCACCGCGCGGCCGTTGCCCCAGCCCGGCGCGACGCAGCCGGCGCCTGTGACGATGGCCACCTTTCCTTCGAGTCTTCTTGCCATCATGGTCCTCAGGGCACCGGCGTCACGGCGCCGTCCATGGCGATGACCGCGCCGCTCACGTAGCTGGCGCGCGCGGAAGCCAGGAACACCACCATGTCGGCCACCTCGCGCGGCTGCGCGATGCGCCCGAGCGGCAGCGCCTGGATACGCTGCTTCACGACATCCTCGACGGCCAGCCCCTTGGCCGCGGCCTCCACCTGCACGTTCTGCGTGAAGCGGTCGGTCTCGACGATGCCGGGGTTGACCGCGTTCACGCGGATGCCGTGCTTCGCATAGGCGTTGGCCAGGCCGGTGCTGGCCAGCATCAGCGCCGCATTGGCCGCGCCGCCGGCCACGTGCATGGCCGAGGCGAAGCGCCCGCCCATGCCGACCACGTTGACGATCGCGCCCGCGCGGCGCTCGACCATGCCCGGCAGCACGGCATCCATCGCGTGGATGTAGGTGAAGTACTTGGCCTGCATGGCCGCGTGCCAGTCCGCGGCGCTCAGTTGCTCAGCCGGCTTGCGCTTGGCGGCGCCCGCGGAATTCACGAGCACGTCGACCGGCCCGAGCGCGGCCTCCACTTCCGCGCGCATGCGCTCGGCGTCCTTCGGGTCGGTGAGGTCGACCGAGGCGGCGTGTGCCTGGATGCCCTCGGCGGCCAGTTCGCGCGCCGACTGCTCCAGCGTGGCGGCATTGCGCGCCACGATGGCCACGCGCGCGCCTTCGGCCGCGAAAGCCCGTGCGCAGGCCAGGCCGATGCCCCGGCTGCCGCCCGTCACCAGCACTACCTTGTTCTTCAGTTCGAGATCCATGGATTTCCTTCCGTTCTCAACCGCGTTTGCAAAGAAGCCCGCCATCCACCGGCAGCAGCACGCCGGTGATGTAGGCCGCGTCGTCCGAAGCGAGGAACAGCGCCGCGTTGGCGACGTCCCACGCGGTGCCCATGCGGCCGATGGGCACGCTCGCGTCGCGCTCCTTGCGGATCACCTCGCGCGGCACGTTGCGCTCGCGCGCCCGCCGGTCAATGGCCATCGGCGTGTCGATGAGGCCAGGCAGGATCGCGTTGGCCCGGATGCCGTGAGGCGCATTCTCCATTGCCAGGTGCTGCGTGAAGGCGTTGACCGCACCCTTGCTCGTCTTGTAGGTGACGGTCGGCCGTGCCGCCATCGACGCGGTCGACGAAATGTTGATGATGCAGCCCGACTTCTGCGCGATGAAGTGCGGCAGCACGTACTTGCAGGTCAGGAACATGCCGCGCAGGTTCATCGACATGATCGAATCCCACACGCTCGCCTCCAGGTCCACGGTGCGCGCGTCGCCCACCGAACGGCCGACGTTGTTGTGCAGGATGTCGACGCGGCCGAAGCGCGCGATGCATTCGTCGGCGATGGCCTTGCAGTCTTCCTCGCGCGTGATGTCGGCGGTGAAGGTCTCGGCGCGGATGCCGAAGGGCTGCACCGCCTTCAGCGTGTCGGCGGCGAACTCGGGATTGATGTCGACCAGGAACAGGTCCGCGCCGGCCTGCGCGAAACGCTCGGCGGTCGCGCGGCCGTTGCCGATGGTGCCGCCGGGCTGCTGGCCCGCGCCGACGATGATCGCGACCTTGCCGCGCAGCTTGCCTTGATCGGTGCTTGTGGAGCTCATGGCGCCGCCTCAGTGCCGGATGTCGAGCGCCACGAGCAGGCGCGACACCATGTTGTAGGAAGCGACGGTCGCCACGGCGTCGAGCACGCCGCGCGCATCGAAGCGCGCCTGGAGGCGGTCCATGATGGCCGGCGGCACCTTGATCTCGCGCGTCATCGCATCGGTCAGTTCAAGCAGCAGTTGCTCGGTCTCGGTGAAGACCGCGGCCGGCGCCGGCTGCTGGAGCGCGTCGATCTTCTCCTGCGCCATGCCGGCGGCGAGCGCGTGCGGGATGTGCGCGTGCAGTTCGAAATCCGCGCCGTTGAGCACCGCGACGCGGATGATCATCAGCTCGCGCAGGTCGGCCGGCAGCGAGTTCTGATTGCGTACCGCCGTCAGCAGGCGCTCCCAGCCGGAAGCCACCGGCGGGCTGTTGAGCAGCGCCTGGTAGAGGATCGAGACGCGGCCGCGCTCGGCGAGGATGGTGGCCTCGACGGCGGCCAGTTCGGGACGGGTGCCGGGCGCGATGAAGGGCACGCGCGCGGGATGGTGATTTTCCTGGGTCATGGGGTCAGTCGATCTTGATGCCGAGCTTGGTCACCACGCCGTGCCACTGCGTGATTTCCTGGTTGATGATGCTGCCGAACTGCTGGGCGCTGCCGCCCGCGACATAGGTGCCGTCGACCTCCAGCTTGGCCGGCGTTTCCTTGCGCTGCAGGATCTTGTTCACCTCGGCGTTCATGCGCTCGACGACGGCCGGCGGCAGGCCCTTGGGCCCGATGAGGCCGTACCACAGCGTCACGTCGTAGCCGGGGAAGCCCGACTCCGCGACCGTCTTCACGTTCGGCAGCGCCGGCAGCCGCTGCGCTGTGGTCACGCCCAGCGCAGTCAGCTTGCCGGTGTGCACGAAGGGCATCACGCCCGTGGGGCCGGCGAAGTACAGGTCGACCTGATTGCCCAGCACGTCGGTCACGGCGGCGCCGCCGCCCTTGTAGGGGATGTGCGTCATCTTCACGCCCGCGCGGTCCGCGAAGAGGGCCGCCGCCAGGTGCAGCACGCTGCCCTGGCCGGAGGAGGCGTAGGTGATCTTCTCCGGGCTGGCCTTGGCCAGGCGCACCAGGTCTTCCATCGACTTCGCGCCGAGCGCCGGGTTCGCCACTACCAGCATGGGACCCTTGGAGACCTGCACCACCGGCGTGATGTCCTTGACCGGGTCGAAGCGCAGCTTGTAGAGGCTGGGGTTGACGGTGTAGCTGGAGGAGATCAGCGTGAAGGTGTAGCCGTCCGGCGCGGCGGCCGCATTGGCCTCCGAGCCGATCACGCCGCCCGCGCCGGTGCGGTTGTCGACGATCACGGGCTGGCCCATGGACTGCGTCAGGCCCTGCGCGATGTAGCGCGCGAGCGAGTCCGCGGTGCCGCCGGCCACATAGGGGACGATGATCTTGATGGGCTTCTCGGGGTAGCCCGCCGACCAGGCCGGCAGGGCGAAGGCGAAGAGGGAGGAAGCGAGGATCGCGAGAGAGGTCGCGCGGCGTGCGGCCGGCTGGACCGGCAGGGTCTTGGACGAAAGCATTGGTTGTCTCCAATTGGGCAGGCCCGAATTCTTGGCGCTGGCGATTGTTTCGTCCAATACATATTTGGAAACCCAGTCATTCCCGATCGGAATAAGATCCCTCCCATGGATCTCCGCCTCCTGAAGCACTTCCTGGTGCTCTCCGAAGAGTTGCATTTCAGCCGCGCGGCACGCCGGCTGCATGTCTCCCAGCCGCCGCTCACCAAGCAGATCCAGCAACTCGAATCGCTGATGGGCGCGCGCCTCTTCGACCGCGATCAGCGCAACGTGCGGCTCACGGCGGCCGGCGAGGTGCTGGCACGAGAGGCACGCACCGTGATCGCGCAGATGGAATTCGCGCAGCAGGCCGTCGACCGCGCGGACCAGGGCCAGACCGCGCGCGTGCGCATCGGCTTCGTGCCGGCGGCGCTCTTCATGGACATCGAGCGCGTGTTCCGCCAGTTGCGCACCGAGATGCCCGGCATCGAGACCGTGTGGGAGGAGATGGGCACCGCCGAGCAGGTGCGCGCGCTGCAGCAGAACCGCATCGACCTCGGCTTCGCGAACGCGGCACAGGGCATGGGCGGCATGGCCGGGCGCGTGGTGGCGCGGGTGCCGCTGGTGATCGTGCTGCCGGTGGACCATGCGCTCGCGGCGCACGAATCGCTGCCGCTCGGTGCATTGAAGGAAGAGCACTTCATCATGGTCCCGCGCGAGATCGCCCCGGGCTTCCACGACCAGGTGGTGACGGCCTGCTTCAATGCCGGCTTCAGCCCGGACATCCGCCACCATGCGAAGCACTTCCTCTCGGTCATCAGCCTGGTCGCGATGGGCCAGGGCATCTCGATCGTGCCGCAGACGCTGCTGAAGGCGGCCGTGCCGGGCGTGGTGCTGCGCGCGATCGAGGCGCCCTGCCCCGAGGCGGCCTACGAAGTGCTGTGGCACCCGCAGCGGCCGCTCGCGGGCTTGACGCGGGTGCTGGAAATGCTCGGCGTGCAGGTGCCCCCGCAAGCCTAGCGGCTCAGGGCCGCGCAGCCGGCGGCGCCCACTCGGCGTGCCAGCCGCCGCCCAGCGCCTGGATCAGCGCGACCGCCGCCGTCTGCCGATTGACCTGCAACTGCACCAAGGTGCGCCGCGCGTTGAGCGCGGAGACCTGCGCGGTCACGACATCGGTGTAGCTGACCTGCCCTTGCCGGTAGCGATTGAGGAACTGCTGCTCCGTGCGGTCCGCCGCGGCCGAGGCCTCGCGGCGCAAGACCTCCTGCTGGGCAAGGCTGCCGCCCGAGGTGAGCTGGTCCTCCACATCCTGGAAGGCCGTCAGCACGGTTTGCCGGTAGCGGGCAATGGCCGCATCGCGCGCCGCCGTCGCCGCATCCACGCGTGCGCCGATGGCGCCGGCGTCGAACACCGTCTGCGCGACCGAGAGACCCAGCGACCACAGGAGGCTCGACGCATTGAACAGGTCGCCCACGCGGCTCGCGCTGCTGCCGACGCTGCCGCTCAAGGTGAAGTTCGGGTAGTAGGCCGAGCGCGCGATGCCGATCTGCGCATTGGCGGAGGCCACGTCGCGCTCGGTGGCGGCAATGTCGGGCCGGCGCTGCAACAGCGTCGAGGGCACGCCGGTCGGGATGCCGGGCACGGTCGGCGTCCAGTCGGCCGCGGGCAACCTGAAATCGGCGGGCGCCGCGCCGACGAGCACCGCGATGGCGTGCTCCAGCGTGTCGCGGTTTCCTTGCAGCGAGACGCGCTCGGCCTTCGTGTTGACGAGCAGCGTCTGCGCCTGCAGCACATCGGTCTGCGCCGCGATGCCGGCGTCGTAGCGGTTGCGGGCGATCTCGTAGCTGCGCTGGTACCCCTCCAGCGTGTCGGCAAGCAGCCGCAGTTCCGCATCGGCCTCGCGCAGCGAGAAGTAGTTCGCCGCCAGCGCGCCGATGGCGGACAGGCGCGCGGACGCCAGGTCCGCCTGGCTGGCCTGCGCGGCCGCCTGCGCGCTGGTGACGGACAGCCGCAGCCGGCCCCACACGTCGGGCGCCCAGTCGGCATTGACCGAAGCGCTGAAGGCGTTGCGCGGCGTGGTGTTGCGCGCGCCCGAGCGCGTCGCGCCGGCGCCGGCCGTGACGGTGGGAAAGAGCGACGCGCGCTGTTCGCGCACCAGCGCCTCGGCCTGCGCGTAGTTCGCGACCGCCGCCGCGACGTTCTGGTTCGACACCTGCACGCGCCCGGCCAGTTCGTCGAGCACCGGGTCGCCGAAGAGCTTCCACCAGTCGCCGCGCTCCAGCGCATCGGCCGGCGCGGCGGGCAGCCAGCCATCGGCGGGCGGCGCTTCCTTCCATGCCGCGGGCAAGGCGGTGGAGGGCTGCTCGTAGGCGGGGCCGACCGCGCAGCCCGCGAGCAGCGCCGCCAGCGCCAGTGCGAAAGCGCCGGGTGGCATCGGGCGGATTCTTGTCGTCATTCGCAGTCTCATCCTTCTTGCGCGCTCGCGGCGCGGCTCAGGTATCTCTCGTTGGCGGGCCGGCGGCGCAGCTTGTCGAGCAGAACGTACACGACCGGCGTCGTCAGCAAGGTCAGCAACTGGCTCGCGATGAGGCCGCCGATGATCGCCACGCCCAGCGGCTGGCGCAACTCGGCGCCGAGGCCGAAGCCGATGGCGAGCGGCAAGGCGCCGAGCGCCGCCGCGAGCGTGGTCATCAGGATCGGGCGGAAACGCAGCAGGCAGGCCTCGCGCACCGCCTCCGCCGCCGTGAGGCCGAGCGCGCGCTCGGCCTCCAGCGCGAAGTCGATGATCAGGATGGCGTTCTTCTTCACGATGCCGATCAGCAGGAACACGCCGATCAACGCGATGATGGAAAACTCCATGCGAAAGAGCAGCAGCGCCAGCACCGCACCCACGCCCGCCGAGGGCAGCGTGGTGAGCACGGTGATCGGATGCACCAGGCTCTCGTACAGCACGCCGAGCACGATGTAGATCACGACCAGCGCCGCCACGATCAGGAACCACTGCTGCCCCTGCGACTGCTGCGCCGCGAGCGCGGTGCCCTGGAAGCTGCCGCGCACGTTGATCGGCATCGCGATGTCGGCCTCGGCCTGCGCGACCAGGCGCTTGCCTTCCTCCAGGCTCACGCCGTCGGCCAGGCTGAAGGAGACGGTGCTCGACAGCTCGGTGTCCTGGTGGTCGATGGAGGTCGGCACGGCGCGCTCGCTCAGCTTGCTGAAAGCCGACAGCGGCACCATCAGCGTGTTGGCGGTCGCGACCTGCTGGCCGGCCGAGGAGGTGCGCGAACCCGGGTTGGCCGAGGTGGTGGTGGACGTGCCCGTGCTCGCGTCGGTGTTGGCCTGCAGCGAGCTGACGATGGTCGCACCGGTGGCGGAGGTCGTCGAGGTCAGTGTCGACGGCACGTAGAGATCCTTCAGGGCAATCGGCGCGCGCTGGTAGCGCGGCGCCCATTCCATGATCACCGAGTACTGGTTGAGCTCGTCGTAGATGGTCGCGACCGAGCGCTGGCCGTAGGCGTTGTAGAGCGCGTTGTCGACCGCGCTGGAGCTGACGCCCAGGCGCGCGGCGGCGTCGCGGTCGACCTCGACATAGGTTTCCACGCCGTTGTCCGCGTCGTCGCTGTCCACGTCGGTGAGCGCGGTCTCCTGGCGCAGGCGGTCGGCGAGCTTGGTCGACCAGGTCCGCAGGTCGCTCAGGCTGTCGCTCTTGAGCGTGTACTGGTAGCTGGAGTTGCTGGAGCGCCCGCCCATGCGCAGATCCTGCACCGGGCTCAGGAACACGCGCAGGCCGGTGAGCTGGTTGAGCTGCGGTCGCAGGCGGTCGATGACGGCGGCGGTCTTCTCGGTGCGCTGCGACACCGGCTTCAGGTTCACGAACATGAAGCCGCCGCCCGAGCGGCCGCCGCCGGAGAAGCCGACGACCGTGTCGACCGCCGGATCCTTGCGGATGATGTCGACCGCGAGCTTCAGCTTCTCGGCGATCGCGGCGGAGGAGATGCTCTGGTCCGCGCGCAGGCCGGCATTGAGCTGGCCGTTGTCCTGCTGCGGGAAGTAGCCCTTGGGAATCGCGCTGAAGAGGTAGACGTTGAGCGCGATGACCGCCAGCAGCACCGCGATGACCACGCCCTTGCTCGCGAGCGCCCAGTCCAGGCTGTGGGCGTAGCTGCGCAGCGTCGCCAGCCAGGCGCGCTCAGCCACGGCGCCAAGCCAGGCGCGCACGCGGCCGGGTTTCTTCTTCGGGCCTTCCTCCGACTCGCTGCGCAGCAGCAGCGCGCACATCATCGGCGTGGTGGTGAGCGAGATCACGAGCGAGATCAGCACCGAGGCCGAGAGCGTGACCGCGAACTCGCGGAACAGCCGGCCCACCTGCCCGCCCATGAAAAGCAGCGGGATGAACACCGCCACCAGCGACAGGCTGATGGACAGCACGGTGAAGCCCACCTCGCGCGCACCGCGCAGCGCGGCCTCCACGCGGTTCATGCCGGCCTCGATGTGGCGGCTGGTGTTCTCCAGCACCACGATGGCGTCGTCGACCACGAAGCCGGTGGCGACGGTGAGCGCCATCAGGCTCAGGTTGTTGAGGCTGTAGCCCAGCAGGTGCATGACGCCGAAGGTGCCGAGCAGCGACACCACGGTGGCCACCGCCGGCACGATCGTCGCGCGCGCCTTGCGCAGGAAGAGGCCGACCACCAGCACCACCAGCGCGATGGAGATCATCAGCGTCACCTCGATCTCGTGCAGCGAGGCGCGGATGGAGTTGGTGCGGTCGGAGGCGACCTGGATGTCGATGTCCTGCGGCAGCTGCGCGCGCAGCTCGGGCATCAGGTTGCGCACGCCGTCCACCGTCTCGATGATGTTGGCGCCCGGCTCCTGCGTGACCAGCACGATGACGGCAGGCTCGCCGTTGAAGAGGCCCAGCGTGCGTGTGTTCTCCACGCTGTCGATCACACGCGCGACGTCGCCCAGGCGCACGGCCGCGCCGTTGCGCCAGGCGATCACCATGTCGCGGTAGTCGACCGCGCGGCGCCCGGGCGCGGGCGTGTAGATCTGCAACCGGCGGTCGCCGCTCTCGATCGCGCCCTTGGGCCGGTTGGCGTTGTTGGCCTGGATGGCGGCGCGCACGTCCTCGGTGCTGATGCCCAGGCGATTGAGCGAGAAGGGCTCCAGCTCCACGCGCACCGCCGGCAACGACCCGCCGCCGATCTCCACTTCGCCCACGCCCTCGACCTGCGAGAGGCGCTGGCTCACGATGTTGGAGACGGTCTCGTAGATCTGGCCCGGCGTGCGCGTCTTGGAAGTGAGCGCGATGATCATCACCGGTGCCGCCGTCGGGTTGCGCTTGCGGTAGGTCGGGTTGCTGCGCAGCGTGGCGGGCAGGTCGACGCGGGCGGCGTTGATGGCGGCCTGCACCTCGCGCGCGGCGCTGTCGATGTTGCGGCTCAGGTCGAACTGCAGCGTGATGCGTGCCGAGCCGTTGGAGCTGGTCGAGGTCAGCTCATTGACGCCGGGGATGATGCCCAGCCGCCGCTCCAGCGGCGTGGCGACGCTCGACGCCATGGTGCTGGGGCTGGCGCCCGCGAGGCTGGCCTGCACCGAGATGGTCGGGTAGTCGACATTGGGCAGCGGCGAGACCGGCAGGACGAAGAACGCGACGATGCCTGCCAGCGCGATGCCGATGGTCAGCAAGACGGTGGCGATCGGGCGCTCGACGAAGGGCCGCGACAGGTTCATGCGGCGCCCTCTTCGACGCGCTCGTCAGGCGCCGCGCGGCGGCCGCCGCCGAACCTGCGGCCCATGCGGTCGAAGGCGAGGTAGATCACCGGCGTGGTGAACAGCGTCAGCACCTGGCTCACCACCAGCCCGCCGAAGATCGCCAGGCCCAGCGGCCGGCGCAGCTCCGCGCCCTCGCCCCAGCCGAACATCAGGGGCAGCGCGGCGAACAGCGCCGCCAGCGTGGTCATCAGGATGGGCCGGAAGCGCAGCAGCGCGGCCTGGTGGATCG
>CBIHOG010000046.1:0-45157 GCA_966211435.1 uncultured Variovorax sp. | reverse complement strand
GTGCCGAGCTCGTAGCTTTCGGTGCCCCAGTTGTAGGTCAGCTCGATCTCGGCCTGGGCCGGGTTGCCTTCGTAGCCGACGAAGGCAAGGCTGTACTTGTACTCGGGGTTTTCGGACGTGCGCAGCAGCTGCATGCCCAGGACCTGGGTGTAGAAGTCGATGGAGCGCTGGAGGTTGCCGACGCGCAGCATGGTGTGAAGAAGTCGCATCTCGTGGGTTCTTTCGTACGGTGAAGCGGGGGATGGTGCCGCGCATTGTCGCGCTTCAACGCACTGCGCTTCAGCTGCCGGCCGCGCGCGTGGCGGGTGATGCCCCCGCGGCGGAGGCGGCCTCCCGGTGCCTCGTGCCGCATGAAGATTCAGAGAAGGTGCAGGCTGAAAGTGGCCTGGTTCGTCGAGCGCAGCGCGCTGTCGCTCGCCATCCCGCACTTGTTCGGGTCGTCGCTCTTGACGGAGCCGACGGCCATGCTTGCGTAGTCGCTAGTGAAGACGAGGCACTTCCCCGTGGAATCGGAGGCCAGGGAGGTGGGCGGGACGTTCGTGCCGATCAGCTTGATCCTCCACAGCGCTTGTGGATGCCTGGACTTGATCTCTTCCAGAGTGGCGCCGCAATACGGCCCGGTGCCCGGAAACCTGAGGACCGAAGGCGTCGATGTGCTGCCCTGGTGCGTGGAGATCAGGCAGGCACCGGTTGCCTTGTTTTCGAGCAGCACGTAGGCCTCCTGGTACGCCCACTCGTCCGGGAGGCCGGGGGGCGTCGCCCAGAGTTCGTGGTATCGCCATACGGACTGGCCGTTGGCCAATTGCTCCTCGCGCGTCGCGAATCCGCAGTGCGCCTGGCCGGATCTGCCGTCGCCCCACGCAAAGCGGCTCGGGACCGTATCCGTGCCGTTGTTGCCGATGATCAGGCAATCCCGATGACTCGGGGCCTGATCACCCTGGAGTCGCAGGACCGCCTCGAACCCGCATTCGCACATGGCGCTGGCGGTCTGGCTCCAAAGGAGCGAGAACGCCAGCGACGCGACCAGGGCGGCCGCGCGTCTTCCGGAACGGAGGCGATCGAATACTTGGATAGTGCTCACAGGAGTTCCCTTGCGCGTGTTGAACGAATGGGCAACTCTATGAATGCGGCGAGGCATCCATTGGCGGCGGCGACATTTCACGAGATTTGAACTCTTGCCGGAGTGCGGCAACGGCTGTCCTCGACCGGGCCCGAAGTCAGACCCCGCCCGTCGCGCGCATCGTTGACACGCTGTCGGCCATGGCGTGGGCCTCGGCCTCGTTGTGCGTGACGAGCACGGCCGTCTGGCCCGCCGCCTTGAGAATCTCGCGCACTTCCGTTGTCAGCCGCTCGCGGGTGGTGGTGTCGAGATTGGAGAAGGGCTCGTCAAGCAGCAGCAATGCGGGCTCGGGGGCCAGGGCGCGCGCGAGCGCGATACGCTGTTGCTGTCCGCCGGAGAGTTCGTGCGGAAAGCGCTCACCCGCGTCGGCCAGGCCGACGAGCGCGAGCATGGCGGCCGTGCGATCCTCCCGCGCGGCACGGCCCAGCCGCCGCAGGCCGAAGGCCACGTTGCGCGCGGCGCTGAGGTGTGGAAACAGCGCGTACTCCTGGAACATCATGCCCACGCGCCGCTGCTCCGGCGGCAGGTGGACGGTGGGCGAGGAGAGCAGGTGATCGCCGAGCCGGATGGTGCCCGCGCGCACCGGCTCGAAACCCGCGATGGCGCGCAGCACGGTCGTCTTGCCGCAGCCCGAAGGTCCGAGCAGGCAGGCGATGCCGCCCGCGGGCAGCGAGAGCGAGAAATCGTCGACCACCGTTCGCGGGCCGCGCGCGCCTTCGTAGGCCACGCGAAGTCCCTCGATGTGGAGAGCGGCACTCATCGCCGCACCTTCTCGCCGCGCACCGCGGTGCGAGCTTGCTGGGGGCGGCCCGGCGCGGCGCTCATGGCGCGTTGTACTCCGGCCGATTGCGCGCCAGCAGCATCACCGGCAGCAGGCCCGCGAGCACGATGGCCAGCGCGGCGATGGCGCCTTCCTCGTAGGTGCCGCGCGCAGCCTCGGCGTAGAGCCGGGTCGCGAGCGTGTCGAAGTTGGCCGGACGCAGCAGCAGGGTGGCGGGCAATTCCTTCATCGCATCAACGAAGACCAGCAGTGCGCCCGCCGCGATGGCCGGCTGCAGCAACGGGAGATGCACGCGGCGCAGCGTGCCGTTGGCCGTCTCGCCCAGCAGGCGCGAAGCCTGCTCCAGCGCGGGCGGAATGCGCGCGAGCCCGGCCTCGATGCCGCCGACCGGCATTGCGAGGAAGCGGATCGCGCAGGCCACGACCAGCACGATGCCCGCGCCCATCAGCGGCAGGCCGTCCTGGCCGGTCAGGGAGGCGAATGCACCGTCGAAGGCCAGCGCCGGCGTGAGCAGCCCGATGGCCAGCACCGTGCCCGGCACCGCGTAGCCCAGCGTGGCGGCGCGCGCCTGCCACCGTGCGCGGTTGCGCACCGAGCCCTGGTTGCGCACCGCCCATGCGACAACCAGGCCGGCCGCGACCGCCACGGCGGTCACGCCCGTGGCCAGCGCGATGGTGTTGCCCAGGCTCGCGACCAGGCCCTGCGAGACGCCGCCGCCTTGCCGCAGCCGCTTGGCCGTCTCCCAGACGAGGTAGAGCGCCGGCGCGGCGAAGCCGGCCAGCACCGGCAGCGAAGCGGCCGCGGTCGCCGCCCACGCCGCCGCCCCGCGCAGCCGGCGCGGCTGGATGGCCCGCATGCGCTGCGCCGAGCTGAAGCGCTGGTGGCGCCGCCCGTGGCGCTCCAGCAGCACCAGCGCGACCACCACGACAAGCATCGCGCACGCGATCTGCGCCGCGCCCGCGAGCTCGGAGCGCGTGATCCACGTCGTGTAGACCGCGACCGTGAGCGTCTGGATGCCGAGGAACTCGGAGGCGCCGATGTCGTTGAGCGTCTCCAGCAGCGCCAGGCTCAGGCCCACGGCCAGCGCCGGGCGCGCGAGCGGCAGCGCGACGCGGAAGAAGGCGCCCGCGCGGGTTTCGCCCAGCGTGCGCGCTGCTTCCATCAGGTGCGCGGGCTGCGTCATGAACATCGCTCGCGCCGTCATGTAGACATAGGGGTAGAGCACGAAGCCGAGCACGAGGATGGCGCCGGGCATCGAGCGCAGGTCCGGCAGGCGGAACTGGCGCGGGTTCTCGAAGCCCAGCAGCCATCGGATCGCGCCCTGCACCGGCCCGATGGGATGCAGCAGGTCGAGATAGGCGAAGGCGACGATGTAGGTCGGCATGGCCAGCGGCAGGAGCAGCGCCCAGTGCAGCACGCGCCGGCCCGGGAAGTCGCAAGCCGTCACCAGCCATGCGCAGCCGGTGCCGATCACCAGCACCAGCACGCCGACGCCGCCCAGCAGCACGGCGGTGTTGAGGGCGGCCTGCGGCAGCACGTGCCGCGCAAGATGCGTCCAATGCGCGAAATCCGAGCCGAAGGCGAGCCAGGCGAGCCCCGCCACCGGCACCAGCACACCCAGCGCGATGACGGCCGATGCCGCCTGCCAGAACGGGCCGACCGGCCGCGGGCCCGTCACTGGTCGAAGCCGACCTTGTCCACCAGCGCGCTGGCTTGCTTGCGATGCCTGGCGATCTCGGTGAGGGGCAGCGGGTCGACCTTCAGCTCGCCGATGGTGGAACCGATGATGGAATCCAGCGCCACGTTCCTGCGCACCGGGTATTCGTAGTTGGCCTCGGCATAGAGTGCCTGCGCGGGCTCGGACACCAGGAACTCCAGCAACTTCACGGCGTTCGCGCGCTGCGGCGCGTTCTTCGCGACCGCCGCGCCGCTGATGTTGACGTGCGTGCCGCCGCTCTTCGCGCTGGCGAAGGTCGGGCGGATCACCTTGATCGCATCGCCCCATCTGCGCGCGTCGGTGCCTTCCTTCGCGCTCTTCATCTGGCCCACGTAGTACGAGTTCGCCAGGCCGATGTCGCAGATGCCGCCGAGGATGTCGCGCGCCACGTCGCGGTCGCCGCCGGTGGCCTTGCGCGCGAGGTTGGCCTTGACGCCGCGCAGCCACTGCTCGGCCTTGGCCTCGCCGTCGTGCGCGATCAGGGCGGCGACCAGCGCCGTGTTGTACGGATGCTGGCCGGCGCGGATGCAGACCTTGCCCTTGTACTTCGGGTTCGCGAGATCCTCGTAGCGGAAGGCGCCGAGTGGCAGGCTCTTGTCGGCGTAGAGCACGCGGGCGCGCATCGAGAGCGAGAACCACTGGCCGTCCGCGCCGCGCAGGTTGGCAGGGATGGCGGACTCCAGCGCGGCGGATTTCACCGGCTGCGTGACGCCGCCGTCGACCAGGTCGAGCAGGTTGCCGATGTCCACCGTCATCAGGAGGTCGGCGGGCGAGCGGGCGCCTTCGGCCTTCACGCGCTCGAGCAGGCCGTCCTTCACGAAAACGGTGCTCACCTTCACGCCGCTTTGCGCGCTGAAGGCGGCGATCAGCGGCTGGATCAAACCGGGCTCGCGGGTGGTGTAGAGCGTGAGTTCATCGGCGGCTTGGGCGGGGAGGGCGGTGGCCAGGGAGGCGGCGGCGGTGCAGGCCAGCGCGCGGAAGGTCGCGCGGGACGTGTAGGTCATGGGAGGGTCTCCAGGCGGCAGATGAGGGCGTGAAAGGCGAGAGGCGAAAGGCAAGAAGGCCGGTCGTCCGTTGCAAACGCCGATGCGAATCATTTTCAACTGAGAGCCGCCCCTCGCCGCCATTGCACCTACGGCCCGGAGGTGAATGCCGTCGGCGCCTCAGATCGCCGCATAGGAGCCGAGGCCGTCCGGCCACGGCGTCAGCACCTCGAATCCCTCCGGCGTGACGGCCACCATGTGCTCCCACTGCGCGGACAGCGAGTGGTCGCGGGTGACGACGGTCCAGCCATCGGGCAACTGGCGCGTCTCGGCCCGGCCGGCGTTGAGCATCGGCTCGATGGTGAACACCATGCCCGGCTCCAGCCGCAGGCCGGTGCCGCGCGTGCCGTAGTGCAGCACGGAGGGCTCGTCGTGGTAGATCTGGCCGATGCCATGCCCGCAATAGTCGCGCACGATGCTGAAGCGCTCGCGCTGTGCCACCGACTGGATCGCATGCCCCACGTCGCCCAGCGTCGCGCCGGGTTTGACCGCCCGGATGCCGGCGCGCAGGGCTTCGTAGGTCGTCTCGACAAGGCGGCGCGCAAGCGGGGCGGGTTCGCCCACGTAGAACATGCGACTGGTGTCGCCGTACCAGCCGTCCTTGAGCACGGCGACGTCGATGTTGACGATGTCTCCCTTCTTCAGCAGCTTCTGCGCCGAAGGGATGCCGTGGCACACGACTTGATTCACCGAAATGCAGGTGGTCTTCGTGTAGCCGCTGTAGCCCACGTTGGCCGGGATGGCCCGCTGCGTGTGGACGATGTGGTCGTGGCACAGGCGGTCGAGTTCTTCCGTGCTGACGCCGGCCTTCACGTGCGCGGAAATCATGCGCAGCACGTCGGCGGCGAGCGCGCCGGCCGCGCGGGCCATCGCGATCTCGGCCGAGGACCTGATCCGGACCTGCCGGATCATCGGTCCGCCTTCCGCGCGGCCTTGCGTGTCCCGGGGGATGCCTCCGCCGCCACGGCGTCCTGGTAGAAGGCCAGGGCCTGGCCGTCCTTCTGCGCGGAGCGCACGAGCAACTGGCAGATGTCGGCGTGGCACAGCGCCGGATGCAGTTCCGCCAGCATGCCGACCCGCATCCAGTGTTCGGCCTGCGCGTTGACGGACCGGCTCAAGGCCACGCTGGCGGTGCGAAGGTTTTCATGCATCTGATCGGACAGCTTGACGATTCCCATGGAGATACCTCATATACGTTCTATATACAAAGTGTATATCGATTCCGCAGGGTGCGTCTTTGCCGGCCGCCGATGGGCAGACCCACAATGAGGCAAGGAAGGATGCGAGGAACCGTCATGATCTTCGAACAAATCACCACCGGCGGATGCCAGTCCTACCTGCTGGGCTGCCCTGACACCTGCGCCGGCGCGCTCATCGACCCGGAGGTCAGCCAGGTCGACCGCTACGTGGGCCTGGCCTCGCGCGACGCGCTGCGCATCCGCTTCGTGATCGACACCCACACGCATGCCGACCATTTCTCCGCCGCGCGCCAGGTGGCCGACCGGCTGGGCGCGATGACGGTGATGCACCTCGCGAGCCCCGCGCCCGGCATCGACATGCGCGTCGACGACGGCGAGTCGCTCGCGCTGGGCAAGCTGCGCCTGCGCGTGCTGCACACGCCGGGCCACACGGCCGATTCGATGTGCCTGGTCGGCGAGGACCGTGTCTTCACCGGCGACACGCTGCTCATCGGCGGCACCGGCCGCACCGACCTGCCCACCGGCGACCCCGAGGCGCTGTACGACAGCCTCTTCGGCCGCCTGCTGAAGCTGGACCCGGCGCTCAAGGTCTACCCCGCCCACGACTACAAGGGCCGCAGCCACTCCACCATCGGCGACGAGATCGCCGGCAACCCACGCCTGCAGCAGCGCGAGCGCGCCGCCTTCGTGCAGATGATGCGAAGCCTCGACCTCTCCATGCCCACGCACCTTACCGAGGCACTGCGCACGAACATGAGCGGCGGCAAGACGGTCACCCAGATGCTTGCCGAGGCGGCCGCGCGCGTGGCCTTCATGTCGATGGACGAGTTGCGCCACCGCGTCGAGACCGAGCCTGGCAGCCTGGTGGTGCTCGACGTGCGCGAGCGCGACGCGTACGAGGCCGGGCACATTCCAGGCGCGCGGCTGCTGCCGCGCGGGCAGCTGGAACTGCGCGTGAACCAGGAGCTGCCGGACCCGACGGCGCGCATCGTCACCTGCTGCGAGTTCGGCCGCATCTCCACCCTGGCCGCGGCGACGCTGCGCACGATGGGTTTCCAGCGGGCCGTGGCACTGGACGGCGGCATGAAGGGATGGAACGAGGCCGGCTACCCGCTTCGGCGCGGCGCCGCCGCCTAGCTGCCGGCCGGCAGCGACCTGCGCGTCTGTTGCTGAACCGCGCCCGCCGCGTGCGGACTTGGCACGGCCATTGCGATCGATCTGAATCGTGCACATTAAAAAGAAAATTGTGCACGATTTCGACGCAGCGGCTCCCTCTTCGGGTGCCCCGGCATTCATAGACGAGGGGCCTCGCGCCCGAAGAAGGACATCGCCATGACACGAAGCGCACGGGGCCTCACGCGCCGCGGATTCAACCAGAGCCTCCTGGGAGCAGCCGCCCTCGGCGTGCCCCTGTGGTCGGGCGCCCAAGGCAAGGGCAAGGAGATCGTGGTCGGCGGCGCCGGCGGCCACAAGGCCTTTCTCGACCCGCTGATCCCGGTCTTCGAGAAGCAGACCGGCTGCAAGGTGATCTTCGAGGGCACGCGCTCGCTGGTGAACCTCGAGAAAATGGTCAACAACAAGTCGAAGCCCTACATGTCCGTCGTGCTGATGGACGACCCGGTGATGATTCCGGCCGTCAAGGAAGGCGTGCTGGAGAAGCTCACCGTGGCCGACATCCCGAGCCTGGGCAAGCTCAAGCCCGGCACGGTGCACATGGACGGCATGTGGGCCAACTACATGCAATCGAGCACCGGCGTCGCGCTCAATCCCACGAAGGTGAAGCAGGTGGCCTCCTATGCAGTGCTCTGGGAGCCCGCATACAAGGGCAAGGTCATCATCCCCTCGATGCAGAACACCGAGGGTCTCTCGATGTTCCTGGTCGCGGCCATGCTGGAGACCGGCAAGTCCATGAAGGAAGCGCAATACCAGCCCGATGCCGCCTTCAAGAAGCTCAAGGCCCTCAAGCCCAACCTGCTGACGGTCTACACGCAGTTGCCGCAGGCGCTCAACCTGCTGGAGCAGGGCGAGGCCAGCGCGATCGCCGGCATGATCGGCTCCAACGCGGTCGACCGCAAAGCCAAGGGCGCTCCGGTCGACTTCCTGCTGCCGAAGGAAGGGGGCATGGCCATGCCCAGCGGCATCGCCAAGGTCAAGGGTGCCCCCGAGGCCGCGCTGGCGAACGCCTTCATCGAGGCCATGCTCGGCGCCTGGCAGAAGCAGATCGCCGACATCTCGCTCGCGCTGCCCACCAACACGACGGTGGCCGCGCCGGCTGACGTGCCCAAGGGCACGGTCTTCATCCCCGACTGGGTCTACATCGCCGAACAGCGCAAGGGCTGGGTCGAGCGGTGGGACCGCGAGATGGCCCTGTGAGCGCGCTGCGGCTGTCGGGCATCGCCAAGCGCTACGGCGCTCAGGCGGTGGTCGACGGGCTTGACTTCTCGGTCGCGGCCGGCGAGTTCGTCTCGCTGCTCGGCCCTTCGGGCTGCGGCAAGACCACGCTGCTGCGCATCATCGCGGGGCTCACGGGCTGCGACGCCGGGCGCGTGGAGGTCGATGGCACGGACGTCACCGCGCTGCCGGCGCACAGGCGCAACATCGGCGTGGTGTTCCAGAGCTATGCGCTGTTTCCGCACCTGACGGTGGGCGAGAACGTGGCCTTCGGCCTGCGCGCGCGCCGCATGCCCAAGGGCGAGATCGCCGCCAGCGTGGCGCGGGCGCTCGAGTCGGTGCGGCTCGCGGCGCTGGCCGACCGCCCCATCTCGGCGCTCTCGGGCGGCCAGCAGCAGCGCGTGGCGGTGGCCCGCGCCATCGCCACGCGGCCGCGCCTGATCCTGTTGGACGAACCGCTCTCCGCGCTCGACCGCAAGCTGCGCGAGACCATGCAGATCGAGCTGCGGCAGATGCTGCGCGACGCCGGCATGACGGCGATCTTCGTCACGCACGACCAGGAAGAGGCACTGGTGATGTCCGACCGCATCGCGGTGATGAACCGTGGCCGCATCGAGCAGTACGACGTGCCCGAGCGTATCTACGCGCGGCCGCGCACGCCCTTCGCGCTCAACTTCGTGGGGCTGTCGTCGCAGTTGCAAGGGCGCGTGAGCCGCGTGAGCGTCGGCGAGACCGTGGTCGACACGCCCTGCGGCCCGGTCGCCGCGTCCTCCGCGCCGGAACACGGTCTGGGCGTCGGCGTGCCGGTGCTGGTCGGCGTGCGGCCGGAGCTGATCCAGGTGACGCGCGAGCGGCCGGCGGCGGAAGCGCCGAACCAGCTCGCGCTGACGGTCAGCGAGACGGTCTACCGCGGCTCGAACCTGCTGGTGTACTTCGAGACGCCGGATCAGGCCGGCGGCCCGCTGATGGCGGAGTTGCCCGGCGTCGCCGAATGGGCGCCGCGCTCCGGCCAGCCGCTCTACCTGTCGTGGTCCGCGCGGGACACCTTGCTCTTCCCGCTCGGCGCGGCGGCCTGAGGGCGCGGGCCATGGCATCGGAATCTTCTCGCGGCCGCGTCGCCTGGCTCGCGCTGCCCGGCGCCGGCTACCTGGCTGTGGTCTTCGCGCTGCCGTTGCTGGTATTGCTGGCCACCAGCTTCCAGGCCGAGGGCGGCGGCTTCAGCCTCCAGGGCTATGCCGCCTTCCTGTCTGATCCCTACAGCGCCCAGGTGGTCTGGAACACGCTGAAGATCGCCGGCGTGGTCACCGGCATCTGCCTGCTCATCGGCTATCCGGTCGCCTTCGCGATGGCGCGCGCCTCGCTGCCGGTGCAGGGGCTGATGTTCCTCGCGCTCATCCTGCCGCTGTCCGTCGGCGTGATCGTCAAGAGCTTCGCATGGACCATCCTGCTGCGCAGCGGCGGCCTGGTCAACGGCGCGCTCATGACGCTGGGCCTGGTGGATGAGCCCGTCAAGCTGCTCTTCAACGAGCGGGGCCTGGTCATCGCGGCCGTGCACGTCTTCCTGCCCTTCATGGTGCTGCCCATCTTCACGGTGGCGCGGCAGATCGACTCGCGCATGAAGGAGGCCGCCGCCACGCTCGGCGCCGGCCCGCTGCACGCCTTCCTGCGCGTGACCTGGCCGCTCTCGCTGCCGGGCGTGGTGACGGGTTGCGCCTTCGTCTTCTCGATGGCGGTGTCGATGTACGTCATCCCCTCGCTGCTCATCGGCGATCGCTACCAGACGTTGCCCGCGCTGATGGCACGCGCCTACCTCTTCATGCGCGACAGGCAGGCCGGCTCGACCATGGCGGTGATGCTGCTGCTCATCGCGGTCGCCATCGTCGTCGGCAGCACGGTGCTGACGCGGCGCCTGCAAGCGCGCGCGCAGGCCGGGGAGGGCGCATCGTGAGGCGCGGCGCATGGCTGCGGCGGGCCGACGCGGTGCTGCTCGCGGCGGTGGCCTTCTTCATGCTGGTGCCGCTGGTGGTCGTCGTGCTCGTGTCCTTCAGCAACTCCTCGGTCTTCAACCTGCCGGCGGGCAACTGGTCGTGGCGCTGGTACGAGGCGATGCTGCGCAAGGACGGGCTGGGCGCCACGCTGAGCCTGTCCGTTGCCGTCGCCGCGGCTTCGACGGCGGTGGCGCTGGTGCTCGGCACGATGTGCGCGCTGGCCATCGAGCAGGGGCGCTTCAAGGGACGAGAGGCCTTGCTCGCCTTCCTGGTGTCACCGCTGCTGATGCCGGGGCTGGTGATCGGCGTGGCCCTGCTTCAGGCGCTGCGCGCCATCGGCCTGCGCGACGTGTTCGGCGCGCTGCTCATCGGCCACATCGTGGTCACGCTGCCCTATGTGACGCGCACCGTGCATGCCAGCCTCGCGCTGTTCGACATGCGCCTGATCGAAGCCGCCGAGACGCTGGGCCTGTCGAAGCGCCGCGCGCTGCTCCAGGTGATGGTGCCCGCGCTGGCGCCGGCCTTTCTCACCTCCGGCCTCTTCGCCTTCCTCGCGTCGATGGACAACTACCCGATCTCCATCTTCCTCACCGACGCGCGCAACAAGACGCTGCCCATCGAGATCCTGCGCTACCTGGAAGAGTCGCCGGACCCGACCATCGCGGCCATCTCCTCCTGCCTCATCCTGCTGGCCATCGTCGTCCTCTTCATCGCCGAGCGCCTGGTGGGCATGCGCCGGCTCGCCCAGTTCTGACCCCATGACATCCCACACCGAAACTTCCGCGCGCGACTTCATCGGCTACGGCCTGCATCTGCCGCAAGTGCGCTGGCCGGGCGGCGCCCGCGTGGCGGTCTCCTTCGTCGTCAACTTCGAGGAGGGCGCCGAGTTCTCCATGAGCGACGGCGACGCGCGCAACGAAGCCATCTACGAAGTCATCGACGCGCAGACGGTGCCCGACCGCTGCATCGACAGCCACTTCGAATACGGCACGCGCGTCGCCTACTGGCGCGTTGCCGAGCTGTTCGCGCGGCATGGCGGCCACTACACGCTGAGCAGCTGCGGCCGCGCGGTGGAGAGGTCGCCATGGCTTCCGCGCCATGCGGCCTCGCAGGGCAACGAAGTTTCGGGCCACGGCTGGCGCTGGGAAAAAGGCATCGCCCTCACGTTAGAGGAAGAGCGCGGCGCCATCCTGCGCACGCGCGACGCCATCGCGGCTGCCACCGGCCGCGCGCCGGCCGGCTGGCACACGCGCTCCAATGCCTCGGCCCACACGCGCCGGCTGCTCGGCGAGGCCGGCTACCTCTACGACAGCGACGCGTACAACGACGACACGCCCTATGTCCTGAGCGTCGACGGCCGGCCGCACGTGGTGCTGCCCTACGCCTTCGACACCAACGACATGCAGTTCCAGAACACGCAGCGCTTCGGCACCGGCAGCGAGTTCGCCGAGTACGTGTGCGCGGCCTACGACTGGCTCTGGCGCGAAGGCGCCGACCGGCCGCGCATGCTGTCGATCGGGCTGCACCTTCGCATGATCGGGCGGCCCGGGCGCATTGGCGCGCTGGAGCGCATCCTGCTGCACATCGCGGCCAGGGGCGGTGGCTGGCTCGCCACCCGCGAGCAGATTGCACGCCACTGGCTCGCGAGCACGGCGCAAGAGGTAAAACAGGGCCCATGAAGGACAGCGAAGAAGCCATCTACAACACCATCTCCCGCGCGCTGCTTGCCGGCCGGCTCGCGCCCGGCACGCCGCTGCGCGAAAGCGCGCTGGCCGAGGTCTTCGGCATCAGCCGCGAACGCACGCGCAAGATCCTGCAGCGCCTGGGCACCAACCGGCTGATCGAACTGGTGCCCAACCGCGGCGCCTTCGTGGCCGCGCCTTCGCTGGAGCAGGCGCGGGACATCTACGAGGCGCGGCGCATCCTCGAAGGCGGCATCGTCAGCCACCTGGCGCCGGTGCTCGGCGATGCCGAATCCGCCCGCCTGCACGCGCACATGGCGGCCGAGGCACAAGCCCTGGAGCGCGGCGACCGCGCCGAGTCGGTGCGGCTCTCGGCAGCCTTCCACATGATCCTGGCGGAGGCCACCGGCAACTTCTTTATCGTCCAGCAGATGCAGGAGCTGGTCAGCCGGACCTCGATGCTGGTCGCCGTCTACGAGGCGGCGGCCTCCACGCGCTGCGCCTGCGAAGAGCATCGCGACATCTTCACCGCCCTCGTCCAGGGCGACGGGGCCGGCGCGTCGAAGGCGATGCGCGCCCATCTCTCGCTGATCGAGACCCGGCTGCGGCCGAGCGCGCATGTTCCGTCGCGCGACGCAGTGGCCACGCTGCGCGAGTTGTGGGCGGCGGAACTCGTCGAATAGCCGCGCGCCTCCGGCGCAAGAAGAAGCCGGCGGATGAACCCGTGTATCCCGCCCAGCCTGGAAATCATTTCGCGGCGGCGGCTGGCTCCGGCCAGCGCTGCGGCACCCGGCGCAGGTCGCCGAGCGGGTAGCCGAGCGCCTCCAGCTTGGCGACGGCCGCCGCATAGGCGCGCTCGGAGACCGTGGGCGTGCGCGCCATGATCCAGGCGTAGTCTCGCTTGCTGCGGCCGATGATGGTGAGCTGGTAGTCGCGGTCGATGTCGACGATCACGTACTCCGCCTTGATCGGCCAGAAGAACTGCATGCTCCACACCGCATTGCCGGTGCCCGGCACCACGCGGCCGACGGGGTTCATCGTCTTCAGCGGGCCGTCGAAGGCGCCGTCACGGTAGCGGAAGCGCGTGTCGATCTTGCCATCGGGCTGCAGGCTGTAGGACTCCACGGCGTTGAATGCATCGCGCTCGGGCCGCGTCGGGATGTTGCCGATGACGTACCAGTCGCCCATGAAGCGCGAGAGGTCGACCTGCTTCACCGGGGGGATCGTCGGCGGCGAGGCCGCGCAGCCGGCGACCAGCAGCGCGGCCGCGACGCCCAGCGCCATGAGGATGGGCGCGCGGGCCAGGATGTTTCGCGGGGGTCGATGCATGGTTTCTCCGGGTGTTGCACACCCGACCTTACAGGGCCGGCGCGGGGCGGGACGTCGGACGAAAGCGCGATACGCCGGCGCGGCCGGCGCGTCGGTTCAGGCCGCGACGAAGATGAGCCGCGCCTCGTGCGCCAGGCCTTCGCGCACGATGTCCCGCGCCTCGTCGTCGCCGAATTCGAGCAGCGCGTCGGGAATCTCGTCTTCCTCCAGCGCGAAGAGAAGCTCGATGGCTTCCTGCTGTGCCTCGGAGAAGGTGCCGAGCTGGACCAGGCGGTCGAACTTCGCGGCGGTCTCCTTCGGCGCGAGCTGGCGCAGCTCCAGCAGTTCGAGCACGAGCCTGATCTGCGAAGCATCGAGGGGCTTGGGAGCGGCGGAGGTCTTCATGGTGCTTGATCCTTTTCAGTGAGGCGAGGGACTGTTCCTTTGCTTTGAAAGCAGTCTGTTGTTCGATGCTTAAGCGTCGCTGAAAAGGCCGTCGGGGTGCTTGCCGCGCTGTCGAAAGCGGGCGCGCGCGTGAGGAAAGTCTCGCGCGGCCCTGGGGGCTGTTGTTGTTCCTGCGACACGTGGTCGCGCAATCCTTGGTGCCTTGCACCTCCGGGCGGGGCTTCATTCACGGACCGGGCCATCGCTTCCCATCGGGCAAATCCGATCGCGCCACTTTTTTTGTCGGGCTTTTTTACCGAGCTTCACATTCCTGTCGGGGAATCTCGCCTGCTCCAGGCCGCTGACTCGGAGGCTGCCGCTGAATGCGGCACTAGCTGTGAAACGTCATGAGCATCACGCCGGTGATGCAGAGGGTCGCGGTCCAGATCAGGCCCGGCGCCGGCCCGTGCCGCAAGCGAGGCTGCAAGGCGAGGCCGCGGCACACGCCGGTGGCGATGAGGCCGGTCGTGGCCAGCATCGCCACCGTGTGGACGCCCACCGCCGCCAGGGCGAGCGCCAGGGAGCCCGAGGCGGTGATCTCGCGCGCGGGATCGCCGGCAAGGCACAGCGGCACGAGCGCCGGCACCAGCATCAGCCCGGCCCCGTGCGCGGTCGCCATCAGGAAGGACCACAGCGCGATGCCGGCGTGACCGGCCGGCACGCAGAAGCGCGCCGGCCGCGTGGCGCCGCGCAGCACGCGGTAGGCCGCCGCGCCGACGAGCAGCGCGCCGGCCGGCCCTTGCACCAGGGAATGGTCCATCGACAGGCCCTGCGCAAACGCGAAGGCCACGACGCCGACCGACGCCGCGTGCCCGGCAGCGATGGGCAGCAGGGCACGCAGCGCCTGCCGCGCATCGCGCGCATGCACGCCCCACGCGGCGGCGAACATCCACCCCGTCGCCGGGCTCAGCCCATGAAAAGCCCCGAGACCGGCGACGGCCATCCACGGCCAGAGGCTTGTCATGGCACATCCGTCCGGACGGTGAGGGACGGCGCGGCTCAGTGCTGCGATCCGCAGCACGAACCCGCAATCGCCTTCGGTGCCGGCTCGTAGCGATCGTGGTGCCGCACCCAATCCATCGTGTGCGCCGGGTTGTGCTCGTCGCGGCCCTTGGGCGTGAGGTCCAGCATGTTGTAGGTGCCCATCATCACCTCCACGCCGCGCCCATAGGTCGAGTAGGTGTGGAACACATCGCCCGCGTCGTCCTTGAAGAACACGCTGACGCCCGGCGCCTCCTCGGCCGGAAAGGGCCGCATCTCGTAGTTGTAGTAGACCTCGCCCTTGGCGCTCTCCTGCGGCGTGAAGCTCACGCCGAAGTCGTGGTTGAAGTCGCTGCCGTGCGAGGACACCCACTTGAAGCGCCAGCCCATGCGCTGGCGGAAGCGCGCGATCTCTGCCAGCGGCGCACGCGAGACGACCAGCATCGTGACGTCGCGGTGGGCCAGGTGCACTGCCATGCCGTCGATGTGGTCGGCCATGTAGGAGCAGCTCGGGCAGCCTTGCTCCCAATCCGGGCCCAGCATGAAATGCTGCACCAGCAACTGGCGGCGGCCGTCGAACAGCTCGGCGAGCGAACGCCGGCCTTCGGGTGCATCGAAGAGGTAGTTCTTCTCGACGCGTTCCCACGGGAGTTCGCGACGCTCGCGGGCGATCTGGTCGTGCAGGCGCGTCAGCTCCTTCTCGCGCGCCAGCAGCGCCTTGCGCTCGGCGGTCCATCGTTCTTTGGACACGACGGGATGATTCATGGTGCCTGTCTCGGCAATGGCGGTGTTCATGGTGTGCTCCTTGGTTTGAAGGGTTTCAGCTTTCATCGTTGCGCCGCGCGGCGCGAGGGCGCCGCACGGCGCGGACCTTGCCGCTCGTGCCGCCGCCCGCATAGAAGAGGTCGGCCCCGTCGGATTCGAGCCCGCTCACGCCGACACCGGACGGCATCTCCAGCCGTTCCAGCACGGCGCCGCTGCGTGGGTCGATGCGCAGGATCTCGCTCTGGTCGCCTTCCCACGTGCCGTGCCACAACTCACCCTCGACCCAGGTCACGCCGGTCACGAAGCGCTGGGACTCGATGGTGCGCAGCACGGCGCCGGTCAGCGGGTCGATCTGGTGGATCTTGCGATCGCGGTACTGGCCCACCCACAGGCTGCCCTCGGCCCAGGTGAGGCCGGAGTCCGTGCCCTTGCCGGGCGCCGGGATGGAAGCCACCACCTTGCCGGTGGCGGGATCGATCTTGTCGATGCGCGCCTCGGCGATCTGGTAGAGGTAGGCGCCGTCGAAGGCGGTGCCCGCGTCGCAGGCGCACTCCAGCGTGCGCGCGGGCTCGCCGCTTTCCGGATCGAAGGCGACCAGCCTGGCACCGGTGGCGGCCCACACCTGGTGGCCGTCGTGGGTCACGCCGTTCACCCGGTCGGTGCCGGCGAAGGGCCCGAACTCGCGCACGATCTCCGCCGCGTGCACCGGTGCCTCGAATGTGTTCTTGCCTGCCTTTGGGGTCATTGAGTTGCTCCTGGTGGCGCACGGGGATCGGCGCCGTGAGACAACTCTACTCAGGCGAGAGCGCGGCGGGGAGTAACAAAATCGTCGTGAATCCGGCCAGCGGCGGCGACAGCCAGCGGCGTGCCCGTGCCAGGCCGATGGAGCGTACGCGCCCCGCGGCCTCCAGCTCGGCGAGCGCGCGCTGGACGGTGCGCTGGCTCCAGCCCAGGGCCATCGCCAGCGCGGAAGTCGACCAGGCCGCACCGTCGGAGAGCAGCGCCACCAGAGAGGCCTGCTCGCCATCGATGGGCGGCGCGAGAACGACCACTTCGCGCGCCTCGCGCGGCTTCAGCACGAAGCCCTGCGCGGTGGCCTCGATGCCGCACGCCAGCTCCGAGACGATGGTGCGCAGTCGGCCGATCTCGACGCGCAGGCGTGCCCGGTGCGTCTCGTCGGGGTGGCGCGTGCGGAATGCGCGGGCGATCAGGGCTTCCCGGTCCACGTCGCGAGGCCAGGCTTCCGCGAGCGCGCGCGCCAGCGTGAAGAGCACGGGCCGCCGCGCCAGCGGACGCCACGCGTCGCCCGCGCGCAGCCCGCGTCTGCAGGCGTCGATCACCAGCGCGCCCGAATCCAGCAACGCCGCGACCTCCCCGAGACGCAGCGCCTGCTCGCCGCGCCGGGCCGCGGGGCGATCGAGCACGGCCCGTGTCTCGGCCACCTCGGCGATGAGCGCCGGCACGCGGGCGCGGCCAGCCGCCTCCTGCGCGCGGTCGAGCGCCGCCTGCGCCGCGGCGATGCGCAGCGAGCGCAACGCGAGTTCCGCCGCGGTCAGCTCGGCCACCGCCGCCAGCGAGGGCGGCAGGCCGCGCGCGTCGAGCGGTGCCAGCGCGGCCGCGGCCTGGTCGAGGCGGCCGAGCAGCAGCAGCCGGCGTGCCGCGATCAGCCGCGCCTGCAAGGCATTGGCGTGATCGGCGCGCGCCTCCATCACGGCGGCAGCCGCCAGCAAGGTGCGCGGAGAACCGCCGAGGTCGCGCATGGCGAGTGCCACTTCCGCCTCGGCGACGACGCAGCGGGCACGCGCCAGTTCCTCATGCGCGCCGAAGCCGCGTGCGGCACGCCGCAGCAGATCGCGCGCTCGCGGATGCTCGCCGAGCTGCGCCATGGCAATGCCGCGCAGGGCCAGCGCGGGCGGGTCGTCGCGCAGGGCGATCCTCTTGAGGGCGCCGAGCGCGTCGCCGGCGGCGAGTGCGCGTGCGGAGGCGGCAATCAGGGAATCCATGGCAAGAGGCTACACGGTCGCCCGCCGCTGAAGAGCCTGCGTTGCTTGTTTCATCTGAAGCCGTCCGCGTTTCAGGCGAATCGGCTCGCGGCTCCGACGCAATTCGAGCGAAATGCCGGTTGGCGAAATTCACCCCGTCAGTTCGAGGCCGACGCATGCCGCGCCGGTCGCTGACCCCAGGAGTCTTCCGAATGATCAACAGACGCAACTTCTCCGCAACCCTGGCCGGCGCTGGCGCGGCCCTTTTCGCCGGCGCTTCGAGGGCCCAGCCGGCCGCCTCGTCCAACGGCCGGCACGCCGCAGCCAAGGCCGCCGGCGCGCGCGTGCGCAACGTGGTGCTGGTGCATGGCGCCTATGCCGACGGCTCGTGCTGGACCGAGGTCATCGCGCGCCTGCAGGCTGTCGGCCTGCGTGCCATGGCGGTGCAGAACCCGCTGACCTCACTCGACGACGACGTGCAGGCCACGCGCCGCATTCTGGACTTGCAGGACGGCCCGACCGTGCTGGTCGGCCATTCGTGGGCGGGCATGGTGATCAGCGAGGCGGGCGTCCACGAAAAGGTGACGAGCCTGGTCTATGTCTCGGCGCGGGCGCCGGATGCCGGCGAGGATTTCGGCGCGCTGGCGGCAAGGTTTCCGAAGCCTCCGGCCAGCGCGGGGCTGGTCACGTCGGGCGGCTTCGCGCAATTGAGCGAAGAGGCCTTCCTGCGCGACTTCGCGGGCGACATCGATCCAGTCAAGGCCCGCGTGCTCTACGCGGTGCAGGGCCGCGTGTCCTCGACCTTGTTCAGCGGCCGTACGACCGTGGCGGCATGGCGCACCAAGCCGAGCTGGTATCAGGTCTCGACGAACGATCGCACGATCAATCCGGAGTTGGAGCGCTTCCTGGCCAAGCGGATGAATGCGAAGACGATCGAGTTGCCGTCGAGCCACCTGGGGCTCATTTCGCATCCGGATGAGATCACGGATCTCATCCTTGATGCCGCGGCGAGCAGTTGAGCCGTCGAGCAACGGATTGGCCAGGAGACCTTCGGCCGAATCCGCGACCCGAAGCGGACATGGCGCCGCGGGTCAGCGACCGGCAAACCTCAGGATCGCCTGGAGAACCGGTCGGCTGTCGCCACTCCACCAGAAGTGGTCAGTGCCTTCGAGCGGCTGCCACACGGCGCCGGGAATCCTCCCGGCCAGATGCGCGCCTGCTTCGAAGCGCACCGCGCGGTCATCACGCCGGTGCATCACCAGCGTCGGCATCCTGAGGTGCTCCAGTTCGGACCGCATGTCGGCATCACGCAAGCCAGCCAGAATGGCTTCCAACCCGCCGGGAGACACGGCGTGCCGCACGAGCCGAGCCCACCAGGCGCGCAGAGCGGGATCGTCCTGTTCGCTTGGCGCGAATGTCTCGATGCCCACGGGTCCGCCCCATCCGGCGACGAGTCGCTTCAGCCAGACGTCGTATGCGGCCGCGGGCAAAGCCCAGGGATAGTCCGGCGCGGCGGAGCCTCGCGCGAGTGCGCCGAAGAGGCACAGCCCCATGACTCGCTCCGGATGATCCGCGGCCAGGCGCATCGCGCCCAGCGCACCCTCGGACGACCCGAAGAGCCATGCGCTCGGTAGCGCCGCGTCATCCAGGATCGCGGCGATGTCCTGGGCCAGGGCGGCCGGCGTGGTCGCGGCGCGCAAGCGCTCGGACAGCCCGATTCCGCGCCGGTCGAACAGGATGACCCGGAAGCGTTCACTCAAGGCCTGGACGAATGTGCGGATCGGGGGATGCTCCAAGGCGATCTCGATGTGGCACACGAAGCCAGGGCAGATGACCAGGGTTCGTTCACCTGACCCGAGCACCGTATAGGCAATGGCCCCGGCCGCGCTGTCGGCGAAGCGCACGCTTGGGCGCTCGGCGCGGTTCGGCGGCAGCCGCTGGAGATCCTCGATCATTCGCGCATACGCCGTCTCGGTCTGCGGCCCGGGACGGATGCCGAACTCGGCCCGCAGGACTTCCGCGCAACGCGCGTAGGTGGCTTCAACGGCTGCGCTGTGACCCTGGAGGGCGTGCAATTGCATCAAGAGAACGTAGCTGGGCTCGCGGTAGATATCGAGCGCCACGAGAATCTCGGCGAGATCCAGCGCCGCCGCGAATTCATTGCGCCTGGCCAATGCATCGACGACCCGTTCCAGCAGGCGCGCCAGCAGGCGCTCGTGCTCGATCGACGCCGTTCGGAGCCAGTCGTCGAACGATTCAGACCCGAAGCCGATGCCCTGCAACAGCGGACGGCGTGCACGGACGATCCATTCGCGCGCTTCGGCGAGGGCCGCTTCATCCAGCGTTTCGGAGGCGACGGCGTTGCGCGCGAAACGCGTGAACCTCAATGCGTCGGTCTCGACAATTCCCGCCATGAGCGCGAGGCAATCGTTGTCGGCGGAAAGGATCTTGCAACCCACGGTGCCTTCCAGCGTGTAGACCAGCCTGCGCAGGCGCGTGCGGGCCTGCGCTTCGCTCGCGTCCGGCCAGAGCAGCGTGGCCAGGTGTGACCGGGGTACAGGGCCAGGGTGGAAGGCGAGATAGGCCAGAAGTGCGTTGGCGCGCTTGAGCGAAAGCGGGATTGCATCCCCCCGCAGGACGACCACGGCCACGCCGAAGACCTGGAGTTCCAGGCCAGGCATCTGGCGGGAGGCGGATCCGGCGCGAGCAGGCATTGGGCACTCTGTAGCCTGGTGCGGTGGCGTTGCCCAGGGACGTTCAAGGGACGCTCGACTTCTATGGTCGTGCTTTCAGTTGCTCAAGGAGTTCGCCGTGCGCGCACTGTTCTCGGTTATCTATGGCCTGGGCGCCTATCTGGCGTGCATGGCAACGTTGGTCTATTTTATTGGCTTCAGCGCCAATCTGTTCGTTCCCAAGTCGGTCGATGTCGGCACCGGCGCTGGTTGGGTCGAAGCCGTCGGCACCGATGTGCTGCTGCTGGTCCTGTTCGGCGTCCAGCACAGCGTGATGGCGCGCGCCGCGTTCAAGAGATGGTGGACGCAGCTGGTGCCTGCGGCAGTGGAGCGCAGCACCTTCGTCGTGGCCACCGGCGTCGTCCTGGCGGTGATGTGCTGGCTCTGGGTGCCCATCACCGCCCCGGTCGTGTGGCGAGTCGAGCACCGGGGTGCCGTGGCGTTGCTGTGGAGCCTGTTCGGGCTGGGCTGGTTGATCGCTCTCGTCAGCACCTTTCTTCTCGACCATTTCGAGCTGTTCGGACTGAGACAAGCCTTTGCTGGCTTGACGCGACGCCCCCCGCCGGAGAGCGCGTTCAGAACCCCGCTCTTCTACCGCCACGTGCGTCATCCGCTGTATGCGGGCATGCTGCTCACTTTCTGGTTCGTGCCGGTCATGACCTTCGGCCGACTGCTCTTCGCGCTCGGGCTGAGTGCCTACATCCTGGTCGGCATCGCCTTCGAGGAGCGCGACTTGCTCCGGCAGTTCGGCGAGCGCTATCGGGCCTATCGCAAGGAGGTTGGCATGCTGGTGCCACGCGCCAGGTTGTCCAAGCAACGCAAGCGATGGCGCGCATGACAAGGCACGAATCCAGCTCGTGCCCGCCCGGCGCGGACGGCTGGCGGCCATCTCGCAAAGCGCGTGCACACTGACCCTGGGTCGGCAACAATCCGGCAGGACCGGCCACCCGCGCCTCCTCCGAGACCTGCAATGAAACCAATGTCCTCGCAATCCGCGCGCGTTCGAAAAGCTCCCGCAGTCGCGACCGGCGCGCACGCCATCGGTACCGTCGCATTGGGCTCCATCGTGGTTGGCGCCTTGGCCGTCGGTGCCTTGGCCGTTGGCGCCCTGTCGATCGGCCGGCTCGTCGTGGGCCGGGCTCGCATCCGGCGGTTGGAGATCGACGAGCTCGTTGTTCACCGCGTTCGTGTCATGGAACAACTCGCGGCACCGTCGACGTCAGACGCTGGCGGCGTCAACGATGCGTCGGACCCTGGCGGCGTCCGAGGCGGTGCGCCGGACTCAACGCCGCACCGACAAGGCCACTGAAAGCTGGCCCAGCAGCGACGCGCCGTCGCCCTGCCACGCGCTGCCGTGCATGCAGGCGAGCGTGCGGGGTTCCTGCCGCGCAAGCCCGGCCAGCAATGCGGCCGTTTGCGGTGCATGCGCGTAGTAGTCCATCTCGCCTCGGAATGCCTCGCTGGGCGCCAGGATGTCGGCATCGGTGAGCGCCGTCTCGCTGTTGCCCGGCTGCGTGAAGAGGTCGCCGCAGAAGAATGTGCGCGTGCGCGTGTCCATCATCAGTCCGCATTCCCAGCCGTGCGGCAGATGGGGGGTGTCGAACCAGCGCATCGTGTGGTTCCCGAGCGGGAGTTCTTCGCCGTCGGCCAGCGCGCGTGGTGGGCGGTCCGCCAGGTCGCCCATCGACACCATGGCCGCAATGGTGCCGCACAACGGCACTGCTTGCGGAGCCGCCGCGAGAAACAGGTTCAATGCGCCGCACTCGTCCGCCTCGACATGGGACAGCCCGACGTAGCGCAGGCGCTCGATCGGAATCACGCTCGCGACGGCTTCGCTCACCAGCGGAAACAGCTGGCGCGGGCCCGAGTGAAACAGCAGCGGCTCGTCGTCGACCACGAGGTATTGATTGAAGCTGAACAGCCTGCCGTCGGGCAGCGGCACCGGCGTGTTGATGCGGAAGATCCCCGTCGCGATTTCCTGCACGTTGGTGCCCGACTGTGGATTCGTGGTCATGCGTGACTCCTGTGCGTTACGCAGCGGCGACCGGACGCGCCGCCAGGGCGCAACGGTACTCCAATTCGACGATGCGGCGCCAGTGGGAGCCGTGCCCTCGATGCCGCCGGCAGCGAAGCGTCATCGCGGCGGCAGAATCCGGCGGTGGCAGCCACGAGGCTGCATGGCACCGACGGCAGGAACAGGAGCAAGCGACATGAAGGCAGAGCAGCGCGAAGTCCTCATCGACACATTGGAATCGCGGTTCAAGAAAAACATGCACAGGCACCCCGGGGCCGACTGGGCCGAGGTCCGTCGCCGCTTGCAAGGCAGCCCCGGCAAGCTGAAGACGCTCCATGAGATGGAGAGCACGGGAGGCGAACCCGATGTCATCCGCACTTCGGACAGCGGCGGCGTCTATCTTTTCTGCGATTGCGCCGCTGAAAGTCCGCAGGGGCGCAGGAGCCTGTGCTACGACGCGGAAGCCCTGAATTCCCGGAAACAGAACAAGCCCCGGGACAACGCCGTCGACATGGCCGCCGCGATCGGCATCTCGTTGCTGACGGAGGCGCAATACCGCGAACTTCAGCAGTTCGGGGAGTTCGACATGAAGACCTCCAGCTGGGTGGCCACCCCGCCCGAGGTCAGAAAACTCGGTGGCGCCCTGTTTTGCGACCGGCGTTACGGCAAGGTCTTCGTGTATCACAACGGGGCGGAGTCCTACTATGCCGCGCGAGGATTCAGGGGCTCCCTGAGCGTCTGAGGCGGGGCGCCGCTGCCGGGTGCAAGAGGACATGCGCGTTCGTGCTCCAATCGTCGCTCGGAGGGGCACGCGATGCGAGCTCTTCCTTCGACGGCTCAGGCATGACACCGCTTCAATTCGCGCCAGGACTTCTCACCTTGATGGCTGCCGCCAGCTTCCCGCCAGCGGCGTGGAAAGCCCTGGTCCAGCGGCACGCGCGCCTGGCCATCTTTCTGTGCTTGCTGGCATCCGGGCAATGGGGACACGCGCAATCGCCCACGCTGGGCTTCATGCAGTTGCCGCAGCCCGGGGGCGGACTCGTCACCGTCTTCTATCCGTCTTCGGACCCGGAGCTGCCCGCCATGCAAGGGCCGTTCAAGTTGTCATGGGCAGCGAACGGTCGCGTGTCGAACGGCAACGGACGCCTCATCGTCATCTCGCATGGCTCGGGCGGAAGCCCTTGGGTGCACGCGGACCTGGCGCGCGCCCTGGTGCAACGGGGATTCACGGTCGCCATGCCCCAGCACGCGGGCGACAACTACCTCGACCCATCGGAGCCAGGGCCCACGAGCTGGATCAAGCGGCCGATCGAGATTGCCCAATCGATCGATGTGGTCGCCGGCAGCCGCGCACTGGCGGCCAGTTTGCGCCTTGATTCGGTAGGCCTCTTCGGAGGGTCTGCCGGCGGACATGCCGCCTTGTCGATGGCCGGCGGCAAATGGTCGAAGGCGCGCTTCAGGAACCACTGCGAAGCGCACATCAGGGAAGACTTCTCCTCCTGCGTCGGTTTCTTCACGCTGCTCAAAGGCGACTGGCTGGACGGCCCGAAGGTCTGGCTGGCGAAGACGGTCATCGCGGCGCGCTTCTCCGACGATGCAGTTCAAGGGGGCTTCGACGCACGGGTCAAGTCCGTGGTGGCCATGGTTCCGTTCGGCGCGGATTTCGATCCTGCCTCCCTGAAGCAACCCACCACCGCGCTCGGGCTCGTGATCGCGGGAAAAGACATCAACCAGGTGCCCCGCTTCCATGCGGAAGCCATCCTCGCCGCATGTGAACCGCGATGCGAAGTCGTCATGCGCATGCCGGAAGGTGGCCACGGTTCGATGCTTTCGCCCATGCCTCCGCTGGAAACCGGCAGCGTGGCACAGCGCCTGTTGGGTGACCCGCCCGGTTTTGACCGGGAGCGGGTGGTACCCGAACTCAACGCGCGAATCGCTGATTTCTTCCAACGGACCTTGCCTCCCGCACCGTGACTCGGGGCGTCGATGAGGGGCGCTGGCGCGCGCCCGGGCGGCAACCCCGGGCCGGCCGCCGCGCCCGGTTGCTCACTTGCCGCCAGTGACATCGAGGAAGGTGCCAGTGACGAAGGAAGCCTCGGCGCTTGCCAGCCACAGGATCGCCCGCGCGACCTCTTCGGGTTGACCGCCTCTGCCCATCGGAATGGAGTCCTTGACGCGATCCACCCGTCCCGGCTCTCCGCCGCTGGCATGCATGTCCGTGTAGATGTGCCCGGGGCGAACGCAGTTGACGCGTATCCCCTCCCGCGCGACTTCCTTGGCGAAGCCGGTCGTGAAGGTCTCGACGGCCCCCTTCGACGCGGCGTAGTCGACGTATTCGTTCGGACTGCCGAGTCGGGCCGATGCCGATGAGATGTTGATCACGGCGCCGCCTCGTCCGTTGTGGCGAAAGGACATGCGCTTCGCTGCCTGCTGTGCGCAGAGGATGGGCCCGATCGCGTTGACCGCGAAGATTCGCTGCATCCGCTCGAATCCGAGATCCTCCAGCCGGGATTGCGGCGCAAGCACCGCGGCGTTGTTCACCAGCACATCGATGCGGCCGAAGTTGAGGTCGATCGCGGCGAACAGCAGGGCGACCTGCGCAGGGTCGGCACTGTCCGCGCGCACGGGCAAGGCGCGGCGGCCAACAGATTCCACATCAGCCGCCACCGCGAGGGCGGCAGTCTCGTCGGAGACGAAGCTGATCGCCACGTCGTAGCCTTGTGCGGCGGCAAGCCGCGCGGTTGCCGCGCCTACGCCGCGACTTCCGCCCGTTATCAGAATGAGCGGTGCCTGCGCAGCGGTATTCATGGAGAGAATCTTCCTTTCATGGGGTGGTGGGTTGACCGGCCTCTTCGAGGCCGAGATGCCGGCGCAAGGCGATGACCAACGGGCAGATTGCCAATGCGGTCAGAGCCGTCGAGAAGGTGGCGCCTTGAACGCCGATGTGGTCGCCAAGAAGGCCGTAGATCACCGGCGCGATCGCGCCCGAGCCGATGGTGCCGGTGTAGAAGAGCGCGAACGCCCGCTCGGTCGCATCCGAGGGCGCCAGTTCCGGTACCGTCCCATACAGAACGGATGAGGTTCCATTGAGCATGATGCCGAGCAAGGGAAGCAGCATCAAGGCAGGCGAGAGCGGGCAAAGCATCACGCAGAGGATCAAGGCCGCCGTGCCGCCCTCGGTGGCCAGCACCGTGCCGATCACGCCCACGCGCGCACCCAGCCAGCCGCAGGCGAACTTGCCCGCCGCGCCGCCGATGAACACCAGCGCAAGTGCGGTGCCGACCATCGGTGTCGAGGCGCCCTTTGCCTTCAGCAGGAATGGCAGAAAGGTCAGGAACCCCATGCGCACGGCCGTGTCGAGTACACCGATCGCAAGCAGAAGATGGAAGCCAGTGCCCGCGGTCTCGCGAACCCGATCGGATGTCTCCGCGGCCGGGGCCGCGCCGCGCGGGATCGGAGGAAGGAAAAGCGCGATGGCCACCGCAACCGCGCAACCGAGCGCCGACATCATCCACAACGCATGGTGCCATGGCATGAAAGTCACCAGCAGGGCGACCGCCGCCGGCAGCGCGGCCTTGCCCAGATCGCCGGAAAAGTTGTAGATGCCCAACGGACGCCGCGCATCCCGACCATAGACGCGGGACACCGCGCCCGAGGCCAACGGATGTTGCGTGCTCGAGCCGCCTCCGGACAGTGCTAATGCCACGCACAGGCCCAGCAGGCTTCCCGAAGCTCCCGCGGCCGCATACCCGATCGCGGCCAGCAAGGTACCCGAGACCAGCACGGCCTTGTTGCCCAGCTGCCGCGCCAGGCGCCCCGAGGGAAGCTGAAGGCTGGCCATCGTGCCCGCGTAGATGCCCCGCAACAGGGCCAGCGCGCCGTAGCTGAGGCCGAAGTCCGTCTGCCAGATTGGCAGCAGCACGTAGATCATGTCGGCATAGCCGTCATGCAGCGCATGTGCGAGGCATGAGAACCACAGCACGCGGGAGCGTGACCTGGGTGGTGGCGGCGCAGCCCGTCCAACCTGCGGAAAGTCCGGCAACGAAGTTCGCTTGGCGCTCATTGGCCTGGGGGTCTGGCGTCGGGCATGGGGCTACTCTAGATTCATGCGCGCTGGCTCGCCACGGACCAATCATCGACTCAGCCGAGAGATAAAGTCACGCCATGGCATCCGATACACCCCTCGCCGGCAGCCGCGACAAGCTCCCGCCGCTCAACGCGCTCCGCAACTTCGAGGCGGTGGCCCGCCATGGCAGCTTCGCAGCCGCGGCAGCCGACTTGCACGTCACCCACTGGGCCGTCGGCAAGCAGGTCAGGCTGCTGGAGGACTGGTTTGGCGTGCCGCTGTTCGAGCGCCAGGCACGGGGCGTGGTGCTCACCGACGACGGCGCCGCGCTGCTCCACGACGTGAGCCACGCCTTCGACCGGCTGGCGGCCGGCGCGACCCGGTTGCGTCACGATGCGCCTGCACGTCGCGTGTCGGGCATCGTGCGTGTGAACGTGTTGGCCAGCTTCGCCCTGTGCTGGTTGCTGCCGCGCCTTGCCGATTTTCAATCGCGCTACCCCGACATCGACGTGCGGATATCGACCACCTCGCGCAAGCTGCGCTACATCGGCCACGCTTTCGATATCGGCGTGCGCTCCGGCCATGAAGAAGGCGCGGGCATCGTGTCGAGTTCGCTGATGGCGGACCTGCGCCTGCCGGCCTGCAGCCCGGCACTCCTGCGCCGAAGCCCGATCCACGGCGTGGCGGACTTGCGTCACCACGCATTGCTCCACTCCGTCAGCACGCGAACCGCCTGGTCGCACTGGTTGCGAGAAGCCGGCGCGGCGGACCTGCGGGCGGCGCGTCACGTCGAGTACGACCACACTTATCTGCAGCTCGCCGCGGCGGTGGAGGGGCTGGGCGTGACGCTCGCCTCCCTGCCGCTGATCGAGCGGGATATTGCCGCGGGTCGGCTGGTGTGCCCGATTGCGGCGCCAACATGGCGCGCGCCAGACTACACCGTGGTGATGAATGATGATCGGGTCAATGACGCTGCCGTGCTGGCCTTCGAGCGTTGGATGCGCGCGATGGCGAGCCAGGCATCCAGCAGCGCCCAGCCCTGACCGCGCGAGTCGCCTGCCGTGACTCGGCATGCGATCTGCAAGCACGCTCCAACGATTGACATGCCGCAGCCGCATGTGCCCACCGTGCGCTGCAATGGACCGTCGAGACCTTCATCGTCGAAATACGGATTCATCGGCTCCACGCCTTCGCTGGCTGGCCTGTCGTTGACGATAGCGAGGTCGCGTTCGACCCGCAGTGTTCCTCGGCGACGCCCCGATGCGCCAGCCTGACCGTCCTGACCTCTCGCGCGGGCGATGTGCCGAACAAGCGGCCGTAATCGCGTGTGAACTGTGGAACGCTCTCATAGCCCACGCCGTGCGCAGCGTGGGCCACCGCCAGGCCTTCCGATAACAGCCTCCGACGCGCCTCGATGAGCCGGAATCGCTTTTGCAACTGAATGGGCGTCAGCGAGGTGATGGTGCGGAAATGCTTGTGAAACGTCGAAACGCTCATGCCAGCGACCGCGGCGAGCTGCTCGACGTGCAGAACCTTCGCATAGTCGCTACGGATGCGCGCCACCGCCCGGCCGATGCGCTGGGCATGGCTGTCCATCACCCCGAGAGCCCTGATGGCGCCAGCGTGCTGTCCCGTGAGCAGCCAGAAATGCAGTTCGCGCAGCAGCTGCGCCTGCAGCACCGCGAGTGAGGCCGGACGTTCGAGCAAGGCCATCAGCCGCAAGGCGCAATCTGCAACATCAGGCCCGGTCGGGTCGACCCGCACGGCCTCGCCGATGGCCGAGGGCGCGGCGTCCATCTCCACCACCAGGCCTTCGAGGATGGCGATGTCCAGGTCGAAGACGATGGAAACATAGGGCGCCGCCACGCTGGCCCTGATGATTTCGCTGACAGTCGGTACGTCGGTGGTGATGAGCAGCGACTCGCCCGCACCGAATTCAAAGGTCTGGCGTCCCATCGCCACACGCTTGCGACCTTGCAGCACCAGCGCGACCAAAGGCCTGTTGATGGCGTACTGCATGGTGCCCGGAACCGTCTCGCGGACAACCGTCACGCCGGGGATGGGCGTGCGCGCGACGCCATCGCGGTCGGCATTCGACTCGGCGAAGCGGGAAGCAATTTCCAGAAGCCCCTGGGTCATGGATCCAGTCTATGCCAGGGCTCCGCGGGCGCGGCATTGCGCCGGATTTTTGAGCAAGAATCACCGACGAACGCGCAACTCCTCATTCGGTCCTGGCCGAAGAATTCATCGTTTTCAACATGAACTTTCGAGGAACGAACATGAGCGCCATTTCGCTGGTCACAGGCGGCAGCCGCGGGCTGGGCCGCAACACCGCATTGAGCATCGCCCGTCACGGCGGCGACGTCATCCTGACATACCGCAGCGGCATCGACGAAGCTCAAGCCGTCGTCGCCGAAATCGAGCGCATGGGGCGCAAGGCTGTGGCCCTGCAGCTGGAGGTCTCCACCATTTCAGCCTTCCCGGCCTTTGCGGATGCCGTCCGATCCGCCCTGAAGAACCACTGGGAACGCTCGACCTTCGACCATCTCATCAATAACGCGGGCCATGGCGAAATGGCCAGCCTGGCGGAAACCACGGAGGCGCAGTTCGACGGCCTGTTCAACGTGCACGTGAAGGGCGTTTTCTTCCTCACGCAGGCGTTGCTGCCGATGTTGGCCGACAAGGGACGCATCATCAATTTCTCATCCGGCCTGACCCGCGTGTCCTTCCCGGGCTTCTCTGCGTACTCGGCAGCCAAGGGCGCGGTGGAAATCCTGACGCTCTACATGGCCAGGGAACTCGGCAGCCGCGGCATCACGGCCAACACCGTGGCGCCGGGCGCGATCGAAACCGACTTCCTCGGGGGCGCCGTGCGCGACACGCCGGGCTACAACGAAGCCTTCGCCACCATCACCGCACTGGGCCGGGTAGGACTCCCCGACGACATCGGCCCCATGGTGGCCAGCTTGCTGCGGCCAGACAACCATTGGGTGACCGCACAGCGCATCGAGGTGTCCGGCGGACAAAGCATCTGAGCAACAGGCCTGTCTCGGCGGCGGCAGCCGCTCCGCCCCTGGCAAGCTCGTGGGGCGGACGACGCCCGCGTCGTGGGCGGCTGGGTCGAGAAAATCATTCGCCAAGGGCGACTCTCAGGTAGGCTGTCGCTCGGCAAAGTCATCCGTAGAAAGAGGGACTGAAGGGCATGACAGTCAAGCGAATGGACAACGTCCTGATCGTTGTCGACGATATCGAAGCGGTGAAGGCGTTCTTTATCGAGTTGGGCCTCAAGCTTGAGGGCCAGACCACGGTTGGAGGGCCTTCCGTCGGGAGCCTCATAGGGCTTGGAGATGTGCAAACCACCCTCGCGATGCTGCGGACTCCCGATGGGCAGGGAGTCGAGCTCGACAAATTCCACACGCCCGATGCCGTCAGGTTCGGACCGGTGGACGCGCCGGTGAACGCCTTGGGTCTTCGTCGCATCATGTTTGCCGTCGAAGGCATGGATGCTGTCGTCGCGCGCATGCGGGCCCATGGCGCAGAACTCATCGGCCAGATGCAGTACGAGAAAGCGTACCGGCTGGCCTATATCCGTGGGCCTGAGGGCATCATCGTCGGGCTTGCCGAGCAGCTTGGCTAAGGGTGGGCGAGGACAGTCGCTTTCCTGCCGCCGCGTCTCTTCGTGCCGAGCACGGCGACGACCCCCGAGCGATTCGACAGGTGCATCAGATGGACCGAAGGTTGACACGTTTCAACAGCTGTTCGGCGCTCTCCTTGCGTTCGCTGTACCAGTCGACAAGATAGGCTGCGCAGTCCCGGGTCAAAAGCGTGAACTTCACCGGTTCTTCCATGACATCGACGACGCGGTCGTGGTGATTCGGCTCCCCTTCAGCAGTCACAGGCGGTGGCGCCGGCAGGCAGGCCTCGCCCTGCCAGCAGTTCTCGGTGAGGTAGCCCAGCAGGGAGTTCATGTGGTGGAGCTCTGCGCGGCAGATGAGCTTGCGGCTCTCACGCCGCTGGCTGACGAGGGCTGAGTGCATCAGCTCCTTCAGATGAAAGGAGAGGGAAGTTGGTGCGACGCTCAAGAGTTCGGAGAGCACGCCGGGCCTGAGTCCCTCGGGCCCGGCAACGACCAGAGCACGAAATACCTGCAGCCGGATCGGCTGGGCCAGGGGCGGAGAGCGAAGTCGCGACGTCCCTTTCATCCATATTTCAATCATGGTTGAAATATAGAAGCCCAAGATGAAGATTGGGTGTCAAGGAGGCACGTTGCGCGCTGAGTGTGGGCCGGGGCGTGGATCGCTGGATGCCCGCCTGGCCCAAGATGCAGGGCGCAGGCGCGATCTCGCGCCGGCGTCCGGATGCTGTACTGGGTGCGGTGACGCTCAGCCGGACGCCTTGACCTTGATCAGTCGCAGCCCGTTCGCCACCACGAGCAGCGTTGCGCCCATATCGGCGAAGACCGCCATCCACATCGTCGCCGTGCCGAAGATGGCCAGCACCATGAAGACGGCCTTGATGCCGAGCGCCAGGGAGATGTTCTGCATCAGCACGTTGTGTGTCTTGCGCGACAGCCGGATCGTCTCCGGAATACGGCGCAAGTCGTCGTTCATGACGACCACGTCGGCTGCTTCCATGGCGATGTCGGTCCCCATGCCACCCATGGCGAAGCCGATGTCGGCTTGCGCCAGCGCAGGCGCATCGTTGATGCCATCTCCTGTCATGCCGGTCATGCCATGCCGCTGCTTCAGGGCTTTGATTTCGGCGAGCTTGTCTTCGGGCAGCAGGTTGCCGCTGGCTTCGGCGATGCCCGCCTGCGCGGCGATGGTCTTCGCGGTCGCGGCGTTGTCGCCGGTCAGCATCACCGCCGTCACGCCGAGCGCCTCCAGCTCGGCAACGGCCTGACGCGATGATTCCTTGATGGTGTCGGCCACTGCGAAGACTGCGAGAACGCCGTTGTCGTCGGCGAGCAGCGTGACCGTCCGGCCCTGTTCCTCGTGCGCCTTCAGCAATGCTTCGATGCCGCTCGAGCATTGCCCGCGCTCTTCGATGAGCCGATGGTTGCCGAGCACGTATTCGCGTCCATCGATCGTTCCCCGAGCGCCGCGGCCTGCAAGCGCTCCGAAGGCGGACACGGCGCTCGCAGGCAGGGCAAGTCCCTGCGCGATGGCCTTCGAGACCGGATGGTCGGAGCGCTCGGCCAGGCTCATGCCGATGCGCGCAATCTGGTCGGCATCGTGGCCTTCCCGCAGGGCTTTCCATTCGACCATCTTCGGCTTGCCCTCGGTGACGGTTCCGGTCTTGTCGAGCGCGATCACTTTCAGCTTGCGCGCCTCTTCCAGGTACGTGCCGCCCTTGATCAGGATGCCGCGCCGCGCAGCGGCGGCCAGTGCGCTGACGACCGTGACGGGTGTCGAGATCACCAGGGCGCAGGGGCAGGCCACGACCAACAGCACCAGCGCCTTGTAGATCGAATCCAGCCAGGAGAGCCCAAGTGCCCATGGGCCCAGCACCGCGACGGCCAGGGCGAGCACGAACACCGCAGGTGTGTAGATTCCCGCGAAGCGGTCGACGAAGCGCTGTGTCGGCGCACGTGTGCCCTGGGCCTCTTCAACTGCGTGGATGATCCGCGCGAGCGTGGTGTCCGACGCGGCGGCCGTCACACGGAACTGGAGTTCGCCGGTCTCGTTGATGGTGCCTGCGTAGACGAGGTCGCCGACCGTGCGGTCGACCGGCAAACTTTCGCCGGTGACAGGAGCCTGGTTGACAGCGCTCCGGCCCTCGGTCACGACGCCGTCGAGCGGCACGCGCTCCCCGGGGCGCAGGCGCAAGATCGCTTCCAGCGGCACGCTTCTGGAAGCCACGGCGTTCCAGGTGCCGTCCGGCTGCAGCATCTCGGCTTCCTGCGGAGCGAGAGCGATCAAACCCTTGATGGCATTGCGGGCGCGGTCGGCGGCGCGTGCCTCGATCAGCTCCGCGATCGCATAGAGGGCCATCACCATGGCGGCCTCCGGCCACTGGCCGATGACGAAGGCGCCGGTCACTGCCACGCTCATCAGAGCATTGATGTTGAGCCGGCCGCGCACCAGCGCCTTGAGACCCTTGGCATAGGTCTGGAGGCCGGACAGCCAGATGGCCAGCGCGGCGACGGCCAGCCCGAGATACCTCGAGCCGGGCACATCGCTCGCGAAGAAGTGCAACCCTTCGGCGCCGATGGCGAGCGCAAGTGCGGCGGCAAGGCGCTTCACACCGGTGCCGTGACCATGGTCATGGTCATGGCCCGCGTGATCATCCGCGGCGTCTCCATTCGCATCATCGGGTGTGCTCGCGGCGCGCGTGGCCTCGCCGAGAGCGCTTGCCTCGTAGCCAGCCTTCTGGATCGCCGCGACCGCAAGTGCAAGCACGTCGGCAGGCGCATTGATGGCAACCGTACGGGCGCCCAGCTGGAAGTTCAAGCTCTTGATGCCGGCGATCTTGTCGAGCGCACGGCGGATGTCGCTTTCTTCGACGGCACAGTCCATCGCGGGAATTCGGATGACGCTTTCACCTGGCGGGGTCGGATCTGACGCAGCGAGCGAGGCTTCTTCAACCGGAGCGCGGCAATCATCCGCGGCGCAGCAGTCGTTCACGGCGCGCACGGGAATGGCGCTGAGGGTCTTTGTCATGCCGACTATTGAAAACCCTGTAGTGGGTTTAGAGTCAAGCCCTTACCCGGAGAAATTTTCATGCGAATCGGTGAATTGGCCCAGGCGACGGGAACCCCCATAGAGACGATCCGCTTCTACGAGCGCGAGACCCTCCTGCCCGCGCCGGAACGCTCCGCGAGCAACTATCGGACGTACGGACCGGAGCACGTGGAGCGCCTCAGTTTCATTCGGTACTGCCGATCGCTCGACATGGCGCTCGATGAAATCCGCTCGTTGCTGCGCTTCAAGGAGGCGCCGGACGATAACTGCGCTGGCGTCAACGACCTGCTCGACGAGCATATCGGACACGTGGCGCAACGAATCCGCGAACTCAAGATTCTGGAAAAGCAGTTGAAGGTGCTGCGCGAGCGCTGCTGCGAAGCAGATGCCGCTGCGCGCTGTGGCATCTTGAAGGAGCTTTCGAGCGAGTCGGCGGCCGGGCAGCGGAGACCGCACCGCCGACAGCATGTCCATGGGACGCACTAGGCCCCTTGCATGCGCCGGAGCAGGCCGTGAGCCGACTTGCCATGCGCAAGGACCGGGAAGACGAGAGGCGCCGCATGCGAGCCAAGGCAGGCAAGCGTCAAAGACTGATGCGACGAAGGGTTGCACGCCAGCTTTGCTAGACTCGCGCCACTCATGAATCGCGTCCTGTTCATCGTGCTGATGCTCTTGCTGCCCCTCCAGTGGTCCTGGGCGTCGGCGGCGAGCGTCTGCGCGCATGAGAAGGCGAAGTCTGGCCACGCGACGCACTTCGGCCACCATGAGCATGCACACCAGGGCGCCGGGCACGCCGACGATCAGGGCGACGCGAAGCAGGCGGGCTCGCTCGCGGCGCATGCGGACTGCGGCGTCTGCCACGGGCTGCATTCGGCTTTCGTTCCCGCGTTCGACGGCGCCGCCAAGCCTTGGGCGGCGCGCACCTTCTTCACGCCCTATGCCTCCGCGGTGCCGGGGCGCGTCGTCGACACACTGCTCAGGCCACCTCTCGCGCTCGTCAGCTGACAGGCTGACGAGGCGGTTCATTCCATCGGCGTCCTGGTGGCACGCCGGCCCTCGTCGGGTTCTTGAATCAGCGGGCCGCCGGCCCGCCTTCGCGACGAGACATTCACATGAAGAGAAGACGCTGGGATATTCCCAGTGCGCTGGTAGCCGCCCTGCTGGGTTGCGGCGTTCCGGTGCAAGCACAGCAGCCGCCACCGGGCGGCGAGACGATCAGGCAAGGCTTCGAGGCCGCATGGGCACGTCAGCCCGAGCAGCGTGGCGCGGCCTTGCGGCGCGATGCGGCCGCGGCGGGCGAACGCGCGGCGCGGCGCTGGAGTCCGGAGCCGCCCGCGCTGGACATCACCGCGAAGAGCGACCGGGTGACGAACAACAGCGGCGCGCGCGAGTACGAGGCGACCATCGCCGTGCCGTTGTGGCTGCCGCGCGAGAGCGCGCGTTCGCAAGCGGCCGCGGCGGCCGAGTCCGATGCGGTAGAGGCCCGGCTGCTTGCCGCGCGATGGCGCCTGGCCGCGGAGGTTCGCGCGGCGCATTGGGCCTACCAGCGGGCTCGCCTCGAACATGCGCTGGCGGGCCAGCGGCTGGAGAACGCATCGCTGATCGCGGCGGACGTCGCGCGGCGCGTGAAGGCAGGCGACATGGCGCGCTCGGATGCACACCAGGCCGAAGGCGCGGTCGCGGCCGCCGAGAGCGCGGTCGCCGAAGCGGCGGTCGCGCTGTCGCAGGCGGCGCAAGCCTGGGCAGCTCTCACGGGCAAGGCCGCGCGCGCGATGGACGAGTCGGCGCCGGAGCCCGAGCCGCCGCCGATGGCGCCCAGCGACGCGCATCCCGCGCTGCGTGAGCTGGCTGCACGTGCCGAAGTGGCACGTCGCCAGGGCGAGCTTGCGGGCGTGCAGTCGCGCGCCAATCCCGAGCTGCGGATGGGCCTCTCCCGCGAGCGCGCCGAACTGGGCGAGCGCTATGGCCAAGCCCTCGTCCTGGGCGTGCGCATCCCGCTCGGTTCCCACGCCGGAAGCGACGCGAAGATCGCGGCCGCCGCGGCCGAGCAGCTCGAAGCGGAGACCCAGCTTGCCTTGGCGCGGGAGCGCATCGCGTCGGAGGTCCAGGCCGCAAGGGAGCGCGTCGCGGCGCTCCGGCAGGCCGCCGATGCCGCGCGGCGCCGCAGCCGGCTGGCCGCCGAATCGCGGGGTTTCTTCGAGAAGGCCTTCCGCCTCGGCGAAACCGATTTGCCTACCCGCCTGCGCATCGAACTGGAGGCGGCAGACGCCGACCGCCAGGCCACGCGCAGCCGCATCGAACTCGCGGCTGCCGTCTCGCAGCTGCGCCAATCGCTCGGCCTGTTTCCCGAGTAGCCCGAGCAATCCGGAAAGAACATTGCAATGAACTCAACCCAGTTTCTTGCGGCCCTGTGCCTGGCGGCGCTGGCCTGCACCATGCCGGCCGCGGCGGCCGATGACCACGGCCATGACCACGACGCACCGGCCGCGCGGAGCGGGCCCGCCCTGCCGCGCTTCAGTGCCGTGTCCGATGCCTTCGAGCTGGTCGGCGTGCTCAGCGGCAGGCAGTTGACCGTGTACCTCGATCGCTTCGAGGACAACGCACCCGTGAAGGATGCCAAGCTCGACCTGGAGATCGGCGGCACGAAACTCGTGCTGGCGCAGCGGGCCGAGGGCGAGTACGAGGGCACCCTCGCGCAGGCGCTCAAGCCGGGTGTGATCGCGGTGACCGCGTCTCTCACGGCGGGCGGCGAGTCCGACATCCTCGCGGGCGAACTCGACTTGCACGAGGAGCCTGTCGCGCAGGCGGCGCACGCGGGTGGCTGGCGCATCTACGCGGGCTGGGCGGGCGGCGCCATCGTGCTGCTCGGCGCGCTCGGCTGGCGCATGCGTGTCCGCGCGGGAGGTGCGGCATGATCGCGAAGCTTCTCATCGCAGCCTTCGTCGCTTGCGTCGCACCGGCCTGGGGCGCGGACGAACACGGGCACTCGCACGGCGAAGCCGCGCCGCCGGCTGGTTCGAACGGACCGAGCCGGCAACCCGACGGCAGCGTCTTCCTCCCGAAGCCGGCGCAGCGGCAACTGTCGGTCCGCACGGCGCTTGCGCGGCCGCAAGCGCTGGCGCGAAGCGTCGAGCTGGCCGGCAAGGTCACGATGGACCCGAACGCCGGGGGCAAGGTGCAGGCGACGTCGCCCGGCCGCGTCGAGCCCGGCCCGCGCGGCCTGCCCATCGTTGGGCAGGCGGTTCGCAAAGGCGAGGTGCTGGCCTACGTCCTGCCCTCCACGGGGCCGCTGGAGCGCTCGGTTCAGTCCGCGCAGCTGGCGGAGTTGCGAGCCTCGAGGACGCTGGCCGAGAAAAGACTGGCCCGGCTCCAGGCGCTCTCCGACACGGTCCCGCGCAAGGAGATCGAGGCGGCCGAGGCCGAGCTTGCGAGCCTGGGCGCGCGCGCGAGCGCCGTGAACATGGGCTTGAGCGGGCGCGAGGCGCTCGTCGCCCCCGTGGCCGGCGTCGTGGCCTCGGCGCACGTCGTCGCGGGCCAGGTCGTGGATGCGCGCGAGCTCGTCTATGACATCGTCGATCCCGGCCGGCTGGGCATCGAGGCGCTCAGCTTCGACGCCGCTCTCGCCTCGGACATCGGCGGCGCGTCGCTGGCCATCGGCGGCGAGCGTGTGCCGCTTCGCTTCCTCGGCGCGGCGCGCACGCTGCGCGAGCAGGCCTTGCCCCTGAGCTTCACCGCGCAAGCTGCCGTGCTCTCCAGCCTGGCGGTCGGGCAGCCGGTCAAGGTCTTCGTGCAGACCCGCTCGACGGTGCAGGGCATGGCGGTGCCCGCCGCGTCGTTGATGAGGAACCCCTCCAACCAGACCATCGTCTGGGTCAAGACGGCTGCGGAGCGTTTCGAGCCGCGCGTCGTGAGCGTCGAGCCGCTCGACGGCGTGAGCGTGGCGGTGACCAAGGGATTGGCACCGGGCGATCGCGTCGTGACCCAGGGCGCGGCCCTGGTCAACCAAGTCCGCTGACGGGAGCCACGAATGTTCAAGTGGCTCCTGGGCAGCAGCCTGTCCAACCGGCTGCTGGTGTTGATCGCCAGCGCCGTGTTGATGGCCTACGGCGCGTGGACCTTGTCGCGCACGCCGGTGGATGTGTTTCCCGATCTCGACAAGCCGACCGTCACCATCATGACGGAGGCCGGCGGCATGGCGGCGGAGGAGGTGGAGCAGCTCATCACCTTCCCGCTGGAGACGACGATGAACGGGCTGCCCGGCGTGGAGACCGTTCGCTCGGTGTCTTCTTCGGGCTTGTCCTTCCTCTATGTCACCTTCGGCTGGAACACCGACATCTTCCGCGCGCGGCAGATGGTCTCCGAGCGGCTGTCTTCGATGGAGGAAGGCTTGCCGGAAGGGGTGGTGCCGCGCATGGGCCCCATCAGTTCCATCATGGGCGAGATCCTCCAGATCGCGATCCCGGTCGACACCGCGAAGATCTCGCCGATGGCGGTGCGCGAATACGCGGATTGGGTGCTGAGGCCGCGGCTGATGGCGATCCCCGGCGTGGCACAGGTGATTCCCATCGGCGGCGAAGTGCGGCAGTTCCAGGTGCAGCCCGACACGGCGCGGATGTCGGAGCTGGGCATCACGCACGATCAGCTGGAGGCCGCGCTCAAGGGCTATTCCTCCAACACCTCGGGCGGCTTCCTGGAGCTCAACGGCCGTGAGTACCTCATCCGCCACCTGGGCCGGACCTCCTCGCTCGACGATCTCCAGAACCTCGCGCTGGGGTCGAGGAACGGCCAGCCCCTCCTGCTGCGCCAGGTCGCGGAGGTGCGCTTCGCGGCCGCGCCCCGGCGCGGCGACGCCGGCTTCGAGGGCAAGCCCGCCGTCATCCTCGGCATCCAGAAGCAGCCGACGGCGGACACCGTCTCGCTCACCGAATCCATCGAGACGGCCATGGAGGGCATGAAGGCCTCCTTGCCCGCCGGCATGGATGCGCCGCGGGTGACCTTCCGGCAGGCCAGCTTCATCGAGGCCTCGATCGACAACCTGAAGTGGAAGCTGGTCGGTGCCTCCGTTTTCGTGGCGGTGATCCTCTATCTCTTCCTCGGCACGCTGCGGCCGACGGTCATCGCGCTGACGGCCATTCCGGTGTCGATCCTGATGGCGGCGCTGGTGTTCAAGTACTTCGGTCTCTCCATCAACACGATGACGCTGGGCGGCCTCGCGGTCGCGGTCGGCGGGCTGGTCGACGATGCCGTGGTCGGGCTGGAGAATTCCATCCGGCGATTGCGGGAGGACCGCGCGAAACATCCGCGGCATCGGCTGAATCCGCTGGAGGTGGTGTCGCTGGCCACGATGGAAGTGCGCTCGTCCATCCTCTACGCCACCGTCATCATCGTGCTGGTCTTCGTGCCGCTGTTCGCGTTGCCGGGCATGGAGGGCAGGCTGTTCGCGCCGCTGGGAGTCGCCTTCATCGTCTCGACCCTGGCCAGCCTCGTCGTCTCGGTGACGGTCACGCCGGTACTGTCGTACTACCTGCTGCCGCGAATGAAGTCGCTCGACCACGGCGATACGCGGCTGCTGGCCTGGTTGAAAGCGCGCTATGCGGGCGGCCTTCGGAAGGTGCTGGACCGTCCCCGCCGTGCCATCGTCGCCGCGTGCGTGGCCGTGCTGCTGTCGATGGTCGCCGTGCCCTTCTTCCCGACGACCTTCCTGCCGCCCTTCAACGAGGGCACCTTGCTGGTGGGCCTGCGCCTGAACCCGGGCGTGACGCTCGCCGAATCGGCGGCGCTCGCGCGGCAGGCGGAGTTGCTGGTCAAGCAGGTGCCCGAGGTCACGCACGTCGGACGCCGCAGCGGTCGCGCCGAACTCGACGAGCACGCCGAGGGCGTGCACGTCAGCGAACTGGACATCGGCCTGAAGCCGACGCGGGAGCTGACGCGGCCGATGGGCGAGATCTCCGCCGACATCCGCGCCCGGCTCGCGAACCTGCCGGCCGCGATCTCGATCGGCCAGCCGATCTCGCACCGCATCGACCACATGCTGTCGGGCGTGCGCTCTCAGATCGCCATCAAGGTCTTCGGCGAGGACCTGGACACGCTCCGGGGCCAGGCCGACGTGCTGCGCGCGCGGCTGGCGGCCATCCCCGGCATCGCGGACCTGGAGATCGAGAAGCAGGTGCTGGCGCCGCAGATCAAGGTCCGCATCGATGCCGCGGCGGCCGCGCAGTATGGCGTGCCGGCGCCGCAGGTCCTGCGCGTGCTGCAGAGCATGGTCGAGGGCGAGAAGATCACGCAGATCGTCGAAGGCAGCCGCCGCTTCGCCCTGGTCGTGAAGCTGCCGGAATCCGCGCGCTCGGCCGAAGGCCTTCAGCACATCCTCATCGAGACGCCGGCCGGCCGCGTGCCGCTGTCGAAGCTGGCCACCATCGAGGAAGGCGACGGGCCGAACCAGATCAGCCGCGACGACGGCAAGCGGCGCATCGTGCTGTCCGCCAACGCGCAGGGCAGGGCGTTGTCGGAGATCGTCTCCGACATGCGCCGCGTCGTGGCCGAGACGCCGCTGCCTGAGGGCTATTTCGTGACGCTCGGCGGCCAGTTCCAGGCGCAGGAGGAGGCGTCGCGCCTGGTGGGGCTGCTGTCGCTGGTGTCGCTGACCTTGATGTTCGTCGTGCTCTACAGCCGCTACCAGTCGGCGAAGCTTTCATTGCTCGTCATGGCCAACATTCCGCTGGCGCTCGTGGGCGCGGTGGTGGGGCTGTGGCTGGCGGGACAGCCGCTCTCCGTGGCGGCGCTGGTGGGCTTCATCACGCTGGCGGGCATCTCGGTGCGCAACGGCATCCTGAAGGTCAGCCACTACATCAACCTGATGCGCTTCGAAGGCGAGGGCTTCGACCACGGGATGATCGTGCGCGGCTCGCTCGAACGCCTGGCGCCGGTGCTGATGACCGCGCTGGTGACCGCCTTCGCGCTGGCGCCGCTGCTCTTCGAGGCCGAGCAGCCGGGCACCGAGGTGCTGCATCCGGTCGCGGTCGTCATCTTCTCCGGGCTCATCAGCTCGACGCTGCTCGACACCTTCCTGACCCCCGTGATGTTCTGGCTCTTCGGCCGCAAGGCGGCGGAGCAACTGGCGCAGGCCAAGGACCAGGACGCCTTCTGAATTCTTCCATGCACCAACCACGAAAGGTACCTTCCATGAACATCCGAGCACCGATGGCCGTCCTGGCCCTGGCCGTCGCGGGCAACGCGCTCGCGGCCGGCGACCACGCGCACGACGACCATGTGCCGCAACACGGCGGCCTGGTCTCGCCGGGCAAGTCGGCCGACTTCGAGCTGGTGGCCAAGGCGGACGCATTGCAGCTCTACTTGAGCGACCACGGCAAGCCGATGAGCGCCTCGAAGGCTTCGGCGAAGCTCACCTTGCTGGCGGGCACCGACAAGACCGAGGTCGAACTGAAGCCGGCGGGCGACAAGCTGGAGGCCAAGGGCAGCTTCAAGCTGCCGGCGGGCACCAAGGTCGTGGCCGTCGTGACGAGCGACGGCAAGACGCTGGGGACGGCGCGCTTCACCCTGAAGTGAGGGCGCCGACGCCGGGCCCCGGCCGCGCTCAGCCGCGCGAACCCGGCATCTCGAAGACGAGGCAGGTCGTGGTCGCGTGCGCGTACAGCGTGCCGTCCGCGCCGACCAGCCGCGCCTCGGCCGTGGCGAGCTGCCGCCCGCAGTGGATCACCTTGCCCTCGGCGCGCACGCGCTGCACCTTGGGCGTGAGCGCTTTCACCAGGTTCACGCCCAGCTCTGCCGTGGTGTAGCCACGGCCGGGCGGCATCATCGTGTGTACCGCGCAGCCGAGCGCTGAATCGAGCAGGGTCGCGAACCATCCACCGTGGATGGTGCCCATCGGGTTCAGGTGGCGGGGCAGGGGCGTGCCCTGGAACACGGCGCGGCCGGGGCCCACGGCGATGAGCTGGAAATCCAGCGTCTTCGCGATGGCCGCGTAGGGAATCTCGGCGCGCAGCATCGCTTCCATCATCTCCAGGCCGGTCTTGCCGGCGACCTGCTCCGGGCGTGCCACGCCAGGGCCGGGGCCCGCGTCCAGGCGGGCATTGATCGCCGCTTCCTCTTCGATCCAGGCCGCCAGCTGTTGATCGGTACCGCTCATCTCGTTCCTCCGGAAGGTCGACGTTAAAGTTGCATATGCAATGATTGTAGCTACAATTGTCCGGATGAAAGCGCCCCCGAAGCCGCAAGGCTGTACCAATTTCCGGCTGCGTCGCTTGCTGCGGCAGGTGGCCCGGCTCTACGATGCCGAGCTGGCCAAGAGCGGCCTCAAGACCACGCAGTACTCGCTGCTGTCGAATGTGCTGCACACGGGGCCGCTGCGTCCCAGCGATCTTGCGAAGGCGATGAACATGGAGCCTTCCACGCTCACGCGCAACATCAAGCCGCTGGTGGCCGCGGGCTGGCTGACACAGGGCGAGGGGCCGGACTTGCGCAGCCGGCACATCGCCATCACGGACGAAGGGCGCGAGAAGCGCACCGAGGCGCAGCAGCACTGGCTCGCCGCGCAGGTGAAGCTCAACGGCCTGCTGGGCATCGAAAGGGTCAACGCGCTGCACGCGCTGATCGACGAAAGCATCGCGCTGCTGAAGGCCGGCGGCGCCGCCGAACACACCGAGGAAGAGGGAGAACTGCATGTCTGACACCACCACGAACACCGCGCCCGCCTCCGCGGCCAGACGATACGCTGTCTGGCTCGTGCTGCTGGCCGCGGGCGGCACCTTCGCGCTCACGATGGGCGTACGGCAGACGATGGGGCTTTTCCTCTCTTCCATCAACACCTCCACCGGCCTGGGCATCGGCAGCATCAGCCTGGCCTTCGCCTTCGGGCAGTTGTGGTGGGGGCTCACGCAGCCCTTCGCGGGCGCGGTGGCCGACCGCATCGGCACCGGGCGCGTGGTCTTCCTCGGCGTGCTGCTGGTGGCCATCGGCACCTTCATCACGCCGCTGATGACGACGACCGGCGGCCTCATCTTCGCGATCGGCGTGCTTGCCGCGGGCGGCGCGGGCATGGCCGGGCCTTCGGTGCTGATGGGCGCGACGGTGCGCATGGTGCCGGCGAACAAGCGCGGCCTGGCGACGGGCGTGGTGAACGCCGGCGGCTCCTTCGGACAGTTCGCGATGGCGCCCATCGCCATCGGGCTCACCGCCGTGGCCGGGTGGGCGAATGCGCTGCAGTGGCTGGGCGTGCTGGTGCTGCTCGCGCTGCTGGCGGTGTTCATCCTGCGCGGCAACTCGAACGCGCTGGCCGCGCAGACGGCGGCCGCGAGCGGCGTGAAGGCGCTGACCGCGCGCGAGGCCGTCGGCCAGGCGCTGGCGACACCCAGCTTTCTCTACCTGGGGCTGGGCTTCTTCGTGTGCGGCTTCCACGTCGCCTTCCTCGCGACGCACCTGCCGGGCGTGGTGGCGGCTTGCGGGCTGCCGCCAGAGATCGGCGGCTGGGCGCTCGGCGTCATCGGCCTCTTCAACATCGTGGGCAGCCTGCTGATGGGCTGGGCCGTGGGACGCTGGCGGATGAAGTCGCTGCTGGCGCTGCTCTACGCGACGCGCGGGCTGGCGGTGCTGGTCTTCCTGTTCGCGCCGAAGACGATTCCCGTGATGATGATCTTCGCGGCCGTGATGGGCATCAGCTACCTCTCGACCGTGCCGCCCACGGCGGGGCTGGTCGCCAAGATGTTCGGCCCTTCCAACATGGCGATGCTCTTCGGCGTGGTGATGCTGGCGCATCAGGTGGGCGGCTTCCTCGGCGCGTACCTGGGCGGCTACATCTTCCAGGCCACGGGCAGCTATGACATGGTCTGGTACATCGACATCGTGCTGGCCGCGGGCGCCGCGCTGGTCAACCTGCCGATCCGCGAGTCGCGGCCGGCGATGATGGCGAAGGCGGCTGCATGAGTTCCATCGACCCGAGGACACGGCTGCTGCTCGAAGCGCCGATCGTTCCCACGCTGCTGCGGCTCGCGGCGCCCAATGTGCTCGTGATGGTCGCGCAGGCCTCCGTGGGCCTCATCGAGACCTACTTCGTCGGCAAGCTCGGCACCGATGCGCTCGCCGGCATGGCGCTGGTCTTCCCCATCGTGATGCTGATGCAGACCACCTCGGCCGGCGCGATGGGCGGCGGCATCGCCTCGGCCATCGCGCGTGCGCTCGGCGCGGGGCGGCGCGAGGATGCGGATGCGCTGGTGCTGCACGCGCTCATCATCGCGCTGGGTTTCGGCATCGCCTTCACGCTGGCGCTGGTGCTCTGCGGGCGCTGGCTCTATTCGCTGATGGGCGGCACGGGCGGCTCGCTGGAGGCGGCGCTCACCTACTCGCACTGGGTCTTCGCGGGCGCGGTGCTGGTGTGGCTCTTCAATTCGATGGCGGCCGTGATCCGCGGCACCGGCAACATGTCGGTGCCGGCCAACGTGACGGTGGCCGGCGTGGTCGTGATGATCCCGCTCTCGCCGCTGCTGATCTTCGGCTGGGGGCCGATCCCGGGCATGGGCATCGCGGGCGGCGCCATCGCGCTGCTGGTGTACTACCTCGGCGGGACGATCGCGCTGTGGATGTACATGCGCTCCAGCCGCAGCCTGCTCAAGCCCTCGCTCTCCGGCGTGCGGCTGCGCTGGCCCTTCTTCAGCGACATCCTGCGCGTCGGCCTGGTGGGCGCGATCTCGACTGTCGCGACCAATCTCTCGATCGGGATCGCGACCGCGCTGTCGGGCCACTTCGGGCCGGGCGCCATCGCCGGGTATGGCACGGCCTCGCGACTCGAGTACCTGCTCATCCCTCTGATCTTCGGCCTCGGAGCGCCGCTGGTCGCGATGGTCGGCACCTGCATCGGCGCCGGCCAGCGCGAGCGCGCATTGCAGGCCACCTGGGCGGGCACCGGCATTTCCTTCGTGCTGGCGGGCGGCATCGGGCTCGCGGCGGCGATCTTTCCCAGGCAGTGGCTGATGCTGTTCGGCGACGATCCGGCAATGCTCGACGCGGGGGCGCAGTACCTGCGCATGGTGGGGCCGTTCTACGGCTTCTTCGGCGTCGGCCTGGTGCTGTACTTCGCGTCGCAGGGCGCGGGGCGGCTGCTGTGGCCGGTGCTGGGCAACCTCGCGCGCCTGGCCGTGGCCGGCATCGGCGGCTGGCTGGCGCTGCGCTGGGGCAACGAACTCTCGCACGTCTTTGCCGCGCAGGGCGTTGCCTTGCTGGTCTACGGGGTGGTCATCGCCGCCGCCATCGCCGGTGGCGCGTGGTTCGGACGCGTTGGCTGGCCACGCACCACCTCCGGCCTTCTGCGCCGCTTGCAGCAGGCCTGAGCCGCAGCCTTCCCCACCTACCACCCTCCTGGAGATTCACCATGAAGATCAAAGACTCTGTCGTCCTCGTGACCGGCGCGAACCGCGGCCTCGGCCTGGCTTTCGCGCGCGCGGCGCTCGCCGCCGGCGCGAAGAAGGTCTATGCGGCGGCGCGCGATGCGAAGTCGGTCGGCCTTGAAGGCGTGCAGGCCATCTCGCTGGACGTGACGAACGCGCAGCAGGTCGCCGCCGCCGCGCGCGAATGCGGCGACGTCACGCTGCTCATCAACAACGCGGGCATCTCGCGCGGCGCGACCTTCCTGTCATCGCCCGACGCGATGGATGCCGCGCGCGCGGAGTTGGAGACCAACTTCTTCGGGCCTTGGGCCATGAGCCGCGCCTTCGCGCCGGTGCTCGCGAAGAACGGCGGCGGCGCGATCGTCAACGTGCTTTCGGCGCTGAGCTGGCTCAGTCTGCCGAGTGCCGCGACCTACAGCGCCTCGAAGTCGGCCGCATGGTCGCTGAGCAATGGCCTGCGCAACGAGCTGCGCGGGCAAGGCACGCTGGTGACCAGCCTGCACGTGGCCTTCATGGACACCGATATGGCGCGCGACGCGCCGGGCAACAAGGCCTCGCCGGACGACGTGGCGAAGCAGGTTTTCGCGGCTGTCGAGGCAGGGCTGCCCGAAGTGCTGGCCGACGAGACCACGCGCCAGCTGAAGCAGGGCTTCGTGGCGAATCCGCCGGCCTACGCGGCGGCGCGCTGACGACGACTCGACTCAGCGCTTTGCCGGCAGCAGGCGCCTGAGCGCCTCGAAGAACAGGTCCGACTGCTCGCGCTCGCCCTGCACCTGCGCCGCCACTTGCGTGGCGAGGGCTTCATTCACGGGCGCCAGCGGCCGGCCGGTGGATTGCGCGATCACCTGGTGCAGGCAGGCGCGCT